>NZ_VDCS01000099.1 GCF_006265225.1 Allotamlana fucoidanivorans | reverse complement strand
AACGGTTTGGTACATGCTTTCGTTGCGTTTTCTTACGTAAAAATAGCAAATAAAGCCAGATATTTGGCAGTTTTGTAAAACTTTTCGTAAGCAAACAAAAACAAGCAATGAAGTATGTGCATTGTTACCTAATGTTGTGCAACACAGAACAGCGGTTAAAGCACAGAATTAAGCAAATACACCTTATGCAACCGAGGCAGAATGCCAACCAAAATTTGGCAAAAAAACCAAAAATCAGCATGAACTTTGCTGAGAGAAACCGACTTTTTTGGCATTTAGGTTGCAACACAAAATTGAG
>NZ_VDCS01000098.1 GCF_006265225.1 Allotamlana fucoidanivorans | reverse complement strand
AAGGGATGTTTTTATGTTGGTTGCAAAAAGACATTAAATTTTTCTTAAAATCAAAAATGCGGATACCT
Organism: Allotamlana fucoidanivorans; assembly: GCF_006265225.1. Classification (GTDB taxonomy): domain Bacteria; phylum Bacteroidota; class Bacteroidia; order Flavobacteriales; family Flavobacteriaceae; genus Allotamlana; species Allotamlana fucoidanivorans. The sequence continues at coordinate 231 of NZ_VDCS01000098.1, read as the reverse complement.
ATTAAAAATTTAAGTTTCAACATCTTTTTATAAATATTTTGCAAAAGTTCTAGTGCTAGTTTTTCATGAAAGTCTAAATTTGTAAAATCAATTTGAGCAACTATTTTGGTTAAATTTTTATTTGCAACTAGTTTGACTGCTTGAGATGCTTTGCTTTGGTTTATACCGTGGAAAATTTCTATTTTGTATTCTTGCTTGATTTGAAGATCATTTTTTAAAAAAATTTCATCT
>NZ_VDCS01000097.1 GCF_006265225.1 Allotamlana fucoidanivorans | reverse complement strand
ATCTCCGCGAATCACATCACTTACCCCCATTAAAGCATCATCAATAACAACAGTAAAATTATAAGTTGGAGTTCCATCACTTCTTGCAATGATAAAATCATCCATTATATCCTCTGCTTTAAATCTCACCTCGCCTTTAACCCCATCTTCAAAAACAATCTCACCGCTTTGAGGTGCTTTAATACGCACAACAGGCTCTATACCCTGAGGTGGCGTGCCTGTAAATTCTCTATATCTTCCATCATATCTTGGGCGCTCTTTGGCAGCTTCTTGCTTGGCGCGCAATTCTTCTAATTCTT
>NZ_VDCS01000096.1 GCF_006265225.1 Allotamlana fucoidanivorans | reverse complement strand
GCTACCTATACCCTAACACAACCGCAAGTAGTAAGCTATACTAGTCCTTCTGATGATACAGCTGATGCCTGTGAGTTTGATAATGCGGATCCTACTGCAGCTCAAAATGCACTGGATGCTGATATTGCAGCTTGGGTAACTAATCAAACAGCTATTATAAATAACAGTTTAACAGGGGGATGTTCACCGAGCGTATCGCATGATTTTACCAATCAGTCTATTGACTTCTGTACGGGAGGTACGGTAACCATTACCTGGACGGTAGAAGATATCTGTGGCTCTACTAATCCTACTGCTAC
>NZ_VDCS01000095.1 GCF_006265225.1 Allotamlana fucoidanivorans | reverse complement strand
AAAAATTAGATTATGAAGAAAAGGATATAGCATGGTTGTCGGCATCGAAGGAATAATCACAAAAAAAGAACCTACTTTTATCATTGTTAAATGCACTAGTGGTTTAAGCTATGGGATATTTATTTCGCTTTTTTGTTCTGCTAAAATTCAAACTCAAGAAAAGCATGAGTTTTTTATCACTCAAATCATCAAAGAAGATTCTAATAAATTTTATGGCTTTTTGGATAAAGATGAACAAAAAATGTTTGAAATGCTTTTAAAAGTCAATGGAGTGGGTGCAAATACTGCTATGGCGGTATGC
>NZ_VDCS01000094.1 GCF_006265225.1 Allotamlana fucoidanivorans | reverse complement strand
TTATGGCTCTGATAAGCCGGATTTAAGATTTGATCTTAAATTTATTGATGTGATTGATATTTTCACTAAGTCAAATAATGAAATTTTTGCAAATATTGCCAAAGATACAAAGAAAAATCGCATCAAAGCCATACGCGTTCCAAAAGGCGATACTATTTTTTCAAAAAGACAAATGCAAAGATTTGAAGAATTTGTGCGTAAATTTGGCGCCCAAGGCTTAGCTTTCATACAAGTTAAAAAAGATGGGCTTAAAGGTCCACTTTGTAAATTCTTTAGCGAAGAAGATTTAAATGAGCTAAGCAAACGCT
>NZ_VDCS01000093.1 GCF_006265225.1 Allotamlana fucoidanivorans | reverse complement strand
AAGATATAGAGATTAAAGAAGGAAAAATTACCAATATTGGTTCTAATTTACAAGGCGAAGAAATTTTAGATGCTAAAGGTATGACTTTACTTCCATCTTTTGTGGATTTGTGTGTGAGTTTAAAAAACGATAAATTTTCTTTAGCTAATTTAGAGCTTTTAGAAAATGAGTGTCTAAAAGGAGGAATTTCTAGTATAGTTTTGCGTGATTGCATGGATTTTGATGAAGAAAGTTTTGCTTTATTTTTACAAAATTTAGCTCAAAGAAAGATGCAAATTTTTTCAAGTGTGCGGGTTAAGGATACAAACG
>NZ_VDCS01000092.1 GCF_006265225.1 Allotamlana fucoidanivorans | reverse complement strand
TTTAGCCTTGCTTGTTTGTATTTTGATTTTCTTCTTTTTAAAATGGCAAAAAAATTTTAATCAAAAAACAAGCTTTATGCTGTTTTTACTGCTTATCCTTATAGAAAGCGATAAAGCTCTAGCCAATATCTTGCTTACTTTAATGCGAAATTCTATCATAGAAACTCATACTTTTTTGGTGAGTTTTGTAGGAAAAAGTAATTATTTTGGTGTTTTTGGAATTTATGTTTATTTAATTTTCATCACTTTTTTAGCATTCTTAAGCCTAAAAATTCGCAAAAAAAATATAAGCAAAAAACAAATTTTAGATATA
>NZ_VDCS01000091.1 GCF_006265225.1 Allotamlana fucoidanivorans | reverse complement strand
ACCGGGTTGAACAAACCACTGGTGTAGCTGTTGTTCTGCCAAGAGCATCGCAGCGTAGCTAAGTTTGGAAAGGATAAACGCTGAAAGCATCTAAGCGTGAAGCCAACTCTAAGATGAATCTTCTCTAAGCTCTCTAGAAGACTACTAGTTTGATAGGCTGGGTGTGTAATGGATGAAAGTCCTTTAGCTGACCAGTACTAATAGAGCGTTTGGCTTATCTTTAATAAAGCATCACTTCCTTGTTAAGGTTTTTAAGAAGACTTTGAATATAGATAATATTTAGAGTTTAATAGAATTCTTTCAAGTAGAGTTTGTA
>NZ_VDCS01000090.1 GCF_006265225.1 Allotamlana fucoidanivorans | reverse complement strand
CCAATCGCTACAAAAAATCCTGTGGCTGGAATGTCCTGCTTCTCATTGGTTTTATTATTGAAAACACGAACCCCTGTTACTACTTGTCCGTCTCCTAAAACTTCATCTGTCTCGGTGTTAAATAGTATCTCTATATTTTCTGTATTTTGAACTCTAGCTGCCATGATTTTTGAAGCTCTAAATTCATCTCTACGCACCAACATCGTTACTTTTTTACAAAGCTTTGACAAATAATGGGCTTCCTCACAGGCTGAATCTCCTGCGCCTACTATAACCACTTCCTGATTTCTATAAAAGAAGCCATCACAAACCGCACA
>NZ_VDCS01000009.1 GCF_006265225.1 Allotamlana fucoidanivorans | reverse complement strand
AAAGAATAAAAGAAGTTGAAAAATTACTAAATTACAGACCTATTAGAAAGTTTAATTATAATAACCCTATTGAAGTCCTAAATAATAAGTGTGTTGCACTTATGGGTTGAACTCAGCATTTATAAATGATACTTAAAACCTTCTTTATTTTAATAGTTTTAAACAAAAAATAAGATATGACTACAGTTGACGACCTGATCAATGTGCTGGTACTAGAAAAAATAAATGATCACGAATTTAACGGCATAAGTAAAAGTGTAGGGAGTCCAATTGTGTTTGGTGGTCAGGTTTTAGCCCAGGCTTTAAATGCAGCATGTAGAACCATTACTAATAACAGAGTATTGCATTCTATGCATGCTTATTTTCTTGAGGCGGGTAGTTTAAGTTATCCTATAACTTATCAAGTGAGTATTGTGCGCGATGGTGGGAGTTTTTCGGTAAGGCGAGTAACCGCCCATCAAAAAGGGAATACTATTTTTATATTGTCGGCTTCCTTTCATAAAAATGAAGAGGGTTATAACCATCAAATAGAAATGAAAACGAACCTGAAGCAACCCGAAGATTTGTTGAGTTGGACAGATATTTTACATCAGTTTGGTGATTTTTTGCCCAAAAGTTTAAAAGCTTTTTTTGAAATAGATCGCCCTATAGAATTTAAGCCTCAACAGTTGATAAACCCGTTAGAACCTAAAGACTTGCCACCGTATCTTGATGTGTGGTTTAAACTAAAGGGAAATACTAACAATCTGGATTTGGCAACAAAACAACAAATTCTTACATATATTTCAGACTATAATATACTAATTTCAACCATGAATCCACATGCCAGCAAAGCACACTGGGGAAATACACAAACCGCTAGTTTAGATCATTCTATGTGGTATTTTAGAGATTTTGAGTTTGATGATTGGATGCTGTTTTCCATTGAGTCACCTAGCGCTTCAAAAGCCAGAGGTTTTACCAGAGGTAATATATTTACTAGAGCAGGTAAGCTAGTGGCATCCGTGGCTCAGGAAGGCTTAATTCGCCCCATAAAATAATGACACAAAAGTATTTAAAAATAGGACATAGAGGAGCCAAAGGGCATCTCGCTGAAAATACCATAGAGTCTATTACAAAGGCTTTAGAATATCATGTTGATGGTATTGAGATTGATGTGCATAGATGTGCTACAGGAGAGTTGGTGGTGTTCCATGATTTTACCTTAGATAGAATGACCAACGGAACGGGTGAAATGGCAGCGCATAGTTTTGAAGCTTTAAGAAAACTTAAGATAGATACCTATTATCAGATTCCAACACTTGAAGAAGTTTTAAATTTGCTTTGTAACTCGTGCCTGTTAAATATAGAATTAAAAGGGAAAAACACAGCAGAAGGAACTGTACAAATAATTAAAGATGCTGTCAAAGGGAAAAAGTGGTCTTATAATAACATAATTGTATCCAGCTTTCAACATCATGAGCTGGAACATGTTTTTAAGCATGACAAAAATATTCTATTGGGGGTATTAACAAAGGCGAATATGGATGAAGCCTTGGAGTTTGCAAAAACAGTTAATGCGGTGGCCATTCACCCTAATGTTGCCTTAGTCACGCGGTCTAATGTAAAGCGAGTTCAAGAATTGGGCTATTCAGTTAATGTTTGGACAGCGAATGAAAAAGCAACCATTGAACGTATGAAAAAATATGGGGTGGATGGTATTATTTCTGATTACCCCGATAGATTATGATGCAAAAAGATGTAATTATAGTTGGTGGCGGTGCAGCAGGTTTTTTTGCAGCTATCAATATTGCAGAACAAAACCCTAAGCTGCAAGTTGCTATTTTAGAGCGAAGTAAAGAAGGTCTTGCCAAAGTAAAGGTGTCCGGTGGTGGGCGATGTAATGTGACCCATGCCGAATTTATACCGCAAGAACTCATAAAGAATTACCCTAGAGGTGCGAAAGAGCTACTAGGGCCTTTTCATCAGTTTATGACAGGAGATGTTATAACGTGGTTTGAAAAGCGCGGTGTTGCATTAAAAATAGAGGAGGATGGGCGTATGTTTCCAGTTACCGATTCTTCTCAAACTATTATTGATTGTTTTCTAAGTGAAGCAGAACGGCATCAGGTAGCTGTGTTCTACAATCATGCGGTAAAAACAATTCAGCCTAACGAAAACGGGTTCTGCATAAATACAACTCATGACACGTTTGAAGCTGGAACACTTTTAGTAGCTACAGGTAGTAATCCTAAAATATGGCAGGTAGTAGAAGGCTTAGGGCATACCATTTCAAAACCAGTACCCTCGTTATTTACTTTTAACATTGCAGATGAACGTATTAATGGCATTCCTGGTGTTGTGGTGTCTCATGTTTTAGTTGAGGTGGTTGGGACTGATTTATATAGCGAAGGACCACTTTTAATCACGCATTGGGGTATGAGTGCACCTTCTATTTTAAAACTTTCAGCTTTTGGGGCTCTTGAGTTAGCTCAATGCAATTACAAATTTCAAATCAAAATAAATTTTATAGGTGAAGCCTATCAAAGTTGTTTAAACCAACTAAAACTATTAAAACAAAATTTAGCAAAAAAAACCGTGTATAAGTCTACACAATATGATTTACCCAAAAGATTGTGGCATAAATTGGTGTTAGCTTCTCAAATGACCCAAGATACACGTTGGGCAGATATGAATAAGGGGCATTTAGAGGAGTTGGCCAGGCAGTTAACAGAAGCTATTTTTCAAGTGGATGGTAAAAGTACCTTTAAAGAGGAGTTTGTAACCGCTGGGGGTGTTGATTTAAAAGAGGTTAATTTTAAAACCTTTGAAAGTAAGAAAGTAAAAAATCTATATTTTGCAGGAGAAGTTTTAAATATAGATGCTATAACTGGAGGTTTTAATTTTCAAAATGCATGGACAGGAGCCTATATTGCCGCTCAGAACATTTCAAAATAAATGAAAACATATATTGCTTTGCTTAGAGGGATAAATGTGAGCGGACAAAAGAAAGTGCCCATGGCTGAATTAAGGCAACTGCTTTCAGACTCAGGATTGTTTAATGTGAGTACCTATATTCAAAGTGGTAATGTGGTATTTCAATCTGTTGAAACAAACATAAAGCAGTTAGAAGCACAGATTCATGATACTATTCAATCACATTTTGGTTTTGATGTTCCAATTTTGATACAACAACTTGAAGCATTACAATACATTTTTGATGCCTGTCCGTTTTCACCCAATAAAAAACAGAATAGTTATTTTATGCTGTTGTATGATGCTCCAAAGGAAGAGCTTGTAGCAGACCTGTATAAAGTAAGCTATCCTAATGAAGAATTTGTAGTTACAGAACACTGTGTTTATTTCTATAGTGCACTGGGTTATGGCAGAGCCAAGTGTAGTAATAATTTCTTTGAGAAAAAATTAAAAGTAACAGCTACCGCTAGAAATTATAAAACTATGGTAAAGTTATTATCTTTGAGCGCTGAAAATTAAAACATGACAGAAACTTATTTTATTCCTAAGCCTTACACAACATCTGTTGAAAGCGGTTGTTTTACTTGGTCTTCTCCAAGCAATATAGCGCTTGTAAAGTATTGGGGGAAAAAGAAAAATCAGATTCCAGAAAATCCGTCTATTAGTTTTACTTTAAATGAATGTAAAACAATAACCACCTTGCGCTTTTCAAAAAAACAACACAGTGAAGGGTTTTCATTTGAGGTGTTTTTAGATGGGAAACAACAAGACGATTTTAAACCAAAGGTAGAAACGTTTTTTAAGCGGGTAGAGGTTTATTTACCGTTTTTAAAAGACTACCATTTTACAATAGAAACCTCCAACACCTTTCCGCATAGTTCAGGTATTGCTTCTTCAGCTTCGGGGATGAGTGCCTTGGCTCTGTGTTTAATGAGTGTTGAAAGCGCCCTGAGTGATACCTTAGAGGAAGCATTTTTTATTCAAAAAGCCTCTTTTTTAGCGCGATTAGGCTCAGGAAGTGCTTGCAGAAGTCTTGAAGGCGATTTGGTGGTTTGGGGCAAGCATGAGGCTATTCAAGGAAGCTCTAATTTATATGGGGTCAAATATCCACTTGAAGTCAACACCATATTTAAAGATTTTCAGGATACTATTTTATTAGTTGATAAAGGTGAAAAACAGGTTAGTAGTACGGTGGGGCATGGTTTAATGCATGGGCACCCGTTTGCTCAAGAACGTTTTAAACAAGCACACAAGAACCTAACGGCATTGTCTGAAGTTTTGCAAAAAGGGGATTTAGATAGTTTCGTTTCTATGGTTGAAAGTGAGGCGCTCACACTTCATGCTATGATGATGACCAGTATGCCTTATTTTATTTTAATGAAACCCAATACTTTGGAAATCATAAATAAAATTTGGAACTTTAGAAAAGAAACTGGTTCAAAAGTATGCTTTACTTTGGATGCTGGTGCTAATGTACATGTGCTATATCCTTTTAACGAAAAAGAAGTTGTTTTGAAATTCATTCAAAATGAATTAGTTGCATATTGCCAAAATGGACAGTATATTTGCGACCAAATCGGTTTCGGTGCAAATAAAATAGAATAATAACCTTATTTTGTTTAAAAAATTTGTATTTTTAGTAAACAAAATAAAGTTTGAACCGTATTAATTTTATGAAAGGACCACTTTTTTATTCGAAGATTCTCCTGTTTGGCGAGTATGGAATCATTAAAGATTCTAAAGGCTTATCTATACCGTATAACTTTTATAATGGTGCGTTAAAAAAGAGTGAAAACCTTTCAGAGCAAGCCTTAAAATCAAACGAAAGCCTAAAACGTTTTGCCGAATATATAGCTCATATTGATGAGGATATTGTACAGTTTGATATTGAACGCCTTCAGCACGATGTGAATTCAGGAATGTATTTTGATTCTTCAATACCCCAAGGTTATGGTGTTGGTAGTAGTGGTGCTTTAGTAGCAGCTATTTATGATAAATATGCCTTCAATAAAATTACGGTGCTTGAAAACTTAACACGTGAAAAGTTATTGAAACTAAAGACTATTTTTTCATCTATGGAATCTTTTTTCCACGGAAAATCTTCAGGTCTTGACCCTTTAAACAGCTATTTAAGTATTCCTATTCTTATAAACTCAAAAGATAATATTGAGGCCACCGGTATTCCAGCGCAACAAAGCGAAGGTAAAGGAGCCGTGTTTTTAATTGATAGTGGTGTAGTTGGTGAAACAGCACCCATGGTGAGTTTGTTTATGGAAAAAATGAAGCAAGAGGGGTTTCGTAATATGCTGAAAACACAATTTATAAAGCATACCGATGCTTGTGTAGAGGATTTCTTAAATGGCGATGTTAAATCGCTTATAAAAAACACAAAGCAGTTATCTAAAATTGTTTTAAATAATTTTAAGCCCATGATTCCTATACAATTTCATGAGTTGTGGAAAAAGGGTATTGAAACCAATGAATACTTTCTTAAACTTTGCGGATCTGGCGGCGGCGGGTATATTTTAGGTTTTACAGAAGATATAGATAAGGCTAAAAAATCATTATCTGATTATAAATTGGAAGTAGTTTATAACTTCTAAATTTCATTTACCTTTAAGGTTTACCTGAGCTTTTTCAAGGTTTTATCAAATTGTTTTAAGATGCTGTCTAGAAAACAGAAACACATTCTACTTAAGTTCTTTAGCATGTTTTCGGTTGTAAGAGGATACAATATCCTTATTGTTATGTTAGCTCAGTACCTTACATCGGTCTATATTTTGGCGCATGACATACCGGTAAGACAAGTGGTTTTTGATATAAATTTATTTATGCTTGTTTTGGCCTCTGCGGCTACTATTGCGGGGGGCTACATCATTAATAATTTTTACGACTCTGAAAAGGATTTAATCAATCGACCTATAAAATCAAGGCTAGATCGCTTAGTGAGTCAAAACACCAAATTGTCCTTTTATTTTGTGCTTAATTTTCTAGCGGTTATAATGGCTAGTTATGTATCTTTTAATGCGGTAGTATTTTTTTCTATTTATATTTTTGGTATTTGGTTTTATTCACACAAGCTCAAAAAGTTGCCTTTTGTAGGTAATTTAATTTCGGCTATCTTAACCATTACACCTTTTTTTGCTATTTTTTTGTACTACAAAAATTTTGAAGCGGTCATTTTTGTACATGCTATTTATTTGTTTCTTATGATTTCAATGCGCGAGCTGACTAAAGATTTAGAAAACATAAAAGGCGACGTGGCTCAAAATTACATTACTATTCCAGTGGCTTATGGTGAACAGGTTTCAAAAATTATGCTAACGCTTTTGGCAGTATTAACACTAGTTCCAGCATACTTGCTCATATTTAAATTTGAAGTAGGTTATATGGCGCTCTTTTTTTATTTCAGTATTTTTCTTTTAGGAGTGTTTTTGTTTTTGCTCTGGAAATCACAAACAAAAATACACTACTTGATACTGCACAATATTTTAAAATGTATTATTCTAGCTGGGGTGTTTAGTATACTGTTATTAGACCCAAGTGTGATTTTGAACCGTATTTAAAAAAGTTTTGGGCGTTACCCTTAACACGTTAAGGGGCAGGCTTTCGGCAGTCGCTCCCTCCTAGCGTCGGGGGGCTTCAACAAATGCCTCAATCCTTAATGCAGAAAAACAAAATGTAACATAAAATATAGAATCGTAATATTAAGTATATCTTTGCATAAAAATTATCATTATGAATAGACAAGAAGGAGGAAAAGGAAAGGGGAGACCATCAGGACGTGGTCAAGGAAATAAGCGTTTTACAAGTTACGCCAGAGGAAATGCTCCTATAAAAAAGTCTAGCCCCCAGCCCAAAAAAGCAAATGATTCTGATGAAATAAGGCTGAATAAATATGTAGCAAATGCAGGAGTTTGTTCGCGTAGAGAGGCTGATGTACATATTGCTACGGGCTTGGTTTCGGTTAATGGGAAAGTAGTTACCGAGATGGGTTATAAAGTAAAGCCAGGTGATGAAGTGCGTTATGATGGTTCAAGAATAAGTCCGGAAAAAAAGACGTATGTATTATTAAATAAACCCAAAGGATTTGCAACCACCACAAGTGAGGGTAAAGGTAGAACGGTCATGGACTTAGTGGCCAATGCTACAAATGCTAAAATAAAACCTATAGGGCGATTAGGAAGAAACTCAAAAGGGTTATTGTTGTTCACCAATGACGATACGGTGGCTAAAAAGTTTACCAATTCAAAAAATGGAGTTCCACGCTTGTTTCATATTGAATTGGATAAAAATTTAAAACTTGAAGATTTAAAAAAGATTCAAAACGGTTTTAAAATAGAAGATAAACTTATAGAAGTTGAAGAAATCAGCTATATAGATGGTGCAAGTAAAAAAGAAGTTGGATTAAAAATTAAGAATACAGGAAATACCATTATTCGTACTATTTTTGATCATTTTAAATACGATCTTTTAAGTGTTGACTGTGTGGCTATTGGGCATTTAACCAAAAAAGATATTCCACGAGGGCATTGGAAACATTTAACTACTCAGGAAGTTAATACGTTGCAAATGCTATAATGATGTTATAATCTCAAATTAAAAGCAGTGCAGAAAGTGACTGGTCTTAATATATCGAAAGCAAGTCTACTGACAAACTAGTGGGTAAATTCGATTTTAGAGGTTTTTTAATGTTTATAGTTGTAAAAAAAAACATATATACCTAATAGTCTTTTTATTAAAATATTGTAGGAAATTGCATTTTTTGTTATTTTTATTGATAAACTATAGCTAAAAGACTACAATTATTTTATGAAGCACCTAATTTTTATAACCTGTTTGATTTCTATATGTTTTATCTTTCAGGCTAACGCGCAGTTTGAACTTAGCACAAAGAGTAGTGTTAGGGGGTTGAGGAATGGTACTGTTACTTTTACAGATTTTGATTCTGATGGAGATTTGGATATTTTAATATTTGGTAATGATATTTTGGCCAATGTTTATTCTCTGCTGTATCTAAATGATAATTTAGAATTGACTGAAAATGGGATTGACAATTTCCCGAATCTAAATGATGGTAATTTAGATTGGGCAGATTACAATAATGATGGAAAAATGGATTTGGCAATCATTGGGCATTCTCCTGAAAATAATGGTGCAATAAGTAGGGTTCTTACTTATGAGAGTGAGTTTGTTGATTCTAATATTGAGCTTCCTGGAGTAAGTAGAGGTTCTATAGATTGGGGTGATTATAATAATGATGGGCAAGAGGATATTTTAATTGTTGGTCAAGACAACTCAAGTGCTTCAATTACTAAAATATTTGAAAATAAAGATTCAGTATTTACTGAAATAGACTTGCCTTCCGTAGAAGGTGTTTCTTTTGGGAGTGCTTCTTGGGTTGATTATGATGGTGATGGCCTTTTGGATTTTATGATTACAGGAGTTACAGGTGTAGCTCCTAATACAGGAGACCCTATTACGCGTTTATACCGTCAAACAGAAACCGGGTTTGAGTTGGTTTTTGAAAATACATTTGAAGGTGTTCGACTTAGCTCTATAGATTGGGGTGATGCGGATAACGATGGAGACTTGGATTTACTGCTTACAGGTTTGACTGCTTCATCTCAAAATTACACAGGCCTTTATATAAATAACATTACATCTTTTACAGAAATGAATACAGGGCTTCCAAATGTAATTGAGGGGTTTGCTAAGTGGGCTGACTATGACAATGATGGTGATTTAGATATTTTAATTACGGGAAATGTTCCTTGGCCAGATGATAAGGTTTGTAAAGTATTCTCAAATGATCTACTTACTTTTACAGAAGTCTTTTCAGTTGAGGGAGTAGGTCAGTCTTCTGGAGGGTGGGCTGACTTTAATAATGACGGTTATTTAGATTTCTTTATAAATGGACAAAAGTCAAATTTTGATTTAGAAGCAGCTATTTATTTAAATACAACATTAATATCTTCAGAAAAATTATCTAGCAAAGAGCAAGAATCTTTAAAAGTGACCAATACAGCTCCAAGTACCCCTTCTGGGCTTTCAGAAGAAATTATCGGTAATAAGTTAAAGCTGACTTGGAATGCCTCCTCTGACGATAAAACAATGCAAAGTGCTATTACCTATAGTGTGAATCTTTACAAAGATGGAGAACTGTATATTCCGTCATTAAGTAATTCAGATGGTTTCAGAACTATTGTTGAACCTGGTAATGCAGGAGCCAATTTGTTTTTTATAACAGATAATTTGCCTAATGGTAATTATACATGGTCTGTGCAAGCTATAGATAACACTTTTTCTGCGTCTTCGTTTTCCAATATTTCTGGAGGAATTACTCTATCAAATAACACTCTTATTAAAAGTCCAATCAGTATTTTTCCCAACCCTACGAAAAACAAATTATATTTGAGTTTAAATGAACAAGGTGGTTCATATCAGTTGATTAATCTTTTGGGTAAAGTTGTTAGCTATGGTAATCTGAAAACTGACTATATCAATCTAGAAGGTGTTTCTTCAGGCGCTTATTTGCTAATGGTTCAATTAAATTCACAAACTATCGTAAAGCGTATAGTTAAACAGTAAGTCAAAATAGAAGACAAATTTAAAAAATGACGTACTTATATTTCTTTGTTCTTATGAGTTAATGTATTTAGATTAAACAGTTTATGAAAACAATAATTAAAAAGAAGTAATATCTTCTTTATTATTGCGATTTAAAAATGTTTGATGTTTATTTTATTCAGAAAACCAGATAGTTAGATCTTTTAAAGTACACTAAAAAAAGCTTAAAATTTTTTTAAAAAAAGCTTGGTGTATTGAAAAATAAACTACATTTGCCGCACCAAAATTTTAAAATGACATGGTTTAATACCCCTTAAGATTTTGGTTTAACGTATTAGCTGAACAAATTGAAACCTGTTTCTGTGTTCGGGCTTTTGAAAATTAGGAAGTCATATTCAAAAGCAGCTTATAGATTAAGTAACCGAATTTTAAAGCTAACTTCCGTGTCTCCTATACATGCTATACAGCATGAATACGCTTTTGTGCCTACTACGCGTCAAGAATTCCGTATTTGATAGTAATTATTTTTTATTGACTTAACGTGTAGTTAATCTGCACCATACATCTTTAACTCATATAATTACAACATACATTGAATACAAAATATACAGATTTAATCAATCAGACTTTTGATTTCCCTCAAGAGGAATTTAAAACTGATAAAGGACAATTACATTTTCATGGCATTGATTTAATGCAATTAATAAAACAGTATGGTGCGCCATTAAAGTTTACCTATTTGCCTCAAATATCTAACAATATTAATAAGGCAAAACAGTGGTTTATTAATGCCATGGAAAAGCATGATTACAAAGGCACTTATAACTACTGTTACTGTACAAAGAGTAGCCATTTTAAGCATGTTTTAGATGAAGCTTTAAAGAACGATATTCATATTGAAACATCATCTGCTTTTGATATTGATATTGTAGAAAATTTAAAAGAAGCTGGTAAAATAACTGATGATACCTATGTCATTAGCAATGGGTTTAAACGTGAACAGTATGTAACCAATATAGCCCGTTTAATTAACAACGGACATAGAAATGCCATTCCTATAATAGACAATTATGAGGAAATTGATTTACTATCTCAAGAAATTAAGGGTAAATTTAATGTAGGCATACGCATTGCTTCAGAAGAAGAACCAAAATTTGAGTTTTATACCTCTCGTTTAGGTATTGGCTATAAAAATATTGTGCCTTTTTACAAAAATCAAATCGCTAATAATGATAAGGTTGAGCTTAAAATGCTTCACTTTTTTATTAATACAGGCATTCGTGATAACGCTTACTATTGGAATGAACTTTTAAAATGTTTACGGGTTTATACGAGCTTAAAAAAGATTTGTCCGTCATTAGATAGTTTGAACATTGGAGGCGGTTTTCCTATAAAGAATTCATTAGCTTTTGAATTTGATTATGAGTACATGATTGATGAAATCATCAATCAAATTAAATTAACCTGTGAGGAAGAAGAAGTTGATGTACCCAATATTTTTACGGAATTTGGAAGTTTTACCGTGGGTGAAAGTGGTGGAGCTATTTATGAGGTGCTATACCAAAAGCAACAAAACGACCGCGAAAAGTGGAATATGATTAATTCATCCTTCATTACCACATTACCAGATACCTGGGCTATTAATAAGCGTTTTGTTATGCTGCCCGTTAACCGATGGAATGATAGTTACGAACGCGTACTTCTAGGAGGGCTAACATGCGATAGTGATGATTACTACAACAGTGAGCAACACATGAATGCCATTTATTTGCCTAAATACAATAAAGAGAAACCATTGTATATAGGGTTTTTTAATACAGGAGCTTACCAAGAAACCATTGGTGGTTTTGGCGGGTTGCAACACTGTTTAATTCCTACGCCAAAGCATATTTTAATTAACAGAGATGCTAATGGGAATCTCACCACAAAAGTATTTAGCGAACAGCAAAAGAGTGAAGATTTATTAAAAATATTAGGGTACCAAAAGGCTCAGGAGAAAGTTGTTGAAAAACCAATAATAGAGCTAACCGAAGTAGAATATTAAACCCATGAAAGTGAAAACATACGCAGGAATTCCAGAGGAATTTGCAAAATTAGAACAGGCTAAAATTGTTTTAATCCCAGTGCCTTATGATGGTACAAGTACGTGGCAAAAAGGAGCAGATAAAGGACCAAAAGCTTTTTTAGAAGCTTCAGAGAATATGGAGCTTTATGATATAGAAACAGGTACAGAAGTATACCAACAAGGGGTGTATTTAACTGAAGCTGTTACAGAAAATGCGTCGCCAGAAGCTATGGTTGAAGCGGTGCATCAAACCACAAAAAAATACATAAAAAAGAACAAGTTTGTAACCATTTTTGGTGGCGAGCACTCCATCTCAATAGGAACAATTAGAGCATTTAATGAAATGTATCCTAGTTTAACCGTATTACATATTGATGCGCATGCCGATTTACGTCAGTCATACGAAGGCTCTACCTGTAATCATGCTTGTGCCGTTTATGAAGCGAGTCAAACCACTAATTTAATTCAGGTTGGTATACGCTCTATGGATATTATGGAAAAAACCGTGATGGATGAAGATAAAACATATTTTGCACATGATATGGCTGTTGATGATTCTTGGATGGATGCAGCTATTGATCAGATGACAGATAATGTGTTTATCACATTTGATTTAGATGCCTTTGATCCGTCTATATTACCAAGCACAGGAACCCCAGAACCGGGCGGCCTTTTGTGGTATGAAACCTTAGACTTTTTAAAGCAAGTGTTTGAAGAAAAAAATGTAGTAGGTTTTGATATTGTTGAGCTTTGTCCGAACAAAAAGGAAAAATCATCAGACTTTTTAGCGGCTAAATTATATTATAAAATGTTAAGCTATAAGTTTATGAATGATGAAATAAATGATGAATATGATAACGCCTTTCAAATAACAGAACAAAAAAAGAACCCATTAAAATTTGAAGAAAATGATTACTAGCAAAGGGCCTATTTCACAATTTATAGAAACTCATTATTTGCATTTCAATGCTGCAACATTGGTTGATGCAGCAAAAGGTTATGAAGCGCAGTTAAATAGTGGGGCAAAAATGTTAGTGTCATTAGCAGGAGCAATGAGTACAGCTGAATTAGGGAAAAGTTTTGCTGAAATGATTCGTCAAGATAAAGTCCAAATTATTTCATGTACAGGTGCTAACCTTGAGGAGGATATCATGAATCTAGTAGCACATTCGCATTACAAACGTGTGCCTAATTACCGTGATTTAACGCCTCAAGAAGAATGGGATTTATTAGAAAAAGGATTAAATCGTGTAACAGATACCTGTATTCCCGAAGAAGAAGCCTTCCGCAGATTACAACAACATATTTTTAAAATATGGCAAGAAGCTGAAGCTAAAGGAGAGCGTTATTTGCCTCATGAGTATATGTATAAAATGTTGTTGTCAGGCGTATTAGAACAGTATTATGAAATTGATATAAAAGATTCATGGATGTATGCTGCTGCCGAAAAGAATTTACCTATTGTATGCCCTGGTTGGGAAGATAGTACTATGGGAAATATTTTTGCAAGCTACGTTTTAAAAGGTGAATTAAAGGCAAGTACCATGAAATCTGGTATTGAGTATATGACCTTTTTAGCAGATTGGTATACTGAGAATTCAGAAAAAGGCATTGGTTTCTTTCAAATAGGAGGTGGTATTGCAGGAGATTTTCCTATATGTGTTGTACCTATGTTGTATCAAGATATGGAACGTACAGATACCCCTTTTTGGAGCTATTTTTGTCAAATAAGTGATTCAACAACAAGCTATGGTTCGTATTCTGGAGCAGTACCAAATGAAAAAATCACGTGGGGAAAGCTAGATATAGATACCCCAAAATTTATCATAGAAAGTGATGCAACTATTGTTGCGCCTTTAATTTTTGCTTATCTTTTGGGCAAGTAAAAATGACCAAATCAGAAAAAACAATAAAACCGAACATGAAACATAGAAATGATAATTTAAAGCGTGTTATAGTTGATTTCAAAAAGCTTACGCCAGAAATATTGGCCTTATTGGTAGAACGTTATCCTGATGGGTATGATGATGACGATATTATATCTTTTAGAAATCAACATAACGATATGATTGAAGCGGTTGAAGTAACTACAGAAGACACTAAATACCTTGTAAAGGTAAGTTCTAAATTATCTGTAACGATGGAGAATTATGATGTTGAAGATTATGAAGATTTTGCTGATGATGATCCAGAAGCCATTCAACCCCCTAGTATGGATGATGAAGAAGAATAAATAAACACTAATATAATTAATTATACATCATGAGAACTGCTGTTTTTAAGTCTTACAAAAACGGTTATTACAATTTTTGGTTTGAAAATGGAGAAGAATTGGCTTTTGAGGAAGTGCATCCAAGAGTATTAAAACAATTCGATTTAAAAAATGACAAAAGCTTAATTGATTTAAACTTTAGAATATCTTTTGTAGAAGATGGTGATGATGATAATCCCATATACAGAGTAGAAAGTTTAAAGCCACTCTAAAACATGTTTATTACAATTCATAATGTATTCAGTAGTTGCTTACCAAGTAGCTAGTGCTATCAATATAAAAACTAGTAAACAGCAGTTGCCGTGGCAACTGCTGTTTCAAGATAGCGACGAACTTTATTATAAAAGTTCAAACAATCAGTTTGTTTACATATTTCAGTATGGCATGGTCTGTTTTTTCAATATGACCAGTGCTGAAATTGAAATGGCATTAAAAGAAATAACCCCTTTTTGTAGTCATTACTTTTCCGAAAAATTATCTGATTCAGTACAAGTCTTTGTTAAATCTGGTATCTTAAAAGTTCAATTTGACAGTGTTATTCTTCCTAGTTTAGATCAGGAAATGATTCGTTTGGTGATGTTAAATGCCTCACAGTCTGTCGCTCTAAATAGGTATTCAGAAATTACTGAAGAATTATTAATAGAAACGAATAAACATACCTTATACCTTGAGGAGAAAGGGAAGTTAGATATTTCTGGACATAAGTTAAAGCGCTTTATAGGTAAGGTACTTAACATAAAAAACAAGATTTCTGAAAACCTTTATATTTTTGATTCGCCCGATATCACTTGGGAAAATGAAGCGCTTAATAGGCTTAATCTAGATTTAAAACGCTCTTTTGATTTAAAAGATAGGTATCGATTAATCCACGACAGAATAGAAATCATTAAAGAAAATCTAGAGCTTTTTAAAGATATTATGGATCATAAAGAGAGTAGTTTGCTGGAGTGGATCATCATTATTCTTATCGTTATTGAGGTGTTAGATTTGTTTGTGGTAAAGTTTTTTACATAGGCGTTTTTTTCAATAGGATAATAAGCCGTATATTTAAAAGGTAGTTTATAACTGTTTTTGTGGTATGGTTTTTGAAATTTCTTTGCAAGCACCAATGTATAATTAAAAACTGAAATAAAAATGATGAAAAAAATAATGGTTCTGAGCGTTTTCGCATTGAGTATTATGACGCTTTCAAGTTTTAAAGCAGATATTGAAACAAATAAAAGTTGTAATATAGAGGTATACCAAGAAGGTTTAGTTGTTTATGCGGACTACAAGGGGTATACAGATACAGGCTATACTTTTGAGAAAAAAGACAAAAAGGGGAATATAACGACTTTCACATTTCATGAAATAAAACCCAAAGCGTTGAAAAAGTATGATTTAAAATCAGATGCTTTGGTAGGAACGTTTTTTAAAATTACGTTTAATAAAGACGATAATTTTACAAAAGAAGAGCATGATGATAAGCATATTATTACTGATTTAGAAAAACATTGATAAAAGAAAATTACACAACATTAAGCTCCTGTTTTTGGGGCTTTTTTTATAAAAATGTCCCAGATAAAAACACCGTAAACAAGAAGGTATTCAAGAGCAATAATCACGAAGTTTTCAGATTTATCTGGTTTATTTAAGTTTAAATAAGCTAAATAGCTAAGTATAATAACACCACTCCAAACTAAAGGGAACTTATATTTGGTAAACACAGCCAGTATAAGTAAAGTAGCTATGTACCAAGGATGAACAGTTGTTGCCATAAAATAATAAAGGGTCAACACCATAAGCATGGCTGTTATTAATCTTGCTGTGGTTTTATTATTTCGCAAAAAAGTTATAGTGAGCGTAACCGCTAAAACCAATACGGGTATTACCTTTCCAATAATTTCTATTTCATTGTAGCCTCTAAACTTATAGCCTAGCTCTCTTGCTATATAATAAAGGCTAGCGTTAAATTCAAAATTTTGAAACCAAAGTGCTACTGTCTGTGTATAATTATGAACAAATTTAGAAGAATAAAAAGGTACAAAAAGTGATAAGGTACATAAAAGAACTAACCCATAAAAAGCGATTAAGCGTTTTATCCCTGGTTTTATTCCATATAGATTAATAAACCATTGAAGAAATAATGGAAGAAATATGAGTGGTATTAATTTTACCGAAATGGATAAAGCTAAAGTAACAGCAGCCCAATACCATTTGCGGATATGGAGCAAATACAGACTCCAAACAAGGAAGAAAATCATAACTCCTTCAAAATGTAAATTCCCTGTAAGTTCAATGATAATAAAAGGGTTCAAAATATACCAAAAGATATAATAAGAAGGCATTTTAAGTTGTTTAAGTAGTTTTTGACCAAAGAAAAGTGTTCCAAAATCGGCCGAAATAATCAATAGGCGCATAATAACCACAGATCCTAAAATACTTTTAGAAGACCATAGCGCCGCTACGGCAAAACATAATTGGTTTACAGGAGGGTAATTTGTGAAATGGCTAGCGTTTAAATCGCCCATCCCATGGCGCAATGCTTCGGCTTGATGGATAGGTAGTTGCCCGTTGTCAAAAAAAGATTGCACAGTGTATAGATAAGGATTGTAACCTTCTAAAATCATCCTGCCGTCCCAAATAAATCGGAAAAAATCTTGTGATAAATTAGGTATGGCTACAATAAAAATGACTCTGAATCCAAAGGCCATATAGGTTAAGATTTTTGGACTATTATTAAAGTGTTTAACACTGTAATAAAATAAGCCAAAGAGAATAGCGTAAAGACCAACCAGTTTTATGTAATCTGTTCTAACTACTATATATGCAAAAAAGCTGTAAAGTGAGGCGCACAAAAGCGCCACGATGATAAAAAGATTGTTGCATTTAAGAAGATTGGAATGTGTTAGCATGAATCAAATATAATACTATTGTTAGTTTCATTTATAAAATCTAATAATCAAGTAAATATGAGATTTGGCCCTTAAATACAGTGTGTAATTCAATGAGGTATAATTTTTGAGACAAGATTAAAAACGTTATATGAAGAACAGAATCTTGCTGATACCCTTATTTTGTGTGATGTGTAATATGCTTGTAGCTCAAAAAGGCTATAATGCTGGTTATATCATTACCTTAAGGGAGACACCTTATTTGGAAAAATAAAAGATTTCAAAGGATGCCCAGATTGATCTTCATAGACTCGATCATTTTTTTCAAACTGTTTTAAGTGGACAACCTAATTAAAAACTTATTTAAAGGAAAAGCAACATGTGCTATATGTCATTATGGGACCGCTTTTACAAAGGACGGCCAGAAGGCCCTGATAAAACTTTTCTTTTTAGAGGAATAAAGGATTCTCTACTGTATTTGTATGATGGAAGGTTGCCAACTTTAGACGATGCGACTGAGTTTTTTAATTTAATTTTTGGACTGAAATTAACAAAAGAAGAGAAAAGGGCTATTACCGCATATATGATGTGTTTGTAGTGTTTTGTAAATCACCTAATCGAAGTAGTGAAAATAAAAACAGTAAAGTTAGGCTTTACTGTTTTTTATGTTTTGAATTGTATTTGTATTCAAAAAAAATATTAAGTTTAAGGATATTTTGACTAGGCCTTCTTTTAATTTAGGTGTTTTTATTAAAGGAGTTGAGGTCTTGAAACTTCAACGAGCTTTGCGCTGAAAAAAAAATATCTTAATTTCGTTAAAACTGATTTATATTGCCGTTTAAAACTTTGAACGGCCTAAAGAAAATAAAAGGTGTTAACGGATATTATTTGGTTTTACTGGGTTATCACTCAAAAAATTTAATCGTATGAGTTTTTTAAAAATAAGCGTCTTTAGCCCTTTTAATAAGACAGCTGTTTTATGGGTTATTCTTTTTGTTTTAGGGTATTCGTCTCATTGTCAAGAAGTTGTCAATGAAACTGTTCGCATTCCAGAGCCTTTAATGTTTGATTTGGTGCGTGGTTTGGGTGCAAAACAAGGCGAATTAGAAATAAATTCATTGGCCGATTTTCCGTTAAATAAAACGTCTAGCAGAAAAGTGGAATGGGCTCCCGAGATTGAATATGCTATGTTTGATGGTTTCGCCGTAGAATTAGAATTTCCTATGGAGAATTTTGAATTAGAAGCGTTTAAAGCAGCTATTCAATGGACTATAGGCGCATCAAAAAACAATCAGTTTATACATGGTATTCAGGTTATTGCCGAACAGTATATTCACGATGATATTTTAGAACTAAATTTTCTCTACGTTCCGGCCTATCGGTTCAATGAGGTTTGGAGTGCTATTGGTCTGTTTGGTGTTATGATTGAAACAGGTAAAGATGCCGCAAGAAAGAAAAACACCATTGTTCTGAATGCTTCGCTTTTTGCCGATGTGAATGAACATACGGTTGTAGGCTTAGAATTGAATAATACCAATCCTATGATTCAGAAAATAGATAGTAATGACATGGAACTACTTGTGCTTCCGCAAGTACATTATGAATTTGGAAGTGGTTTCGCTACGCAATTGGGCTTTGGACCTAAATTTGCAAAAGGCAGTACCCCAGAAGCTTCTGCTGTATTAAGAGTTATTAAATCGTTTTGAGACTTTAAACTTTTGAGGCTAAAGATTTAAAAAACACATAACCAAAACCTATGAAAAGCATCAGGTGAAACGGAAAAAGCCCAAAATCACCTCCTTGGTTGCCTACAATAAAGGCACTGTACATACCAAAACCAAAATAGAGCATAAGCAAGCCTTCAAAAACCACATTGACTGAAATGTTTTTTCTCAGGTATTTATTGTGCTTCCAGTTGTCTTTATACTTTTTTAGATTAAATTTTGGGGTACGTACAAATTCACTTTTCTTTCCCCAGTGGCCTTCTAAAACCGCTATAGAGTTATGAAGGGAAAAACCCATAGCTATTGAGAAAAACACGAAAAACATGCCTATATACCGAAAGAAGTTTTTAAAGCCTCCACCATAAATATTCTTGTACATAAACCAATAACATATAAAGAAAATTATGGTACTCATCACAAAGAAACTCATGATATAAAAATACGGTCTTAAATGGGCATATTCATTTTTAATGTAAAGCATGGGAATGCTTAATACGCCAACAATGAGTACATTTAAAAACATGGTGCTATTTAGTAAGTGCAACAAACCATGTAATTTTGTTTTTGTCGAAATATTAGAACTTTTTATTAGGCGACCCAACATTTTTCTAAAGTTTTCGGCACCGCCTTTATTCCATCTAAATTGCTGTGATCTTGCCGCACTAATAACTATAGGTAATTCAGCAGGTGTTTCAACATCTTCTAAATATTTGAATTTCCAATTTTTTAATTGAGCACGATAGCTTAGGTCTAAATCTTCAGTAAGTGTATCACCTTCCCAATTTCCGGCGTCAATGATGCATGCTTTTCTCCATATACCAGCAGTACCATTAAAGTTTATAAAATGGCCTTTACTGTTTCTGCCTGTTTGTTCTAAAGTAAAATGAGCATCTAAGGCAAAAGCTTGAATTTTGGTTAGTATGGAATAGTTTCTATTAATATGCCCCCAGCGTGTTTGTACTACACCAATTTCAGGGTCTTTAAAATAAGGCACGGTTTGTTTTAGCCAATCTTTTTTTGGTAAAAAATCTGAATCGAATATGGCAATTATATCGCCTTTGGCAATTTCAAGGCCTTCTTTTAGAGCACCTGCTTTAAATCCTTTTCGGTTTGTTCTGGTAATATGTTTTATATCGAGTCCTGTGGCTTGAAGTTGCTCAATATGTTGTTTGGTGGTTAATACAGTTTCATCAGTAGAGTCGTCTAATACCTGAATCTCTAGTTTGTTTTTAGGATATTCAATTTGGGCTATGTTATCCAACAAGCGTTCCATGACATACATTTCGTTATATACCGGAAGCTGAATGGTCACATAAGGTGTTTCTTCTGGTTTAGATAAGTCTAATTTAGGGCAGTTGTCTTTAACTTTTTTTGAAGACAAATAATTAAACAGAAGATTTAATTGTGCTAAGGCATACATGAAAATTAGTAGTAGCGATATGCTATAAATAAAAATAATTAATGTTTGTAAAATCATTTTTTAAAACTGTATTTAAAAATCCACCCTAAGATTTTAACACCCGCTAAAACCGCTCCTTTTATCGTGCCAGAAACTTTTGAGGTACCAATCCTATTTCTATATTTAACAGGTATTTCTGTATATGATAATTTTTGTTTTAAGACTTTTAGTTGCATTTCTATTGTCCAACCATAGGTCTTGTCTTCCATGTTTAATCCTACAAGTTTATCATATTTAATAGCTCTAAATGGTCCCAAATCTGTAAACTGCGCTCTAAAGAATAGCTTCATAAGTGTTGTGGCCAACCAATTGCCAAAAATTTGAGGTATAGTCATTGATCCTGATGCTCTCAATGCTTTTACTCTGGCTCCAATAACAAAATCAATATTCTTTTCTATGATTGGAGCGACAATGTTATCAAGTTCTTCAGGATAATCACTATAATCACCATCAAGAAATACAATGATGTCTGGTTTTTGAGGTAAATTAGCTATATAAGCTAAACCTTTTAAACAGGCATGACCATAGCCTTTGTGTATCTCTTTTAAAACGGTTGCACCTGCTTTTTTTGCATTAAGTTCAGTACTATCATTAGAGTTATTATTTACAACAACAACTTCATCAACCTGTTTAGGGATGTCTTTTACAACCAGACCAATGGAGTCAGCCTCATTAAAAGCAGGAATGATAACTTTTATTTTGGTCATTTGAGATTACTTAATTTATTGTCTCTTTTAAAGTCGGCAAAGTTAGTCCATTCTTTTAATTTTTTGCCAGATTTATACTTAGAAGCAGCCACTAAAACCTCATTTTTATATATTAAACAAAATCCGTTTTTCAGATTGTCTTTTAATTGACATTTATGTTCAATATTTTGATTTTTATCATAAAATAGCCACCATCCTGATTTTTTATTTTGAAGAAATCTGCCTTCTTTTTCCTTTTTACCATTGTAGTTATAAAAAATCCAGTAGTTTGTCTTTACATTTTCAGTGTAATGTCCTTCCGCTTTGATCTTGCCATTTGGATGGTAAAAATACCAGTAGTTTTGTTTTTTGTGACTTTGCATCCAGCCTTCCGAGATTAAAAGCTGTTGGGGGTCATAATTTTTTTGATAGACCTTTTGGGCGCTAACTGTAAAAACTACACCGACAAAAAAAGCTAAACATAGAGGTAATCGTATCAATTTTTTTTGTTTACAAAATGCATAAGGTCAACGTCATTACCTAATAAAACATCATTGGGGTTTATGCGTCCTTTCATGCTTTGGTTTTCTAATTTGAGTACGCCACGAGGACATACCGCAGCGCAGATACCACAACCCACACAACTAGAGCGAACAATATTTTCTCCTTTTTGAGCATAGGCACGTACATCAATTCCCATTTCGCAGTAAGTAGAACAATTACCACATGAAATGCATTGTCCGCCATTTGTTGTTATTCTGAATTTTGAAAATAACCTTTGTTGAAATCCTAATACGGCAGCCATAGGGCAGCCAAATCTGCACCAAGCTCTGTTGCCTAAAATAGGGTAAAATCCTGTGCCAATAACTCCAGAAAAAATGGAACCAATATAAAGCCCATAAGCCGATCTTAGTGTGCCTGAATTAATATAGAATAAGTGCTCTGTTGTGCTTGTAGTATGCATAAAAGCCAAAAGCAAAATGATAGTAAAAAATCCAAGGGCTCCATATTTGGCATCTTTAGCTAGTTCTTGACGTTTAAAAATCATAACACCTACAAAAATTAAAGTTAAGAACCCGATCACCAAACTGATAAAAAGTCCTCTTGTAAGCCAGAAATCATTACTGTCATAACCAAGATAGGTATAGATCATAGCAGTGGTCATAACCACAGAGAACACCAAAACAAGATGAATTAGCCACCGTTCAATTTGCCAGGCATAGCGTTTCTTTGATGATAATTGTCTGAACGAATCACCCGCAGTTTCAGCTAAACCGCCGCATCCACAAACCCAGGAACAGTACCATCGTTTTCCGTACTTGTATGTTAAAATAGGGGTGATTACAAAAATGGAAATAATGCCAAAGAGTAATAAGCCTAAACCAATATTTCCGCTAGATAAAAAAGCTTTTACAGACCATTCATCAAACAGATAATAGTTTAGTGGCCAAATGTTTTTTAAATCGTAATAAGGCAAGTCATTGTTCATGACGTACATAAATTCAGGAATTAAAAAAGCAAAACCTAATTGAAAAAACATTACGGACAAGGTTCTTAATTGTTGGTATTTGTTGTGTTTATATTTGAGAATAAACTTAACGCCAAACGTTAAAATAGCGAGTGTATAAAGTGTGCCATATACAAACCATTGGCTTGCAGGACGATTACTTAATAACTGACTTAGAGGGTCAAATAAACCAATAAGTCCCTCATTTTCTGCGCCATTTTCACCCAAGCCTAAATACTTAGGAAAGAAGTAAAGAACTATGTAAAAAGTGGTTAGTATAACGCCTGCCATCCATCCCCAAATCCCTCTTGAGGAAACAGATTTAAACCAAACGCCATCATTTTTTATGCCTCCCATAGTGTTAACATAGGATGCTCTTGAATAAAGTACTATGCCAAGTGCTATAAGCCCTAGTGATAACGTAAGAAACAGCCCCTTATTTGGGAAGTCAACATGGCATAAAGCTAAAATCAAAATAAAAAGTCCAACAATTCCAATGCACAAAGCCACTTTATGCATATTGGAAATACCAAGAGCATCAGGTTTTGCTAATGACATACTATGATTAATCTTGCTATTCATAAGTTAGACAGTTTCAAGGTTTTTGTAAAATGCGGTCTGTATTTCAGGAGCGTAACATTTATAGAATTCAGGGTCAAAGTTGGCTTCTTTTAAATGTTGAATTACGTATTCAACACTTTTATTTTCCGATAACCATCGGTCAAAGGTGTCATGCCGCATTCTAATACCAAAGGTGTTTATGCCTAAAAAAGTTCTATTTTGGCTATGGTAGGCTATGGTAATACATTTGGTGTCATCATGGTGTTTCCAATGGAAATGCGTTTCATAATCAGGCTTCCCTTTAGCGCCATGTACCCAACCATAGGTTTGGTATTCAATATCAAAAAATTTAGCGGAGTTAAACCAGTGCCCAGGGGTGTATTTTGTTTTGTTGCCGCAAATAGTCTGTGCTACGGTTTCTCCCATCATGCGTCCAGTATACCACACGGCTTCAATGGGTCTGCGTTGCCCTATGGGGGCATGTTGCTCGGCACAATCGCCAATAGCATAGACATTGGTGATGTTGGTCTCTAAATACCGATTGACTTTAACTCCTTTACCTATTTCAATATTGGAGTCTTTTAAAAAATCTATATTTGGAGATACCCCAGCGGTTAGTCCAACCACATTACACGGTATTTCTTCACCAGTTTCCTCTATGATAATAGATTTAACTTTTCCGTTTTCATCAGCTATAATTTCTTTTAAATTGGAACTAAGTCTTAAATCAATATGGTGATTTTTAATATGCCTGTTTATCATAGCACTTTCGCCTTCGGGCAAAATACCATTCCAGAAACTGTTTTCCCTTACTAAAAACGTTACAGGAATACGTCTTGAATGTAGCATTTCAGCTAATTCTATGCCTATAAGACCACCTCCAACAATCACGGCACGTTTACATACAGAATTGTTTGGAGCGTATTTTTCAAGGTTTTCTAAATCTTGTTTATGGTACATGCCCATTACGCCATTTAGATTTTCACCAGGCCAGCCAAATTTGTTGGGTTTGCTTCCTGTAGCAATAATTAAAGTGTCATAGTTAAGCGTGTCATTATTTGAAAAGAGAAGTTGTTTATTGTCGGTATCCACCTGTTTTATAAATCCTTTTTTTAAGTCTATTTTGTTTTTTTTCCAAAACCAATTTTCGTAAGGCTGGGTATGCTCAAAAGTCATATGTCCCATATAAACATACATTAAAGCGGTACGAGAAAAGAAATAATCTGTTTCTGAAGAAACTATGGTAATACGCTTTTTTGAAAGCTTTCTAATATGTCTGGCAGCTGTAACACCAGATATGCCGTTGCCT
Organism: Allotamlana fucoidanivorans; assembly: GCF_006265225.1. Taxonomy (GTDB): domain Bacteria; phylum Bacteroidota; class Bacteroidia; order Flavobacteriales; family Flavobacteriaceae; genus Allotamlana; species Allotamlana fucoidanivorans. Next base: position 194,020 of record NZ_VDCS01000009.1, on the reverse strand, counting down.
ATTATAACAGTGTGTTCTTCCATATTTGTTTGGTAGTTGAGTCATTTCGGTCGTTCCTAAAGATAAGAACTTAATATTTGACGTTTAATTTAGAACGGATTTAAATTGAAGTTCCTTTGTAAGGACATACTTGAATTTAAGACGAGAAATTTTCTGTACTTTTTATGAAAGTTTAAGTTGATTAATAGGACTTAGTTATGGTAAACGTGATAACTAACTCAAACTTTCAGAAAAACAGATGAAACAATCTATACTATTTTTTGTCTTCCTGTGGGCTGCTTTCTCTTTGCGAGCCCAGAATGTTGAAGCTTTTTTTAATAAAACGGATACATTCTTAAAAATCCATGTTGTTAACGGCAAAGTAGCCTATGAAGCTATTAAAAAGGATACTAAAGCGCTTGAAGAATTAATGAATATAGGAGAGACAATTTCAATTGAAAAATCGGAAGAATTGGTCTATCAATCTTTTTGGATAAATGCTTATAATCTGGCCGTTATAAAAGGTGTTGTTGATAATTATCCAATCAACTCGCCTCTTGATGTCTCTGGTTTTTTTGATAAAACAACCTTCAACTTAGCAAGTAAAAAAGTTACATTAAATGATATAGAGCATAAACTATTAAGAGCTCAATTTAATGATGCCCGATTTCATTTTGTATTGGTTTGCGGAGCTATTGGGTGTCCGCCTTTAATTAGTGAAGCCTACCTACCTGAAACCCTAGAAACACAACTAGAACAACAAACTAAATTGGCCTTAAATGGTGATTTTATTCGCGTAAATTTCAAGAAAAATCGCGTAGAAGTCTCTCAAATTATGGAATGGTATAAAGAAGACTTTACTATGCATGGTAGCACAGAGATTGATTTTATTAACCAATACCGAGCTGATGTAATATCCAGCACATTTAAACTTCGCTATTTTCCTTACAACTGGAGTATAAACAAACAATAAAAATAGAAACCAAATAAACTATTTCAAATGAAAAGACTATGTACCCTTGCCTTTATGTTTACCCTCACTTTTTACGGTTTTTCTCAAAATGAACAAGAACGAAGTAATATACAAACCTACACACCATCTAAACTTTTAAGTAAGGGGCAGTGGGATATTAAATTTTTTAATAGTGTTTATACACAAACCGAAAGAACAGATGCCGGGACTAAGTCCGTTACAATACCAAGAGAAACGTTTTTTACAAATACTACTGAAATTTATACTGGTATAAGTGCTAAGGCTCGAGTGAATATTGGGCTTGTTTTTCAAATAAGGTCAAACACATTTAACGGCGCTGGTGCGCTTGATGTTTTTAAGTTTAAAAACGATTTAGTGAATTCGAGAAGCGGATTAACCACTTTAGCACCTTCCATTAGAGTGCAACCTTTTGTAAGTTTGCCTACATTTTCTGTGACCTCATCGGTGTATTTTCCTGTGTTTAAAGACGAGGCATTTCCAGGTGAGAATAATGATCCTGTGTATTTAGATAAAAGAAGTGTGTTTTGGGAAACAAAATTCTTTTATGATAATACTTTTGGGGCTGATAAATGGCAAATTTTTACCGAAATAGATTTAGGTTTTAATTTTGGAGAAAAATCAACAGATGCTGATTTTAATACCGCAAATATATCAGAGCGTTATGCAAATAATAGCTTGTTTATGCCTATAAGTGCTTTTTTGAGTTATTTTCCAACTTCAAAATCAACTATTTTTATTAACGGTCAACAGGCCTTTTTAATTGATTTAGGAAACAATTTTTCACAAAACTATACCCAATTAGGTTTTGGTGGTAAATACCAAATAACCAAAATACTTAATATTGAGGCATCATTTGGAAAATTTATTAGAGGTTATAGTTTTCAAGGTTTAGGGCAAACATTTAGTTTAGGACTTAGAGCATTGTTTTGAGTAATTATGGTAATTTAGGAATGTAAAATTGTATTCATGACATCTTTAAAACACGCCGTAACCCTTATTTTGATGTTTAGTTTTGGTGCTTGTAAACCACAAACAGAGAAGATTAATGGCGTTAGTTTTGTGGCTTCAAAACATGAGATTGACCATACTAACATTAAACCTGTTGTTAAAGTTAATGCCAATTATGCGGCTATTATGCCTTTTGGATTTATTGAAGATATATCACATCCAGATATTATATTTAATACAGACAGGCAGTGGTTTGGGGAACGAAAAGATGGCGTGATACAGTATATTAAAACACTACGAAAGCATAATATCAAAATCATGTTAAAACCTCAAATATGGGTTTGGCGTGGTAAATATACAGGTCTCATTAAAATGGAGAGCGAAGCACATTGGCAGCTACTAGAAACAGCATATTCTCGTTTTATTTTAGAGTATGCGCAGTTGGCAGAAACTATGAAAGTCCCTATATTTTGTATTGGAACCGAATTAGAAAAATTTATAGAAAACAGACCAGAATATTGGAAGAATTTAATCTTAAAAATAAAAGCCATTTACAAAGGAAAACTCACCTATGCCGCCAACTGGGATGAATTTAAGCGTACACTGTTTTGGGATCAACTTGATTTTATAGGTATTGATGCTTATTTTCCAGTAAGTGAAGCAAAGACCCCAACTATTGAAGATTGCTTAAAAGGCTGGGAACCTTATAAATTAGTGATAAAGACTATGGCAGAAAAGTATAATAAAGCTGTGCTGTTTACTGAATATGGTTATAGAAGTGTTGACTATACAGGGAAAGAACCTTGGCAAACTAGCAGAGCGTCGGGAGGTAATAATCCATTAGCCCAAACAAATGCTATGACAGCCTTGTATGAAACCTTTTGGCATGAGCCTTGGTTTGCAGGAGGGTTTGTTTGGAAATGGTTTCATAATCATACCGAGGTTGGAGGTCTAGAAAATAATAGGTTTACACCTCAAAACAAACCTGCTGAAGAAGTCATTAGAAAACAATATCAATTGCAATAACACCCGTTTTGTTTGAATGAAAAGCGCACAATTTCTATTTGGTCTTATTTTATTATTGTTCCAGAACGTTTTCGGACAAGAAAGGGTGATTCATAATTTTAAAATTCAAGGGAATAATCGCGTTAAAGCCAGTTTTATTAAAAGAATTTCAACAGTAAAAATTGGCGCTGCGCTTGATTCAGCTATGCTTGATAAAGATATTGTTAGGTTGAAGCGTTTACCTTCAATTGCTCATGCTTACTATCAAGTTTTTCCAGATAAAGCAAAGGGGTATCATGTTTTATATAATATAGAAGAAAATTTTACCCTTATACCTTCGCTTAATGTGTATACTACAAATGATGATGAATTTGCGTATAGGTTAGGGCTTTATGAGTTTAATACTTTAGACAGAGGCATTATTTTTGGTGGGTTTTATCAAAAAGATATTTACAGTTCATATGCTATTAATTTTAGGGCGCCTTATCTGTTTTCAAACAAATGGGGGCTCGCTATAAACAGGCAAGATTTAACAACACTAGAGCCCGTTTTTTTTGATAACACCTCTTCAAGCTATCGCTATAATAATGATTCTTTTGAGGTGTTGGGTTTGTATGAAATGAATTTTTATAACCGTTTTGAATTGGGTTTAAATTACTTTAAGGAGGCATATGAATACCAATTTGGAGCTACCAGTCCAAATGTGCCGCAAGATTTGAACGTAAAAAAATGGTTATTACGCTTTGTGTACGACTATAATAAGTTAGATTATTTTTATCAATACGTATCAGGGTTTAGAAGCTGGTTTACCTTTCAATATGTAACCTCTACCAACGATACTTTACCAGATTTTTTTGTGGGCTGGAACGACTTTTTTTGGTTTCAGCGTGTTGGTAAACATGGCAATTGGGCAAATAGATTACGTTTTGGTTTGGCTACTAATGATAAAACGCCTTTTGCGCCATTTTCTGTTGATAATAATGTGAATATTCGTGGGGTAGGAAATGTGATTGATCGTGGTACGGGTTCTGTGGTTTTAAATACTGAGTATAGAGCTACTTTAGTAGAGAAAGGCTGGTTTGTTTTACAAGGTAATGCTTTTATTGATGCCGGTTCTTGGCGCAACCCTGGTGGGCCATTATCTGATTTTCTTATTAGTGACAATATAAAAGTCTATCCAGGTCTTGGATTCCGATTCATTCATAAAAAAATTTATAACGCCATTTTTAGAATAGATTATGGCTATGGTGTTACCAAAAATGCCAGTCAAGGGTTTGTTTTTGGAATAGGGCAATATTTTTAGGTATTAAAGCCACTTTCATTTAGTTGTTTTGGCCTAAATCCATTAGATTAGCCAAAAAAAAGTTATGCGGGTTATAGCAATTGGTGATATCCATGGGGGGTTAAAAGCATTAATTCAAGTACTCAATAAAGTGCAGGTTAAAGATGATGATACCCTTGTTTTTATGGGTGATTATGTGGATGGCTGGAGTGAATCAGCCCAAGTAGTACAATTTTTAGTGGAGCTTTCAGAAAAAATAAAATGCGTTTTTATTAAAGGAAATCATGACGTTTGGTGTGAAGATTGGTTAAAAACGGGTCATGTTGATATGACTTGGTATGTGCATGGAGGAAAAGAAACGATGGAGAGTTACCAAGGGTTTTCAAAAGAAGACAGAAAGATACATTTAGAGTTTTTTGAAGCTATGCCACTTTATTATCTAGATGATGAGAACAGATTGTTTTTACATGCTGGATTTACCTCTATGCACGGTATTACTAAAGAGCCTAATCCAAAAACGTTTTATTATGACAGAACGCTCTGGGAAATGGCCTTGACAATGGATGAGAGCATTTCAAAAACCTCATTGTTGTACCCCAATAGATTAAAACATTACAAAGAGATTTTTATTGGCCATACGCCAACTATTAATTTTGGTAAAGACATGCCAATGCAGGCTGTTAATGTTTGGAATATTGATACGGGAGCCGCTTTTACAGGGAAATTATCAGCGGTTGATGTCCATTCAAAAGACGTGTTTCAAAGTGATAATTTACCCGCATTGTACCCCAATGAAAAGGGAAGAAACAAAAGTTAAGTCATGTTGTTTTTATAGTATTGAAAGAGGTCTTCTGCACTGGCTCCTAACCATCTTTTTACATAAATAGTCCAATAAAAATATTGCAGTTTCCAAACCCCATGTTTTTCATACATTCTAGAGGAGGTTTTAAGAGGTTTGTTTATCACAACAAACATTTTACGTTGGTATAGTGCATTAATTAAAATATTGTCTTCATATATTTTAAAGCGTTCATCAAAGCCACCAATGTTTTGAAATAAAGATGACGTTATAAACTGGCTTTGGTCACCACCTCGGCAAGCTCTCCAATTAAACTGTGTAAACCAACCTGCCAAGCGAAGCCACCAATGATTGCTATTAAATTGCATTCTAAAGCAACCTGCAAGATGCCCTTGTTCTATCTCATGAAGTATCAACGTGTCAAAATCTTGAGGTGGAAAAGAATCGGCGTGTAAAAAATAAAGTACAGATCCTTGAGCTATTTTGGCACCCAGATTCATTTGAATGGCGCGTCCTTTTTGGCTTTTTACAAAAATAACAGGAATTTTAGTGGTTAACTCGGTCTGCTTTTGGTCTGTTTCACCATGACTTTGTATGTAATGAAAGGCTTCAAGGTTTTTTAAAGTGTTTACGTTCGAAAATGCCTTAACTATACAAGAGGTTTTGTCTTGGCTACCACCATCAACCACAATGATTTCAGCAATATGTTTTTCAGATCCAATAGATAGCAGATGCTCAAGGAGCTTGCCAATATACACCTCTTCGTTTAGTGTTGGGATTATAATTGAAATTTTATAATTCATTGAGATTCCAATTATAGGTTTTAAAACGTTTTGTTGCCTTTTCAGAAATTTCAAAAGGAACATATTGATTCAAAAAATCAATCAAGCCTCCATTTTGCTTAAAATCTTTGCTAAACCATTGAAATATTTTTGAAAGTTCTAAATGGTTCTTTTCTATTTTGTTTTTTGAAGTATCTGATAGAAAAGATGTTGTAGCTATGGTTAATTGCTTGTCCAGAATACTACTTTGAAATGCTTCATTTTGAAGGTTCGGGCAAGACACTGATGCACAAACAATAGCAAAGTGAATACGTGGTTCTTGCATTTTGCGTAAAATAGTATGCTCAATATCATTCAAACTATACCAAGTGTTTTTTAGTTTCCAGAGGCGTTGATCCCATGGGTTTTTAATGTCTTTTATACTTTTTATAGGATAGTGGCGCAGTATTAAATCTATGGTAAAAGCGTTGTAGGCATTAATCCAATAAGCCAATTTTTCATTTTTGTTTAATTGGCTTTCGGTAAAATAATCCTCTAAAACTTTAAAATACTCTAGAAGTTTTGTGTGGTTTTTTTTGAACCCACTATAGTCTACCTGACCATCTTCAGACACATAGGCTTTTAAAAGGTCGTTCCATATGTGATGAGTTTCATTTGATGACTGCTTGCGGTTTTTACTAGTTGCAGTCTCAAAAGAATCAATGCTTATATGTGATTTCGGATTTTGAACAGAAATGATGGTAAAGGTATCTCTAATAATTTGAGAGATATTATCTTTTGAAGTCGTTGAAGTGTCTTGGCTTTTGCAAGAAAATGCTAAAAAAAACATTGCGAAGAATAAAACATACTTCATAGGATTTATTTTCTTTTTATGGGATACAATTCTTGACTAATAAAATCATCAGGAAAAGATTCATCACCATCAAAACCTAGCTCAATATCTCTACCACTATGAGGAATGTAATTTGTTTTAAAAATATAATCCCAAATACTAAGCGTTAGTCCGTAATTCACACCAAACCTAACACCTTTCGGCAGGACTTTAGCATGATGCCAAATATGCATTTTAGGGTTATTAAAAATATACTTTAAAAGGCCATAATTCCAGCCTAAATTGGCATGGTTAAGATGGCCAACGGCAATGTTGAAAAAGTGAACTATAGCAACATCTTGCGCGTTATATCCGCCAATAATGGCAATAGGAATATAAAGTAGTGATTTGTAAACTACGGGTTCCATCCAGTGATACCGTAAATGTGCAGCAAAGCCCATTTCTTTTACAGAATGATGTACTTTATGGAAATTCCAAAGCCAAGGCACTCGATGTAGTAAGCGGTGGGTATTCCATTGAATGAAATCGGCTACCACAAAAAAAATGAATAGCCCTTGCCACTTTGGTAATACACTAACATCAAATAGTTTTAGGCTTGTTGTAGATAAGTTAAATAAACCTAAAAAATCATTGAAGAGTTGTTCGGCGACGTTTGAAAGTGCTATTAAAACTATAAGATTTAAGAGAAAAAAGTTAAAAAACATGTAGAAGGTGTCTAGCCAAAAATCTTTTCTAAAAATAGATTGCTGTTTTCGCCAAGGAAATAAAATTTCCAGGCCCCAAACTAAAAGCGAAATTAGAATGAGGCCGTAAAAATAATTGTCCCAGTGATTCGGGAAAATAATTTCATGTTTAAGATATTCCCAATACTCTGAATAACTTTTCTTTATGAGTTCTACATACTTTTGCAAACTTATCTATTTACGTTTTTGTGCTTAACAGCATCCACCACCGTCATAATGAAAGGTTGACGGACTAAAAAATATGTCATCACGATTTAGTGCTGCAAGAGCAGCGGCTGTTTTATCACAGATGGCAAGGGGCTGATTTTTTAATAATAGATGTCCCTTTTTATCATCAAAATAATCATCTTCTCCATAATAAATAGCGGCTTTCCCTGTAAAAATACATGGGCCATCATCCGGCATAGGATCTTTAACTGCAGCCACTTCAATAGATTCTATATAAATCAATTCATCGGTAGGATAGTGTTTGGGGTCTAAAATTCTATATGGTTTTCTTGCTCTAATTTCAATGGTGCCAAAACCGGCATCAGTCAAGGCTTTTATATATTCAGCCATAGGAAGACTACCACTTAAACAAAGGGCACGTAAGCGTTCATCATTTCTTAAGTTGTCATTCATAGGTTGTTCACAAGTAGGGTCACTCATTACTAAACGTCCATGAGGCTTTAGCACACGATACATTTCGGCTATAGCTTGCTTTAAATCGTCTGCTTTAAAAATATTGAATAGACAATTTTGCGCCGCAACGTCAATACTATTATCTTCAACGGGTAAATTAAGGGCATCTCCTTTCCGTAGGTCTACAAATTCACTTTTAAACCAAGGATTTAATAGTTCAGCTTCTTTAAAGTTTTTACGTGAAGCTTCCAGCATTTCGTCAACCACATCAATACCAACCACGCCGTTTTTTTGTCTGCTGAAGTAGGCAAACTGCAGCAATTCCATACCGCCGCCAACACCAACATAAAGGGTTTTAGGGTTATTGGTTAAATCACGTGCATGTACCGTTGATCCGCAGCCATAATTCATTTCCTGCATGATTTTTGGAATCCTTAAGCCAGGCAATTCCCAAATGGGATTGGTTGTGCAGCATAAACCAATATCTGGGGTTATAGCAGCTTCTTTGTAAACGTTATGTGTGGTTTCTAAATAGCTCATGATTTTATGTTTTTAAAATTTACTATAAATGTAAAGAGTTTAGGGTATTGGTATTGTAACAAATATTACCCTCGTTATATGAGTTTTATAAGTGCTTTAAATAGGGTAATCATGTTTGGTTCTGCCTTAGCTGCATTGGCTATAATGTCAGCGATATCTACGGGTTCTAAATGATCGGGGTCGCATTCATCTGTTAATACAGACACGGCAGCAACCTTCAAATTTAAGTGGTTGGCAACAATAACTTCTGGTACGGTGCTCATACCTACGGCATCAGCTCCAATAAGTTTTAGCATGCGGTATTCTGCTCTGGTCTCTAACTGTGGTCCTACAACACTAACATATACCCCTTTGTGCAAAGTGATGCCGTTCTCTTTTGCTATATGTAGAAACCTTTGGTTGATGTCATTATTATAAGGCGCACTCATATCTACAAAGCGGGTTCCAAGTTCTTCAATACCCTTGAAGGCCAGCGGAGAACTGCCCTGAAGATTGATATGGTCTTCAATTAACATGAGTTCTCCTTTGTTGTAGTTAAGGTTTATGGCTCCTGCGGCGTTTGACACTAAAAGCGTTTTTATGCCAAGACGTTTCATAATTCTTACAGGGTATGTAATATCCTGCAAGCTGTAGCCTTCATATAAATGAAAGCGTCCCTGCATGACCACCACTTTTTTTCCTGCCAGTTCGCCATAAATAAGTTTGCCTTTATGAAATTCTACCGTAGCGGTTGGAAAATAGGGAATATGGTTATAGCTCACTTCTTTTAAAATAGAGATTTCGTTAAGAAGTTGACCAAGACCAGTGCCTAAAATAATACCTATTTCAGGATTATCAAATCCTTTTTCCTTGAGGTATTTTGTAGTTTCTTCTATATAATTAGTCATTTAATTGATGTATTCGTTGTTGTAATTTTGGGTTTGATTGATAAAACGATGATGCTTTTAAATCGTCAAAAGTGTCAATGTCATTTAGGGTAACTAATGTAGCAATTTTTGCTTGTTTTACATGTAGTTCATCAAGGGTTTCTCTTAATAAATTAGACTGACTCCAAGGCTTGTTTTTAAAAATACATTCGTGCATTTCTGATAAACCAATAAGATAATATCCACCATCTTGTGCAGGACCAAAAACTACATCGTGATGCTTTAGTTTTTGGAGTCCATCGCGAAGATGATGTTCGGTAATTTCAGGTAAATCAGATCCAATAAGAACAATATGCTTATAACCATCATTAAAGCCTTTTTGGAAAGCATTTTGCATGCGTTCACCTAAGTCTACCCCTTGCTGAACTGCTTTTTTAGCATGTGACCATTTGGATGCTACAATAGCGTCAGAAAAATATACGCGTACATCGGTTTCTAGCTGTTTCGTGGCTTTCTCGGTGACTTTAACTAACTCAGTATATACTTCAAAAGCACCAAGGTCACCAATGGTTTTAGCAAGCCTTGTTTTTACTTTTCCAAGTTTCAAATTTTTTACAAATACAATAACAAGTTTTTCAGTCATACACTTTTATGCCTTTTTTTAACCACTTGCTCCACGCTTTTGAAAATGTATGGATGCTATCGGTTTCAATTTCTTTTAAGTTGTATACCTTATGGCCTTGATTTTTCCATTCAAAAATACCACCATACAAATTTTTTACATCACTATAACCCGCTTGTTTTAGTTTTACGGCTATATCTTCAGACCGAATGCCTAATGAGCAATACACTACAATTTGAGAAGTTTTCTCAGGTATAAGCTTAATAATTGTGTCTATATTAAAAAAATCATAGCCTATATATTGCGCATTTTTAAGATGACTAATGTTGTATTCTTTGCGCGCTCGGGCATCAAGCAAAATTATAGTGTCAATTGAATTTACTAATTCACGGATATGGATATAGGGAATACTACCGTTGTTCTCTTTCTGAAGGAGTTTTTCCAATTGCTTTTGGCTAAAACTAGAAGACGATATTAAGAAGATAAAGGCAATGACTATAAAGTGTTTCATAATAAATCTTTTAAGCTACTGTGCCCTGACAACTACTACCGGCACCTGCGGTACAGCCAAAACAATGCTGTGAGGTAATAATGGTTCTGTTTTCTAACAACGCTGCATTGTATTCAGAAATGTGTTTTATTTTACTATTTACGGGTAGTTCTAACATTTGGTTAAAATCACAATCATATAAAAAGCCATCCCAACTTACTGAAAGCGTGTTGGTGCACATAAGGTTTTGAACGGCTAAAGGATTGTATGCTTCTACCAGGGCGTACATATAGTCTTCATAGTTATCCGAAGCCATTAAGTAATCTAAGAATCGTGAAATTGGCAGATTGGTAATGGCAAAAAGGTGGTGGAACTGAATATTAAAGTCTTCTATCAAAGCTTTTTTAAAATCTTTTTCCATAGAGGCTTGATTACCTGGTAAAAAGGCTCCAGAAGGATTATAAACCAGATCTAATTTTAAAGTACTATTTGGCATGCCGTACCCCACATCATTTAACATTTTTAATGCCTTTATAGAGGCGTCAAAAACGCCATCACCACGTTGTTTATCTGTTTTTCCGCGTGTCCAGTGTGGCATAGAACTTACTACATGAATGTTATGTTTTTTAAAAAACTCAGGTAAGTCATGATATTTTTTATTGGCGGTAATAATGGTAAGATTTGAGCGTACAATGAAGTCTTTTATTCCAGCTTTTGCTGCTTCTTCAACAAACCATTTAAAATTCGGATTCATTTCTGGGGCACCACCAGTTAAGTCTAAAGTATGGGCGTCTGTAGTTTTAATCACTTCCAAACATTGTTGCATGGTGTCTTGGGTCATAATTTCTTTACGATCTGGCCCAGCGTCCACATGGCAATGTTCGCAAACTTGGTTACACATGTATCCCAAATTTATTTGGAGAATTTCTAACGTTTTAGCCTTAAGGGGAAATTGGCCTGTTTCTGCTAGTTTTGTTTTAAATGTTGGTAGTTCTCCACTTTTGAATATACCGTTAGAGAGAATTTCTAGCTGTTTTTTGCTTTGTGCTAATGCATTTTCACGTTTATGAAGGGAGATTGTTGCCATTTAATATGCTATCTTTTTAAGAGGTTGTAATTATTTGAGGTGAACTAAAAGCATAAGCAAGAATATTAGCCATCTAACTTGTTCACTTTATTCATCATTTGTACACCATGTACTAAAGTGGCTCCACTTTTTATAGCGGCACCCACATGAATAGCTTCCATCATTTCTTCTTTAGTAACGCCTCGTTGCAACGTGTCTTTGGTATAGGCGTCTATACAATAAGGACATTGTTCTGTGTGGGCAACAGCAAGGGCAATAAGTGCTTTTTCACGTGCTGTAAGAGCCCCTTCCTCAAAAACTTTTCCGTAGTATTCAAAAAATTTATCGCCTAGCTCTTCACTCCATTCACTTATTTTTCCAAATTTTCTTAAATCAGCTGGGTCGTAGTATGTCTTCTGCATAAGGTTATTTTTCGGTTAAAGTTATAAATCTAAAAACTTAAGTCGATATAAATAGTGCGACTTAACATAAATTATAGATAAAGATCTTTTTGTTTTATTGAAGTGCTTAAAACACAACGTTATGAATGGCGTCCTTTTAAGAGATAAATGACGAATCAATTTTTTATAAAAAGCGATTATAAGTTTGCCGAGAACCAACAGGATAAAAAATGGTACTGCACTAAATTAGGATTAATAAACTTATGTGATGCCATTTGTTTCTGAAAATAATCTGCCAAGTGTTTTTTCTTCGGTAAGGCTTTGTGAACATAAACGTGTTGAAAACAAACATTTAATCCCTTAACAGGCTTCTAGAAATGACAATTTTTTGAATCTCTGACGTGCCCTCATAAATTTGAGTAATTTTAGCATCACGCATAAGGCGTTCTACATGATACTCTTTTACAAAGCCATTGCCACCATGTATTTGAACGGCTTCAACAGTATGTTCCATAGCTACTTTTGAAGCGTATAATTTGGCCATGGCACTAGAGTAGTCATAACTTAAACCTTGGTCTTTTTCCCAGGCCGCTTTCATTACAAGGTGACGAGCGGCCTCAATATCGGTAGCCATATCGGCAAGTTTAAAAGCAATAGCTTGATGATTGCAAATTTCAGTGCCAAATGCTTTTCGTTCTTTCGAATATTTTAATGCTAATTCGTAAGCTCCTGATGCTATACCTAAGGCTTGGGCTGCAATACCTATACGCCCTCCAGAAAGGGTTTTCATTGCAAATCTGAATCCGGAGCCGTTCACTCCAATTCTATTTTCTTTAGGAACTTTTACATCATTAAATTGAAGTGTATGGGTATCACTTCCGCGAATACCTAATTTATCTTCTTTAGGACCTACGTGAAAACCTTCGGTGCCTTTTTCAACAAGAAAAGCATTGATACCATGTGATCCTTTATCTTTGTCGGTTTGAGCAATCACAATATACACATCGGCACGTCCGCCACTAGTAATCCAGTTTTTTGTGCCATTAATTAAGTAATGGTCACCTTTATCAATAGCTGTTGTTTTTTGTGAAGTAGCATCACTACCCGCTTCAGGTTCACTTAGGCAAAAGGCTCCAATAAATTCACCTGTAGCTAGTTTGGTAAGATATTTCTCTTTTTGTTCTTCGGTGCCATATGTTTCTAATCCATAGCAAACTAATGAGTTGTTTACCGATACAATGACTGAGGCGGAGGCATCTATTTTAGATAATTCTTCCATAATGAGCACGTACGAAATCGCATCCATGCCACTGCCTCCATATTTTGGGTCGACCATGATTCCCATAAAGCCTAAATGCCCCATTTTTTTTACAAGATCATCAGGAAAGTGCTGTTTTTCATCACGTTCAATAACACCAGGAAGTAATTCGGTACGTGCAAAATCGCGAGCGGCATCGCGAATCATAATATGCTCTTCTGAAAGTTTAAAATTCATAATTCATAATTATAATGATGATTTCGTAAAAAATATTCACAAATATAGCTTTTTAGTGTTAATTTATCAATGATGATTCTTATTTTTACCAGCCTATGAAGAAAAATAGTTATCATGTTATTGGGGTTATGTCTGGTACATCATTAGATGGGGTAGATCTGGTTGAGGTAAATTTTGATTATAATAAGTCATGGCGCTTTGATATACTTCAAGCAGAAACTGTGGATTATGATGCGCATTGGAAAAAAAAACTGAGTGAATTGGTAGCGCTTCCTGATGAAGTTTTAAAAAAATTAGATTTTGATTACACCGTTTACTTATCGGGTATTATTAAAGATTTTATCAAAAAAAATAAGATACAACATATAGATGCCATTTGTTCTCACGGTCATACAGCCTTACATCAGCCACATAAACAATTAACGTATCAAATAGGCAATCAACCCGATTTGGCAATTTTGATTGGGGAAAAGGTTGTTTGTGATTTTAGAGTTCAGGATGTTGAAATGGGAGGTCAGGGAGCACCGTTAGTGCCTATTGGCGATAGGTTGTTGTTTCCAGAGTACGACTTCTGTGTCAATTTAGGTGGGTTTGCAAATGTTTCTATGGAGGAGGGAAATGACCGCATAGCCTTTGATGTTTGTCCCGTTAATATTGTGCTTAATCATTATGTGAAACAACTTGGGCTATATTATGATGATAAAGGAAGCATAGCGGCTTCAGGGGACTTAAGTTTAGAGTTATTGGCAGCGTTAAATGCACTTGAGTTTTACACCGAATCGCCCCCAAAATCTTTGGGGTTAGAGTGGGTAAAGCAAAATGTTTTTCCTGTAATAGATGCTTTTCAATTGAGTATTTCTGATATTCTTAGAACCTATGTTGAGCACGCGGCTATACAAATTGCAGCGGTATTTAATCTTTATTCAGAAGGAAACGTGTTATTTTCTGGAGGTGGTGTGTACCATTCTTTTTTAATGAACAGGATAGAAAGCCTTACTAATAAAAAGGTTGTTATTCCTTCAAAATCGGTTATTGAATTCAAAGAAGCACTCATTTTTGGATTTCTTGGCGTACTTAAATTGAGAAATGAAAATAACTGCCTTCAAAGTGTTACGGGCGCTTCAAAAAATCATAGTTCTGGTAGAATTTTTCTACCATAATTAAGGCTTTAAAATTCCCTTAAAGATTTTTAGTTTTTTATATTTGTTTCAGAAAAAATTTTTAATCTCATTTTGTTATGACTCAGCTTTAGCTAGGCTTAATTTTAATTTAAGGTTTTAACAGGCTATAAATGAATCAGTTTTATAAAGATATGGGGTAAAGACATCTTTGGATAGGGTGTTGTAAACCACAATAAATCTTTATTAAAAAAATAAAAGAGATGAAAGAATTATTAAAAAAATATGAAAATAAAGCACCCGAAATTATCTTTAATTGGAAGGACTCAGAAACCGAAGCTGAAGGTTGGGTGGTTATAAACTCGTTACGAGGTGGCGCATCTGGTGGAGGTACTAGAATGCGTAAAGGACTTGATATGAATGAAGTATTGTCTTTAGCGAAAACGATGGAAATTAAGTTTACCGTGTCTGGGCCACCTATTGGAGGGGCTAAGTCTGGTATTAATTTTGATCCTAAAGATCCTCGTAAAAAAGGTGTGCTCGAACGTTGGTATGCTGTAGTGTCTCCATTACTTAAAAGTTATTATGGTACGGGTGGCGATTTGAATGTTGATGAGACGCATGAAGTTATTCCTATTACAGAGCAAAGTGGTGTTTGGCATCCGCAAGAAGGCGTTTTTAATGGTCATTTTAGGCCTACTGAGGCAGATAAAATAAACCGTATTGGCCAGTTGCGTCAAGGCGTTATTAAGGTGATTGAAAATCCAGATTATTCTCCTAATGTTTCCAAAAAATATAAAATCGCTGATATGATTACTGGTTTTGGGGTGGCCGAAGCTGTAAAGCAGTATTATAATATTTATGGAGGTTCTATAAAAGGGAAGCGTGCTGTAGTTCAGGGGTTTGGTAATGTTGGGGCTGCCGCTACTTTTTATCTGTCTCAAATGGGAGCAAAAGTTGTAGGTATCATTGATGTGGTTGGAGGACTAATTAATGAAGAAGGCTTTACCCATGAGCAAATAACCAATTTGTTTTTGGCGAAAGAAAGGAATACTTTGGTGTCTGACCATTTAATTCCTTTTGAAGAAATTAATAAAACGATTTGGTCACTAAAAACAGAAATTTTTGCACCGTGCGCAGCTTCTCGTCTTATTACGATTCATCAAATTGATGAAATGATTGATAGTGGTTTAGAAGTAGTGTCTTGTGGGGCAAATGTGCCATTTGCTGACAAAGAGATTTTCTTTGGTCCTATTATGGAGCATACCGATTATAAGGTGAGTTTAATTCCAGATTTTATCTCTAACTGCGGTATGGCTCGTGTTTTTGCATATTTTATGGAGCGCAAAGTACAAATGACTGATGAAGCCATATTCAAAGATACCTCCAACAGAATAAAACAAGCTATTGAAAACGTTTACAATAAAAATAAATTAAAAACAGGAATTAGTGCAACCGCATATACAATAGCACTAGAACAACTAATTTAACTAAATTTATGGAAGCAGCAATTATCTTAGTATTTGTTATTGGCTATTTAGCCATTACCCTAGAGCACACTATTCGAATAGATAAATTAATACCAGCGCTGGTTATGATGGCCATTTGTTGGGCATTAATTGCTTTAGGTCTTGAAAGCTTCCCTAGTTGGTTTGATTCAAGTAAGCATGAGCTTTTAGAAAATTTTGGCTTATTGGCCTATGAAGAAAAAATGCACCTGATGGAAGAAACATTATTGCATCATTTGGGGAAAACTTCTGAAATTTTGGTGTTTCTTTTAGGCGCTATGACCATTGTTGAAATCATTGATTATTTTGATGGGTTTGCAACCATTAAAGATTTTATAAAAACAAAGAAAAAGACTAAGATTTTATGGATTTTTTCAATTCTAGCTTTTGTTTTATCGGCTATCATTGATAACCTTACGGCTACTATTGTACTTATTTCTATACTTCAAAAAATTGTAAAAGATAGAAATACACGTATATGGTTTGCAGGTTTAATTATTATTGCAGCTAATGCAGGCGGGGCGTGGTCGCCTATTGGTGACGTAACCACTACGATGCTGTGGATTGGCAAAAAAGTAACCACCGGGCACTTAATAGGGTACTTATTGCTCCCTTCGTTTTTATGTATGGCGGTACCATCATTAATCGCATCGTTTTTACCTGCATTCAAAGGTGATTTAGATATAGAAGAGACTGAAGAAAAGAAGAAATCGCGCTTTGGTTCACTTATGCTGTACTTAGGTTTAGGCGCCATTGTTTTTGTGCCTATTTTTAAAATGATTACACACTTACCTCCTTATGTTGGTATGATGTTATCTTTAGGTGTTGTAGCTATTTTTGCTGAAATTTATAGTAGCTCTAAATTTAGTATGACTGAGTATCATTCTGAAGAAAGCGATGCCCATGCCCATCATAGTCCGGTGCATTATTCCTTATCTAAAATTGAATTGCCTAGTATTTTATTTTTCTTAGGAATTTTAATGGCAGTTGCGGCTTTAGAATCATTAGGTATTTTATTTGGTTTTGCTAATTCATTACAAGAAAGTATGCCTATGTTAGGCACTGAGTTGCACCATGGAGGTGTTTCAGATATTGTTGTTCTTTTATTAGGGGTAGGCTCTGCAGTTATAGATAATGTACCATTGGTAGCAGCAAGTTTAGGTATGTTTCATGAGCCAATTGATAATGAATTATGGCATTTTATAGCTTATTCTGCTGGTACTGGAGGAAGTATGCTAATTATTGGTTCAGCAGCAGGTGTTGTGGCTATGGGTATGGAAAAAATTGACTTCTTTTGGTATCTTAAAAAGATTTCGTGGTTAGCCTTAATAGGGTTTTTAGTTGGAGCTGCTGGATTTATGGTAACCAGAACTTTATTTTAACAGTATTCATAATTTATAAAGAAAAGAAACGTTATACAGTTGCAAAAACGTAATACTATATGCTAAATACAATGATACAAAATGCACAGGAAGGTGCAGAAGTTCTTACTGACGGAGAGTCTGTTGAAAAAACGCTTTCAATTATAGAATTAATTAGTAGTGGCGGCGCTGCGGGACAAGTTATCATCGCTGTTTTGTTTTTACTTTTGGTAGGCGCTATTTATATTTATTTTGAACGCATCTTTGCTATTAAAGCCGCTTCAAATGTTGATGCCAATTTTATGAATCAAATCAAAGACCATGTAAGTAATGGTAAAATTGATTCGGCTCAAATGCTTTGTGCTCAGGTAAATTCGCCTGTATCAAGATTAATTGGTAAAGGTATTTCAAGAATAGGGAAGCCACTTGCAGACATTAATACTGCCATTGAGAATGCTGGACGATTAGAAATTTATGGGTTAGAAAAAAATGTAAGTATTCTGGCAACTATTTCAGGTGCGGCGCCAATGATAGGATTCTTAGGAACGGTTATTGGTATGATACTTGCTATTTTTGAATTGGCTAATGCTGGAGGAACCATTCAAATGGATGTTTTAGCCAGTGGTTTATACACGGCTATGACAACAACTGTTGCTGGACTTATTGTTGGTATTGTGGCGTATATGGCGTATAATCATTTGGTGGTAAAAACAGATAAGGTGGTGTATAAAATGGAAGCTAATTCTTTGGAGTTTTTAGATCACCTAAACGAACCTACTTAATATGAATTTTAGAGGAAGAAATAAGGTTACACCAGAATTCAATATGTCTTCAATGACAGATATTGTATTTCTGTTACTTATCTTTTTTATGATTGCTTCTACCTTGGTAACAACTAATGCTATTGATATTATCTTACCAAAAGCAAGTGGGAAAACAGAGAATAAAAAATCGGTAGCAGTTAGTATAAAGAAGAACTTAACGTACTATATAGACCAGAAGCGGGTGGGTGAAAGTGTGCTGGAGAATGAGCTTTTAGCAGCATTATCATCTTCTGAAAAACCAACCATAGTATTAAGAGCTGAAAAATCAGTGCCAGTAGAAAATGTGGTAAAGGTTATGGACATTGCCAATAGGAATAAATTCAAAGTAATTTTGGCTGTAAAGCCTAAATAATGAAATACTTCAAAACAAAACATGAAAGAGATTCTGCTAAACTAACAGCGCTTATAACTGTTATTTTGGTGCTTTTATTGTTTGTGGTAGGAACAACATATATGGATCCTCCAGAGGAGTATGGGGTAGCGGTAAATTTTGGAAATTCCAGTGTTGGTAGAGGTGCTATTCAACCCACTAAACCAGTCAAATCAGAACCTAAAAAGATTGAAGAACTGCCGCAACCTGATGTTGCAAAATCAGAACCTGAACCAGCAAAATCTACAGAAACTAAAGAAGAAGTATTGACGGCAGATAATGCCGAAGAAATAGCCATAAAAAAACAAAAAGAGGCAGAGGCAAAAGCTAAGGCTATTGCCGAAGCAAAGGCTAAAGCAGAAGCAGAACGTATAGCTAAAGAAAAGCGTGAACAGGAAGAAAAAAAGAAAAAACTAGATGCTTTAATAGGAGGTGTTAGTAAATCTGAGGGAACTGCAACAGGGAGTGAAGGTGATGATGACGTGGCTGGAGATAAAGGGCAACTTGACGGAAACCCTTATGCCCCATATAAGGGGATGCCTGGATCTGGAATAGGAGGAATCGGTTATGGATTGAATGGAAGAGGTGATCCAAAATATGAATTGATTGAAGGTTGTGTAAATGAATATGGATTGGTGGTGGTAAATATAGTTGTCAATAGAGATGGTATTGTGATAGAGGCCACACCAGGAGCTAAAGGAACAACTAATATTACAGATTGTCTTAGTAAAGCGGCTAAAAAGTTTGCCTTTACATGTAAATGGCCAGCTGATTCTAATGCTCCTAGTAGGCAATATGGAAAAGTTAGTGTGAATTTTACTCCAAGGTAATTAAGCATGACTTATCAAGAGACTGTCAATTGGATGTTTACACAGCTTCCTATGTACCAAAGACAAGGAAAATCGGCTTTTAAAAAAGATTTATCAAACACTATTAACCTTGCAAAACACCTTAATCATCCAGAACAACAATTTAAGTCGGTTCATATAGCGGGAACCAATGGAAAAGGATCAACAAGTCACATGTTGGCCTCTGTACTTCAAGAAGCAGGTTACAAAGTGGGCTTATATACATCGCCGCACCTTAAAGATTTTAGAGAGCGCATTAAGATTAACGGTAAGGAAGTTAGTAAGGCATTTGTAGTGCGTTTTATAGAAGAAAATAAAGCCTTTTTTGAAGCTAATTCATGTTCGTTTTTTGAAATGACTGTTGGAATGGCTTTTGATTTTTTTGCTAAAGAACAAGTTGACATAGCGGTCATTGAGGTTGGACTTGGAGGCCGATTAGATTCAACAAATATTATAACACCCGAAGTTTCAGTGATTACTAACATTGGTTTAGATCATACGCAATTTTTGGGAGATACACTACAAGCTATAGCCACTGAAAAGGGAGGTGTTATTAAAAAACATGTTCCAGTTGTCATTGGTGAATCTCAGGTAGAAACCAAGCCTGTTTTTAAAAGAATAGCAACTCAGCAGAATGCAAAGATTGTTTTTGCGGATGAGGAAGTAAATGAGGTTTTGAAGTCAGATTTACAAGGAAGTTATCAAACTAAAAACATAAAAACGGTTATACAAACTGTTCAAGAGTTGCAAATTTTAGGGTATGAGGTGTCCGACATTCATTTAAAGGAAGGTTTGTTACATGTGGTTAAAAATACGGGTTTGCTTGGGCGTTGGCAAGTGTTACAAGAAAAACCTAAAGTAGTATGTGATACTGGGCATAACAGAGAAGGTTTGACCTACGTCATGAAACAAATAGCAAATGAAGTTTTTGAAAATCTGCATATTATTTTTGGTGTAGTTAATGATAAAGATTTAAGGGCTATAGTAGATTTGCTTCCTAAAGAAGCAACGTACTATTTTTGTAAACCAGATATTCCACGCGGATTAGAAGCCGAGGCATTAAAATTAGCGTTTCAACCTTATAAATTGTATGGAGATGCGTATGGTTCTGTAAATGAAGCTTATAATGCAGCTTTAAAAAATGCAGAAGAAAATGATTTGGTATTTGTAGGTGGCAGTACCTTTGTGGTTGCAGAAATAATTTAAAATTTTTTAAAAAAAGCTTTTGCAGTTTTAAAAACTAGGTTATATTTGCACCGCCTAACAGTTAGGGCGCGTAGCTCAGTTGGTTCAGAGCACTTGGTTTACACCCAAGGGGTCAGGGGTTCGAATCCCTTCGCGCCCACAAAAGCTTCCAAATTTGGAAGCTTTTTTTATTTCAATGTTTTTTTTGGATCATGCTGGATCAAAGGGGATCATGCGCAATTGTTGTGTTTTAAGCAAAAAACGGACCTTCAATAAGGATTATGTAAATAAATGCTTATTTTGTAGTCATGTCTTAAATGTGTTGTGCTATGATTATTGACGATATAAAGAATTCGTATAGGGAGATTTTTGAATCTTATGGAAAGCCCTCTCTTGAAGAACATATAAAAAAAATAATTGAATTAGACGCTTTTCTACCTTATAGTTCTACTTTCTTCTGTATTACAAATACTCAGAATTTAACATTTGAATATATTAGTAAAAACACAAAAGCTTGCTTAGGGCTCGATAATGAGGTATTGAGGTCAAAAGGCATGCGATATTTTTGGAGTAGAATGCATCCTGATGATTTAGATAAATGGTTAATGGCGCTTAATGAACTCATGAATTTTACCTTAGGAGAAATCAAGGGAGAAGATAGAAGCAAAATGAGTTACACATGGAATTACCGTTTTAAAAATGGTAATGATGAATATGTGAATATTATACAAAATACCACACCCTTAGCATTTGATAGTAATAATAAACCAATTATAGGACTTGCACATTATACGGTTTTGGTGCCAGATATTAAGATGCAGATTTGTGCTTCGGCAAAATTACTTAATAAAAATAATGAGTATGAAACCCTATATTACAATAATTTTTCACAGAAACTTTTATCAGATGGTTTAAGTAATAGGGAGCGTGATGTTATTAGATTGCTGGCCTTGCATGAATCAAGTAAATCTATTGCTAATAAATTGAATATTAGCCCGAATACTGTTGATACACACAGAAGAAACATTTTGAAAAAACTAAAATTATCTTCAACAGGAGAGTTAGTAGGACTGCTCAATTACAATAAAAATTTGATATAAGTTAATCGTTGTATGATGTGTGTCTTATGCTACTTATCTGTTAAAAACAGGATTTCAACGAAAACAATGCTGTTTAGAAGGAAATACTCAAATTGAGTATTGCATAAAAGAAGTATTACCCCGAAATTTACATTGCTATTAATTAGTTCTTAGGGAGAATTATAAAAAGTGTTCGGTAATATAGAAATATAAATGTTGAACACTTTTTTTTATGTTATCCTAATCTCATGAAGTATATTCAAAGAAAAGGTGATAAGAAAGGGGTTGTTATTTTTATTCATGGTAATTCATCATCATCAAGGGTGTTTCATTTAGATGGATTTGAAGCATCTCATTGTTACTCCCAAATAGCAATAGATTTACCGGGTCATGGTGAGGCTATTAATGAAAATCAAACAGTTGAGGATTTTTCAATTTCTAGTTATAATAAATTATGCATCGATTTTATAAATAATCTCGATGAAGATATTCTATTAGTTGGGAATTCTCTTGGAGGTCATATTGCTATTGAAATTGCAAGTCATATTAGACGTTTAAAGGGATTAGTGATATTTGGCACGCCACCAATAAAGAAACCTATTAATTTTGATGAAGCTTTTTTGCCTATTTCAGAATTACAGACCTATTTCATTGAAAATCCTTTGGAAAGCCAAATTAAAGAAACTGCCCAATTAGCGGTTTTTGATAAAGACAAAAGCTCAATCATTATTGAGGATTTTAAAGTAACCAACCCTATGGTGCGTTTAGCGGTTGCTAAAGCTATTGCAGAGGCCGCATTTCAAGATGAGTATGAAATATTTATGAATCTGAATGTTAATAAGTATATATTAGCAGGCACTCATGATCCAAGTGTTAATTTGGAATATTTAAAATACATTGCAAAGCAGTGTGACACTAATTGTGAATTAATCATCTTTGAAAAATGTGGTCATTTTATAAGCCATGAAAAACCAGATGCATTTAATAAAGCCGTGGCCCAAATAGCTAAAGAAGTATTTTAAATAATACCTTCCCTAATTGATGTTGTTATTAATTCGGCAGCATTTCTACAATGGGATTTCTGCAATATGTTTTTCTTGTGTTTCTGTATGGTTTGTTCTGAGATAAAAAGTATTAAGGCGATTTCTGGCGTTGTTTTTCCTTTGGCTATGAGTTTGATAACTTCTTTTTCACGAGGTGAAAATAAATTTTGAAAACTATTTTTAACCAATTTAAATTTAGATCCAGTATCTAGGGAATAGTAAGAAGGACATTCTTGACTGATAAAGGATATTTTGTGATCTATGGTAGGGTTTAAATGAGTTATATCTGTATGGACACAAATGGTTTGAAATACTTTGCCGTCTTCAGAAACGGATAAGGCTTTAGACTGGTGAAGTACGGTTTTGTATCCACCATTTTTGCACTTTATTCGTAATAAATAAACCGTTTTATATTTCGTTATTTCTTTTTTTGCAATTTCATTGAGTTTAAAGTTCAAAGAAGCCAGTTCTTTTTCTCTCATTTTGTTTAAATCTTCTGGGTGTACTAGATCTAGGAAAGTTTTTAATGATAGAGCATTAGGTTCTATTCCTAAAACAGCTTTTGTGCCTTCACTTACGCATTCCAATTCAGAAATTTCAAAGTTCATAATAAGGTAATAAAAGTTTCCAGCAGCAAAGATAGAAGCCATTTGGTTTACAAGGTCGGTTATGTCCTTTCGTATGCTTGGTTTAAGAATGGTGTTCTTTTCTTTCCAAACCGCCATGAGTTTATTTATGTTTTCTTCTTGCATAAAGGTTATATTATACCAGCCATTAAACATTTCGCCATAAGTTCGGCAGTATTGGCACATTTGGTCTTTTTAAGAATGTTTTTTCTATGGGTATTTACTGTATGAATAGAAATAGACAAGGCTTCTGCAATGTCTTTTGCGGTTTCCCCAATAGAAATCAATTTAATAATTTCTTTTTCTTTATTAGTTAGGATGCTATGCAGATTATATTCCATTTTATGTAACTTATTGTCGCATTCCAATCCATAATAACAAGGAAGTGTATCACTAACAAACGAAATTTGATGGGTAATAGGCATTTTTAAATAAGTTACATCAGTATGAACCGTAATGCAATTTTGAATCATTCCGTCATTAGAAAGGTGCAATGCTCTAGTTTGTTGAAGAATAGTTCGGTATCCTCCCTTTTTATGTCTTAATCGGAGTAAGTACATAACTTTATAATTTACTATATCGTGGGGAACGATGTTTTCATAAAAGAAGCGAGCAGCTAACTCTTCTTTTGAATGCATTTTAGCTAAATCTTCAGGATGCATAAGTTCAAATAGGGTGTTTAGTGAAACATTTGAAGCAGGTATGCCTAATACGTCTTGTGTGCCCTTGTGAGTAAAATCTATGTCTAAAGTTTGAAAATTGAAGATATAGTAATAATAGGAACCAATTGCAAATAAAGATCCAATTTGGTCAATAGCATCTAGAAAGATCTCCTTTTTTTCTGGGAGTAAAGGTTGATTATTTTTCCAAAGATTTAAAACGTGAGCAACTTGTTTTTCCTTCATAAAATATATTTGAATAGCAATTTCAACTAAAAATAGGTAAAAGGCATTCAAAAGTCAAAATAGTTAAGACGATAAGATTGTTTTTTTGATGATTGCAAGCAATAAAAAAGTCTAGCTTGTTAAAATCTCTTTTAAGGACTCTTTTTTTCGATGATTTGAAACAGAATACCCCAAATTAGGTATTGTAAACTTATCTGTCACATGCTAACTTTACAATGCTATTAATTAGTTCTTAGGGAGAATTAGAAATTGTGCCTGTGCTGTATAGCGTGGGCACTTTTTAATCATCTATTTTACTAAAAGTATGTACTTTTTATAACATACTCAAATGGAATGTTGGTTGTGTAAAGATCAACTATAGCATATCCAATTAGAGATTTTCCTTATTAATGAGTTTTTAGTAGCAATCCCTTCCTATAAGTAATAGCTAACCTCAAACCTGTATTTTACTTGGTGAATATCACTATGGTTTTAGGTCACATAAATTTGCATAGCTATTAACAAACACCAACTATTATGAAAAATTTTTACTTTTTATTTGTTATTGTATTAACCTCCTCAATAGTTTTTTCGCAAACGTTATTGGAAGAGAATTTTGATTATGGCACAACTTCCACAGATTTACTTGTATCTGGATTTAATTGGAGTGAACATAGCCCGGGCCCTCCTAATGTTGCTTATAATCATGATATGGGTTTGTCAATGGGGAGCTATCCATCTTCAGGGCTTGGTGGTAGTGCCGAAATAAGCAATGGTGCCAATGGGCAAGCCGTAAACAGGTCGTTTGCCACTGTAACTACTGGTACCGTTTATATGAGCGCTTTGGTCAATTTAGATACCAATGTTTTAGAAGCAGGTGCTGGTGGCAGTTTTTTTATGAGTTTAAATAGTTCAAGCGATATACGTGCCAGAGTTTTTGTGAAAGAAGATGATGGTGATAATACAAAAATTAATTTTGGAATTATTTCACAAGGCACAAATGCTCAGATTGAATGGGGAACAACAGTATATTCAAAGAACACAACCTATCTCATGATAGCGGCCTATATTATTTCTTCAGGAACATCAAAATTATACGTGCTAAACAGTCCTGTTGCAAGCGAACCAATAACGGCTGAAGCATCTCAAGCTTTTGCTGGGGTTGTCTCAATTTCATCTGTAGCGATTCGTCAGCGCTCCAATGGGCCATCTGGTTTTATAGATGGTATTAGGGTAGCAACAAGTTGGGAAGATATAATGAATGCAATGCCTTCGGTGGCATTAACGGATGCTCCTGCCAGTGGGTCGACGCTTTCGGCGGATCCTGAATTACCAAATAACAACCCAACTGTAGGTTTTGAAGCAACTAATTTTAACTTGTCCAATGATGCTGGAGGCGGTACAGGTAGTGGTGGTGATGGTTTTATTAAATGGAATGTAGAAGATTTAAGTAATAATCAAATAGTGACTAGTGGTACTATATTTGCTGTTGATGAGGGTGTTGAACAGGATGTAAATGGTTTAGAGGCAGGAAAAAGTTATATAGTAACAGGTTGGTTGGTTGACAATTCAGGAGTAGCTATAACTCCTGAAGCAAATTATACTATTACCGTTAATATTGGTGCTTATGAAACTGTTAATGATTTAGCTACACTTAGGGTCAGCCCCATGGGAACTTTTGAAGCTTATAAATATTATATAGTTTCTGGGGCAGTTACAAATACCTATTCTAGGGGTTCTGTATATCAAAATCAGCAATATTTTCAAGATGATACCGCTGGTATATTGGTTTATGATGAAAATGGTGAAATTGACGAATATGGAACAGGCGATGTGCTTACCAATATTAAAGGGCATTTAGAAGAGGTAAACGGCATTTTAAGATTTATCCCTACTGAAGCAGCATGGGAAACTCCTACTATGAATTTTCCAATAGTTCCCGAAGTTATTACGACTCAAGAAATAAGAGATAATTTAGAAGATTATGAATCAGAATTGGTCATGGTTGAGAATGCCACATTTCAATCTTCAGGTACATTTAGTGCTAGTAGTTTTTATAGTATAAATGATGGTAGCGGCAGTAATTTTCCATTTAGGACCTTGTTTCCAGAAGCCGATTATATTGGTGCTACTATTCCTAGTACGGCAGACTTGGTAGGGATTGTGATTCCATTAAATAATAATCCAGATATCACTTCTAGAAGCTCTCTGGATATTTTAGACCCTAGTAGAGCAAAGCTTATTGTGGAAGGCGTACCAAATGGAAGTGTTTTAGAAAATATGGATCCTGGCACAGCTGCAAATGCTGCGCTGGTTTTTGATGTAGCCAATTTCATAATGTCTTCTGATAATAATGGTTGTACAGGTACTGGAGGTGATGGTTTTATTAGATGGTGGCTTACGGATGCAAGTGATGATAGTCCAGTAAATAGTGGCTGTGCTTTTGATACAGGTATAGATACTTTTTTACCTGGGATGCTTCCGGGTAATGCCTATAAATATGTCGCGCAACTAGTAGATAATTTAGGTGATCCATGGTCTCCAGCTGCAACTTACTCCGTTATTGTAAGTGTAGGGTCTTATATCGATGTTGCAGATATATTAGCACTTAGGAATCAATCTGTCGATCCAGGAATGTACTATCGGGTAACTGGCCAAGTAACCTCTACCTATTATAATTTTGATGATAATAACAACTTGCATTTTTTTCAAGATGATAGTGCAGGTATTGTGGTTAGTGACGAAAATGGTTTTTTAGATCCTTATGTTGATGGTGATGTTTTGGAAAATATTAGGGGCTATTTAAAGCATGGTGATAATGGTGAATTAATTTTAGAAACAAGTCAAGTTCCTTATGGAAATGCCCTATCAAATGCACCTAGAACGCCAGAGACCATTACTATACAACAGTTAAAAGCCGCCAATTTTTCGGATTATGAATCTGAATTAATCATGATAGAAAATGCCAGTTTTGGCGAATCTGGACAGTTTGCTTTAAATAATACGTATACCATAAGCGACAGTAGTGGTGGTGGTACTTTAGAGTTTTTGGCAGATTTTCCGTTTGCGGATTATATCATTATTCCTACCGATATTCCTAGTACGCCAAAAGACTTGGTTGTTTTGGTTCGTAATAATAATGAGAGTATGACAGTTACTGCAAGGAATTTAGAAGATTTATCCTTGAATGTTGGAGAATATAACAAAGATTTCATTAAAATATATCCTAATCCAACATCCTTAGGTTATATCAATATTGAAAATACGGATCAATCTAGGTTAGAGATTTCTGTTTTCGACTTGTTAGGAAAAGCTATGATGAGCAAATCTCTAATAGATGGGAAACTTGATATTTCTGGTTTAAAATCAGGTGTTTATTTGTTGAAAATATCTAAAGAAGAAAACACGGAAATTAAAAAGCTAGTAATAAAATAATTAGTTAAAATGAAGAAGACATTAAATTAAAAAAAGGAACATTAGCTATTAAATTGTAATTAAATATAACAATAGTTTTAGGAAAAGTATCTGTTCTACGTAGAACAGATACTTAGTCTTTTATAATGTTATAGAAGCTCTAAAATCCTTTCCAAAGCCATACCTCTAGAGCCTTTAATTAATAACGTTTTGTTTTTAATTTCTGACAAATTAAATGCCATTTTAAAATCTTCAAACGATTTAAATTTAAATGCTTTAGAACTATTTAAGTTAGTCTCGAGAAAGTTTTCACCAACAAAAATGATTTGATCAATATTTAGAGAAATAGCCAAATCAACCATATTTTGATGTTCTGTTTTGGCATCGTTGCCAAGCTCAAACATATCGCCAAGAATTGCTATTTTTTCGCCTTTCAAGTTTTTTAAATTATGTAATGCTGCTCGCATGCTTGTTGGGTTGGCATTATAGGCATCAAGAATGATTTTTATATTGCCTTGGTTTATAATCTGAGAGCGGTTATTGGTAGGGGTGTATGCTTCAATGGCAGATTTGATATGAATAGCATCTACCTTAAAATAGTGCCCAATAGCTATGGCTGCTGCAATATTGTTATAATTATAATCGCCTATTAAATGACTTTCAATAGGTAGTGATTTGTATTGGCATGTTACAAAGGGTTGTGCACTTACAAATTTTATGGATACATCAGAGTCATGCGCATTAAATACAAAACGATTGGTATTTAATGTTTTTTCTAATTGAATAGGATCGGTGCCGTTTACAAATATGGTTTTGTTATTTTTAATGAGGTAATCATACATTTCACTTTTACCTTTAATAACCCCCTCAACGCCACCAAAACCTTCAAGATGGGCTTTTCCAAAGTTGGTGATGTAGCCGTAATCAGGTTGAGCGATGTTACATAAAAAAGCAATCTCTTTTAAGTGATTGGCACCCATTTCAACAATGCCTATTTCGGTATCTGCATTCATTGAAAGGAGCGTTAATGGCACACCAATATGATTGTTTAAATTGCCAATTGTGGCAGTAGTTTTAAATTTTTGAGATAATACGGTGTTAATAAGTTCTTTGGTGGTGGTTTTGCCGTTACTTCCAGTAAGTGCAATGATAGGTACTTTTAAAAAGTTTCTATGAAATGAAGCTAACTGCTGTAGCGTTTCTAAAACATCTTCAACTAAAATAGTGTTTTCAGAAAGGTTATAAGCGTCTTCATCAACAACAGCATACCGAGCGCCCGATTTTAAGGCCTGTTCAGCGTATGAATTGCCATTAAAGTTTTCCCCTTTAAGGGCAAAAAACATAGCATTTTGTTTAATTTTTCTAGTATCGGTACAGGCACCGTGACTTGTTAAAAAGAGGCGGTGAAGTTGTTGTATATTCAAAGGTGGTATTTTTAAAATAAAGGTATAAAAAAAGTCCTAACAATAAGTTAGGACTTTATGTGTTTTAGAAAAATGATTAGTTTTTCTTTTTGTTTTTGTATTTGCTTTTTGAACCTACTCTAGACATAGCACATCTAAATCCTATATAATCTGTGGCCATATCTTGAGGGAAGTAACGTCTTTGAGCTGGGTCTAACCAATACTCTCTGTCTTTCCAAGAACCACCTTTGTAAACACGTACTTCATCATTTATTAAAGAGGTTCTGTTGTTTCCTTTGTCATACTCTCTTATAATATTTCCTAAAGAATCCCTTGTGATTCTGTGTTTTGGAGAGTTGTACATCTTTCTTGTTTCAGCTTCGGCAGATTTATCTCCATCTTCCTCATCATTAAAACTTTCATAATAGCGTGATGAACGTTTATCACCATCTCTAAAATTAATGTGGTTACTTCTATCAAAGTTGGTTCTTAAATAAGTTTCATTTTCGTCCACAGGAACTTGTAATATTTCACCTGGTAAATCTCTGGCAACTAATTTTCCGTTTGATAAGGTGTCATAAACAATTTCATCAGCCGTAACAACTTTTACAGTGCCATCTTCATTTAGGGCATTTTTGGTATAAACGTTTCCTCTGTAATAATTGAAATCATTAAAGTCATCATCTACTATAGGTCTGTATACATCAGCTACCCATTCAGCAACATTACCTGCCATGTCATATAATCCAAAATCATTTGGTTCGTATGATTTTACAGCATTGGTAATATCGGCACCATCATCAGACCATCCTGCAATTCCGCCGTAATCTCCTTTTCCTTGCTTAAAGTTAGCTAATTGATCACCACGTATTTTGCGTTTTCCAGAACGTGTATATTGTCCATCCCATGGATATTTTTTACGTCCACGGTATAAGTTATAGCTTCTAATTTCTGTTAACCCTAAGGCGGCATATTCCCATTCTGTTTCTGTAGGAAGTCTGTATTTTGGTGAAATAATACCCGTTTCACGAGTAGCGTAGATGCCTGTTTCATTGCCGTCTGCATCTGTTCTTACATTTCTTCTACCTCTAACATCACCATTAATGATTTCCTCATTTCCTCCGTAGGTAAGTGTAGGGGCATTAATATAAGTGTCTGTACTGAAGGTTTGCTCAGAATTTACATCGGTAATTTTGGCATCGCGTTTCAAATATCCTGCTTTTTCAAGGTTGTGTTCATTAACACGGTCTGAACGCCAATTAGCAAATTCAACTGCTTGAATCCAGCTTACACCAACCACAGGATACTCACCGTAGCCAGGATGACGCAAGTAATTGTTGGTCATAACTTCATTAAAACCAAGACGGTTTCTCCATACCAATGTATCTGGTAGGGCACCCGTATAAATAGCTCTAAAATTATCTTCAGAGGGCGGATATACACGTTTTAACCAGTCCAAGTATTCCATATACATAGCATTGGTAACTTCTGTTTCATCCATGTAAAAGGATTGTACGTGTTGCTGACTTGGGGAGTTATTCCAATCATGCATCACATCATCTTGAACTCTACCTTTGGTGAATGTTCCACCTTCTATAAACACTAATCCAGGAGATGTTTCTTGTTCCTTGAAGTTTGTGTTATATTGAAACCCTCCTTCGCGAGAGTTAATTTGCCATCCGGTAGCTCTGGAACTGTTCTTTGAACTAGAGGACTTTTTACAACTAGTTGAAGCAACAGTAAGTGCTAAAACTAATAAGACCTTTAATGATACTACTTTTTTCATATCCATACTTTTAAGTAAGCTAATAATAATTTTGGTGCTGCAATATAAGAATTAAACCGAATAACGCAAGCCATTTTTTACATTTTAACCAAAAAAATGTGTATTTCGTCCTTTTTTTCGTGTATTACATCGATGATTTGCCTGTTTTTGATCTCTGTTTTGTTGTGTAATAACGCACGATTTACAGATTTATTATTGTATTTTTGAATCAGTTTTTGAAATTGAAATAGTTTTAATAATATAGAGGCTTTCATGACGTTTATGTAACAATGAGAAAGAAATTTTTGTTTTTATTACTGTGGTTTTCTGTTGTGTCTTATGCACAACAACGCCAGTATCGTATTGATTGGAAGGATTCTAAAAGAGTATTTGGAGAAGGGTTTTCAATAGAAGTGCCGTCTTTTAGTGAAGACTATTATAGTTTTAATTTCATAGATGGGCTTCTGTTTACAGATCAATGGCCATCAGAAGGTATAGTAAACCCTAATACGGTTGTTTTAAAAAATGTTGTTTACCAGAATGTTTCAGAGGAAGAACTTATAGACCTCGATAAAAGTAAAATAGCTTCAGAATTAAGCTTTACCTTAAGAAATGCCAAATCTAGAAACGAAAAATATACCGTGTTTCAACTGAAGCCTATAGTTAAAGATGTAAGCGGTGGATATAAAAAAGTGGTGTCTTTTCAGTTGAATTATCAATTTGGGGCAAATTTAAGGAAACAAAGCATCACAGCTAAGAGTTACAATATTAAAGGTGTTTCAAATTCGGTTTTAGCTAATGGCAACTGGTATAGGTTTTATGTTGAAGCGTCTGGCGTTTATAAATTAAGTAAAAGTTTTTTACAGAATTTGGGGGTTAATGTAAACAATGTAGATCCCAGAACAATAAAGCTATTTGGTCATGGAGGTGATATGATTCCGTATTCCAATGCTGAGCCTTATCCGTATGATGTGCCTGAAAATGCTATAAAGTTTGTTGGAGAAGAGGACGGGGTTTTTAATAATCAAGATTACATACTGTTTTATGCCAAAGGACCTAAAGGTTATAATGCTGAAAGTATCACTCACATTAATTGCTACACTAACCGTACTTACTATTATATTAATGTAAGCGCAGGGGAAGGAAAGCGCATTAGAAATTTTAGTCAGCCAACGGGAACACCAAATCGTATTCTTGATACATTTGATGATTATCAATATTATGAACAAGATGATTATAATTTATTATCATTAGGAAGACGATGGTTTGGAGATAAGTTTGATATTGAAAATAATAAGTCCTTTGAGTTTGAATTTCCTGATTTGATAACTACCGAACCAGTCAGGTTACATGTGGTTGCTGCTAGTACCGCAAAAATAGGCACTTCAATGGCTGTTTCAGTAAATGGGCAATCCATCACCAATCTGAACTTTTTTGCAACCTCTTCAACTAATTTAGCATCAGGAGCTTCCTATAATAATGTTATTAACGTAGGGTCATCAAAAATATCTGTTAATCTAAATTATAATAATCAAGGCAACCCAAGTTCTATTGCGTATTTAGATTTCATTGCTATTGAGGGAACACGCGCATTAAATTTTAATAAGAAACAGTTTAAGTTTAAAAACAAGGTATTAGCTACCGAAACAGGTATAGGGCAATATGTTATTGGTAATGCTAGTAATCTTTCAGAGGTATGGGATGTTACTGATTTATATAATGTTTCAAACGTTGAAAACACAGATGGAGATTCTAGTTTTAGGTTTCAAA
Source organism: Allotamlana fucoidanivorans (assembly GCF_006265225.1). Lineage (GTDB taxonomy): Bacteria > Bacteroidota > Bacteroidia > Flavobacteriales > Flavobacteriaceae > Allotamlana > Allotamlana fucoidanivorans. Next base: position 161,357 of record NZ_VDCS01000009.1, on the reverse strand, counting down.
CACAAATGGGAACCGTAAAAAGATTTGTAGCTGTAACCTCGCTTGATTATTATGAACCAAAATTTGATAGCAAAACTAAAGTTAACAATCAAGATATAAAAGGAACTGTGTTCACCAATGCACAAGACCAGTTTCAAGATGTTGACTATATCATTATTGCAAGACGTGATATGCTGGCTCAGGCAGAACGTTTAGCACAAATAAACAGACAGCAAAACCAATTAAATGTAAAGGTTTACACTTTAAATGATATTTATACAGAGTTTTCTACTGGAAATGCAGATATTGGAGCGATTAGGAATTTTGTGAAATACGTATATGACAATGCTAGTTCATCAGATAAAAGGCTTAAATATTTATGTCTGTTTGGTGATGGTTCTTTTGATTATAAGAATAGATTGCCTAATAATACCAATATTGTGCCTTCATGGTATTCATATAACAGTTTTAGCTTGACGAGTTCTTATGTGTCTGATGACTTTTATGGCATGATGGATGATAATGAAGGCACTATGGCTTCTAGTGATATGCTAGATCTTGCCGTAGGTAGAATATTGGCAGAAACCCCACAGCGGGCCAGAGAAATGGTTGATAAAATTGAATCGTATTATGCTAAAGAAGCTTATGGAAGTTGGCGAAATGATTTTGTTGTGGTTTCTGATGATGTTGATAAAGACTGGGAAGGTATATTGCAGGAGACAACCGATTATATTGGAAATCTGGTAACAGAAAAGAAACCTTCTATGAATGTGGTAAAAATACATTCAGATTCCTATAAACAAGAATCATCGGCTGGTGGAGATAGGTATCCCAAAGTAACAACAGCCTTGAGTAATGCTGTAGATAAAGGGGCGCTAGTAGTTAATTATTTTGGTCACGGTGGCGAAGATGGTTTGGCTTCAGAACGTATCTTGTTAAAACCAGATATTCTTAATTTCCGCAATGTTTGTAAATTAAATTGTTTTGTAACAGTAACCTGTGAGTTTACCCGTTTTGATAATCCGCTTAGAGAAACGGCAGGTGAATTTACCTATTGGAATAAAACAACAGGTGCTATTGGTTTAATTACTACAACACGTCAAATTTTTGTGAGGTTCGCCACTTCGTTTAACAATATTTTAGGGCAATATTTGTTTGCTTACAGTGATGATTTAATTAATAAGGAAGATTACCCGTCAATGGCCGAAGCGCTTAGGCTTGCTAAGGCAGATCCTTCAGTATCTAGGGAAACGCAAAGACGCCTAGTGTTTTTTATAGGTGATCCTGCTATGAAGCTGGCCTTTGCTAAACCCAATGTCCGATTAACGAAAATAAATAATACGCCAATTGGGCAAGCTACAGATACGCTCAAAGCGCTTAGTTATGTGAAATTAGCAGGAGAAGTAACAGATGCATCTGGAAACCTTATGTCTAATTACAACGGAACGCTTTCTACTACCATTTTTGATAAAGATATTGACAGACGAACTTTGGCCAATGATGGTACACGTTTAAATGGTGAGCTGGTGGTGATGGATTTTAAAACACCAGGAGCTGTTATTTTTAGGGGACAAGCTTCAGTTACCAACGGACAATTTGAATTTGATTTTGTGGTGCCTAAAGATATTGGGGTGCCAGTGGGTTATGGTAAAGTGAGTTTCTATGCAAGAAACGAAACTTTTACCCAAGACCAGTCGGGTGCTAATGTAAATATAGTAAAAATTGGAGGGGTTAACGAAAATGCTGAAGAAGACAATGTTGGGCCAGTCATGCAAATTTATATGAATGATGAAAATTTTGTTTCTGGAGGTATAACAAATCAGTCTCCTACCTTATTAGTAAAGTTGGAAGACGCCAATGGTATAAATACGGCAAGTGGAATAGGGCATGATATCGTGGCTATAATAGATGGGGATGAAAAAAATCCTATTATTTTAAATGACTATTACCAAACCGAAGTAGATAATTATAGAAAAGGTGTTGTGAGTTTTCCTTTAAGAGACATTGAGCCTGGGTTACATACGTTAACTGTTCGTGCCTGGGATGTTTACAATAATTCGTCGATTTCAGAAATTCAATTTGTAGTGTATAATGAGAATCAGGAATTGGTGATTGATAAGGTACTAAATTACCCGAATCCCTTTGTGAATTATACAGAATTTTGGTTCAATCACAATAGTTCAGAGTCTTTAGACGTTTCTATACAGATATTCACTGTTTCTGGTAAATTGGTAAGGACATTAAATGGACAAACCTCAGGAGGCATAAAAACAACCAGCTCGTCATTATCAAGGGATATAGTATGGGATGGCAGAGATGATTTTGGTGATAAAATAGGAAAAGGGGTTTATGTCTATAAGTTGAAAGTACATTCAAATCGGTTAGATAAAACGGTGGAAAAAATAGAGAAACTTGTAATACTGTAATAAAAAATTATATTTGCTAAATAAACATTACTTCATGAAGAATAGATTTTTGCTGTTGGTAGCACTCGCTTTTATTTTTGAAATTCAGGCTCAAAATACTATTGTGCCAAATCCAAATGACTCCAGAGTTATTACAACTGGTGTTCCTTTTTTAATGATTGCTTCCGATGCTCGTGCAGCCGGTATGGCTGATATGGGCGTAGCAACATCTGTTGATGCTTTTTCGCAACAATGGAATGCCTCAAAATATGCGTTTTCTGAAACAAAATCAGGAATCGGTGTTAGCTACACCCCGTATTTAAGTAAACTAGTAAACGATATTTTTTTAGGAAATGTGACGTATTTTAATCGTCTAGATGAGCGTAGCGCGTTCTCGGTAGGGTTACGATATTTTTCTTTAGGAGAAATTGAGTTTGTTGATGGCCCTAATGATACGCCTCGAATTCAAAAACCGAGCGAAATGTCTTTAGATGCGTCCTATGCCTTGCGTTTATCTGATCAATTCTCCATGGCTGTAGGTATGCGCTATTTGCGTTCAAATTTAAGAATTCAAGGACTTGATGGTGATGCTTCAGCAGCCAATACCTTTGGTGTTGATATTACTGGGTATTACCAGAGTGAGGAAGCGGCTTATGCCGATTTTAATGGGCGGTGGAGAGCTGGATTTGCTATTCAGAATATTGGTCCTAAATTTAAATATGATGATGCTGGTCTTGATAATTTTCAACCAACAAATTTACGCTTAGGTGGTGGTTTTGACTTTATTTTTGATAGTTACAATAAAGTGGCGGTTACTGCCGAAATCACAAAATTATTAGTGCCTACACCACCAATTTTGGGAACTGAGGTAGATGAAGAGGGTAATACTGTGCAGGACAATGTAATCTATAAAGGAAAACCAAATGACGTTGGTTTTCTAAAAGGCATGTTTCAGTCGTTTGGTGATGCTCCTGGTGGTTTTAAAGAAGAAATGCATGAAATTACCTATGCCCTTGGTGCAGAATATTTATACCAAGACGCCTTTGCTTTTAGGATGGGATATTTTAATGAGCATGAAACAAAAGGGGCTAGAAAATTTTTAGCACTTGGAGCAGGATTTAAAGCCAATGTAGTAAATATAGATATTTCTTATTTGTTTTCAACCTCTAAAGTGCAGAGTCCGTTAGAAAACACATTGCGTTTCTCTTTAACATTTAATATTGGTGAAGGCGAGTACGTAGAATACTAAGGAGGCATTATGCTTCAAATAAAAAACAAAGAACTATTGCGATGGCAATAGTTCTTTGTTTTAAAGTGTTTGTTATCTTTACTAGGTCACGTAATAATAGCTTATGAAAGAAATTGAGGTTTCGTCCAAATTACAAGTATTTGAAAGCTTTGATGAGTTATCAGAGGAGGTAAAGAGTTTATTAGAAGAAGCCATCAGCGTAAGAAAGCAGGCTTATGCACCGTATTCAAACTTTTTAGTAGGCACAGCGCTTTTACTTGATAATGGCGAGGTGATAACAGGAAGTAATCAAGAAAATGCTTCTTACCCATCAGGCTTATGTGCCGAGCGAACAGCAATATATTATGCAGGATCTAAATTCCCTGAAGCACAGATTGTGCGTATGGCTATTTCAGCAGGATCAAAACACTCTATTACCTCAAAACCTATTCCGCCTTGTGGGGCTTGTAGGCAAGCTATAGCAGAGTATGAAGTAAAACAAAGCAAGCCTATAGAAATCTATTTTATGGGTGAAACGGGCACCATAGCAAGGTCTCATTCCTTGTCTAATTTATTGCCTTTTGGTTTTGACAAATCTGTGCTTTAATATTTAAAATCAAGTTCAATTTAATATATTTAAGTTTTTCAGATTAAAATTGTCAATTAACTAATCTATCTTAATTGAAGCTCTAATTTTCATATTTTTTTGACTTTAGGCGTGTTGGGTTTTTCCAGTAACGTACAAAATATTACTTTTGTATTTCGCTTATTAATAATACAATATTATTCGATGCAAAAAATCACAAAAGAGGTTTACCTCAAATGGTATGAAGACATGTTATTCTGGAGAAAGTTTGAGGACAAATTGGCTGCAGTTTATATTCAACAAAAAGTAAGAGGATTTCTTCACTTGTATAATGGTCAAGAAGCTGTTTTAGCAGGAGCTTTGCACGCTATGGATTTGACTAAAGATAAAATGATAACAGCTTATCGTAATCACGTACAGCCAATAGGTATGGGCGTAGATCCAAGACGCGTAATGGCAGAATTATACGGTAAAGCAACCGGAACCTCACAAGGACTTGGTGGTTCTATGCACATTTTCTCCAAAGAACATCGCTTCTACGGAGGACATGGTATTGTTGGTGGGCAAATTCCATTAGGAGCGGGTATTGCCTTTGGTGATAAATACCACGGCAGTGATGCCGTAACCTTATGTTGTTTTGGTGATGGAGCTGCAAGACAAGGCTCTTTACATGAAACGTTTAATTTAGCTATGCTTTGGAATTTACCAGTAGTATTCGTTTGTGAAAATAATGGTTATGCTATGGGAACTTCAGTGGAGAGAACAGCAAATCATGATGATATCTGGAAGCTAGGTTTAGGATATGAAATGCCTTCAGCACCTGTTGATGGTATGAATCCTGTGAAAGTAGCAGAAGCATTTGATGAGGCTATACAACGCGCAAGAAAAGGTGGTGGGCCAACATTTTTAGAATTAAAAACTTATAGATATAGAGGGCATTCTATGAGTGATGCGCAACATTACAGAACAAAAGCTGAGGTTGAGGAATACAAGAAGATAGATCCTATTACGCAAGTAAAAGATGTTATTCTTAAAGAGGAGTACGCAACAGAAGAAGAAATTAAAGCTATTGATAAGCGTGTAAAAGATCGCGTAGCTGAATGTGAAAAATTTGCTGATGAATCACCGTTCCCAGAAAAGAACGTTATGTATGATGTGGTGTATGAGCAAGAAGATTATCCATTTATTCAACACAAAATATAAACTATGGCAATAGTAGTAAATATGCCGCGTTTAAGCGATACTATGGAAGAAGGTACCGTAGCGGCTTGGTTAAAAAAGGTAGGAGATAAGATTGAAGAAGGCGATATTTTAGCTGAAATAGAGACCGATAAGGCCACTATGGAATTTGAATCTTTTAATGAAGGTACGTTACTTCATATTGGGGTTCAAGAAGGTGAAACTACAAAGGTAGATGAGCTTTTAGCTATAATAGGTGAAGAAGGCGAAGATATTTCAGGACTGTTGAATGGTGGAGGAAGCGCTACAACTTCACAGGAAAGCTCAACAGAGACTTCAGAGCCTACTGAAACCTCTGCTCAAGAAGAACCTGCAGAGGCAAATTCAACAGCGGCCGAATTACCTGAAGGCGTAATTGTAGTAACAATGCCAAGGTTAAGTGATACCATGGAGGAAGGAACTGTGGCAACATGGTTGAAAAAAGTTGGAGATACGGTTGAAGAAGGCGATATACTTGCTGAAATTGAGACCGATAAAGCTACAATGGAGTTTGAATCGTTCCAGTCAGGTACTTTATTAGAAATAGGATTAAAAGAGGGTGAGTCTGCAAAAGTAGATGAACTTTTAGCTATAATTGGACCAGCAGGGACTGATGTTTCTGGTGTTGCAGCTAGTTTTTCAGTGGGAAGTGCTCCGGCTAAAAAAGAAGAAGCTCCAAAAACAGCATCTCAACCTGAAGCATCTAAATCAAGTTCTGCGCCGGCAGCAACTAAGAAGAGCGCTCCAGCACCTACGCCAGTTACCGAAAACGGTAGGGTATATGTGTCGCCATTGGCAAAACGATTAGCAGAAGAAAAAGGCATAAACTTGACTAAAGTACAAGGTTCTGGAGAGAATGGACGTATAGTTAAGCGAGATATAGAGAATTATGAGCCTGCAGCATCAGGGGCTTCAGTTGGTAAATTTGTGCCAACAGGTCAAGAAGATTTTGATGATGTACCTAATTCACAAATGCGTAAGGCAATTGCTAAGTCACTAACTAAGTCGAAATTCTCAGCACCTCATTATTACTTAGCTGTTGAGTTTGATATGGACAATGCTATTGCGTTTAGAAGTCAGTTTAACTCTATTCCTGATACTAAAATATCATTTAATGATATGGTGGTTAAAGCTTGTGCGTTAGCATTAAAGCAACACCCTCAGGTGAATTCACAATGGTTTGATGACAAAATGCGTTTAAACAATCATGTTCATATTGGTGTGGCTGTAGCTGTTCCAGATGGATTGGTGGTGCCTGTAGTGAGATTTGCTAATGAGCAATCTTTACCGCAAATAGGTGCAGAGGTGAAAGAGCTTGCTGGTAAAGCTAGAAATAAAAAATTGACTCCAGATGAAATGTCAGGTAGTACGTTTACTATTTCTAATTTAGGAATGTTTGGTATTGATTATTTTACATCAATTATCAATCAGCCTAATTCAGCTATACTTTCGGTAGGTGCTATAGTTCAAAAACCAGTGGTTAAAAATGGACAGGTTGTTCCAGGAAACACAATGAAGTTAACACTAGCTTGTGACCACAGAACGGTGGACGGCGCTACAGGAGCTCAATTCCTTCAAACATTAAAAGGATACATTGAAAACCCTTTAACAATGGTTGTTTAAGGTTTAAAATATATTTATATGTAAAAAAAGCCACTTCAAATTTTGAAGTGGCTTTTTGTTTTTGAACGGCTTTTTAATCAATCTTTTTCTATAATAGGTTCTGCATTAAAAGGATCTTCTAAAGCAATAAACAACACACACGGACCTTTGTCAAGGCATTTTGCTTTATGAGGCTTATTGCTCGGTCCATAAAGATAAGAGCCTACCGTAGCAATTTGTGGTTCTTCATTTTCGTATTGAACTTCTAATTCACCAGAAATAAGAATCATGCGTTCGGGTGAATTATGGGTGTGATTAATTACTTCAGTATTCGGATTTATTTTAAAAAACAAATCTAAATTTGGTTGTTCAATAGCGCCATGCAGTAAAGTAAATGAGCAACCTGGAAAAAAATCAGGTGCTGGGTGCCATTTTAAATCTTTATGATCAACGGTATAAACTAATGATATTTCCTCTGAGTTTGTGTCCTTTTCTTGCGAAAAAGAATAAGAACCAATCAACAACAGTAAAAGAACTAATACGGGGGCTAAACAGGATTTTTTAAAAGCTTTCATTCATTTAATTTAGTTGGTTAACACTATAAAATAATATTTTTTGGTGAAATTTCATAATATAACTCTTAAAAAAAAAACACTTAAATATTGAAATATAGTTATTTAGCGATTTTCGGCCGTACTTGGATCAATAACATTTGCTACTTTTGATATAGTATTGGCTGGAAATCCGCCTTTTTTGGCATGTTCCCTTACAAGTTCAATGTCTGCTGCCAAGTAAACACAGTAAATTTTATTATCTGTTACAAAACTGTTAACCCATTTAATGGCTGGTCCCATATCATCTAATACTGAGCATGATGTTTTAGAAACACCTATTAGTTCCTCAGATGTTAATTGTCCTGCATTGGGTATTTCTCTTTCAATGACATACATTTGCAGGTTTGGAGTTGCAGCCTCTTCTCTAAGAAGTTCAGCTGCTGTTTTTTCTTGTCCCATAATACTTGATGTTGTTAGTAAAATACCTAAAATTAAAATTGACTTTAACGTTTTCATAATTCTTTGGTTTTGATTAATAGTGTTAAAGTTATGGTATCGTAAACCAATATATTAGGACAATTAATTCAAAGAGTTGAAGATTTCGTGCAATAGAGAGAAATTTTAAGATAGGTAGCCATGTATATATTCTGAAGGAAGTATGCCAAAATTGTTTTTAAAACATTTAGAGAAATAGGCAAGACTGTTAAAACCAGTTTCAAAGGCAATTTCAGAAATATTTCCTTTTTGACTATACAAGGCTTTAAGGGCTTTGTTTAATCGAAATGATCTTAGTAATATATTAGGCGATCTACCTGTAAGCGTTGTTGTTTTCCTGTAAAGTTGAGATTTGCTATAGCCTAAATCACGACTTAAAAAGTCTACTGTGATTTCAGAATTATTGTAATGTTCCTGAAAAAGTTTATGTAGCTTTAAAAGAAAGGTTTCGTCTTGAATCCTAAAATAGGTAATTAAATGATTCTTACAAATTCTATCTAAATGATGTTTGGATATTTGCTCATTAACATTACGGGAAATTACTAAATCGCCTTTTGCTAATTCACAAAGAGCTTGAGCTAAATTAATAGTGTCTTCAAATAAATTGTTTTTAGCCGTTACAGGATCACCCGTAGCCATACCAATGCTAAAGAAATTATGTATGTCATTAGGCTTAGGGTTAATAAATTTAGCATTTTGTACAATATTTGAAGCACAGTATAGCCCATCCTTTGCTGAGCTAAATGACGTTAAATAACAGTTTGTATTATTACTAATAATAACGCCATTAAATTTATTAACAAAAAGGTTAATGTTTGCATGAAGTGTTTGATACGCAGTATTGTGTGCTGTTTCAGTATGCGTAATAAGAGGCGTTTTTATGACCAATATAGTACGATGCGCAGAGTTCATGGGTGATATTTCAGGCTCAGGATCTTGAATGCGTCCTAAGAAAGATTTAACTAAACCAGCATCCACTTCAATGATTTTATGAGGTACTAGTCCATGAGCTTTTCGATGGAGTTCTTGCACAGCTTCCTTGTTTGGTGCTTCAATCAGGCAAAATACATTTTCGCGTTCTTCATCAATCCAATAGGTCATAACTTTACAATTAAACTCATTTTGATGAATTAAATCTTTTTTATGAGCTTTTGCTGCATCCTGAAGTTTTACTCCAGGCAAATCATGTCGATCCATGAAAATTGGCATTGTACGAAATTTTATTCAATTTAATGAATTTTTATTAAATGGTTTTATGGGTGTCTAGCATTTAATGGTTAAGGAATGGTAGAATTGAAGATAAAATGAGTGATTATTTAAGGTTCTTAGTAATGTTTTTTATCTTTAGCAATTAAATAAATATATGAAAAAAGTATTAGCAGTAGCTTGTCTTTGTATGGTGTTGAGCTGTGGCGGCCAAAAGAAAAGTTTGGTCTCAAGCTCAGGTCCCATAGAAAAAAATATTTCAGATAGCGTTCATGTTGAGCTTACAAAAAAAGAGATAAAATATGCTGAATTAGCTGATGTGAAATTCAGTTTAGAGTATCTAGCCTCAGATGAATTACAGGGAAGGAATACAGGTTCTGAAGGGATAGAGAAAGCAGCTGTTTTTATTGAAACCTTATTTAAGAAAAATGATATTAAACCCTTTTTTAAAACATATAGAGATTCCTTTCATGTAAAATCTGTTGTGGGTTATAACGTGGTTGGTTATATAGAAGGCAGTGATTCAAATTTAAAAAAGGAGTTTGTCATTCTTGGCGCTCATTATGATCATATTGGATTTGGAAAGCAAGTAGAAGGAGATAGCATTGCTAATGGAGCTAATGATGACGCCTCGGGTACCGTAGCTGTTTTAGAATGGGCCAAGTATTTTGCAAAATCGAAAACAAACAAACGTAGCATCCTGTTTACGCTATATTCGGCAGAGGAACTGGGTTTAAAAGGTTCTGAGCACTTAGCAAGTAGATTGAAATCTGACAGTTTAAACCTATATACCATGATTAATTTTGAAATGATTGGTGTGCCAAGGTCAAAAGATAAAACCCTAACTTATATAACAGGTTATGATTTATCTAATATGGCCGATAAACTTAATCACTATGCAGGTGAAGAGCTAGTTGGTTTTTTACCTGAGGCAAAACAGTATAGTTTGTTTAAAAGATCTGATAATTATCCGTTTTACCAAGCGTTTCATGTGCCAGCTCAGGCAATTTCGACTTTCGATTTTACAAATTTTGAGTACTACCATCACGTGTATGATGAACCTGATAAAATGGATTTCAATCATATGACAAGTTTTATAAATAAAATGATTCCGGCTATTGAAGGTATAGTAAATTCAGACGTGAAAGAAATTAAAATGAATGGCAATGAGTAAGCATGTAATTATTACAGGAACAAGTAGAGGAATTGGATTTGAGTTGGTTAAGCTGTTTGCTCAGCAAGGGCATGAAGTCTTGGCATTATCACGTAACGAAAAGCCTGTTCAAGCTTTGAATTTGGAAAATGTTACCTGTTTTCCTTTTGATTTAGGTAATGTTGCCGCTTATAAAAAAGTAGATGATTTTATACATAACAACTGGCAATCAGTTGATATACTCATTAATAATGCGGGCGCACTTTTAAATAAGCCTTTTTCAGAAACAGGCATAGATGATTTTGAAAACGTTTATAGAACAAATGTTTATGGTGTTTCAGAACTTACCCGTATTGTTTTACCCTTTATGAAAACAGGAAGCCATGTAGTGACCATAAGTTCTATGGGCGGGGTTCAAGGCAGTATGAAGTTTCCGGGTTTGGCGGCATATAGTTCAAGCAAGGCTGCTGTGATTGCCCTCACGGAATTGTTGGCAGAAGAATATAGAGATTCAGGAATATCATTTAATGTGTTGGCCTTAGGAGCTGTACAAACAGAAATGCTAGAAGAGGCTTTTCCCGGGTATCAGGCACCTACTACAGCTTCAGAAATGGCCGAATATATATTCGACTTCTCATTAAACGGAAATACATACTACAACGGTAAACTACTACAGGTTTCAAATTCTACTCCTTAATTTACTTCATCTTATGAAAAAGTACAAATGCATAATTTTTGACTGCGATGGTGTTTTAATTGATAGTGAAACCATTGCTATAGGTGTTTTGGTTGATATGGCCAATGCTCTTGGAGCAGATATGGATAAGCACGATTCATTAATCAGTTTAAAAGGAAAATCACTAAACCTGTGCATGGATTTGATTTCTCAGAAAATTCAAAGACCACTACCAGAGTCCTTTGAGCAAGATTATAGAGCCAATACCTTTAAAGCATTTAAAAAAGATATTCAGCCTATTACAGGTATTAAGGAGGTGCTTGAAAATTTAGAACTGCCCTTTTGTGTGGCTTCCAGTGGGCCAGAGAACAAAATTCGATTGAATCTAGAAGTAACAGGGTTGTTGCCTTATTTTGAAGGAAAAATTTTTAGTTGTTATACTATTCAAAAATGGAAACCAGAGCCAGATGTCTATTTGTGGGCCGCTAAAACTATGGGATTTCAGCCAGAGGATTGTTTGGTAATAGAAGATAGTTTGTCGGGCGTTTTGGGAGCTAAAAGAGGAGGTTTTGATGTTTTAGGGTATACCGAACACGATTATAAAAATGAACTAAAATCTGAAGCTCATGGTACTTTTAGTGACATGTCTACCTTGCTAGAGCTCATCTAATCCAGTGTATTTTTTAGTGTGATACAACATCAAATTCAAGATTACATACCTAAACAAGCCTTGCCAAAGGTTATTGAGCTTTTAAACCACGATAAGCTATCAGTAAAGATAAAAAGGGAGCGTAAAACACGTCATGGTGATTATAGGCGATTGCCAAATGGTAAACATGAAATTAGTATAAACTCAAATTTAAATGAGTTTCGTTTTTTAATAACTCTTATTCATGAAATTGCTCATTTTGAAGCCTATCAAGTCTATGGTAAGTTTATAAAACCTCATGGCAAAGAGTGGAAAATAACATTTCAGCATTTAATGTTACCGTTTTTAAACCCAGAAGTATTTCCTATTAGTTTGTTGCCATTGTTAGCCTTACATTTTAAAAATCCCAAGGCCAGTAGTGATACAGATATTAATTTGTCATTAGCCCTAAAACAATTTGACCAACCAAATAATAAAACGTATATTTTCCAGGTACCCATAGGATGTATGTTTAAAATCCATAATGGAAAAATATTTAAAATGGGAAATAAACGTGTTAAGCGTTATGAAGGTGTTGAGGTTAAAACAGGAAGAATCTATTTGTTTAATCCCAATGCTGAAGTAGAATTGATTGAAACATAAAATTATGAATAAAAATTATTATGCCATACTCATGGCAGGCGGTGTAGGATCACGATTTTGGCCAGTAAGTACACAAGATTTTCCAAAGCAGTTCCATGATATGTTAGGGACTGGAGATACATTGATACAAAAAACATTTCACAGACTAGCTGATTTAATTCCTAAAGAAAACATATTCATTCTTACCAATGAACGTTATAATGATTTGGTATTAGAGCAACTTCCAGAGGTAACGCAAAGACAGGTGGTTTTAGAACCGGCAATGCGAAATACAGCACCCTGTATTTTGTATGCCTCTTTAAAAATACAAAAAGAGAACCCTAATGCGGTTATGATTGTAGCGCCAAGCGACCATTGGATTGAAGACGAACAAACGTTTTCAAAAAATGTAAAACAAGCATTTGATTATTGCACAAATAACAATGCTCTAATGACCTTAGGAATTCAACCCACCTTTCCAAATACAGGTTACGGATACATTGAATTTGATAAAACGTCTACAAGCGACATTAAATCGGTAAATCAGTTTAGAGAAAAACCAGATTACGAAACAGCAAAGAGTTTTATTAATCAAGGTAATTTTTTATGGAATGCTGGTATTTTTATGTGGAGTGTAAAAAGTGTAGTGGAAGCATTTAAAAATAACCAACCCGAACTTTTTAAACTTTTTGAATCGGGTATGTCTGCATATAATTCAGATGAAGAAGTGAGGTTTATCAAAGAAAATTATCCTAAGGCTGAAAATATTTCTGTGGATTATGCGATTATGGAAAAGTCAAACAATGTGTTTGTAATAGCCGCAGAATTTGATTGGAATGATTTGGGAACGTGGGGTAGTTTATATGATAAGTTAAACAAAGATAAATCTGACAATGCAGTGGTCAATGCAAGAACGCTCACTGATGAAGCTACGGGTAACATGATTCGTACTAAAAAAAATAAAATCGCTGTAATTGATGGTTTGAAGGATTATATCATTGTAGATGAAGACGATATTTTGCTTATCTTTCCTAAATCAAAGGAACAAGATATTAAAAAAGTGCTCCAAAATGTAAAGCATAAATTTGGAGAACAATATGGATAAATACCATGAGCGAAGAAAGCAAATTTAACTTTTCTGAAGAAGAGAAGACAGAAGCTGATAAAATCAAGAATGTGGAAGCCACCAAAAAGGCTATGCAAGAAGATGCTAAAGGGCTTTTGCAAAATGTTCAGAAATTTTTAAGGGAACTTCTAGATTTTAGAGAAGATACCGATCGTGACGCAACGGTGCAAGCCATAAAAGGTGATATCTCGTTTAAGGGGGCCACAGCTTGGATATTAGTTTGTTCTATTTTCGTGGCCTCTATTGGGTTAAATGCCAATTCTACAGCTGTGGTTATTGGTGCCATGTTAATTTCTCCTTTAATGGGACCTATTTTAGGGGTTGGCTTGTCTATTGCTATTAATGATATTGACACCTTGAGAAAGTCGCTAATCAACTTAGCCATTATGATTGTGCTTAGTTTGCTTACGGCATTTTTATTCTTTTGGTTATTTCCTTTAAGTGAAGATACCTCAGAACTCTTAGGACGGGTGAGACCAGATATTAGAGACGTGCTTATTGCTTTTTTTGGTGGTTTGGCGCTCATTATTGCGCGTACTAAAAAAGGAACCATTGCTTCAGTTATTTTTGGTGTAGCCATAGCCACCGCTTTAATGCCTCCGCTTTGTACTGCAGGATACGGTTTAGCCAAGGGTAACTTTGTTTACTTTGGTGGAGCTATGTATTTGTTTACTATAAATACTATTTTTATTGCTCTAGCGACGTTCTTGGTCCTTAAACTTTTAAGATTCCCCATGCTGAGATATGCCAATTCTAAAAAAAGACAATTTATTTCTAGAATGGCAACATTGTTAGCTATTGTGGTTATGGTACCCGCTGTTTGGACCTTTTTAATTGTTTTAAAGGAGAGTAATTTTAAGCGAGATGCTATGAACTTTATTAGCAAAGAACTTTCTGAATTACCGCATGATGAATTTATAAGAAACAACTCATCCTATCAGTATGTTGATGATAAAACATCAACTATAGAAATAAATACGTTCGGACTGGATGAAATTCCTGAAGAGTCCATCGCTATTTTGAAAAGTAGATTGAAGGATTACAGTGCGCTTTCAAATACAGAACTGATTGTAAATCAGAATAAAACCAAAAATTTAGATAACATGCGCTATATGGAAGAATTACGTACACGTGATTCAATTGATCTGTTATCGCAATCAGCAAGAATAAAATACTTAGAGCGCCGACTCAGAGGTTTTGCTGGTATAGACAAAAACTATTCGTCATTTGATGCCTTAGCAGCCGAAATAAAAATAAATTACGAAGCGATTGAAAATATTTCTTATGCCAGTTTAGTTAGTACCGATTTCAAAAAGAAAGATACTATTTCTGTATTTTATTTGAAATGGGATACGAAAGCATCCAAAGAGAAGGACCGAAAAGAAGATACAAGGAAATTAGAAAAATGGTTAAAATTAAAACTTGATTTAGATACTTTAGTTATTCATAGAATGAATTAGCTATTACAAAAACTGTAGAGTCTATGAAAAATGTGGTTCTTGTTACAGGTGCCAATCGAGGTTTGGGTTTAGGGTTTGTTGAACACTATTTGTCAAAAGGCTGGTATGTTATAGGAACTTGCCGAAGTATAAAACAAGCCCATGCGCTTGAAGAACTTAAAAACCATTATAGTAATGACTTGCAAATTGAATCTTTAGAGGTTACGGATGAATCTTCAATTTCTAATTTTATTTGCCATATTCAACATTTAAAACTTGATTTAGTAATTAATAACGCAGGAATTTGCATTGAGGAACAACTTGGAAAATGGACCCTAGCGACGTTTACGAAAATCTTTCAGGTTAATACTATTGGAGTAGCTTTATTGTCCCAAGTGGTATGGCCTTTAATGCAGCCCAAATCTAAGCTTATTAATGTATCATCAGGGCTCGGGTCTATTTCACTTAATATTAGCCCTGAAGCAAATTTTGATGCTTATGCTATGAGTAAGGCTGCTCTTAATATGTTTACAGCACGATTGGCGGCTAAGTTAAAAAGTAAGGACATTTGGGTTGTGGCGATGAGTCCGGGATGGGTGAAAACGCGCATGGGTGGAGCGGAAGCACTTTTAACAGTTTCTCAGTCCATTTATAAAATGGCCAAGTTAATTGATGGACTAAACAGTGAAGATAGTGGTAAATTTTATTCAGAAGAAGGTGATCGTAAGCCTTGGTAAGTTTCAATGAGTTTTTACTTTTGGTTTCGATTTTTTATAATGATTTTCAATACATTAAAAACGTTTTTTAACCATTAAAACAACCATTAAATTAGGTGTGCTGATTTTTTTGGCGGTAGATTTCACTACATTTGGAATATACAATCGATTGTATTCGGTTGATATTGACTAAACCACTAAACGTAATAATTCATGAAATCTTTATTTACTATCACCTCTTTGCTATGTTTAAGCTTAATTTTAAGTTGCACATCAGAACAAGCTGAAGAGATACCTTCGGCGGACGAGGTTAAAAAGCTCACGGAAAAAGTGGCTAATTGGCAAATAGAAACGTTTGCCGATATGGGAACTTATAGAGCACTGCCTTCAAAAGAACACAGAAAAAAATGGCATAATAGAAAACCTTACCATGATTTAGAATGGACCAACGGGGCATTATACGCAGGCATGTTTCAGCTTAGTGAGATATCACACTACCCAAAATACATCAATTGGTTAGTTGAGATTGGAGATAAGAACAAATGGCAATTGCACAAAAGAATGTACCATGCAGATGATCATACCGTTGGACAATTTTATTTAAGCTTACATCAAAATGTACGTTTAAAACACATCGCTAAAATTACTCCAACAAAGAATCGTTTTGATTCCATTATGAATAGTGAGCAAGGTAAAGCGTATCAATGGGATTGGTGTGATGCCCTATTTATGGCGCCACCTGTGTGGGCGAGATTAGCCAAAATTACTAAAGATAGTACCTATTTAAATTATATGGATACCCAGTATAAAATGACATATAATGAGCTGTGGGATGAAAATGAGAAGTTGTTTTTTAGAGATAAATCTTATTTTAATCAAAAGGAAAAGAATGGGAATAAGATTTTCTGGTCTAGAGGTAATGGCTGGGTGTTTGGAGGTTTAGCACTTATGATTCCTGATTTACCAAAGGATTGGAAAGAAAGAGCGTTTTATACAGACTTATTTAAGCAGATGGCACAAACCATTAAAGCCACGCAAAGAGCTGATGGCACATGGTCTGCTGGGTTATTGGGAGATGTAAAGGATTACCCGAATATAGAAACAAGTGGGAGTGCCTTCTTTACATTTGGTATTGCATGGGGAATAAATAACGGTTTGTTAGAAAGAGAGGTTTATGAACCTGTTTTACTTAAAGCTTGGAAAACGATATCGGGAGCGGTTAATGAAGCGGGTATGTTAGGGTATGTGCAACCTGTGGGAGCGGCGCCAGGGGAAAGTTTTAAAGACTACACAGAAGTATATGGTATTGGAGCCTTTTTAGCTGCTGGTTCAGAAATGTATAAGTTTATAAATAAGTTTTATCCAATTAGTAAAGTAACGACTTATAAAACCTTCATGGAAGATGGTGGATGGTGTTGGTATCAAGATCCACGCGTGATTATTAGCGAAGGTAAATTACTCATTGGCGGATTAAGTGGGCAAAGCGGTGATGTACGACTAGGTGTTTATGATTTAACTAAAGAACAAACAGATAGCACATTGGTGCTTCACAAAAACCTACAAAGGGATGATCATAATGTTCCTGCCTTGTATCAGCGTCCAGATAAAAGTGTATTGGCTATTTGGGCCAAGCATGCCTCAGAAAAAATTCATTATTACAGTACGTCTGAAGGTACTAATTATTTGAAATGGGGGGCAACTAAGCAGTATATTCATGAGTATGATTCAAAACGAGGTGTTACGTATATGAACTTGTATGAAATGAAACCCGAAGGAAAATTGTATAACTTTTTTAGAGATGGTTTAAATTTTAATCCGTCATTCATTACGTCGGAAGATTATGGAGAAACCTGGGGGAACAGAACACATTTTATTTCAAATGACGTAGCTGGTTTTCAACGTCCGTATGCCAGATATTTACAAATTGATGATAACACTATAGGCGTGTCATATACCGATGCCCATCCAAGAGCCTATGGTAACAACTTGTATTATGTTGAGTTTTCAGATAATACGTTTTATAATGTTGATGACTCAAAAATTAAAAGTTTGAATGAGGGGCCATTGCGGTCAACGGAAGCAGAAAGAATATTTCAAGGTAGCGATACTAAAGATAAACCAATAATTAATGAAAGTGTGCCCAACAGTGCGTGGACCTGTGCTATGGCCAAGGATAAGAATAATAATCCGCACTTGGGGTATACCTTATATAAAGCAGATAATGATTTAAGATTTAGGCTCGCTTCTTGGGATGGAGAAACGTGGGGCGATAGAGAAATTGCCTATGCGGGAAAATGTCTGTACAAAGTAGAAAGCAGCTATTCCGGTTTACTTGCTTTTGATCCTGAAGACCCAACCAGTGTATACATTTCAACAGACGTGAATCCGTCAACGGGTGAAGATTTAGGAGGAAACCATGAAATCTATCATGCTACAATTAATGCTAAAGATGATATATCAACAATAACATGGGAGGCCTTGACTAAAAATTCGCCATACAGAAATATACGACCAATTGTGGTTGCTAAAGACGGTTACAAAGTACTCCTCTGGTTATACGGTCCCTGGTATAATTTCTTAGATTACGACGTGAATGTGATAGGAAAGATTTTAGAAAAGCCAGAATAAATTCTATTCATTTTCTTCTAAATACATTTTGCGTACTTTCTTAAATAAGTTGGAAGAGTAAACAAAGTCTGTTACGCTTTTATTATCTGTTCTAAAGATGGTTTTATTAGAGCCCTCCCAAGCTTTTAAGCCATCTTTTAAGAACACAATTTTTTCACCAATTTCCATTACAGAATTCATGTCGTGCGAGTTAATTACAGTAGTGATTTGATATTCATCCGTAATCTCTTGAATCAGATTGTCAATAACAATAGCCGTTTTAGGATCTAACCCAGAATTAGGCTCATCACAAAACAAGTATTTAGGGTTATTTACTATAGCCCGCGCAATGGCAACACGTTTTTGCATACCTCCAGAAGCCTCACTTGGCATTTTATGATGTGCTCCTTCAAGATTGACCCGCTTTAAAACAAAATCAACCCGATCATGCATTTCACTTTTGCTTTGTTTGGTAAACATGCGTAACGGAAACATAACATTTTCGGCAATGGTCATAGAATCAAATAAAGCACTTCCTTGAAAAACCATCCCAATTTCTGCCCTCAAATTACGTTTATCATCTTCAGAAAGCTTTGAGAAAATTTTACCATCATAGGAAATTGAACCCGATTCGTAATTAAACAATCCGAGTAAACATTTCAGAAAAACCGTTTTGCCCGAACCACTTTGCCCGATAACGAGGTTTGTTTTGCCTTTATCAAACGTGGTTGTTATGCCTTTTAAAATATGAGCATCACCAAAGGACTTATGTAAATCATTAACTTCAATCATTAGCTAAGTAGCATTTGGGTTAGTAAATAATTTAAAAGAATGATAAAAACACTGGTCCAAACAAAAGAGGTTGTACTAGCTTTGCCAACTTCAAGTGCGCCACCTTTCATATAATAGCCATGAAATGAAGGAATAGTAGCCAATAGAAAAGCAAAAACAAACGTTTTTATAAAAGCATAGGTAACATGAAAAGGAGTGAAATCTGTTTGAATACCTATCAGGTAATCATCAGGAGAGCTAAACCCTCCAAATACGCAAGCTGCCATACCCCCAAGAATACCTAAAAACATAGAAATTGAAATAACAAACGGATAAAGCATTAAAGCAATATATTTGGGAAACACTAAATAGTTTAAGGAGTTTATTCCCATAACTTCTAAAGCATCAATTTGCTCGGTAACCCGCATAGTTCCAATGCTAGATGTAATAAAAGACCCCACCTTACCAGCCATAATGATAGACATAAAGGTAGGTGCAAATTCTAATACAATAGACTGCCTTGTAGCAAAACCAACTAAGTATCTTGGTATTAAAGGGTTGTCAATATTTAATGCGGTTTGTATGGTAACAACACCACCAACAAAAAAGGAAATAAAAGCTACAATGCCTAAAGATCCAATAATCAAATCATCAATATCTTTTAAGATGAGTTGTTTCATGACCGACCATTTGGTAGGTTTTCTAAACATTTCTACAATCATTAAAAAATACGTTCCAATGTCCTGTAAGTATAGCATACTAGAATTTAATCATGCTAAAGTAAAAAAACTTGTTGGTATTTAACTTTAAATTTTAAATTATGATGTTTTGAAATATGTATTTTTGGCTTTGAAATCTAATCAGACAATGAGATATATATTAATTCTTTTTTTTATCATCAATGGGTGCGTTTCAGCACAAGCACAAAGTACGTTGTATTCAAAAGCTAGTGAGGCATCACAACCCAAATTAGTTGTGGGTATTATAGTAGATCAAATGCGTTATGATTATCTCACTCGGTTTGCAAATAAATATGGAGAAGGTGGATTCTATAGAATGATAAACGAAGGATTTAATTGTAAGAACAATCATTTTAATTATGTGCCCACAAAAACGGCACCAGGCCATGCGTCTGTATTTACAGGAACCACCCCAAAATATCATGGTATTATAGGTAACGATTTTTACGATAAGGCATCAAAAAAGAAAGTTTACTGTGTAGGGAACAATGATGTGGAATCTGTTGGAACAAATTCAAAGGCAGGAAAAATGTCTCCTCATAGAATGGAGGTGTCAACTTTTGCTGATGAAAACAGATTGTTTACACAATTTAGAGGAAAAACAATAGGCGTGTCTATTAAAGATAGAGGAGCTGTTTTACCCGCAGGTCATACGGCTAATGCCGCCTATTGGTTTCATGGCAAAGAAGAAGGAGCGTGGATTTCTAGTTCCTTTTACATGACCGATTTACCTGACTGGGTAAAAGCCTTTAATGCATCTAAAAAGGCCAAATCTTACCTCAAGGATTGGGATACCTATTATGATATTGAAACCTATACAGAATCTGGTCCAGATTTAAATGATTTTGAGCGAGGCTTTAAGGGAAAAGAAACGGCGACCTTTCCTTATAAATTGTCAAAATTGAAAAATAAAAATGGAGGTTATGATATCTTAAAAGAAACGCCATTCGGAAATAGTCTAATTGCAGATTTTGCTCTTGCAGCTATTGAAGGGGAACAATTAGGACAGGATGACATAACCGATGTTTTAACGGTTAGTTTTTCAACAACCGATTATGTAGGGCATAACTTTGGGGTCAATTCAAAGGAAATTGAAGACACCTATATAAGGTTAGATAAAGATTTAGAACGTTTTTTCAATGCTTTAGATGATAAAATAGGGAAAGGAGAGTACGTGGTGTTTCTTACTGCAGATCATGGAGCAGTTGAGGTTCCAGCCTATTTAAATAGTCAAAATATTCCATCAGGATATGTAGATAATTCCAAAAGGCAAAAACAATTCAAAGCTTTTTTAGAAAATACGTTTGGTACGGATGATATATTAGAAAATATTAGCAACGATCAAATTTTTCTTGATAGAAAATTAATTAAAAAACTAGGTTTAGACTTAGAGGCTGTGCAGCAAGCTATTGTTAATGAGCAAATTACCTATGATAATGTAGTAAAGGCTTATACAGGAACCACAATGAGCTCTGTTAATTTTACCAAAGGTATTGAAGCACTTTTGCAAAGAGGTTATAACCAGAAAAGATCTGGTGATGTTGTTTTAGTAAACGCACCAGCCTATGTGTCTTACTCAAAAACGGGATCTACACATGGTAGTGGATTAAACTATGATACCCATGTGCCGCTTTTATTTTTTGGAAAAGGTATTGCTAAAGGGCAAACATTTACAAAAACAGAAATTACAGATATTGCTCCAACAATATCTTCTCTTTTAGGGATTAGCTTTCCAAACGCTGCCATAGGAAAGCCACTAGAGTTTGTATTGGATAAGTAAATGAATAAGCGGTTTCTATATTCTGTTTGTGCTGTGGCAATTGTTATTGCTGTGTACGCTTTTGAATATATTTTAAAAACCAAAGAAGAAGCTATTAACATTGAACAAGGGCAAGAAGTTAAAGCGCATACAAAGATGTTTTTTATGCCAACCAGCACAACAGGAGCTGTAATTCATCACGAGGGCTATTCACTGTCTTACCATGAAACATACGAACAAGCCGAATGGGTAGCCTATGAGTTAAAGAAAGAACACCTGTCATCAATAGATCGGGATCGACCTTATTTTGAAATGGATAAAGCGGTAAAAACCGGCGCTGCCCATTGGAAGAATTACAAAAATTCAGGTTATGATAAAGGTCATCTATGCCCAGCTGCCGATAAGCGCTATAATATGGAGGCCCACGATGAAACATTTTTAACCAGCAATATTAGTCCGCAAAACCATCAATTTAACGCTGGTATATGGAATGACCTAGAACAAAAAGTGCGGTATTGGGCCAAGAAGCATGATGGTGTTTTTGTTATTACAGGAGGGGTTTTAAATGAAGCGCTTCCTACCATTGGAGAAGAGCAGGTGGCTGTTCCTAATCAATTCTTTAAAATTGTATTAGATTATAATTCAGGGCATCCAAAACTAATAGCCTTCTTGATCCCTAACAAAGATTCAAGAAAACCACTTGCCAATTTTGTGGTTCCTGTTGATGCTATTGAAACACTCACAGGAATAGACTTTTTTTATCAATGGGATGATAGACAGGAGAACCTATTAGAAGCAGATATTCATTTGAAAGATTGGTTTTAAAACTAGTTGTCGATAATATGTGCAGTTAGAATATTAGATTATTTTTTTTCTTCCTTTTTTAGTATTTTCTGGCTACTAAATTAAAAATCAGGTAGTTATGAAAGAAAATACACACAGTAACTCCCCAAATCAGATTTTAAATTTAATAAAAGCTTTGAGCTTTGTTTACCTACTTTTAATGGCTCCTCTGAGTTTTGTTCAAGCTCAAAGTCCAAACGCAAATGAAAATGCCACTGTTGATGGTGGTGAAATAACCACGCTAGATGGAGAAGATTACATTGAAGTTTGTGTAGGCGATGGCATTGCAGATTTTGTAGATGTAAACCTTGAAGGAGCATCAGGTCGGGTCAAACAATGGATTATTACAGATGATCAAAATAACATCTTGGATTTACCCGATAGTCCTCCGTTTGATTTTGATGGCGCTCCGCCAGGAGATTGTAGAATTTGGCACTTGTCATACAACGGTATAAAACCCCTTGTAGATCCCTCTGGTCAAGGTAAGTTTACTAAGAATTTGGCCGACATTAGGGGGAGATTTGATTTGTCAAACTATATTCACGTTAAGAGAATAAAACAACCAGTAGGTGGTGAAATTGCGTTGGCTGATGGTTCTACCGAAATAGAAATTTGTGCTGGTGATGGCGAGTCGGATTTGTTTGAAGTTACTTTAACGGGAGCTGAAGGTCCAAATATGTTATGGGTTATTACAGATACTGATGCGAATATTTTAAAAACGTCAACTGATAATTCATTTGATTTTGAAGATGCTGGATCTGGCGTTTGCTTGATTTGGCATTTAAGTTATGCCGAGAATGTAGATTTAGATGGTGTAACCAATGCTAATGATTTAATGGGGTGTTTTGATTTGTCAAACCCTATTACGGTAACAAGAAAAGGGGTAAACGCTGGAAGCATTGAAATAGCAGATGGTGGAGGCACAGAAATAGAAATTTGTGCTGGTGATGGAGAAAGTGATGCTTTTGATGTAACGGTTATGGGCGAAACGGATGGAGATCAATTAGCTTGGGTGATAACTAATAATGCAGAAGATCCGGAAATATTGGCTTTACCAGCTGGCCCGCCATTTGATTTGGAAGGCGCTGGAGATGGCACTTGTTTAATTTGGCATATTAGTTTTAATGATGGCTTAATGGGAGCGGAGGTAGGAAATAAAGTGTCTGACCTAGAAGGCTGTTACGTGCTCTCCAATGCCATTACCGTAATAAGAAATGGCGTGAATGCTGGAATCATTGAGATAGCTGATGGAGGTGGTACAGAAGTAGAAATTTGTGCTGGAGATGGGAAGGAAGATCCTATTAATGTAGTGGTTACTGGAGATCCAATTGGTGATAATTTAGCTTGGGTGATAACTAATAATGCAGAAGATCCGGAAATATTGGCTTTACCAGCTGGCCCGCCATTTGATTTGGAAGGCGCTGGAGAAGGTACTTGTTTAATATGGCATATTAGTTTTGCAAATGGTTTAACGGGAGCTGAAGTTGGTAATAAGGTTTCTGCTTTAGAAGGCTGTTATAATTTATCTAATGCCATTACGGTGGTTAGAACAGGTGTAAATGGTGGTGTTATATCAGGAGGAGAAGACAACACTTTTAGTTTTACTGTTGGCGATGGTACCGAAGATAAAATTCCAGAAGGAGCCATTACATTGGAAGGCAATGTGGGAGATAAGTCTGCTTGGGTGGTAACTAATGAAGAGGGAACGATCATTTTAGGCTTACCTGAAAAATATTCAGATGTTAATTTTGATACGGCAGAAGCAGGGACTTGCCTAGTATGGCACATGAGCTATAAAGAAGGTCTGCAAGGGCTTGAGCCACCAGAGGATGGGGATCATTTGGTTTCTGGCTTAGAGGGATGCTTTAGCTTATCTAATGCTATAAAAGTAGTGCGAACCGCCTCGGCTTCAACAGGGAAAATAGCTATTTATCCTAATCCTGCAAAGGAATCAGCTCAGCTTAGCATTGAAGGGTTTGATGCTTCCGAATTAAGTGTAAGTATTTATAATATGCAGAATATGAGGTTGTATAATGCAGATGTTAAGGTAACTGGTTTATCAAAAAGAATGTCTTTAATAGATGTGAGTAGTTATAATTCGGGTATCTATTTTGTTATTGTACAAGATGAGAATTCTGGAGTAAAAACGATAAGTAGATTGGTGGTTAAATAAAAATATCTAACTAATTAAAAAGGTTCTGAAACACTCAGAACCTTTTTTTTATGCCTTTCCATCTTAAATTTCTGATGAATGTACCTTCTTCTTCAGAAACTAAAAATGCTGCCTTATTCTTTTTAGCTTTAAAATACCCAGCCATATAATCTCTAAACAAACGAGGTTGTTTCTTTTTAAAGGCTAGTTTTAAAGCAGATATCAGAGTTATTGTAAATCCGTAACGCATTTTATACATCGCTTCACCTTGTAAGTACTTTGAAGCCTTGTTATAACTTATACCAGTAGGTTTTAAGTGTTTTACATGAAGGCTGTCATCTGTTAAAATAGCCCAATTGTAAAATTTAGCCAGTAATTCATCAACCGTGTCCCACCCCATAGATGTTTTAAGTTTGCCTATTTCAAGAAAACAAGATTTTCTATAAGCTTTTAAAGCTCCTCTAATGTGATCTTTATTGGTAAGATTTTCTAAAATCCATTCGCCGTTTTTTTCTATATAGCAAAACCCAGAAGCCATCCCTAATTTTGCGTTGGCCTTAAAATGACTCGCTAAAGTTTCAAGGTAATTTTCAGGAAATATGAGGTCGGCATCAAACTTGCAAATTACATCATAATGTTCATCTAATGTGTTATACCCTTTATAAAACGCATTGATGATTTTTGAACCAGGAAGATGCTGATTTGAAGATTTAGCATTTACTAAAGTAATATTTGTGTGTTTTTCAGCGTAACTTTCAACAATATCTTGTGTAGTATCCGTTGAGCTATCATTAACTACTACAATGTGTTTTGGGGCAAGCGTTTGATTAATGAGCGAACTTAGTGTTAACCCTATAGATGAAGCTTCGTTATGAGCGGGTATGACGATATAAAAATCCATCTTGATAAAGTGGTAATTAATTGGGGTGAATACGTTCGGCATAAACAATGTAATACCTAGGTGTAAACCATCTTAAAATAGGCCTTAAGCCTATTTTTTTAGTGGGATTGGTCCATTTTTCACGATCTAAAATACGCCATCCAGCCTTTTCTAATAACCAATCAAATTGCCAATCTTCAAACTCATGATAGTGTCTGTCAAGCATATCTGTTTTACTTCTATAGGCTGATGAAAACCAGAGTTTAAGAGGTACGCTAGCAACAAGCTTATCTGTTTTAATTGCTTTTAAAACAGTGAATGGAGACAGCAAATGTTCAAAAATTTCAAAAGCCGTAACTACATCTGCTTTAGAGTTTTCAATAGTTGATGTGTCAAAGTCTAAATCTTCTCCTTTTGTGTTTTCTACTACGTAACCATGTTTTGTCATGATTTCAGAGAACGGATTTATGACTCCCAAATCTAGTATTTTGTGAGAGTTGGTAATGTGTTTTTCTAAAAAGGAAATGGTGTGTTTAAAACGTTTATTTGGAAATGTCTTTTCGTACATATTACACTTTGTAAACAATGGCATTGATATGCATGCCTGCTCCTACACTTGCAAAGATAATAACGTCGCCTTTATTTAGACTATGATTTTCTAATTGATTGTTTTTAACCAAGTCATACAGCGTAGGAATGGTTGCTACTGAGCTATTTCCTAGTTTTTGAATACTCATTGGCATGACTTGTTCGGGGATGTCAGCTCTGTATAGTCTGTAAAAACGCTTTAAAATGGCTTCATCCATTTTTTCATTGGCCTGATGTATGAATATTTTTTTCACATCTTTAATGTCCATACCGCTGTTATCCAAACAAGTCTTCATCGCAGTAGGCACTTCTTTTAAGGCAAATTCATAAATTTTGCGGCCTTCCATTTTCATATAGCGTGTTTCTGATGCTAACTTGGTGTTATTTGATTTTCCAAAGTGTAAAAAATACGCTTCGTCATAGGTAAAACTGGCTGTTTCATGTGCTAAAATACCGCCATTATCTTCAGTAGCTTCTAGGATAGTGGCACCTGCACCATCAGAAAAAATCATGGCATCTCTGTCATAATGATCAACAACTCGAGACAACGTTTCTGAACCTATAACCAAACAACGTTTGGCCATGCCAGCTTTAATAAAGGCATTGGCTTGAATGATACCTTCTACCCAACCAGGGCATCCAAACAAAATATCATAAGCCACACACTTGGGGTTTTTTATACGCAAGCTATGTTTTACTCTTGCTGCTAACGAGGGCAGCATATCACTCTGAACCGTATCATGTTTAACGTCACCAAAATTATGAGCCACAATAATATAATCGATAGTTTCTGGATCTATTTTAGCGTCATCTATGGCTTTTTCAGCAGCAAAAAAAGCTAAATCAGAGGAATTTAAATGCGGTTTTGCATAACGGCGTTCAGCAATACCAGTAATGGCTTTAAACTTTTCTACGATAACTTCATTAGGAGCTTCAATTGCAGTGCCGTCTGAATTTAAAAATGTGTGGTTATGAAAGTTCTCATTTTTTTCAATTTGGGACGGAATGTAACTTCCGGTACCGGTTATCTTTATATTCATAAATGTGGTGCTACTAATTTTTCTAACTGAACAAATATAGGTTTAATGAATAATTGGTCAATGTTAAATATTAAAATATTACGATGTTCAACAAGGCATTTATTTACGCATATTCTTCAATTGGGGCACAAGTACATATTAAATTACGGTCGCCATAGGCATCATCAACACGTCTTACACTAGGCCAAAATTTGTTTTCTTTTACATAATCTAAGGGAAAGGCCGCTTTTTCACGACTATAAGGAAGATCCCAATCATTGGAGGTAATCATAGCTAAAGTATGGGGCGCATTCTTTAAAACATTATTAGAATCATCTTTTGAAGCATTATCAATTTCCTGTTTAATGGAAATCATAGCATCACAGAAGCGATCAATTTCAGCTTTACTTTCACTTTCAGTAGGCTCAATCATTAGAGTACCTGCAACTGGAAAAGATACAGTTGGCGCATGAAATCCATAATCCATCAGTCGTTTGGCAATATCGGTTACTTCAATACCATTAGCTTTAAACGGGCGGCAATCTACAATCATTTCATGGGCAGCACGTCCGCGTTCTCCTGAATATAGAGTGTCAAAACTTCCTTGTAAACGCTGTTTTATATAGTTGGCATTTAAGATAGCCATTTTGGTAGACTCTGTTAAACCTTCTGCTCCAAGCATTTTAATGTAACCGTAGGAAATTAAGCAAGCCAACGCAGAACCAAAAGGTGCCGCAGAAATAGCCGTTATAGCCTGATCACCTCCAGTTTTTACTACGGGATTTCCTGGTAAGAAAGGAACTAACTGTTTAGCAACACAAATAGGACCTACGCCGGGTCCACCACCACCATGAGGGATAGCAAATGTTTTATGAAGGTTTAAGTGACATACATCTGCGCCAATATGTCCAGGGTTGGTTAAACCTACTTGCGCATTCATGTTGGCTCCGTCCATATAAACTTGACCACCATTGTCATGAACTATTTTTGTGATTTCCTTTATAGCAGATTCATAAACCCCATGGGTTGAAGGATAGGTAACCATTAAAGCAGCTAAATTATCTTTATGTAACTCGGCTTTTTCGCGTAAATCGTTTACATCAATATTACCTTCTTCAGTAGATTTGGTAACCACTACTTTCATGCCAGCCATAACCGCGCTAGCAGGATTGGTGCCATGAGCAGAAGAAGGAATTAAGCATATATTTCTGTGATGCTCATTACGAGATTCATGATATGCTTTTATAACCATTAATCCAGCAAATTCACCTTGAGCACCAGAATTAGGTTGTAATGATGTGGCTGCAAACCCTGTAATTTCAGTTAACTGATCTTCTAACTCTTTTAAAATAGTTAAGTAACCTTTGGCCTGTTTTAATGGTGCAAATG
The DNA here is from genome assembly GCF_006265225.1 of Allotamlana fucoidanivorans. GTDB lineage: Bacteria > Bacteroidota > Bacteroidia > Flavobacteriales > Flavobacteriaceae > Allotamlana > Allotamlana fucoidanivorans. Next base: position 132,956 of record NZ_VDCS01000009.1, on the reverse strand, counting down.
GGTGAATGTTTCCCCATTTGAACCAACTTAGCGGTAGCATTTCAGAGGCAGCATTAAGCTTCATAGTACAAGAACCTAATGAAATCATAGAGTGGTTTAACGCTAAATCTTTACGTTCTAAACGTTTTATATAACGCATCAATTCAGTTTCAGAATGATATGTGTTAAATACGGTTTCTGTTAAAAAATCGGTAGTTCTATGTAACGAATCTTCAATTTGATTTTGAGGTTCTATAGAAGAGATAATGATGGTTTCTTTTTCGGCAGCTTCAGCAAAAATGGAAATCAAATAATTAATATCTCTAACCGAAGTTGTTTCATTAATAGAAACAGATACGGTGTTTTTATCTGGATAATAGAGGTTTACCTTCTTTTCAGTAGCAATACGTTTTATTTTTTTTGCTTTCGTTTTTATTTGAAGGGTATCAAAATAAGACGTGTTCACTTGCAGATATCCTAGTTTTTCTAAGGCATTGGCAAGGGTTACCGCCTTATTATGCACTTTGTTTGCTATAAATTTTAAACCTTGAGGGCCATGATAGACGACATACATACTTGCCATAACCGCTAAAAGCACTTGAGCTGTACAAATGTTTGAAGTTGCCTTATCTCGTTTTATATGTTGTTCTCTGGTTTGAAGTGCCATACGCAAAGCTCTATCACCATTAGCATCTTTGGTAACTCCAATGATACGCCCGGGAATATCACGTTTGTATTTTTCTTTGGTGGCAAAATAGGCGGCATGTGGTCCTCCATATCCCATAGGGATTCCAAAACGTTGGGTTGTTCCAACTACCACATCGGCACCAAATTTCCCTGGAGATTCTAGTTTAACTAAGCTCAAAATATCGGCAGCAACAGCCACTTTTATGTTAGCGATATTGGCTTGTGATATAAAAGTTTCAATATCTGTAATTTGCCCATTCTTGCCTGGATACTGTAAAATAGCTCCAAAAAATTCAGATGAAAAATCAAAAGATGTTTCCTCACCAACAACCAAATCAATGCCAATGGGGTTTGCACGAGTTTCAAGTAGCGATAAGGTTTGAGGTAAAATTCTATTGGAAACAAAAAACTTGTTAATACCAGCCTTTTTTTGCTCTCGCTCGCGAACAGCAAATAATAAACTCATGGCCTCAGCGGCTGCTGTGCTTTCATCCAGTAGTGAAGCATTGGCAATTTCCATACCTGTAAGGTCTGTTACCATGGTTTGAAAATTTAATAATGCTTCTAATCGGCCTTGAGCAATTTCAGCTTGATATGGGGTATACGCTGTATACCAACCTGGGTTTTCAAGAATATTACGTTGAATAACAGCTGGCATCACGGTTGGGTGATAGCCCAAACCAATATATGTTTTACGTGCTTTATTCAGTTTTGATAAATCATGAATGTGAAGCAAATACTCATGCTCGGTCATAGGTTCGTCTAAATTCAATGGTGATTTTAAACGAATGTCGTCAGGAATTGTTTCATAAATCAATTGATCTAACGAATCTAATCCTAAGGTTTCTAACATTAATTTTTGGTCATCCTCTCTAGGTCCTATGTGACGCAATGCAAAAGCGTTTGTATTCATTGGTTTTAATTTGAATAAATAATTTGCAAAATTACTGATTATTTAATGTGTTTTATTATCAAAATGGTAAAGTTTTTAACCATTAATAGCTTTTATGAACACATTAGTTACTTTTGCTTCATGAGATTGTTTAAGCCGCTTTTTAATTTCTATATAAACAGTAGTCTTCATGTTGCATTAGCTGTGTATGCGCTTACTTGGTTGACCCTTTTAGAACTGGAGTTAGGTTATAATGAAATCATACTATATTTTGTTTTTTATGCTACCATCACAGGATATAACTTTGTAAAGTTTTTTGGTGTAGCGAAATTCAGACACAAAAAATTAACAGGGTGGCTTAAGGCTATTCAAATCATGTCATTTTTTTGCTTTTTGCTTATGTGTTATTATGGCGCACAATTGGAGCAAGAAACCCTAGTAATTCTTTTGGTTTTTGCGATGCTAACTTTTATGTACGCTATTCCTTTTTTACCTCAAAGAAAAGATTGGACACTACGTCATGTTGGGGGTTTAAAAGTTTATGTTATAGCACTGGTGTGGGCTGGTGTTACGGTAGGTCTACCTGCAGTAAATACAAGGTGTGAAATGACTTTTAATGTGCTGTTGTTACTTGTTCAGCGGTTTATTTATGTTGTGGTTTTAATGATTCCTTTTGAAATTAGAGATTTGAAATTTGATAACTCAAAACTTGAAACTATACCTCAAAAATTGGGCGTAAATAAAGCAAAGACTTTAGGTTACGGACTTTTATTTTTATTTTTTGGTTTAGAGTTTTTAAAGCATAATGTAAACAATACAAAAATGGTACTCTTTATTGTTGTTATGCTAACCGGGATTATGCTCCGCTATGCAAAAATAGATCAGGGCAAGTATTACAGTGCTTTTATGGTTGAAAGTATGCCTATAATGTGGTTACTTTTTGTTTTTCTGTTCGGCTAGTGCTTTTTCAAGTTCTTTTTTCATAGCCTTTTTACATTTGGGGTCTAGGCAGTCTATATTTGATTTATCAATAGCTTGAGAAAGTTTCTTGTTATTGGACGAATAATCTTTACAAGCTCTACAATAAATTAAATGAAAACTTAGTTTTATTTTTTCCCAAAATGAAGCATTTTTATATTGTGATTTATCACATACATGATTAGCTTCATTACAAGGAATAGTAAACTTAAACTTACTCATAAATTAAAACCAATTTTCTTTTAAACAATCAGCAAGAGCGGTACGCGCTCTATGAATAATAACCCAAAGATTAGACGCTGTAATATTTAGTTCATTACATATTACATCGGTTTCATATCCTAAAATTGTTTTCATTTTAAAAACTTCGGCTTGTTTAGCAGGTAGTTTGCTTAAACAATTATGAATGGCATCTCCTAACTCTGTGTTTTGCATATTATCTTCTGCCGTTTTATCAAAGGGGTCGGCAACACGCTCTTCTAGCCAATCACCTTCATTTTCTAAGTCATTATAATTTATTCTAACTTCAGCTTTCCCTTTATTTGAGTTTATTTTTCTGTAATAATCTATAATTTTTCTCTTTAAAATAGAAATAAGCCAAGTACGTTCGCTGGCTTCTCCTTTAAAATTTTTCATAGATTTTAAACCAGCCAAAAAGGTTTCCTGAACCAAGTCTTGCGCCATTTCTCTATCACTAACACGGGAAACGGTGTAGTTAAAGAGGTAGTCAGAATATAAATCAATCCACTTATCGGGGTTAATTTGATGGTCAGGCATTAGTAGAATTAGTTTTGAATCTCAAAAATAGGTTAAAAAAATGAATTATTTACTTTGAAATCAATCCTGCACGTCTTAATAAAGCTTCAGGTTTAGGTTCTTTACCTCTAAACTGTTTATACAATGTCATAGGGTTTTCTGTACCTCCTTTAGATAAAATGTTGTTTTTAAATTTATCAGCAACCATTTTATTGAATATTCCATTTTCTTTAAAATATTCAAACGCATCGGCGTCTAGTACCTCAGCCCATTTATAGCTGTAATACCCTGAAGAATATCCACCCTGAAAAATATGAGAGAATGCGGTACTCATACAATTGCTTTCTACATCAGGGTAAAGCGATGTACTTTTAAATACATTGGCTTCATGTGTCTTTACATTGGTAATGCTAGTAGGGTCTGTGCCATGCCAGCTCATATCTAACAAGCCAAAGCTTAATTGCCGCAAGGTTTGCATACCTTCTAGGAAGGTGGCAGATTCTTTTATTTTTTCTACCAAATCCATAGGAATCATATCATTCGTTTCATAGTGTCTTGCAAATAACTCAAGCGCTTCTTTCTCGTAACACCAATTTTCCATAATCTGACTTGGTAATTCAACAAAATCCCAATACACACTTGTACCCGATAAACTTGGGTAGGTTGTGTTGGCTAGCATGCCATGAAGCGCATGCCCAAATTCATGAAATAGAGTGGTTACTTCATTAAAAGTAAGTAGAGACGGTTTGCTTTTTGTTGGCTTGGTAAAGTTGCAAACTATGGAAACATGGGGTCTGCTATTCTCGCCATCTTTTATATACTGTGGTTTGTATGAGGTCATCCACGCCCCATTACGTTTTCCTGCTCTTGGGAAAAAATCGGCATAAAATATAGAGATTAAATCTCCTGTGTTATTGGTGACTTTATAGGTTAAAACATCTTCATGATACTTGTCTATCGTGTCAATTTCTTCAAAGTTCAGATCGAATAATTTATTGGCAATAGCGAAGGAACCTTGTATGACGTTTTCAAGTTTGAAATACGGTTTTAACAACTCGTCATCCAGATTATAGAGTTTTTGCTTTAGCTTTTCAGCGTAATAGGCACCGTCCCATTTTTGTAAAGTATCAATACCATCTAAGTCATTAGCAAACTCTTGAAGCTTTTTAAATTCTATTTCAGCAGCAGGTTTTGCCTTCTCAAGAAGTTCTTTTAAGAAATTTTGAACGTTTTTAGGTGTTTCAGCCATGCGTTCTTCAAGTACAAAATGAGCATGGGTTTTATATCCTAAAAGATTGGCGCGATCATGTCTTAATTTAACTATTTCAAGAACAATGTTTTGATTATCTAAATTGTCACCTTTAAAAGCTTTGCTGCCAGCGGCCAAAGCTATTTTTTCTCTTAGAGCTCGATTGTCTGAATAGGTAACAAAAGGAATATAACTTGGGTAGTCTAAAGTGAATAACCAACCGTCTTTGCCTTTTGAATCTGCTAATTGTTTGGCTGCTTCTATAGCACCGTTTGGAAGTCCTGCCAAATCTTCCTCATTAGAAATGAGCATTTCAAACTTATTGGTTTCAGCCAGTACATTTTCACCAAATTTAAGTTTAAGCTGACTTAATTTTTTGTCAATGGTTCTAAGTTTTTCTTTTTTTTCAGCAGAAAGATTAGCGCCATTTCTTGAGAAGCTCTTATGTTTTTTATCTAAAAGCATTTGTTGCTCTACCGTTAAATCTAAAGTATCTTTCGTATTGTAAACGGCCTTTATGCGAGCAAATAATGCTTTATTTAGCGTAATATCATTACTGAATTCAGAAAGTAACGGAGAAACTTCTTGTGCTATTTTTTGAATAGTTTCGTTCGTTTCAGCTGAATTCAAATTGAAGAAAATACTTGAAATTCTGTCTAATTGTTCACCAGAAAACTCAAGCGCCTCAATAGTGTTTTCAAATGTTGGTGTTTCTGGGTTATTGGTAATGGCCTCTATTTCCTTTTTAGCCAGATTAATAGCAGCTTTTATTGTTGGCAAATAGTCTTCATTTTCAATTTTTGAAAAAGGAGGTGTGTTATATGGGGTTTTAAACGGGATTTCTAGTTCTTTTTTTATCATTTTCTCAAGCAATATGTTAAAAAATTTATATGCTATGTACGCATAATAAATTTTTTTGTACTTTTGTCGCAGTAATTTGCAGAGTGACTAACTCAAATAGAATTATTTGTTAATAGCTGAAAAGCCCCGTGGAATCATGGGGCTTTTTTCATGACAAATCTTTTGCAGATTCGTGTACTTTTATTTTCAGACCTTCCTTATAAGCTATTATTTTATCTAGAATGCATTGATCACTCGATCCTATAATCTGAGCAGCTAAAATGCCGGCGTTTTTAGCCCCGTTAAGCGCTACGGTTGCAACGGGCACACCTCCTGGCATTTGTAAAATTGATAAAACGGAGTCCCAGCCGTCAATAGAATTACTACTTTTTACTGGAACGCCTATAACGGGAAGAGGCGACAATGAGGCTACCATACCTGGTAAATGTGCCGCACCACCGGCTCCTGCAATAATCACAGAAATACCTCTGGTGTGTGCATGGGTACCATAGTCAAATAATTTTTCTGGTGTACGGTGTGCAGAAACAATATCAACTTCAACCTCAATATCAAAACCTTTTAAGATGTCTATAGCATCTTGCATGACAGGAAGATCGCTTTTGCTTCCCATGATTACGCCTACTTTACTCATATCTATTCACTTATAACTTTTATGGATTTTTTTACTTCTTCAGCCACACGTCTGGCTTCATTTACATCTTCATTGACAATGGTGACATGTCCCATTTTTCTAAAGGGTCTGGTTTGTTTTTTTCCGTATATGTGAGGTGTAACGCCATCCATGGTCATAATATTTTCTATATTTTGATAAACCACCTGTCCAGAATGTCCTTCTGCACCAACAAGATTAACCATAACACCACCAACTTTACTACCGGTTCTACCTAAAGGAAGATCTAGAATTGCTCTAATATGTTGTTCAAATTGCGAGGTGTAACTCGCTTCAATAGTTTGGTGTCCTGAATTATGAGGTCTGGGAGCTACTTCGTTTACCAGAATATCATCATTTTGGGTCTGGAACATTTCAACGGCCAATAAGCCAACATGATTAAAGGCTTTTGATGTTTTTAACGCTATATCTTCTGCTTTTCTTGCTAAGGCAGCATCAATTCTTGCAGGACAAATGACATATTCTACTTGATTGGCTTCAGGATGAAATTCCATTTCAACAACAGGGTAGGTTTTTGTTTCACCTGAAGGATTTCTTGCCACAATAACGGCTAATTCATTTTTAAAAGGTACTAAATTTTCGGCAATGCATTCTACGTTAGGTAACCCTTTTAAATCGTCAAGTGATTTAACAATTTTCACCCCTTGCCCGTCATAGCCAAATTGGGCACTTTTCCATACAAAAGGCAGTTGTAAGCCTCCATTGTTTATAGATTCTTCAATTTCTGATGTGTAAGCAAACCTTGAAAATGGAGCCGTGGGTATGTTATTATCTGTATAAAATAATTTTTGCTTCCCTTTGTTTTGAATTATTCTAAGTGTTTTTGATGAGGGATACACGTTTACACCTTCTTTTTCAAGCGCTTCTAAAGCGTCAACATTTACATTTTCAATTTCAATAGTTAAAACATCTACCTGTTTGCCAAAATTGTAAACAGCATCAAAATTCATTAAATCTCCTAAATGAAATTCGTTGCAAGCTATTTTACATGGTGCTTCATCACTAGCTTCAAGAACGGCGGTATAAATATCAAATTTACGGGTAGAATAAAGCAGCATTTTCCCTAGTTGACCACCACCAAGAATACCAAGTTTAAAGTTTGAAGAAAAATAATTCATTTAATCGTTTTTATCTGAAACCAAATTTAGGATAGGCAAAAATACATTTTAATAATAAAATAGTTCCTAAAATCATAAATCAAAAAATGGTTATTACTCAATCTATTGATTATCTTTGCGTTTTTAAAATTTAAAAGCCTTGATAAAGCTACACGACAAATATTTTAAGCCGTTTATTTCATCACAAAAAATAAATGAGGCTTTACAAAGAATGGCCAATGACATTGCTCGGGATGTAGGAGATGAAATACCCGTTTTTGTTGGTATTTTAAACGGGTCTTTTATGGTGGTTAGTGATTTTGTGAAAAAGTATACTAATCCTTGCGAGGTAACATTTATTAAATTGGCTTCTTATGAAGGGGTGAAATCTACTGAAGATATTCAACGACTAATTGGACTTACGCAAGACTTAACAGGGCGTACCGTTATTATTTTAGAAGACATCATTGATTCTGGAAATACTTTAGCTGAGGTGCATAGAATTTTTAAGAATGAAAAAGTAAAGGCTTTAAAAATTGCTACCTTGTTTTATAAACCAGAGGCCTACAAAAAGGATTTTAAATTGCATTATGTAGGTATAGAAATACCTAATAAGTTTATTGTGGGCTATGGCTTAGATTATGATGGATTAGGAAGAAATTTACCAGAAATATATCAAATTAAAGAAACACAACACATGACAAACTTAGTGCTATTTGGCCCTCCAGGAGCAGGGAAAGGAACACAGGCAGAATTTTTAAAAGAAACCTATAATTTGGTTCATATCTCTACAGGCGATGTTTTTAGATACAATATCAAGAACGAAACAGCTTTAGGGATGTTAGCTAAATCATATATGGATAAAGGTGAGTTGGTTCCAGATCAAGTAACCATAGATATGCTGAATGCAGAAGTAGAAAAGAATGCCGATGCCAATGGGTTTATTTTTGATGGATTTCCAAGAACCAATGCCCAAGCAGAGGCTTTAGATAAGTTAATGGATAGTAAAGATTCTCAAATAAATGCTATGATTGCGCTTGAGGTTGAAGATGAAATTCTTGTAGAGCGCCTTTTAGGAAGAGGAAAGACTAGTGGTCGTGCTGATGATGCTGATGAGTCTATCATTAGAAACAGAATTAAAGAATACTACAGTAAAACAGCTATTTTAAAAGACTACTATTCTGGAAAAGATAAGTATTATGGTGTTGATGGTGTAGGGTCTATAGAAGAAATTACACAACGCTTAAATGCGGTGATTGATAATTTATAATTTCCTGAGGGAAATTTTGGTAAAGCATCTTTTGGTATTTTTGTAATCCAAAAGATGTTTTCTTTTAAATAAATATAAGAGAAGCAAAAAGCTATTCTCAATATAATTATTGGACTTATGACTGAAGGAAATTTTGTTGATTACGTAAAGATGTATGTGTCTTCTGGAAACGGGGGAAAAGGATCTGCGCATTTACACCGCGAAAAATACATTACCAAAGGCGGACCAGATGGCGGAGACGGAGGAAGAGGCGGTCATGTTATCGTTAGAGGAAAGGCTAATTTATGGACCTTGCTGCATTTAAAATTTAAAAGACATACTAGAGCGGGGCATGGTGAACATGGTAGTAGTGGTAGAAGTTTTGGTGCTGATGGCGAAGATGCATACATTGATGTGCCGCTAGGAACGGTTGTTAGGGACACAGAAACCAACGCTGTTCTTTTTGAAATAACAGAAGATGGTGAAGAGCAAATCTTAGCAAGAGGCGGAAAAGGAGGTCTAGGAAATTGGCATTTTAAATCATCAACAAACCAAACCCCACGTTATGCCCAACCAGGGTTGCCTATGGAAGAGAAATACGTTACCATGGAACTTAAAGTATTGGCAGACGTAGGTTTAGTAGGTTTTCCAAATGCAGGTAAATCAACATTATTATCTGTTGTCACTTCGGCAAAGCCTAAAATAGCAGACTATGAATTTACAACGCTAAAACCTAATTTGGGTATTGTAAAGTATAGAGATTTTCAAACCTTTGTAGTGGCCGATATTCCAGGTATTATTGAAGGCGCTGCTGAGGGTAAGGGCCTTGGTCATTATTTTTTACGCCATATTGAAAGAAATTCGGTTCTCCTCTTTTTAATTCCTGCTGATGCTGGTGATATTAAAAAGCAGTATGATATTTTGTTAGATGAACTCAAAAGATATAATCCTGAAATGCTTGATAAAGAGCGTATTATAGCTATTTCAAAATGTGATATGCTCGATGAAGAACTTAAAGCAGAGCTTAAAACAGAATTAGATAATGAACTGCCTATTCCGTATCTGTTTATTTCTTCTGTGGCACAACAAGGTATTACAGAATTAAAAGATACCTTATGGAACATGTTAAACAGCTAGTTTTTAAAGCGAAGACTTGGTTTTATTTCGCAATGTAATTTTACTTAATCGATTAGAAATATTTGAAAGTAATGTTAAAAATGGAATGGAATAATTTTTGATTAAATTTATCAAAATTTATATCTATGAAGTTTTTTAGCCTTACGCTGTTTATTGTAATTATTATATCATGTGCTCCTATTAAAGTGCATTATGATTATGATCAAGACCTGAGTTTTGAATCTTACAAAACTTACCAGTATTATGCCGATATGAATACGGGGTTAAGTGAGTTAGATACGAACCGACTTTTGGATGCTATTGATGATAAAATGGCATTAAAAGGATACAGTATTTCAGAAACACCAGATTTTTTTATAGATATAAAAAGTAAGTCATTTCAAGAGGTACAGCGTAGCAGTGTTGGCATAGGAATGGGAGGATCTGGAAGTAATGTTGGTGGAGGCCTTTCTATAGGTATCCCCGTTGGGCAAAGTAATACAAACACCCAAATTATTATAGATTTTGTTGATCACAGCAAAAAACAACTTTTTTGGCAGGCTGTAAGTGAATTTAGTTTTAGTCCTAATTTAGCACCAGAAATGCGGGAGCGTTTATTTAATGATGTGGCTGAAAAAGTACTGTCTAATTACCCGCCAGAAAAAAAGAAGTAGGTGCAATTTTATAATTTTCATAACATAATTGTTTCTTTTTTAAAGCCTTGATTTTGTAGTTTTACTGAAAAACGATATACAAAATGGGAACATTAAAAGATAAAGTAGCATTAATTACAGGAGGATCAAAAGGGATTGGTTTTGGCATTGCTCAAGCCTTGATACAAGAAGGTGTTAACGTTGCCGTTACCAGTAGAAGTGAAGAGGCAGCAAATGATGCGGCCAAGGTGTTGAATGCCATGTCAAGCAAAGTTGAAGCTATGGGAATTCAGGCCGATGTAAGAGACTTTGATAGCCAACAAAATGCGGTTAGAAAAGTTTTAGCGCGTTTTAATCAATTGGATATTGTAGTAGCCAATGCTGGTATTGGGCATTTTGCAAACATAGAAGATTTAACACTTGATCAATGGCAAGAAACTATTGATACCAATTTAACAGGGGTGTTTTATTCCATAAAATCAACGGTTGAAGCTTTAAAAAAATCTAAAGGCTATTTTATAACTATTTCAAGTTTGGCAGGAACAAATTTCTTTGCTAATGGGTCGGCCTATAACGCTAGTAAGTTTGGGTTAACGGGGTTTACACAATCTGTCATGCTTGATTTACGGCAGCATGGTGTAAAGGTAAGTACAATTATGCCAGGCTCTGTATCTACCTTTTTTAATGGGAATGACCCAGATGCTGCCGACGCTTGGAAAATTCAAATTGAAGATATAGGAGAGTTGGTTGTTGATTTGGTTAAAATGAATCCTAGAACACTGCCAAGTAAGATTGAAGTAAGGCCAACGATGCCTCCTGGTAAATAATATTTTTAGTATTTAATCCATTTTTTGCTGACAACTAATATGGTATCAGCATAATAATTAATGGTGTAAATGCCTGGCGCCAATTGAGATACGTCTAATGGAGTTTCAGTATGATTACTTAGAATAGTAGATTTTACGTGTTTACCATCCATACTAATAATGTCTGCTTTTAAGCTTTTTGAGGTGTTGCTTTCAAACTTAAGATATAAAATACTGTGAGCTGGATTTGGGTGTAATGAAATATAATAAGTGTCGGTATTACTTTTTATGTCTTTAAGACCTAGTGCGTTGTATGTAATTGTCCAAGTCACTATATATACATGTGATCCGGCATTATGATTATCTACTTTTAAAAATGTAGAATCGTCTGTTATTGTTACGTTTAATGTATTGGTACCTGAGTTTAAGTCAGATTCATTAATAGAAATCGATTCAATATTTTGATTAAATTCTACACCATTTAAAAACCATGTGCTTATTAAACTGTTGGGGTTAGGCTGTATTAAATTCAGTTCAAAGTTTAAAGGGAATTCTGAGGGCTCTATAGAACTGTTATTAGGTATATAAGAATCTATGGGGGGCACTAAATCATGAATCTTTTCAACAATACCTTCCTGACAAACGGGGCAAAATCCTTTGTCAATCCTTTCCATGATACAGTTTTGGTGTGGCTTGTACCAACTAGCAGCAGTTCCAGAGTTACCATGCACATAGATGCCTACATTATTAATGTTTAGCCAGTTTTTCCATTTTACTAAATTGGTGTTTGTTTCTTGGGTCATGTTAATAGCTTCAGCTACAAAAATATCGCCTGGGTAATATTCGTCTTTTAGATTAAATAACGAATGTCCCAGTTCATGAATGGTTACAGCAGCTCCCCAATACCCATTATACGCCATAGGGAATTCGCCTCCACTACCTCCATATTCAGCAGAGTTTACAATAATTATAGCTTGGTCATATTCGGGAAAGTGATTGGCTAAAACCTCAGTTATTTTTTGTTGTGTATTATTGGCGTTGTTGCCATCAATTTCATAATAGAGTTTTCTGTGGCTTCCAAAAGAATCGTAAGTCGCATTGAAATAGGTGTCAACAAAAACTGGAGTTTGGCCAGTTTCGTCAACATCTAATGCTGTAGCAGGATGATCGGCACCACTTTCATTAGAAGGTACTTTTATAGCATAAACATTAAAATATGAGGTATAAGCATTGAACGGGGCATGATTAAACAATGTATTTGTAAAATGTTCAGCATCTAACATGAATTTGTTTAATTCAAACGATTGATAGCCTTCACTTAAAATAACTATGTTGATACGTTTATCATGAGCTCCAGAATATCTCAAAGTTTCCACAGAAAATTGAGCGTTAACTGTTGAAAAACTCATAAGAATAGCACATAACAATAGCAATTTTTTCATGTTATTCAAGCTCGATTTTTATGAGTTGGACTGATGCTTCTGAAAGCGCATTCACTTCACTTATAACAATATGTTTAGTTTTTGGGTGTAGTTGGAGTTTTAGTGAAACATTAGCCCTGTTTTGTTCAACAAGACGTTTTTCAAAACTTAATGAATCATTAGGAACTTCAATAGTGAGAAATAGTGGGTTTTTTATAAAAACGCTATGCAATTCTGATGCGTGGTCATCAACTTGAATACATTTAAGGTCGCCTTCAGATGGTTCTTTTGTGAACTTATTATTTGTGTTTTTTAATTTACCATCTGTCACAAATTTATTTTTAAGGGTCATGGTTTTTTGTCCATTACTATTTTTTTCAAGAACATAATTCAAAAATAATAGTTTAGGATGGTTTATAGGTATAGTGTTTTCAACCACATTGGTTTTTTTAGCACCACAGGACAATAGTATTAAGCATACTAAAAAACAGAGGGTACTTGAAAAGTGATGGTATGTTAAAATGGGGCTTTTCATCACACAAAGTTAATAAATAAAAAGTAGCGGATACCTAATGCCAAAAACGCTATTCACTTATATGAATTCTTTTACCTTCACTATGACTACTAAATTCTGGGGCATACATACTTTGAATTGTTGTAATACCATTACTCATATGTCCCGCATTGTTAACACGTAAGTCATATTCAAAAACATAAACACCTTTAGGTAAATGATCAAAAAAGAAATTGGTGCTAGCATCCTTGGTGCTTTGATAATATCCTAAACCATCTTGCCATTTGTAGTCAGATATAATATTTACAGGTTCAAGACCAGCAGCACGCATGTCTTTCATGTGAAGAAACTCCATATTTCTATCACTTTTCAATTCAATTCTTACCCGTATTAAATCGCCAACTTGTAATGGCGTTTCTGGGGTTATTTTAGAAATGATTTCTCCCGTGTCTGTGTTACGCTTTAAAAACAAGTTTTTCTTTAATTGTAAAGGTGTTTTGGCCGATGTAACTTTATCTAGATCTTCAAAGTATTGCCAGTAGGCATTGCCCCAGGCTATTCCTTCTCCTTTTTTAGCGAGTGTGATTTTTGCCATGTTGGGTTGTATTTCAGAAGCTGCCCAAAATGTTTTGTAATATCCTGTGCCAGCCTCAATATTTACGCCATCCAACGCTTTTGGGGCTATTTTTTTATCACCCACAGAAACGTTTACAGCTTCAGTAACACTAAGCCAGTCGCTGCCTTGTAAAAGTAGGGCGTAAACCGCTTCGGTGGTTGCTTTTGTCGTTTTCCATTGATTGGTTTGTTTGTTTTTAAGTAGCCAGATTTTAAGATTATCAATAGTTTCTTGTTGTTCTTCTTTATTGAAAATGAGTGATCCTGCTTCAGTAAACATTTCAATCATTAGAGCTTGAGTTTCAATAGGCGCCTCGTACCAAAACCACGAATTGGTGTTTTCTTTCCAATACATACCTAACTCTTCAGATGTTATGCTGGTTTCTTGTAAGGCTTTCATAATTTTTTTTGCGGTGTCCCAGTCATTATTTCTATAAGTAATTAAAGCCATCATTCCTTTTGAAGATAGATTGCGTTTTAACCAGTATGTTTTAATTTGAGTTTGATAATAGTTCATTATGCGTTCTACTTCTTTTGATTTTTTAATTTCAGGAAAGAAGCTTCGCATATATAGGTACTGCAATTGGGAGTGGGTTAAGTGGTCTTTTGATAAATCAACATGGCTATTGTATTTTTTAATGTCATGATAGGCTTTTACAAACTGCTTATCTAAATAAGATAGGGCTTTTTTTATCATCATACTATACTGATCGTTATCTGTTATGACAAGCTGTTTAAGGTGGCCAAAACCAGATATGATATGTTGTGTGATATAACGGTTTTCTCTTCCTCCGTTAAACCAAGACCAACCTCCTGATGCCATTTGGTTGGATTTTAACTTGGTTATTGCTATTTGTTGGGCGGTATTCATTTTATGCAAATCAAACAATAAAGCGATGCGTTTTTTTTGTTCTGTTTCGCTTTGCGCATCGCGTAACCAAGGCGTTTCTTGAACAAGAATTGATTTTAATTCTTGGTTTTTTTCAAGGTTACTTATCAAGGCATCTTGCGAACCCCATTGGTCAAAAACAGTTTTGATTTTAGGATTGGAATTTACAATATAACGCGCCAAAGTATTTGCATAAAATCTGGAAAAGGTTTGTTCATTGCACTCATAAGGGTATTCCATAAGGTAAGGAAGGGCTTGAACCGCATACCAAGCTGGGTTTGAAGTTATCTCTAAAGTAAACTTATGGTGTTTTAGGCTTGCAGAGTGGTTTGTTTTTAGTTTGTCTAGTGTAAACGTGCGTGTTTCATTACTTTTTACCCACATAGGTAGTGTTTCGGTTACTAGTATTCTATTGGATAGAACGGGTAATACATTTTCTTCACCATCACTAAAATTATTTGATTGTGCTATAAATTTATACTGAACCGCTTGAATGGATTCAGGAATGCTAATATTCCATGAAACATGCGTATTGCCTTTCGCATTGATAGAGAAGCTTTTTTGATTTTCAATATTTTTTAAATCAATATCTATAGGTTGTCCTGAAATGGCATCAAATAAAAGCAAACGAGCGGTTCCTGAAATGGGTTGCTCTGTTAAATTTGCAACTTTTGCACTCAACCTAATGCTATCACCAGCTCTTAGAAATCGTGGCGTGTTAGGAAGTATCATAAGTTCTTTCTGGGTTACCGCAGTAAGCCTTGTAACCTTGCTTTTTAAATGCTTAGTATGTGCTAAAAGCTGTAATTTCCATTGGGTTAAAGCTTCAGGTGTAGTAAAGCTGAAACTAATATTTCCCTGCTCATCGGTTTGTAAATGAGGAAGAAAGAAAGCCGTTTCATTTAGGTTTTTTCTAATTTGTACTTGCGATAAAGTATTTAAGCTAGATTTGGTTGTGATAAGGATAACACCGTTTGCGGCTTTACTGCCATAAATAGCCGTTGCTGAAGCATCTTTTAAAACATTAATAGATTGTATGTTTGAGGGGTCTAAATCCATATTGCCTTCCACTATTTTACCATCAATGATATATAAAGGTTTTCCATTATTTGGTACGCTACTGGCTCCTCTAATCATAATTTTTGAAGGGGCGCCAGGAACACCTGGTTCAGAATCTATTTCTAAACCTGAAATCTGTCCTGCCAAGGCATTTTGTAAACTCAAGCTATCCTCTAGAGTTTCTTCTTGAACCATGGCAACAGCGCCAGTTATAGCTTCTTTTTTTTGTGTGCCATAACCTACTACTACAACTTCATCTAAATGAGCCTCATCTTCAGATAGAGAAATATTTAATCTGTTTTTACTAACCGTTATGTTTTGAGTGGTGTAACCAATAAACGATATTTCTAAAACATCTCCTTGTTGAGCTTGAATGGCAAAGTTACCATCAAAATCGGTGGTAACCCCTTGGGAGGTTCCTTTCACCACAATAGTAGCACCGGGTATAGGATTTCCATTTTTATCAGAGATGGTACCGGATATAAAGCCGTCCTTTACATTCTCATGAAATTGCATTGAACGTCTGTATTTTAAAGATTGCAGATACTGATTGTTAACCCATTGATTATTCGTGAAACTAAATCCGAACCAATTGTAAGTGTCATAATGTTGTTCAGGATAATTAAAATATTGGTAGTTATTATGTGTTCTAAAATATGTTGTTCCAAAACTTCTGTAGCCAGAATATCTATGTTGAGCCCTGTAAGTTGGTGTGTTAATGGGGGAGAAATTCCACGTGTGTGGTTTAAACTGATCTAAAGAGGCATCATACATACTAGCCAATAGTTCGGCACTAACCTGATTGCCATCGGGGCCTTTTATTTTGAACTGCCAAGCCTCATCAGTGCCGGGCTGCAGCTTATCTCTAAATATTAAGGTTTCAATGCTGAGGTTTGTTTTGGGAAAGGGAACAGCAATAAATTGGGTTCCTGAGTTATAATTATTAAACGCTGCAAAACTGTAGTTTATAGCAAAACCACCTAAATCAATGGCTGTAACAGGAATACTAATCACTTTTTTGTTGGCATTGAGCGTTATTATTTCTGTTTGAATTTCTTGGTCTTTTTTCTCAATAAGGATTGTGATATTTAAGTGTTTTGCAGCTGATCCAAGTGTAATATGGGCCGTTTCACCAACTTGATAGCTTGGCTTGTCAGTAGAAATAGTAAAGAGCTGATTGTCTGCAGGAAGCAGGTCATTATTACTGAATAACACAGTACGCGATTCATCTTTAACCAATTGACCAAACTTGTCTTTGGCCTCAAGAATAATGATATATTGGCCCGATTTCCAATGTTTTATTCTACCAAATTCTAGTGTCTTTGATAGCTTGGTATCAAATGTTTTTTCAAGTACCAAAGTGCCTTTTTCTAATGAGGTAAGGTTGTATGCATTATTATAAGCATCATGAGGGAATAAGTGTGTATAGGCTTCTTCTGAAAATTCTTGATAATCGGGAGTTGGCCACGGACGTTTTCTTAAAACACGGTTAGGACTTTTAGCTTTATATATTTTTATAGTGCCTTTAGTAGGAGCAAATTCACCATTTAAATTCTGAGTTGAAATATGTATTTCGTGGTGTTTGTTGGTTTTATCTAGTTGTTCAGGCACACTTAATTGGGCTATTAACGCATGATAACCAACGTTGATTATTGTTGTAGTACTTCTGGTTTCTCCGTTTAAATCGGTTACGTCTGCAATAACTTCATATTTAAAAACAGGAAGACTAGACGGGTGTGCACTTTTGTCTGGAATGGCCTTAAAGGTAATCTCAAAATTGCCAGAATCGTTTGTTGTAGTTTCTCCATGGGTTATTTCTTGTGCTTCATGAGATGCAGAAGGATAATACCAAAAATACCATCTGGGGTATTCTATTTTACGGTGCACGCGATATGTGACTTTGCTATTGGTTACATTACTTCCTGCATAAGCCAAGGCCTTGCCGTTTACTTTAATAGAATCATTTACTTTGTAGGTTTTAGTTACAGGGTTGAATTTGGTTTCAAATTTTGGTCGTTTATATTCTTCAACCGAAAAATGAAAGGTATTGTCAATGTCTATCCGATTAGAATCTGAATATAATTCAATGGTGTATTCACCATTTAGCCCTGAATTTGGAAGCACAAACTCGCCTGAAATAGAGCCAAATTCATTTGTGGTTAATGCTATATTAAACACGTCATCTTCATTAACATCATAAACTTCTAAATGAAACAGTTCGTTAGGAATTACTTCAGATTTGCCATCTTTGGTTTTCATGGCAATAGCTTTGAAGAATACGGTTTGCCCAGGGCGATAAATACTCCTGTCAGTAAATAAAAAAGCTCTATAATTGACATCTTCTTTATCTGTTTTATAAAATCTATTGATGTAATAATTACCAAAGTAGGCTATGTCACCCTCCTTTTTTACTTTTAAATGGATGTTGTTATACCAGCTATTGTCTTTGCGGATTTTAATTTGTCCATTGTCATCTGTAGTATAAAACTCGGTTTTGTTATTTCCTATTTTTCTGGAGAAATAGGAGAAATCAATACGTGCATTTGAAATAGGTTTACCATGATTCCTGTCAATGATTTGAAAGATTTTTTGATTGGGAGTTTCAGTTTCTATCAATGCCAAATTGGTTACTTGAACTTGGGCAAAAGCAAAACTATTCTCAAGGTTTTTGTTTGAGGCAACAATTAAATATCGTCCATTGTTTAGTTTTGGAAGCAACACTTCTGTGGTGTGCGTCTGGAAGTCGGTTTCATTTTTTAAAGTACTTTGCCATGATTTATATAGATGAAGTTTTTCAGTAAACCGCTGTTGCTCTTCCTTTCTGTATATCTTATTAAATTGTTTTACCTGATTTTCAGAAAGTTTGTATACTTTAAAATGAAGCGTATCAGTATTTTTATATTTTACTAAGACGCGGGCGTGCTTTTGAATAGGAAGAAATTGTTCGGTGGTGATTTCAAAGGATGCTTGTAGAATTTGTGATTTTAATACACTACATTTTTCAGCACTTAAACTTTCAGGATATTTAGATATGATATCATGACATATCTTTAAGGCTTCTTTTGCTTTCCAGCGGTAATCTTCTTTAGTTTTCGGTTCATAGTTTTGACTCTGGGAATAGTATAGAGATGCTATCTTAAAATCATATAAAGCGGACGCTTCTTTATCTTGTAATGCTTGACTTTCTTGTTGTAAAGTTTCTAGTAAAACAGTTTCTTTTTCGGGAAACGTAGCATGTTGTTGAACAAATGATAACCGATCAATATTAACATCTGCCAAGGCTAATTTTGAACTGTCGTCTAAGTGAAATCGTATTAGGGACTTATAAATTTTTAAAGCCTGTAGCTGTAGAGAGGTGGAATCCTTTGATTGTATTTTAAGGGTTGAAAATGGTTGGGCATTAGCCATAAATTCAGGGTTGTTCAATTCAAATTTGTAGGCGGGTTTGCTGATATGCGTTTCATCTGTTTTATAAAATTCTAAGGCTTGATGGCATAAAAAATCAAATAGTGTAGGTCTGAAAACTTTTGAATCTGGATATTCATTAAGTAAAATAGCGTATTTCTCTAGTTGTTCTTGTTGTAGTAATAACCCGTTTTTTAGGGAGTTTTGATAGTGTAGGTGAATTTCATTAAACAGGGTTTGTAAGTCCCAGGTTCTAAAATCTTGTACATCTACTTTTTCAGAGGTTGTGCTGCGGTTATAAAAGCGCCATCGGTTTTGATTAAAATATTGCCAATAAAGGTTAGCAAGTATGTTTTCCAGAATATGTTTAGTTGGAAACGTACTGTTTGAAATGTTTTGCTTGAAGTTTTCTATAATTTGAAGCTGAGCATCTTCCTCCAAAACCAATGCAAATTTACTTTTGTATAACATGGTTTTTATAACCTGTACATGGTTGTTATCCTTTAGCGCTTGGTTCTCAATAGATGTTACTGTTTTAAGTGCCGATTGAACCAAGCCGTCTAATTCATACTGTTCTACTTGAGACCACAGATTTTGATAGGTATCGTTTTGAGCGTGTATGAATAGTGATAAAAATAAAAGTGCCGAGGTAATAAGCCAATGTTTCATGTGTCATGTTTTACTAGCAAATTACATTCAAAAGCTATTCCAAAAAACAATAACTGAGTAAAAGCTAGCGTTGGATGAGTGAAGTTAATCATTTTATAATGTAAAAAAGGTTAAGTGATTAAGAATCGTAGAGTGGTTTAAGAGTGTTACTATTTTTAATCCTACGCTTACGATGCTTTATTCTGAAAGTGTATTTTTGTAATACTAAACGGTTGCTATGAAGTTAATATGGTTATGCTTACTGTGTCCAATTATGTTGGTTTCCCAAACCGATTTTAAAGAGGTGAATCAACTTTTTGAGGATAAAAACTATGCGCAAGCAGCAGGTTTGTTAAATACGTATCTAGAACAAAACCCCAAAAACCTGGAAGCCATTGAGTTATTAGGTGATGCATATGGGCATCAAGAAAAATGGGATGAGGCCTTAGTGTATTATAAACAGTTACTTGAAACAGATAGCTATAATGCTAATTATCATTACAAGTACGGAGGTGTTTTAGGAATGAAAGCCTTAGAAAATAAATTTAAAGCCATCGGCTTTATTGGTGATGTGAAAAGCTCTTTTTTAAAAGCGGCAGAATTAGATAGAAGTCACATTGGTGCACGTTGGGCATTGGTAGAATTGTATATGCAATTGCCAGGTATAATAGGAGGAAGTAAAAAGAAGGCTTTAGAATTTGCAGAACAGCTAGAAAACCTTTCAAAGGTGGATGGTTATTTAGCTAAAGGGTATATTTATGAATATGATGACGAACCCGAATTAGCCGAAAACTATTATAAAAAAGCGATAGTTGAAGGTGGTTCAGTAACCTGTTATAATAAGCTGATTAGTTTTTATGAAGGCGAAAATGCACCAGAAAAAGCTTTACAAACAGCTGAAACCGCTCAAAAAAAGCACCAAAGAAATGCCTTGCATTATCAGATTGGCAAAATAGCTGCAGAGTATAATATTGAGCTTCAAAAAGGGTTACGTTGTTTAGAAACATACATACAAAACTATTCAGCCGAAGATGGTGTACCTATAGCTTGGGCTCATTACCGTTTAGCTCAGATTTATACCTATAAAAACAACAAAAGCCGAGCACTAAAGTACATAGATTTGGCTATTGAAGCGCTTCCGGAAATTAAACTTTTTAAAAAGCAAAAGGATAGGATTTTAGCCTTATAGTTTTTAATCCGTCAAAAGTAAATGGGATTAGTTGCATACGCATACCATTCAAATAAAAATTTTGCTAATTCACGGTGTCTCCCAACTTCAATTTATATATTTACACTGGTGTAAAACTAATTTAAAAGTAGAAAGTCAGCCGGCTACTTTTTGTGATCAAAAATCGTAATATGAACGTACATTTTATTGCCATAGGAGGAGCCGCCATGCATAATTTGGCATTGGCGCTACATAATAAAGGGTATCAGGTAACAGGTAGTGATGATACTATTTTTGAGCCTTCAAAATCAAGATTAGCATCAAAGGGGTTGTTGCCAGAATCTTTTGGCTGGTTTCCTGAAAAAATAAATACAAACCTTGATGCCATCGTTTTAGGAATGCATGCTAAGGCCGATAATCCAGAGCTGTTAAAAGCCCAAGAATTAGGCATAAAGATATACAGTTACCCTGAGTTTTTATATGAGCAATCTAAGCATAAAACAAGAGTAGTGATTGGGGGTAGTCATGGTAAAACAACTATAACCTCAATGATTTTACATGTTATGCATTACCATGGCAAAGATGTTGACTATATGGTTGGCGCCCAGTTAGAAGGTTTTGATGTGATGGTTAAGTTGACAGAAGACAATGATTTTATTGTTTTAGAAGGTGATGAATATCTGAGTTCACCTATTGATAGACGACCTAAATTTCATTTATACAAACCCAATATTGCTTTATTAAGTGGTATAGCCTGGGATCATATCAACGTGTTTCCAACGTATGAAAACTATGTTGAACAGTTTGAAATTTTTGTAGATTCTATTGTTGATGGAGGCAGTATCAATTATAATGAAGAAGACGCTGAGGTTAAGCGTGTGGTAGAAGCGAGTGAAAATCCTATTAGAAAAATAGCCTATTCTACACCTGAATATATCGTGGAGAAAGGGCAAACCTTAATAGAAACTCCAGAAGGTCCTTTACCTATTGAAGTGTTTGGGCGACACAATCTTAATAACTTGGCTGGAGCTAAATGGATTTGTCAGCATATGGGCATTGATGAAGATGATTTTTATGAAGCCATTGCCACGTTTAAAGGTGCTAGCAAACGGCTAGAAAAAATAGCCGAAGGTAAAAATAGTGTGGCTTTCAAAGATTTTGCACATTCACCAAGCAAAGTTGAAGCAACAACCAAGGCGGTTAAAGAACAGTATAAAAATAGAACGTTGGTGGCTTGTTTAGAGTTGCATACGTATAGTAGTTTAAATGCCGAGTTTTTAAAAGAATATAAGGGGGCGCTTGATGCCTCCGATGTTGCGGTAGTGTTTTATTCGCCACATGCCGTTGAAATAAAAAAGCTAGATGCCGTTAGCCATGAACAAATCTCTCAAGCGTTTCAGCGGGATGACTTAATCATTTTTACTAATCCAACTGATTTTAAAGAGTTTCTCTTTTCGCAGAACTTTAATGATAAGGCATTACTGCTCATGAGTTCAGGTAATTATGGGGGCTTAGATTTTGATGTCGTAAAAACCTTGATACAATAGAATTAACGTACGTTCTTTGATTTATAACCTTGCATTATTTATCTTTAACACATGCAAGAAAAATCAACATCCCTATCTATTAAAAACTGGCATCAAGATGATCAACCTCGTGAAAAGCTACTTTACAAAGGTAAAATGGCACTTAGTGATGCTGAGTTGGTAGCCATTCTAATTGGTTCTGGTAATAGAGATGAAAGTGCGGTGGCCCTATGTAAGCGTATTTTAGCGAGTGTAGATTATAAATTAAATGAGCTGGGAAGGCTTTCTGTAAAACAGTTAATGACCTTTAAAGGTATTGGAGAGGCTAAGGCTATCACGATAGTTGCCGCCCTTGAATTAGGGCGCCGCCGCAGGGGAGAAGAGGCCTTAGAAAAAAAGAAGATTACCTCAAGTGTATCGGTTTTTGAAATTATGCAGCCTATAATAGGTGATTTGCCTCACGAAGAATTTTGGATTATCTATATGAATAACTCCAATAAAGTGCTTCAAAAACAGCAATTGAGTAAAGGTGGTATCACCGGTACATTAGTGGATGTACGGCTCGTTTTAAAAACAGCACTTGAGGTTGGAGCAACAGGTCTTATTCTGTCACATAATCATCCTTCAGGAACATTAAAGCCAAGTGAAGCAGATAAACAAATCACTCAAAAATTGAAAGTTGCAGCAAAAAGTTTAGATATAGTGGTTTTAGATCATCTTATTGTAACAGAAAAAACCTATTTTAGTTTTGCAGATGAAGGTGTTTTATAATTTTAAGCAGCTTCATAGACCCTTGAAACACTTGTTCAGAATATTTATAAACTATGCTTTTAGTTTACACCTCCAAAATATCGCCAAGACTCAATTATGTGTTTAAACATGTTTGCACCCGAGTTCTAGGTATAAAAGTTGAGTTCACTACAAAAATTGAGGAGCTAATTGCACACGAGGATCTAAAAATGTCTTACACCAAACAGCAATTGGGAAACGAATTTTTTGTTAAGAGTCATGATATATTGTTTGAACAAGGCTTAGGAGATGTAGAAATTCATGTGCAACGGTGGGATGAAACAAAATGCTTTTTTTACAATGGCGATAAAAGTTCTATTCCTTTTGATATTTTCTCGGCATCATTTTATTTGTTATCACGATATGAAGAGTATCTGCCACATGTAAAGGATGAGTTTGGGAGATTCACTGCAACTGAAAGCTTAGCTTTTAAAGAAGGTTTTTTGCATCAACCAGTAGTAGATATTTGGGCCTATAAATTTAAGGCAGCGTTACAAGATCAGTTTCCCGATTTTGAGTTCCCAAACAGATCATATAAAATAACTCCTATTATTGATGTGCCTAGTCCGTACCATTATAAATTAAAAGGTTTAATGAGAACCTTTGGAGGCCTAGTGGGAGATCTTTCTCGTCTTAAATTTAAAAGTTTATACAAACGGTTTATAGTATTATTAGGGTTTAAACATGATCCTTTTGATACCTTTAAATATATTATTAATAGGCAAAAAAGTTCAAGATTCAAGTTTCTGTTTTTCTTTTTAATCGGTGATTTTTCAACCTTTGATAAAGGCGTTAATCCCAATAAAAAGAAATTTGTTTCGTTAATAAAACATGTGGCTGATTATTGTAGAGTGGGTCTTAAAATTTCATTTTTAGCTTTGGAAGATGCTGACATGCTAAAAAAGGAAAAAACAAAGATGGAGGCTATTTTAAATACAAACTTAAAGGCTTCAAGACAATCTTTTTCAAAATTAAATTTGCCTGAAACCTACAGGAATCTAATCACACTTGAAATTAATGAAGATTATACTATGGGTTATGTAAATCATATTGGGTTTAGAGCAGGATCCTGCTCTCCGTTTTTATTTTATGACCTCGATTATGAAGTTCAAACTCCTTTAAAAATAGTGCCTTACCAACTTATGGATTATGCCTTGTTAAAACATGAGTCCTTATTAGATAAAAAGAAGGTTTTAAATGAAATTATAAATGAAGTTCAACGGGTCAATGGTGAGTTTGTGCCTATTTTTCATAATTATACGTTTGGAGATAGTCAAAGATGGTCTGGTTTTAAGGAATTGTTTAATATGATTTTAGATTCAGCAGATGATGAGGTTTAAAGGTGTTACAGATGTATTTTTTGATTTAGATCATACACTGTGGGATTTTGATAAAAACTCAGCTTTAACTTTTCAGAAAATTTTTGATCTCAATCAAATGAACATCAATTTAACAGATTTTTTGAGTCATTATGAACCTATCAATCTCTACTATTGGAAATTATACAGAGAAGAAAAAATTGAAAAACAGGCGCTACGGTATGCCAGATTAAATGATACGTTTTCTGCACTTGGTACACCTGTTGAAGAGGCACTTATTTATAAACTGTCAGATGATTATATAGCTCATTTAACAGGGTTTAATCATTTATTTGATCACACTTTTGAGGTTTTAGAGTATTTAGCGCCCCATTATAATTTACATATTATTACTAATGGCTTTGAAGAAGTACAACAAAAAAAACTTATCAACTCAGGCATTTACAAGTATTTCACAACGATTACTAATTCAGAAATGGTTGGGGTAAAAAAGCCTAATCCTTTAATTTTTAATTACGCCTTACATCAGGCCCAAGCAGAACGACACCAAAGTGTGATGATTGGTGATAGTTTTGAGGCCGATATATTGGGTGCTCAAAACATAGGAATGGATGTTATCTTTTTTGATGTGCATAATACATCAATTAGTAAGGATATTATTCAAATTAATTCATTGTCACAACTTAAAGATATTTTGTAATAGTTTAAAGTATAGTCTCTTGAATAGTTATACCAATTTTTCGAAGTTTCTATTGTGTATTCTTACTATGACTACATGGTGGTCTTGTACAAAAGATGTAAACTTTAGTCAATTGAATGATTTAACCTTGTCGCCTGCTGTGGTGTCTAGCTTAGTTTTTTTTGATGAACCAGCTAATACGTTTTATGATAACGGATCGGAGGTTTCAGCGATTCAAGATTTTATTATGGTAGATATTTTTAATAATGCCTTTGTTCAGGATGATTTGGTGAAATCTGAATTTCATTTTGAGTCAAAAAACGCAATCAATAGAAGTTTTATTCTTCAAATTGATTTTTTTGATATATCAGGAAAAGTATTGCATACCTTTCAGGTAAGCCAAGAAGCTAGTGGAAATGCTGTAGAAACCGTATCTCATCATATTGAAGTGTTTGAAGGTGATGACATTGAGGTGTTAAAGCAAACACAAGTAGTTATGTTTACCTTAAGAGTAGCTGCAGGGCAACCTATTGATGAACATACGCCTGGCCGCATTCAGTTAAAATCATTTGCATCATTTTATTTTGAAATAGACGTCTCAGAATGAAAAACTACTTGACTTTTTGGGGCTTAATTTTATTTTGCTTGACATCTTATACTCAAAACAAGCAAATACTTTATGGCTTTTCAGAAATACCACAAGCCTTATTGCTTAATCCGGGAGGAAAAATAACTAATAAGTGGTACGTTGGTATGCCTTTGCTGTCACATGTTCACGTTTCAAGCGGAACGACTGGGTCAACTGTTTATGATCTATTTGCAGATAATGGGGTAGCGTTTAATACCAAGTTCAGAAAAGCAATTTATGGCATGAGCAATAAGGATTTTTTTAGTTTTAATGAACAAATTGATGTTTTTTCGGGAGGTTTAGCTATGGGACCTAGTTATGAGAAAAATCAATATTTGAGCTTTGGCTTGTATCAAGAGTTAGATTTTATTGGTTATTTTCCTAAAGATTATGTCGTGTTAGCCTTAGAAGGGAATCAAAATAATATTAATAAGATTTTTGATGCAGGTGATTTAAACGCTACGGCTGAAGTTATATCAGTAGTACATGTTGGCTACAATAAAACATTGAATTCAAAAATGTCGTTCGGATTTAGAGGGAAAATTTACTCTAGTGTTATGACTGTAAGTTCCAAGAGAAATAAAGGGTATTTTGTTACAACACAAGGACAAAACAATACATATAATCATGTGTTCGATCTTAATTTAGAGTTAAAAACCTCAGGTATTTCACACCTGCTAGATGATGATAATTCTAGCTTGGAACAAGATTTGAAAACGCTAAGAAGACGCTTGTTTTTTGGAGGTAATTTAGGGTTAGGCTTTGATGTAGGGATGAGTTACCAAATTAGTAATCAATGGTCGGTTGATGGCAGTTTGCTAGATATTGGGTTTATTCATCACTCTAAAGACATAGAAAATTACAAAGTGGAGGGCGTTTATACTTTTGAAGGTGTAAATCCTATTTTTCCTGAATCTGGCAATAACCAGTCGGCTGACGCGTATTGGAGTGAAATAGAAGAAGATTTTGAAGATTTGTTTCAGGTAGATACTACAGCTTCTAAATTCACCAGTTGGCGTCCAGTAAAATTAAATGCCTCTATAAATTATGCTTTTGGTAAACGATCAGAGAAAGAATGTACCTGTGTAAAAGAGGACTCAGGATATTTAAATGCGGTTGGTTTACAGTTGTATGTCATAAAGCGACCAAGGCGCCCACAGTTAGCAATAACCAGTTACTATTATAGAAAATTATTTGAATGGTTACGAATAAAGGCGACTTATACGGTAGATTCGTATTCATTTTCCAATATCGGAATGGGAGTTTCTGCGCATTGGGGAGCTATTAATTTTTATCTTATGGCCGATAATTTTTTAGAATACAAAAATATTTATGATGCAGAAGCTGTATCTTTACAATTAGGGTTCAATTATATATTTAAATGAAAATGAAAACAAGATTTTTTACTGTGGTTTTGATGTGTTTCATGGCAGGTGTGATGTTTGCTCAAAAAAGTATAAATAACTATAAATACGTTATCGTGCCTAATAAGTTCGATTTTTTAAAAGAAAAAGATCAATACCAACTCAATTCACTTACAAAATTTTTGTTCAACAAATATGGGTTTGAAGCTATCATGGAAGGCGGCGAGTACCCTGAAGATTTAAATTTCAATCGGTGTTTAGCGCTTAAAACAGATGTTAATAAAGATTCAGGTATGTTTAAAACTAAGCTTACGGTGATTTTAAAAGACTGTAATGAACGGGTTGTTTATACCTCAGAAATTGGCGATAGCAGGGAGAAAGAGTTTAAAAAAGCTTATAATGAAGCGTTAAGACATGCTTTTAATTCCATTGAAGCGCTAAATTATAAGTATGAGCCTGTAAATGATAAGGTAGTTATGGGAACGGATGCACCAGTTTCTGCTTCAACTAATGATTCTGAAGAGGTGAAAGCCTTAAAACAAGAAATAGAAACATTAAAAAATAAGCAAGAAATAAATAAACCAGCAGTAGTAGGAGCATCAGTAGTAGCTTTAGAAGCTGCAAACACTTCTTCAAAGGCACCAGAATCAGCAGGCCATGTGAATAAAGTATTATCGGGCGTGTTGTATGCACAAAAAATTGAAAACGGTTATCAGCTAGTAGACAGTACACCTAAAGTGGTGTACAAGCTAAAGCAAACTCATTTGGATAATGTATTTCTTGTGGAGAATAAAAGTGCCATTGTTTTTAAGCAGGATGAACATTGGGTGGTGGAGTATTACGAAAATAATACGTTAAAGCAACAAAAGTTAACTATTAAGTTTTTTTAGTAATTATACTTGTCTTTCCAGCGTTGCTTTAAAAATTCTTTTTGAGCTTGCTCTCTGCCATTAGTTCCAGGGTCATAAAGTTTGGTGTTTTTAATTTCTTCAGGCAAGAATTCTTGTGCTGCAAAATTGTTTTCGTAGTTGTGAGCATATTTGTAGTGTTCGCCATATCCCAATTCTTTCATAAGTTTTGTGGGTGCATTTCTAATATCAAGAGGAACACTTAAATCTCCTGTTTGTTTTACTAATTGTTGCGCTTTGCCAATGGCGGCATAGGCAGCGTTACTTTTGGGAGAACAGGCTAAGTATGTGGCACATTGACTCAAAATAATTCGTGATTCTGGAAAACCAATTGTTGATACTGCCTGAAAGGTGTTATTAGCAATGACTAGAGCAGTGGGGTTGGCATTTCCAATATCCTCACTAGCCGAAATAAGTAATCGCCTAGCTATAAATTTTACATCTTCACCGCCTTCAATCATGCGCGCTAACCAATATACAGCACCATTTGGGTCACTCCCTCTAATGGACTTTATAAATGCCGAAATGATATCATAATGTTGCTCACCTGTTTTATCATATCTTACGGTATTATTTTGAATTTTTTCAAGAACAATAGCGTCGGTAATTTCAATGTTATCTGAAGGGAAAGCGTTAACAATTAGTTCGAATATATTTAAAAGTTTTCTAGCATCACCACCAGATAATTTGAGAAGCGCTTTGGTTTCTTTAAGTTGAATGTTTTTTTTTGAAAGTAGCGTATCTTGCTCAATGGCTCTTTTCAAAAGCATTTCTAAATCTTCTTTACTAAAAGCATTCAGAATATAAACCTGACATCTTGATAAAAGTGCTGAAATAACCTCAAAACTGGGGTTTTCAGTAGTAGCACCTATTAAGGTTATCCAACCTTTTTCAACAGCTTGTAGCAATGAATCCTGCTGAGATTTACTGAAACGATGAATCTCGTCAATAAACAAAATAGGGTTCTTTGTGGTAAATAAACCACCACTTTGCTTGGCTTTTTCTATAACATCCCTAACATCTTTAACCCCAGAATTTATGGCGCTTAAAGTGTAGAACGGTCTACCTGATTCTGTGGCAATAATATTTGCCAATGTAGTTTTGCCAGTTCCTGGAGGTCCCCAAAGAATCATTGAAGGAATTAATCCCTTAGAAATATGTTGACCTAGCGCACCTTTCTTACCCACAAGATGTGTTTGACTTACATAGTCGCTAAGATGTTTAGGTCGTAAACGTTCTGCTAAAGGTTCATTGCCATTCATAACTGTAAAATTAACCATTTTTACATATGTAAAGCGTGCATAGAGAATAAAATAAGCTGCCAATATAGCATTGAAATGTTTATTGGTTTGCTATTTGTTACCTTTATGAAGATGGGAACAAAGAATCATTTTCAATTTTCAACGGGTGTTATTGCCTATCCAATCTTTTTTGTGTTAACTATATGGATTGTTTTTTGGGTAGAAGTTCGTTTTGGAAGCAATTTTAATAAGTATGGCATTTATCCTTTAACCGTAAAAGGGTTAAGAGGTGTTGTGCTAAGTCCTTTTATCCATGGTAGTTTACAGCATTTATACCATAATACTATACCATTGTTTGTGCTCTCAACGGCTTTGTTTTATTTCTATAGGCACATAGCTTGGAAAGTTTTGATTCTTGGTATTTTAATTTCAGGATTCATGACTTGGTGTATTGGCCGACCTTCTTATCATATTGGTGCGAGTGGCCTTATATATGTGCTGGTGAGTTTTACATTTTTTAAAGGTGTGTTCGCCAAACATTATAGGTTAATAGCTTTGTCATTATTGGTAGTTTTTCTTTATGGAAGTATGATTTGGTATACGATGCCCATTGAGGAAGGTATTTCGTGGGAAGGACATTTAGCGGGATTGATTACAGGATTCATTTTTTCTTTAGTATTTAGAAAGACAATTGCTAAGCCAAAGAAGTTTGAATGGGAGCATCCAGATTTTGATGAAGCAAACGATCCGTTTTTAAAACACTTTGATGAAAATGGAAATTTTATTGATCACGTTGAAGAACAACAAGACCAAACAACCATTAATTATATCTTCAAGGACAATAAAGAAGACTAACGGCGTTGCCTAATAACTTCGTAAAGAAAAGCGCCACAGGCTACAGACACATTAAGAGATTCAATGTCACCTAATAAAGGGAGTTTTGCCCTTTCATCAGACACTTTTATAATAGAAGGGTTTATGCCTCTACCTTCTGATCCCATAACAATGGCGCAGGGTTCAGTAAAGGACACATCATAAAGCGTATTGTCTGTTTTTTCGGTAGCAGCAATCACCTTAATACCAGAGGCTTGCATAAAGAACACAGCATCTTTTATGTGGTCAACCTTACAAATAGGAACTTTAAATACCGCCCCGGCACTTGTTTTTATAGTATCACCGTTTACAGGGGCCCCACCTTTTTTTTGTATGATAATGCCATCCACCCCGGTGCACTCGGCAGTTCTTATAATAGCGCCAAAATTTCTAACATCGCTTAACTGGTCTAGTAATAAGAATAACGGTGTTTTTCCAGATTCTATAACGTTTAAAACTAAAGTTTCTAAATCATGAAATGTAATTGGGGCTATTTGTGCTACAGCCCCTTGATGATTTTTTGAAGTCAACCTATTCAGTTTTTCAACAGGAACATAAGACCTATTAATAGCTTTTTTGTTAATAAGAGATTCAAGCTCAGAAAATAAATCGCCTTTAAGCCCTTTTTGAAGAAATACTTTATCAATAGTTTTTCCCGAGTTTATAGCTTCAATGATAGCTCTAATACCGAATATTTGAGTGTGTTCTT
This sequence comes from Allotamlana fucoidanivorans, assembly GCF_006265225.1. Classification (GTDB taxonomy): domain Bacteria; phylum Bacteroidota; class Bacteroidia; order Flavobacteriales; family Flavobacteriaceae; genus Allotamlana; species Allotamlana fucoidanivorans. The sequence goes on along the minus strand of NZ_VDCS01000009.1, from coordinate 102,208 downwards.
GCATGGGGTAAAGGTAATAAACTGCTTAATAAGTTTATAAGAATTAAATAATATAAAAAGCCAGAGCTATTCTCTGGCTTTTTATATTATTTATAAAGTTATAAAAAGCTAATTGTCTGTTACGGTAAAAGATTCAGATGCCGTGTATCCAAAATCACCAACAATAGAAACTAAGTCTGAACCATTTTGAGTGATAGTAGCACTTCCATCTTCAGGATAAGAAAGACCATCGCCATATACATCATTAATAGTGAATTCATAAGTTCCTGGGGATAAGCAAAATTTAGCAGAAATTCCAGGATCCCCATCTGCATAAGGACCACCAGAGAATAAAACAGCGCCATCACTATCCTTAATGTCCCATGTACACTCACTTCCGTATCCATCAAATACAATATTCAAGAAAGTATCTGGGTAAGGACAAACTTGGGTTAAAAGAAGTGTTGTAGAGTTACCAATAAAACCTGCATAATCAGAAGAAATTTGTAATGTTAATGTGTTACCATTAGCAGGGTCAATGTTTTCTCCAACGGCGGTTACTTTAAATGTGCCCACTGTTGAATTAGCAGGAATTACCACAGTAGCAGGTACATTGTACGCTGTTGCAGGAGCATTTGTTTCTTCTTCAATAACAGTTATATTATAAGTTCTGTCACTGCTAGAGGTAGATGTGGCAAAAACCCTTACATCTTGCTCAAGGGTACCTGTAGGATCAACACCGACTTCAAATGACGACTCTAGAGTGGTATAGTCAAATGACTTTTCATTAAGGTCTTCGTCACAACTATAAAATGTAATAAAACTTATTACAAAAAGAGTTAAAATAGAGATTTTTTTCATGAGTTTAAATTTTAGCTAATGTTAACCTAAATAACTTAGGTTAACATTAATTTGTTTTATTATCTATCTGCGTTTACACTGTCATCAATGTTAACATTGGCATCAATTTCTTTTCTAGGAACTTTTAAAAAGAATTTTTTGTCATCAGGTAGTAAAAATGAATTTGGCAATCTATGATTACCTGTGCGCGGAATACCTCTACGCAGTCTTTTAGCATCAAACCATTCTACTCCAAACTCTGCATAAAGCTCTTTTCTCCTTTCTACTAGAATTTCTTCGTACAAATCGTCACCAGTATTTGTAGATTTTACAGCATTAGCATCTCTGTTTGATTGAAGAGCAAACAATAATTCATGTGCGTCTCCTGCCATTCCTTGTTTAAATTTAGCTTCAGCTTCAATAAGAATCATTTCAGCTGTTCTCATAATTACAATATCAGAGTCAAAGGCAAAAGTGAACTTTCTGGTAGTTAGATAAAACCAATCTGTTGGACTAGCAGAAGCATAAGTTCTATCAAAGGTGTTTCGCACGTCAGAATCTGTAAACAAATCTGCAAAATCCTTGTTAACATAAGTTCCGAAATATCCGTCATTATAATGATCGGTAAAAGCATGAGGAGCACAGTAGTAGTAATTTGACTGATCTGTAGTTTGGGGCATACCCCAAATCCATTCAATATTTGAAATTTTATCAAAACCATCTTTATAAGATCCAGCGTCAAGAGCAGAAGCAATATCCCCACCATAGGCATCGTGAGCAGCTTTTTCCGCTCCCGCCCAATTTTCAGTAACTAAATAAACACGAGCCAAAATACCATTAGCAACTTGTTTATTTACATAAGATTTTCCCAGTCTTGAATCATCTAAACCAGCTACAGCATCCGTTAAATCAGAAATAATTAAATCATACATTTCCTGTAAAGTAGACATCGGTTTGCCTTCTAAAGATAAGTCTGTGTAAATTGGGGGGGCAGGCAACGATGGATCATAAGTATATGTATGTTGAAATTCCATGGCTAGTTGGAAGTAGAAAAATGCTCTAAGTGCTTTCCCTTGAGCTATTAACTCTGTTTTATCTGAGCCAGAAATAGCAGTACTTGCTTCTACGCCATTAATTAATGTGTTGGCTTGGTTAATCATGTAATAGGGGTATTCCCAATTAAAGGTGGTCCTTGTATAGTTAGGTTCCCTATTATCATTGTCATAGTCAAAATTATACCATGAGTTTTGTATAAAATCATTTCCTTTTACGGTTCTAGCCATATATAAGGAATAAACACCTCCAGCATCTGTTCTAGTAAATTGTCTTCTAAAATTTCTTTGTATACCAGAAAGCAAAGCTTCAGCACCTGCTCTAGAACCAAAAATAACTACATCAGATACAGAACTTGTAGGAACGGGGTCTTCTAAAAAGCTTTTTTCACAACCAACAAGAAAGGTTGTAGAAAGCAATAAAACAGTTAATTTTTTTATAAATATTTTCATTTTTCAAATTTTTTTAAAGGTCTAAGTTAACACCAAAAGATACAATTCTTTGATTATAGGATCTGTTGTTTGTGGTACCAGCTATACTTTGTTCAGGGTCAATACCTTTATGTGTTTGGAACGTTAATAAATTGTCAGCTTGTAGATACAAACGCAATCTAGAAATACCAAATTTATCAAGAGTTTGAGTTGGTAAGCTATATCCAAATGTTAGTGCTTTTAAACGCACGTAATCATTTTTGAATAAGAATCTGTCAGATCTACTACTGAAGTCATTTTGTGAAGCTAATAATAAAGGAACATTAGTAACATCACCTGGTTTTTGCCAACGATTGGCCAAATCTGTTGTTCCTGGCCCTCCTGCCGTTTCAAAACTGCCAAATAAGCCAGCGTACATGGAGTCATAAACATAAGCTCCAAAACTAAAATTAAATAGAATATTTAAATCAAAGTTACCTAGTGTGAAAGAGTTATTGAAACCTCCAATAATATCAGGTAATGAAGATTTGTCTACATAATTTCTAGAGGCTTCAGAGTATTCAGCTGTTGTTTCTTTTTGACCGGTGGGCTCTCCGTTTGCATCTAAAATATCTTTATACCACAAAGCAAAACCATTTGCTGGATCTACACCAGCCCATTCTGGCATGTAGAATTCGTATAAAGAACGTCCAACTTCCCATCTTTTTGTTCCATTTATGAATGATTCTTGTGATAACTCTGTAATCTTGTTTCTATCAAAAGAGAAATTTAAACTAGAAGTCCAGTTAAATTGATCTTTATTAATAATATTGGCGGCCAAGGAAACTTCAACTCCATAGTTTTTAAGTGAGCCTACGTTAGTAGTGATACTCTCATTACCTGTTGAAACAGCTAATGGTTTATCGTAAATCAAATCAACAGATTTTTTAACATAATAATCAACAGTACCATTGATAACATGATTGAATAAAGTAAAATCTATCCCAATGTTTGTGGATGCTGTTTTTTCCCAAGTTAATAGAGGGTCAGCTACAGACCCAAGTAAAACCCCAGTGTTATCTAATTCATTTTCTCCTGTTTCAAATAAAGACAAGTACGGGAAATATACTGGATTTCCTAGATCGTCAAGAACCAAGTTGTTTCCTAGTTCCCCATAAGAACCTCTTATTTTAAGAAGATTTACAATATTACTGTTAGCTAAAAAGTTTTCTTTTGAAACAACCCATGAACCACCAACAGAGTAGAAATTACCCCATCTAACATCACTATTAAATCTACTTGAACCATCAGTTCTAAAGGACCCCTCTACAAAGTATTTCTGATCATAATTGTATGATAATCGACCTAAAAACGACTGAAGAGCTTCATCTGATATAGAACCACCAACAGACTCTGGAGTGGTACTACCATTTAATACTTTTACGTTAGGTAAGAAACCAACACCTTGTGCTGATAAGTCGTCATCAGATCTTGAATAGGCTTCATGAATAGCATCAAAATTAACATTATGTAATCCGAAGGATTTATTGTAGTTAAAGGCGTTTGTAATATTTTTAGTAATTACAAAGTTTCTATCTTGATCCACACGTCCTTTAACACTTGCTGCCACACCAAATTCATTATGATTATAGCTGAAGTAATCAAGTGTGTATTTTTCATACGCAATTTGTGTTTTAAAACTAAAATCTGGGGTGAAGTTCACTTTAGCATAACCATTGGCTGTGAAGTTATCCCGCTTGTAGATTTCATTGTATAAATACAATGAACCTACAATGTTTTCTCCTTGAAACTGAGGTCTTGCTGCATTTAAATTTTGGCCAGGTGTATTCCCATAATCATATATAGGTGCACCATCAGGGCCCAAAACTAAGCCTCCATTGTCATCTCTTCTGTATAAAGGATAAAAAGATGAAAGATTATTTATCCATTGGATGGTGCTGGTGAAAGAAGTGCCGCTTTGGTCAGGAACATTTTGAACGGAAGAAGAATATGAAACGTTTAACCCCATATTTAACCAGTCTTTTACTTGAGAATCAATGTTGAGTCTTGTTGTTACTCTTTCAAAATCTGAGGTTTTAATACTTCCATCTTGTTTTAAAAAGTTTCCTGAGAATCTATATGTTGTTCTATCGCTACCTCCAGAAACAGCTAAAGAATGCTCTTGTCTCAATGCAGAATCATTAATTAAAAGACCTGCCCAGTCCGTATCCCATAATTTATTTGTAGATACTAAATTTCCATCTGTTCCTACGGGATTGTTAATTCCATAAGGGTTATAGCCCAAAGTAGGAATTAAGTTATTAGTTGCTGAAAGAGCCGCGGCTTCGGGAGATGCTCCATTGACATATTGAGCAGCATTTCTCATAGCTTCCCATGTGTATTTTGTAAAAGTATCTGTATCTGTTATTTCGTGTCTATCTACGGCTTGTCCAGCAAAACCAACTGTAGATGTTAAGCTAACTTTAGCAGGAGAATTTAAGCGTCCTTTTTTTGTGTTTATTAAAATAACACCATTGGCTCCACGTGAACCATATAGAGAGGTTGACGACGCATCTTTTAAAACGTTCATACTTTCTATTTGGTCTGCACTTATGGTATTGATATTACCATTGAATGGCGCACCATCGAGAATAATAAGCGGTGCGGCAGAAGCATTAATAGAAGAAACCCCTCTAATTCTAATGATGGGATTGTCCCCCGGTTGACCACCACTAGAAATTATGTTTACACCAGGAACGCTTCCTTGTAAAGCAGAAGTTACAGAAGCTACTTGTTGTTTCTCGATTACGTCTGCACCTACTACAGCAATAGACCCTACAATAGATTCTTTGGTTTGTGTTCCGTAGGCCACAACAACAACTTCTTCTAGTGCAGTAGCATCTTCTGCCATTGTTACGTTCACTGTATTTGATGAACCAACTTTAATCTCTTGTGTTGTGTATCCAACAAAACTAAATACAAGAGTAGCACCTTGGCTGGCGCTAATTGAATAATTTCCATCGAAATCCGATGAGGTACCATTTATTGTACCTTTTACCAAGACCGTAGCTCCTGGAAGTGGTAAACCAGAATCATCGGTAACCGTTCCAGAAATAGTCTTTTCTTGTGCAAACGATATTTGCACAATAAACGCTAATAATAGCGTGAAAATTCCACTAAACTTTGTTTTCATTTTATAATTATTTGAATTAGTCAATGCCAAAAATCAAAATAATAAGTTAAAAAAGCAATAAACAATAGTTAAAATGTGTGTTTTTGGTGTGAAATTTGTTAAAATAATTCAATTTGGCTTCTGAATTTAAATAAATGATATTTTGATGTCATGTTATTTAGAAAGTTGCTTGAGTAAGATTATATAGGAGGTAAATTGGGATCCGCAGAATATCTAATCAAATTTGTAATACTGTTGTTATAAAAAATGCCAATAGAATTAAATTCTATTGGCATTTTTTATAAGGTTTATTAAGTTGTGTAATGTGATCTTCTAATTGTTTTTAGGAAAAGCCCACATGTCAACATCTAATAAGTGACCACCTTGTGCCGAGATGGCTGCATTGTAGTTAGCTCCATTTGTTGTTCTTTCCGTTATTGGGTATAAGAACCTTCTAGGTATAATCTTAGAAGGATTTACCGAGCCTACCGCATCTGGATTGTCAACTAAAGCTGGGAACCCAGTTCGTCTATAATCAACCCAAGCCTCGATAGGAGCATTTCCATATAAAGCCTTGTATTTTTCGTTTATGATGGTTTCAACTTTATTTGCTTCTGTTCCAGAAAGTGTTAGTGCATTAACATAGGCGGCTGTTGCAATAGCATCAACTCCTACGTAAAGCATATTAGCTTCAACAGCATCTTGCAATGCGGCTAAGGCGGCAGCGTCAGTGCCTCCAGTTCTAATTATAGCTTCTGCTTCTATAAATTTAACTTCCCAATATGAAATCAAGGGAGTAGGAGAGTTTGCTTGACCCCAAAACAATCCTTCTACGCCTGCAAAGTCTTCTCCGTCAGTTGTATATAAAGGGAGTCTCGGGTCTCCAACCATCATATCTTTCAATGTTGTTCCAATACCTAAAGTACCAGGTCTGTCATTGTCAAATAAGTATAAAGGGTTTGCATTTTGAGCAGGCGTACTGTAAATAAAATCAGGTTGTTCAGAAGTGCTAGTTAATGCCTGTTGAGCTTCAGTTAAAGCTTTTTGAGCTGCACCTGAGTCAACAGATGTTAAATGCATGTAATAACGAGCTTTTAAAGCGTGAGCTGTTTTTACCCAATCGATACCACTAGCGTCTCCGGCTCCTGCGAACGCTCCAATTCCAGAAGCCACTCCTTCTGAAATAGATTCACTTAAAAGCGTTTGTATTTCATTATAAACGCTCTCTTGTGTGTCGTATACTGGGTTTAAAACTCCGGCATCTCCACGAAAAGCTTCACTATAAGGAACATCTCCCCAGCAGCTTGTGGTAACTCCCATATTGGCTGCCATATATAATTTGGCTAAGGCGCTAACTTCTCCACTGGTGTTTTGAATTAGAACGAAACAATCTTTTGATGCTCCAGCTCCGTAAAGACCAAAGTCCCATAAATCATCTATGTCACTTTCACCAATGTTATATTGAGCATATGCTAATTGTTGGGCATCTAGACCATCAAATTGTTGCGTGATTAGCCCAGCAATTCTTCCAACAAGAGCAACAGAATTACGATGAGTTTGTGTAATCATTCCTGGGTAAACAGCGCCAGCATTTATTTTGTCGGCAGATGGATTATCAGGATCTACGTTAACATCAGTAATCGTGCAGGATATCACTGAGCTAAGTAATACGATACTAAGTATATATTTAATTGTTTTCATAGTTTTTTAAAAGTTTAATTTAACATCAAAGCCGTAACTTCTAGTGTTGGGGTTATTAAAGTAGTCTAAACCAATACCATTACTGTCACCTGTTAAGTTAGTTTCAGGATCCACTCCAGGATAATCAGTACTAAGGTATAAGTTTCTACCATAAGCAGAAATTGAAGCGCCATCAATGAATGTTCCTTTTAATAGTTTGCTTGGAAATGTATAGGTTAATGTTACTTCTCTTAATCTAAACCAAGAAGCGTCATATACATTACCTTCATCAACATCCCCGAAACCATAACGTCTCCAGTAATTGTTACTTTCATTTATTGTTGGATCTGAGTAAGGAACTTCTTTGGTGTTTGGTTGTCCAGTAGATTCAACTATACCTTGAAAAACTGTTGTTTGATCTCTCAATAAAGTTTCTGTTGATATACCGAAGTAATCAAGAATACCACAAGTTCCGCACCATACATCGCCACCTTCTCTGATGTCTATTAAAACAGATAAACTAAGATTTTTGTATGAGAATGTATTGCTAATACCTAATAGGAAATCTGGAATTGGATCACCTATAACGCCATCTGTGGTAGCAAGCAGTGGGTAGCCATCATCGTCAATTAGAATAGTTCCTTCATCGTTTCTGGCATATCTTGATCCATAAATAGCTCCATAAGATTCACCAACTACGGCACGTGAACTTGTTCCAGAAAAACCATTTAGAACATAGCTTTCAAGCCCTTCAGTGAGTTCTTCAACCTTATTTTCATAAGTTGTGAAATTAGCATTGATATCCCAATTAAAGTTTTCAGTTCTAACTGGAGTACCTCCTAAGGTCAATTCAATACCTTTATTTGAAATACGACCAATATTTGAGTATTTTTCAACAAAACCAGAAGAAGGCACAGCGTCAATTGGAACTATTTGATCGGTAGTTTCTTTGTTGTAGTATGTGGCATCAAATTTTAATCGGCTATCAAGCATCGATAATTCAATACCAATTTCAAATTCCTTGGTTGTTTCTGGAACTAAATCAGGGTTTCCTGCGCGGCCTGCTCTTTCAAATGAAGTGGCATCATAGGCAGGGAATGTAATGCTTTGAAGGAATCCATCTCCACTAACAAATGTCCCTCCAAAATTAGTCAAAGTAGCATATACTGGAGCATCGTTTCCTGTTTTTCCCCATGACCCTCGTATTTTACCATAATTAAGGAAATCACTATTTAAAACTTCGCTAAAAATAAAACTACCCCCAACAGAGTATGATTGGAATGTATTGTTTCCTACAGGTAGAGTAGATGTCCAGTCATTCCTGAAAGAAGGTGTTATAAAAACCATATTATTATAACTTAATGTAGCCGTTGCAAAAGCGCCAATAAGTTTTTTTCTATTGGTTATTTCTGAAGCCTGAGTAGTGCTAACGTTGGAAAGGTTAAAGAATCCAGGGATGGTCATGCCGTCACCTAGGACAGTCTGTCTATTGTTTTTAGTATAGAAACCGTCATATCCAATGGTAGCTGTTAGGCCAAGTTTTTCATTTAAATCTTTAGATGCTGTTACTAATGCGTTCCAGTTCACATCTTGATTTTGGATGACGTCATTAATAACGCGCCCATTACCAAAACTTGCATCTATAATATCAAATCCAATTTTTCTTGTATCTGCCCAGTTATCAATAGATCCAGTTGTTTTGAATGTAATCCAATCATTAATATCATAGGTTAATCCCATTTTTCCAATAATACGATTAACATCATCGGTATTAGAGTTTCTAGCTACCGTGAAATATGGGTTGTTGTAAATTCCATCACGATAACTTCTATGTCCTGGAAGCTCTGAACCTGGAATATCATAAAAATAAGAAGAAGGATCGTCAGCTGCTGCTTGTCCTTTTTTACCATTACCCATGTCAAAGGTTGGCGTATTACGCAATAGACCAAGCATAACCCCTGAAATATTTGAGCCTCTTTGAACTCTGAAACCTCCTGAGTTTGAGTATTGAGCAGAGGCATCTAACGTTAAATTTTCATAAAGTTTACCCTGTAGATCAACTCTAAATGTTTTTCTTACAAATCTTTCATTAGGAGCTACACCATTTTGAACTAATCTGCCAACAGAAGCTCTGTAGTTAACTTTGTCAGTTCCGCCACTAGCAGAAAGGTTAATGTCTACCACATCTCCCGTTTTAAAGAAGTCATAACTGTCATAGGTTTCTGCCGCTCTTCCGTTTCCTGTTCCTTTTGGAACAAGTGCACCAAATCTATGAAAAGGGTAGGAAGTGTCACCATCATACTCTAGGTCAGAAACTAAAGGTCCCCATGTATCGCCTTCAAAAGTTTCTGGACCTCTATATTGTAATCCACTTCCATCTGGATTATGTCTTCCTTGTGCATACTTTCTTTGTAAATCTGGTCCCTTATTGATATCAGAGAAACTTGTAGAGGTACTTAGCGTAACTCTTGTTTTTCCTTGTTTTCCTTTTTTGGTGGTAATTAAAACAACACCATTAGCGGCTCGTAATCCATATAAGGTCTGTGCGGCAATGCCTTTTAGAATGTTAACAGATTCAATATCTGAAGAGTTAATGTCAATAGCTCTGTTTGAGAAGTCTGTACCTCCTAAGCTAGAGTTGTTATTACTTGTAGTAGGATCTTCACTATAAGAATCATTATTAATTGGTACACCATCTACTACAAATAAGGGAGAGTTTGATCGAGTAATAGAGGTGTTACCTCTAATTCTAATATTTGCAGAAGCCCCTACAGAACCAGATGATGTTGTTACTTGTACACCAGCCGCTTTGGAACTTAAGGCAGATACAACGTTCGTTTCTCTTGCGTTAGTTATGTCACCTGAGTCAACTGATTCTACTGCGTAGCTTAAAGATCTAGGTTTGGCCTTAATCCCTTGAGCTGTTATCACAACCTCCTCTAAAGATTCCGCATCCTCAGTTAATGTGATATTAATGGTGTTTGATGCTCCTATAGTTGCCTCCTTTGTAGCATACCCAACAAAGCTAAATACCAGAGTTTCTCCAATATTGGCTTTGATTGAAAATTTACCATCAAAATCGGTTGAGGTACCATTCGAGGTACCTTTTACTAAAACAGTAGTTCCTGGAAGAGGTAATCCTGATCCATCTGAAACGATTCCTGAGATAGTTTTTTCTTGTGCAAAAGACAGATGCACAACAAACGCTAACAATAGCGTTAGCATTCCACTAAACTTTGTTTTCATGTTATAATTATTTGAATTAGTCGTGATAAAAATATTAATAAAAAGTTAAAAAACGACAAACAATAGCTAAAAAGTGGTAAAAATTAGAAAAAATTATATCGAAAAGGTTTAAATGTTGAGTATTTGTAGGTTTTACAGGAGGAATGTTAAAAATTTGTTGTTAGGCTAATATGTATTTTTGAATTTGAAAAATTGAAAGCGGTATTTTCTAGTTTACCGTTGGCATAATTAAATTTAAACAAACCAGCCTTGGTGAGTAATCCAAAACCAAAACCATATCCAAATAATTTCTGTTGTGTTTGCTGAATGTCATTTTCAAAATAAGCAGCGTCAATTATGGAATGGATGTAAATTGAATTTGATAATTGAAAGCGATATTCTGTATTCATTAACCCAAAAAGAGAAGCATAGAGGCTGTTTTCTTCAAAGCCTCTAATAGAATTAATACCGCCAAAGCGGAACAGTTCGTTTTCAAAATATGAGGATGATAATAAACTAGCACCATTAAGTCTGATGTAAATGCTGTTTTTTAAGTTGAGGTTGAAAATTTTAAAGGCCTCAATTTTGAACTGTGTTTGTTCTTCTGAATTGATATTGGTTTTTCTCTTTCCGAAGCCCGTTTCAAAATACATTTTTTCGTTTAGAGGAAATAAAATGTTTTCTGGTTGTGTTTGTGTGTATTGATAGCTTATTGTATAAAATTGAGTCTGGTAGTCAGAAATATTTGGTTCTGTTTTTGATGTTATGAGGTTGTTAGATTCAGTATATAAGAGGCCGGTAAATATTTTGTGTTTTTGGTTTATTTGGTAATGAATTTTGATGTCTTGGTTTGTGGTAGTAAAAGAAGAGTCTTTTCTAAATATGCGCAAAAGCAAATCGACACCTACGGGCGACTTAAATATATAAGGCAGTGAAACATCAGCTTCAAAAGTTTTTTGATCATTTTCATCACTTTTGTATAGAAGTCTGAAAGATTCTCCAAAGTTTAAGTTGTTGGTCAAATTTAGATTTAGGTAACCATCAAATTGAAGTTTATTTGTTGTTTCATTGGTTCCAAATCCAAGAAACCCGTCAAATGTATTGCTTTTAGATTTTTCTAAATAAAGGTATAGTGAAGTAGAGTCTTTTGAAAATAGTACTTCTGGGGGTTTTATTTCCTTAGCAAAATTTAAACTATTCAGTTGAGCCGTTTTATATTGAATGGTTTCAAGATTAAATAGTTGGTTAGGTTTAATTTTTAGATAGTTTTTTAAGAATGCTCTGGGGAATTTCTCATAACCTTTAATGATAATGTTATTTATTGTTCTCTTTTTTTTAGAGGCAGAAATACTTAGATGGGCTTTTAGTGTATTATGCTGCTCGTCTATTCTAATATTTGTAAGTTTTAATTTAGAAAACGGGTGGCCGTATTTGGCAATTTCAGTATTAAGAAAGGTTAACGATTGTTCAATATCCCTAACGTTTAAAATAAAATGGTCATGAAAAACTTTGTTTGAAATGGTATTTAAGGTTTGTTGGTTAATGAGTTCAGATTTGTAGTATATATATATGGTGTTGAATTTTCTGTTTAAATGTAATTTATAAACAAAGCTAGAGTCATTTATTTTTTTGCTAGGAATTAATATGTTCTCTATATAGCCTAATGAGAAGAGCTGTTCTTGAAGAGAGCTTGTTTCTTCTGTTATTGAAGTAAGGTCTTTATGTAATGTGTTGTAGCCAAGAGAGTCTAAAATATGGGTCTCTTTTAGGGTGTTTCCTGTAATTTTTAATGTTAAGGTCTGGCTTATTCCTTTAAAAGAAAAAAGTATAGAAGTGATTATTAAAAGAAATGGTGTTTTTGGCACGTTGCTAGCTACAAGATTTGGTAGTAAATCTAACGGAATTTACTTGCTATTAATATATGATGTGTCTGAAATTTTATTTTCTATTGAAAATTAATTAATTAAGGTTTGAATTTCAGATTTTAATTTCTACCTTTGCACGCCTCTTAGAAGAGGTTAATAATATTTATATTAATTTATATGCCAACAATTTCGCAATTAGTAAGAAAAGGAAGAGCCAAAATAACCAAGAAGAGTAAATCGGCTGCTTTAGATTCTTGTCCGCAAAGACGTGGTGTGTGTACTCGTGTTTACACAACAACTCCTAAAAAACCTAACTCAGCAATGCGTAAGGTAGCAAGGGTTCGTTTAACAAACGGAAACGAGGTAAATGCATACATCGGTGGTGAAGGACATAATTTACAAGAGCACTCGATAGTATTGGTTAGAGGTGGAAGGGTAAAAGATTTGCCAGGAGTTAGATATCACATTGTACGTGGTGCTTTAGACACAGCAGGTGTTAACGGTAGAACGCAACGTAGATCTAAGTATGGTGCAAAACGCCCTAAAAAGTAATTAAAACTTTAAGAAGAAGACATGAGAAAAAGAGCAGCAAAAAAGAGACCGCTTTTACCAGATCCGCGTTTTAATGATCAATTGGTAACACGTTTTGTGAATAACATGATGTGGGATGGTAAGAAGTCTGTCGCTTTTAAAGTATTTTACGATGCTATTGATATTGTAGAATCGAAAAAAACTGACGAAGAAAAATCAGCATTAGAATTATGGAAAGATGCGTTGTCAAATGTGATGCCTCACGTAGAAGTGCGTAGTCGTCGTGTTGGTGGTGCAACATTTCAAATCCCAATGCAAATTCGTCCAGACAGAAAAGTTTCAACAGCAATGAAGTGGTTGATTGGTTATGCTAGAAAGCGTAATGAAAAATCAATGGCTTTACGTTTAGCTTCAGAAATTTTAGCAGCAGCTAAAGAAGAAGGGGCAGCTGTTAAGAAAAGAGTAGATACTCATAAAATGGCGGAAGCTAATAAAGCATTCTCTCACTTTAGATTTTAATAAAACATGGCAAGAGATTTAAAATTTACTAGAAATATAGGTATTGCTGCGCATATCGATGCAGGAAAAACGACTACTACTGAGCGTATCCTTTACTATACAGGGGTGTCTCATAAAATAGGAGAAGTGCATGATGGAGCTGCAACTATGGACTGGATGGAGCAGGAGCAAGAAAGAGGTATTACTATTACTTCTGCTGCAACAACTTGTACATGGAATTTCCCGTTAGAGAATGGACAGCCAGTAGAAGATACTAAAGGATATCACTTTAATATTATTGATACTCCTGGTCACGTTGACTTTACTGTAGAGGTAAACCGTTCGTTGCGTGTATTAGATGGTTTAGTATTCTTATTTAGTGCAGTTGATGGTGTTGAACCACAATCTGAAACTAACTGGAGACTTGCTGATAACTATAAAGTTCCTAGAATTGGATTCGTTAACAAAATGGACCGTCAAGGATCTAACTTCTTAGCTGTTTGTCAACAGGTAAAAGATATGTTAAAGTCAAACGCTGTGCCAATCGTTTTAAATATTGGTGATGAGGCAGACTTTAAAGGTGTTGTTGATTTAGTTAAAAACCGTGCTATTGTTTGGCATGATGAAACGCAAGGGGCGACTTTTGATGTGATTGACATTCCAGAAGATATGAAAGAAGAAGCACATAAATACCGTGCGCTTTTAATCGAGGAAGTAGCTTCTTATGATGAGAACTTATTAGAAAAATTCATGGAAGATGAAGATTCTATTACAGAAGAAGAGGTGCACGCTGCACTTAGAGCTGCTGTAATGGATATGGCTATCATTCCAATGATTTGTGGTTCATCTTTCAAAAACAAAGGGGTGCAATTCTTATTAGATGCTGTATGTCGTTATTTACCTTCGCCTTTAGATAGAGATAACATTATAGGTACAGATCCAAGAACTGGAGATGAGGTTGTACGTAAGCCAGATGTAAAAGATCCGTTTTCTGCATTAGCATTTAAAATTGCTACCGATCCTTTTGTAGGTCGTTTAGCATTCTTCCGTGCATATTCAGGGCGTTTAGATGCAGGTTCTTACATCTTAAATAACCGTTCAGGTAAAAAAGAGCGTATTTCTCGTATTTACCAAATGCACTCTAATAAGCAAAACGCTATCGAATTTATTGAAGCTGGAGATATAGGGGCTGCAGTAGGATTTAAAGATATTAAGACTGGTGATACTATGTCTGATGAAAAGCATCCTATTGTTTTAGAATCTATGGAATTCCCAGATCCGGTAATTGGTATCGCTGTTGAGCCTAAAACTAAGGCTGATGTAGATAAATTAGGTATGGCTTTAGCTAAATTAGCTGAGGAAGATCCAACGTTTACAGCAAGAACAGATGAAGCTTCAGGACAGACTATTATTTCTGGTATGGGTGAGCTTCACTTAGATATTATTGTTGACCGTCTTAAGCGTGAGTTTAAGGTTGAAGTAAATCAAGGGCAACCACAAGTAGAGTACAAAGAGGCTATTACGCAACGTGCTGAACACAGAGAGGTTTATAAGAAACAATCTGGTGGACGTGGTAAATTTGCAGATATTGTATTTACACTTGAGCCTGCTGAAGAAGGAAAAGTAGGATTAGAATTCGTTTCTGAGATTAAAGGTGGTAATGTTCCAAAAGAATTTATCCCTTCTATTGAAAAAGGATTCCAAATGGCAATGGTTAATGGGCCGTTAGCAGGTTACGAAGTAGATGCTATGAAAGTAACTTTAACGGATGGTTCTTACCACGATGTGGATTCTGATCAATTATCATTCGAATTAGCGGCTAAGCTAGGATTTAAAGCTGCTGCAAAAGCTGCAAAAGCTGTAATTATGGAGCCTATCATGAAACTTGAGGTAATTACTCCTGAAGAAAACATGGGTGATATAGTTGGTGATTTGAATAGAAGAAGAGGTCAGGTAAGTGATATGGGAGACAGAGCTGGTGCTAAAACAGTTAAAGCTACAGTACCATTATCAGAAATGTTTGGATATGTAACAACATTAAGAACATTATCATCTGGTCGTGCCACGTCAACAATGGAATTTTCACATTATGCAGAAACACCTTCTAATATTTCAGAAGAGGTGATTAAAGCAGCAAAAGGTGTTGAAGCTTAAAATCTAAGAAAATGAGTCAAAAAATCAGAATAAAATTAAAATCTTACGATCACAACTTAGTAGACAAGTCTGCTGATAAGATTGTAAAAACAGTAAAAAGTACTGGCGCTGTGGTAACTGGGCCAATTCCATTACCAACACACAAAAAACTTTTCACTGTATTACGTTCTCCTCACGTAAACAAGAAATCAAGAGAGCAGTTTCAATTATCATCTTATAAGAGATTATTAGATATCTACTCTTCGTCATCAAAAACTATTGATGCCTTGATGAAACTTGAGTTGCCAAGTGGTGTTGAAGTAGAAATTAAAGTATAATTCAAATTCAGGATTCTGAATTCAGAATTATAAAACATGTCCCACCGATGCGGTCGCGGGAAAAACGGAAAATACAATTCAAGGCTGAAATGTATTTCGGCCTTGAATTTTAAATAACAAATAGTAATAATTTAAATTTAATAAATATGTCTGGGTTAATTGGAAAGAAAATCGGTATGACCAGCATCTTTGATGAAAACGGGAAAAATATTCCTTGTACAGTAATTGAAGCTGGACCATGTATCGTTACCCAAGTCAGAACTAAAGAAGTTGATGGCTATGAAGCTGTTCAGCTTGGTTTCGATGACGCGACAGAAAAAAGCGCTACAAAAGCAGACTTAGGTCATGCTAAGAAGGCGGGTACTTCTGTAAAACGCAAAGTTGTTGAGTTCAAAGGTTTTGATAAGGAGTACAAATTAGGAGATGCCATCACTGTTGAGCATTTTGCAGAAGGTGAATTTGTTGATATCTCTGGAACATCAAAAGGAAAAGGATTTCAAGGTGTTGTTAAACGTCACGGATTTGGTGGTGTAGGTCAAGCTACTCACGGTCAGCATAACCGTTTAAGAGCGCCAGGATCTATTGGTGCGGCATCTTACCCTGCTAGAGTATTCAAAGGCATGAAAATGGCCGGAAGAATGGGTGGAGAAAAAGTGAAAGTTCAAAATTTAAGAGTTTTAAAAGTAGTTACTGAAAAGAATCTACTTGTTGTTAAAGGTTGTGTGCCTGGACATAAAAACGCTTATGTAACAATTCAGAAGTAATGAAAGTAGCAGTTTTAGATATAAACGGAAAAGACACAGGTAGACAAGCAGAGCTTTCTAGTGATGTGTTTGCTATTGAGCCTAATAATCATGCTGTTTATTTGGATGTTAAACAATATTTAGCAAACCAAAGACAAGGAACTCACAAATCTAAAGAGAGAGGTGAGATTGCTGGAAGTACACGCAAGATTAAAAAGCAAAAAGGTACAGGTACTGCTCGTGCTGGTAGTATCAAGTCTGGAGTTTTTAAAGGTGGTGGACGTATGTTTGGGCCAAGACCAAGAAACTATAGCTTCAAACTTAATAAAAATTTAAAGCGTTTAGCACGTAAATCGGCATTAAGTATTAAAGCAGGAGAACAGTCAATTACAGTGTTAGAAGATTTTAACTTTGATGCTCCAAAAACTAAAAACTTTACAGCGATTCTAAAAGCCTTAGAATTAGACAATAAAAAGTCTTTGTTTGTGTTGGGTGGGTCAAATAATAACGTATATTTGTCATCGCGCAATTTAAAAGGCTCTGAAGTTATAACTGCTTCAGAATTAAACACTTACAAGATTTTAAATGCAAATCAAGTAGTGCTTTTAGAAGGTGCTTTAGAAGGAATTGAAACAAACTTAAGTAAATAAGAAACAGATGAGTATCTTAATTAAACCTATAATCACAGAAAAAGCGACTGCAGATAGCGAATTAAGAAATTGCTATACATTCGCAGTGAACACTAAGGCGAACAAGATAGAAATCAAAAAAGCAGTAGAAGCTGCTTATGGTGTTTCTGTTGAAAAAGTTCGTACTATAAATGTCCGTCCAGATCGTAGTACCAAGTATACAAAAACTGGTATTCAACATGGTAAAACAAATGCTGTTAAGAAGGCAATTGTACAACTGGCGGAAGGTGAAATGATTGATTTATACAGTAACATGTAACAAAAATGGTTAATAGTTAAAGGTAGATAGTTATTAATACTTGAAAATCTGGTAGAAACAAATAACTACAAACCAAAAACTAAAAATCAGAAACTAAAGAGATGTCAGTAAGAAAATTAAAACCAATCACACCAGGACAGCGTTTTAGAGTAGTAAATGGGTATGACGCCATAACTACTGATAAGCCGGAAAAGAGTTTACTTGTTCCGAATAAAAGGTCTGGTGGTAGAAACAGTCAAGGAAAAATGACCATGCGCTACATTGGTGGTGGTCATAAGAAAAAGTATCGTATCATTGATTTTAAAAGAGACAAAGCAGGAATTCCTGCTGAAGTTAAGTCAATAGAATATGATCCAAACAGAACCGCTTTTATCGCATTATTGAATTATCAAGACGGTGAGAAAAGATATATTATTGCTCAAAACGGATTACAAGTTGGGCAAAATGTAGTGTCTGGTAAAGAAGGTATTGCTCCAGAAATTGGAAACGCCATGCCATTAAGTGAAATTCCATTAGGAACCATTATTTCTTGTGTAGAGTTACGTCCAGGTCAGGGAGCAGTTATGGCGCGTAGTGCTGGTGCTTTTGCTCAGTTAATGGCAAGAGATGGTAAGTTTGCTACAGTTAAATTACCTTCTGGAGAAACACGTTTAGTACTTGTTACTTGTATGGCAACTGTTGGTGTTGTATCTAACTCAGATCACCAATTATTAGTAGGTGGTAAAGCTGGTAGAACAAGATGGTTAGGTAGAAGACCACGTACTAATCCAGTAAGAATGAACCCAATTGATCACCCAATGGGTGGTGGTGAAGGTCGTTCATCAGGAGGGCACCCACGTTCTAGAAAAGGTATACCTGCTAAAGGTTTCAGAACCCGTTCTAAGACAAAGGCGAGTAATAAATATATTGTAGAACGTAGAAAGAAATAAGACATGGCAAGATCATTAAAAAAAGGACCTTACGTTCATTATAAATTAGAAAAGAAAGTTGCTGATAACGTTGAGAACAACAAAAAAACTGTAATCAAAACTTGGTCTAGAGCTAGTATGATTACTCCAGATTTTGTTGGGCAAACAATAGCAGTACACAATGGCCGTCAATTTGTACCAGTTTATGTAACTGAAAACATGGTAGGTCATAAATTAGGAGAATTTTCACCAACACGTTCATTCCGTGGGCATGCAGGTGCTAAAAACAAAGGTAAAAAGTAGTAAGCTATGGGAAGTCGTAAAAAACAAATGGCAGACGCTATTAAGGAAGCAAAAAAGCATGTAGCTTTTGCAAAACTTAATAATTGTCCTACATCACCAAGAAAAATGCGCTTAGTAGCCGATTTAGTAAGAGGTGAAAAGGTAGAGAAAGCACTTAATATCTTAAAGTTTAACAATAAAGAAGCATCAGGTCGTTTAGAGAAGTTGTTATTATCAGCTATCGCTAACTGGCAAGCTAAAAATGAGGATGCTGATGTTGAAACTGCAGAATTATTTGTAAAAGAGATTAGAGTTGATGGCGGATCAATGTTAAAAAGATTACGCCCAGCACCTCAAGGTCGTGCACACAGAATTAGAAAACGTTCTAACCACGTTACATTAGTAGTTGGAGCTAACAATAACACACAAGCTTAATAGAAGTATGGGACAAAAAACAAATCCAATCGGAAATCGCTTAGGAATTATCAGAGGATGGGAATCTAACTGGTACGGAGGAAACGATTATGGTGACAAACTGGCCGAAGACGATAAGATTAGAAAATACGTTCACGCGCGTTTATCTAAAGCTAGTGTAAGTAGAGTAATCATCGAGAGAACTTTAAAGCTTGTAACCGTTACTATCACTACTGCTAGACCTGGTATTATTATCGGTAAAGGTGGTCAAGAGGTAGACAAGTTAAAAGAAGAGCTTAAGAAAATTACTGGGAAAGAAGTTCAGATTAATATTTTTGAAATTAAAAGACCTGAACTAGATGCGTTTTTAGTAGCGTCAAGTATTGCTCGTCAAATTGAAAACAGAATTTCATACAGACGTGCAATCAAAATGGCTATCGCTGCTACAATGCGTATGAATGCTGAAGGAATTAAAATCCAAATTAGTGGTCGTTTAAATGGTGCTGAAATGGCACGTAGCGAGCACTATAAAGAAGGACGTATTCCTTTATCAACCTTTAGAGCCGATATTGATTATGCTTTAGTAGAAGCACACACTACTTATGGTAGATTAGGTGTAAAAGTATGGATCATGAAAGGTGAAGTATATGGTAAAAGAGAGCTTTCTCCGCTTGTTGGTTTATCTAAGAAGCAAGGAAAAGGTGGAGCAGGAGCAGGACGTGGAAGTAAAGGACCTCGTCGTAGAAAGTAATTTTTTATAAAGTAAAGAAAAATGTTACAGCCTAAAAGAACAAAATTTCGTAAACAACAAAAAGGACGTATGAAGGGATTGTCTGGAAGAGGACATCAACTTTCAAACGGTACTTTTGGAATAAAAGCATTAGACGCTACGTTTATTACTGCACGTCAAATAGAAGCAGCTCGTATCGCCGCAACACGTTACATGAAGAGAGAAGGGCAACTGTGGATTAAAATTTTCCCAGACAAGCCTATTACCAAAAAACCTCTTGAAGTACGTATGGGTAAAGGTAAAGGTGCTGTAGAATTATGGGTTGCTGTATGTAGACCTGGTCGCGTTTTATTTGAAGTAGGAGGTGTGCCTTTGGATATAGCTAAAGAAGCACTTCGTTTAGCAGCACAAAAGCTACCTGTAAAAACTAAGTTTATAATCGCTAGAGATTACGAAGCATAATTTATTTGATATTATGAAACAATCAGAAATTAAAGAATTATCTGTAGCTGAGTTACAAGAGAAGCTTAGTGAAACAAAAAAGAGTTATTCAGACCTAAAATTGGCTCATGCAATATCTCCTTTAGAAAATCCAATTCAATTACGTGCCGTTAGACGTACTGTAGCTAGAATTGCGACAGAATTAACTAAAAGAGAATTACAATAATTCTGCGAAAGATGGAAACAAGAAATTTAAGAAAAGAACGTATAGGAGTTGTTACAAGTAACAAAATGCAGAAATCTATTGTGGTTTCTGAGGTGAAAAAAGTAAAACACCCTATGTATGGTAAGTTCGTGCTAAAAACTAAAAAATATGTGGCGCACGACGAAACAAACGATTGTAATATTGGAGATACTGTAAGAATCATGGAAACAAGACCTTTAAGTAAATCTAAATGTTGGAGATTAGTTGAAATCATAGAAAGAGCTAAATAATTATGGTACAGCAAGAATCAAGATTAAAGGTAGCAGACAACACTGGAGCAAAAGAAGTTTTAACTATTCGTGTTCTAGGTGGTACTAAAAGAAGATATGCTTCTGTAGGAGACAAAATTGTTGTGTCTGTTAAAGATGCAACGCCTAACGGTAACGTGAAAAAAGGAGCAGTTTCTACAGCAGTAGTTGTTCGTACTAAGAAAGAAGTAAGAAGACCAGACGGATCTTATATTAGATTTGACGATAACGCATGTGTTTTATTAAACCCTACAGGTGAAATGAAAGGTACACGTGTATTTGGTCCTGTGGCTAGAGAGCTTCGTGATAAACAATTCATGAAGATTGTATCATTAGCACCAGAAGTGCTTTAATACACAAAACGTAAGATGACAAAGCTTAAAATAAAAACTGGAGATACTGTAAAAGTAATTGCTGGAGATCATAAAGGATCAGAAGGTAAAGTACAAAAAGTATTAATAGAAAAGAATAAAGCGATTGTTGAGGGTGTTAACTTAGTGAAAAAACACACTAAGCCAAGTGCACAAAATCCTCAAGGTGGAATCGTAGAGAAAGAAGCTCCTATTCATATTTCTAATTTATCGTTGTTAACTTCAAAAGGAGAAACAACACGTGTTGGATATAGAGTAGAAGATGGTAAAAAAGTAAGATTTTCAACAAAATCTAATGAAGTAATATAGTTATGGCATATTCACCTAGACTTAAAGAAGAGTATAAAAGCAGAGTAATTGCTGCTCTTACAGAAGAATTTGGATATAATAATGTAATGCAAGTTCCTAAACTTAAAAAGATAGTAATATCAAAAGGAGTTGGAGCTGCCGTTGCAGACAAAAAGTTAATTGACTACGCTGTAGAAGAGTTAACTACTATATCTGGACAGAAAGCCGTAGCAACATTATCTAAAAAAGATGTTGCATCTTTTAAATTGCGTAAAGGTATGCCCATTGGAGCAAAAGTGACTTTACGTGGTGAAAGAATGTATGAGTTTTTAGATCGTTTAGTAACTTCAGCACTACCACGTGTTAGAGATTTTAACGGTATTAAAGCAACTGGTTTTGACGGAAGAGGTAATTACAACTTAGGAATTACAGAGCAAATTATATTCCCTGAAATAAACATTGATAAAGTGAATAAAATTTCAGGAATGGATATTACATTTGTAACTTCTGCCGAAACAGATAAAGAAGCAAAATCATTATTAACTGAACTAGGGTTACCTTTTAAAAAGAACTAAGTTATGGCTAAAGAATCAATGAAAGCCCGTGAGGTAAAAAGAGCTAAAACAGTAGCTAAGTATGCTGAAAAACGTAAGGCTTTAAAAGAAGCTGGAGATTATGAAGCATTACAAAAGTTACCAAAAAATGCTTCCCCTATACGTCAGCATAATAGATGTAAATTAACAGGAAGACCAAAAGGATATATGAGAACTTTTGGTATTTCTCGTGTAACATTCAGAGAAATGGCTAATCAAGGTCTTATCCCTGGAGTAAAGAAAGCTAGTTGGTAACATTATTTATATAATCAGGTTTAAGGTTCAGTAACTAGCTGAAAACCAAAACCACAAAATCAATTCATTATGTACTCAGATCCAATTGCGGATTTTTTGACAAGAATTAGAAATGCAGTGCGTGCTAACCACAGAGTGGTAGAAATTCCTGCATCTAATCTTAAAAAAGACATCACTAAAATATTATTCGAGCAAGGATATATTTTAAGTTACAAGTTTGATGATTCTACTGTACAAGGTACTATTAAAATAGCGCTTAAGTACAACAAAGAAACAAAAGAACCAGTAATCAAGAAACTTCAAAGAATTAGTACTCCAGGTTTACGTCAGTATGCTGGTGCCAAAGAATTACCTCGTATCTTAAACGGTCTTGGTGTTGCTATTGTGTCAACTTCTCACGGAGTAATGACAGGTAAGCAAGCTAAGAAAGAGAATGTTGGTGGTGAAGTTTTATGTTACGTATACTAATTTTTAAACCAGAAAGAAATGTCAAGAATAGGAAATAATCCAGTAGCCATTCCAGAAGGTGTTACCGTTGACGTTAAAGATAACGTTATAACTGTAAAAGGAAAATTAGGAGAGTTAACACAGAAGTTTGATACTGTAGAGATAAAAGTAGAAGAAGGAAATGTTTTAGTAACACGTTCTTCTGAAACTAAAGATCAAAAAGCTAAACATGGTTTATACAGATCTTTAATTAACAATATGATTGAAGGTGTATCTAAAGGATGGACTAAAGAATTAGAATTGGTAGGTGTAGGTTATAGAGCATCAAACCAAGGACAAAAATTAGACTTAGCTTTAGGTTTTTCTCATAATATAGTGATGGATATTGCTCCAGAAATTAAAGTGGAAACAGTATCAGAAAAAGGAAAAAATCCTTTAGTGAAATTAACATCATTCGATAAACAACTTGTTGGTCAAGTAGCTGCGAAGATCCGTGGATTTAGAAAACCTGAACCTTACAAAGGAAAAGGAATCAAGTTTGTTGGTGAAGAAATTAGAAGAAAAGCAGGTAAATCAGCTTAATAATTAAGTTATGGCATTGACAAAGAACGATAGAAGACTAAGAATAAAAAACAGAATCCGTAAGGTAGTTTCAGGAACTGAAACTAGACCAAGATTGGCTGTTTATAGAAGTAATAAAGAAATTTATGCTCAATTAATAGATGACGTAACTGGTAAAACAATCAGTGCTGCATCTTCAAGAGATAAAGACATTAGTGCTGCAAAAGCAACTAAATCCGAAGTAGCTAAATTAGTAGGTAAAGTACTTGCTGAAAAAGCTTTAAAGGCTGGTGTAGATACTGTCTCTTTCGATAGAGGTGGATACTTATACCACGGTAGAGTACAATCATTAGCAGAAGGAGCTAGAGAAGCAGGACTAAAATTCTAAGATATTATGTTTCAAAAATATAAAAGTGCAGAGTTAGTAAAACCAGGTGGATTAGATCTTAAAGATCGTTTAGTTGGTGTACAAAGAGTTACTAAAGTAACTAAAGGTGGTAGAGCATTTGGTTTTTCAGCAATTGTTGTAGTTGGTGACGAAGCTGGTGTTGTAGGGCAAGGTTTAGGCAAATCTAAAGACGTTGCTAGTGCTATTGCCAAAGCTGTGGAAGATGCAAAGAAAAACCTAGTGCGTATTCCTATCATTAAAGGAACCTTACCTCATGAGCAAAAAGGTAAATATGGTGGTGCAAGAGTAAATATCATTCCTGCGGCTCCTGGTACTGGTGTAATTGCTGGTGGTGCTGTAAGAACAGTATTAGAGGCAGTTGGTGTGCATGATGTATTATCAAAATCACAAGGATCTTCAAATCCTCATAACGTAGTAAAAGCAACGTTCGATGCTTTATTGCAATTAAGAGATGCGAAAACTATTGCTAAAGATAGAGGTCTTACACTTGAACAAGTTTTTAACGCTTAATACAGACAGAAATGGCAAAGATTAAAGTAACAAAAGTTAAAAGCGCTATCAATCGTACGCAAAGACAAAAAAGAACTTTAGAAGCTCTTGGTCTTAAAAAGATTGGTCAAGTAAAAGAGCACGAAGCTACGCCAAATATTCTTGGTATGCTTGCTAAAGTTTCACATTTAGTTTCTGTTGAAGAAGCTTAAAAATATAAACTGAAAAATGGATTTAAGTAATTTAAAACCTGCAGAAGGTTCAGTAAAAAGCCAAGGGAAAAGAGTAGGTAGAGGACAAGGGTCTGGAAAAGGTGGTACTGCTACACGTGGACACAAAGGAGCTAAATCTCGTTCTGGATACTCTAAAAAAATAGGATTTGAAGGAGGGCAAATGCCACTTCAAAGACGTGTGCCTAAATTTGGTTTTACTAATATTAACCGTGTTGAGTATCAAGGTATCAATATTGATACTTTACAACAATTGGTTGATGATAAGAAAATAGGAGATACCGTTGATTTTGAAACATTATTTGCTAATCGCTTAGTAGGTAAAAATGATCTAGTTAAAATATTAGGTCGTGGTGAATTAAAAGCAAAATTAAAAGTATCTGCTCATAAGTTTACTGCTTCAGCTAAAGCTGCTATTGAGGCTGCTGGAGGAGAAGCTGTAACTATATAAGACGCATTAACGTATGAAATTCATAGAATCAATAAAGAATGTTTGGAAAATAGAAGAACTGAGAAACAGAATTGTAGTAACCTTGAGTCTGTTATTAGTTTACCGTTTTGGTGCCCAAGTGGTATTGCCAGGTATTGATGCTGCTCAATTAGGTGGTTTAGCTGATAAAACAGACGGAGGTTTGTTAGGTTTGCTTAACGCCTTCACAGGAGGAGCCTTTGCAAATGCTTCGGTTTTCGCTTTAGGTATTATGCCATACATTTCTGCTTCTATTGTTGTACAATTAATGGGGATTGCTATTCCGTACTTAC
Source organism: Allotamlana fucoidanivorans (assembly GCF_006265225.1). Classification (GTDB taxonomy): domain Bacteria; phylum Bacteroidota; class Bacteroidia; order Flavobacteriales; family Flavobacteriaceae; genus Allotamlana; species Allotamlana fucoidanivorans. Next base: position 77,100 of record NZ_VDCS01000009.1, on the reverse strand, counting down.
AAAAGCTTCAAAAAGAAGGTGCCAGTGGACAAAAGAAGATTAATCAAATTACACGTTGGTTAACAATAGCTATTTGTTTACTTCAAGCACCAGGCTACTTAGCAAGTTTACCAGCATTGGGTATTCCACAAAGCGCATTTTTATTAGGAACAGGATTTTTATTCTATTTCTCTTCAGTAACTATTTTGGTTACTGGATGTATTTTCGCTATGTGGTTGGGAGAGAAAATTACTGATAAAGGTATTGGTAACGGAATCTCTTTATTAATCATGGTTGGTATTATTGCTACGTTACCTCAAGCATTTTTACAAAATGCAGCAACACGATTAGAAGGTGGTGGAAACGGTGGTTTAATGATGGTGTTAATCGAGTTTGTAATTTGGTTTGTTATCATTTTAGCTTCTATTATGTTAGTAATGGGAGTAAGAAAAATAGCTGTGCAGTATGCAAGAAGAACAGCTACAGGAGGCTATGAAAGAGCTGCAGTAGCAGGATCAAGACAATACATCCCGTTAAAGTTAAATGCATCAGGAGTAATGCCAATTATCTTTGCTCAAGCTATTATGTTTGTACCAAGTTTAATAGGAGGATCGTCGTTTTTAAAAGAAACTGTGGTTGGAGCATGGATGCAAACTAATTATTCTGATATGTTCGGATTTTGGTATAACCTAACATTTGCTTTATTGATTATAGTGTTTACCTATTTCTATACAGCAATTACGGTGCCTACAAATAAAATGGCTGACGATTTAAAGCGTAGTGGCGGTTTTATACCAGGTATACGTCCGGGTTCTGAAACGTCTGAATACTTGGATAGAATAATGTCTCAAATCACCTTACCAGGATCTATATTTTTGGCAATCATCGCTGTGTTCCCAGCATTAATTGTTAAGCTTATGGGTGTACAACAAGGATGGGCTTTATTTTTCGGAGGCACTTCGTTATTAATTATGGTTGGAGTTGCAATTGACACTATGCAGCAAATAAATTCGTATTTGTTGAATAGACACTATGATGGTTTGATGAAGACTGGTAAAAATAGAAAAGCAGTAGCTTAATTATTATACTATGGCAAAACAAGCAGCAATAGAACAAGACGGAACAATCATTGAAGCATTATCAAATGCAATGTTCCGTGTGGAATTAGAAAACGGTCACATTGTGACGGCACATATTTCTGGTAAAATGCGTATGCATTACATAAAGTTATTACCAGGAGATAAAGTAAAATTGGAAATGAGTCCTTACGATTTAACGAAGGCTCGTATAACTTATAGATACTAACAAGATGAAAGTAAGAGCATCAGTTAAAAAAAGAAGCGCAGATTGTAAAATTGTGCGTAGAAAAGGAAGACTTTACGTCATTAACAAAAAGAATCCTAGATTTAAACAAAGACAAGGGTAATTATGGCAAGAATTGCAGGTGTAGACATACCAAAAAACAAAAGAGGAGTTATCTCTTTAACTTATATCTATGGTATAGGTAAAAGCAGAGCAAAAGATATTTTAGCAGCAGCTAAAGTAGATGAAAGCACTAAAGTTCAAGACTGGACTGACGATGAAATTAGCAACATTCGTGAGGCTGTTGGAAACTTCACTATTGAAGGTGAATTACGTTCTGAAACACAATTAAACATTAAGCGTTTAATGGATATTGGTTGTTACAGAGGTATTCGTCACAGAGCTGGTTTACCATTAAGAGGGCAACGTACTAAAAACAACTCTAGAACTAGAAAAGGAAAGAGAAAAACTGTTGCTAACAAGAAAAAAGCATAACAATTAAATAATAGTCTTTAGTCTTTAGACGTTGGAAGGAATCTGTTTGAAATTATACGGTTTAGGATTCTAGCGACTATCACTAAAACTAAGTACTAGAAATTATGGCAAAGACAAGCACAAAAAAACGTAAAGTTATTATTGATTCTGTTGGAGAAGCGCATATCACAGCATCTTTTAACAATATCATTATTTCACTTACCAACAAAAAAGGAGATGTCATTTCATGGTCTTCTGCTGGTAAAATGGGATTTAGAGGTTCTAAGAAAAATACACCTTATGCAGCGCAATTAGCTGCCGAAGATGCTGCTGCAGTAGCTTCTGAGGCTGGATTGAAAAAAGTAAAGGTTTATGTAAAAGGGCCTGGAAATGGTAGAGAATCAGCTATTCGTTCGATCCACAATGCAGGAATTGAAGTAACAGAAATCATTGATGTTACTCCATTACCACACAACGGATGTCGTCCACCTAAAAGAAGAAGAGTTTAATCACGTTGTTACTAACGCGATTTAAATGAAGCAATTATAAAAATTAATATCATCTGAAATACAGATGGTATTAATTTTTTGTATAAATTTGCACACCGAAAAAATAACACAAGTATTAACGAGAGATTTATGGTTATCGAAGGATAAGATTTAGACCTTAATTCATAATCACTCTCAAAACAAATTTAAAATGGCAAGATATACTGGTCCTAAAACTAAAATAGCTCGTAAGTTTGGCGAGGCTATTTTCGGAGATGACAAATCTTTCGAAAAAAGAAATTATCCTCCAGGTCAACATGGAAACAACAGAAGACGTGGAAAAAAATCTGAGTACGCAATCCAATTACAAGAAAAACAAAAAGCTAAATATACCTATGGTATCTTAGAGCGTCAGTTTAGAGGATTGTTTAAAAAAGCAAGAGCTTCACAAGGTATTACGGGTGAGGTATTATTACAACTTTGTGAATCAAGATTAGACAATGTGGTGTTTAGAATGGGAATTGCTCCTACAAGAAGTGCTGCAAGACAATTAGTATCTCACAGACATATTACTGTAAATGGGGAGTTAGTAAACATACCTTCTTACCAATTAAAAGCTGGTGATGTTGTAGCGGTAAGAGAAAAATCGAAATCCCTTGAGGCTATTGCAAGATCACTTTCAAACGCTAGTACGGTTTATGAGTGGATTACTTGGAATGATGATACGAAACAAGGAACCTTTGTTTCTGTACCACAAAGAATTCAAATTCCAGAAAATATCAACGAGCAATTCATCGTCGAATTATACTCTAAATAATATATTAACAACATTGGTATTTAGCCAAAGGGTTTATTTGTACTTCTTCAAACTTATAAACCGCGCAACTAAATAACAATTAAAACGAAGAAACAAATAATATGGCAGTATTTAATTTTCAAAAGCCCGACAAAGTAATCATGATTGATTCAACTGATTTCGAAGGTAAGTTCGAATTCAGACCTTTAGAACCTGGTTACGGACTAACAGTGGGTAATGCACTAAGAAGAGTTTTATTATCTTCTTTAGAAGGTTTTGCAATTACTTCGGTTAGAATTGAAGGCGTTGATCATGAATTTTCAACGATTGCTGGGGTTGTAGAAGATGTTACAGAAATTATCTTAAACTTAAAACAAGTTCGTTTTAAAAGACAAATTGAGGATATTGATAACGAATCTGTATCTATATCTATTTCTGGACAAGACAAAATTACAGCAGGAGATTTTCAAAAATTTATTTCAGGATTCCAAGTACTGAATACAGAATTAGTAATCTGTAACTTAGATCCTAAAGTAAGTTTTAATATGGAAATCAGCATAGAAAAAGGTAGAGGGTATGTGCCTGCAGAAGAGAATAAAAAAGCTTCTGCACCAATGGGAACTATCTTTACTGATTCTATCTACACACCTATTAAAAATGTTAAGTATAGCATTGAAAACTATCGTGTGGAACAAAAAACGGATTATGAAAAATTAGTTTTTGAGATTATCACTGATGGTTCCATTACACCACAAGATGCATTAACTGAAGGTGCTAAGACGTTGATTCACCACTTTATGTTATTCTCTGATGAGCGTATCACTTTAGAGGCTGATGAAATTGCACAAACTGAAACGTATGATGAAGAATCACTTCATATGCGTCAGTTACTTAAAACAAAGCTTATCGATATGGATTTATCTGTTCGTGCGCTTAATTGTTTAAAAGCTGCTGAAGTTGATACTTTAGGAGATTTGGTATCATTCAACAAAAATGATTTAATGAAATTCAGAAACTTTGGTAAAAAGTCTTTAACTGAGCTTGAAGAGCTTGTAAATGTTAAAGGGTTAAATTTCGGAATGGATTTAAGCAAATATAAATTAGATAAAGATTAATTAATCATATTTTGCTCCTCGATGAACGAGTTTGGTAGCAAGATGATAAAACAAAGGTCATGAGACACGGAAAAAAAGTAAACCACTTAGGTAGAAAAACGGCACACAGAAAAGCAATGTTAGCTAATATGGCTTGTTCATTAATTGAACACAAGCGTATTAATACAACTGTAGCAAAGGCGAAAGCTTTAAAGCAGTTTGTGGAGCCAATGATTACTAAGTCTAAAATTGATACAACACACAACAGACGTATCGTTATGGCAAACCTTAGACAAAAGGATGCTGTTACCGAATTATTCAGAGAAGTAGCTGTAAAAGTTGCAGACAGACCAGGTGGTTATACAAGAATTATAAAATTAGGAAATCGTTTAGGAGATAACGCTGATATGGCTATGATAGAACTTGTTGATTACAACGAAATCTACAATGCTGAAAAAGCGAAGAAGAAAACAACGAGAAGAAGTAGAAGAGGTGGTTCTAAACCAGCTGCTGCTCCTGTTGAGACTAAGGCTTCAAACGAAGAGGAATAAATGTTGATATGCATTTAAAATATAAAGGATAAACTATTTTAGTTTATCCTTTTTTTTGTGCAATTTTGTAAAACTTTTCAAAACACATGAAACACCCATGAGAAAAATATTCGGTTATAAGCGTTTGATTATTAAGGGTGTTACATCTGACCGAAATATAATATCATAATTAACAGATGAAATATCAAAAAAGACAAAAGGCCATCATTCTTCTAGCAGATGGTACTATTTTTCACGGTAAGGCAGTTGGTAATAAACAAGGAACTTCATTTGGAGAGGTTTGTTTTAATACAGGAATGACTGGTTATCAAGAAATATTTACAGATCCGTCCTACTATGGACAACTAATGGTTGCAACCAATGCACATATTGGGAATTACGGAACAAAAGCAGATGAAATTGAGTCTGATTCTATAAAAATAGCGGGATTAATAGTTAAAAATTTTAGCTATGATTACTCTAGAGTGGGGGCTGATGATTCTTTAGAAAACTTTTTAGACAAAAATAATCTATTAGCTATTTCAGATGTTGATACCAGAGCTTTGGTGAGTTATATCAGAGACCACGGTGCCATGAATGCCGTAATTTCAACCGAAATAGATAAAATAGATGAGCTTAAAAAGCAATTGGCTGAAGTGCCAAATATGGAAGGACTAGAGTTGGCATCTAAAGTATCAACTAAAGAACCTTACTATTTTGGTGATGAAAATGCGACCTATAAAGTAGCGGCTCTAGATATTGGAATCAAAAAGAATATTTTAAGAAATATTGCAAGTAGAGACGTATATATTAAAGTGTTTCCATACAACGCTAAGTTTGAGGATTTAGAGGCGTTTAAGCCAGATGGATATTTCTTATCTAATGGGCCAGGGGATCCAGAACCTTTAGTTGAGGCACAAGCCGTAGCAAAAGAAATTATTAAAAGAGACTTACCGCTTTTTGGTATTTGTTTAGGGCACCAAGTTATAGCATTAGCTAATGGGGTTTCTACGTATAAAATGCATAACGGGCATAGAGGAATAAACCACCCTGTAAAAAATATGATTACAGGAAAGGGAGAGATTACGTCTCAAAACCATGGGTTTGCAGTTAATAGAGAAGAGGCTGAATCGCATCCAGATCTTGAAATCACACACGTGCATTTAAATGATAATACGGTGGCAGGTTTAGCTATGAAAAGTAAAAACGTGTTCTCGGTTCAGTACCATCCAGAAGCAAGTCCCGGGCCACATGATTCTTCTTATCTTTTTGATCAGTTTGTTGAAAATATTAAGAAATAAAATCAATGAAAACCTCAATGATAGTCTGCTTTTATTGGGGTTTTATTTAACTAAAACGTTATAGGTGATATTTTGTTAAATTCTTTAAAATCCAATGGATTTACACAAGATTAAACCGTAAATTTGAAACAATAAAAAGTATTAAAAACAAAGCAATTATGAGTGCAATAATTAACGTCCATGCGAGACAGATTTTAGATTCTAGAGGGAATCCAACAGTAGAAGTTGATGTAGTAACTGAGAATAATATTTTAGGTAGAGCGGCCGTTCCATCTGGAGCGTCTACGGGAGAGCATGAAGCCGTTGAGTTACGTGATGGTGGTGATACCTACATGGGAAAAGGTGTTTTAAAAGCTGTTGAAAATGTAAATACTATAATTGCTGAAGAATTATTAGGTGTTTCTGTATTTGAACAGAATTTAGTTGATAAAATCATGATTGATTTAGACGGTACTGCTAATAAATCAAAGTTAGGAGCTAACGCTATCTTAGGGGTGTCTTTAGCCGTAGCAAAAGCTGCTGCCAATGAGCTTAATATGCCGTTATATAGATATGTTGGTGGGGTTTCTGCAAATACGCTTCCTGTACCAATGATGAACATCATTAACGGGGGGTCTCATAGTGATGCACCTATTGCTTTTCAAGAGTTTATGATTATGCCTGTTAAGGCAAAAACATTTACCCATGCTATGCAAATGGGAACAGAGATTTTCCATAACCTTAAGAAAGTATTACATGATAGAGGATTAAGTACAGCGGTAGGTGATGAAGGTGGTTTTGCTCCAACTTTAGACGGAACGGAAGATGCTATAGAAACTATAGGAAAAGCAGTAGAAAATGCTGGTTACAAATTTGGTGATGAAGTTATGATTGCTTTAGATTGTGCTTCTGCTGAGTTCTATAAAGATGGTAAATATGATTACACCTTATTTGAAGGTGATAAAGGTATGGTGAGAACTTCTGAAGAACAAGCCGTTTATTTAGCCGAATTATGTGAAAAGTATCCAATCATATCTATAGAAGATGGTATGGATGAAAATGATTGGGATGGATGGAAATCTTTAACAGAGAAGGTTGGTGATAAAGTACAATTAGTTGGTGATGATTTATACGTAACTAATGTAGAGCGTTTATCAAGAGGTATTGAAAATGGTATTGCAAACTCTATCTTAATTAAAGTAAACCAAATAGGATCTTTAACAGAAACTATTGCAGCTGTAAATATGGCTAAAAATGCTGGGTACACCTCTGTAATGTCACACCGTTCTGGTGAAACTGAAGATAATACTATTGCCGATTTAGCGGTTGCATTAAATTGCGGACAAATAAAAACAGGTTCTGCATCTCGTAGTGACCGTATGGCAAAATATAATCAATTACTTCGTATTGAAGAAGAACTTGGAGAGGTAGCTTATTTTCCTCAAGAAAAAGCCTTTAAAGTGAAATAAATAATATTGAATGAAATTTTAAAAAAGCGATTATTTTTTAATAATCGCTTTTTTTATTACCATTTATTTTACCAATCTGTTAATTGATTAAATCATTCATAATTATGCAGGGAAAATCTATCAAATATTTGTAAATTAGCCATCCGCATAACGAAACAAAATATTACATAAAAAGCATGGCAGATAAAGCTACTATTGAGATTAATGATAAAAAAATTGAGCTTCCTTTAATAAAAGGAACTGAAAATGAGTTGGCAATTGATATCTCTACACTAAGAGCGAGTTCAGGAGGCGTTATTACACTAGATCCTGGATTTAAAAACACAGGGTCTTGTGAGAGTGCAATAACCTTTTTAGATGGAGAAAAAGGTATTTTAAGATATCGCGGATATGATATTGCTGAGTTAGCTGAGAATGTAGATTTTTTAGAAGTTGCTTATTTATTGATTTTTGGTGAATTACCTACGAAAGAACAAAATGATAAGTTTCATGATGATATTAAAGCGGAGTCTGTTGTCGATGAAGATGTAAAAAAGATTGTAGAGGCTTTCCCTAAATCGGCACATCCAATGGGTGTTATTTCATCATTAACAAGTGCTTTGACAGCTTTTAATCCATCTTCAGTAAATGTGGAATCAGAAGCTGATATGTACAAGTCTGTGGTTAGAATTCTTGGTAAAATGCCAGTTTTGGTAGCATGGACCATGCGTAAAAAACAAGGTTTACCTTTAGATTATGGAGATGACTCTTTGGGCTACGTAGAAAACTTGCTTAAAATGATGTTCACTAAACCGAATAAAACCTATGTTCAGAATCAAGTCTTAGTTGATGCTATGGACAAGTTGTTGATTTTACATGCAGACCATGAGCAAAACTGTTCTACCTCAACAGTTCGAGTGGTTGGTTCGTCTCATGCTGGATTGTTTGCATCAATTTCTGCTGGAATTTCAGCCCTTTGGGGACCGCTTCACGGTGGGGCCAATCAAGCGGTTTTAGAGATGTTGGAGGCTATTCAAGCTGATGGTGGTGATACCAAAAAGTATATGGCTAAAGCTAAAGATAAAAACGATCCGTTTAGATTAATGGGCTTTGGGCATCGCGTTTATAAAAACTTTGATCCAAGAGCAAGAATTATCAAAAAGGCTGCCGATCAAGTATTACATGATTTAGGAATTGAAGATCCCATTCTTGATATTGCCAAAGGGTTAGAAAAAGAAGCCTTAGAAGATTCTTACTTTGTAGATAGAAAATTATATCCAAATGTAGATTTCTATTCGGGTATTATTTATAGGGCTATGGGAATTCCTACAGATATGTTTACCGTAATGTTTGCAATAGGGCGTTTACCTGGTTGGATAGCGCAATGGAGAGAAATGCGTTTACGTAAAGAACCAATAGGACGACCAAGACAAATATATGTAGGCGCAACTGAAAGGAAATTTGTTCCTGTAGACGCTAGATAAAAATATATTAATTTTGCATTATATTTAAGTTTCATGGGTTTTCTGTGAAACTTTTCTTTTTTTAGGGTGAATTTATAAAAAATCTTCAATAAAGTATTTTATTATTGTTAGTTTTGAGCGTTTAATTAATGACTGTTTTTTTGGTTGAAAGTATGTTAAAACTTAATATAAAAAACGAAACGTCAAGACTACGTAAGGTTGTCTTGGGAACTGCAATTAGCAATGGCCCCATTCCCAAACTAGACGATTGCTATGATCCTAAAAGTATTGAACATATTAAAGCAGGAACCTATCCTACAGAGCTTGATATGATTGCTGAAATGAACGCACTTGAATCTGTGTTTAAAAAGTATCAGGTAGACGTGCTTAAACCCAAGGTTATACAAGATTGTAATCAAATATTTTCGCGTGATATAGCTTTTGTTATTGAAGATATTATGATTGAAGCAAATATTTTACCACATAGAGAGGAGGAAGTACATGCTATTGATTATATATGGAATCAAGTTAGTCCAGATAAACGTATGATACTACCAAAAGAATGTCATGTAGAAGGTGGTGATGTTATGCCTTGGAATGACTATATTTTTGTGGGCACCTATTCAGGAAGTGACTATGCTAATTTTATAACAGCACGCACAAATATTGATGCGGTTATCGCTTTACAAGAGTTATTTCCTAACAAAATTGTAAAATCATTTGAGCTAAGAAAGTCTAATACAAATCCAAGAGAAAATGCACTTCATTTAGACTGTTGCTTTAACCCCTTAGGAAAAGGGAAAGCAATTATTCATAAAAACGGATTTTTAGTTGAAAAGGAATATGACTGGTTAGTGAATCATTTTGGGAAAGACAATATTTTTGAAATCAATAAAGATGAAATGTATGCCATGAATAGCAATGTGTTTTCTATTTCGGAAGAGGTTGTGATTTCCGAAAAGAATTTTACACGGCTTAACGCATGGCTACGTCAACAAGGGTTTACAGTTGAAGAAGTGCCTTATCATGAAATAGGTAAACAAGAAGGGTTATTCCGTTGCTCAACCTTACCATTATATAGAGATTAATAAACTGAAATGGTTAGTAAAATCATTGTAATTATAAAAAGTATAAAAAACAAGGGCATTATAAATTTTAACCATTTGTTAAAACCTACATTTACAATGGCTAGTGCGGCCAAAATCAATCCAGTAGGGTTAATTAGGTAGAATAAACCCATACCGTATTGATAGGTGTCAACAATAATTTCTCTACCAATATTAACAGTGTCGGCTAATGGGGACATAATAGGCATGGTTAATACAGCCATACCTGATGAGGAAGGCATAAAGAATGATAATCCACTGTAAATGATAAGCATAACATTTGTGAATATTCCTTTGCTCATGCCTTCGGTAACCATGCTAGCATGATAAAGTAAGGTGTCACTTATTAATCCGTCCTCCATAATAATGGTAACGCCACGGGCTATTCCTACAATAAAAGCCACACTCAATAGGCTGGCAGCACCTTTGGCAAACTCTTCCACAAAAACGCTCTCTTTTATTTTAGCAATAAAGCCTATTAAAATGGCACCTAATAAAAAGGTAGCGGTCATTTCAATAAACCACCAGTCCCAGAAAGAAACACCAGCTATCATCACCACAAAGCATAGAGAAAAAACCAATAATATTAATATGAGTCTGGGGTTAAATTTTACTGAAGTATTTAAGTCGTGTAAGCCAAATAACTGTTCAATTTCTTCCTTCTGATTAAAAATGAGAGATTTGGTAGGGTCTAATTTTACCTTCTTGGCATATCGAAGAATGTATAATATTGTTGCAACAAGACAAATTACTAACATGATAACTCGGTTAGTTAAACCTGTAGTCCAGTTAATCCCAGCAGTATCAGAGGCTATTATGGTAGAAAAAGGATTTATTGTAGAACACATAGTACCTATGGCCGATCCTAAAAAGATACAAGCAAGTCCAACCATGGCATCATATTTTGCCGCTAAAAAAACAGGAATTAATATGGGGAAAAAAGCCATGGTTTCTTCAGCCAATCCAAAAGTTGTACCGCCCAGGGCAATAAGAGTAGTAACAAGAATGATTAAAATAAATTCATAACCTTTTAGCAGATGGGCTAACCAAGAAATTCCCGCATCAAAGGCACCAGTTACATTCATAATACCTATTAAACCACCAATAATTAAGATCAGAAAAATAATGTCGGAAGCGGCTATAATACCTTTTATAGGAGCTTGTATTAATGCGGTTAAGCCTTGAGGTTTAGAGTTTAATGCCTTGTAGGTATTGGGAATACCAATAGGTTTATAAATATCACCATTCGTAAATTTTTCAATTGGAATTTTGATATCTAATGATTCTAGTGTTTTTTGTGTAGCTGGTAGTGTTGTGGCTGAATGTTCACTTGTTCTTATGAATGTTTTGCTAGAAGCATCATAGGTTAAGGTGTCATATTTTCCTGCAGGGACTAACCACGTTAATATGGTAACAAAAACAGCAATAAGCAGTAAAATAGTTTGAGCGGTTGGAAATTTTAGTGTTTTCATTTTAAAGAAGTTATTCCATTCCATTAATTTTGGTAAAGTTAACCAAATGTATCATATGGTGTTTTTTTAATTGAAACTTAAAAAAAATATATCACGAGGCAACCATTTGTTATAAAAAAGCGTCTTATAAAATAGAAGACCAAATGAAACCATTTTTGAAAGTTATTCCGCTTCATAAAAAAGAATCTGTTTTGATTCAAAAAGCTATTAAACAAAATAGAGAGGCACAACGTATTTTGTTTGATTTGTATGCTCCGCAAATGCTAAGCGTTTGTAGAACTTATGTCAAGGATATACAACATGCCGAAGAGGTCATGCTTAATGGTTTTTTAAAAGTGTTTTCTCATTTAAAGAATTATAGATCTGAAGGAAGTTTCGAGGGGTGGGTAAGGCGCATTATGGTAAGAGAATCTATTTCTTTTATTAGAAAACAAAAACAGCTTGTTTTTTCGGTTGAAGAAATTATTCCTAACAAAGAACAGCCCAACACCATAGAAGCAGATTTGCAGGTAGTAGAAATTCAACAGCTTATTGATATGCTTCCTGATGGGTATAAAGTTGTTTTTGTTATGTATGCTATTGAAGGGTATAAGCACTGTGAAATTGCTAGTCTATTGCATATCACTGAGGGAACGTCAAAATCACAACTTTATAAGGCTAGAAAAATGCTTCAAAAGGGCGTAAAAAAGTTAAATACGGTAAACTATGGCACCAATTAATTTTGAAAAAGATATAAAGGAAAAGGTAAACAATAGAAGACTTGAGCCTTCCAAAAAAGCTTGGGATAATTTATCACATCAGTTAGATGTAGAAATTTCGCCAAGGCATAACACAAGATACTGGCGCATTGGTTTGGCGGCTAGTGTTGCTGCTTTTTTGTTCTATATTGTATCTCATAAACAAGAACCATTTATTGACTCTAACAAGATCATAAGTCAGGAAGTTTTAACAGAGGTAGAACAGCACAACATTATAGAAGTTGCAGACACCGTTAAAAATGACCAAGAAGCATCTAGTGTAAATCACGATAATACATTAAGTCTGATAACAACTTCAGAAACTGAAATACATGTAACTACCATTACTCAATCTTCACTTAACAACCAAGAGCAAACGCATACAAAGGTTAAGAACCTCAATGAAGATGTTTTGCAAGAACGTTCAATTATTGAAGAACAAAAGATTAAAAGTATAGTTGCTCAGGTTGAAATATTGGCGTCTAATAAGCAAGTTGTAACCGACGCAGATATTGAGGCATTACTTAAAGCGGCAGAACAGGATATAGCCTTGTCTAGGCTCAACAATGAGCAACAGTCTGTAGATGCCAACGCCTTATTGCAAGAGGTAGAAGAAGAACTTGATCAGTCTTTTAGAACAAGGGTTTTTGAAGCGATAAAAGCCAAATATAATACGGTAAAAACGGCGGTAGCGCAGCGTAACGAATAATATCAATCAAACATCAATCATAAAAAACGAACAAACATGCAAACTCTACTTAAGTATGGGGTGTTATTAGTAGTATGCTTAATAACGCATCTCATCAATGCGCAAGATACTATTCAAAACACAAATAATCAGTATAAAATAGAGGCTTATAAACAAGCTAAATTAGATGTTAAAACAGAAGAACGTCAATTTTTAAAAGCAGAAGTACAGGCTATTAATACAAGATTAGAACAAGGAGAAATTACAGAAGAACAGGCCAATCAATTAAAAAAGGAGGCATCAAAAAAACGGGCTTTAAATATTGAAAACAGAATAGCCATTATTGATAATAAAATAGCCTTACTTGAGCGCAATGAAAAGGACTATCTTCATAAGGATATTACCGATGTGTCTAATATAGAAATAGAAGTATCAAATGATGATGACGAATTTCTGTGGATAAAAATTAAGGATAAAAAGAAACCAAAAAAATATGACAAGCGCACCCAAAGTGATTTGGTATTTGCCATGGGGTTTAATAATGCCTTAATAGAAGGAGAAAAGTTAGATGATACACCGTATAAAATTGGAGGTTCAGGATTTATAGAATTAGGATTTGCTTGGAAAACCAGGCTTTTAGAGCATTCTAATTTTTTTAGATTTAAATATGGGGCTTCAATACAATGGAATAAACTTAACATTAGAGACAATATGTATTTTGTGAATACTGATGGTGCCATCAACTTAGAAGAATTTCCATACCCTGTACGTGTGTCAAAATTCAGAGTCACAAACTTTGTTTTTCCTCTTCATTTGGAAATAGGCCCATCAAAACGTATAGATAAGGATACCTATTTTAGGTATTCAACCAAAAAGCAATTTAAGTTTGGAGTTGGAGGCTATGCCGGATTTAATATAGGCACGCTTCAAAAAGTGAAATACCAAAATGAAAATGGTAAAAAGGTAAAAGATAAGGCCAGAAGCGGATTTAATACATCTGAGTTGATTTATGGTGTTAGTTCTTATATAGCATTGGGCACAACAGCGCTTTATGTGAAATACGACTTAAACCCTATATTTAGAAACCAAGCTATTTCCCAAAATAATATTTCAGTTGGTTTACGGTTTGATATGGACTAAACCATTAAGCAGGTATACAATCTGTAACTTATAATAAGCTGTTATTTCCAGTATAGGAATAGGTGTAATTATTGAAAATGTATTAATTTGTAGTACATTTACATCTTCAAAATTATAAGGTATTGATTTCGCCAGCATCTATAGATTTAGTTTTTGAAACTGCTCGAGTTGAGGAGGTTATTGGTGATTTTGTACAATTAAAAAAGGCGGGTAGTAATTTTAAAGGGTTAAGTCCGTTCAGTGATGAGCGTTCCCCAAGCTTTATGGTATCACCAGTAAAGCAAATATGGAAAGACTTTTCAACAGGAAAAGGAGGTACAGCCGTTTCTTTTTTAATGGAACATGAACATTTTACTTACCCTGAGGCTATAAGATATTTGGCTAAAAAGTATAATATTGAGATTGAAGAAACGGTTCAGTCTGATGCCCAGAAAGAAAAAGCCAATGAAAAGGAAAGTTTGTATTTAGTAAGTGAGTTTGCTAATACCTATTTTCAGAATATACTTCATAAAACCGATCAAGGAAAGTCTATAGGATTAAGTTACTTTAAAGAAAGAGGGTTTACAGAAGAAACGATTAAAACCTTTGATTTAGGCTATGCCCTTGATGTATGGCAAGGATTTACCGATGAAGCTTTAAAAAAAGGATATAGCATTGAGTACCTTGAAAAAACGGGGTTAACTATTGTTAAGGAAGATAAACGTTTTGATAGGTTTAAAGGGCGCGTTATGTTTCCAATAAAGAGCATGAGTGGCAGGGTGCTTGGTTTTGGAGGAAGAATACTTGTGACCGATAAAAAGGCTGCAAAATACATGAATTCGCCTGAAAGCGATATTTACCATAAAAGTAAGGTGCTTTATGGTATTTATCATGCCAAGCAAAGTATTGCTAAAGAAGATAATTGCTATCTGGTTGAAGGGTATACTGATGTGATTCAGTTCTATCAAACGGGTATAAAAAATGTAGTATCTTCTTCGGGTACGGCATTAACATCAGAGCAAATCAGATTAATAAACCGGCTTACCAAAAACATCACCGTGCTTTTTGATGGAGATGCTGCGGGCATGCGTGCCTCGTTGAGAGGTATTGATTTGATATTAGAACAAGGTATGAATGTTAAGGTGTGTACCTTTCCTGAAGGTGAAGACCCTGATAGCTTTGCCAAACAAAATACTTTACAGGAGTTGACGGAGTATTTAAACGCTAATGCCAAGGATTTTATTCAATTTAAGGCTTCTGTTTTGTTTGAAGAATCAAAGAATGACCCAATAAAGAAGGCAGAAACGGTAAGAGATATTATAAATAGTATTTCAAAGATTCCTGATAGAATCAAAAAAGAAATCTATATACAAGAATGTGCCAGAATAATGGATGTTAGTGAAGAGGTGCTGTTTAGCACTTTGGCACAAATCAATAAAAAAGAAATACAGGAAGAAGGTAAAAAACTAAAATCTGAGCAGAAGGCTTTTGAAGTTATTAAGCATCAGCAACCTGTTAAAAAGGTTGATGTACAGTATCTTTTAGAACGAAAAATTATAGAGTTGCTATTGCTGTATGGGCACATGAGTCAAGAGTTTGAAGATTTGGTTTTAAAGGAAAATGATAATGGCGAATTAATCTTAGTACCCGAAATACAGCAGGCTAAGGTGTTTGAAAAAATATTTTTGGATTTGCAGGATGATGAAATGGAATTTTCAAATCCCAAATTTAAAACGCTTTATTATACCATCATAGACAGATTAAATCAAGATGACAATTTTGAACTTAAGACTTTTGTAAATACCGTTGATCAAGATATGGCTAACGAAATTACTACGATTTTGATGGATGACGAACGCTATACTTTGGATGATTGGAAAAGAATGAATATTTTTCCTAAAGAAAAACTACATACTGTATCACAATTAGTTAGTGAAACCATTTTAAGTTTGCGTTGTTTTTTAATTGATCAAAAGGTAAAAGAGTTTCAATATGAAACCATACAAAACAAATTAGACACGAATAGAGATGTACTTGAGCAAGTAAAAGACTATTCGGGTCTAAAAATGTTGTTGTCTAGAAAGTTAAATAGAGTACTATGAAACTTCTTGAGATAGTTTAGCCTGGCTTACTAAATCCACCAAGTTATTTACTTTAAGTTTTCGCATAAGTCTTGCCTTATACGTACTTACTGTTTTCTCATTAATGTTAAGCTCTTGAGAAATTTCTTTGTTCTTTCTACCAATGGTAAGCAGTTTTAAAACTTCCGCTTCTCGCGTAGATAGTTTTTTGTAAAACGTACCTCCTTTGTTAACTCGAGAACCAAAGGCTAATTGTTGAGTTAATTCATTACTTAAATGAATACCGCCATCAGCAACTTTTAAAATTGCTTCATTAATGGTAATCACATTTACAGATTTGTTTAAGTAGCCTGATGCCCCAGCTTTTATAGCATTTATGGCATAAACTTCTTCTGGTTGGCCGCTAAAAATAATCGTTTTAACGTCTGGGTGGTCATTTTTTAAATAACGTAATACGGTTAAACCGTTTAATTTTGGAAGATCTGCTTCGGTCAAGACAATGTCTATCGGATTTTTCTTCACAAATTCTAAAATGGCATCGCCATTGTCAACACTTCCTACAATTTTAATGTTAGGAGAAGCAGAGAAAAGCACTTCCAATCCTTTTCTGGTAATCGGATGATTGTCTGCTATTAATAAATTTATCATAATTGAGAGATTTTAGATACAACTCATCCCGTAAGCTGTACTTGAGAGATTATACTTACTGCTAAGTTAATACTTTTTTACATATATAGCAATTATTGTGTGAAATTATTAGGAATTTTACAAATTGGGATAGGAACCATTTTGTGCTTGTTAGCCGTATTGAAGCGTTTATAGATTTTGAAGACTTCAAGTTCTCTACCTGAAAAATCAGCAATAGTTTTACCTTTTTCATCCATAGCCATAGCCCATTCAAGCTCTGGGTATGATGCACCTATTTGGTCTTCATCACTTCTGGCATCACCAAACAAGCCATCACTAGGAGCAGCAATCATTATAGATTCAGGTACATCTAGGTATTTTCCTAATTGATATACTTCAGACTTCACTAAATCGGCAATAGGGCTTAAATCTACACCACCATCACCATATTTTGTGTAAAAGCCAACCCCAAAATCTTCTACTTTATTTCCTGTACCCGCAACCAGCATTTTATATAACCCAGCATAATAGTACAAAGTAGTCATTCTTAAACGAGCCCGTGTATTTGCCAGTGCCATATCAACGGTAGCTTGCTTGCCCTCTAAAATAACTTCAGTTTTAAATTCTTCAAAAACAGGCGTCAAATCTGCTTTGGTAGTGCTAACATTAGAGAAACGTTTTTTTAGTTGAGTCATATGTTCTTGAGCGCGTGTTACATGGCTTGAAGCTTGATGAATAGGCATTTCTACGCATAACACCTTAAGTCCTGTTTTAGCGCATAAGGTAGAGGTTACGGCAGAATCAATACCTCCTGAAACCCCAACAACAAAGCCATTCATGCCAGACTTGGTTGCATAATCCTTGAGCCAGTTTACAATATAATCTACAACGTTTTCTATTTGCATTTTCTTTGAATTTAATAGTACCTTTGCAAGCAAAAATAACGCATACACCCTATTTATAAAAATTTATGAAGATTAAGTTTTATGTGATGAAAGTATTACGAATATTACTGATAATGGTGTTGCTATATGCTTGCAAACAAGAACAGGGACATGAAGCGGAGATAGCCAAAATACAAACAGATATTAAGGTTGAACGGTTTGATAGGTTATTTGCTAAGGTAGACCAAGCCCATTTACAAGGTTTGAAAACAGATTATCCCTTTTTGTTTTCTGAAAAATTCTCAGATACGTTCTGGTTAGAAAAAAAGTCAGATAGCTTACAAAGTGCTTTATTTCAGGAGGTAAATAAAATATTTTCAAATGTTGAAACGCTGGAAGGAGAGATTGAATTTTTGTTTAATCACTTAACGTATTATTTTCCTGAGTTCACCCCGCCCAGAGTGATTACAGTAACCAATGATGTTGATTATAGAAATAGAGTTATTGTGACCGATACCATTGCTTTAATTGCCTTAGATGCGTATTTAGGGAGTAATCATGACTATTATGCCAGTATACCAAAATATATAAGAGCAGGACTTACTAAAGAGCAGGTTGTTGTTGATTTGGCCGATGAATATGCAAAGAAGTATGTGTTTCATCCTGCCAGAAAAACTTTGCTTGATGAAATGGTTTATTTTGGCAAATGCCTTTATTTTAAAGATGCTGTAATACCATTTAAAACAGAAGCGGAGCGCATAGGTTATACAGACAATGAACTAGAATGGGCTCGTGCTAACGAAAGTTATATTTGGAGGTATTTTGTTGAACGTGAATTATTGTTTAGTACAGACTCTAAATTACCAAGTAGGTTTATAAACCCTGCACCTTTCACAAAATTTTATTTAGAAGAGATTGATGCAGATTCCCCAGGTAGATTAGGGCAATTTATAGGCTGGCAAATTGTTAAAGCTTACATGAAGAATAATGATGTTAAGCTTTCAGATATGCTCTCAAAAAATACAGAAGAGATTTTTAATAACTCAAAATTTAAACCCCGCAAGTAATGTCAAAAATAAACACGTCAAAGATAGAATTAAACGTTGCTTTAGATGAAAATCGCATTCCAGAAAAATTATTTTGGACGGCTGAAGATGGAGGTATTGCCAATGAAGAAGCCAAAGCGATGATGCTTGCTGTTTGGGATTCAAAAGTAAAAGAAACACTTCGTATTGATTTATGGACTAAAGATATGCCCGTTGATGAGATGAAGTTGTTTTTTCATCAAACCTTAGTGGCCATGAGTGATACCTTCTACAGAGCTACACAAGATGAAAAAATGAGTGCTACTATGAAAGATTTTTGCGATTATTTTGCCGAAAAATTAGAACTTAAAAAGTAAGTGCTTACCATTCATTGATTCTATTTGAATCGAGCTTAATAAAAATAAAAATCAAGATAGTAAAAGCCCAGAGGCCAGAGCCACCATAACTAAACATGGGTAAAGGGATACCTATGGTTGGAATAATACCCATCACCATACCTATATTTATAAAAAAGTGAATAAAAATAATGGAGGCCACACCATAACCATAAACTCTACTAAATTGTGATTTTTGCAGTTCGGCAAGGTGTAAAATGCGTAGTAATAATAAAACAAAAAGTATGACTACAAATGAACTTCCTATAAAGCCCCACTCTTCACCAACGGTGCTGAAAATATAGTCTGTATGTTGTTCTGGAACAAATTTTCCTGTGGTTCTAGTGCCTTCCATAAAACCTCTACCTGTTAATCCGCCCGAGCTAATAGCTTTTTCTGATTCATTTAGGTTATAGGCAAACGTTTGCTTCATTTGCTCTAGCTTTTCAGGATCTTTTTCTAATCGTAACCAAAGACTAATACGATCTTGCTGATGCGGTTTTAAAATGCTTTGGTAAAAGAATTTTACACCAAAAGAGACTAAAAAGGCCAGTAATAAAATAATTATAGATTGAAATATTCTTAATTTATTCTTGCTTAGAAAATGAAAACCAATCACTAATATAACCGCCAGAGAAGATGAAATGAGGGGGCCAAATTTTAATGACAAAATAGATAAAACAATAACCGAAATACCAATAGAAAGGTAGTATTTAGGCAACCCTTCTCTATATAACACGAAAAAGAAAGAAGCGTAAACCAAGGTGCTGCCTGTATCATTTTGAAGTAAAACTAAAAGGGCAGGAATGATAATAATGGTAAATACCTGTAATTGATCTTTTAATACTTTAATATTGGTGTTGAGGTCACTAATATATTTAGCAACGGCTAGAGCAGTGGCAGTTTTTGCAAATTCACTGGGCTGTAATGTCATGCCTCCAATAGCATACCAAGATGTTGCGCCATTTACGTTCTTTCCAAAAAAGAATAAGCCAACTAAAGATAGCATGGATATGATGTAAATAAGGCTTGAAAACCGTTCATAAAACTTGGCATCAATAGCTAAGAGAATAACAATGAGTCCGAAAGTTAGAAAAATAAACATCAGTTGTTTTCCAAACGGTTGTGAGAAATCAAAATAATCTATACTACTACCAGTATGTGAAGCCGATAAAATGTTTAACCAACCAAAGCCAACTAACAGTAAAAAGAGTATTATGGTAATCCAATCAAATTTAAAATGTCTGTTTGTCTCCCTAACCATTAATTACTTGTGCTGTTAATATGTTGTAGTTTCTTTTTTAATTGAAGGTAATCTTTCTCTTCAATGGTTTGCAGTTGTGTATAGCCATTAATTTGAAAGGGTTTTCCAGAGTAGGGTTTGGCATATTCATCTTGTAACGAGTGTCTTAAAAGCCAATCTTCTAAGTCGGTTCTAGTAATGAACCCTTTTATGTGTTTTTCAATCATTAAACTCGCTACTTTTCCAGCAAACCGGCTTCCCCAATAGCCATTTTCAACAAATACGGCAATAGCAATTTTAGGATTGTCTTTTGGAGCAAAGGCTACAAAAATAGAATGGTCTGTTAATTGTGTTTTAACACTATCAATAATAGCAAAATTCTCAACGGTACCTGTTTTTCCACAAATATCTATATCTTTTACTTGCAATGAAGCCGCCGTTCCTTTTTTGTAAACTTGATACATACCTTCAATAACGGGTTCAAAATTCCGCTTGTCAATGGTGGTGTATTTAGGTTTTGTAAACTGTTCTGGTAAAGTCTCGTTTTCAATCTTTTTTATAATATGCGGGGTAAAATAGTAGCCTCTGTTTGCTATAGCCGCTACCATATTGGCTAATTGAATGGGGGTTGTGGCTACCTCCCCTTGGCCAATAGCATTTGAAATGGTATAGGTAGAATAAAAGGTTTTGGGATAAATGTATTTATAATAAGCTCTATCAGGAATCCTTCCTTTTTGTCCTACATATAAATCATTATTTAAAAATTGTCCTAAACCAAAACTCTTGGCGTGGCTACTCCAAACATCAATGCCGTCTGAAGCATTGCCATTTTTGTCTAATATTTTTCTATAGGCTGTAGCAAAGTAGGCATTGCATGAACGCTGAATACCTCCTACAATATTATTTCTGGTGCCATAGTTACAATGACATTTCATAAATCGGTTACCGTATTTATAGCCACGATAACAGGTAACGGTTTCTTCGGGAGTTATCACACCTTCTTGTAAACCAATTAAGGCATTCATTAATTTGAATGGTGAACCAGGCTCATAAACCCCTTGTAAACTTCGGTTAAAAAGTGGTTTGGCAATAGAGTCATTATATAACTTGGTGAAGTTCTTTGAACGTTCCCTGCCTACTAAAATATTGGGGTCGTATGTAGGGGCCGCTACCATGGCAAGAATTTCGCCCGAGGAAGGTTCAATAGCAATTACGCCTCCTCTTTTATTTTTCATAAGAAGTTCACCGTATTCTTGAAGTTTAGCGTCAATAGTAATGGTAATATCTTTGCCTTGTTCAGGAATAGTATCAAATTTTCCGTTTTTGTAGGGGCCTATATTTCTGTTGAAACGGTCTTTTTGAATAAACTTTATGCCTTTTACCCCGCGTAGGGTTTTTTCGTATGAGGCTTCAACCCCTTGTTTTCCAATAAGGTCACCCATTTTGTAATAGGGGTCTTTTTGGATGATTCTGTTATTTACTTCTCCAATATCGCCTAGTACGTTGGCGCCAATAGTTGTTTCATAACTTCTTAAAGAGCGCTTCTGAATATAAAATCCATCAAATTTTCGCATCTTTTCTTGAAGCACGGCATAATCTTCTTTAGATAAGTGAGATACAAAAACCGAAGGTAATCTTGGTGAATAATGTCTTGCTTTATCTAATGTTTTGATGAATTTTTCTTTATCAATTTTCAAAAGTGAACAAAATTCTAAAGTATCTAAAGGCTCAACTTCTCTGGGGATAACCATGACGTCATATGACGGTTGATTGGCTACAAGAAGCTTTCCGTTTCTGTCATAAACAAATCCTCGTTTGGGATAATCATACACTTTTCTAATAGCATTATCGGCATATAAATCATGACTTCTGGCATCATAAATTTGTAAGTAAAAAAGCCTAGAAATAAATAATAGGCCAACTGTAATTATTGATATGAATAATAAAAGTTGTCTCATCTTGGTTTCTTACTAAAAAGAATAGTTATCAATACACTTAAAAGTATAGTAAAAATACTTGAGAATAACGTTTTTTGTAAGACTAAAATTATTTTTGACAGGCTAAAAATTTCTAGAGAAAATAAGATGAGGTGGTGCATGACCGTTAATAGGGTAAAATATGTGAGTTTTGATCCAAAGTCTACCGTGTTAAATTTTATGGTTTGATGTTCATAAATGGCTCCAAATGACGTTTTTAAAAGTACGGGGCGTGCGTATGCAATAAACACCGATGCCCCAGCATGAATACCACCTGTATCTAAAAATAAGTCGATGGTTAAGCCCAATAAAAAACTCAATACTATTAAAATAACTCTATTATTTTTTATGGGGTATAAGGCAATAAAAAGAATATAAACATAAGGATTTATATAACCCAAAAAGTTAATATGGTTTAATATTAAAACCTGAAAAACAACTAAAAGAATAAATCGGGTAGTATGTATGGAAAAAATACTATTCATTTAGTCGTTGTTATTGTTGTTATTTAGGTTTAGTATTTCTTCTGTATCTATGTTTTCAATGATATATACATGTTCAATATTGGTCATATCATTAAAAAGTTTCACATTTATTTCATAGAAATTTTCAGCTTGATCTAGAACAAAGTCTGCAATGACACCCACAGGAACACCTTTTGGGAAAATAGAAGACCTTCCAGAAGTGATAATGGTATCTCCTTTCTGTAGTGGGGCTATTTTGGGGATATCAACTAGTTGGGTGAATTCAGGAGATTTTCCGTTCCAGGTGAGTGTTCCAAAATGATTGGTTTTTTTTAATTGTGCACTAATTCTACTGGTTGTATTTAAAATGGATAACACCGTGCCGTACCCTCTACTTGTTTTATCTATGATTCCTATAATACCTTTAGAAGAAATCACACCAAAATCTTGTTTTATGCTATCTTTTCGCCCCTTATTTATGGTTAAATAGTTATCAGTTAATGCATAGCTGTTTTTAATAATATTGGCCGTATAAAATCTATACGGACTTTGAAATGCTGTGGAGTCAACATAAGTAGAATCTGTTTTTTGTGAGGCATTAAACCAAAGTGATTTGAGCTGTTTGTTTTCCTCGGCCAATAAGGTGTTTTGCGATTTTAAGCTAAAATAACTACTAATGTTGTTTATTGAATTATAAACCCCTCCAGTAAGAAAATTTGCAGAATTAATAAACTTACTTTTATGATACGAATGTGACTGTATGGTAAATAAAAGAGACACACAAAACAGCAACAAGAACAACAAAAAGTTTTTGTTCCTTATTATAAAATTAATAATTTGTTGCATGACTTAGCCCGCTCTATTTAATCAATACGCTTTTGTATTTTGCTAAATTTTTTAGTGTAATTCCGGTGCCTCTTACCACTGCTCTTAGGGGGTCTTCGGCAATATAAACAGGTAAATCTGTTTTTTGTGATAGACGTTTATCTAAACCTCTAAGCATAGAACCACCACCAGCTAAATAAATACCTGTGTTATAAATGTCGGCTGCCAATTCAGGAGGCGTTTGTGAAAGGGTTTCCATAACGGCATCTTCTATTCTTAAAATAGATTTATCGAGTGCTTTTGCAATTTCTCTATGCGAAATGGTAACTTGTTTAGGCTTTCCAGTAAGTAAATCGCGCCCTTGAACACTCATGTCTTCTGGCGGTAATTCCAAATCTTCAGTAGCCGCACCAATTTGAATTTTTATTTTTTCAGCAGTGCGTTCTCCAACATATAAATTGTGTTGGGTACGCATGTAATAAACAATATCGTTGGTGAAAACATCTCCAGCAATTTTAACCGATTTATCACATACAATACCACCTAAAGCTATTACAGCGATTTCAGTGGTACCACCACCTATATCAACCACCATATTTCCTTTAGGTTGCATAATATCTACACCAATACCAATAGCGGCAGCCATGGGCTCATGAATGAGATAAACTTCTTTCCCATTAACACGTTCTGCACTTTCTTTTACCGCTCGCATTTCTACTTCCGTAATGCCAGAAGGAATACAAATCACCATTCTTAATGCTGGTGTAAAAAACTTCTTTTTTAAAGCAGGTATGTTTTTTATAAACATACTAATCATCTGTTCTGAAGCATCAAAATCGGCAATAACTCCATCTTTTAAAGGACGAATGGTTTTTATGTTTTCATGCGTTTTACCTTGCATTAAACTAGCTTCTTGACCCACGGCTATAATTTTTCCAGAAACTCTATTTCTCGCCACAATAGAAGGGGCGTCAACTACAACTTTGTCATTATGAATTATAAGGGTGTTTGCGGTTCCTAAATCTATCGCAATATCTTCGGTTAAGAAGTCAAAAAAGCCCATATGTTATTGGTAATTTTTAGTGGTTTAAAATCGAATCTCGTAAATGTAATAAAAGTAAATAAATATATACCTTATAACAGGTTCAAAATTTTTATTAAAATATAACCGTTGTTTCTTATACGCAATTCATCGGTTTTTAGACTATTTAGACAGCAATAAAAACCGATGAATTTAGGGTGTAGTGTATGATTTTTAGTGTTTAAAATGACGGGTGCCAGTCATCACCATAGCCAAGTCATTAGCATTACAATAATCGATGCTTAATTGGTCTTTGATGGAACCTCCTGGTTGAATTACTGATGTAATTCCTGCCTTCTTTGCTATTTCAACACAATCAGGGAATGGGAAAAATGCATCACTGGCCATAGCAGCTCCGTTTAAATCAAACTTAAATGTGCCTGCTTTATGAATAGCCTGCTCTAAGGCATCTACACGACTTGTTTGTCCTGTTCCGCTAGCACATAATTGTTTGTTTTTAGCCAATACAATGGTGTTAGATTTTGTGTGTTTACAAATTTTTGAAGCAAACAATAAATCTTCAATTTGAGCATCAGTAGGCGCTAGGTTAGTTACTGTTTTTAAGTCTTCGGCCTTATCTGTAATGTTGTTTCTGTCTTGTACTAAAATACCATTTAAACAGCTTCGTACGTTTGTTGCAGGCATTTCAATATCGTGAATAACTAATAATATTCTATTCTTTTTACCTTTAAGAATATCTAAAGCTTCGGCTGAAAAAGAAGGAGCAATAACCACTTCACAGAATAGTTTGTGAATCTCTTCGGCTGTTGCTAAATCTATTTCAGTATTACTAATTAATACACCGCCAAAAGCCGAAACAGGATCTCCCGCTAAGGCATCAACATAAGCTTGGTGTAGTGTGTCGCGTTGTGCTAAACCACAGGCGTTATTGTGTTTTAAGATAGCAAAAGTTGGTGCGTCACCTTTAAATTCTAGCATTAAATTCACAGCTGCATCAACATCTAAAAGGTTGTTGTAGCTTAATTCTTTTCCGTGTAGTTTGGTAAATAACTCGTCAAAGTTTCCAAAGAAATAGCCTTTTTGGTGCGGGTTTTCACCATAACGTAACGCTTTTCCGTTTTGATCGCTGATTTTTAAAACGGTTTCTTCATTATTCTGGTTGAAATAGTTGAAAATAGCGGTGTCATAATGCGAAGATACGTTAAATGCTTTGGTGGCAAATCGTTTTCTGTCTTCTTCTGAAATAGACCCCTCATTGGCAGAAATTAACTCTAAAAATTCAGCATAATCAGCAACAGAAGACACACAAATTACATCGGCATAATTTTTTGCGGCAGCACGAATTAATGAAATACCACCTATGTCAATTTTTTCAATGATATCTTGATTGCTAGCTCCAGAGGCTACCGTTTTTTCAAAAGGATATAAATCAACAATTACCACATCAATTTGAGGAATTTCATATTCAGCTAACTCGGCAACATCGCCGTCATGACTCTGTCTGTTTAAAATACCTCCAAAAACTTTTGGGTGCAATGTTTTTACGCGTCCGCCTAAAATAGAAGGGTAAGAAGTAACATCCTCAACAGGAACAACGTTTATACCTAAATCATTAATAAATTTTTCTGTACCACCTGTTGAATAAATGGTAACACCTTGTTTGTCTAGTTCTTTAACTATGGGTTCTAAACCATCTTTACTAAATACAGAGATTAAGGCTGATTTGATTTTTTTTTCGTTGCTCATTACTATGTTGTTAAGGTTTTATGTTTCTGTTGAACTTGAAATAGATAGTGTAAATCAGGGGTTTATCCTGAAATTTTAAAATATTTGCAAAAATACTTATTTCCTTCAAAAAATGAGCTTACATTTTGGTAAAAAATGAAGGCTTTTTTAATTAAATCTGAGTGGTATTGTCAGTTTATGTAAAAATGTAAAATCTGCGTTTTAGGTAAAGAAATAGTTATAATATTTTAGCTACCTTTTTACATACAAATTCTAAGAAACGTTCGTCGGCTTCTGTGAACGGATTAGGTGTGTTTGAATCGATATCTATTTGCCCAATGTTTTCGCCCTTTACAAAAATAGGAATCACTATTTCGGCTTTTACAGTAATACTACACGCTATGTAATTATCTTGTGCGCTAACGTCTGGAACAACAAAATTTTGATTGCTAACAGCCACCTGACCACAAATACCTTTGCCAAAGGGAATGATAGTATGGTCTGTAGGTGCTCCTACATAAGGGCCAAGTTTTAACTCTTTTTTGTCTCCGTTTTTAAAATAGAAACCTACCCAGTTGTAGTATTCTATATGGTTTTCAAGAAGTTCGCAAACAGCAAATAGTTTTTCATTTACGGTCTTTTCGGTATGAGATAAAATGGTTTCAACCTGTGGTTTTAGAGTATTAAACATCATAACTTTAAAAGTTTTAGCAAAAATATTTAAAAAGACTTAATTTCGGGATTCATATTATAGAATTCGTGAAAGCACTTTTAGTTAAATACAAGTCGGTAATAACATTTATACTTACATTTTTATTTGTGTATGTTGTTCTTTCATGGAGCTATAAAATGTATTTGCAGTTTTCTGATGGTTCTAAATTTTATCCAGATTATGTAACGCATTTGGTTAGCTTGCAAACTGAAGCTTTATTAAATGCTTTTGGCTTTGATGCACAAGTGATACCGCACCCCAATGAACCCTCCATGAAATTAATTCTGAATAATAACTATGTGGCTAGAATTATTGAGGGCTGTAATGCTATAAGTGTTATTATACTGTTTGTCTCATTTATTGCAGCTTTTGCGAGTAAATTAAAAACTACCTTGCTATTTATGTTGGCAGGAAGTATTTTAATTTATAGTGTTAATGTGCTTCGCATTGTAGTGTTAACCATAGGAGTTTATTGTTATCCGGAATATTCAGATGTGTTACACTCCGTTGTTTTTCCAGCCATTATCTATGGGATGATGTTTTTACTCTGGGTTATTTGGATTAACCGATTTTCAAGACAAAAAAAAAGAAATGAATAAACCTTTAAGGTATATATTGGTGGTAGTGTGCTTCTTACTTCTGGTTTTAATAAGATATTTTGAATCAAGTTTGTTTTATGACCCGTATTTAAGTTTTTTTGAAAATGATTATTTGTATATGGATAGCCCGAGGCGGGAAGTAGCAGAACTGGTGTTATTTACCACGTTTAGATATGCTTTAAATACAGTAATTTCATTGGGTATTTTGTATTTAGTTTTTCAAGACATAAGTATTGTTAAGTTTTCTGTTTTGTTATATGTATTGACCTTTGTAGTACTTCTGTTTGTCTACTTATACTTTGTAATCAACCCAAAACAAGAAGACTATTATGTGTTTTTTAATGTGAGACGGTTTTTAATTCAACCTATACTTTTAATCCTATTATTGCCTGCATTTTATTATTATAAGCTCAAGCATTGAGTGTCATTATTTTCTCCTTTTATTGTTATTTAGTCTATAGCTATAACTCAAAATAGCATAACGCCCTAAACTTTCTGTGACAGTTTCTTCAAAATAGTTTACCGTACTGCGCCTATAAATATCTACATTCTTGTTAAAAATATCAATTAAAACAAGTTTCAAAATATTATTGTTTTTTGAAAAGGCGTATGAAACGGCCGCGTTTAGTAATGGTAGTTTTTGGATTTCGGTAAAGGTATTGTCTGTAAATGTGATATAATCAAACTGGGTATTAAAGTTTAGTTTGTTAGAAACTTGGCAATCAAAAGAAGCAAAATATTGTTGTTTGGTATATTTTCTATCTAAATCATCGTCTAGAGAAAAATTAGTATGATTTAAACTTAAGGAAGCTCCCGCTTTAATATCTAAAATACTTTTATTGGAATTCTCCAACTGAAAACTAAACCAATAATCTTGGGTTTCAACATCATTAAGTTTTAGATTAACTAAGGCTTTTGAGGTAGAAAACAGGGTTTTGTTTTTTAGGGTATATCTTATATTTAGTTTGTTAATTTTTTTACTTAAACTTAAATTGGCTTTTAGGTTTTGCGTATCGCCAGCATTATCATATGTTCTAGTTCTTACAAAGTCATCGTCTATGGTGACATTTGAAATAATGGTGTTTTGAATACATCTATATTGAATATTAGCATAAAAACTTAAGGCCGATTTAAAATCATGAATATTGGTGTTGAACGTAAGCACGTCTAATTTTTCGTTTTTTAAATTGGGGTTACCAGTTCGTATGTTATAAGGATTTAAATCGTTAACAACAGTTGTTATTTGGGGCGTTCTAGGACTTTTAATTTGCCTTTGGTAGTTTAATCTATATTTTATTCCACGCTTAGGTTTATATTGAAGCATTGCTAATGGGTTGGTGTAATATTGATTTCTCACAATATCTTTATGATTGTTTTCACCAAAAGTTCGGTTTATATCCTGAATTTCTGCACCGTATGAAAGAAACCATTTTTTAGAAACATAATTGTGCAAGAATTTAGTTGAATACCGACGTTCATTATGGAAAAAATTATAACTAAAAGTTTCCTCATTATCTCTAGTAATATCAGTTCTTAATTGTTTAGCATGTTCTTGGTCAAGAATGTGTACTGCGGTACCGCTAATTTTTAAAAAATGTTTTACAATAAGAGGTTCAGTGTAAGTGAATAATAAATTGATTTTATCAGTTTTAAAGTACTCATCTCTAAGTGTGAATTGTTCACGTTCTCTTTCATTGGGGCTTCCTATATTGCTTGTTCTAATTGATTTTTGGGTGTTAAAGTATGACCTATCAGAAATATTGGCGCTAATACCCGCATTGAAACTTCGTCCTTTTTTTTGTAATCGCCTGTAAAACTGCGTATTTATGCGCCCTGTACTTCTGTCATTTTTGGTGTTTAGAATATAATCATTGGTGGTAGCCAAATTGCCGTCTTCGTTAAAGTATTTCCCTTTACTGTCAATAAAGTTATCGCGCATATCAGCAATCAATCCGCCTGTAATTTTTAAACTATATTTTGAATTGGACTTGTTTTCATAATTAAAATTTAAATTATGATTATTGGAGGTATTGTTAAAGTCATTCAGTGCTTTAAAATCAAAATTACTGGTGTTTGAAAATGTTAAACGATTGGTATTTGAAAGCCCATAATTGTTGGTGTGATTAAAAAAGTAATCGGCATTTACAGATTCTTTTTTTTTGAATTCATGCCCATAATGAACCCCAGTAACACCCGTAGTTAAAAAGCCACTAAAGCTTTTGGGTTTTGTTGCTGTCATGCTTTCTTCAGAAGATTCATCGTCTAGACCGCTAGCATTTTCTAAAAATCCTTTTATGTTTGATCCTGTGATATTGATGTTGTTAAATTTTCCAATCACAGATACTTGTGTTTTCGGATTAAATTGATTGAAGTTAACATTACCAAAATAGCGTTTGTCTGACCCTATGCCACCTGATAGTTTGCCAAACCCCTGGTTTTGTCTGTTTTTTTTTAAGGTAAAATTGATAATTACTTCTTTATTGCCGTCATCAATTCCAGTAAGTTCAGTCTCATCACTTTTCTTGTCTATCACTTCTACTTTTGAAATAGCATCGGCCGATAAGTTTTTTAAAACAATAGCAGGATCGCCTCCAAAAAATTCTTTTCCATTTACAAAAATACGTTGCACTTCCTCACCTTGCGCTACAACCTTGCCGTCTGAATCAATTTCAACCCCAGGGAGTTTTCCAAGTAGTTTTTCTATGGTGTCATCATGATTTACCTTGAAAGAATTGGTATTAAAGGCTATGGTGTCTTTTTTAATTTGTATGGGTACAACGGCAGAAATCATAACAGCATCTAATGTACTGACGTCATCTTGCAAAACAATCGTTTTTAGATCAATGTGTTTGCTTTGTAAATAGATCTTTTTATAAAATGGTTTAAACCCTAAAGAAGAAGCTTGAAACAGCAAGGTCTCCCTTTTTGATGCAGTGAGTTGAAAAAAGCCTTTGCTGTCGGTAATAGAGTAGGTTACAACCGTTGAATCTTTAGGGTTTAACAAGACCACTGATGCCAATTCAATTGGAGTTTGATCTGAATCTGTGATGGTACCAATCAAGGTATTAGATTGAGAAAAAAGATTATTTATAAAGCAGGAAAGTATAAGTAATACTGCTGTACGAAACATAAACTTAGGTTGGGAATTAAAAATGATAAAACTAAGACTTGTTCAATTAAAAAAGGTTTAAATGAAAAGGTGTATTAATTAAATGTAGAAACATAACATGAAAGAGTAGGACATAGAAAAAATTAAAGTTATTATTAAGAAAGAGGCTTTCAAAGTATTGTATCGGTGAATATCATTGCTATACTTTGAGGAAAGGGTATAGCTGTTGAAAAACCTTTTTTAGATTTATGCCCAATGAAGGTGCAATTTGTACTAATTATTATGCCTCTAGCCCCGTATACATGCCTTTATGAATATCGTTTCAATGGGGCTTTATCCTGTGTCCAAGGGTGTCTTATTAATGGTATGAGCATGTTTGAAGATCTAATCACATTTGCAGAGGTGTAGAGGTTATCTGGGTGCGGTACAAGTTATGTGGAGAAGTGATATTTGGCATCTACTCGTATGAAAACATTGAAAACAGGTGAGCGCGAAAAAGCGTTTGGCTATGAGGACATGGATTGGTGTATGCGCTATGGTAACGGGCACGCAAAATGGGTACGCCAAAATTATGAAACTAAAACAATTAATCTGAGCTATTAAAGGCCCGAAAAGGTAATTGATAGTTTGTATGTTGTGTGTTTTCTGATAAATTGTACTCTTAAGGTGTTAGAACCTGATAAAAAGAGATCATTCTGTTTGATGCTTTCTTTGCCTAATCCACATATACCAAATGAAGCGAGAGAACCCTACAAGTCGCATTATACTAATCTAAAAGTCGAAATGCCTGAGCCTAAAAAACCTGAATAACTTCAAAGCGACCATTATGGGCTGTAGGGGATAAAGGGAAATCTGGTGATTTTGATGTTGACGCTTTGGGAGAATATTTTGAATGGTGTATATTAACTATTCTCCTTTAAGTGAGTGGACTTCGATTACAGATGGTCAATACAAATTGGTGTTGTCTTTTAAAGACACAGCATGACTATTTGATTTAACCAAAAATTCTAAGGAATTGGTAAATGTATATTCAGACCAGAGTACAAGCATGTTGTTGAAAAAATGCAATTGCAGTTTGTAAAAGATATGAAGCAGTACAAGGAACCAGCATTGGCTTTGGGTTTAGATTATAGTTATAGTGCCGATGATAAGATTACCTATATAAGGACTTATAAAGGAAAAACAGTGCAAGAAATTAAAGTTTTGGAAAGAGAAGTTTTGACCAATCAAATTCAACAGGTAAGAGAATAATGCTATGGGTATATTCTTAAATCTAACAAAGAATGATTAGGAGACATTATGCATAAAAAACGCTTCAACTAATGTTGAAGCGTTTTTTTATTTGTGTGTGTTGAGGTTATCAACTTACATCATTCCTGGCATACCACCACCCATTGGAGGCATAGCTGGTGCATCTTCTTTAATGTCGATTAAAGCACACTCAGTGGTTAAGATCATACCGGCTACTGAAGCTGCATTTTCTAAAGCGATACGCGTCACTTTTTTAGGATCAATAATACCTGCTTTAAGCATATCAACATATTCTTCAGATTTAGCATCATAACCAAAGTTAGCATCACCTTCTAACACTTTGTTAATAACCACAGAACCTTCTCCACCTGCATTTTCAACAATAGTTCTTAAAGGTGCTTCAATAGCTTTGTTCACTATTTGCACACCTGTTGTTTCGTCTAAGTTTGCAGTTTCAAGAGTTTCAAGGGCTGCTTTAGCTCTAACAAAAGCAACACCACCACCAGCAACAATGCCTTCTTCAACGGCCGCTCTTGTAGCGTGTAAAGCATCATCAACACGGTCTTTCTTTTCTTTCATTTCAACTTCACTTGCTGCGCCAACATAAAGTACAGCTACACCGCCAGCCAATTTAGCCAAGCGCTCTTGAAGCTTTTCTTTATCATACTCAGATGTGGTTGTTTCAATTTGAGTTTTGATTTGGTTTACACGTGCTTTAATAGCATCTGCATCACCAGAACCGTTAACAATTGTTGTATTATCTTTATCAACAGTTACTGTTTCAGCAGTACCTAACATAGATAAATCAGCATTTTCTAAAGTAAAACCTCTTTCTTCTGAAATTACCGTACCACCAGTTAAGATAGCAATGTCTTCAAGCATGGCTTTACGTCTGTCTCCAAATCCTGGCGCTTTTACCGCAGCAATTTTTAACCCACCTCTTAATTTGTTAACCACCAAAGTAGCTAAAGCTTGTCCATCAACATCTTCAGCAATAATTAATAATGGACGTCCAGATTGTGCTACTGGCTCTAAGATTGGAAGAATTTCTTGTAAGTTAGAAATTTTCTTATCAAATAATAAAATGTATGGATTTTCTAAATCAGCAATCATTTTATCAGAATCTGTTACAAAGTAAGGTGATAAATACCCGCGGTCAAATTGCATACCTTCAACCACGTCAACATAGGTATCCATTCCTTTAGCTTCTTCAACGGTAATCACACCTTCTTTTCCAACTTTTTCAAACGCTTTTGAGATTAATTCACCAATAGTATCGTCGTTGTTTGCTGAAATAGCGGCCACTTGTTTTATTTTTTCAGAAGAATTACCTACTTCTTGAGCTTGCTCTTCAAGATCGGCAGTAATGGCTTTAACGGCTTTGTCAATACCGCGTTTTAAATCCATTGGATTTGCACCAGAAGCTACGTTTTTTAATCCTTCTTTTACGATAGATTGTGCTAAAACAGTAGCTGTTGTAGTACCGTCACCAGCTAAATCATTGGTTTTTGATGCTACTTCTTTTACCATTTGTGCACCCATGTTTTCATGAGCGTCTTCAAGTTCAATCTCTTTTGCTACAGAAACACCATCTTTAGTTACATGAGGTGCTCCAAAGCTTTTGCTAATAATTACGTTACGTCCTTTAGGACCTAAAGTTACTTTTACTGCATCAGCTAATGCATCTACACCACGTTTTAAACCGTCACGTGCATCAATATCAAATTTTATGTCTTTTGCCATTTTTTTAAATTTTTGGATGTTAAAAGTTTACAATTAAACAATTGCTAGAATGTCGCTTTCACGCATAATTAAATAATCAGAACCTTCAAGTTTTAATTCTGTTCCGGCGTATTTGCCATATAAAACAGTATCACCAACTTTAACTGTAATAGGTTCGTCTTTTGTGCCAGGACCGGCAGCAACAACAGTACCTCTTTGAGGTTTTTCTTTGGCGTTGTCTGGAATAATAATTCCTGAAGCTGTTTTGGTTTCAGCTGGAGCAGGTTCAATAAGAACACGATCTGCTAATGGTTTAATGTTTACTCCCATTTGTTTTATATTTTAATTATTAAGTTAATGTTTAACGGCTTTGTATGTAGCTAAAAATGTGCCATGATAGGCAATCTGACAAACTTGCAGGCCTGTCTGCCTAACAGGTAGAAACAAAAAATGCCAACTGTAATAGATGGCATTTTGTATATGAATATGTAGAAGATTTTATTGGTCTTCTGTACTATTGTCAGTAGTAGACTCTGTTGATGTTGCTGGAGCAGCCTCTTGTGTTTGAGGTAACGCTTCAGGTAAAGGTTGCGCAGTTTGCGCATCAGGATCTAAAGCTTTTGAGTCAATGCTATTATCACCTCGGTTAATTGTAATATTTGAAGCTAAAATTAGCACCAATAAAACGGTTGCTAAAGTCCATGTACTTTTGTCTAAAAAGTCGGTTGTCTTTTTTACACCACCTAATTGTTGGGTGCCTCCACCGCCAAAAGAAGAGGATAAACCACCTCCTTTAGGATTTTGAACCATGATTACTACAATTAGTAAAAATGCTACAACCACTATAAGGACTAGAAATATTGTAAACGTACTCATTATTCTTTATTGTTTTTTTCTTGTAATTGTTCTACTGCTTTAATTTGGTTTGCAAAGAAACCACTTTTTTCTGGATATTTCAAACTTAAAATTTTATAGGATTGAATCGCTTTTTTGAAATTTTTTTGTTCTACATAAATGCGTGCTAAAGTTTCTGTCATCAACGCCTCGGGTTGAATCATTTGGGCTTTTGCTAAATTGCCTTTAGGGGCAGCGCTTTTAGTTGGATTTATTTTCGGGTTTTTTGAAATAAACTTATCAATCAATTCAAACTTGCGCTCTTTTTCTGAAGTTGTTTTTTTGTTTTTTTTGGGTTGAGGTTCTTCAATCTTTTTTATTACGTTAACAGCTGGTTTAGGTGTGCCTTTAAATGGGCGTTCTAAGGGTTTAAGCTTGGTTAATTTTAACCATTCATTAAAGGAATGAGATTCATTTTTGTTAAAATTGAAGGGTTTGCCTAGTTCTAAAACATCTTCAGCTTTCAGAGTTTCCTTGTTTTCTTCAACAGTTTTAATGTCCTCAGCACTACTTGGTGAATCGGTTTTAGTTTCAAATAAGCTAGGGTCTAATACCCCAACCGTTTCTTTAATTTGCTCCTGCAGAGCCTCATCAACTCCAACACTTTTGTCTACTGAGATATCTTCAGCATCAACATCAATATTCTTTAAATAAGCTGTATTTTTTTTAATAAATTCGGAGATTTCATTCTGAATAAAGGCTTCCGATGTAATAAAATCAAATAAAATACTTCTGTCTGCGGTATATGCTGCTGTTGTTTTTAACTCTTGATTGTATTTTATACTACCTTGATTTTGTAAACCCTTTAGATAAATAGCTCTTGCGGCTTGAAAATACGGAAATGTATCTATAATTGATTTTACATCTTCTATTTGCTCAAAGGTTAGATTTTGAGGCTGTTGTAAAATATGTGTAAAATCAGTTGTATTCATTGCTTAAAGCAAATTTGTTTTTATGGATTTAAATCTACCATTTAGCTAGGGTAGCGTTAAAAATATCTTGTGTTAAACGTTCAAAAATTTCTTCGTGTGCTGTTGTTTTTTGGGATCCTAACAGCTGTGCGCTTCCGGGAAAATCATAAAAAAAGGAGAAAGACTGATCTAAATCATCGTCTTCCTTTTTTCTGTTGAAAAAGCGTAATTTCACCGTAATGGTTAATCGGTTTTGAGCCGCAACATTTTCAGAGGTGGCTGTTGTTGGTGAAATTCTATACTCTGTAATTTCACCTTCGTAAACTAAATCACCTCCAGAGGGTACTAGGTTTAAATTGGTTTGATTTTGAATTAAATCTTCAAGTGCAATTTTAAAATCACGCTCTAAACCAGGTTCTATAAGCAGCGATGTGTTTTCAAATCGGTTTACTTGATAGGTTTCTACACCAGGAGGAATGGATGCTCCGGTGAATGAATATATGCCACAAGCATGAAAGGCTAATGCGGTAAATGCTATGAGTAGAATGGATGCTTTTTTCATATATAAAGCGCTTTCTTATTCCAATGAAAGCTTATAAATCGTATTGTTTTATTTTTCTGTAAAGTGTTCTTTCGCTGATGCCTAACTCAGCTGCAGCTAATTTACGTTTTCCGTTGTGACGTTCAAGAGATTTTTTTATTAATTCTAACTCTTTGTCTTGAAGTGACAAAGTTTCTTCTTCTTCAATTTCTTCTGCAAAATGATATTTGTCTTGAATGGGCGTGATGTCTTCTTGATTTATAGCGTGCTCAGGTATTGAAATCACTTCGGTATTTTGAGGTATAGATTCTTCAAAGTCTACATCCTCTTCGTCATTATTACCGTAAATTTTTTGAATGAGACTTTCATTGTTTTTCTCAACATCTTTAGTGTTTCCGTTTTTCATGAGTTCCATGGTGAGTTTCTTCAGGTCGTTCAGGTCGCTTTTCATATCAAATAAAACCTTATAAAGAATTTCACGTTCACTACTAAAATCACTTTCAGACTTTGATGTTTTAATGATGGCAGGTAAATTAGTGCTGGCCGATGCTGGTAAATAGCTTCTTAAGACCTCGGCAGAAATGGTTCTGTTTTGTTCAAGTACTGAAAGCTGTTCAGCAATATTTCGTAACTGACGGATGTTACCACTCCAACGGTGTTTTAAAAGCACTTGAACGGCATTATCAGTTAGTTTTATGGTAGGCATTTTGTAT
Source organism: Allotamlana fucoidanivorans (assembly GCF_006265225.1). Lineage (GTDB taxonomy): Bacteria > Bacteroidota > Bacteroidia > Flavobacteriales > Flavobacteriaceae > Allotamlana > Allotamlana fucoidanivorans. The sequence goes on along the minus strand of NZ_VDCS01000009.1, from coordinate 40,385 downwards.
TTTAAGGCAAAATCACTGGCAAATTTTCTAAACAGTAAGTGAATATCACCCTGACGCTCTCTTAAAGGTGGTAAGTGGATGTCCACCGTGCTTAATCTATAATATAAATCTTCGCGAAACTTCTCTTTTTCAATGGCTTCAAACATGTTTACGTTTGTAGCGGCTACAATGCGAACGTTTGTTTTTTGAACCTTACTTGATCCTACCTTGATGAATTCACCATTTTCAAGAACACGTAGTAATCTTACCTGAGTGGTAAGGGGTAATTCGCCCACTTCATCAAGAAAAATGGTGCCACCATCAGCAACTTCAAAATATCCAGCACGTGTTTGCGTAGCACCCGTAAAGGCACCTTTTTCATGACCAAATAGTTCGCTGTCTATGGTGCCTTCAGGAATAGCGCCACAGTTTACAGCGATATATTTATTGTGTTTTCTATGCGACAACTGATGAATGATTTTTGGAATGCTTTCTTTTCCAACACCACTTTCACCAGTAACAAGTACCGAAATATCTGTTGGCGCCACTTGAATAGCTTTTTCAATGGCCCGATTGAGACTGGGCGTGTTACCTATAATTCCAAAACGTTGTTTTATAGCTTGAACTGATTCCATTTTAATTGTTTTCTGAATATCCTACAGCTTCACCAATTAGCGTAGCGCTGGTACAATCTATGATTTTTACGTTTACAAAATCCCCCACTTTATAGTCTCCCTTAGGGAAAACCACTACGGTATTTTGAGTGTTTCTTCCAGACCAATGTGCATCAGATCGTTTTGAAGCTTTTTCAATTAAAACCTCTTCAATCTTCCCTATATGCTGTTGCGTTCTTAATAAACTGTGCTTTTGTTGCAACGCGATAATTTCATTTAGTCTACGTTTTTTCGTGTCTTCAGGAATATCATCTTCCATTTTGCGCTCAGCAAGGGTGCCGGGTCTTTCAGAATAAGCAAACATAAAACCGAAATCATACTTAACATACTCCATCAAACTCAAGGTGTCTTTGTGATCTTCTTCAGTTTCGGTTGGAAATCCAGCAATCATATCTTGACTGATAGCACAATCTGGAATGAGTCTTTTTATATTGTCAATTAATTCGAAATATTCTTCGCGTGTATGTAGCCTATTCATGGCTTTTAGAATGCGGTTGCTTCCGCTCTGTACGGGTAAATGAATATAATTACAAATGTTTTTGTGTTTCGCCATAGCTTCAATCACATCTAAGGTAAAATCTTGCGGATTAGAGGTAGAAAATCGAAACCGCATTTTAGGTTGAGCTTTGGCACATAAATCTAACAACATAGCAAAATTAACCGCTGTAGCTTTTTGTAATTCACTGGCTTTATCAAAATCTTTTTTCAATCCGCCACCATACCATAAATAGCTATCTACGTTTTGGCCGAGTAGCGTTACTTCTTTAAAACCTTTATTCCAAAGTTCGTTGATTTCTTCAATAATGCTTTGAGGGTCTCTACTGCGTTCTCTACCTCTAGTAAAAGGCACTACACAAAATGTACACATGTTATCACAGCCACGTGTTATGGAAACAAAAGCAGAAACGCCATTTGAATTTAATCGTACAGGTGAAATATCACCATAGGTTTCTTCTTTAGACAGAATTACATTGATGGCTTCGCGCCCTTCATCAACTTCGGCTAAAAGATTTGGTAAGTCTTTATAAGCATCAGGGCCTACAACAAGATCTACTATTTTCTCTTCTTCTAAAAATTTGTTTTTTAAGCGTTCAGCCATACAACCTAAAACACCCACTTTCATGTTTGGGTTGTGTTCTTGTTTTACGGCATTATATTTTTCAAGGCGTTTTCTAACCGTTTGCTCGGCTTTGTCGCGAATAGAGCAGGTGTTTACTAAAACTAAATCGGCCTCCTCTAAACTTTGAGTTGTGTTAAATCCTTGTTCTGTTAAAATCGAGGCGACAATTTCACTATCGCTAAAATTCATTTGGCAACCGTAGCTTTCTATGAAAAGTTTACGTTTGTTACCTTCTTTCTGTTCCAGAACTAAAGATTCCCCTTGTTTGCTTTCGTCAATTGTTTTTTCCATAATCTTTTAGCTATTGCTATCAGTCAATAAGCATGCAAAGATACAATATATTTGTGTTTTGTGACAAAGTGGCAGTTGTTAAATATTTGTAATTTTTTTGATGCTTAAAATCTTTGATGTTATAACATTTTACCGTCTTTTAGTTGTTGGTATTGTTAAAAAGCATTTACTTTATTCCCAATAATCTTAAAACCAAATAGAAATTTATGAATACGATTGATTCGTTGTATGACAAAATAGATAGAGCAAAGGAATTAGATTTCGGGCAAATTTTCGATAGCACATTACAACTGTTCAAAAAGGTTTGGTTAAAAGGATTTTTAGTAGTGTTATTGATTGTTATGTCTGCCATGGTTATCGCTTTTGCATTTGCTGCAATTGGTCTGGCTTCTACCAATACTTTTGTGACAGACAACGGGTTTAATTTCAATGTGCAGTTTGATGACTATTTTAAAAATGTACTTTTTAGTGTGCCTCAAAGCATTTTGGTAAGTACTATAACCTTAGCCTTGTTAGGGGCTTTTTATAGGATATGCCAGCGCGAAGTACAGGGGGAGCAAGGTGTAGATGATTATTTTTATTTTTTTAGAAACGGCTATTTTTCAAAACTTTTAATGCTCGGTATTCTATATACTGGTATTTCAACTTTAGCTCAGTTTTTATTTGTGCTTCCTGTTATTTATGTTATGATTCCACTGTCTTATTTTTCTCTGTTTTTTGCTTTTAATCCAGATTTGAGTGAAACGGAGCTTGTTAAAGCTAGTTTTAAGCTAGGGAATAAAAAGTGGTTTATTTCTTTTGGGACACTATTTGTGGCGGCGTTGCTTGGAATGCTAGGTGTTTTAGGATGTGGTATTGGTCTTTTGTTTACTATTTCAATAGCATACTTACCATTATTCTTTATTTATAAAGAGGTTGTTGGTTTTGATGAAACGAGTGAAATAGACCAAATAGGAACTAATACAGATTATTAAATTATAAACTATAATAATAACTATGATCAACCTAAACCACTTCATCAATAAAATTGAAAATGCCAAATCACTAGATTTTGGAGATATTTTTAACCAATCTATAGAACTTTTTAAAAAGGTATGGTTGCAAGGGTTGGTTGTATATTTGCTTAATATGGTATTGATGCTTCCGTTTATCTTAATAATGTATGTTCCTATGATTGTGTTAGGTGTTTTGGGACAAGAGTCTTTTGATGGAGGCTTGGGGCTTGAAGGTATGGGGATTCTTGCTATTAGTGCCATGATTGTATTGATTATGGTTATGATTTTAGGGGTAACAACAATTAGTGTAGCACTAAAAGGAGCTTATTATAGAATGTTGAAGCATAAAGACCTTGGGTTAGATGCTAGTGATGATTACTTCTTTTTTCTAAAATCAAAATACTTAAAAAAGACATTTATGCTCAGTTTGTCCATAATAGGCATGATGATTTTGGGGTATGCCTTATGTGTGTTACCTGTGTTTTATCTAATGGTGCCGTTATATTATATGGTGATTACTTATGCTATGAATCCAGATTTGTCAAATTCAGATATTATAAAGATTGGGTTTAAACTTGGAAATAAAAAGTGGTTTTTAAGTTTCGGATTGATAATTGTTGCAGGAATTTTGGCAGGTCTTGTGGGTGTTTTAATGTGTTTTATCGGTATTTATGTAACGCAACAATTCTCTGATATTCCAGCATACTATGTTTACAAATCGGTAGTAGGATTGAAAGAACAAGATGCGATTGATGAAATAGGAACGCCAATAGAGTGATTTTTCATATTCATGATAAAAAACCTGTTTTTGCGATGTAAAAACAGGTTTTTTAATTTAAAAATATGATAGATACTGTATAAAAAGTTACAGATATACTTTTTTTCATATACATTTGTACCTTCAAAAAGTGAAGTATGGCGAAGAATTTAGTGATAGTAGAGTCACCCGCAAAAGCAAAAACCATTGAAAAATTTTTAGGAAAAGACTTTAAAGTAGAGTCTAGTTTTGGGCACATTTCAGATTTGCCTTCTAAAGAATTAGGGGTTAATGTTGATGGTGATTTTAAACCCAAATATGAAGTTTCTAAAGATAAAAAAGCAGTTGTTAAAAAATTAAAAGACCTTGCTAAAAAAGCAGAAACCGTTTGGTTAGCAAGTGATGAAGACCGAGAGGGAGAAGCTATTGCTTGGCATTTGGCTGAGACTTTAAAATTGGACAAAGAAAAAACAAAGCGTATTGTTTTTCATGAAATTACTAAATCAGCCATTCAAAAAGCAATTGAGAATCCTAGAGGTATTGATTATGATTTAGTAGATGCACAACAAGCCCGACGTGTTTTAGATAGAATTGTGGGGTATGAGTTGTCTCCTGTGCTTTGGCGTAAAGTTAAAGGTGGTTTGTCAGCAGGGCGTGTGCAATCTGTTTCGGTGCGTTTAATTGTTGAGAAAGAACGGGAAATTGAAAATTTTAAACCCGTTGCCTCATATAGAATCGATGCAGAGTTTTCAAATGAAGACGGGCAAACGTTTAAAGCGAAGCTTCCAAAGAATTTTTCCTCAAAAGAAGAAGCTTTAAAATTTTTAGAGCAGAATGCTACAGCAGGATTTAAGGTAGCTGATTTACAAAAAAAACCAGCAAAAAAATCACCTGCAGCGCCATTTACTACCTCAACATTACAGCAAGAAGCTTCTCGTAAATTGTATTTTTCAGTAGGTAAAACTATGACTTTAGCGCAACGCTTGTATGAGGAAGGGTTAATTACGTACATGAGAACAGATAGTGTTAACTTATCGGATGAAGCAAGGAAAGGAGCTGAAGAAGAAATTAAGAACGCTTATGGAGCCAAATATAGTAAACCAAGGAACTATACAGGTAAAGCAAAGGGAGCTCAAGAGGCGCATGAGGCTATAAGACCAACCAGTTTTGCTACACATAGCGTTAATATAGATAGAGATCAAGCACGACTGTATGAGTTAATATGGAAACGAGCTATTGCATCTCAAATGAGCGAGGCCGAGCTAGAGCGTACTAACGTTAAAATTAGTGCCTCAACACACAGAGAAACCTTTACAGCAAATGGAGAGGTTATCACGTTTGATGGCTTTTTAAAGGTGTATTTAGAAGGTACTGATGATGAAGATACAGAACAGGATGGTGTCTTGCCAGCTATGAAAACCAATGAAACTTTATTAAATAATTACATTACGGCAACAGAACGTTATACGCGTCCACCAGCAAGATATACAGAGGCGTCTTTAGTTAAAAAATTAGAAGAATTGGGTATTGGACGTCCATCAACATATGCTCCAACCATTTCAACTATACAGGCAAGAAATTATATTGAAAAAGGTACTGTAGAAGGGGTAGAGCGTAGTTACACACAGCTAACGTTAAGCAATGGCGCTGTAAAAGATAAAACCTTAACTGAAAAAGTAGGTTCAGATAAAGGAAAGTTGGTGCCTACCGATATAGGAATGATTGTAACCGATTTTTTAGTAAATCATTTTGATGCTATTCTTGACTATAACTTTACCGCCAAAGTAGAAGCTGATTTTGATGAAATTGCGGAAGGTAATGAAGATTGGACTGAAATGATGAAATCTTTTTATAAAGAGTTTCATCCTGTTGTTGAAGATGTAAAGGAAAATGCAGATAGAGAGTCTGGAGAGCGTATTTTAGGAACAGATCCTAAAACGGGGAAGCAGGTGAGCGTACGTTTAGGGCGTTTTGGGCCAATGGTTCAAATAGGTACGGTTGATGATGAAGAAAAACCGCAATTTGCCAGTTTAAGTCCAGACCAACAATTAAATACAATTACCTATGAAGAGGCTATGGACTTGTTTCAGTTGCCAAAAACGTTAGGTAAATATGAGGGCGAAGAAGTTCAAGTTAATAATGGCCGTTTTGGTCCTTATGTAAAATTTGGTGATGCTTTTGTATCGCTTGCAAAAGGAACTGACCCTTTGAGTGTAGATTTAGATGACGCTATTGTTTTAATAAAAGAGAAGCAAAAGGCAGATGCTCCTATATATATATACAAAGATTTACCTGTTCAAAAGGGGAAAGGTAGATTTGGCCCTTATATAAAATGGAACAATATGTTCATTAATGTCAATAAAAAATACGACTGGGATAATCTATCAGATGAAGATATTGTTGAACTGATTGAAACCAAGATTCAAAAAGAAATTGATAAGGTAGTTCATAGTTGGGAAGCCGAAGGTATAAGGGTTGAAAAAGCACGTTGGGGAAGACATCATGTGATACAAGGAAAAGTAAAAGTTGAATTGGCAAAAACTGTTGATGTTTCTGAAATGACTTTAGATGAAGCAAAAGCTATTATAGAAGCCAATGCACCTAAGAAAAAGCCAACAAAACGAAAAACGACAGCCAAAAAGAAAACAACGGCTAAGAAGAAATGATGTGAAGTATTATATGAGTTATTTGGTTTGATATTCAGATAATTGTGTAATTACTAATTATTCTACATTATTTTTATGTAAACTGAATGAGAAAAATCATAAATTCTTTTAATATTTGTGGGAATCGATAAAAAACGATTCCCACAAATAGTTTTAAGGCCATATGAATTTTAATTTCTTATCTCCAGTTTCAGATTTAGTACTTGCTCATAATGAACTGCTTTCGCCTCATGCTTTAGGAAGAAAGTTGAAAATTCACTCTGCTCAACAGGGTATTCCCGATTTAGAAGGTGTAGCAATAGCTATCATTGGTGTGCTTGAAAACAGAAATGATATCAACTATATAGGGGAAGAGTTTCAGTTAAATGAAATTAGGAAGTCTTTTTATAGTCTATTTCCAGGGAGTTGGAATACCTTAATAGCCGATTTGGGCGATATCAATAGGGGAGAAACCGTTGAAGACACCTATTTTGCTTTAAAAGAATCTATTAGTATTCTGGTAGGAAAGAAAATTATACCAGTAGTTATAGGAGGTTCTCAAGATTTAACATATGCTAATTACAGAGCTTATGATACGCTTATTCCTATGGTTAATATTGTAAATGTTGATGCGCAGTTCAATCTGGGAGATTCTACAAAACCAATCAAGAATAATAGTTTTGTGGGAAAAATAATCCTTGACGAGCCTTATAACTTATTCAACTATGCTACTATTGGGTATCAAACCTACTTTAATTCTCAAGAGGAAAAAGATTTAATGGATAGTTTGTATTTTGAATCCTATAGGTTAGGTGAAATATCAAGTGATATTACTTTGGCAGAGCCTGTACTGCGAGACGCAAATATTGTTAGCATAGATTTGAATGCTGTTAAAGGCTCTGAGCTAAGCCTGCATCAGCGATATTCACCCAATGGTCTGGATGGTAAAGAAATTTGTGCCATAGCCAGATATGCTGGTATAAGTAATAAGGTGTCTTCTTTTGGAATTTATGAGTATAAGCCTTCTAAAGATGATGAGATGACCTCCATGTTGATGGCTCAGATGATCTGGTATTTTGTAGAGGGCGTTAATTTTAGAGTGACTGACGATGATTTCTCTGATGAAAACAGTTATCAGAAGTTTATAACGTTGGTGGATGATGAAGAACTGATTTTTTATAAAAGTAACAAAACAGGCCGATGGTGGATTGAAATCCCTTTTTTGGCTGAAGTCAATAATAAATTGAAAAGACATACGTTATTACCTTGCATGCATCAAGATTATCTAGATGCCTGTAACAATAAGGTGCCAGAGCGCTGGTATAAAGCCTTTCAGAAGAATTGTGTTTGAAAGGGGAATACTGGTTAAACTGTTAATTTCATCGGTGAAATGACATTTTTTTACGATGAAACGACATTTTTTTAGATAAAAAGTTGTTTTTTCGAAAATATATAAATATGTTTACGCTCTCGAAAATCAAGCTAAATAATTTAACCTCGAGTTTACTATAGATATGAAGAAGCTTTTATTATTAACCGGAGTATTAGTAATTCTTGCCAGCTGTGGCTCTAAAGATAGAGGCGAGCTGGTAGGTGTCAAAGGGAAAAAATGGCATCCAGAAAAACCTTATGGTATGGAACTTATTCCTGGAGGAGCATTTATAATGGGTAAGGCAGACGATGATCTGGCTGGCGTTCAAGATGCTCCTGCAAAAACAGTAACTGTTAGAGCCTTTTACATGGACGCAACAGAAATCACCAATAGCGAATATCGCCAATTTGTGAATTGGGTAAGAGATTCAATTGTAAGAATGAAACTCGCGGTACTAGCTGATGAGGTTGGTATGACTCCTGAGGATGGAGGTATTGGAGAGTATGCATTTAAAGATGCAGATACAGCCAATATGTCTGTTTATGAGAAGTATATGTTTGAAAACTATACTGGCTTAGGTCCAACAGGGTACGAAGGAAGAAAAATAAACAAAGATGTAGATCTAGTTTTTGATACTTCAGAATATCCAGATGAATATTATACTGAAGTTATGGATACTATGTATTTACCGCTTGAAGAATCTTATAACGGACAGCGTACTTGGGATGTGACTAAATTCAAGTTTCAATACAGTCATATGGATATTCAAGAAGCCGCTAGAAGTAGAGGTGTTAAGCGTAAAGACGTTATTATAAAGGAAGAAATTGAAGTGTATCCAGATACTACTGTTTGGATTAGAGATTTCGCCTATTCTTATAATGAGCCTATGCATAATGATTATTTCTGGCATGATGCCTATAGTGATTATCCTGTAGTTGGTGTTACTTGGAAACAAGCTAAAGCATTTTGTGAGTGGCGAACTATTAATAAGAATAGCTATTTAAAATCAAAAAAAGGTACATCACCTGTTAATACATTCAGGTTACCTTCTGAAGCAGAATGGGAGTATGCCGCAAGAGGCGGTTTACAAGCTGCTACTTATCCTTGGGGAGGGCCTTATACAAAGAGCGATAGAGGGTGTTTTATGGCAAACTTTAAACCTGTAAGAGGGGATTACGCAGCAGACCAAGCACTTTACACCGTTGAAGCGAAGTCTTACGAGCCAAATGATTATAATCTATATAATATGGCTGGTAATGTGGCCGAATGGGTAAATGCATCCTATGATCCATCATCTTATGAGTACACCTCTACCATTAACCCGAGTGTTAATGATAATGATAATCAACGTAAGATTGTAAGAGGAGGATCTTGGAAAGACGTAGCATACTTTTTACAAGTAAGTTCAAGAGATTACGAATATGCTGATTCAGCAAGAAGTTACATTGGTTTCAGAACCGTTCAAGATTACATGGGGACAAAAGTAACCAAGAGCGGAAACTAATTTGTGTTAAATCAAATCAATTATAAACTATTAATTAACCTACTTAAGTATTAACCTACTTAACATTTTAAAACCGAAAATTATGGCAAAGTCAAAAGCAAACAAAAAATTCATGAATATGGCTTACGGATTAGGAGCAGCAATTGTAATTGTTGGTGCCTTATTTAAGATTATTCATTTTGAAATTGGACCGTTAACAGGTAATGTTATGTTAACCATTGGTCTTGTAACTGAGGCAATTATATTTGCATTATCAGCATTTGAACCTGTTGATGAAGAATTAGATTGGTCTTTAGTATATCCAGAGTTAGCAGGAGGACAAGCTTCAAAGAAAGAAGCTAACCAAGATGCACAAGGCTTACTATCAAAAAAATTAGATGACTTATTAAGAGAAGCTAAAATTGATGGAGAATTAATTGCTAGCTTAGGAGAAAGCATCAAAAACTTTGAAGGTGCGGCAAAAAATATGAGTTCTACTGCAGATTCTATTGAAGCAACTAAGAAATATGGTGAAGAATTATCATTAGCTGCGGCTCAAATGGAATCATTAAATAGCTTATACAAAATGCAATTAGAAAGTGTAAATAAGCAAGCTACAATTAATGAAGAGTCAATCGAGAATGCTGCAAAGTTAAAAGAGCAAATGCAATCTTTAGCGTCTAATTTATCATCGTTAAACGGTGTATATGGTGGTATGCTGTCTGCAATGAGTAAATAATTAGGAGTGTTAATAAACCCAAATCAAAATTAATTAACCAAAAACCTAATTAACATGGCAGCAGGAAATTTATCACCCAGACAGAAAATGATTAATCTGATGTATTTAATATTTATAGCAATGCTAGCATTAAATATGTCAAAGGAGGTGCTTTCAGCCTTCGGATTAATGAACGAAAAGTTAACGAAGTCAAACGTTGCTTCAACCCAGCAGAATGACAATTTTATGGCGAGTTTAGAGCAAAAAGCTTCAGATCAGCCTGAAAAGTATGAACACTTAAAAGCTAAAGCAGAGTCCATTGATAAATTGGCAGAAGAGTTTGATACTTATTTAGAAGAGTTGAAAGGTAAAATGACCGCCAAGATTGATGATCCAACCGACTATGAGATTATGGATAAAGGCGATTACCTAGACGAAAACTTTTTTAAAGGAGATATAATCAAAGAAGAAGGTCAAAAGTTTCTTGATCATATTAATGGCTTTAGAGAAGGCGTTGTAGAAATTTTATCTTCAGAAAAAGGAATGGAATCTGTAATTGCAGAAGTGAAATCTGAGTTTAGTACAGAAGAAGTTACAAACCGTGATGGACGAAAAGTAAGATGGTTAGACTATCATTACAAGGGTTTTCCTTTGGTAGCTTCTTTAACAAAAATGACACAACTTCAAGCGGATATCAAGAATACTGAATCAGAAGTTTTGGCAACTATGTTACAAGGAACCTTATCTAGTGAGGTGTCTATGACAAACTATACTACCTTAATGGAAACTTCTAAATCAGCTTACTTTAACGGTGAGCAGTTTGATGGAGAAATCGTTCTAGGTAGAAAAGATGCATCAACTAAACCAAAAAGAGTTGAGTTAACTTTAGATGGTAGAAAACTTTCCGAAGATCAGTATACTATTGAAGATGGTAAAGTGAAATTGAAAGTGGGTACCGGTGGTGTTGGAGAACACAAAATTGAAGGGAAACTTATTTTTGGTGAAGATGGTGAAGAAATTGAAGTTCCTGTAAACTCGTCATTTGCAACCGTAGCAAAACCAAATGCAGCTACTATTTCGGCTGATAAAATGAATGTAGTATATCGTGGTGTTAAAAACCCAATGACCATTTCATTTGCTGGTATTCCTGATAATAAAGTCTCTGCCAGTGCCCAAGGTTTAAGTAGAACTTCAGGAAGTAGCTATGTAATGGATGCCACAAGTATTAGAGGTAGAGAAGTTACTATTAATGTAACGGGAACTTTACCTGATGGTGGAAAAGTTAGTGATAATGCTAAGTTCAGAATTAAAGATTTACCGAAACCAACAGGAACAGTTAGAGGTGAAGATGGTGCGTTAAAAATGCAACGTAGCTCACTTAAAATATCTACCATTGGAGCTAAATTTGATGATTTTGATTTTGAGTTACCTTTAAAAGTTACAGGATTTAAATTTAAAGTACCAGGGCAGCCAACTATCAATGTAAAAGGAAATAAGTTAGATGGTAGAGCGCAACAAGCACTTGCTAAGGCAAAACGAGGTTCTGGTATCCAAATATTTGATATCGAGGCAAAAGCTAGTGGTGTAAGTGTAATACTTAAAAAAGTATCGCCTGTTTTTGTTGAATTAACAAACTAATACTATGGCCATAATGTTTGGTTATGGCCATGGAATTTTTAATGAAAAATAAGAATAAGATGAAATTAAGAAGTTTTTTATTAACCGTTGCAACTGCTTTTACAGCAACAACTCTGTTTGCTCAGGCAAATATCTTAAATGCTAAGACTCCTGATGAAATAGGTGTGAGAACAGCTAGTCAAAAAGCGGTAGATAATGATAAACCTTTAGAATATGGATATGTTGATGACAGAGATATCTTGTTTTCAAAAATGGTTTGGGAAAAAATATCGCTTGATGAAAGAGCAAATTTTCCACTATATTATCCCATTGACACCAATAACATTGGTAAAGACAGACGTTCATTATATGATGTGTTAATGAAAAACATCAAAAATGGAACTATTGAAAACATCTATGATGATTCTTATTTTACTACCAAGAGAACGCTAAAAGATATTGAAGCTGCGTTAACTATGGTTGATACAACCGAGTTGGGTATTGAACAAATCAATGCAGGAGAAGAATTGTCTGCTGAGTATATTAATAGAAGAACCATTACGGCTGCCGATATTAAAGAGTATCACATTAAAGGTTTGTGGTATTTTGATAAACGTCAGGCCGAAATGAAATATAGATTACTTGGTATTGCTCCAGTAGCACCAGATGTTAATTTCATTGATACAGATAGCCCAGACTTAGTGCCATTATTTTGGGTTTGGTTTCCTGATGCAAGAGAAGTATTGCATGAAGCAAAATCATTCAACAATTCAAACAGTTCTATGCCTTTTTCATTTGATCATTTGTTAAATGCTAGACGTTTTCAAGGTTATATTTTTAGAGAAGAAAATGTGCAAAATGACCGAGCTGTTACAGAATATGTTTCACAAAATGCTTTAATGCAATTGTTAGAATCAGAAAGAATAAAGAATAAAATTAGAGATTTTGAGCTTGATATGTGGACCTATTAGTCCCATAGAATTATAAACGAAAAGACCTGCTTATATTTAAGCGGGTCTTTTTTTGTTTTTACTAAATATAAAAATGGTTTTCTCAGTATATTTGCGAAACTATGAAAGTAGATTATATAGTAGTAGGTCTGGGGCTTGCAGGCGTGTCTTTTTGTGAACAACTAAAGGCGCATAAGAAAAGTTTTGTTGTTTTTGATAATAGCTCACAGCAGTCTTCTATGGTGGCCGGTGGATTGTATAATCCCGTTGTTTTAAAACGATTTACAACAGTATGGAAAAGCAAAGAACAACTCGATTTGGCCTTGCCACTTTACGCTAAAATTGAAAAAGAACTTGGTATTCAAATAGATTATAAACTACCTGTTTATAGAAAATTTGCATCTTTAGAAGAACAAAATGATTGGTTTGGCGCATCCGATAAGCTTAATCTTTCAGAATTTCTTTCTCCTAAAATTATTAAGAATAACAACCTTGCTATTGAGGCATCCTATGGATTTGGAGAGGTGTTACATACGGGACGGATTGAAGTAAAAACACTTATTGAAGCTTATGTCTCCGATTTAAAGAATAAGGGTGCGTTTTATAGCGATTCGTTTCAATATGAAGATATCAGGAGTAAAGAAGAAAAGTTGTATTATAAGGGGATTCAAGCGTCAAATATTGTGTTTTCTGAAGGATATGGTATAACAAAGAATCCGTATTTTAACCAGTTACCCCTTAATCCAGCTAAGGGCGAACTACTGGTCATTCACGCACCCGAATTGCAAATTGATTTTGTTTTAAAGTCGGCGGTGTTTTTAATTCCTATGGGAGAAGATTTATATATTGTTGGGGCTACTTATGAATGGAAAGACTTAAGTAACCAAGTAAGTCTAAAAGCTAAGGAAGACTTATTAAATAAACTAAAAAAAATAATCAACTGTTCGTTTGAGGTCGTTGATCAAGTAGCTGGAATTAGACCTACTGTAAAAGATAGAAGGCCGTTGGTAGGAAGACACCAGGAGCAAAAAAACATGTATGTTTTAAATGGTTTAGGCACGCGAGGTGTTATGATTGGTCCGTATGTAGCAAAACAACTTTTTGACTTTATTGAAAAGAATATCCCTCTAGATAAAGAAATAAATATAGACCGTTTCATATAATGTTATATAAACTGCCTAATTTGAGTTTTTTATAAAAAATCAGGATTATGTGATGGCTTATTGTTTTTTAGCCAAAGATTTATCGTAACTCATAAAAAAGTTAATCCAAATATTTCTTGAAAGCCTTAAAATGATAGGCATACAAACTATAAGGGTAATCACAATAGAGATAAAAACCGTGTTAATATCTGCATTAAAAACAAAGAATGAAATAATAAAGGCAGCAACAGCAAAGGCAATACCAACGGCATAACTAACATACATAGAGCCGTAAAAGAAAGAGGGCTCTATTTTGTACTTTGTGCCGCAGTTTGAGCAGGTTTCATACATGTCTAAAGCTTCCGAAAGTATATAAGGATTCTTATTTTTAAACATCGATTCTTCATGGCACTTCGGGCAAGTTCCCGTAAAAATACTATAAAGTTTTGATCCTTTTTTAAACATATAATTTGTGTATTTTTGCTGCGCAATCTCCTTGCTAAAATACGGTTTATATATAAAAAGCACGGTGACAAAAGTTACATTTCTATGATGAACATTCATAATTTATCCATTTCATTTCAAGGAGAATACCTTTTTGAAGACATTACCTTTAAGTTAGGGAACGGTGATAGAGTTGGGCTTATTGGTAAAAATGGAGCTGGTAAATCAACAATGCTTAAAATTTTATCAAAGGAAATGGAGCCTGATACAGGGCAAATAGCTGCTGATAAAGAACTCAAAATTGGGTTTTTAAAGCAGGATATAGACTTTATTCAAGGGAGAACAGTGCTTGAAGAATCTTATGAAGCATTTACTGAGATAAAGACCTTAGAAGCCAAGATGGAAGAGGTTAATACTCAAATGGCAGAGCGCACAGATTATGAAAGTGACAGCTATCATCAATTAATGATCGATATCAATGATCTGCAACATCAATATGAAGTGCTAGGTGGGTACAATTACCAAGGAGACACCGAAAAGATTTTACAAGGTTTAGGATTTAAGCGGGAAGATTTTGATAAACTCACCGATACTTTTTCTGGAGGGTGGCGCATGCGTATTGAGTTGGCTAAATTATTACTTCAGAATAATGATATTTTGCTACTTGATGAGCCAACCAACCATCTTGATATTGAATCTATTATTTGGTTGGAGAATTTTTTAAGAGGATATACAGGAGCTGTGGTAATCGTATCGCACGATAAAATGTTTTTAGATAATGTAACCAACCGCACAATAGAAATATCATTGGGCCGCATTTATGATTATCCTAAACCATATTCTCAGTATTTAGTGTTGCGTGAAGAATTAAGAACCCAGCAATTGGCTTCACAAAAAAATCAGCAGAAGCAAATTGAGCATACCGAGAAACTGATTGAAAAGTTTAGGGCTAAGGCTTCAAAAGCAACTATGGCGCAATCGTTAATAAAAAAACTTGATAAGATTGATAGGATTGAGGTTGATGAAGATGATAATAGCGTAATGACTTTAAATTTTCCAGTCTCTATTACCCCCGGAAAAGTGGTGGTTGAGGCTGAAAGCGTTTCAAAAAGTTATGGCGATAATGAAGTTTTGAGAAACATTAATTTGTTGATTGAACGTGATAGTAAAACAGCTTTTGTAGGCCAGAATGGTCAGGGAAAATCTACACTGGCAAAGATTATGGTTGGTGACGTTAAGTATCGAGGCACATTAAAATTAGGACATAATGTGCAACTAGGGTATTTTGCTCAAAATCAAGCAGAGTATCTTGATGGTAATAAAACTGTTCATGAAACCATGATTGATGCCGCTAATGAAACCAACAGGAGTAAGGTTCGTGATATTTTAGGATCGTTTTTATTTAGAGGAGAAGAGGTTGATAAATACGTAAGTGTACTCTCTGGGGGTGAACGTAATAGATTGGCTTTGGCTAAGTTAATGTTACAACCCTTTAATGTGCTTATTATGGATGAGCCGACCAACCATCTCGATATTAAATCTAAGAATGTTTTAAAAGAGGCTTTAAAGCGTTATGAAGGAACCCTTATCTTAGTGTCGCATGATCGTGATTTTCTACAAGGCCTCACCAATAAAGTGTATGAGTTTAAAGATCATAAAATCAAAGAGTATTTAGGAGATATTGACTATTACCTAGAACAACGTAAGGTTGAAAGTTTAAGGGAGGTAGAAAAGCGCACAGCGGTGAAACAAGAACCAAAGGAAAAGAAACAAACGTCTTATGAAGACCAAAAAAAGTTAAAATCTTTGAACAATAGATTGAGCAATGTAGAATCTAAAATAAATCAATTAGAAAAAAAGATTAAAGCGATTGATGTTGAATTGGAGATTAATTATGAAGAAACTACATCTAAGCCTTACTTCTTTGATAGTTATCAAAAATTAAAATCAGATTTAGAAGATCTTATGGCGCAATGGGAAACTGTTCAGATGGAAATTGAGGCTTTTGAAAACTAGTCTTTTAGGTTTTTTTTAACTTTTCGGCATTATACTAATCGATAATTTTGCAGGCTAGACCATCAAAAAATTAGCATGCGAAAAATTATACTCTCCTTTTTAGGCGTTTTATTTATTGTGCTTTCTGTTTTAGTAGCTAAAAAGCTCATAGCCAATAAACATAAACCCAAGCCAGTTAAAGAAAAAGTTGTTAAAACTGTTTTTACAGATACGGTAAAAAATGGAACCGTTCCCATTGTGATTCCAGCTAACGGAAGTTTAGTGGCCAAACGCAGGGTTGAGCTTTACGCTGAGGTACAAGGTGTGTTCAAGTCATCAAAAAAGTTATTTAAGCCAGGACAAAAATACAGAAAAGGGGAGCTGCTTATTAGTATGAATGCCGAAGAGTATTATGCCAGTGTACAATCTGCAAAAAGTAATTTATATAATACCATAGCGGCCATTATGCCCGATTTACGTTTAGACTTTCCAGATGTTTATCAAAAATGGCAAGACTATTTACAGGGCTTTGATTTGAGTAAAACAACCCCTCAATTGCCAAAAATGTCTTCAGAAAAAGAGAACTTTTTTATTACAGGAAGGGGTATTGTTTCTAGCTACTATAATGTTAAGAATTTAGAGCAGCGGCTTTCCAAATACAAAATTTCGGCGCCCTTTTCGGGTGTTTTAACCCAAGCTTTGGTAACCGAGGGATCGTTAATCAGAGTGGGACAAAAGTTAGGGGAATTTATTGATCCGTCTGTATATGAAATGGAAGTGGCTTTAAGTAAGCGTTATGCTAGTTTGCTTAAAGAGGGTGAAGATGTTGTGCTGCAAAATTTAAACAAAACAGAAACTTACCAAGGGGTGGTTTCAAGAGTTAATGGTAGTGTAAATGCAACCACGCAAACCATTACAGCCTATATAGAAGTAAAAGATGAGGCTTTAAAAGAAGGTCTGTATCTAGAAGCACGACTGAATGCAAAAGAGGAAACCAATGCTGTTGAAGTAGATAGGAATTTGCTTTTAGAAGGCGATCAAATCTTTGTAGTGAGAGATACCATTTTAGATGTAATACCTGTAAAACCTGTTTATTTTTCGGAAACAAAAGTGGTTTTGAAAAGTATCCCTAATGGGGAGATAGTTCTAAAAAAAGCAGTGCCAGGGGCTTATGCGGGTATGTTAGTGCGGCCTTTTAAAAATGTTAAAAAAGCAAGTAAATAATGAGAAAAATTATTGCTTATTTTATAAGGTATCACGTTGCAGTTAATGTGTTTATCATTGCTTTTGTCATTTTTGGTGTTTTAGGGGTATCATCATTGCGCTCATCCTTCTTTCCATTAGTGGACTCTAGAATTATAAACATCAATGTCACCTATCCAGGTGCTTCACCTCAAGAGATTGAAGAAGGGGTTGTGTTAAAAATAGAGGATAATCTAAAAGGCTTAAGGGGTATAGATAGAGTGACTTCTGTTTCAAGAGAGAATAGTGGGGTTATCACGGTTGAAATAGAAAAAGATGAAAATATAGACTTCATGTTGTTGGAAGTGAAAAATGCAGTTGATAGAGTGCCATCATTCCCGACAGGTATGGAACCATTAATTGTGGCTAAACGAGAAGAGGTAAGGCAAACCATATCCTTTGCGCTTAGTGGTGATAATGTACCCTTAGTGACTTTAAAGCAAATAGGCAGGCAAATTGAAAATGATTTAAGAGCCATTCAAGGTATATCACAGGTTGAGGTTTCAGGCTATCCTAATGAGGAAATTGAAATAGCCGTTAATGAAACGCGTTTACTCGCCTATAATTTAACATTTGCAGATGTAGCACAGGCCATTGGTTCTGCCAATATTTTGGTGACTGGCGGAAATATTAAAACAGATATTGAGGAGTACCTAATTAGAGCTAATAATAGGTCGTATTACGGTGATGAACTGTCAAATGTCATTATTAAAGCAACTAATGAGGGAGAAACAGTAAGATTGAAAGATGTTGCTGTGATACGTGATCGATTTTCCGAAACCCCTAATGCCACTTTTTTTAATGGTGATTTAGCCATTGATATAACGGTGACGAGTACAAATAATGAAGACCTAATTTCTTCTGCTGATAAGGTGAAAGACTATATTGAAGGTTATAATCAGAGTCATAATAATGTAAAACTGAATGTTGTTCGAGACTTGTCAATAACCTTAAACCAGCGTACACAACTGTTAACGGAAAATGCTATTATTGGAATAATACTGGTATTAGCCTTTTTGTCTCTGTTTTTAAACACCCGTTTAGCGTTTTGGGTGGCTTTTGGATTGCCAATTTCCTTCTTGGGGATGTTTATTTTTGCAGGACAGTTTGATGTTACTATAAACGTTTTATCTCTGTTTGGAATGATTATCGTTATTGGTATTTTGGTTGATGATGGAATTGTGATTGCTGAAAATATTTACCAACACTACGAGAAAGGAAAGTCTCCAAAACAGGCTGCTATTGATGGTACGATGGAGGTTATTCCTCCAGTAGTCTCGGCTATTATAACCACCTTGTTGGCCTTTTCTTTATTCTTATTTTTAGATAGTAGAATTGGAGAGTTTTTCAGTGAAGTCTCAGTTATTGTTATTTTAACACTTGTGGTATCACTAATAGAAGCCCTAATCATTTTGCCTGCGCATTTAGCTCACTCAAAAGCATTACAAAAACCCGTAGAAGAAGAGAATCCTTCTAAAATTAAACAGTTTTTTAGCAAAATGCGTTCTATAAATAAGATTGGTGATAGGTTTATGGTGCTTTTACGAGACAAAGTCTATTCACCAGTTTTAAATGCTGTGCTCAAATATAAATTGTTGGCCTTTGGTGTTTTTGTATCGCTTTTAGTGCTAACTTTTGGAGCCATAGGAGGTGGTGTCATTGGAGTAACTTTATTTCCTAGTATTGCTAGTGATCAGGTTTCTATTGAGTTGGATATGCCTAAAGGTACCAATGAAAAAATTACAGATTCTATTATTTCTATGATAGAAGAGAAAGCTTTAATTGTAAATAAAGAGCTTACTGAAGAATTTATGCCAAGCATGGGCAAAGAACTTTTTGAAAATACCATATTGAGCTTAACCAGTTCTTCAAATGCAAGACTTCGTATAAATATGTTACCAGGAGAAGAACGTCCGGATGCTATAAACTCAAGGTTGGTGGCTAATAAAATTAGGCAGGCTGTGGGACCTATTATTGGTACGGAACGTTTAATCTTTGGTTCGGGAGGTAATTTTGGAGGAAGCCCCGTTTCTGTTTCATTATTGAGTAACAATATTGATGAGTTAAAGGCCGCTAAAATAGAGTTGAAAAAGGTACTTGAAACTAACCCATTATTAAAGGACGTTGAAGATAATGACCCCGCAGGAATTAAAGAGATTAGATTGCAATTAAAGGAAAGTGCGTATTTGTTGGGGTTAGATTTGCGTACCGTTATGAGTCAGGTTAGAGCTGGCTTTTTTGGCGTTCAGGCACAACGTTTTCAACGTGGACAAGATGAGATTCGGGTTTGGGTACGTTATGATAGAACCAATAGAGAATCTATAAATCACCTTGATGATATGCGTATTGTAACGCCTATGGGAACCAGAGTAACCTTAAAAGATATCGCAACGTATTCCATAGAAAGAGGCGATGTGGCTATCAATCACTTAATAGGACAACGTGAAATACAGGTTTCTGCCGATTTAAAAGATCCAAGTACAAGCGCAACAGATATTATTGATGATATTAAACTTAATATCATACCAGAAATTCAGTCACGTTATCCTACTATTTCGGCTTCGTTTGAAGGACAAAATAGAGAAGCCTCAAAGCTATCAAGTTCCTTAAAAAAGGCAGGTATTCCTATTTTGGTTTTAATTTACATAACCATTGCATTTACTTTCAGAAGTTATAGTCAACCATTGTTATTGCTTTTACTAGTGCCTTTCAGCTTAACAGCAGTAGCATGGGGACATTGGTTATTAGGGTTTCCTGTAAATGTATTGTCTTTATTAGGGATTATAGCCTTAATTGGAATTATGGTGAATGACGGGCTTGTGCTTATAGGAAAATTTAATGGTAATTTGAGGGAAGGCATGACCTTTGACGCTGCCCTTTCAGAAGCTGGGAAGTCAAGGTTTAGAGCCATATTTTTAACGTCATTAACAACCATTGCAGGCTTGGCACCACTTTTACTTGAAAAAAGCAGACAGGCTCAATTTTTAAAACCTATGGCTATTTCTATTTCTTTCGGAATAGCCTATGCTACCATTCTAACCCTGCTCGTATTACCGCTGTTTTTGTCGTTTAGTAATGCTATTAAAAAGAATGTGAAGTGGTTAGCTACAGGAAATAATGTAACTAAGGAAGAAGTTGAACGTGCTATAAAAGAACAACATGAAGAAGAATTTTAAGTATAGCCTGATGTTTTTGATAGGGCTTCTGCAAATTTCTATTGGAGCTCAAGAAGTGATAACACCTGAAAAAGCGGTTAAAATTGCACTAGAAAACAACTATGGTATTAAACTAGCATACACAGATGTTCATATTGCTGAGAATAATGCCGATATTTTGAACTCAGGTTATTTACCTACAGTTACGGGTAATGCAGGAGCCAGTTTTACGGTTAATGATGTTGATGGGGAAACCGCGCAAGGCCCTATAAGTAGAGGTGATGTAGAGAGTTCAAGATATAATGCTTCTGTAGATTTGAATTATGTATTGTTTGATGGTTTGGGTCGTAGCTATAATTATAAACAGTTGAAAGAAACCAAACAGCTTACAGAATTACAAGCACGTGCTACTATTGAAAATACCATATTACAGTTATTTACGGTGTATTATAATGTTGCCGAAATGACAGAAAACATCGGTGCTATTGAGCAGTCATTTGCTATTTCAAAAGATAGACTGCTTAGAGCAAAGTATCAGTTTGATTATGGACAAAGTACAAAGCTAGATGTGCTCAATGCTGAGGTAGATGTAAATAACGATAGTATAACTGTTATGAATTCAAAACAACAGTTAAGAAACTTTAAAAGGGATCTTAATTTAGTGTTGGGGAATACATTGAACAATGAGTTTGATATAGATTCTGAAATAGCCTTTAATACGCTATATGATAAAGAAGAATTGATTCAAAAAGCATTGTCTGGTAATGTAAGTATTATGTTAGCAAATAAGGGCATTGCTATGACGGAGCTTGGTGTAAAAAATCAACGATCTGCCTATTTGCCAACTATAGGTTTAATAGGTAGTTATGGTTGGAATCAAAACAATAACCCTGCGAGTTTTACCACAGAAATTTCAACGGTTGGTTTAACAGGAGGTTTAAATTTAAGGTGGAATTTGTTTGATGGAGGTAACACCATTACACGAGTAAATAATGCAAAACTTAATTTAGAAGCGCAGCAGATTGAAAAAGAACGCATTTTGGTAACGCTTGAAAGAGATTTTAATAATGCGTGGGAAAATTATTTAAACAGACTTGAAATATTCAAACTACAGGAAGATAACATAAAAACAGCTCAAAATAATTTCAATAGAACTGAGGAGAAATTTAAATTGGGTCAGGTTAATTCCATACAATTTAGGTTGGCTCAGGTAAATCTTCTAAATGCCGAAGTTAATAGAAATAGAGCTAAATATGCCGCTAAAATAGCTGAGTTGGAAATGCTTCAGATTAGTGGCGATCTTTTAAATACCACCTTTTAGAAGTTATTATGCAGATAATGTTTTATGACGAAAACGCCCACTGTGTAATTCCTAAAACTAGAAATAAAAAGGATTGTTGTGTATTCTGAAAAAGAATAAGAGGAAAACTCCAGAGAAGAAACTTCTCTGGAGTTTTTTTAGTTTAATAACGTATTGTAATGAAGTTCTTACTTTGAACTGATGATAATGGTTTTATCATTTAACCCTTTTGCCTTAGCTGTTATTTTAATATCTCCCTTCTTATTTGTAGATTGAATTATGGCCAAGCAACGGCCTTTGTGGGTTGTTATTTTATTGGTTTGAAAACCTTGAACATTATCACGAGCGCCATTGTCAACCCCTAATAGTTTAGCCGGCCCCTCAATGTCAAATTCAATTTCTGTTTCTTCGGTTTTTACAGGATGACCAATGATATCAACTAGTTGTATTTCAAGGTGTGCTACATCATAGGCATCTGCTTTTAAAAGAACATTGTCAGTCGTGAAATTAAAATCAACAGGTTTGGAGGTTGTATGAAGTTCTGCAATGATTTCTTGTCCGTCAAAACCAGTACGAGCAGTTAAAGTACCTGCTTCAAAAGGAATAGTCCATCTAAAAAGACGATCTGGACTTTCAGACATACTTCTGCGTCCTAAAGAACGACCATTGATTAAAAGTTCAACTATAGTGTAATTTGAACAGACTTCAACAACCACCGTTTCACCATCTTCATAATTCCAATGCATATTAGAATCGCGCCAATTATAAGCATTGCTGTTTTCTGGTAGCTGCTGACCAGAGATAGCCTTTTGTTTAAATCCAGATTTAGCAATAGGTAGTGTGCCTATTGAAATATGAGGTTTGTTTACCCAAATAGATTTAAAATAATTCCAACCTTGATATTTGAAACCAGCTAAATCAAGTAAATCACCCCAACCACTTTTTTGCGGCCAGTCTCCATGGCGCTCTCCCATATAGTCAATACCAGTCCACATAAAAATGCTAAATACACCTGGGTTTTCAATAACTTGTTTCCAATCGTCCCATGTACCTGGATTTTCATTAATAGTGATATGTGTGTCAGGGAAATGTTTAAGAGCCCAAGGAATATCTTTATTTCTGTAACTAAATCCAGCAATGTCAACAGCATCGGCATAGCCGCTCACTAAACTGGTTTGTGGAACTACCAAGTTAGCAGTAGTAGGTCTGGTGGTGTCTAATGCTTTTACCCAATCATTTACTTTAGTAGCTGTTTCGGTTAATATATAATCACCTTTTTCATTGGCGTCGTAACGCTTTTTTATTTCATCTGGAGACAGTATAGGACCGCTTCCCCAGTATTTTCCAGAATTTTGTGGATCGTTCGGATCTTTCCAAAAACCAGTAGCATACCTGTAATGCAGGTACGTCCATTCAATTTCGTTACCAATACTCCACTGAAAAACACTTGGATGGTTTCTGTCTCTTAACATAGTCCGTGTTAAATCACTTTTTCCCCATTTTTGAAAGTGTTCAACATAGCCTCTTGTTATATAATCGTCATGACGATCGTGGTAATTTTTACGTTTATCTTTGGCGTAGTCTAGCTCGTCAAAAAATTCGTTTTGAACTAAAATTCCCATTTCGTCACAAAGGTCCAGAAACTCTTCAGAGTATGGATTGTGTGCTGTTCTAATGGCATTTACCCCACAGGCTTTAAGTTTTTCAAGGCGTCTTTTCCAAACACCTTTAGGTACAGCGGCACCAACTAATCCAGCGTCATGATGAATACAAACGCCTTTCACGTCGGTGGATTTTCCATTAAGGAAAAACCCAGAATTAACATCAAATTTTAAACTTCTAATACCAAACGGGGTGGTGTATTGGTCTATTAAGGTTCCGTTTTGAGTTACGGTGGTTATAGCTTTATACATGTATGGGTTTTCGCAATCCCATAATTCTGGAGATTTAACCTGAAGTATTTGTTTAAAGGTATTTTCTGTATTGGTGTTTAAGGTAGCATCTTCTGTAAAACTAGCCACTTCTTTTCCTGTTTGATTTAAAATTTTAGTACTCAGTGAAAAGGTGTTGCTATTTTTTGAGTCGTTTTTTATTTTAATCTCAATGTTGACTTTGGCTAGGTCTGAGGTAATTTCAGGAGTAGTTAAATAGGTGCCCCAAATAGGAATATGCAGTTTATTGGTGGTCACTAATTTTACATTGCGATAAATGCCACTACCTGTATACCATCTGCTGTCGGCATATCGAGAATGATCTACATGTACTGTTAAAACGTTTGTTTTTGAACCATCATTTAATTTGTCGGTAAGGTCAAAATAGACAGGTGAGTAACCATACGGGTTTTCACCTAATAACTCACCGTTTAGCCAAAACGTGGCATTATTATAAACCCCATCAAAAAGAATGTAGCAGTTCTCATCGGTTTTATCAATGGGTGTTTTAAAATGCTTCTGATAAACACCTACACCACCAGGTAAATAACCTGTGGCCCCTTCATAAATAGAATCAAAAGCCATTTCAACACTCCAATCATGAGGTAGTCTTACATTCCGCCAATGCTTATCTTTCATAGGAATGATAGCTGGAATTACTGTGTCTTTTTGTAACTCGAATTTCCAATCGAAGTTGAAATCGATTTCTCTGGTAAATTGTTTTTTCGGACTATCTGTAAAAGACAGAAAAATAACAGGAATAATGAGTAATGCTAAAAGGGAGAATTTGCGGTGATTTTTTAGAAATTTATTTGACTTCATATTCTAAAATTAAATGTTACTAGTTTAGATTTAATTGAGGGATAAAAATACTTTAAAACTATGTTATGAGTTGTCAATTATTATTTTAAATGTATGACAAATGAGTATTATTAAGTTATTATCAAGTTTAATAATAGAGGTGGAGCCCTCGTTGACTTAAAAAGTTGGGAATATTTGTAGCATGTTCAGAATCTAAAATGAAGGTTTAGTAATAAAAAAGTCTCGTACTTTTATAGTCGAGGCTTTTTAAGAATCTATATGTTCAATTTATATACCGAAAGCTTCTTTCACTTTATCTACATAATCTAATTTTTCCCAAGTGAATAATTCAACATCCAATGTAATGGTTTCTCCATTAGGCTGAGAGAATGTTTTGGTTACGGTTTCATTGTGTCTTCCCATGTGTCCGTATGCTGCTGTTTCGCTATACATAGGAGATCTTAATTTTAAACGTTCTTCAATGGCAAAAGGACGCATATCAAATAGTTCTGAAACCTTTTCAGCTATTTCTCCATCGGTTAAGTTAAATGGGCATGTGCCAAAAGTGTCAATGAAAATTCCCATAGGTTCAACCACTCCAATAGCATAACTCACTTGTACTAAAACTTCTTCTGCAACACCTGCGGCAACCAAATTTTTAGCGATGTGTCTTGTAGCATAGGCTGCACTTCTATCAACCTTACTAGGATCTTTACCTGAAAAGGCACCTCCTCCATGCGCGCCTTTTCCGCCGTAGGTGTCTACTATAATTTTTCTACCAGTAAGTCCAGTGTCACCATGTGGTCCTCCTATTACAAATTTTCCTGTTGGATTGATATGGTATTTAATATCGTTATTGAATAACTTTTGAATGTCTGCAGGTAGCTTTTCAATAACTCTAGGAATAAGGATGTTAACAATGTCTTGTCTTATTTTGGCTAGCATAGTATCATCATCGGCAAAATCATCATGCTGCGTAGAAACCACAATAGCCTCAATGCGCTGTGGGATGTTATCATCACTATACTCAATGGTAACCTGACTTTTAGAATCAGGTCTTAAATAGGTAATCTCTTTATTTTCTCTTCGTAGTTCGGCAAGTTCTTTTAGTATAAGGTGTGATAAATCTAAAGCCAACGGCATGAAGTTTTCGGTTTCATTGGTTGCATAACCAAACATCATACCTTGATCTCCCGCGCCTTGCTCTTCTTTACTTCCTCTATCTACTCCTTGGTTTATATCTTCTGATTGTTCGTGAATTGCAGAAAGAACACCACATGAATTTCCATCAAACATATACTCACCTTTGGTGTAGCCAATTTTGTTTATGGTATCTCGCGCAATTTTTTGAACATCTAAATAGGTTGTAGATTTAACTTCGCCAGCAAGTACCACTTGCCCTGTTGTAACTAGGGTTTCACATGCTACTTTCGAGTCGGAGTCAAATGCTAGAAAATGATCAATTAAAGCATCACTAATTTGATCAGCTACCTTGTCTGGATGTCCTTCAGAAACACTTTCTGAAGTGAATAAATAAGCCATATTTTTTATTTTATGGTAAGATTTGACGATAACGTCGAAGGGAGTTTACACTGCCTTTAGCATTTTTATTTTATACTTAAAAGAAGTATAAAGAGGTTGCAATCAGTCAAATCTTTCCTCTATTATTTTGTGCATGCAAAAGTAAAAAAAAATAAAGAATCGGCATATGTTTTTATCTTTTTTAAGAAAAATTTGGTGGTCATGAATTTTATGTCAATTTTTGTAAAAGTAAATGAAAAAATACGGTTTAAATATCATTTCTGAGGTTGTTGTGATTATTTCACAACGCTAAAGGGTGGTACAAATTAATATAGAACGGAAAAAGCCTTCCCTAAGCGGAAGGTTTTTTTATGAAGTTTTTTAATTTTTGGGTATCATAAAAAAAACAGTTTAAATAACTGTAAATGAGTTTGTTGTTGTGTTTTTTAGGGTTGTGGATTTAACTGAAAAAAAATGAGGTAAAACGTTATAACATTGTAATAAATTATTTTCGACACGTATTTGTGGAATTTGTGATAAAAATCATAATTCTTTTAAGATAATAAATGAAATTAAGATAAAGCTTAAAATTATTTGCAATAAAAATGAAAGAAATTAATAAATATAGTAGAAGGTTAACTCAAGATGAATCGCAACCAGCTTCTCAAGCTATGTTATATGCAGCAGGATTAACTGAAGAAGATATGAGCAAAGCTCAAGTAGGAATTGCTAGTACAGGATACGATGGCAATCCGTGTAATATGCATTTAAATGGTTTGGCTGCTGAGCTAAAAGTAGAATGCAATATTGCAGGTTTGGTTGGTTTAGGTTTTAATACTATTGGTGTTAGTGATGGTATTTCAATGGGAACTTCTGGTATGAATTATTCATTGGCTTCAAGAGATATTATTGCAGATTCTATTGAAACAGTGATGAATGCCCAAAGTTATGATGCCTTGGTCTCTGTTGTGGGCTGTGATAAGAATATGCCTGGAGCGGTTATTGCTATGTTGCGTCTTAATAGACCTTCTATAATGATGTATGGCGGCACAATAAAGTCTGGAAATTATAAAGGGAGAAAATTAAATATTGTTTCTGCTTTTGAGGCTTTGGGGCAAAAAGTAGCAGGAGAGATTGATGAAGAAGAATATAAAGAAATTATTAAAAGAGCCATTCCTGGAGCTGGTGCTTGCGGTGGTATGTATACGGCAAATACTATGGCTTCAGCCATTGAGTGTATGGGGTTTGCATTGCCGTATAACTCTTCCATTCCAGCAGAGAATCCTAATAAATTATCGGAATGTGAAAGAACAGCTATAGCTGTAAAAAATCTTTTAGAATTAGATTTAAAACCTTTAGATATTATATCTAAAAAGTCTATAGAAAATGCTATTACGGTTGTCAATGCCCTTGGTGGGTCAACCAATGCGGTATTACATTTCTTAGCTATAGCTCATGCTGCTGATATAGAATTTACTTTAG
Organism: Allotamlana fucoidanivorans; assembly: GCF_006265225.1. Taxonomy (GTDB): domain Bacteria; phylum Bacteroidota; class Bacteroidia; order Flavobacteriales; family Flavobacteriaceae; genus Allotamlana; species Allotamlana fucoidanivorans. The sequence goes on along the minus strand of NZ_VDCS01000009.1, from coordinate 12,771 downwards.
AGGATTTTCAACGTGTAAGTGACAGAACACCGCTAATAGGGGATTTAAAGCCAAGTGGTAAATATCTTATGGAAGATGTTCATGGTATTGGCGGAACCCCAGCTGTAATGAAATATTTATTAGATAATGGTTATTTACATGGCGACTGTATGACCGTAACAGGGAAAACTTTAGCCGAAAATTTAAAAGATGTTGAGCCATTGACTTTTGAAGATGATCAGCAAGTCATTTATCCAAAAGATAAAGCATTAAAATCTTCAGGAAATTTACAGATTCTTTACGGAAACCTTGCTTCTGAAGGGGCGGTTGCTAAGATTTCAGGAAATGAAGGTTTGGTTTTTGAGGGTAAAGCCGTGGTTTACAATAGCGAGCAAGATGCTAATACAGGTATTTCAAATGGTGAAGTGCAACGCGGTGATGTCGTCGTCATTAGGTATGTAGGACCTAAAGGTGGTCCGGGCATGCCTGAAATGTTAAAACCTACATCCTTAATTATGGGTGCAGGTTTAGGAAAATCAGTGGCCTTAATTACTGATGGACGTTTTTCTGGTGGAACTCATGGTTTTGTTGTGGGACATATAACCCCTGAAGCACAATCTGGTGGCGCTATTGGTTTAGTGAAAACAGGAGATAGAATAAAAATTAGTGCAGAAGATAACTCTATTAACGTGTTGCTTTCTGATGAAGAATTAGCAGCCAGAAAAGCACAGTGGGTAGAGCCAGAGCTAAAACATAAAAAAGGAATATTATACAAATATGCAAAATCGGTAGCGCCAGCCTCAAAAGGATGTGTTACAGATGCATTTTAAATAGAAATTAGTTTCATTTTCGCTGAGGCGAAAATCTCAAATGTTGAGAATTATGAAAACACAAACAATAAATAATAAGCAAGAGGTGGCAAGTAAAACAGAACGAATAACAGGTAGTGAAGCTATTATAAAATGCCTAATTGCTGAAGGTGTTGATATCCTTTATGGATATCCAGGAGGGGCTATCATGCCTGTTTATGATGAGTTATTTAAATTTCAAGATCAAATTCATCATGTGTTAACACGTCATGAGCAAGGTGCAGCACATGCAGCTCAAGGTTATGCGCGTATTTCAGGTAAAGTAGGGGTTGCTATGGCAACTTCAGGACCTGGAGCTACAAATTTAATTACAGGAATTGCTGATGCACAAATAGATTCAACACCTGTAGTTTGTATTACAGGGCAAGTACCATCTCATCTTTTAGGGAGTGATGCTTTTCAAGAAACAGATATAGTAGGCATTTCAACACCAGTTACAAAATGGAACTGTCAAGTAACAAAATCTGAAGATATACCTGAAGCTATTGCAAAAGCTTTTTATATTGCAAAAAGTGGCCGACCAGGTCCTGTATTAGTTGATATTACTAAAGATGCTCAGTTTGGTGAGCTTGATTTTGAATACAAAAAATGCACAGGTATTCGTAGTTATAGTCCAGTACCAAAAACAAAACAATTGGCAATTGATGCCGCGGCAGAATTAATTAACAAAGCCAAAAAACCTTTAATTGTTTGGGGGCAGGGTGTTATTTTAGGAGAAGCTGAGACCGAACTAAAAACGGTTGTTGAAAAGGCAGGAATACCGGCGGCTTGGACTATTTTAGGAGCTTCTGCGTTGCCATCAACACATCCGTTAAATGTTGGTATGGTTGGTATGCACGGAAATTATGCGCCAAATAAATTAACTAATGAGTGTGATGTACTTATTGCTATAGGCATGCGTTTTGATGACCGTGTTACGGGCGATTTAAATACTTATGCAAAGCAAGCAAAAATTATTCATTTTGATATTGATCCTGCTGAGATTGATAAAAATGTTAAAACAGATATAGCGGTATTAGGAAACTCAAAAGAAAGTTTAGCTATGTTAGCCGAGGCTCTGACTGAGAATGCGCATGACTCCTGGCTTCAGGAATTCAAAAAACTTTATGATATTGAGTTTGAAAGCGTGATAAATGAAGACCTTAATCCAACAAAAGAAGGCTTAACTATGGGCGAGGTATTGAAACAAATCAATATGGAAACCAAGGGTAATGCGGCTATTGTGTCTGACGTTGGACAGCATCAAATGATTGCTTGCAGGTATGCAGATTTTAATATCACCAAAAGTAATATTACCTCAGGTGGTCTTGGTACTATGGGGTTTGCATTGCCAGCAGCTATTGGAGCTAAAATGGGAGCACCAGATAGAGAAGTGGTTGCTATTATTGGTGACGGTGGGTATCAAATGAATATTCAAGAATTAGGCACTATTTTTCAAACAAAAGTACCTGTAAAAATAGTGGTTTTAAATAATGAGTTTTTAGGTATGGTGCGTCAGTGGCAACAGTTGTTTTTTGATAAGCGTTATGCCTCAACTGAAATGACTAATCCTGATTTTGTAACTATTGCAAAGGGCTACCATATTGATGGTAAACGTGTTACCAAAAGAGAAGAGTTGGCTGATGCTGTAAAAGAAATGATAGCTTCAAAAGATTCATATTTCTTAGAGGTTTGTGTAGAAAAAGAAGATAATGTGTTTCCAATGATTCCGGCAGGAGCATCGGTTTCAGATGTTAGATTAAGCTAAATTTAGAAGAGCAATGAGTGAAGATATAAAAACATTTACAATTTCAGTTTATACCGAAAATAATATCGGTTTGCTAAATCGTATATCCGCTATATTTCAGCGTAGACATATAAATATAGAAAGTTTAACCACCTCGCAGTCTGAGATTGATGGCGTGAATCGTTTTGTCATTGTGGTAAATGTAACCAAAACAAATGCTGAAAAAATTGTAAAACAGATTGAAAAGCAGGTTGAAACCATAAAAGCGTATTATCATACAAATGAAGAGACTATCTTTACAGAATCTTGTATGTTTAAAATCAAGTCTGAATTACTGTTTGATGAACCTCAAATTCAAAACATTATAAAAGAAAGTAATACAAGAATTGTAACGGTAAATAAAGAGTTTTTTGTACTTGAAAAATCTGGAAGACGCCATGAAATTGAATCGCTAAGACGCGATTTAAATGTGTTTGGTATTATGCAGTTTGTACGTTCAGGGCGTATTGCAGTAACAAAAGAAGAAATGAAAATAACAGAATTGCTTATGGCATTCAATAATCAATAATAACAATTAAAAATAGAAATGGGAAATTATTTTAACACACTGTCGCTAAGAGATAAGTTAAATCAATTATCGAAGTGTAGATTTATGGACGCTTCTGAATTTGCAGACGGAGTAAATGCTTTAAAAGGTAAGAAGATCGTTATCGTAGGATGCGGTGCTCAGGGATTAAATCAAGGTCTTAATATGAGAGATTCCGGGTTAGACGTGTCTTATGCATTACGTGATGCAGCCATAGCAGAAAAGCGTGCTTCATATGTTAATGCTACTGAAAACGGATTTACCGTTGGAACCTATCAGGAGTTGATTCCAACCGCCGATTTAGTGTTAAACTTAACGCCAGATAAACAACATACCAGTGCAGTAAATGCTGTGATGCCTTTAATGAAAAAAGGAGCTACCTTATCATATTCTCACGGATTTAATATTGTTGAAGAGGGTATGCAAATTCGGGAAGACCTAACAGTAATTATGGTGGCACCTAAGTCACCAGGTTCAGAAGTTCGTGAAGAGTACAAACGTGGTTTTGGAGTGCCTACATTAATTGCTGTGCACGAAGAAAACGATCCAGAAGGAAAAGGTTGGGCGCAAGCAAAGGCCTACGCTGTAGCGACTGGAGGAGACAGAGCAGGTGTTTTAGAGTCGTCATTCATTGCTGAGGTAAAATCAGATTTAATGGGTGAGCAAACTATTCTTTGTGGTTTGTTACAAACAGGGTCTATTCTTTGTTTTGATAAAATGATAGAGGAAGGCATTGACCCAGGTTATGCGTCTAAATTAATTCAGTATGGTTGGGAAACGGTTACAGAAGGTTTAAAATACGGTGGTATTACTAACATGATGGATCGTTTATCAAACCCAGCAAAAATTAAAGCTTTTGAGTTGTCAGAAGAATTAAAAGATATCATGCGTCCGTTATTCCAAAAGCATATGGATGATATTATTGAAGGCGAGTTTTCTAAAACCATGATGGAAGATTGGGCTAATGACGATAAAAACTTATTATCATGGAGAGCAGCTACGGCTGAAACAAATTTTGAAAAAACTCCAGCGAGTGATGTTGAAATTTCAGAGCAAGAATACTATGATAATGGTGTACTTATGGTAGCATTTGTTCGTGCAGGTGTAGAGTTAGCTTTTGAAGCGATGACAGATTCAGGTATTATTGATGCGTCTGCTTATTATGAATCGTTACATGAAACACCGCTTATTGCAAACACTATTGCTAGAAAGAAATTATACGAAATGAACCGTGTGATTTCTGATACGGCAGAATACGGATGTTATTTATTTGATCATGCATGTAAGCCCTTATTGACTGATTTTATGAAAACAGTATCAACTGATGTTATTGGTAAAGCTTATGCAAAAGATAATGGTAAAGGTGTTGATAACGCTAAGTTAATAGCTATTAATAAAGTATTGAGAGAACATCCTGTTGAAAAAGTTGGAGAATTCTTAAGAGCTTCCATGACCGCTATGAAGCCCATAGTATAAAACACAATTTATGAGTAAGGAAAACAAAACATATTTTCCTAAAATAGATGATATAAAGGTAGCTGCCGATACTATTAGAAAAGTATCGGCAGTTACGCCTTTAGGTCAAAGCTTGAGGTACTCAAAACAGTTTGAAGCCCGTGTGTTTTTTAAGCGTGAAGACTTACAGCAAGTTAGGTCTTATAAAATTAGAGGCGCTTATAATAAAATTAGTTCTTTGTCGCCCAAGCAATCAAAACAAGGTGTGGTTTGTGCAAGTGCAGGAAACCATGCGCAAGGTGTAGCGTTATCTTGTAAACTATTGGGAATACGCGGAACCATTTATATGCCAGCTCCTACACCAAACCAGAAAATTGAACAGGTTAAGATGTTTGGAGAGCACTTCATAGAAATAAAACTTGTAGGAGACACTTTTGATGATGCTTATTATGCTGCCATAAACGAATGTGAGGCTTTAGGTAAAACCTTTATTCATCCGTTTGATGATGAAAAAGTTATTGAAGGTCAGGCTACCATCGGACTTGAAATTTTAGATCAGACAACTGTAGCTGTTGATTATGTATTTATTCCTGTTGGCGGTGGCGGTTTGGCTGCAGGCTTGTCAACCGTTTTTAAAACATTATCCCCGCAAACAAAAATTATTGGTGTAGAGCCCGAAGGCGCATCTTCTATGTTGGTTTCTATCAAAAACAATAAAAATACAGAGTTAAGTAGAATAGAAAAATTTATTGATGGCGCTGCTGTAAAACGGGTGGGCAACTTAAATTTTGCTATATGTAAACAGTATTTAGATGATATAATAGCGGTGCCTGAAGGTAAAGTTTGTGAAACCATTTTAGAACTTTATAATAAAGATGCCATAGTGGTAGAACCAGCAGGCGCATTAAGCATTTCTGCACTTGATTTTTATGCTGAAAAAATCAAAGGTAAAAACGTGGTTTGTGTAGTGAGTGGCAGCAATAATGATATTACTAGAACGCCTGAAATTAAAGAGCGTGCTTTGTTATATGCCAATTTAAAGCATTATTTTATTATAAACTTTCCTCAACGAGCAGGGGCTTTAAAAGAATTTGTGGTTGATATTCTTGGTGAGAATGATGATATTACATATTTTCAATATGCTAAGAAAACCAACAGAGAAAATGGTTCGGCTGTAGTTGGTGTGCAATTAAAATCTTCAGATGATTTAGCGCCTCTTATAGCTAAATTAAAAAAACATAATTTCTATGGCGATTATCTAAATGATAAACCTGATCTTTTTCAGTTTTTAGTTTAGTTTTGTGAGACTCATATGTCGCAATCGTTTTCGTTGTTTTACAGAGAGTTATTGGTTGTTTTTTGGGTAAATTTCAGTTGTTTTTAGTTAATTTGGTGTTTGTAAGTGTAGCTAAAAAGATTAAGTATTTCTTTTTGTTGGCTGCAATTAAAATAAACTAACTATGGAAATAGAACAAACTTTTCAAGACATCCCTGAAGCATTTAAAATTACTAATTTATTACATCAAAAAACATATTTAGTTAATGGAGAGCTGAGATCTTGGAATGGAGAAACCGCAGAGGTGTATTCTACAATTTCATCGACCTCAGAATATAAGAAAACACTTCTTGGTACCATTCCGCAATTAGGTGAAAAAGAAGCTCTAGAGGTTTTAGAGTCAGCAAGCAATGCCTATGATAATGGTAAAGGACTATGGCCAACTATGAAAGTAGCCGATAGAATTGCCTGCATGGAAACCTTTGTAGAGCAAATGAAAACCAGGCGCGAAGAGGTTGTAAAATTATTAATGTGGGAGATTGGTAAGAATTTACCAGATTCAGAAAAGGAGTTTGATAGAACGGTTGATTACATATATGATACCATTGAAGCCTACAAACAAATAGATAGAAGTTCTGCAAAGTTTGAAAAAAACTCGGGTGTATATGCGCATATTCGTAGAGGGCCTTTGGGCGTTGTGTTATGTTTGGGACCTTATAATTATCCGTTAAATGAAACATTTACCCTGCTGATTCCCGCATTGATAATGGGGAACCCTGTTATTTTTAAGCCAGCTAAGTTAGGTGTTTTGTTAATTTCCCCTTTATTAGAGGCTTTTCAAAGTAGTTTCCCTGAAGGAGTTGTGAATATAGTGTATGGTCGCGGACGCGTTTTAGCAACGCCTATTATGCAATCGGGAAAAATAGATGTACTGGCTTTAATTGGGAATAGTAATTCAGCCAATGCACTTCAGGCGCAACACCCTAAAGGTAATAGGTTGCGCATGGTACTTGGGTTAGAGGCTAAAAACCCAGCCATTATTTTACCTGATGCCGATTTAGATTTAGCGGTTGAAGAGTGTATGGCAGGCACGCTATCGTTTAACGGTCAGCGTTGTACAGCACTAAAAGTGTTATACGTTCATGAGTCTGTTGTTGAAGAGTTTAATAGACGCTTTGCCTATAAAGTTGATAAACTTAAGTTTGGTAACCCATGGGACGACGGGGCTAAACTAACACCGCTTCCAGAAGATGGTAAGCCAGAATACATTCAAGAGCTAATTGATGATGCTAAAGAAAAAGGCGCTTCTGTTTTAAATAAAAAAGGAGGAGAAACCACAGAAAATTTTATTTTCCCGGCGGTTTTATATCCAGTAACCAAAGATATGAGAGTGTTTAAAGAAGAACAGTTTGGACCTGTTGTTCCTGTGGTTTCGTTTTCAGATATTGAAGAGCCGCTTGATGATATGGCAGAGTCTAATTATGGTCAACAAGTGAGTTTATTTGGGAAAAATATCCACACATTATCGCCTTTAATTGATACTTTGGTAAATTTGGTTTGTCGTGTTAATCTAAATAGTTCATGTCAAAGAGGTCCTGATGTTTATCCGTTTACAGGTAGAAAGGATTCTGCTTTTGGTACGTTAAGCGTACATGATGCGTTACGCTCTTTTTCAATTAGAACCTTTGTGGCTTCAAAAGACAATGAATATAATAATGCTATTTTAACGGAGCTTTTAGAAAAGAAAACGTCAAACTTTATTAGTACAGATTACATTTTATAACACCAGTGTTTTTCGTTTAATTTATTTCATTGAAAGAAACTATACCGTAAAATAGGTTTATATTAATATATTTGGGTGTATAGAAGTCTAATGAAAACAAAACACTAAAAATGAAAACATTCAAACACCTTATACTAGCCGTTTTTTCTTGTTTTATTATGGTAAGTTGTGGCGATAAAAAAGACAAGAAGAAAGAAGGTTTTAGTTATGAAAATAAGGCTGAAACCACTAACGAGGTTAAAAATGACATAAATGATGTGGTAATTACCGCTAATGATGCCATGCAGTTCAACAAGAAAGAAATTCGTGTGAAAGCAGGTGCGCCAGTCAAGATTACATTGAAGCATTTAGGGAAAATGGATAAAAATGTAATGGGGCATAATTTTGTGTTATTAAAATCTGGAACTGACTTGGTTGCGTTTGGCAATAAAGCAGCCACATCAAAGGAAACAGAATACATTCCCGAAGCTGGTAAAGATGTTATTGCGCATACCAAGCTTATTGGTGGCGGAGAAACAGCTGTAGTTGAATTTGAAGCTCCAGCAAAAGGAACTTACGAATTTTTATGTAGCTTTCCAGGGCATTATGCCATTATGAAAGGGACGTTTATTGTTGAGTAGTTTTAAGAATTAGAGTAAACAAAAAAGCGATGTTGTTCAGTAACATCGCTTTTTTGTTATCAGATGATTTTAAATTTTACTGGCTTATATGGTTGAACTAGGTTAAAACGTATAATTTAATTTTAGCATAGAACTTCTAGGTAAAATAGGAACAACAACAAAGCTGGCATCAGGATTAGCCTGAACAAATTCAGGAGTGGCTCCACTTCCAGAAGCACCAAAGCTGTTTGCTCCAAAAAAGTTAGCTAATCCTGCAGAGTTAAAAAGGTTGTTTATAATTACTTGAGCCGACCAGCTTTTAGTGATTTTATAGCCTAAACCAGTATTAAAAACACTGTAAGAAGGCAATTGGAAACCATTTGATACATTTCCTTCCCGTTGTCCCATGAATTGCCACTTAAAAAAAGCAGAGGTTTTGTTTTCGTCATATTCAGCTCCAAGGTGAAACATGATTTTTGGGTTAAAAGCTAATGTATTTCCTGAATAGTCATAAATAATATCGTCATCAGGATCTACAGTACCGTTAGCATCATATTCATGCCATTTCGTTGCTTTGGGGTCTTGAATCACTCCATGAAATAAAACGCGTAAAAAACTAAACGGTTTATATGAACTTTCCCATTCTAGGCCAATGGTTCTTGAAGTGTTAAACAGAATAGGGGTATAAAATACTTCGTTTGTTGAATCATCAAATTCAAAATTAGTGACACCAATATTCTTCAAAGTGCTCCAGAATAGAGTGCCTGAAGCAGAAAAGTTTTTTGTGGCATGTTTCAATCCAATTTCTGTTTGAATAATATTTTGAATCTCTCCTTTTTTGTTAATAGGAACATTTGAAAAATTATTGAAATAATAATTAAGCTCGGGGGCTTTATTGCCACTTGAAAACCGTCCGAATACAGATGTGTTTTCTGTGAGGCTATAGTTTATACCTGCCGAGTATGATACATAATTGTATAGGTAGTTAAAAAAGTCTTTTTCTCCCGTGGGAACCAAAATACCATTGTCATAGGCTGTATTTGGATTGCCGTCAACACCACCGTTCAATGTGTTTGGAGCGTATCTATCCTTGCTTCCTGTGTGTTTAATATGTTCAAAACGTAACCCCAAATCTAGATAGATTTTGTTGTTTATTTTAAATCGATCATTGATAAATGGGGCAATCTGTGAGATGTTTGCATTTGTATTAGCATAAAATAAACCACCGTAATTACTTACCCCATTGGCGTCAGAAAGTTCAATAATGGGTTGAGAAGGGTTTTCAAGGGTAACACGTAACATTTTAGGGGTTGGTTGATAGGTAGTATATCCAAAACTTCCTTGTGTAAAATGTTTCATGTCTGAAAAACCTAAAAACAAGCCAGAGCTAAACGTGTGATTTTCCCATTGCTTTTGAATAATAAGTTGGTTCATAAATTCATCGGCGTCTACATCTTTATACCATGCCGAAGTGCCCATGACGGCATCATTTGGTAATCTTCCATCTGTTAAATACTGTGCTGGTTGTCCAGATAAAATACCACTATTGTCAATTCTTGCAACTTCATGTCCATGTTCTGCATCTCTAAAGACTACCTGACCAATGGGGAAATTAGCCCCACTTATAAAATAGGCCAACGGATTATTTATGGATACAAAAGCATTACTTATAGATGTTTGCCAATTGGCATTTTTAGAAGAATATTTAAAATTGTTTTTTACTGTCCAATGCCTTCCTAGGTTTTGAGATAACTCAATGCCAGCCGCTAAATCTTTAGCATGAACCCCCTGAGCAGGGTTAAAGCGATTTGTGGCACCTTGTTGTAAATATCTTCCATCTGGAATATAGGCGTTAAACGACGGCATTAATAAAGATGTGTTTTTAAAATCTTGACCAAATGCTGCCGCGGGTTGATTCCAGTTTTTTGCAGCAACACCTGTGTATCTGTTAGTGTAGTCGTTCAGCGTTTTTCCGTAAATTTTAAAATAACCGTTTTTATGGGTTTTGGTAAGATCAAATTTTAATTGTCCGCCTTTGCTAAACGTAAACTCAGAATTTCTAGCGCCTTCGTCATGGCGATAGTGACCACCAATATTGAAAAACCAGTTATTAGACAAGGGACCGCCAATGTGTGTGTCTATACGATAAATAGGATTGCTATCGCCTTGAATTCCCGCTGAAGTTTGAACAATACCTTTGAGGTTATGGTTAGCACCATGCGATAAGAAATTAAAAATACCGCCAGGCGCATTCGCAGCAGTAATAGCAGCACTTCCTCCTCTAATGGCCTCAACTTTTTTGGTCGTTAAATCATAACGATGAAATAAATCGGGTGAATAGTATGAGTGCTGCGCCAAGCTAACAGGAAGTCCGTCTTCTTGAAGAGAAACATAATACCAGCCCATATCATCTTCAGCAGAAGCAGAAACCCCTCGTGTATACACCCTCGTGAAAACCTCACCGGCCGATGCGTCAACAAAAACGCCTGATACGTCTTGAAGTAAATTAGCTGTTCCTCTAGGGAAAACGCCTTGGATGTCTTTTGGGGTTAAGGCACTTACCGAGGTGCTTGATTGTAAATTCAATCTGGAGTCAAAAGAGCCCGTAATAATAACCGTTTTCAGATTTATTAAATCAGGAACTAACTCAAAAACCAAGTTCAAATTATTATTTCTTATTTCAATGTTTTGTGACTGGGTTTCAAATCCTAGATAATAAGACGTTATGGTATAACTGCCGTCAGGAATATCACTGAATATAAATTCTCCATAACTATTTGTTGAGGTGCTTAGGTTTTTTGGGTGCAAGTATATGGTTACATTTTCTAAAGGTTTGTTATTACTGGTAGCAGTTCCTTTTATGTTACCTTGCGAAAATATTGGTAAGCTAGTAAAAAATATGATTAAGAAAAATAGACTAAATTTTGTGTAATTCATTAGTAGGTTTTATGTGCTTAAAATGTTTGACAAATATGCAAAATTAAAAAGCTGCGGATAATTATTTACTGAAAAAATAAACAGATTTTCTTCCAGTATAAACTAATTTTGTTGTTTTACTGAAAAATTAGAGGCCTATTTTTAACAACGATATATTTATGAGAATCCCATCAAAATTAAATAAAGGTATTAAGATTGTATTGTTTGTAATATTCATCATGTTTGCAGTGTTGCAGCTTAATGATCCCGATCCCGTTTTTTGGGTTATTATTTATGGAACGGTGGCGGTTTTGTGTTTGATTTCAGGTTTAAAAAGTATATCTAAATTTATTTTATGGACGGCTTTAGTGGCGGTGTTGCTCTTATCTGTTAGATATTTTCCTTATGTAGTAGATTGGTGGCAAACAGACAACAGAAATGAGATTTTTGGAGAGATGGTTTATGAGAAGCCTTATTTAGAAGGATCTAGAGAATTTATTGGCTTAATTTTATCAGCCTTAGCTTTGTTGTATTTATTACGAAGTAAGTAAGATGTTAATAGGGGTGTAGTTTTTTAAAAAACGAAATATGTTACATTAGGCTTTTATCGGCCTAAGGCGTATGTTATGCCTCCTAGTATATGTTTTAGAAACATAGGGTCAGAAAAACTTTCATCGGTATGACCGAGACCCGTATAAAATGCTGAGCCTCCAAGTGTTTTATGGTACCACGAAATGGGGTGAAAGTTGCCATTTTCACCACCTTCATAGCTATTTTCGTCTACTGTTAATAGTACATTAATATGTTTACAGAAATCTTTGTAGTTATACCACTCATCAAATCGAGTCCATGTATTATCTAAAAAATGAGTGGCTTGATGTGTTTTGTTTAAAACATGAAGTGTCGCGTTTTGTTGTTTAGGGTGATTATTAAAACGAGCGCCAACTAGTTTGGTGTACCAATGAGATTGTGGTTCAGCTATGGGAGCAGCATGTATACCAACGTAGCCGCCACCATTTTTTATAAACCTTTTAAATGTGTTAAGCTGCTTATGGTTAAAAACACGCCCCGTAGTACTTAGAAAAACGACAACAGAAGTGTTTTTTAGATTTGCAGTAAGTTCTTGAGCGTCTTCTGTAGCCTTAACTTTGAAATTATTATCTACACCTAATTTTTTTATACTTTCTATACCTGGCTCTATGGAAGTGTGTCGGTATCCAGTAGTTTTTGAGAATATATAAACTAAGGGCTTCTTATCTTGGCTTAAAACGGTTAGTGAGGTTATAAGAAAACAAAAACTTAAAAAATGTATTAGGTGTATTTTCATAAGTGTTTTGTTCTTAAAAACTAGATGTGTCTTTGTAAGCCTCAATGACAGCTTGTTCACCTGCTTTACCCGGCTTTGAGTTTTTGTGTTCCATGCCTAAGATACCTTGAAATCCTTTTGAATGAATATAGCTGAGTTCAACCCATAAGTGCAACACACTTATTATTTAGGACTTCAATAGGGTTATTATAATTAAACTTTCTAATAGGTCTGTAATTTAGTAATTTTTCAACTTCTTTTATTCTTTTGATTGAT
>NZ_VDCS01000089.1 GCF_006265225.1 Allotamlana fucoidanivorans | reverse complement strand
ACAGCTCCCATCTCGTTACGCCATTCATGCAGGTCGGTATTTAACCGACAAGGAATTTCGCTACCTTAGGACCGTTATAGTTACGGCCGCCGTTTACTCGGGCTTCGATCAAGAGCTTCGCTAATGCTAACCCCATCAATTAACCTTCGAGCACCGGGCAGGCGTCACACCCTATACATCCTCTTACGAGTTAGCAGAGTGCTGTGTTTTTGGTAAACAGTCGGGAGGGACTCTTTGTTGTAAGTTTCCTTGCTTTCGGAGTAAATCCTAATACAAAGCTAACCACACCTTATACCGAAGATACGGTGCTATTTTGCAG
>NZ_VDCS01000088.1 GCF_006265225.1 Allotamlana fucoidanivorans | reverse complement strand
GATCACTAATCCCTGGCATTCCTGCATCGCTTAAATAAGCTACATTTTTTTCAAATATCTTTAAATCAATACTTGCTAAAACTTCTTTTTCATTATGGGAGTGTAAGGCTATAAATTTAGAAATATGTATATCAGTGTGAAATTTGGTATTTAATAACGAAATCAAAGACTTACTTACTCTTGTATCTTCGCAAAACACAAGATCGCAAGTCTTTAAAAGTTCTAAGGCTCTAAAAGAAATATCGCTTAAATTTCCTATGGGAGTAGGAATAAAATAAAGCATAATTATTGCATTGCGTATTTTTTCTTAAATTTTTCTACACGAC
>NZ_VDCS01000087.1 GCF_006265225.1 Allotamlana fucoidanivorans | reverse complement strand
AGCGTATCGGTATTTAAAAGTTCAAGCATGAAGCAACCTTTTTTCAAACTTTAGCAAAATAAAAGACAAAGGCAAAATAATGCACAAATATCCCATAAACAACAAAAACAATAGCTCATCTGTCTTATAGGTTAAGGAATTTAAACTCTTCATTAAATTCACCAAATCTGGCAAGGCAATAATACTAACCACTGAAGTTTCTTTGATTAAAAATATAATATTAGCACTAATACTTGGCATAGAAATAGCCAAAGCTTGCGGCAAAATCACATAACGCAAATTTCCAAATTTTGAAAAACCCAAAGAAAGTCCTGCTTCAAACTGCTG
>NZ_VDCS01000086.1 GCF_006265225.1 Allotamlana fucoidanivorans | reverse complement strand
TGAAAATTTGAAACTTTACGAATGGCTTATGAGTGAAAAATTTAAAGATCTAGATGAAATCCGCAAGTGTTTAGGTAGAATGCTTTTTAGTGGCAGCGATCAAGAAAAAATGGCAGCAAGTTTAAGTGGGGGTGAAAAACATCGTTTAATGCTTTCTCGTTTAATGCTAGAGCGTCCGAATTTCTTGCTTTTAGACGAACCTGATAACCATTTAGATCTTGAAAGTATTATTGCATTGGGTGAAGCTTTGTATAATTTCAAAGGTGTAGTGCTTTGTATCAGCCACGATAGGGAGTTAGTTTCTGCTTTTGCTAATAGAATTTGGCATT
>NZ_VDCS01000085.1 GCF_006265225.1 Allotamlana fucoidanivorans | reverse complement strand
TTAAAATATAATAATTCTAGCGAGCATAAAATCCGCATCACTCCTTTAGGAGGTTTAGGAGAAATTGGTGGAAATATCAGTGTTTTTGAAACCAATAAAGATGCAATTATAGTAGATATAGGTATGAGTTTTCCTGATGGAACTATGCATGGGGTAGATATTATCATCCCTGATTTTGACTATGTAAGAAAAATTAAAGATAAAATTCGTGGTATAGTGATCACTCATGCACACGAAGATCATATCGGTGCAGTGCCTTATTTCTTTAAAGAATTCCAATTTCCTATCTACGCTACACCTTTGGCTTTAGGAATGATTTCAAACAAATTTG
>NZ_VDCS01000084.1 GCF_006265225.1 Allotamlana fucoidanivorans | reverse complement strand
TTGCTTTGCCTATACAAATGCTTGCATCAGCGTATTTTAAATACAAAGCATCTTTATCTGCTTCAGAATACACACAAATTGCTTTTTTACCCATTTCTTTAATCGTTCTTAAAGCACGCAGTGCTATTTCTCCACGATTAGCAATTAATATGCTTTTAATTTCCATTTTATAATTTCTCCACCGCAAATAAAGGCATTCCAAATTCTACAGGCTGACCATCAGCAACTAAAATTTCAGCGATCCTACAATCAAATTCCGCTTCAATTTCATTCATGATTTTCATCGCTTCGATAATAGCTATAGTATCGCCTTTTTTAACCGTACTACCTACT
>NZ_VDCS01000083.1 GCF_006265225.1 Allotamlana fucoidanivorans | reverse complement strand
AGGTTATGAAGATGGAAGTTTTGAACACGGCACAACCGAATACGAAAAACGCGGTGTTGGGGTTATGGTACCAAGATGGATAGAGGCAAATTGTATCCAATGTAATCAATGTGCTTCAGTTTGTCCGCATGCTGTTATCAGGCCATTTTTGATTAATGATGAAGAAATGGCAAATGCACCTCGCGGTGTAAAAGATCATGCTTTAGAAGCTAAAGGAACCAAAGGAGAAAAATTAAGCTTTAAAATTCAAGTTTCTCCACTTGATTGTACAGGCTGTGAGCTTTGTGTTCATGAGTGTCCTACTAAAGAAAAATCTTTGGTTATGGTACCACTTCA
>NZ_VDCS01000082.1 GCF_006265225.1 Allotamlana fucoidanivorans | reverse complement strand
TCGATTGAGCCAGAAAGATTTAGGCATAAGTAATTATGTAAAATCTATTCAATCTAATAATTAAAAAGATTAAAAGCTTTTCTTTTAATCTTTCATAACTTTTTCTTTGAAGAAAAAGATTAAACTATCTATAATTTTTATGGAGAGTTTGATCCTGGCTCAGAGTGAACGCTGGCGGCGTGCCTAATACATGCAAGTCGAACGATGAAGCTTCTAGCTTGCTAGAAGTGGATTAGTGGCGCACGGGTGAGTAAGGTATAGTTAATCTGCCCTACACAAGAGGACAACAGTTGGAAACGACTGCTAATACTCTATACTCCTGCTTAACACAAGTTGAGT
>NZ_VDCS01000081.1 GCF_006265225.1 Allotamlana fucoidanivorans | reverse complement strand
CTTTTCCATCTTTTTGTAGATGTTCGCGGATAATTTTGTTAATTTGATTGATGGTTTCTATCATATGGATTGGAATTCTTATGGTTCTTGCTTGATCAGCTATAGCCCTTGAAATAGCTTGCCTGATCCACCAAGTTGCATAAGTGGAAAATTTATAACCCCTTTTGTATTCAAATTTATCCACAGCTTTCATCAAACCTATATTTCCTTCTTGGATAAGGTCTAAGAAAGGCAGACCACGATTTGTGTAGCGTTTAGCTATGCTTACAACAAGGCGCAAGTTTGATTTTGCCATTCTTCCTTTTGCTTCATCAGAGATTTTTTTACCGCGTTTAATTTGC
>NZ_VDCS01000080.1 GCF_006265225.1 Allotamlana fucoidanivorans | reverse complement strand
AATTCACTTTTTATACACAAATTAATGCAAATATTTATCTATCAAACAATCCTCAAACTTTAGAAAATATCAAAAATACAAAAAAAACAATCCTTAAACCACAAAATGCATCTTTAAACACAAGTAATGCCGATCCAAGACTTTTAGGGCTTTTATCACAAATTCCTGTTGGAGGCTTTTCCCCTGTTTTAAATGGAAAAAATGGCTATGAACTCTATGAAGTTAAAAGCAAAGATGGGGCACAAACTCCTGAATATGAACAAGTTAAAAATGAAGTTTTAAACGCTTATGTAAGCGAACAAAGACAAAATTTCATACAGGATTATTTTGATAAACTCCGCTCTAAAAT
>NZ_VDCS01000008.1 GCF_006265225.1 Allotamlana fucoidanivorans | reverse complement strand
ATCAATCAAAAGAATAAAAGAAGTTGAAAAATTACTAAATTACAGACCTATTAGAAAGTTTAATTATAATAACCCTATTGAAGTCCTAAATAATAAGTGTGTTGCACTTATGGGTTGAACTCAGCCTTCTATTTAAAACTCTAAACTACAATTTTTGATTTACTTATTTTGTGCGATGCAACTTTAAAATTAATTGCACCCCATATCCTCAGAAGATTGGGCATCTGCGTTGATTAAGCAATTACCTGAAGGTAAACTTTCGGGCTGATAACGCATTAATTTTGAATCATATAACGAGTTTTCAATAAACAGTGCTATCAAATCTACCTCATGTTCTGACAAACCTAGAGGAACAAATAAAGAAGACAACTTATTTAAAGGTACTTCCGCATTTTCAGCTACACCTTTATTCTTATAAGTAACCACTTCTTTTACCGAACTAAAACTTCCTCCATGGCCTAAAAATTCAACATCTTTAAGATTGTACAATTGTGGCGTTTTAAACTTAAAATTATCTTCTTCTTTACCCGTAAAACCTCCTCTTCCTTTTCGAGTAGCCTCATCAATATCATTGAACACGTTTTCTCCAGCTAAATCATTCATCCCTAAAGCATGAAAGCTCATGCCGTTTAAACCAGGACCAGAGTGACATATGTAGCACTTAGCCTTATCAAAAAACAACAATGCCCCAGCCAATTCTTCATTACTCATGGCTTTAACATCCCCCTTAAGCCATTTTTGAAAAGGCGCTTCATTTGGCAATACAGTTCTTTCATAAGCAGCAATAGCTAAACCTGCATTTGTTTTACTATAGCGTATTTCCTCCAGATCATTAGGAAAGGCCTCATCAAACAAATCTATATAATTAGCATTATACAAAATATTTTTATCAACCATCATTCTATGAACACCAAGTCCTGCGATAGCCTGAGTTTCTACGCCTTCAAAACCTAAGGTATTCGTTTCTTTTGGTGTTCCTGGTGTCCAACTAGCTTCTGTTCCTGCATTCATTCCCTTAGCTCCAAATTGACCATTCCATAGCATAACTTCTTGATATGCGGCATTAAGAATGCTGGGAGATCTAATAGGTTGCACATCAATTTCATTTGCTTCATAGGTTGAAGATTTAACTCTGTCTTCACCATGAATACCAAAACCTATGCCTCCTTCTCCAATACCTTGTATGATTCCACTTTGAAATCCGGCAGCAGCATGATGACAACTGGCACATGAATAGGTACCCATACCTTCTTCTTTAGTTGGATTCAAAGCTAATGCCGTTTCGTGATATAAAAACTTTCCTAATTTTACCTTAGCCGAAGTAAGAGGATTTTTAACATCACTTGGGATAGCGGTAAAATCATTAGAAGCTGGTAGCTCTAAAGATTCTAATGAACCATATAAATCAATTAAGCGGTTTTCTAAATTTTCCTGTAAAGGTGTAGGTGTGTAGTAATCATGATCGTTTTCACATGCGCTTAATATTAACATTAATATTACCAATAGAATATAGTAGTTTGGGCTTCTCATGGCATAAAGATTTAGATTTGTTAAAAGTATCTTAAAGCAAAACTAACACCTTTATTACATACCTTACAAAATTGCAGATAATTAGCCAATATATTTGTTATGTTACCGCTAATTCGACCAACGACATATGATCTTCTACAAACGGCTTAAGAGATTTTAAAAATATACTATTTTAGAAAAGTCCGCCCTGTATAGATCCTTTTATTCTCCCCAAATGTTTATAAGCTTGTTCGGTAACCTCTCTTCCTCTAGGGGTTCGCATAATAAATCCTTGTTGAATTAAGAAGGGTTCATAAACTTCTTCAATAGTCTCAGGACTCTCGCTCACAGCAGTGGCAATTGTTGTAATCCCCACTGGACCTCCTTTAAACTTATCAATTATAGTAGATAGTATTTTATTATCCATCTCATCGAGCCCATGTGCATCTACATTTAAGGCTTCTAACGCATATTTGGCAATCCTTATATCAATATCACCATTGCCTTTTATTTGAGCAAAATCACGAACCCGGCGCAACAAGGCGTTGGCAATACGAGGCGTTCCTCTACTTCTACCTGCAATTTCAATAGCCGCTTGCATAGAGATAGGCACATCTAAAATACTTGCACTGCGTTGAATAATGGTAGTCAATAAATCAGTTTTGTAATATTGAAGTCGGCTCTGAATCCCAAATCGCGCTCGCATTGGCGATGTTAACAAACCCGACCGTGTGGTAGCTCCTACTAAAGTAAATGGATTTAAATTAATTTGAACAGTTCTGGCATTTGGTCCTGTTTCAATCATGATATCAATCTTATAATCTTCCATAGCCGAATACAAATATTCTTCTACAATAGGACTTAATCGATGAATCTCATCAATAAACAGCACATCACGCTCTTCAAGATTAGTAAGCAACCCTGCCAAATCACCTGGCTTATCTAAAACAGGCCCTGAAGTTACTTTTATACCAACATTAAGTTCATTAGCCAAAATATGTGCCAAGGTGGTTTTGCCTAAGCCAGGAGGACCATGAAATAATGTGTGATCTAAAGCTTCTGTTCGCAAATTAGCCGCTTGAACAAACACTTGTAAATTCTCCAACACCTGATCCTGCCCTGTAAAGTCGTGAAACACTAACGGTCTTAACTTTCTTTCTACGTCAAATTCTTCTGGTGAAAAATTATTATTTGTTGGATCTAAATTTTCATTCATGGCAACATCATCTTAAATAAACTATTGAACCCTTTGATTAAAACAAATATAAACAAAAAGCCTTTCCTAAATCAGGAAAGGCCTTATATGTATACTTAGCATATTATAATTAATGGTGTAACTCTTCTTCCCCTTCTTTTAACGGGACTATTTGAGGTACAAAATCAACATCATGACCTGGTTTACTATAGTCATAAGCCCAACGGTGTACATGAGGAATGTCCCCTGGCCAGTTACCATGAATATGCTCTACTGGGGTGGTCCATTCTAATGTTGTGGATCTCCATGGGTTTTGTGTTGCTTTCTTTCCAAAGTAAATACTAGAAAAGAAGTTATATAAGTACACTATTTGAACAATACCTCCAATCAGTGCAAATATGGTAATTACAACGTTAACATTCGCTAGATCGTCAAATAACGGAAAATTTGAATTTGTGTAATATCTTCGTGGTAAACCAGCCATACCTATAAAGTGCATAGGAAAGAACACACCGTAAGCACAAATAGCTGTTAACCAAAAGTGAATATAACCTAAGTTTTTATTTAACATACGTCCATACATTTTAGGGAACCAATGGTAAATACCTGCAAACATACCATACAATGCAGATATACCCATTACTAAGTGGAAGTGAGCCACAACAAAATAGGTATCGTGTACATTAATATCTAAGGCACTATCCCCTAAAATGATTCCTGTTAAACCTCCAGTAATGAATGTTGATACAAATCCAATAGAGAATAACATTGCTGGATTCATTTGTAAGTTTCCTTTCCAAAGGGTTGTTATCCAGTTGAAGGCTTTTACAGCTGATGGAATAGCAATTAATAATGTTGTAAAGGTAAATACAGATCCTAAGAAAGGATTCATTCCTGAAACGAACATATGGTGCCCCCATACTATTGTTGATAAGAAGGCAATAGCTAAAATAGAAGCAATCATGGCACGGTATCCGAAAATTGGTTTACGTGAATTAGAGGCCATAATTTCTGACACTAGACCCATAGCCGGTAAAATCACAATGTAAACTTCAGGGTGACCTAAGAACCAGAATAAGTGTTCAAATAAAACAGGTGAACCTCCTTGATAATGTAATACCTCCCCTTGAATGAAAATATCTGATAAGAAAAATGACGTACCAAAACTTCTATCCATAATCAATAACAAAGCAGCAGATAATAATACAGGGAATGAAATCACCCCAATAATTGCTGTTACAAAGAATGCCCAAATGGTTAAAGGCAGTCTTGTCATGGTCATACCTTTTGTACGTAAGTTAAGTACTGTAACAATATAGTTTAGAGAACCAAGTAATGATGAAGCAATGAAAATAGCCATAGACACTAACCATAACGTCATACCCATACCAGAACCTCCTTGAGCCATAGGCAGGGCACTTAACGGTGGATAAATAGTCCACCCAGCGGCAGCAGGACCTGCTTCAACAAACAATGAGATAACCATGATAACACTTGAAAGGAAAAACAACCAATAAGATACCATGTTTAAGAAGCCTGATGCCATATCACGTGCACCAATTTGTAATGGAATTAACAAATTACTAAATGTACCACTAAGACCAGCCGTAAGTACAAAGAATACCATGATAGTTCCATGAATGGTTACTAATGCCAAATAGATATCAGCATCCATAACGCCATCAGGAGCCCATTTACCCAGTAAAGCTTCAAATAATACATTTGGTTGTTCTGGCCATGCAATTTGCATACGGAACATTAAAGACATTAATACCCCAATAACCCCCATAATAGTACCTGTAACCAAATACTGTTTAGCAATCATTTTATGATCTTGACTAAAAATATATTTAGTGACAAACGTCTCTTTATGATGATGTCCGTGGTCTTCGGCGTGAGCGTGAGTATCTGCGTGTGCTGACATAATCTTGTTTCGTTTTTCTTTTTAAAATTAATTAGTTAATTAAAGAGTTTTTGAATTCTTTCTGCTCTTTAATCCAAGCATCATATTCTTCTTGAGTTTCAACAACGATCTTCATTTGCATGTTGTAATGTGATTTACCACAAATTTTATTACAAATCAATAAATAATCAAACTCATAGCGCTCTAAAGCTTCTTCTCCTTTAGCCACCAACGGTTTGCTGTTTTCAACTCTTATATCGTTAATTCTGTTTACCTTCTCTTGCATGTCAGGATTCTGACGCATATCGGCTGTAGTTACAGTTGGCGTGAAACCAAATTGGGTAATCATACCTGGAACGCAGTTCATTTGTGCTCTAAAATGTGGCATATAAGCGGAGTGTAAAACATCTTGAGAACGCATTTTAAATAATACTGGTTTCCCAACCGGTAAGTGTAGTTCAGTAGTAATGATATCATCCTGAGCATTAGGATCAGATTCATCTAAACCTAAGATATTAGCGCGGTCAATATCAATTAAACGTACGTTAGCTTTTCCTAATGTATTATCAGCTCCAGCATATCTGGCCTTCCAGTTAAATTGTTGTGCATATAATTCAACCACTAATGGATCATCGCTTTCATCAACTCCCATGATGTTAATCCACGTGTTCAATCCGTAAATAATTAAGCCCGCTAATACAATTACAGGAATGATGGTCCAAATAGCCTCTAACTTATTATTATCTGCAAAGAACAGTGCTTTTTTGCCTTTTTCACCTTTGTATTTAAACGCAAAGTAGTGTAATAAAAACTGCGTTACAGTTTGCACAAAAAAGATGATAACTAATGAGGTAATCATTAACCCATCTATGGTTGGTCCGTGCTCTGAAGCCGCATTGGATAGTAACGGTAAATCACCCCATTTTACAACACAAACAATGGTAATTACATAAATGAAAGCTAAGAACCCCATCATTAAGTAACCATTCATGGTATTGTCATTATCTGTAGCAACTTGAGCATTTTCCACTTTGGCCTGCGCCAAGTCAAAAATCTTTACCATTTGCCAAATGGCAATTAAAATAAATACTAAAACTGTAATTGTTAATAAAGCAGTCATATTATCGTGTTCGTCTTTATTTAAATCTTAATTAATAATGAAAATCTTCACTTTCTTTTCTTAGCGGATAGCCTTTAACAAGCAATGGTGCTTTTGTAAGTGCTGTAAACACTACAAAAATGAACAATCCTGCGAAAAGTAAAATGGCGCTAATTTCTGGAATACCTATAAACCA
This sequence comes from Allotamlana fucoidanivorans, assembly GCF_006265225.1. Lineage (GTDB taxonomy): Bacteria > Bacteroidota > Bacteroidia > Flavobacteriales > Flavobacteriaceae > Allotamlana > Allotamlana fucoidanivorans. The sequence continues at coordinate 222,385 of NZ_VDCS01000008.1, read as the reverse complement.
TCTATCTCCAACAGTAGCAGGCATTATCATATTAAATATATCAACGTAATGCCCAAATAATATTACTAGACCTGTCATTACAACAAACCAAGGAATACGTTTGTAATCAGCATTCATTAACATTAGTATTGGGAATACAAAGTTTAAAACTACCATACCTAAGAACGGTAATTTATAATCATTAAAGCGCGCTATAAAATAGGTTACTTCCTCTGGAATATTTGAATACCAAATCAACATGAATTGTGAGAACCATAAATAGGTCCAGAAAATACTCATGGCAAACATAAACTTAGCTACATCATGTAAGTGATTCTCATTTACAAACTCCAAATACCCTCTAGATTTTAAATAAATAGAAATTAAGGCAATAACTGTAATACCACTTACAAACATACTAGCAAACACATACCATCCAAATAAGGTAGAAAACCAGTGCGGATCAACACTCATAATCCAATCCCAAGACATCATAGATTCGGTATAAATAAAGAATACTAAGAATGCTGCAGAAATACGGAATGACTTTTTAAAGTTACTTTTATCTTCGGCGGTATCTTGAGCGATAGAGAACTTTCTAGAAAAATGACGGTATAAAACCCATCCTCCTATAAATATAAGACCTCTAATTATAAAGCCTGTTAAATTTAACCAACCTGATTTTCCTTGAATTAATTTATCATGAGCTACTACATCAGGATCCATCCAAACAAATAAGTTATAGTGTCCTATAGTTCCAGAGGCTACGGCAATAGCTAAAACAATTAACGCTCCAGGTAATAGATAAGCGGTGATACCTTCCATTACCCGAAATAATACTGGTGACCATCCTGCTTGTGATGCAATTTGAATAGCATAAAATGCTAATACACCTAAGGCAATCATCATAAAGAAAAAGGCAGCTACATATAATGCCGACCAAGGTCTGTTAGCTATTTGATGTTGTACATGCTCAACGTGTTTAGCATGTGCATCAACTTCAGCATGAGCCTCCTCACCATGTGAGTTAACAGTTGCATGTGCTCCATGACTAGCTTCGTCATGCGCTACTTCTGCATGACCACCTTCATGATGCGATTCTTCTGCCAACAAGTGCTCAACCTCTTCAAAAGATTTATGAGATGTCATAAAACCATAACCCACACCTAATGCTCCTAAAATAATTAGAATGAAGGAAAATGTTCTTAATTTATTTGAAAATGTATACATATCTATAGTAATCTTATCAATCTTATTTTTCTAAATCTGCTTTCAACTGTAAAACATATGACACAACTTGCCAACGCTCTTCTTCGTTAAGCTGGTTAGCATACGATCCCATGGCGTTTTTCCCGTAATAGATGGTATGGTAGATGCTACCTTCATTGATAGCTCTCCCTGCATCGTCATAACTAGGAATACCTAATATTTTTTCTCTTTTTACTAAGTTACCTTGTCCGTTACCCTTTGTACCATGGCAAATACCACAATAAATATCATAAAGTTCTTTCCCTCTAACAAAATCTACTTGTGTTGAATCTAAAGGACTTTTTAAAGTTTCTTTTGCCAACGCATAACCTTCTGTTGAATTTTCAATATCAAAAGGTACGAATCCTCTAGGTACTGTACCTTCAGCAGGTAACTGTGCTTCAACCCCATTAGGAAATGCCGCTTCACCATACGTTTCATATCCAGCAGACTCATACATATTTGGCATGAATTGATAGTTTGGCGCTGTTTTCTTATTACAAGAAACGCCTACAAAAACAACTGCTATTACTACTATTTTAATTAAGCTTTTCATGTTCTCTATTAATGGGCTTTATCTACTAAATTAACTTCTACGGCTCCAGTATCTTTTAATAAACCTACTAAGGCTTCCTCATTTCCATGAACGGCAATTTCCATTAAGAAATGATCATCCGTGGTTCTGGGATCAGGATTTTCAGATTTCTTAAATGGCCACATTCTGCTACGTAAGTAAAATGTAATTACCATTAAATGCGCTGCGAAAAATACCGTTAACTCAAACATGATAGGCACAAATGCCGGCATGTTTTCAATGTAACTAAAACTTGGTTTACCACCAATGTTTTGTGGCCAATCTTCAATCATGATAAAATTCATCATGGTGATAGCCACCGTTAAGCCAACCAACCCATATAAAAAAGCGGTGATAGCAATACGTGTTGGTGCTAATCCCATGGCACGATCTAGTCCGTGAACAGGAAATGGTGTATAAACCTCTTCTATATGATGTTTTTCTGCCTTAACCTTTTTTACAGCAGACATCAAAATATCATCGTCTGTATAAATAGCGTGAATTACTTTTGAAGCTTCCATATGCTACTTTTAGTTTTGTGTTTCTTTATTAATGTCTCCTGAAGTTCTAGCATCAGCACCAGTTCCTACTAAACTTTTACCAGCTTCTCTTAAGTTTTTATACTTGTCTCCTGAAGATTTTAAAATCGTTTTAACCTCTGCCTGTGCAATTACAGGGAATGTTCTAGAGTATAATAAGAACAATACAAAGAAGAATCCAATTGTTCCTATAAATATACCTATATCTACAAATGTAGGTGAGAACATCGTCCAAGATGATGGTAAATAATCACGGTGCAACGAGGTTACAATAATTACAAAACGCTCAAACCACATACCTATGTTTACCACAATTGAGATAAAGAATGAGAACATAATACTCGTTCTAAGTTTTTTGAACCACATAAACTGCGGCGAGAACACGTTACAAGTCATCATTGCCCAGTAAGCCCACCAGTAAGGCCCTGTTGCTCTATTTAAGAAGGCATACTGCTCATACTCCACTCCAGAATACCATGCAATAAATAACTCTGTAATATAAGCCACACCTACTATAGAACCTGTAATCATAATTACAATGTTCATTAATTCAATATGTTGTACAGTAATATAATCTTCTAGATTACATACTTTTCTCATAATAATAAGTAAAGTGTTTACCATGGCGAATCCAGAGAATACCGCACCTGCAACGAAATACGGCGGGAAGATGGTTGTATGCCATCCAGGTATAACCGATGTTGCGAAGTCAAACGATACAATGGTATGTACAGAAAGTACTAAAGGGGTTGCTAAACCAGCCAGTACCAAAGATACTTCTTCAAAACGTTGCCAATCTTTAGCTCTACCAGACCATCCGAAACTCAATAAAGCGTATATTTTCTTTTGGAACGGTTTTATAGCACGGTCACGTAACATTGCAAAGTCAGGTAATAACCCCGTCCACCAGAATACTAATGAAACTGATAAATAGGTTGAGATTGCAAATACATCCCAAAGTAATGGTGAATTAAAGTTTACCCATAAAGAACCAAATTGGTTAGGTATAGGTAACACCCAGTACCCTAACCATGGGCGACCCATGTGAATGATTGGGAATAATCCCGCTTGAACTACCGAGAAGATAGTCATCGCCTCTGCCGAACGGTTAATGGCCATTCTCCATTTCTGACGGAATAATAAAAGTACCGCTGAGATAAGGGTTCCTGCGTGACCAATACCAACCCACCAAACGAAGTTAGTAATATCCCAAGCCCATCCAACGGTCTTGTTTAACCCCCAAGTTCCAATACCTGTAGATATGGTATATAAAATACATCCGATTCCCCAAAGGAAAGCGACCAGTGAAATACCAAAAACTATCCACCATTGTTTGTTTGCTTTTCCTTCAACAGGCCTTGCTACATCCACAGTAACGTCGTGGTATGATTTGTTACCTGTAACTAAAGGTCTTCTAATAGGTGCTTCGTAATGAGACGCCATAATTATATAATTGATTCTTTAATTAGATTTATGCTTCTGTTGTATTTCTCACTTTTGTTTGATACTGCACGTTTGGTTTTGTTCCAACATGCTCTAACAAGTGATACATACGGTTATCTTCTTTCAGTTTTGCAACTTTACTGTCTTTATCATTGATATCGCCAAATACCATAGCACCACTGCTACAAGCTGCAGAACATGCTGTTTGGAATTCACCATCTTTAATTTCGCGTCCGTCACGTTTAGCATCAAGAATTGTTTTCTGTGTCATTTGAATACACATAGAACATTTTTCCATAACACCACGAGAGCGCACAACAACATCAGGATTTAATACCATACGTCCTAAATCATCATTCATATGATAATCGAACTCATCATTTCCGTTATACAAGAACCAGTTAAAACGACGTACTTTATAAGGACAGTTGTTAGCACAGTATCTTGTACCTACACAACGGTTATAAGCCATATGATTTTGACCTTGACGCCCATGCGATGTAGCTGCAACTGGGCAAACTGTTTCACAAGGTGCATGGTTACAATGCTGACACATTACAGGTTGGAATGCCACCTGAGGATTATCAGAAGCATGCTCCATTTCACCAAATTCACTCAATGAACTTCCTAAACCAGAAATGTTATCTTTCTTCTCATTATCACCCTCAAAAGACACTTCAGATGAGTAATACCTATCGATACGTAACCAATGCATATCACGACTACGACGCACTTCAGATTTACCTACAACAGGCACATTGTTTTCAGCGTGACAAGCAATCACACAAGCCCCACATCCAGTACAAGCATTTAAGTCAATTGACAAGTTGAAGTGATGTCCTATTGAACGATCAAACTCATCCCATAAATCAACTTCTGGAGATGTTACAGGTGTTTCTTCATGATTTAAAGACACTACAGGTACAGCATTCCAGTGTTTTTTATCTTTAGTATTGAATATCTCTAAAGTGGTTTCTTTAACAATATCACCACGTCCCATTAAAGTATTGTGCAACTGAACAGACGCAAACTCATGTTCACCTGACGCCGCCTCAATAGTTACATTCTGAACGTTATTGAAATTGTGGTATAATGCATAAGCATTAACACCTGTTTGCATTTCTTCTTTTAAACCAGCCGTTCTACCATATCCAAATGATAAACCAACAGTCCCTTTAGCCTGACCAGGTTGAATCATAACAGGCGCTTTGATGGTCACACCGTTTACAGTAACGTTAGCATAGCTACCGTTTAAGGCACCGTTAGCAACGTGCTTATTCATTAAGCCTAACTCATCAGCATCTGCTTTAGATACTGTTAAGTAGTTATCCCAAGAGGTTCGTGTGATAGGGTCTGGAAACTCTTGTAACCAAGGGTTATTGGCTTGTTGCCCATCACCCATACCTGTTTTAGTATAAAGGGTTAACTCTAATCCGTTTGACTTTGCACTTGAAACCAATGCGCTAGCCGCTGCAGCCGGAGCTATAGCTTCAGCCATTTCCGGATTAGTTGTTTTATCTTCTAAAGTATCAATGGCATCTAGCTCAGCTACTTCACTAACATAAAACCCATCATGCAAAGCCTGATTAAATGAAGCCCCGTTAAGGATATCCTCATTCCAGATTGTCTTGATGTAATCGCTGTAAGATTGACTGTTGTTTGTCCATGCTAACAAAGCGTCTTGAAACTGTCTTGTATCAAACAATGGACGAATAGCAGGTTGTGTTAAGGCATAGTGCCCTACTTTAATTTCAACGTCTCCCCAAGACTCTAAGTAATGAGGTGCTGCCGCAATATATTGTGTTTGTGTAGACGTTTCATCTTCTTTCATTGAAAACGCTACAGATAATTGTACTTTCTTTAATCCTTCAGTAAAATCAGAAGCATTTGGTAGGGTATATACCGGATTTACCCCGCTCATAATGATGGCTCCAACTTTACCAGCTTTCATGTCTTCTACTAACTGTGTAACAGCTTGCGCATTACCTTCCTTGGTTTTTAAAGCCGTTTTAGGACTGAAGGCTTTACTTGTTAAATACTCATTAAGTTCTAAAACTACAGTTTGCGCGTTTACATCCTGAATTCCAGTAACAATAACACCTTTACTTCCAGCCTTTTTTAACTGAGCAGCCGCACTTTTCACTGCTGCTTCAACTTGCTCTGGCAAACCACTTACTGAAACATTATTTCCAGTAACTAAGCTATAAATCTTAGCAAGGGCTAATTTTTGTTGTGTTGGTGTTAAAGGCACACGTTTATCAGCATTAGCACCAGTTAAAGACATATTTGACTCAAACTGTATATGACGCGACATTTTACCATGATCTGGAATTCTATTTTTAGAATACCCTGCATCAAAGCCTCCGCCTTGCCAATCTCCTAAGAAATCAGCTCCAACAGAAACAATAGTCATAGCTTCAGAAAAATCATAATCGGCCAATCCTCTTTTACCGTATTTCTTTTGAAATGCGTCTGCCGCTGCCGATTCTGAAACAGCATCGTAAACCACATGACGTACATTACCATACTCTTCATTAAAATCTGCAATCAAATTTCTTGTTGACGGACTAGCAAAAGTTTGTGTAAGAAGTACTATTTCTTTATCAGATCCTTTCAAACTAGTTAAAGCCTTTGTAGTTTCTGCATTAAATGCATCCCAAGAAATTGAGGCGCCTTCCTTTTTAGGTCCCTGTACTCTTAAACTATCATACAAACCTAAAACTGAAGCATTGACTCTGGCATTAGCACTTCCATGAGTCGTAGCCAAGTTATTATTTTCAATTTTAATTGGACGACCTTCACGGGTTTTAACTAAAACACTTGCAAAATCAAAACCATCAGCAATAGTTGTTGCATAATAATTTGCAACACCAGGAATGATTTCTGTTGGCTGAACAACGTAAGGAATAGACTTTTTCACAGGTCCTTCACAAGCCGCTAAAGTGGCAGCTGCTGTACTAAAACCAACATACTTTAAGAAATCGCGACGGGTTGTGGCTGTAGACTCTAGAGTGTCTTTATCTCCTAAGAACTCATCCGTAGGAATCTCAGATACAAACTCGTTTTGTTTTAGCGTCTCAACAATAGAGCTGTTCTCGTTTAGCTCTTCAACACTTTTCCAGTATTTCTTGTTTGATGACATATTATATAATTGAATTACTTCTTAATTAATTTATTGTTTCTTTCATGAAACGTTTAGTAGTGACACTTACCACATTCCAGACCACCCATTTGAGCAGCAGTCAAGTTATCCACACCATACTTCTTAGACAATTCTTCATGAATTTTCTCGTAGTAACCGTTATCTTTCACGTCAACATTAGTCTCTCTATGACAATTAATACACCAACCCATAGTTAATGGCGCATGTTGATACATGATTTCCATTTCTTCAACTGGCCCGTGACAGGTTTGACATTCAACACCAGCTACAGTTACGTGTTGTGAGTGATTGAAGTAAGCAAAATCAGGTAAATTATGAATACGCACCCATTTTACAGGTTTAGAATCACCTGTATACTTTTGCTCTGCATCATCCCATCCAGCAGCAGCATATAGTTTTTTAATCTCACCATCATAAAATTCTTTTGAATACTCTGGTGTTGTTTCTCCATTGTACTCATAAATTGACTTATGACAATTCATACAAACATTCAATGATGGAATTCCTGATGTTTTACTAACTCTAGCCGAAGAATGGCAATATTTACAATCAACACCATTATCTCCCGCATGAACTTTATGCGAAAAATGGATTGGTTGCACTGGTTGATATCCTTGATCAACACCTACCTGCATCAAATAACCATAAGCAAAATAAGCACTAGACAACAAGAAGAAGATAGCCACCACAATCATTAAGAATTGATTCTCAACAAAAGCTTTCCACAATGGTTTTCTACCAGTTTCAAGTTCTAACTCAATATTTTTAGCCGCCGCAAATCTCCGTAAGGTTTTATTAACCAAATACAGACCAAGCGCCAATAAAATAAATAGAATAGCTAAGGCTCCAAGAATAATCTCATTTGAAATACCACCAGAAGCTTGCGTTGTTTGTGCAGCAGCTCCTGTTGCAGCAGCTTGGGCAGCAGGCGCTTTTTTCTCTTCAGCAGTATAGGCTAAAATGTTATTTATATCCTCATCTGATAATTGCGGAAACGCAGTCATAGCTGCTCCCCCAAACTCATTATACACTTTGTTTGCATAAGCATCACCAGACTTAATTAAACCTGAACTATTACGAATCCAAGAATACAGCCAGTCTCTATCTAAACCCTGCTCGTCAGACAAACGCGACTCAACCTGTCGTAAGGCAGGCCCTGTCATCTTCTTATCTAATTGATGACAAGCAGCACAATTGGCATTAAATAAAGATTTTCCTTTTGCTGGATCTCCTTCTTGAGCAGAAAGAGAGGTTGTAAACGCTAATAATACAATTAAGCCTAAACGAAGAAAGTTTCTGCTTGACTTTCGGTGAATCACCTTTTTCATATTGTGGTTAAATTAACTTCTTAATTTTGGTATGACTTTTGTCATTTAATAAATAAAAAAATCACACGTATAAAATGTGTGGCAAAAGTAATATTTAAAGTCGATTTCCAAAATACTAACTGAATGTTAACAGTTAATTTAGAGAGATTCTAAATAATAAAATAACCACGTTTTAAGTTTAATACTTTTACATTTGCATAAATACAATTAATATATGATTTCAACTAAATTAAAAAGTATAATTCTTCTATTTTTCTGCATATTTATTAGCCATTTAGAAAGTTATGCGCAACAAGGAGAGGTTGCTATACATCAGGACAAAAGCATAGAAAAACTCATGCGTATTAAAAAAGAGCTGAACAAAAGTGATTCTGAACGCTATAAAATTCAAATATATTCAGGCAATCGTTCTGATGCCTATGAAGCTCAAAAAGAATTTAAAGATGCTTTTGAAAATTGGCCTTCTATTATTCAATATGAAACGCCTAATTTTAAAATTTGGGCTGGCAACTTCAGAACACGATTGGAAGCAGATAGAGCCTTAAAACAAATTAAAGGCAAATTCCCTGCAGCATTTATTTTCAGACCTAAAAAGTAGCATTTTTTTGAGGTTTTTTAAAACAAAAAAGCAACCTAAATGGTTGCTTTTTTGTTCTCTCTTATTTTTTAACTATGGCTTATTTAAGCTTCTTTTTAACTTCAACTTCATGGAAGGCTTCCACAATATCACCTTCTTTAATGTCGTTGTAATTTTTAATTTGCATACCACAGTCGTAACCTTTAGTCACTTCTTTAACATCATCTTTAAAACGTTTTAATGACGCTAATTCACCTGTAAACACAACAACACCATCTCTAATCAATCGTACTCCAGAACTTCTCATGATCTTACCGCTGGTTACCATACAGCCTGCAATACTTCCTATTTTAGACACTTTAAATATTTCTCTTATTTCAGCAGTACCCGTAATCTCTTCTTTTAGTTCTGGCGACAACATGCCCTCCATTGCGTCTTTCAGATCATTTATAGCATCATAAATAATAGAATAGGTTCTAATATCTATTTCTTCTCTATCAGCGGTTGCTCTAGCATTTCCAACAGGACGCACATTAAATCCAACAATAATAGCATCTGAGGCCGAAGCTAATAGCACGTCACTTTCTGTAATAGCTCCTACGCCTTTATGTAAAATATTCACTTGAATTTCTTCCGTTGATAATTTCTGGAACGAATCAGTAAGCGCTTCAACCGAACCATCTACATCGCCTTTAAGAATAATATTTAACTCTTGGAAGTCTCCTAATGCAATTCTACGTCCAATTTCATCAAGTGTAATATGTCTCTGTGTTCTTACAGATTGCTCTCTTTGAAGTTGTGCACGTTTAGCGGCAATTTGCTTAGCTTCACGCTCATCTTCAAATACATTAAACTTATCACCAGCTTGTGGTGCACCATCTAAACCTAAAATAGATACAGGTGTTGATGGCCCCGCTTCCACTACGTCATTCCCTCGTTCATCGTGCATAGCCTTTACTTTACCACTATGCTGGCCCGCTAATACATAATCACCAACTCTTAAGGTTCCTGCCTGCACCAGAATTGTTGACACGTAACCACGCCCTTTATCTAAAAATGCCTCTACAACAGTACCTGTTGCAGGTTTATTAGGATTAGCTTTAAGCTCTAATAATTCAGCTTCAAGCAACACTTTTTCTAATAATTCATTAACGCCCGTTCCGAATTTAGCGGAAATATCATGCGACTGAATTTTTCCACCCCAGTCTTCAACTAATAAATTCATTTGTGCCAAGCCTTCCTTAATTCTATCAGGGTTAGCATCTGGTTTATCAATTTTATTAATAGCAAACACAATAGGAACTCCTGCTGCCTGAGCATGCGAAATAGCCTCTTTTGTTTGTGGCATAATATCATCATCTGCTGCTGCTACAATAATCGCAATATCGGTCACTTGAGCACCACGAGCACGCATTGCTGTAAAAGCCTCGTGACCCGGTGTATCTAAAAAGGCGATTTTTTGTCCGTTCTCCAACTTTACCCCGTAAGCTCCAATATGCTGTGTAATACCACCAGACTCACCAGCAATTACATTTTCCTCTCGGATATAATCCAATAGCGATGTTTTACCATGATCCACGTGTCCCATAACAGTAACAATTGGAGCCCTTGGTTTTAAATCTTCTGGCTTATCTTTAACTTCTTCAATAGACTCTTCAATATCAGCTGTTACAAATTCTACTTTATAACCAAACTCTTCAGCTACAATAGATAAAGTTTCAGCATCTAAGCGCTGATTCATGGTCACCATCATACCAAGAGACATACAAGCAGATATGATTTGTGTTACGCTAACATCCATCATCGTAGCCATTTCACTTGCTGTTACAAATTCTGTAACCTTAAGTATTTTGCTTTCTGCTGCTTCTAATTGTTGATCAAGCTCAGATTGTTCTCTATGCTGATCTCGTTTATCTCTTCTGTATTTAGCCCCTTTTCCTTTACTGGATTTACCTTGAAGTTTTTCTAGTGTTTCGCGCACTTGTCTTTTTACATCTTCTTCACTAGGCTCTTCTTTAACAATATTTCTTCGTCCTTTTCCTTTAAAACGATCGTTTCCGCCTGCTTTATTCTGTCCACCAGGACGTTGTTGATTTCCTCCCGGTCTATTCTGTCCGCCAGCATTGGCGGCCCCAGCTTTACTGATACGACGACGCTTTTTCTTAGGTGCGTCATCTTTCTTATCATCAGCTTTTTTGTCTTCTTTCTTCTTTTTAGGTTTGTTAAACTGAGATAAATCTATTTTATCACCTGCAATTTTGGGTCCTGTAAGTTTTTGATATTGTGTCTTTACCCTTTCCTCTGGAATCACATTACCTTCATCATCCAACTTGGTAAGTGCTTTTGGTTTTTCTTCTTCCTTTGGCAAAGTTGCCTCTGGCATGGGCACTTCAACAGGCTTTTCTGTTGGTTTTTCTACAGGCGTTTCTATATTTTGAGCAACTGGCTTCACTGCAATTTTTGGCGCTTTAGCCTTAATAATTTCCTCCTTCACAGGTTGCTGTTCTACTGGCTTTTCAACAGGTTCTTCTTTCTTTTCTTCAATTGGTTTTTGCTCCTCTACCTTCTTCTTGGAATCTAAATCAATTTTTCCAACTGTTTTAAGTCCAGATAGGCTTTTAGACGCTTTAACTACCTCTTGTTGTTTTGCTAATTCTATGGCTTCTTGGGCTTTTTGCTTAGCTTCTAACTCCTGTTCACGTTTAATACGTAAGTCCTCCTTTTCTTTCTGCTTCGCTTCACCTACTTCTTGCGATCTCATTTTTTTACTCGCGTCTGTTTCAAATTCATCAGATAGAATATCATAGGTATCCTGAGAAATTTTTGTAGTTGGACGCTTCTCTATAGAAATGCCTTTTGAATCTAAAAATTCAACCGCACGATCTAGAGAGATATTAAGTTCGCGTAATACTTTATTTAATCTAATTGTTTCAGCCATAAATTGCCTTTAAAATACTCAAATATATACATTACCCGCTTGAGGGCATAACATTAATGCAAAACTGCACTTTTATTTATTATTCTTCAAATTCTTCTTTAAGAATTCTAATCACATCATAAATAGTTTCTTCTTCTAAATCTGTTCGTTTTACCAAATCGTTCACATCAAGTTCTAAAATACTTTTTGCGGTATCTAAACCTGCTTTACTAAACTCTTGAATAATCCAATCTTCAATCTCATCAGAAAACTCTCTTAACTCAACATCTTCCTCGGCACCTTCTCTAAACACATCAATTTCATATCCTGTTAACTGACCTGCTAATCGGATGTTATGACCACCTCTACCAATGGCTTTACTCACCTCTTCAGGTTTTAGGATAACCTCAGCATGTTTCGTTTCTTCATTAATTTTAATAGATGTTACTCTTGCTGGGCTTAATGCTCTGGTAATAAACAACTGCAAGTTATTAGTATAGTTAATAACATCAATATTTTCATTACCTAATTCACGCACAATACCATGAATTCTTGAACCTTTCATACCTACACAAGCACCAACAGGATCTATTCTATCATCATAAGAGTCTACCGCTACTTTAGCTTTTTCTCCTGGTATTCTTACTACATTTTTAATGGTAATTAAACCATCAAAAACTTCTGGGATTTCTTGTTCAAACAACTTCTCTAAAAACAATGGTGAGGTTCTTGACATAATGATCGTAGGTTTTGCTCCTTTAAGCTCTACACTATCAATCACACCTCTTACGTTATCTCCTTTTCTAAAGAAATCTGAAGGAATCTGCTTGTCTTTTGGCAAAACAATCTCGTTACCTTCATCATCTAGTAAAATAACAGCTCTGTGACGAATATGGTGCACCTCAGCTGTATAAATCTCTCCTACTAAATCTTTAAATTGTTTATAAATGATGGTATTGTCGTGTTCATGAATCTTAGAGATTAGGTTTTGACGTAAGGCCAAAATAGCTCGTCTCCCTAAATCTATAAGCTTAACTTCTTCAGACACATCTTCTCCAACTTCAAAATCTGGCTCAATTTTTCTGGCTTCTGATAAAGAAATTTCCTGATTTTCATCCTCTACTTCACCATCAGCAACAACAATTCTATTTCTCCAAATTTCTAAATCACCTTTATCAGGGTTTACAATAATATCGAAATTATCATCATCGCCATACTTCTTTTTTAGGGCACTTCTAAATACGTCTTCTAAAATTGCCATTAACGTTACTCTGTCAATTAGCTTATCGTCTTTGAATTCTGAAAAAGATTCAATTAACGCGACATTCTCCATATCTCTTTTAAATTAAAATTTAATCATAACTTTTGCTTCAATAATATCTTCAAAAGGAATTACGGCTTCCTTTTTAACAGTTACCTTGCCCTTACCTACGGGTTTTGGTTCTCTGGCCTTCCACTCAAGAGTAATAGTTTCTTCAGTTGCTTGAGTAAGCGTTCCTTCTATTTCTTTAGAAGCTGTTTTCACCTTAAGCGTTCTATTTTTATTTTTGTTGTATTGACGTTTATGCACCAGTGGTGATGAAGCTCCTGCCGACATGACTTCTAAAGAGAAATCTTCTTCTTCCCTGTCTAAATTATGCTCAATAGCTCTACTTATCTGAATACAATCTTCAACTAAAACCCCTTGATCACCATCAATAATCACTTTAATATTATTTTCGGTATTTATAGAAAAATCGATCAAAAATAAATCTTGACGCTCAGTCAATCCGGCTTCTAATAATTCTTTGACTTTGGTTTTAAACATTTTTAGTATAAAAAGAGGGGACTTTCCGTCCCCTCATATTCTTAATTTCGCCTTTCAACGGTGCAAATATATAACATTTTATTGATTTTTAAAGGAATAATTCATAAATTTAAATACATCAAGATACAGAAGTTCAACAAAATAAAGGTGATTCGTAAAAAACACATCAACAGCACTTTTTCACTATTATGACTTTGATTTTAAACCAACCTAACTCTTAAAACGCATGAAAAAAATTTTAGTTCCTACCGATTTTTCCCCTCAGGCTGAAAACGCCTTAAAAGTTGCAGCACAATTAGCAAAACAACACTCATGCGACATTTATTTGTTACACATGCTAGAAATCCCTTTACAAGAAATTGACCCCTTAGGTGCACAAAGCGCACTTCCTGAAGCTATTTTCTTTATGAAATTAGCTAATAAAAAATTTGAAACCTTAAAAAACAAACCCTTTTTAAAAGATATTAATATTCATGAATTGGTTGATTTTCGTGAGGTTTTTAAAGGCATATTCCAAACCTGTAAAAAAGAAGATATAGACTTGATTATTATGGGGTCAAATGGCGTCAATGGTCTAAGAGAACTGCTTATTGGTAGCAATACTGAAAAAGTGGTTAGAACATCAGAAACACCTGTTCTGGTCATTAAAAAAGAACACCCAACTTTTAAAGTAAACCATTTTGTTTTTGCTTCAGATTTTAAAAAGGAATGCTTACCTGCTTTCAAAAAAGCCTTAACCTTTGCGAAGCTATTTCAAGCCAAACTACATTTACTTATGGTGAATACCCCCAACAAATTTACAGTGTCAGCCACATCTCACGAACGCATGGCGCATTTTATTAAAGACACCTCGCTAAGAGATTGCTCTATGAATATTTATAATGATATGACTATAGAAAAAGGCATTATGAATTTCTCCCAATCTATTGGCGCCGATTTAATTGGTATGAGCACCCATGGCAGACAAGGTATCTCACATTTCTTTAATGGTAGTATTAGTGAAGACTTGGTAAACCACGCAAAACGCCCTGTTATGACTTTTAAAATTTAAACTCAAAAAGCATTAGCGTGTTCATTAACCAGATAAAAACAAAAAGTCCCTACTAAAAAGCAAGGACTTCATTCAATTTCTGTTGGCCTACTAGGGCTCGAACCTAGACTCTTCTGGACCAAAACCAGACGTGTTGCCAGTTACACCATAGGCCATTGTGTAATTGAGGGTGCAAATTTAGTACAAAGTTTTATTTTCGCAAGTTTTTTTTAAAAAAAATATTTACCAAGGCTTAAGGTTTACTTAAAAACATTTGCAGTACCATATTTATTGTTAAATTCGCCATTGCAAATAAATATTACGTTACATGGCACATTTTGACTATAAAAAATGGAATACCATTTTAGGTTGGTTCTCTTTTTTAATAGCATTTATAACCTATAGCTTAACCGTTGAACCTACCGTAAGTTTCTGGGATGCTGGCGAGTATATATTAACCTCTTCAAAGCTTCAAGTGGGGCATCCACCAGGAGCGCCGCTGTTCCAAATGCTCGGCGCATTCTTCTCCATATTTGCCCTTGAGCCTTCCCAAATAGGCGTTATGATGAACATGATGAGTGCTGCGGCTAGTGCGTTTACTATTTTGTTTATGTTCTGGACTATCACACTGTTGTTAACAAGACTTGTTAATCATGAAAAGCCTCTTTCACCAGGAAAAGCCATGGCTATTTTGGGTAGTGGCCTTGTTGGAAGCTTAGCTTTTACTTTTACCGATTCATTCTGGTTTAATGCTGTAGAAACCGAAGTATATGCCTTAGCCACCTTAATTATGTCTGTTCTTTTTTGGTTGGGTTTACGATGGGAACAAGATATGGACAAACCCAGAGGAAACCGTTGGCTCATTTTAATCGCTTTTATCATTGGACTTTCTTTTGGTGTGCATTTTATGGGATTATTAACTATTCCTGCTATTGGTTTACTCTATTATTTTAAGAATTATAAAACCATTACCTTAAAAAACTTTATTATTGCTAATGTGGTTTCGGTGGGTGTTTTATTGTTTGTATTTAAACTGCTTGCTCCAAATATTCTTAAAATATTCAGTGCCTTTGAAATCTTTTTCATCAATACTATTGGCCTTCCTTTTAATTCAGGATCTATCATAGCAGGCATCACTCTAGTGGCGGTTATTTTCTATGCCTTAAAATATACCAGACAAAAAAATTATGTGCATTTAAATACCGCTATTCTTTGTATCACCTTTATTATTATTGGTTTTTCTACATGGTTAATGCTTCCTATTAGAGCCAATGCTAATGTAGTTATTAATGAGAATAACCCTGATAGTGCCAGAGAACTTTTAGCGTACTATAACTTAGAGCAATACCCTGAGACCCATTTGTTTTATGGACCTCAGTTTACCGATCAGTATGCCTATTTAGATGAGAACAATCCTTACATTGATGACAAACCCAACTATGAAAAGGATGAACAAAAAGGCAAATATGTCATTGTAAATGATTACAAAAACGCAAAGCAAAACTATAACTCAAAGCATGCCTCAATTCTACCACGCATGTGGAGTCCAGAGCATGCCGAAAATTATATGATGTTTTCTGGTTTTTTAAATTTTAAATTGAAGTCAGAATATCAAATGGAAAACGAATTGCGTTCTGCTGTTGCCAATTTTAAAAACGACGTAGCAAAAGGCAATATAGATTATGAAGATTACCATAACTTCTTAAGACAGTTTAAAGATTATATAGACATTGAAAAACCGTCATTAGCAAGTAATATCAGATATCTTTTTGAATACCAATTAGGTTATATGTATTGGCGCTATTTTATGTGGAATTTTTCAGGGAGACAAGATGATATTCAAGGAAGATATGACAACCACGGCAACTGGATTTCTGGAATAAAGTTCATTGACGAATGGCATTTAGGACTCTCTCAAGACAACTTACCAAGCGATGTAAAAAACAATAAAGCCAGAAACACTTATTATATGCTTCCGCTTATTTTAGGGCTATTAGGATTTTTCTTTTTATTTAATACAGACAAAAACCGATTCTGGGTGATGCTTGTATTTTTTCTGTTTACGGGTATTGCCATTCAGGTATACACCAATGTAAGACCTTTTGAACCGCGAGAACGGGATTATTCTGTAGTAGGATCGTTTTATGTATTTTCTATTTGGATTGGATTTGGTGTTTATGCTATTTACAACACCGTTAAAAATATGCTTCCTAAAAAGCTCGCTGCTTCAATAATCACCATAGTATGCTTAATTTTAGTACCAGGCATTTTAGCTGCAAATAACTGGGATGACCATGACCGTTCAGGCAAACATACCGCCAATGCCATGGCTAAAAAATACCTCGATTCTTGTGCCGAAAACGGCATCTTATTTACCATTGGCGATAATGACACCTTTGCGCTTTGGTATGCTCAAGAAATTGAAGGCTACCGTACAGATGTTCGGGTGGTAAATACCAGTTTATTTCAAACCGATTGGTATATCGATCAAATGAAACGCAAAGCTTATGAGAGCGACCCCATACCATCACAACTTACACATGAAAATTACCGTTATGGCACCAATGATTATATTATCATTTCAGAAGTTACAAAAGATACCATAACCGTAAAAGAAGCTTTAAATTTTATTCAAAGCAACAACCCTAAAACAAAATACAAATACGTGTTACAGCAACAGGGTGTAGATTTAAACAAAGTAAGAAGCCAAGATGCCAATGCTACTTACTTACCATCAAGGCATTTAAGAATTCCTGTTAACACAGATAACGTATTAAAATCGGGTATTGTAAAACCAAAGGATGCAAACCAAATTGTACCGTATATTGATATAAATATACAAGGCAGTGCGCTTTATAAAAACCGATTATTGATGCTTGATGTGGTTGCCAATAACGATTGGAAACGCCCTATATACTTTACGGGTGGAAGTTTTGGTGATGATGATTACATCTGGATGAAGGACTACCTTCAACTAGATGGCATGTGTTACAAACTAGTACCAATAAAAACTCCTGTTGATAGAGCAAATCCGTTTGATATGGGTCGTGTAGATAGCGATTTGATGTATGAAAAAGTTAAAAACTGGGATTGGGGCAATAGTGGCAGTCCAGATATTTATCACGACGTAGAAACCAGAAAAAACTCTATTACTTACAGAGGCAACTTAGCCCGTTTGGCAGAGCAACTAATAAACGAAAACAAACTTGATAAAGCTGAAGAAGTAGCCGATATAGCGATGGAAAACATGCCTGTTGAATATTATGGGTATTACACACTTTTAGAGCCCTACATTGGTATATACTATGAAGTTAAAAATAAAGAAAAAGCACAACGATTGTTTAAAGCAGTTTCTAAAAAATATCAAGAAAACTTGTATTACTACAGCCAATTGAGTGTAGAAAATCAAGAACGTTTATTTGAAGATATTTATACAGATATTCAGCGCTATAAAGCTTTAGTGGATCTGCTCATAAAATACGACATTGACTTTGCTGAAACCGAAGGAGAAATCTTTAACAATCATTTAAGGGCTTTTAAACATTTTTATGGTCCAGACGAACCAGAAGACATTATTGAAAAACCTGAGTTAGACATTCAAAATGATAGTGCGCCGCAAATAGAAGCAGATAGTTCACTTTAAAACCATAGATTAAGGCATGCCCTTAGCTCCTGTAAAAACACCAGTAGTTGCCAAAAAATTATTCCCAAACTATGTTTGGGATATAGCAACTACTAACAAGGTTTTGTATCTCACTTTTGATGATGGGCCCACCCCTAAAATCACTAATTGGGTACTCGAGACGCTTCATGACTATCAGGCTAAAGCGACTTTTTTTTGCATTGGAAATAATATTGAAAAACATCCTGACATTTTTCAATCTGTGGTAAAAAACGGTCATAGCATAGGCAACCACACAAAAAACCATATAAAAGGTTGGAAAACCAAAACAAACCCTTATATAAATGATACTATTGCGGCAGAATACATTATAAAATCTCAGTTAAAACATTCAAACAAAACCTATTCTAATTTATTCAGACCTCCGTACGGTCAAATTAGCCCAAAACAAGGCAAAACACTTTTAGAAAAAGGCTACAACATTATTATGTGGGATGTTTTATCGTTTGATTGGAATGCTTCTATTGGTCCTGAAACATGCTTAAATAATGTTATTAATAAAGCAACATCGGGCAGTATTATTGTGTTTCATGATAGTGTAAAGGCCTCAAAAAACATGCAATACGCTTTACCTAAAGTGTTAGCTCACTTTACTTCTAGAGGATATACTTTTGAAGCTCTTGATTTTAATTAGGCGCTAAACTTGCAAATATTGAAGCATCTTCTTTTTGCGAGAGCAACATTAGTTATCGTCATACATCACAAAAGCCTCATATAAGAAATCATAAATACTCACATATAGTCTTGCACAATATCTATCAATGTGTTGGCATCTTGCTCTCCACTTTGACGCCATTTCATTTCGCCATTTTTGTAAATAATGAGTGTTGGTGTAGATTTTACGCGCAAAGCTTCTGCTAATTCTTGATTTTTATTAACATCAATTTTTATCACTTTAACTTTGTCACCAAGAGCAGCGGCTACATCTCTAAGCACAAGATGCATGGGCTCTGACTGTTCATTCCATTCTGCATAAAAATCTAACAAAACTGGAATTTTAACATCAATAAGTTCCCCGAATTTTGACATATTCTATTGTTTATTAGTCAAACACATGAACACAGACTTATGCTAATTTCAAAAGGATGTATCCCTAGTCATTATCTAAGCGTTTATGTATCATTATAAAAGTAAGCAATTTCTAGAGAAATACAACATTTACAAATACTTATGCTTGGGCTTGCCCTTTTTTAAGCTCAATCACTGTAATTTCAGGCCATATCCCTACACGCCCGGGATAGCCTAAATAACCAAATCCTCTATTCACATTAATATATTGCCCCATTTCTTTATAAATACCTGCCCAATGTTTATAACGCCACTTTACGGGACTCCATTTTATCCATCCTGGTATTTCAATACCAAATTGCATACCATGCGTATGTCCGCTTAAGGTAAGGTGATAGTGATACGCATCATTAATTACTTCTGCTTCCCAATGTGAGGGGTCATGGCTCATTAAAATTTTAAAATCATTTGCATCTACCTCCCTAGCCGCTTTTTTTAAATCGCCAGCCTTTTTAAAACCACCTTTACCCCAGTTCTCTACACCAACTACAGCAATACGTTGTCCTTCTTTTTCAATGAACTTGGTATCATTCAGCAACAAATTAAACCCCATATCTTTCTGCATTTGTTTTAAAGTTTCTAAGTTTTGCAGCTTTTCTTCTTTTGAAGACCAGCTTACATAATCGCCATAATCATGATTTCCTAAAACGGAATATACACCGTCTTTAGCTTTCAGCGTACTGAACAAGTTTTTCCAAGGCAACATTTCAGATGCCTTATTATTCACCATATCACCTGTAAATAAAATAGCATCCGATTCCTGTTCGTTAATAAGACTTACCGCATATTCTATCTTTTCTCTATTATCAAAACTTCCTGAATGTATATCACTAATTTGCGTAATTCTATATCCATCAAAAGCCTCTGGTAAATCCTCAAAATGCAGGGTGTAATTTAAGACTTTGAAACGGTATTTACCTCGATACATCCCATACAATAACGACGTCAATGGAATAGCCGCCAATCCAAGTGCAATCTGACTAATAAATTTTCGCCTTGAAGGCAAATAAAAACCATCATTTTTGGTAACTAACTTATCATAAACCCCAAGAATAACTCTTAAAATATCTTCACCAAACAATAAGGGTACGAGTACCAAGTTGAATGATATATAAGCTAATAAAAACCCAAACGCGTAACTCTTAGCAGGGTTTAAAACGCGCCCTTCAGAATACACCGTAAACTGAATCAAAAAATTAACCGCTATAATTAAAGCAATGGCAACAAACAGAAAATGAATCCAAACATTTTTGGTAACTGTTTTTATGGCCTGAAATCCATAAAAACTAATAAACAGATATAACAGGATAAAAATAACCCAACGTAGCATAAATCTTTTTTACTCAAAGATAAAAGTATTCTGAAGCAATGCTAAGCATCTGGTTTTTATTTAACTAATTGTTAAGAAAAACAAGGCAACGCAAGTAAAATGAAAGCAAAGACTCAATTCTCTATTAATTTAAATATTACGAGTAACTTTTTGTAGTTTTGGTTTTCTATCAAAACATTTAAAATGCCAGAACAAAAACGCCTTTTTTTAGTAGATGCTTACGCTTTAATTTTTAGAGGGTATTATGCCTTTATAAAAAACCCTAGAATTAACTCAAAAGGAGAAGACACCTCTGCCATTATGGGTTTTATGAACTCCCTTTTAGATGTTATAAAACGTGAACGACCAGACCATCTTGCGGTTTGTTTTGATAAGGGCGGAAGTGCAGATCGTGTTGAAATGTTTGAAGCATACAAAGCCAATAGAGATGAAACACCCGAAGGCATAAGAACCGCCATACCCCACATTCATAACATATTAAAAGCCATGCATATTCCTATCATGGTTAAGGAGGGGTATGAAGCCGATGATGTAATTGGAACCTTGTCGCGTCAAGCCGAAAAAGAAGGCTACAAAACCTATATGGTAACGCCCGATAAAGATTTTGCACAGCTTGTTACTGAAAATATTTTTATGTACCGTCCCGTTTTTGGCGGAGGCTATGAAACCTGGGGTATCCCCGAGGTTCAAAAAAAGTTTGAAGTTGACAGCCCTTTGCAGGTTATTGATTTTTTAGGCATGATGGGCGACTCTAGTGACAATATACCTGGCTTACCAGGTGTAGGCGAAAAAACCGCCAAAAAATTTATAGCCCAGTTTGGAAGCATGGAAGGTTTACTAGCGAATACCAATCAGCTTAAAGGCAAAATGAAAGAGAAGATTGAAGCCAATGGTGAATTAGGACTACTCTCAAAAAAATTAGCCACCATTATGCTTGATGTTCCCGTAACGTTCAATGCCAAAGATTTTGAATTAGACCACCCTGATATTGAGGCGGTGAAACAAATTTTTCAGGATTTAGAATTTAGGCGTTTAACGGAAAATTTCATAAAAACCTTCGCCGTTTCAACAGACGAAACCCCGGTAGAAGAAACAAAAAGAAACACAATTTCAGAACAAAAACCCACTCGAAAAGAAACCAAATCGGCAGGCGCTGGTCAATTTTCCTTGTTTGAAACAGATCTTTCAAACGAGCAACAAGTTCCTTTAGAACACTCCAGAAAAACAGCTGACACAACCAGTCATTTTTATCAGTATATAAATACCAATTTAGCAACTAAACTGTTCTTAACAAACCTGATGAAACAGCATTCAGTTTGTTTTGATACTGAAACCACTGGATTAAACCCTCTAACTGCACAATTAGTAGGTATTGCCTTTTCTTGGGAAGTTGGTAAAGGCTTCTATTTACCTTTCCCTAAAGACCAAAAGAAGGCTCAAGAATTGATAGAAGAACTTCGTCCTTTTTTTGAAAATGAAACTATTGAGAAAATAGGCCAGAATTTAAAATACGATATTAAAATGCTTGCCAAATACAACATTGAGGTTAAAGGCAAACTTTTCGACACCATGTTGGCCCACTATCTGATAAATCCAGACATGCGTCATAACATGGACGTCCTTTCTGAAACCTATTTAAACTACACCCCTATTTCTATTGAAACGTTGATTGGTAAAAAAGGAAAGAATCAAATATCTATGGAAGAGGTTCCAGTAGAAAAGCAAACCGAATATGCTGTTGAAGATGCCGATATTACCCTACAGCTTAAAGAACACTTTAAAAATGAATTAGGCGAAGCCAATACTCAAAAACTGTTTGATGATATTGAGATTCCTTTACTAAGGGTTTTAGCGGCTATGGAATTAGAAGGTATAAATTTAGATAAAGGGTTTTTAAATACGTTATCGGAGCAACTCAATAAAGACATTGCATCACTTGAAAAAAGTATTTACGAGGCTGCAGGTGAAACATTCAATATAGCAT
This sequence comes from Allotamlana fucoidanivorans, assembly GCF_006265225.1. Classification (GTDB taxonomy): domain Bacteria; phylum Bacteroidota; class Bacteroidia; order Flavobacteriales; family Flavobacteriaceae; genus Allotamlana; species Allotamlana fucoidanivorans. The sequence continues at coordinate 199,716 of NZ_VDCS01000008.1, read as the reverse complement.
CACCAAAACAATTGGGCATCATTTTATTTGAAAAAATGAAACTGGTTGACAAACCTAAAAAAACAAAATCCGGACAATATTCAACTGCTGAAGATGTTTTAAGTTACTTAGCAAAAGATCATAATATTATTCAAAAAATCTTGGACTTTAGAGGACTTTCAAAACTAAAAAGCACCTATGTTGATGCTTTGCCGAATCAAGTTGAAGAAACCACTGGCAGAGTGCATACCGACTACATGCAAACAGTGGCCGCCACTGGACGTTTAAGTAGTAATAACCCGAACTTACAAAATATTCCCATTAGAACCGAACGTGGCAGACAGGTGAGAAAAGCTTTTATTCCTAGAAATGACGACTACACCTTATTGGCAGCCGATTATTCACAAATAGAATTACGCATTATTGCCGCATTGAGTCAGGAAAAAACCATGATTGAAGCCTTTAAAAACGGAGAAGATATTCATGCTTCAACCGCTTCAAAAGTGTTTAATGTGCCTATTGAAGAAGTGACTCGTGAACAACGTAGTAATGCCAAAACTGTAAACTTTGGAATTATCTATGGAGTTTCTGCTTTCGGATTAAGCAATCAAACTAATTTATCTAGAGCTGAATCAAAAGCATTGATTGACACCTATTATGCTACCTATCCAAAACTAAGAAACTACATTAGTGAACAAGTAGATTTTGCTCGTGATCATGGTTATGTGCAAACGGTTTTAGGGCGCCGCCGTTACTTAAAAGATATTAATTCTCGTAATGCTGTGGTTCGCGGCGCTGCTGAGCGTAATGCGGTAAACGCGCCTATTCAAGGAAGTGCTGCAGATATTATTAAAATTGCCATGATTAATATTTACAAAAAATTAGAAGGAGGTCATTTTAAAACCAAAATGCTACTCCAAGTACATGATGAATTGGTGTTTGATGTGTACAAACCAGAATTAGAAGCTATAAAAACCTTGGTGAAAACTGAAATGGAAAATGCTTATAAATTGGATGTTCCGTTAGATGTTGATTTAGGTGTTGGAAACAATTGGCTAGAGGCGCATTAATCTTTCTTTATTATTAGGGTCCTGAATGATTTAAAATTAAAACATCGAAAGTCTCACTATAATTATCTGGAGTAAGCATTTTTTCTTGGAGGTTGCTTCTTTGTTGAAATTAATTTTGACCTATCGAAAGTTTATCGTAAAGCTTGAAGTAAAGTCCCTGTAAAATTTCAGGTTGTTTGAGCCTAACAGAACATTTTATGAAGTACTAATTTTAAAGGCGAGTTCCTAAAACTTGAGAGGCAAACAAAAAATTTAGATAAAGATTCGTAAGCCCAGATTATTTGGATTCGTTTTTCCATCAATGGAAAAAATGAATATCTGAAATTGTTTTTGGACTGGATTGTTCATTTTTTAATTAATTTTGCCCTCATATTTTTTTTAACCATGAGCATTATTTCTAAAGACATACAGCAAGCTGCAAGTATATTGCGTACTGATGATATTGTTGCCATCCCTACTGAAACCGTGTATGGCTTGGCTGGAAATATATACAGCGAAACGGCCATAAAAAAGATATTTTCAACCAAACTACGACCATTTTTTAATCCGTTGATTGTGCACATTCCTTCGGTTGATGATTTGCCAGAAATCGTTAGCTATATTCCTGACAAAGCGAAATTATTAGCGGAAGCTTTTTGGCCTGGATCTATGACCTTAGTACTGAAAAAACAAGCTAAAATTCCAGATTTAATTACCGCTAAAAAAGATACGGTTGCCGTGCGTGTACCTAATCATCCGGTAACATTGGCTTTGTTGGAAGAAATTGAATTTCCGTTGGCGGCCCCTAGTGCGAATCCGTTTGGAAGCATCAGTCCTACAAAACCCGAACATGTTGAACACTATTTTAAAAACGATATTAAGCAGGTATTAGATGGCGGGGCTTGTATGAATGGTATTGAATCTACCATTATTGGCTTTGAAGGCGATGAACCTATTGTGTACCGTTTTGGAGCCCTAGCGCTTGAGGTCATTGAAGCCGTGGTTGGACCCGTTAAGGTTAAAACCAAAGATGAGATTAGTCCGGAAGCACCTGGTATGCTGGAACGACACTACGCACCTTCAACCAAAACGATTTTAACTGATGACTTGGAGGACGTAGTTGAAAACTATAGCAACAAACGCATTGGCATTTTAGCATTTCGAAACAAGTTGAACAGGGAAGTTTCATCACAAATAATTTTATCAGAAACCGGAAATTTAGAAGAAGCCGCCTCGCGATTGTATGATGCCCTTCATCAATTGGATCATGAAAATATAGACATTATTATAGCAGAACGCTTACCTAATCATGGCCTTGGAAAATCTATCAACGACAGATTAGAGCGTGCAACAAAATAGTTGCTAACGCGGTTTTTTCTTCGAGCGGTATTTTACCTTGTTTTTTCTTCTATTAAATGGCACGGCATCATTAAAGGTGTGTTTTGGTTTACCAGGCTTGTTTTTGCGCCATTGCTCTTCCTTCTTCGGAAGCAAGACATCCAACAAATCTTGACGCCCTAATTTATTCAAGGTATTTCTAATCCACGCTTTATTTTCATCTTTATACCAGAAGAAGAAACGGTGCTGTTCATCTTTCTCCTTTCTGGTTCTAGGGGTGCGCACCTTTTTTAAGGTGTACGGATGATACCCACTGTAATAAATAACAGTAGCTACCGTCATAGGGGTAGGCGTAAACCCTTGCACCTGCTCTAACTGAAAACCCATGTCTTTAGTTTCGGCAGCCAAATTAGCCATGTCTTCAGCTTCACAAGCTGGGTGATTCGAAATAAAATATGGAATTAACTGAAGTTTCAGCTTGTTTTTTACATTAATCTTATCAAAACGTTCTTTAAACTTATGAAAATAAGTAAATGATGGTTTACGCATCAATTTCAATACGGGGTCGCTGGTATGTTCTGGTGCTACTTTTAAACGCCCAGAAACATGTTTGGTCATAACCTCTTCAGTATAATCATCTAACTCTTTAGGGTCCGCATTTTTATTGAATTCTGGCACCAACATATCGTGACGAATACCGCTTCCTATAAACGATTTTTTTACTTTAGGATGATTATCAACCGCTTGATATAACTGCGTTAAAGGTTTATGAGAGGTATCCAGATTACTACAAATAACAGGTGAAATGCATGAAGGTGCTACACATTTATCACATATAGTTTGTATTTTTCCCTTCATCTTATACATATTGGCACTTGGCCCACCAATATCAGACAAGTACCCTTTAAAATCAGGCATATTTGCCACGGTATCTACTTCCTTTAAAATAGACGCCTGGCTTCGCGACGCAATAAACTTTCCTTGATGCGCCGAAATAGTACAAAAACTACAACCGCCAAAACAGCCTCGATGGATGTTAATAGAAAACTTAATCATCTCAAAGGCTGGAATCGGGCCACGTTTATTGTATTTCGGGTGTGGTAAACGCGTGTAAGGTAGATCAAAAGATGCATCAATCTCTTCTTCCGTCATGGTAGGATAGGGTGGATTAATCATCAAGGTTTTATTTCCTACCTTCTGAAAAATACGCCGTGCTGCCAATTTATTGGACTCTTGCTCAATAATTTTAAAATTAGATGCAAACGCCTTTTTGTCTTTCAAGCAAATATCATGTGAAACAATCTCTACATCTTCCCAATTACTATTTTTTGGTATTTTATCTTTTTCACTCAGTAAAACAGCCGTTTGTTTTACAGTATTAATGCTGCTAAATGGTACGCCTTTTTGAAGCAAACGCACAATTTCCCGTAAGGGTTGCTCACCCATACCATATACCAACATATCCGCTTTAGAGCTTTCTAAAATGGTTGGCATTAGCCTGTCACTCCAATAATCATAATGGGTAACACGACGTAATGACGCTTCTATCCCACCAATCAACACGGGTACATTGGGCCATTTATCCTTAAGTATTTTGGTATAAACAGAAGTAGCATAATCTGGTCTAAATCCAATATCACCATTCGGTGTATATGCATCTTTATCCCGACGTTTTTTATTAGCATTATAATTGCTAATCATAGGATCCATGCAACCACCTGTAACGGCGAAGAATAACTTTGGCGACCCTAATTTTACAAAATCCTGAAGATTATCATTCACATTAGGCTGGGGCACAATAGCCACCTTTAACCCGTAACTTTCTAAAATACGTCCAATAACAGCAGGACCAAATGATGGATGATCCACATAGGCATCACCGCTAAACAGGATGACATCGAGCTCATCCCAACCGCGAATTTTCACCTCTTTGTTTGTGGTAGGCAACCAATTTGAAAGTTTTAACTCTTGCATAACGCTGCAAAAATAACCAAAATTAAATTGACTCTTACAGTGAGACCAACCATTACTTGATTACGCAAACCTTTAACTAGTAAACATAATGAAAAGGCAATGCCTCATTTTTATACCCATTATAAAATTTCAATTCTTAATACAATATCCTAAAAGTTTGTTAAATTTGATTAAAAATTATAAAAAATAAAAATGCTATGAGGAAGCTTCATGCTGCCTTACTTCCGCTTTTGCTATTGTTGTTTACTTGTGAAGAACCAGTTGACACCGTTATTGAAGCTGTTGATGAGGCTAACACCATTTTAAGAAAATACGAATGGAAATTGGCTAAATTTAAAATTGAAGTGGCCAATGATGACATCCCACCACCAATTCTATTTAACAGTACGGATTCTTTGATAAAAAAAGGCATTTACGATTTGGACGATATGGTGCTTGATGCCTCTGAGATGCGCACTTACAAAGTGAATTTTACCCATGATGGAAAAGTTTTGACCAAAGACGGTCAGTTAGATTTGATTGGAGGCGATAAAGATGTTAAATATTTTGTTTTTAACGATAAAAATGTAAGAATAAGCGCTGCAGAGAAATTAATTTATGACTATTTATACGATGGTAATAACAATGAAATTATTTTAACTGCAAATCAAGGAAGTATCGCCAGATTAGTGAATAAAGTCAATCAAGACCTTATTGATAAAGTGGCCAATAAATCACCCGAGAAGATTGGAGACCTCATGGCTCATTTGCTTTTCAATAATGAGAAGCTACAATCTTTAATTAACAACGTTATTGTTGATGCCATTTCGGGAAAACTAGAATTTATAAATGAATTTGATGAGGAAACTGCTGCTAAATTTCTTGCCTCAGAAATCTATAAGGTGCTCTCTCAAATAGACTGGGAATCTGCGCTAACCCAATTACTTAAAGAACAACTAGAAAAATTGACCAATATTGACCCTGATAAAGTTTCAGAGGACATCAGTGCGGTTATTGTGGCGTTCATCAATGAAAATATCACTGCCGACACCATTTACGAAGTCATTTTTCCTTACATAGAATCTATTCCTACCAATGCTGAGAAGGTATCTGAAACAATTTCAACATTAATTGTTAACCTATTTTTTGAAGTTTTTGCACCCAATGTATTACAACCAGTACTTACCGATGCTTGGCGTGATTTTACAAAATTAGATGAAGAAAAAATAACAACAGTTTCTGATACGCTAGCCTATTATGTTAGTGACATATGGATTAACCAGGAAAACGTATCTAACTTAATTCTACCATTTACACAAAAAATTGATGAAACATCTATTTTAAAAATGGGAGAATTGGCTACAGAGGCCACTAATGCCATAGAAGGCATTGTTAATGTAATTAATGATAGTTTTTCAGACATTAATTTACAGCCAGATTATGAAAGCATGCAAAGTACGATTAAGGCTGCCTTTATTGCTGCTAAACCCGTAATTGGTCTTGTTGGTGGCCCTGAAAAGGCTGCTGATGAGGTGGCAGGATTAATCATCAGTCAGTTTTTAAACCAAAACAATATAAGTTCTGCGTTTCAACTTGGTATCACTTACTTGCAATCTATTGACCCGGAAATAGCAGGAAGCACTATTGCTGAATGGTTATTGAGCCTTGAACCTGAAATTGGCCCAGAGATTATTAGCTATTTAACTGATTTTTTAAGCCCTATTCTAGAAAATATAAACCCAGAGCTTACCAGTTTAGCTATAGCCAATGCTCTTAATGATTTTATTTCTGAAAATATCACGCCCGAAAAAGTAAAATCCCTACTTCTTCCAATTTTGGAAGCCTTTGCCAATCTTAATGCCGAAGCCGTGGCTAACTTTTTCGCTAAGGTTATTTTAGACTTAGACATTATTAAAGACACTATTACCGAAGAGAACATTAAAAATGTATTGCTCCCTGTGCTTCAGAAGATTAAAGAAACAGACATAGAACAACTGGTTCAAAACTTAATAGATGCCGTTGTAAATAGTGGTATTTTTGAAGACACTATTACAGAAGAACGCGTTGCAACCATTATATCCTTGCTCATTTACAAATCAGCATGGGATAATGTTCAAATAGCTAATAACTTTAAAGAAGCAACAATTGTACTCAGACATGATTAAAAAGAATATAACATATATAGCTGTAATAATTGGGTTATTTTTAGTAAAAGGCTCATGTATGGGTCAGATAGCCAATATAAGTATTTCAGAAGAATATCAAAAATATCGGGACAGCTTAATGGAAACGCCTTACGAATGGCATTTTCCTATTTTGGGGTCTAAATTAAGAAAAATGGGGTTCGATTTACCTTATCCCAATGGTATTGGAGTTAATTACGCATGGTCTAGACAGAATATAAATATAAGTAATGCTTATGTAGGGTTCGATTCTGATAATTTAATAGGTATAGATGGTATAGCACGATTCAGAAAAATTCAAGCAGATGTCAATGCTGTTAATGTAAGATATGATTTTTGGTTGCTACCATTTTTAAATTTTTACGGTATAGCAGGACGAATAAACTCTCAAACTGAAATTAACTTAGGGTTGCCTTTTGATTTAACCTTTAATACCAACAATAATGGAACAGGAATTGGTTGGGGTACTGTTGTGGCGGGTGGTGTTGGTCCTTTAGTTTTATCGGGAGATTTTACTATGGTATGGACCTTTATGAAAAACTTAGATCAGCCTTCAAAAACCATTGTTTTAGGAGGTAGAGGTGGTTATATGTTTCGATTTCCTAAACGCCCAGACCGAAACCTTGTCGTTTTAGTGGGTGCTCAATATTTGGGTATTAGTAAAGGCGGCAGTGGTACCGTTGATTTAGAAAAACTGGTCGGTATTACCCCTGAAAAGAAAGCAGCGGCTTTAAACCAATTAAACGATTGGTATGATGAGCTACCAGACAGTGAACAAGAGGTGTTATTCCCCATTTATGATGGAGCTTCAAGGTGGCTATCAAGTAATGAACCTGTTGAACTAAAATACCGATTTGACAAAACCATGTATTATCCTGTAAGTATGAGTTTAGGGGTTAATATGCAAATCAACAAAAGATATACCTTTACAGGAATTTACTCATTCTTGGGAAGTAGACAACAAGTTGTATTTGGATTGGGATATAGGTTTGGAATTAAAGGTAACAATTTCCTATCTGGTTTAACCCTTTAACTATTTTAGCAACATACTGTGTTTAAATTTTTAAAATTAAGTACTCTATTTATCGTTCTTACTTTTGTTAATCCTGTATCTGGACAAAGCAAATCCTTTTTTGGAAAGATTACCTCCTCTCTAAAAAAGAGACAACAACGAAAGGACTCTACTATTGCTGTTGGCGGTCCTTTTCTCAGTATTTTTGCTGGTCCAGGTTATACACCCGAATCAGGGGCTTTACTTGGGGGCGGACTACTATATACATTCAGTACCAATAGGGCCAATAAAAATTTACAGCGTTCATCTATTCCATTACTTGGTAGCATCAGTACCAGAGGTAATATTACGCTAGGGTCTATTGTTAACACGTTTTGGCTAGATAATAAGTTAAGAGCAAGAATGGCTGCAAAATTCTCTAACGTTCGCGCCGATTATTTTGGCATAGGATATGAAAACAATGCTGCTATTGAAAAAGGTGAAGACACCTCAGAATACAACAGAACATTTTATCAGGTTGAACCCAAAATAGAGTATCAAATACTACCAAATCTTTATGGAGGTATAGCCTTTATGTATAGTAATTTTGACGTAAAAGAAACCAACCCCATAATGGCCATTGACCCCAATTACATAGAATTTGGACCAAAAATAAGGGAGTCTGGCGTCTTTTATTCCTTAACTTTTGATAGCAGAGATATTGTGGTAAATGCCTATAAAGGCGCTTACATCTCTTTTTCTTATTATAATGCCACCGATAAATTAGGAGGTAATCAAAACTTTGAAGCTATTGAATTAGATGCTAGATATTATAAAACCTTAAATAGACCAGGGAATCTTTTAGCTGCAAAATTATACACTAGAAAAGCCATGGGACATGTGCCTTATAGCGCCATGACACTTATTGGTTCAACAGATTTATTAAGAGGCTACTTAAACGGGTTATACCGTGACAAATCTGGGATGGCCTTCATAGGCGAATGGCGCTATATGTTTTTAAATAAAATGAAAGACATGAGTAAAGTAGGTCTTGTAACCTGGCTAGGAACAGGTTCTATAGGAAATAGCTTTGATGACTTTCAAAATTGGCTACCAAATGGCGGTGTTGGCTTTCGGTATGAAGTACAACCTAGAATGAATGTACGTGTAGATTTTGGTATTGGAAAAAATAGTACGGGGCTTTATTTTAATTTCTCTGAAGCTTTTTAATACTTTTTTTAAAATCTAAACCTCCCCTTTTTTAATTAACATATATTGAACGAATTCTTATCACAATACTGCAGATATGTATAATTTAAACATATACCTAATTACGTATTTATTCCTATTTATTTGAACTCATACAATGGATACCTATTGTTCAATTATTATACCTACAAACTTCTATTTGCTTTATAAACCGACTAATTACTAAGTAAAATCAAGTAAGAACCTTACACCTTAATCTAGATTAAGCATGGTTCTTAATTTACCTTATAAGCATACCTGCTAAAAGCATAGCATCTTTGCATCATGATAATTAATTAAAAAACATTAATAAAAATAAAAATCATGAAAACAAATTTTTATCCTAGATTTATAGCAATCCTAGCTATTGCAATGCTTACAGTAAGTTGTAGCCAAACAGAAAACACAAAAACGGAAGCTAGTGCTTCTACAGAAAAAACGACTTCTGTGCCTCCAAACACTGAAGTATTTCTTAAAAAATATGCAGGACAAAAGAATAATTTAACGGTAGCTGAGCATAAAAAACTTCTTGAAGAAGGTTACCCACTCAACAGAATGCGTAGGGCTCAAGATTTATTCTCTGCAAGACATTTCACCTCGGATGTTATGGATGATAAAGAGACCGGTATGGATGATGCTCTCTATTACCACAATTTCATGTGGGAATTTTTACCAAGTGCCGTGGTGCCAGCTTCAGAGAATCAATTTGAGTTGCCGAGAGTATTGGATAGCAGGTTCGATGAGATTACCTATGATGACGTAGAAGGGAATGCATTTCCAACGCTAATCGAGTACACGAATTCTTCCGAATCTAGACTACAGGCCATCATGATGATACATAAGGGAAAAGTGGTTTATGAAAATTACCCTGGAATGCGCCCTGAAGACAAGCATGTTTGGATGTCTGTAACCAAAGCTGTTACCGGCACGCTTATGATGGATTTAATTGTATCAGGTAAAGTGGATGATAACGCTCCAATTACCGATTACGTTCCAAGATTAAAGGGTAGCGATTGGGATAATGTTCCCGTTCGAGCGGTTTTAACCATGTCGGCAGGTTTAAATGCTGATGATGTATCGGGTAATATGTACAAATACGGCACTATGGAACAGCGCTACTACCAAGCCTCATTTGGAGACCTGTACGAAGGAAAGCATGAAGATTGGATAGATGTAATTCGTGAAGCAAAAAAAATTGCTGAACCCTATAGCCTGTATCAGTATGCTAGTATGAATACGCAAGTATTGAGTGTAGCCATTGAAAACGTCACTGGAAAGAAAATGGTGGATCACCTATACGATAGACTCTTCAAATATGCCGGTACTGGTGAATTTGTGCCCAACTTGTTCCCTGATGGAACCATTCATTCAGCTACCGCTATGAATTCAACGCTTGAGGATATGGGAAGATTTGGCCTACTATACACACCATCTTTCCAGCGAATTACAGGCAAAGAAGTAATATCACAAGAGATTATTGACTACTTATTCGAGAGCATGATACCTGCTGAAATTTTCAATAAAAACTTTGTAGGAAAAACAGCTTATAAATACTTAGGTGATCAAGCCGTAATAGGAAGTGGCGCTCAATTTGACTTCTTATGGGAAGATGGGGCTCTTGCCAAGTTGGGACACAATGGTCAGGGAATCTACATTGACCCTAAGCGGGACTTTGTAGGTGTATATTTCAGTTCATCCGTTGACCTTAATCGCCCTGTAGGATATATGAGAGCAGCAGCTTTGTCATTAGATAATAAATAGCACACTAGACTGTTAGGTTCCAGGATAAAGACTCACTATGAAGTTCTAAATATAGAGAATTTCATAGTGAGCCTATTTTGTTACACTTGAAATATTTAAGGAGATGCTAGTTATTATAAAACCTTAAATAGACCAGAGAATCTTTTAGCTGTAAAATTATACACTAGAAAAGCCATGGGACATGTGCCTTATAGTGCATTGACACTTATTGGTTCAACAGATTTATTAAGAAGCTACTTAAACGGGGTATACCGTGACAAATTTGGGATGGCCTTCATAGGCGAATGGCGCTATATGTTTTTAAATAAAATGAAAGACATGAGCAAAGTAGGTATTGTAACCTGGCTAGGAACAGGTTCTATAGGAAATAGCTTTGAAGACTTTCAAAATTGGCTACCAAATGGCGGTGTTGGCTTTCGGTATGAAGTACAACCTAGGATGAATGTAGGTGTAGATTTTGGTATTGGAAAAAATAGTAAGGGGCTTTATTTTAATTTCTCTGAAGCTTTTTATCAGCTAAAACGTATTCAAATTTTTTAAAATTTCTTTAAAGTTTTCATACACAATGCTTAATCGTATTGCTCATTTAGCACTAATTTTCTTTTTAAACCACTAATTTTAAAAGAAATACGTTTAATGTTTTTCTCAAACATTAAACAATGTTAAGAAATCATTAACATGGTATACTTTTTTTATAATGCACGCATAGTTTATAAAAAAATGCTTATTTTTATATTGGTTTTCATTTGCCAACTTGCTTTATTAATCTCTAACTAACATTTTATGAATACAAGAATTTCAACATTCTTAGTGTTTTGTTCATTTCTATTTTTTCTAATTAGCGAACAAAAAGCCATGTTCATAAAAATTGCTGGTGTAGTTGATGGCATCATTGAAAAGGTCAAATTATTCAGCAAAATTTATTTAAAAAGAACACCAGTAAAACAAATTCCTGAAAACATAGCTTTATTCCCATATTTGGAGGATATGTATTGGCGAGCAAACTATACCTATGCAGTCAGGGTTAGTTCAAATAAAGTCCCTTGAGAAAACAACAACCTTTTCAGATTCCCCCAAACATTTTATTATTATTAAAAAATGATATCGTTTAAAAAAAACAACTAACAATGAACTTCAAAAATAGTAATCATATGAAATCTAAATTTATTTATTACGCTGGAATATGCTCCCTTGCCCTATGCTTTAGTTGCAACCAAAAATCAGGACAAAGTACGTCAGAAGAAAAACCTTCAGAACCTGTTAACCTAGAAAATTTTACTTCTATGCAGATGACAGGTATTGAGCAAATATCTGTTGATGTCGATTTAGATGCTGCGGTTAAAAGACTATCAAAAGCCGTAACTTTTAAAACAATATCTAACCAAGACAGAGATGATTTTGATACCAAAGCTTTTGAGGGGTATCATAAATTTTTAGAACAATCATACCCTTTAGTACATAAAACACTAAAAAAAGAACTACATGGCGATCCTAGACCTTACAGTTTACTTTACACTTGGGAAGGTAAAGATCCTAGTTTAGAACCAGCATTATTTTATGCCCATCAAGACGTTGTGCCAGTTCCTGAGGAATCTAGGGGAGAATGGAAAGTAGAGCCTTTTGCAGGCACTGTAAAAGATGGTTACATCTGGGGCCGCGGGGTGTTAGATGATAAAAATCAAATTCATGCTATTTTAGAGGCAGCCGAAATGAAACTTAAAGAAGGTTGGCAGCCAGAACGTACCCTTTATTTTGTATTTGGACAGGATGAAGAAGTAGGAGGTGCAGAAGGTGCCAAAAAAGTAGCCGATGTTCTAGAAGCACGAGGTATTAAGCGATTTGCTTATGTTATGGATGAGTCCGCTCCATTAACTCCTGGTATATTTCCAGGTATTAAAGACAATACGGCATTAATTGGTATTGCTCAAAAAGGGTTTATTAGTTTAGAATTGGCTATACATGGTATTGGTGGGCATTCTTCTATGCCTCCAGAAGAATCTAACATTGGTATTTTGGCAAAAGCGATTACGAAATTAGAAGCAGCTCCGTTTCCTTATAAAATACATCCTGCGGTTCGTTCGCAATACCGTTATATGGGGCCAGAATTAGATGAATCACTACAGCCTCTATTTGCTGCGGTTGCTTTTGGTAAAGATGGAGAACTCACAGACATGGAAAAAAAATTCATTGAGAGCATGACAAAAAATGAAGTAACAAGAGCCATGTTACATACTACAATAGCTACCACCATGTTTAATGCAGGTATTAAAGATAATGTATTGCCACCTTCAGCAACCGCTGTTGTAAATTTCAGACCTATGCCAGGTGATACTCCAGAAGTGATCATTGAACATATTAAAAAAGCAATTAACGATGATCGCATTCAAATTAGAGACATTTCTGCTTCAACACCAGCTACCAACATAGCACAGGTAGGCAATCCAGCTTATAATATGCTTGAAAAAACCATTCGTCAAATCTATGGTAATGATTTAATTGTATCGCCTTTCTTTGTAATTGGTGGTTCAGATTCTAAACACTTTCAGGCACGTGATTTTGCACCAGATGTATATACCATCACTGCTATTCAATTAGAAAACACCGAAGAATTTAAAGGATTCCATGGTGTGAATGAGCGTATTTTGGTTGATGAATATGCCAAATCTATTGGCTTCTTTTATACCATATTTGATAATCTAAAAGAGCTTAAAAAATAAATTACTTAGCTATTAATCCATTAAATTTTTTTATGAAAAACAACAAATTAACCTTAGTTCTATTAATGCTTTTCTTAAGCCTTATGGCTTTTAGTCAAAAAAAGCAAACTTCATCCATACTTATTAAAAACGCCAACGTTTTTGATGGTGTAAATGAAAAGCTCATTGAAGGCACAGATATTCTAGTGGAAGATAATCTGGTTAAACAAATAGCCAAAAGCATAAAAGCCCCGAAAGGCGCTGAAGTTATTGATGCTGGTGGAAAATTTCTAATGCCAGGCCTTATTGATGTGCACTGGCATACCACTTATGCGTATACCCCAGCAACTGTACTTATGCTAAATCAAGGCGATATGCCAGAAGTAGCTATTCGAAGTATGACGGGCGCTAAACTCACTTTGATGCGTGGTTTTACTACGGTTAGAGACCCAGGAGGAAATCCATTTGCCATTAAAAAACTAATAGATTCTGGAGAATATCCAGGGCATCGTATTTTACCATCGGGGCCATTTATGAGTCAAACTTCTGGACATGCCGATTTTCATACGGTACTAGCAGAAAACCCCAGGAACTCTACTTCAGAACTCAGCTACTGGGAACGTAATATGATGGCCATGATTGCTGATGGCGTGCCAGAAGTACGTAAAAGATCAAGAGAAATTTTAAAGTACGGTGCTACGCAAATAAAAATTTGTACCGGCGGAGGCGTATCTTCACAATACGACCCGCTAGATGTTGGTGAATTCTCTGTAGAAGAAATAGAAGCTGTCGTAGAAGAAGCCGCAAACTTTAACACCTATGTACATGCTCATGTAATGACAGATGAAGGCATCAAGAAGTCTATATTGGCTGGTGTAAAATGTATAGAGCATGGTTTTTTTGCCTCAGACGAAACTTTAAAACTAATGAAAGAACATGATGCTTGGCTAAGTCCTCAAGCTATGTTTGCAGACGACATGAAATGGGCAAGTCCTGTTAGCGAAAAAAAATGGCTTCAAGTTACAGACGCTGTTAACAATGTATATACACAAGCACGCAAGCTAGGTGTAAATGTCGCTTTTGGTACAGACCAATTAATGGACGCCTCTAAAGCCGCACAGCAAAGCCTCTATTTGGTAAGAATGGGCACTTGGTTTACTAACTATGAAGTGTTAAAAATGGTTACTTCTGATAACGCTCGTCTGTTAGAATTGAGTGGTCCGCGCCACCCATATCAAGAAGGGCCATTGGGTAAAATTGTTGAAGGCGCCTATGCAGACCTGATTATTATTGATGGTAACCCAATGAAAGACCTTAGCGTTATGCAAGAATATGACGAAAAATTTCAGCTAATCATGAAGGATGGTAAAGTGTATAAAAACACGTTAAAATAGATTATATTAAAAGGCCTTAAGTGAGGTAATATTGCTTCACTTGAGGCCTATTGATGTTCTTTTTGTAATCTATGAAGCATCATAACATTTTAAGCCAAAACAAATAATATTACCTTTAATATTACACCTAAAATAACATTTAAAAACTATGACTATGATTACTCTTAAAAAACGACAAAACATAATTTGTGCTGTTTTACTGCACCTTATTATGTCCTTTCTAGTAGTAAATGCCCAAGATACAGGAGACAGTAAAAAACCAGATTCTGATGAAGAATTAGCAAAAAAACTGGCTAACCCAAATGCCACATTAGGCCAAATGCTTTTCCCTATAGATTATGTAAATTACAATGGCGATATTCCAGATGCTAATCAAAATGGTTTTGTATTGAATTTTCAACCGTCATTACCTATTCCTATTTCACAAGGTATAAATCTTTATGTGAGGCCATTAATACCTGTTTTCTTATCACAACCGGTTTTAGGGATAAATGGTTTTGAAAATAAAGGCGGTTTAGGTAACATTAGTGCCGATGTAGCCATAGGTAAAACCTGGCCATCAAAATGGATTACCTTGGTTGGTGTTTTTGGAGGTTTTCCTACGGCTTCAAACAAAGCATTAAGAGCAAGCCAGGTAACGCTTGGCCCTGAAATAATGGCTGCTAAACTCACCAAATGGGGTGTATTAGGTTTAATGGTGAGTCAAGCCATAGGTGTTGGTAGTGTAAAAGATTATGCGGGAGGTACCATTTTCACCAATGATGTATTTGGCACAAGTACAGGGCCTAAAAGTGCAAGCGTTACAGCTGGACAGTATTTTTATACCGTAAATCTCAGCAAAGGTTGGCAAATTAGTGCCACACCAACGTATGCATACAATCATCGTGGTACTAAAGGCAATAAACTATCCTTACCAATAGGAACAGGTGCGCAAAAAGTATTAAAGTTCGGCAAGTTACCAGTTAGAATGGGCTTACAATACTGGTATTATGTAGCTTCTCCTGATGCCTTTGGCCCGCAACACCAAATTAGATTTACATTTGCCCCGGTAGTTCCATTACCTTGGTAAATCACTATACAATTCAATTTATAATAGAAAATTCTACAAATTACATGAACTTTTTATTATAAATTGAATTATTTTTATGCGTTATTTCGTGATACACAAACCATATGATTGCTAGTCAAAGTGCATAGTAAGTGAAAATTATTTTCTATTCATGCTATGGTGACTACATTACAAATATTAAATTTCTATATATGAAAAGTAGTAGCTTTTTTTCCGTACTAATAAGCCTTTATTTTTCTTTAACTCTTCAGGCTCAGGTTAAAGACTCTATTCCTAATCCATTAGAAACACCAAAAGAGGATCTTAAAGAAAGTGTTTTAAAAACAGCTAGAGAACATCTTGTTAGTTCTAAATTTCCAGGGTCATGGCCCATGTTTGGTACCGATTTTCGAATGAAAATTGGAGGCTATTTAAAAGCTGACTTTTTGTATGACTTTAATGGCACCCGAGATAAAGACCAGTTTCTCATGTCAACCATACCTGTAGAAGGGCAACCTGAATTTGGTAATGAAGGATACACCCATTTTTTGGTTAAAGAAACTCGTTTTAACATTGATGTAAGACGCCATGCCGAAGGAAAAATACCATTACATTTATTTTTTGAAGGCGACTGGTTCAATACTTCTGGTTATTTTAGAATAAGACACGCTTATATTGGCGCTGGCGATTTCATCATTGGTCAAACCTGGACCACCTTATCATTTTTAGAATCTATGGCCTTTATGATTGATTTTGCTGCTGGTGACGCCCTGTTTGGAGGTCGCTCCATACAAGTAAGGTATCAAAAACAAATAACAGACAAAATAAAAATTGCTGCAGCCATAGAAAACCAGAACTTTTTAGGCATTGAAAACCCTAACAATTTTGATGGCAAGGCATCTTTGCAACTCCCTTTACTCGCTTTGAGAATGGATTACCGTTGGAAAACTGGTGTGTTATTTTTAGGAACAAGTGTGGCTCAATTACGTTGGGATGGCACCAATACAGGCCCCTACGATCAAACCATTCAATGGAATTTTGTGGTTGCGGGAAGACAGTATATTGGTGAAAACAATTATTTTACCTACAACCTTAATTACGGTTCCGCTTGCGGGGAAAATATTATAGCCTTTGCTGGCAGTAACGCCAATGCCGTATTAAATGCCGATGGAAAACTTGAACCAATGATAGCCAAATCAGCGTTAGTTGGTTTTATGCATCGTTGGGCTCCTAAATTAGAAAGCAATATAAATTATGCGTATGGATGGCTTGGTGCACCAGCATCACGAGCCGATTTTGCATTAAAACGCGGTGGTATTGGTCATTTAAATCTGGTATATCGATTTGATAAAAACTTCACAATAGGTGCTGAATACATTTGGGGTGCACAACGAACCTCTAATGATGCTTACGGGGAAGCTAACAGACTGCAAACCATGGCTAAATTTGAATTTTAAAGAGAGCAGCGATTAGCTTATATATAGGGGTTATTTCATTCTAACAATGAAAATTCTAAAAGCAATAGTTTCATGCCAAACAAACAACTATTTATTGGGTTTTACGTTTTATCTATCACTCTCTTTACAGGGCACGTTTATGGGCAACAATTTGCAGGAGACAATCAGTGGGTGGCGCCTCATGGTGTGGGTACGTTAGTGGCTACTGCCGGACAGGATTATGCGCAATTTTATGCCATACTGGCCTTTTTACCCGAATGGGAGTTTAATTCACAGTTTGTATATTATTATAATGACCCTAAAACCAATTCAGAAGCTTTTATAAACCCTTCTTTTTATTTAAAGCGCCGGTTATATCAAAACGAAGCAGAAACAGCAGGCTATTCAGTACTGGGAGGAGTTGGTTTGTTTCCTCACCATTTAGACTACGGAGAAATAACCAGTAGTTTTCAATCCTGGTGGGTTATGGGTACCGCCACGTTTGCTTTTGCTAAAAATAATGTGCTTTTAGATATATTACCAGGAGCAACGGTAAACTTAGATCATAAACAAACAAATACTACGGCTTGGGGTTTCACTTATAGCTCAAGACTTGCAATATATAAAGTCATTCCACAATCGGCTATCGTTGGGGAAGTATTTGGAACTGCTGGTCAAGCAAACGCACCCATTAGTTATCGTGCGGGTGTAAGATGGGAAAGTAAAAAATGGATAGTTGCATTGACCTATTCTAGTGCTTTCAACAAGTCTCAACGAGCGGGCTTAGAATTAGGAATAATGTGCTACACTAATGCTTTATTTGGAGAAAACCGTCAAAAAAATAAATAGTGAAGTTAAATAGCTATAAATAAGGTTTAGAGTTTGTCTTATTTAATTCAAGTAACTGTCATTCATAACTCCCATGATTTTACTATCTTTAAATATAAATGAAGCGCTAAAAATCAGCTACTTGTAGCTTTAAGTTAAAAACCTAAACATGTTTTTCTTGAATATTCTGGTGTTTAAAAAAAATTAAAACTATTGCAAATACATTTACTATGAAATTAACTAATCAAAGAAAAACAGCAATTATATTGTTGGTGCTAAGCATGTGCTTCACTTTTGGATGTAAGCAAGAGAAAAAAGAATCGTTTGATGCGCAGCTGTATTTTGGGGGAGACATACTTACTATGAAAGGTGCCACACCAACATATACAGAGGCCTTGGTTGTAAAAGAGGACAAGATTGCCTTTGTAGGTACGCTTAATGAAGCTGAAAAGCAATTTAGCAACGCCAAAAAAGTTAACCTAAACAGCAATACTATGTTGCCTGGTTTTATTGATGGTCACGCTCATTTTACAGCATTTAGTATTCAGGCTATTGGGGCACAAATATTACCTCCCCCAGATGCTGGAGCTAAAAACATACCCGAACTTATTAAAATTCTAAAAGCATGGAATACTCCAGAGAACAGAGCCTTAACTGGTTGGGTTTTTGGGATGGGATTTGATGATTCTATATTAGAAGAAAAACGTTTTCCAACGAAGCATGATCTAGATGAGGTAACCACAGAATTTCCAGTTATGATTGTTCATATTTCAGGGCATTTTGCTGTTGTTAACTCTAAAGGTCTAGAAAAAATAGGCTATGATGCTAGTACTAAAAATCCCGAAGGAGGGGTTATTAGGCGAGAAGAAGGCAGCAATGAACCCAATGGGGTTTTAGAAGAGCTTGCTGCTATACCTTATGCCTTTAAGGCAACCACTCCTGTAACTAAGGAAGCCTCGGATAAATTCTTTGAAGCTGGTCAAAATATGGCATTATCATATGGCTATACAACGGCTCAGGATGGTAGAACCATGAAAGCTAGTCATGATATGCTTGCGGCTGCATCAGAAAATGACAAGTTAAAATTAGATGTAGTCAGCTATATCGATTACACTGTTGTTGATGAGTTGATGAGTACGCCTTGGAATAGTACCACATACAATAATCATTATCGTATTGGAGGTATGAAAGTGACCCTAGATGGTTCTCCTCAAGGTAGAACCGCTTGGAGAACAATTCCATATTTAATACCACCCGATGGACAAGACGCCAACTATAAAGGCTATCCTGCCATACCAAGTGATAGCACCTTACTAACCATTTATGAAAAAGGGTATAAAAACAACTGGCAAATACTAAGTCATACCAACGGCGATGCGGCTGCAGATCAACTGTTAAGAACTATGCGAAAATTGGAAGAGCGCTATAGTCATGATAAAAGGCGTGATGTTATTATACATGGTCAATACATACGTAAAGACCAGTTAGATGATGCCAAAGACCTTAATTTAATGGTTTCACTTTTTCCATTGCACACGTTTTATTGGGGAGATTGGCATAAACAAATCATTGGAGACAGTTTAGGTAATAAAATTAGCCCTACCAGAACAGCTTTGGATAAAGGTGTGAAAATCACTATTCATACAGATGCACCAGTAGCCTTACCAAACCTGATGCGTATGGTAGGGATTTCTGTAGAACGCAAATCGCGATCTGGACAAGTTATTGGAGCAGACGAAAAAATTTCAGCCTACGAAGCTTTGCAGGGTATTACGAGTTGGTCGGCCTATCAGCATTTTGAAGAAGATAGTAAAGGCACATTAGAAGTTGGAAAATTAGCAGATTTAGTAGTTCTTGATAAAAACCCGTTAAAAGTTCCTGAGGCAGACATCAAAGAAATTCTTGTTTTAGAAACGATAAAAGAAGGAAAGTCCGTTTATCTAAAACCAAAAAAGTAACTAACAAATATTCTTAAAAAAAGAACTGCTATGTTTAATTCTAGTTTTTATGCTGTATGTTGTTAGAGTACTAATAAAACAAATTAGAAGATGACGATGTTAAATTAAAATAAATGCTTTTTATTATTGTCTAGTTAATTTATAATATGCATAGTGTCAATCAAAATAGCTTTGTACTAAGTTTTCAACCTTCTTGTCCAATTTAGGGGTTACAAGGTGAAACCTTGATACGGCTTTATTAATTAATTTAAATACAAATTAAAATGAAGAAAATCATTCTTTTTGCTATCCTTATTGCTCTCAGTGCTCAAACCATAGCTCAAAACGAAGACCGTATTCTTGAAGACGAAATTATTCAGGTAGAAGAGGGTAAATTTACCTACGATATGTCTTTTGCTTTTAAAACCATGAATGTATTTAGAGGGCTTACCCCTTCAAAAACACCTGTTTTAGCTACACAAGCAGGTGTTAAATATGGTGATTTTATTTTAGGATTTTACGGAGGGGTTAATACAAATAGTGCATATCAAGAAACCGATCTTATTCTTATTTATTACAGACCAAAATTCAATCTAAGATTAGACTGGTATTACAATTTCACGGAAGGTATTACCAATATCCCCACAGCGTCTGGTTTTTTTGATTTTAATCCAGAAACCACACGTGGCCTTTTAGATTTTATGGCAAGCTTTAAACTATCTAATCATTTTTCACTGTTGTCATCAACCTTTTTATTTGGTAGAGACCGGCCATCCTTACCTGAAGATGATGCCAATGACATTTTATTAAGACGGGGAGAACAGCGCTATACACAATACTTTAATGTGACTTACAGCAAAAAAGCTGGAGATTACAAAATAGAAGCGCATATAGGGTATTCTTTTAGTTGGAACGATTTAAGCGGTCCCACATTCTACTCTAGCAAAGCAGGCTTTAATGATATTGGAGTCTCATTAAAACGTAATCTTGTTGACACAGACAAAATTACTATTCCTATAAAAGCATCCATGGTTGTAAATCCGTTGAGTGATAATGTGTATTTGGTAGCCACCATTCAACTTGTAGATATTACCCGATTTTAAACCTGCGCTTTACACCAAATAAAACAATTTATACCTACCTAACATAATACAACACATAATATGACTTCAGCTAGCTGATTTTCAATAACAAAAAAACCCGCAGCAGGGTTTGGTAATCAAATTTATAATCGTAAATTTGCAAACTCTTTTTGAGAGAGGAATGTTTAATAATTAAAAATCAATTAGTGTGGACACATTAAGCTACAAAACGATTTCAGCAAACAAAGCTACTGTAAATAAAGAGTGGGTTTTGGTTGATGCTGAAGGTCAAGCGCTTGGTCGTTTAGCTTCAAAAGTTGCAAAACTATTAAGAGGTAAGCACAAGCCAAACTTCACACCTCATGTTGATTGTGGAGATAATGTAATCATTATCAACGCAGAGAAAATCACATTATCCGGTAACAAATGGGCTGAGAAATCATACATTCGTCACACAGGATACCCAGGAGGTCAAAGAAGTTTAACTGCTACAGAATTGTATGGAAAAGATCCTGCAAGAGTAGTAGAAAAATCAGTAAAAGGAATGTTACCTAAAAACAAATTAGGTGCCGATTTATTCCGTAATCTAACCGTTGTTGTTGGTTCAGAGCATAAACACGAAGCTCAAAAACCAAAAACAATCAATTTAAACGAATTTAATTAATGGAAGTAATTCACAAAATCGGCCGTAGAAAAACGGCTGTTGCTCGTGCTTATGTATCTGCGGGAAGCGGAAACATTACGATTAACAAAAAAGACTTAGCTAATTACTTTACTACCGCTACGTTACAGTACAAAGTAAAGCAACCATTAGCTTTGACTAACAATGAAAGCAACTTTGATATTACAGTAAATGTATATGGAGGTGGTATTACTGGTCAAGCAGAAGCTGTTCGTTTAGCTATTTCTCGTGCTATGTGCGAGGTTGATGCTGAGAATAGATTAACTTTAAAACCAGAAGGTTTATTAACAAGAGATCCAAGAATGGTAGAGCGTAAAAAATTCGGTCAGAAGAAAGCGCGTAAGAAATTCCAGTTCTCTAAACGTTAATATCATTTTCAGATGTGCGGCATAAACTATCTTGTTTCACATCTATATCAAAAATTTAAAAAACAGTTATTGTTGTCCTGGTCTATAAATAAGACAGGAATTAGTTTAGCATCTAAATGATTAAGGCGAATTTTTAAAAGGACCACTTAATCATTGCTAATTCAACAGAACGTAAACTATTACAAAATGGCAGTAGAAGTAAAAGAATTACTTGAAGCAGGTGTACACTTTGGGCACTTGACACGTAAGTGGGATCCAAACATGGCGCCTTACGTTTATATGGAGCGTAACGGTATCCATATCATTAATCTATATAAAACAGCGGCTAAAATTGAAGAAGCCGGAGCTGCATTAGCAAAAATTGCCGCTTCAGGACGTAAAATTTTATTCGTTGCAACAAAAAAACAAGCAAAAGATATTGTTGCTGAAAAAGCTGGAGAAATTAATATGCCTTACATCACTGAAAGATGGCCAGGTGGTATGTTAACTAACTTTGTTACTATTAGAAAAGCGGTTAAAAAAATGGCTTCTATTGATAGAATGAAGAAAGACGGCACCTTCAATACATTATCTAAAAAGGAGCGTTTACAAGTAGATCGTTTAAGAGCTAAGTTAGAAAAAAACTTAGGATCTATTAGTGACATGACGCGTTTACCAGGTGCTTTATTTGTTGTAGATATTAAGCGTGAGCATATCGCGATTAAAGAAGCTCAAAAATTAAACATTCCTATTTTTGCAATGGTTGACACCAACTCTGATCCACGTCAGGTTGACTATGTTATCCCTGCAAATGATGATGCTTCAAAATCAATTGATAAGATTTTATCTCATGTAACATCTGCAATTTCCGGAGGTTTAGCTGAGCGTAAAGCTGAAAAAGAAGCAAGTTCCTCTGCAAAAGAAACTACTAAAGCAAAAGCTAAACAAGCCGTTGCTGAAGAAGAAGAATAAAAAACATTAATACAACACAAATAAGTCGTTTAGTTCTTTTCTTTGCAGGAAATAAATTGAACGACTTTTTTTAAATTATAATTACTATGAGTACTACAGTAAAAGTAACAGCTGCAGAAGTTAATAAATTAAGACAAGCAACTGGAGCAGGTATGATGGATTGCAAGAAAGCTTTGGTTGAGGCTGAAGGCGATTTTGATAAAGCTATTGAAGTTTTACGTAAGAAAGGACAAAAAGTAGCAGAAAAAAGAGCTGACAGAGAGTCTTCTGAAGGTGCTGCTGTAGCTAAAATCAATGCAGACCAAACAGCGGGTGTTGCCATAGTTTTAGGCTGCGAAACAGACTTTGTTGGTAAAAATGAAAATTTCTTAGCACTTGCTAATGATTTAGCTGATATCGCTTTAAACCACGATTCAAAAGAAGCCTTTTTAGCGGCCGATTTTGGTGGTATGACTGTTGCTGAAAAATTAGTTGAGCAAACTGGGGTTATTGGCGAAAAACTAGACATTACAGCTTTTGAAAAATTAGAAGCTGCTTATGTGGGGTCTTATGTACACATTAACAAAATTGCTGCTTTAGTTGGTTTAACTGCAAAGGTTGATAATGCTGATGTTTTAGTAAAAGACATAGCTATGCAAGTTGCTTCAATGGGGGCTACATCATTATCATACAAAGATTTTGATCCTGCTTATGTGGCGTCTGAAACTGAAGCAAGAATTGCAGTTATAGAAAAAGACAATATTGAGCTTGGCCGTTTAGGTAAAACACTTAAAAATGTACCTAAATACATCTCAATGGCACAATTAACACCTGAAGTTTTAGCACAAGCTGAAGAAGATGCTAAAGCAGAGTTAGCTGCTGAAGGTAAACCAGAAAAGATTTGGGACCGAATTTTACCAGGTAAAATGGAACGTTTCATTTCTGACAACACGACTTTAGATCAAGAACAATGTCTATTGGATCAAAAATTCATCAAAGATGAAAAGAAAACAGTTGCAGACTATGTTGCTTCTTTTGGAGATGTTGAAATCGTTGGTTTTAAACGTGCTACTGTAGGATAACATGAACCATTTCCGCTTTGGCGGACACATTCATATAAAACCACTATTCCCTTGAATAGTGGTTTTTTTATTCTAAAATTAAGGTTTTATATAAATTCCAAAATAAAAAAAATACGTAATTTTGCGCAACTTCAGTTAAAACAAAACATGAAATATAAAAGAATACTCCTTAAACTATCTGGTGAAGCACTCATGGGAACACGCCAATATGGTATTGATTCTGAACGCTTGGCAGAATACGCGCAAGACATAAAAACGATAATGGACAAAGGTGTTGAAGTAGCCATTGTTATAGGTGGCGGTAACATTTTTAGAGGTGTGGCTGGAGCTAGTAAAGGTATGGACCGTGTACAAGGGGATTATATGGGTATGCTAGCAACGGTTATTAATGGATTGGCTTTACAAGGTGCTTTAGAAGATGCTGGTATGCCAACAAGATTACAAACCGCTATAAAAATAAATGAAGTAGCCGAACCTTTTATTAGAAGAAAAGCCATGCGCCATTTAGAAAAAGGCCGTGTAGTTATTTTTGGTGGCGGTACTGGAAATCCTTATTTTACAACTGATTCTGCCGCTGTATTGCGTGCTATCGAGATTGAAGCCGATGTTATTTTAAAAGGAACCCGTGTTGACGGTATCTACAATGCAGATCCGGAAAAAGACACCAATGCCGTTAAATTTAACACCATAAGTTTTGATGATGTACTACGTAAAGGTCTTAAAGTTATGGACACAACAGCTTTTACCTTAAGTCAAGAAAACAATTTACCTATTATTGTTTTTGACATGAATAAAAAAGGAAATTTACTTAAAGTAGTTTCTGGCGAAAATATAGGTACTGTAGTTAACGTTTAATACTTGGCGCAATTTTTGATTTAATCCCTAAAAATTAAAACAATGAACGAAGACATTCAATTTATATTAGACACCACAAAGGAATCAATGGATAACGCCATTGCTCATCTAAAAAAGGCATTTTTAAATATAAGAGCAGGAAAAGCGAGCCCTGCCATGCTTGGTAGTGTTATGGTTGACTATTATGGTTCACAAACCCCATTATCGCAAGTTGCTAATGTTAACACGCCAGATGGTAGAACCATTTCTGTTCAACCTTGGGAAAAAAGTATGCTACAAGAAATTGAACGTGGCATTGCCTATGCCAACCTAGGGTTTAATCCTATGAATAATGGCGAGGTTATAATCATTAATGTGCCACCATTAACTGAAGAACGAAGAAAAATATTAGCTAAACAAGCAAAAGCTGAAGCAGAAGATGCTAAAATAAGCATTAGAACGGCTAGAAAAGAAGCCATGAATGAGGTTAAGAAAAATGATGATGTTTCAGAAGACCTAAAAAAGAATGCTGAAATTGATATTCAAGCGCTTACCGATAAATTTGTAAAAATTATTGATGATCTTTTTGATACTAAAGAAAAAGAAATCATGACCGTATAATAGAAAAGCGACTATTACCATGTCGCTTTTTTCATAATTCTGCCTATAAACGGTTTTTAAATGCCAAAAAGCTCATTTTTTTTATTAGCTATTTTTTCGACTTTTTTGGCACAATCACAAGAGCCAATTGATGTTACTAATGAGCCTCAGCGAGACTCTATTAACAAAAACTTATTACTTAAAAGTATTGGAAATGGTTATTTCCCTACCAAGTACTTTAATTTTGACCTTAGGTATTTAGTAAAATACAACCATTACGAAGGGATTCGTACTGGACTAGGCGGAGTAACAAACCATACTTTTTCTGAAAAATTCAGATTCAACACCTATGCAGTTTACGGTTTTAGAGACCATAGATTTAAATACAGTTTTGGAGGAGGTATTAGGTTAGCTCAAAAAACTAATACTTGGTTAAATGCAACCTATACAGATGATTTACAAGAAACGGGGAGTACACGGTACATAACAGACTCTAGGGTATTTCAGTTTTTTGAACCTCGTTTGCTAAATATTGATTTGTTTCACAAGCACATAACAACAGCAGTGGCTATAGAACATCAAATAGCACCCCACCTTCTATCAGAAGCCGAATTTGCAGTAAGTAATATTGAGCCTACCTATAGCTACAACTACCTTTTAAATGACACATCGTATCACTCTTTTAATATAACTACGGGTATTGTAGGATTTCAATGGAGTCCGTTTAGTAAATTTGAACCCACTCCTATTGGTATGAGAGAAACAAAATCGGGATTCCCGAAGTTTTCGTTTCAATACACAAAAAGTTTTAAAAATGCCTTTAAAGGTGATTTTGACTTCTCAAAGTTTGATTTTAAGGTTATTGAAAAGATTGGTCAGAACCCCAACCATTACGGGCAAATTACTCTAGTTACTGGTATGGCTATTGGCGATGCCCCACTCACCCATCTGTACCATGCCTACCCCAATAACATTACAAAAGAAAAAATACTACAACGCTTTACCGTGGCCGGCTTAAACAGTTTTGAAACCATGTATTTTAATGAATTCTTTTCTGATAAATTTGCCACCATTCAGTTTAGATATTTTTTACCACCGTTTCAAATTTCTGATAAGTTAAAACCACAGTTGGTTTTAATTTCTAGGTATGCCATAGGAGACATGGACAATCCTGAAAGACATGACAATATAACTTTTAGCTCTTTAAAGCACGGGTTTACCGAATCTGGTTTTGAATTCAACAAATTACTGTTTGGGTTCGGTTTAAGCTTTACATATCGCTATGGTGCTTACCACCTTCCTAACATTAGTGACAATGTTGCGTTTAAATTCACTTTTAACGTCTCATTTTGAGGTATTATGCCTGATTTTTCTACCTTTGCGCTTCTTTAAAATGACGTATGCTTAAACTTTTAACCAAACACTTTTGGGATGTCGTTGCCAGACTAATTCTTCGTAATAAAATTATTATACTTATTGGTATAATCGCCGCTACTGTTCTGCTTAGTCTTAAATGGGAAAATATGCGTTTCACGTATACTGAAGCCAATTTGTTACCAGATGACCATGAGGTAAATCTTATATATAATGATTTTTTAAAAACCTTTGGAGAAGAAGGAAACCTTATTGTTATAGGCGTTAAAGACTCGACTCTTTTTTCTATTGAAAAACTAAACGCTTGGAATCATCTCTCAGATGCTTTTAAAGTTAATGAAGCTGTTGAAACTGTTATCTCTATTCAAGATTTACAAAAACTCATAAAGGACACAAAACATGAACGGTTTAAACTAGAACCCTTTATAAAAGATTCTATAGCTTCAGTAGCTCAAATAGAAAAGTTGCAGAATGAGTTGTTTAAGAAATATCCTTTTTACGACAATTTTTTATTCAACAAAGACACTAAAACTGTAAGGACAGCCATCTATTTAAATAAAGATATTGTAAACACACCAGCGAGAAAAGACTTTATTATAGATGTGCTACTTCCAAATATTGAAGCCTTTCAAGACCAGTATCATCTAGATGTTCGCGTTTCAGGAATGCCTTACATCAGAACACTGAACTCACAAAATATTGTAGATGAAATTGGCCTATTCATTTTTGCTGCCCTTTTAGTCACTTCTATTATATTCTTTTTCTTTTTCCGATCATTTAGAGCCACTTTTATTTCACTCATTGTTGTGTGCATTGGCGTTATGTGGACGCTTGGTATTATTGGTTTCCTCAATTATGAAATTACCGTATTAACCGCACTAATCCCGCCTCTAATTATTGTTATTGGTATACCCAACTGTATTTTTTTAATCAACAAATACCAACATGAAGTAAAGCTTCATGGCAACAAAGTAAAGTCATTGCAACGTGTTATTACGAAAGTAGGCAATGCTACATTAATGACTAATGTTACAACTGCTTCTGGGTTTGCCACATTCATTTTAACCGAAAGCAAACTATTAAAAGAATTTGGAGTTGTTGCCTCGCTAAGTATATTGGCCATCTTTGTACTTTGTTTACTTATTATTCCTATAATTTATACGTTTTTACCTTTCCCAAAAGACCGGCATCTAGAGCATTTAAACAAACGCTGGATTGGAGGATTTGTAAATTGGATGGAACGAATGGTGAAACATAGGAGAATAACCATTTATATTACAGCCGTTATCCTATTAACCGTTAGTATTATTGGTATTTATCAAATAAAAATATCGGGGAGTTTGATTGAAGATATGCCACAAGAATCTGATTTTGTGCATGACATTCGCTTCTTTGAAGATGAATTTAACGGTATTATGCCATTGGAAATAATGGTGGATACCAAACGGAAAAAGGGGGTTATGAAGCTGTCTACACTGAAGCGTATGAATGAACTAGAAGAGTTGATCATTGAAACACCCGAGCTTTCAAAACCTATTTCGGTAGTTGGTTTGGTTAAATATTCAAAGCAAGCTTACTATAATGGCAATCCTAAATACTATCAGCTTCCAACCTCACAAGAGAACAACTTTATATTGTCTTATGCAAAAAACTCCTCTTCTAATGTTGATTTGCTTAAAAACTTTGTAGATAGTACGGGGCAATATGCGCGTATCACCACCTTTATGAAAGATATAGGTACGGACAAAATGGAACGTATTGAAGAAAACCTACAAACCAAGATTGATAAAGTATTCCCAAAAGAAAAATATAATGTTACCATGACGGGTAAGGCTTTGGTTTTTCAAAAAGGAACCAAATACTTGGTTAAAAACCTAGCTATTTCATTATCTCTGGCTATTTTATTAATTGCTCTTTTCATGGCTTATATGTTCAGATCGGCTAGAATGATTATAGTTTCGCTTATCCCTAATTTATTACCTTTATTAATTACCGCTGGATTAATGGGCTATTTAGGGGTGCCCATAAAACCATCAACCATTTTGGTATTTAGTATTGCCTTTGGTATTTCTGTAGATGACACCATTCATTTTCTGGCTAAATACCGGCAAGAATTGCAAGCAAACAAATGGAAAATAAAAGTATCGGTTTACGGAGCACTTAGAGAAACAGGGGTAAGTATGTTTTACACCTCTATTGTATTGTTTTTTGGGTTTTCAGTATTTACCATCTCTAGTTTTGGAGGTACCGTAGCATTGGGGGCACTGGTTTCTGCCACATTACTGTTTGCTATGTTATCTAATTTATTACTATTACCTTCATTATTATTATCACTTGAACGTAACATTGCGAACAAACAGGTACTTAGAGAACCCTCTATTAATATTATACCTGACGATGATGATGAGGAGGAATAAGAACAAAGTTAATCACTTTAGAAATCATTACAGATTAAAACATTATTATGACTTTTAAACGAAATTTTTTATTGATTTTTCATTTTAATATTTCAAATTTAAAAGCTGAAACCTTTATATTTACATTTTAAAACTAGTATTTATGCAATTAAGAACTGTTTCGGAGTTACTGTCGCAAGAAATTGTTATACCTGATGTTGAAATAAAAGGATGGGTAAGAACCTTTAGAGCTAACAGATTTATTGCGCTAAACGATGGATCAACACTTAATAATATACAATGCGTTGTTGATTTTGAACAATTTGATGAAGCCCTTTTAAAACGCATTACCACAGGTGCGGCCATTCATGTAAAAGGAGAACTTGTTGAAAGCCAAGGAAAGGGACAACAGGTAGAGATTCAAGTAAAAGAATTAGACGTATTAGGAGATTCTAACCCAGACACCTACCCTATTCAGCCTAAAAAACATTCCTTTGAGTTTTTACGAGAACATGCACACTTACGCACAAGAACCAATACATTTAGCGCCGTAATGCGTTTGCGTTCCGCATTGTCATTTGCTATTCATAAATACTTTAATGAAAACGGGTTTTATTACATGCATGCCCCTATTATAACGGGAAGTGATGCTGAAGGTGCTGGCGAAATGTTTAAGGTAACAACATTGGATGCTGAAAATCCGCCGAAAGATGAAAATGGCAACGTAGATTATTCAAAAGATTTTTTTGGAAAAGAAACAAACCTAACGGTTTCTGGGCAGTTAGAGGCAGAAACCTATGCTATGTCACTGGGTAAAGTATACACCTTTGGCCCCACATTTAGAGCAGAAAACTCAAATACGTCAAGGCATTTGGCTGAATTTTGGATGATTGAACCAGAAGTAGCCTTTATGGATTTGGCTGGCAATATGGATTTGGCTGAAGACTTTATGAAATATGTTATTAAATACATATTAGTTAACAACCGCGAAGATTTAGAGTTTTTAGATAAGCGCTTACAAGATGAAGACAAGAAAAAACCTCAAGCTGAGCGCAGCCCAATGTCTTTAATTGAAAAGCTAAACTTTGTTACTGACAACCATTTTAAAAGAGTAAGCTATACTGAAGCTATTGATATTCTACGAAATTCAAAACCTAACAAGAAAAAGAAATTCAAGTACATTATAGATGAATGGGGTACCGATTTACAAAGTGAGCATGAGCGTTATTTGGTAGAAAAACACTTTAAATGTCCTGTTATTTTGTTTGATTATCCTGCCAACATTAAGGCCTTTTATATGCGTTTAAATGATGATGGCAAAACGGTTCGCGCCATGGATATTCTATTCCCAGGGATTGGTGAAATAGTTGGAGGTGCCCAACGTGAAGAACGTTTAGATGTTTTAAAAGAAAAAATGGCCGCAATAAACATTCCAGAAGAAGAACTTTGGTGGTACTTAGATTTAAGAAAATTTGGTACTGCAGTACATTCTGGCTTTGGCCTAGGTTTTGAACGTTTAGTAATGTTTGCAACGGGTATGAGCAATATTAGAGATGTTATTCCTTTTCCAAGAACACCTCAAAACGCTGAATTCTAACTTGATTTTTGCATAACACCTATTCTAAGTAAAAACGTATAGTAATCCTTTAAGATCCATGGGCAAAACTGATCTGTCTATATAAAACAATATAATTTGTACCCCCAAAGGAGAGTAGCTCCCAGCAAGCATCTACAAATAACTGCTTAACGATTATAAAAGCTTGGTATTAGAATCCATTTGAACTCATAAAAGCCTTCAAAGTTGGGTAGGTAATTAATCTAATTATATTATTTTTGATATCAAGTAACCTTTTAGGCATGCTAAAACAACAATTACAATTTAAATTATCGCAAAAACTATCGCCGCAGCAAATTCAGTTAATGAAATTGATTCAGTTGCCCACGCAGGCTTTTGAACAGCGCTTAAAACAAGAGCTAGAAGAAAACCCAGCACTTGAAGGTGGTAAAGAAGATAGTCTGAATGATATAGATAACGAATTTGATAATTCATCTGATGACTTTAATGATACCGAATCTATCAATGCCGAAGACATTAATGTTGATGAATATTTAAGTGATGATGAAATCCCAGATTATAGAACTCAAGCCAACAATTATAGTAGTGATGATGAGGAAAAAAGCATCCCATATGCGGCAGGCACATCGTTTACACAACACCTAACAAATCAATTAAACACCTATAGATTATCAGATGAAGAACGTGATATTGCTGAGTTTTTAGTCGGTAGTGTTGATGAAAGCGGTTATATACGAAGAGATTTGAGTGACATCATGGATGATTTGGCGTTCACTCAAAATGTATATACCACTGAAGACAAAATAAAGGACGTGCTTCACATTGTACATCAATTAGATCCAGCTGGTGTAGGAGCAAGAAATTTACAAGAATGCCTGAGTATTCAATTACATAGAAAACAAAAAACGGCCGCAACAGATTTAGCAATTAATATTATTGATTATGCTTTTGAGCAATTCACCAAAAAGCACTACAAAAAATTACTCCAAAAGTTTGACATTTCCGAAGATCAATTGAAAGAAGCAATTTCAGAAATTGAACATTTAAACCCAAAACCAGGAGGCTCATACGCTGGAAATAATAAAATTGTTGAACACGTTGTTCCCGATTTTGCCATTAGGATAGTGGATGGTGAATTAGAATTAACCCTAAATGGTAGAAATGCTCCAGAACTGCATGTTTCCAGAGAATATAGCAACATGTTGAAAGGGTATAAAGATGCCAAAGATAAATCTAAATCGCAAAAAGACGCTGTCATTTTCATCAAGCAAAAATTAGATGCTGCCAAATGGTTTATAGAAGCTATTAAACAACGTCAGCAAACGTTGTTTGTGACCATGAGCGCCATTATGCATTATCAGAAAGATTATTTTCTATCAGGTGATGAGCGCAGCTTAAAACCAATGATTTTAAAAGATATTGCTGATGAAATTAATATGGACGTATCTACCGTATCTAGAGTAGCCAATAGCAAGTATGTTGATACACCTTATGGTACCAAGCTCATCAAAGAGTTCTTTTCAGAATCTATGAAAAATGATCAAGGAGAAGATGTATCAACGAAAGAAATTAAAAAAATATTAGAAACCGTTATAGAGGAAGAAGACAAAAAAAAGCCATTAACCGATGAAACCTTGGCCGCTATTCTAAAAGAAAAGGGCTATCCTATTGCAAGACGAACAGTGGCCAAATATAGGGAGCAACTAGATATTCCAGTGGCACGTCTAAGAAAAAAAATATGACAGATAAGTTCCTTAAAAGCCTTTCCTTTATTTTTCATCCGTTGTTTATGCCATTGTTGGGGGTTATTTTTTATTTCTCAAAAACCCCTAGATTTGTTGCCCCTGATGTGGTAAAAGCAAAATTAATCTCACTATTCATATTAACAATTTTATTACCTATTCTACTCTATTTCTTTTTAAAGGTATTAGGAAAAGTAAAGTCATTCTATTTAACAACAACTAAAGAGCGTGTGTATCCGTTATTGCTTAACTGCATCATTAATCTTATTATCATTCAACGTATCTTACCGCCTACAGAATCTATAGAGCTCTACTTTTTTTTCTTAGGTATTCTTATTTCTAGTATGACCTGTTTAATGCTAGCTATTATGAAGTTTAAGGCCAGTATTCATTTAATTGGAATATCTGGTTTAACCATGTTTTTTATTGCCTTAAGTGTTCACTTTAGTATAAATATAGTAGGCACATTGTCTGTCATGACCCTAGTTCTTGGTGCTGTTGCCACTTCAAGATTACATGTAAAAGCACATGTTGCCGTAGAACTAGTGGTGGGCTTTTTTATCGGGGTATTGCCACAACTTATTTTAATACCCTATTGGTTGTAGCAGTTAGAGTATATGCCGCCAAGGTTTCAAAAAAACGCAGTTAATTTACCTTGAGTATTTAGCACAGTTCTCACCTCAACCTCAATCCCTTATTCAAACTGTCCTTTAAACCTATACACCCAATACGATTGGTCTTTCTTTATCATTTCTACCGAATGAAAGTTTAACCTCTGCTTTATTTCAAGATATGCCTTTTCTGAACAGTATCATTTAAGCCTTCCACCATCTGAGGTGTCGCCTCCAATTGTATTAACTGATACTAACCTTCTTCTCTTTGCAATTTTAAAATAGCATCTGCCGATGCTAGGTCATCTGCTCGTGATATAGGTTCTTTTGATGTCTTATTTTAGCATCCCCATATTATGCAAAGAAATATACCCAAACAAAAATTAGTTATAACGGGTATTTTCGTAAAATAAAGGTTTAAAGGATATAAAACATCAAACCAATTTTTAGCGTACTCATTTCAATACGTGCTCCATCTATTTTAGCCTGCTCAGAAAATATAGGATTAAGCGCATAATACACATGAATATTCCACGTATTATATCCTGCACTTACCATAAGTCCGTATTGAAAATTATCAAAATGTGGGTTATTACTGTATTTAAAGCTTCCTAAGTCACCTATATACTTTGTAGTATGCGTTAACAAATATCCCACCTTAAATCCAGCATAAATTCGCCAAAATTCAAAATCAGTCGGGGTAGATGTTCGCCATCTGAATTCAAAAGGGACTTCAATTAAATGCGTAGATATTTTATTTTTTGAAAAGCTACTTCCTTCTGGAATAATATTATACAAGAAAACACCGTTAGCATCCTTTGAAATAAGAATGTTATGATTATACGAATTTGTTGAATAGCCCAAACCTATGGCTATAGCCTTATTTCTGGCTTTATTAACAGGCATATCCTTTAGATAACCGAGGTTAAAACCAAGAGAAAAGCCACGTTGCCGCAGTCCAACAGGGGTATTGGTAAGCAAATTATAAGTCATTGTTGCGTAAAAATGATCCTCTTTGTATAGTGAATCGACAACACCAGACTTAGGCAGCTTCTCTTGCGCAAAAATAGTTAGCGAAATAAAGACGACAAAGAAAACCGAAAAACAATATTTCATTTCCAATATAAAATTTCAATATGAAATACTAAGATAGTATTAGCGTATACATATATACAAACAAAAAAGGTGTTTTGATAACAAAACACCTTTTTCTTATAAAATTAAGAGTAAAAACTAATCTCTTCCAAAAACACTACCTTTTTTTGTAGTGTAATTTATTTTTAGAGCGTTTACTTTACGTAGCTCTTGTTTTATATCTCCAATTAAGCCCATATTAGCATCTTTATCAACCTTTAGAGCAGTGGTTAAGAAAGGTACTAACTCCTCTCTTTTTGAAGCCCTTTCAGCTGCTATAAATGCTGCAATTTCACTGACACTTGCAAAATCATCATTAAGCTGAATTCTGGCTTCAGTACCAAACTGCTTATAGTTTGCACTAGGCTTACCTGCGTAGATATACATTACCAAATCTTTCTTATCAAGTTTTTCAACTTGATCAGCGAATGGTAAGTTATTTTCAATTTTTAAGGTGTTTTGTCTCATTACAGTAGCTACCATAAAGAAGAATAACAACATAAATACAATATCCGGTAAGGAAGCCGTAGATATTGCAGGCAAATCACCTTTCTTTTTCTTATTAAATTTAGCCATGTTCTAAATATTAAATTATTGTACTTCTGAAAGCTTTTGAGGATAATCAACTTTAATTTGATCTATCTGCTTCTTCAATTTATCTTTATTCCCAGGCCAATTAACATCTTTATAGTTAGCTTCCATTTCAGTGAATGACATACCATATAACTGTTCCGCCCTGGCATCTCTTAAATGATTATATGCGGCCACAAGCTCATTTTGTACTGCTATATATGTTTTGTATGTTGTTTCACGTTCATTCTTTAAGGAAATGATTGCTTTATCTGGATTATCAGAAGAACTAGGGTCTTTAGGCCCTTTACAATAGTCACATGAACCATCTCCTCCATTGTCTAAGAATTCAATTGCTGCTTTTCTTAGATCCTTCAATTCCATTAATTCGTCCTCAACGAGCAATTGATCTTTACCATTTAATAATACAGTAAAAATATTTTTTTGCTTAATGATAACATCTTGATCAGACTCTTCCATTGGGGGAAGTTTTCTGTTAATACCAGAATCTGTCTCAATAGTAGTTGTTACTAAGAAGAAAATTAATAAAAGGAAAGCAATGTCGGCCATGGAGCCTGCGTTTACTTCTGGTGCTGCTCTTTTCGCCATAGTTTTTGTTATTTATTAAATAATTTCTTTGCTCCGCCGTATAACATAGAGGCAATTGCTAAAAAAGCAAGAACATAAAATGTATATAAACCAGCTCCCACGTACTTTGAAGTAGACTCAGTAATATCTACTCCTTTTTGAGTAAATGGTGTTAAATCTAAATCGGTTCCTGAAGACATAGCATAAGACACTACAACAACGGCTAAAAAGGCTCCAACAGTGACTAAGGTCTTTTTAATATTACCTGCAAATAATCCTTTAATTACAAACAAGACTACTAGTAATAATACAATACCCAGTACAACATAGGCAATG
Source organism: Allotamlana fucoidanivorans (assembly GCF_006265225.1). GTDB lineage: Bacteria > Bacteroidota > Bacteroidia > Flavobacteriales > Flavobacteriaceae > Allotamlana > Allotamlana fucoidanivorans. Next base: position 163,970 of record NZ_VDCS01000008.1, on the reverse strand, counting down.
TAGAGCATATTTCCGCTCATATCGTTAGCAGTCGACTCATCACCTGCCATAATCATTAGTGCAAAAATGGCACCAATAATAGCAAGTGCGAACGCTACTATTTTTAATATTTTATGTAAACCCATAATATCTTTTAAATTTTAATTATTACTTCTTGTTTCTAATTAATAGATCCATTAACGTAATAGAAGCATCTTCCATACTGTTAACAATGCTATCAATTTTAGCAATAATATAATTGTAAAAAATTTGAAGGATAATAGCTACTACTAAACCAAATACCGTTGTTAAAAGAGCTACTTTAATACCTCCTGCAACAAGTGATGGTTGCATATCACCAGCCGCTTCAATTTTATCAAATGCTTGAATCATACCAATTACCGTACCCATGAAACCAAGCATTGGTGCTAAGGCAATAAATAAAGATATCCAAGATACATTCTTTTCTAATTGTCCCATTTGTACACCTCCATAAGCTACAACCGCTTTTTCAGCAGCATCAAGACCTTCATCAGTTCTATCTAACCCTTGGTAGTAGATAGATGCGATAGGTCCTTTTGTATTTCTACAAACTTCTTTTGCAGCTTCTACTCCACCTGATGCTAAAGCATCTTCAACATCTTGCGTTAATTTTTTTGTATTTGTAGTAGAAAGATTCAAAAAGATAATTCTTTCAATAGCAATTGCCAATCCTAAAATTAAACATAACAATACAATCCCCATAAACCCAGGTCCTCCTTCTATAAACCTCTTTTTTAATTCTTGGTGAAATCCAAGCTCTTGCGCTGGCGCAGCATCGTCCTCTTGCGCTACGGTTACGGTTGTTACAGCTGTAGTTGTGTTTGCAATTGTAGTTGCATTAGCAGTTCCAAATACCATCATTCCTGTAATGGCTAGGATAGAAAATAATCTTTTCATTGTTCTCGATCTTAATTTTATTAGTTAAAGCGTTAAAGATATAAAAAAAAAGCAATTAAATAACAAAAAATAACAGCAGAGAGGAAGGGATTCGAACCCTCGATACCCTTTTGAGGTATACACACTTTCCAGGCGTGCGCCTTCGACCACTCGGCCACCTCTCTGTATTTTTGTTTACATTAAATTACTGGGGGCTGAAATAACAAAAAAAACTGCTAACCTTCAAATTTTAAGAGTTAATTTTACATCAATATAGCGCCAAATATGGCTTTAATGGTGGTTTTAAACAGGTTATATAACATAAAACTTTACTATGATTTTAAAATTAGTTTTATTGGTGAACTTAAAAAAAGGAGATTGACAGCAACATCCCAGGCATTTTGTTTACTTTTAAGTTGCTTTTTAACACGCTTTGATGCTTTCATACGTTAATCCAACCTTCGTCTTACACTAAGTCACCCCTCACTAGAAAGAATTCACTAAGAGTAAAGCTTTTAAACACTAATCATTATTTTATTTAAACATACCTCTGCTTCATCACAAATAGCATACGATGAAGTCACAAGCAAAAAATATCTCTGGAGGTTCTTATGGCTGTGTAGGTGCAAATTGGTCCTTTGCAGGAGGAAGAACTATTGAAAGAAGACTTAACTTGAACAATATGGGAAGCATAGGGGCCGTATGGAAAAACAAGATTATTTAGAATTTAGACACCCAAATCCTTAGGTGCTTCTTTTGGTGTTTAAGCCAAATGGTACTGATAGAATTAAAATACTTTTAACTAAGCACCCAATTCACCACGTAAGGACGTCTCATAAATCGTCTTAAATTCAGAATCAGACATGTTCTGCCCAAGCATGTACATTAATTTAGCTACGGCAGCTTCAGTAGTCATATCTTTCCCTGAAATGACGCCAATACGCTCTAACGCCTCACTTGTTTCATAATGTCCCATCATAACACTTCCTCCTAAACATTGTGTGATATTAATAAGGTATATCCCTGCCTTAATATATTCCTTTAAGGTATTTAAAAACCAATCTTCATTAGGGCAATTTCCTGCGCCATAAGTTTCAAGAATTACCGCCTTTAAATTAGGTGTTGCTAGCACATTTTTTAAAAAAACCTCTGTTATCCCTGGAAATAATTTAACAATAGCAATATTATTGTTTAAACGTTTGTTTACCTTGAGTGTGTTTTTGTGATTTAATTTACAGATATATTCACGATTGATTTTTAAATGCACGCCCGACTCTGCTAACTCAGGATAATTGAATGAGGCAAAGGCTTGAAAATTTTCAGCGTTTAATTTCGTGGTTCTATTGGCTCTGTACAGCTTATATTCAAAATACAAACAAACTTCTTTGATTACCGATTCGCCATTTTCCTGTAATGAGGCTACTTGAATGGAGGTAATTAAATTTTCTTTAGCATCGGTTCTTAAGTCGCCAATAGGCAGCTGAGACCCAGTAAAAATGACTGGCTTTGTTAGATCCTCTAACATAAAACTTAAAGCAGAGGCCGTATAACTCATAGTATCACTACCATGAAGCACAACAAAACCATCAAACTCTAAATAATGTGTTTCAATTATTTCCGCTATTTTAACCCATAATTCTGGGTTCATATTACTAGAATCTATAGGCTCTTCAAAAGAAACCGTATCAATCTTGCAATCTAGTAATTGTAACTCTGGAATTTTATCCAGTAATGTTTTAAAATCAAATGTTTTTAAAGCTCCAGACTGAAAATCTTTAATCATACCAATGGTTCCACCAGTATAAAGGAGTAATATATTAGGTTTGACTTTACGCATAGGCTAGATTTTAAATACCTCTTTTGAATTTTGAGTGGTGATACGTGCAATTTCTTCAACAGGCTTACTATAAATTTCAGAAAGCTTTTCTAACACCTTTATAATATAAGCACTCTCGTTTCTTTTTCCTCTAAATGGTACTGGTGATAAATAAGGTGCATCGGTTTCTAAAACGACATGTTTTAAGTCTATCTGACTTAAAAACCGATCAATTTTCCCGTTCTTAAACGTGGCGACCCCACCAATACCTAATTTCATATTATAAGATAGGGCTTGGTGTGCTTGCTCTAAAGTCCCTGTAAAGCAATGAAAAATGCCAAATAAACTAGCATCTTTTTCTTCTTCTAAAACCTCAAAAATCGCATCAAACGCTTCCCTACAATGAATTACAATAGGTAGTTTATACTTTTTTGCCAGTTGTATTTGGTATTTAAACGCTTTTTTTTGAATCTCTAAAGTAGAGGCGTCCCAATATAAATCAATCCCAATTTCACCCAACGCATAGAACTTTCTTTGAGACAACATAGAAGCCACATGTTCTAGCTCCTCTCTATAATTTTCGTTTACGTGTGTAGGATGCAAGCCCATCATTAAAAAAATATGATTTGGAAAATCTTTTTCTAATTGTAACATGGCATCTGTGTAGGTTGCATCAATAGCTGGTATAAAAAATCTGGAAACTCCAGCATCAATCGCCCGTTCAATCATTTCTTGTCTATCCTCTTCAAATGCTTCGCTATATAAATGGGTATGTGTATCAGTAATAATCAAGTATATCCTGCTTTAATTAAACTTAATTTTTTTGTAAAAATAATCGTTTTTACATGATTATATTTGTTTAAAATAAATAAGATGGAAACGCTTCAAGAATTTCTTCTGGAAAAAGGTTATGCTAAAGTAAAATTACATTTAACCAAAACAAACCACTTTGAAATTAAAGCTAGCATAAATGGCAAACGAGGTTTGTTTATATTAGATACTGGTGCTTCGAGTTCTTGTGTAGGGTTTGAAGGTATAGAACGATTTAAGCTAAAGGCTGAAGATTCTATTATTAAAGCAGCTGGCGCTGGCGCCATAAATATGGACACCAAAATGGCTAAAAAAAATAAAATTAAAATTGGCAAATGGAGCAACAACAAAATTCTTCTTGTCCTCTTTAATCTTACACATGTAAACACTGCTCTTATTAACCATAACTCCAAACCCGTTGATGGTATTATTGGAGCCGATATCTTGAAAAAAGCCAAAGCCATCATTGATTATCAGAAGAAATACTTATATTTAAAGTTATAATTAGGTTAATTAATAGCGTTTTTACCTCCTATGATTACATCTCTAGTGATTGCAGATGACCACCCCTTATTGTTGCGGGGATTAACAGATTTTTTAACTTCTAGAGGCTTTAATGTGGTGGGCAGTGCAGAAGACGGAAAAAAGGCATACAATCTTATTGTAAAGCTCAAACCAGATATTGCCATCCTTGATATACGAATGCCTTATAAAACCGGACTAGAAATAGCAGAAGCTTGCATGAAGCACGACTTACCTACTAAAATTATACTCATCACGTTTGACAAGGAAGAAGATTTATATGATAAAGCAAAAGCCTTTAATGTCTATGGTTATATACTAAAAGAGTTTGCTATTGAAGAAATTGAAACCTGTATAACACATGTTGTTGAAGGCAAACCTTATTTTAGTGAAGAAATTGCTTCATATCTAAACTCAAGTGATACAATAAAAACACCCGAAGACCTCAATCTACTCACTAAAAGCGAATTAAAGATTGCCCAATTAATTTCCCATAATAAAACCAGCCAAGAAATTGCTAACGAGCTATCAATCTCAATACGAACTGTAGAAAAACACCGGAGCAATATGGTTCATAAATTAGGGCTAGACAATAAACCTACATCGTTACTTATTTGGGCAAATACAAACAAAAACTTCCTTTAAAATACGTACTAGTGCGTATTTTATATATCAGAATAACGCATTAATTTTACAGAGCTATTAATTAGTTCTTAGGGAGAATTATAGAAGGCTCTAGATTATGATAATCTAGGGCTTTCTTGCTTTTAAAAGCTTAGAAATCATAAAAATACGTAGTAATGCGTATTTTATTTCTGCTTAGTCTTCTTTATCTTTGAGATGCTATTAATTAAATTCTTTTGAGAGAGAATTTATATCTACTCTGCATCGTAAAGGTGCAGAGTATTTAACCTTCAAAACTATTGCAAAGCAACATGCGAAATCATTCAACCATGAAAACAGACCATATCCTTACAAAGTGCTGCATCGTTGGGTTAGTATTCTTAGTTGTAGCTATTGTGTTTGTAAATATTTTTATGATTATCTATTAGTTAAAAAATCAAGAATTCCCGAATCCGAAAAAAAGGGGGTGTTATTTTCATAACACCCCCTTTTTTACATATAACATTTTTTAAAAGCTTATAATTCTAAAGCTTTTTTAATATCATTATTCATAAGAATTTCCACAGGATTCTCAAGCGCTTCTTTAACCGCCACTAAGAAACCTACACTCTCTTTTCCATCAATAATTCTATGATCATAAGAAAGGGCCACATACATAATAGGGCGTATTTCAACCTTACCATCAACCGCAACGGGGCGCTCTACAATATTATGCATGCCTAAAATACCACTTTGAGGCGGATTAATAATAGGAGTAGACAACATACTACCAAAAACACCTCCATTGGTAATAGTAAACGTACCTCCTGTCATTTCATCAACCGTAATTTGTCCGTCACGCGCACGTAACGCCAAACGCTTTACTTCAGATTCTACACCTCTAAAACTTAGGTTTTCAGCATTTCTAATTACAGGAACCATAAGTCCTTTTGGTCCAGAAACTGCAATACTTATATCACAAAAATCATAAGAAAGCATTTCTTTTCCGTCAATCATAGAATTAACAGCAGGATACATTTTTAATGCTCTTACCACCGCCAATGTAAAGAAACTCATAAATCCTAAACCTACACCATGTTTATCTTTAAACGTTTCTTTATACTCTGAACGTAAAGCAAAAATAGGTGACATATCCACCTCGTTAAAAGTAGTTAACATCGCCGTAGTATTCTTAGCTTCTACTAAACGCTCTGCTACTTTACGTCTTAACATTGACATTTTACTCCTAGAAGTACCTCGACTTCCTCCTGTTGGTGTCCCCATAGAAGGCACCGCCTTAACCGCATCTTCCTTAGTGACTCTGCCATCTTTGCCTGTGCCTTTTACAGCACTAGCCTCCATACCTTTTTCAGCTAAAATCTTTTTAGCAGCTGGACTGGCACTTCCTGTTGCATATGTTTTTTCTTCTGAAGTTGACGCTTTTGCTGCTTCAACTTTAGGCATTTCTTCCTTTTTTTCTTTCTTAGGAGCGTCTCCTCCTTCAGGTTTTGCAGCACTGGTATCAATTAAACACACTACCGCACCAACGGCAACCGCATCACCTTCTTCAGCCTTAAGTGTAATGGTTCCACTAACTTCTGCTGGTAATTCTAATGTTGCCTTATCACTATCAACTTCAGCAATGGCCTGATCTTTTTCAACATAATCACCATCTTCAACCAACCATGTTGCTATTTCAACTTCTGTTATTGATTCTCCCGGAGAAGGGACTTTCATTTCTAAAATCATTCGTTATAATTTTATAAGTGTATTTAATTTGATTTATTAGTATTCAAAAACGTTCTCAATAACACGTCTTTGTCTTCTTTTATCTCTAGTACTTGACCCTGGTGCTGGAACAGAATTGTAATCTCTTGAGCACACTTCAAGCTTTACTAAATTCATACGTTGCAACATGTAACTCCAAGCCCCCATATTTCTTGGTTCCTCTTGAGCCCAAATATATTTTTCAGCATTTGCATACTTATCAATAACTGCTTGCAACTTCGTTTCATGTAAAGGGAATAGTTGCTCAATTCTTATTAAAGCCACATCATTTCTGTTTGAAGCTTCGCGTTCTTCAAGCAATTCATAATAGAATTTACCCGTACAGAACACCAACTTTTTAACATGTTCTGGCGCAATGGAATCTTCAATAATCTCTTGAAAAGTACCTGACGCTAGTTCACTCATTGAAGACACCGCTTTTGGATGACGCAACAAGCTTTTTGGGGTAAATACGATAAGTGGTTTTCTGTAATTACGTTTCATTTGTCTACGCAACAGATGAAAAAAGTTTGCTGGTGTGGTACAATCGGCAACAATCATATTATCATTTCCACATAACTGAAGATAACGTTCCATTCGAGCTGATGAATGTTCTGACCCCTGCCCTTCATAACCATGTGGTAATAATACCACTATACCATTTTGTGATTTCCATTTATCTTCAGCTGCCGATAAGTATTGATCAAAAATAATTTGAGCGCCGTTACTAAAATCACCAAACTGAGCTTCCCAAATGGTTAGTGTATTTGGATTTGCCATAGCATAGCCATAATCAAAACCTAATACGCCGTACTCCGATAAAAAGGAGTTATAAATATCCATATGCCCGGTATTCTCAGGATTGGTATTCAATAGGTTTATACGCTCTTCAGAAATCTCATCACGAAGAATGGCATGTCTGTGACTAAAAGTGCCTCGTTCAACATCTTGACCTGATATTCTAACATTAAAACCTTCTTCCAGTAAACTACCATAGGCTAAGGTTTCTGCCATACCCCAATCTAAGGTATCGGTTTCAAAAACCATTTTGGCACGTCCTGCTAAAATTCGTTCTGCTTTGCGTAAAAACTTAACACCATCAGGAACCGTAGATACTATTTTTGAAATATGCTCAAGTTTATCCTTAGGATAGGAAGTATCTTCAGAATATAACATGGCCTCAATACCTTTACGCTCAAAACCTTTCCAACGGTCTTCCATAAACTCTCTAACCTTTGAAGATTCTTCCTCTTTTGACTCTGTGTAGGCTGTTTCAAGCGTCTCCTTAAACTCTGTTACTATTTGATTTGAATAGCCTTTATCTATGGTACCTTCCGCAATAAGCTTATCTGAATAAATCTTGAACGGATTTTTATGCTTTGAGATGTATTTGTAAAGTTTTGGCTGAGTAAATCTAGGCTCATCACCTTCATTATGCCCATATTTTCTATAGCCCAACAAATCAATATAAACATCTTTTTTGTAACGCATTCTGTACTCTAAAGCCAGCTCAACGGCATGAACTACCGCTTCGGCATCATCCGAATTTACATGTAATACTGGAGATAATGTCACTTTGGCCACATCTGTACAATAAGTACTTGAACGTGCATCTAAATAATTTGTAGTAAATCCAATTTGATTGTTTACTACAATGTGTATAGTTCCTCCTGTTTTATATCCATTTAATTGACTCATTTGAGCCACCTCATAGGCTACACCCTGTCCTGCAATGGCTGAATCACCATGTACTACAATAGGAATGATTTTAGAATCATCACCAGCATAATCACTATCAATCTTAGCCCGGGTTATACCTTCAGCCACAGGGGCTACTGTTTCAAGATGTGATGGGTTTGGCACCAAATTCATCTTGATATTCTTGCCGTTCTGATAGGTTTTATCAAGCGTTAACCCTAAATGGTATTTTACATCACCATCAATATTTTCATCTTCAAAATCTTTACCATCAAACTCACTAAAGAGTTCTTTCATGGGTTTTCTAAAAATATTTACAAGTGTACTTAAACGTCCTCTATGTGCCATTCCTAACACACATTCTTTTACCCCATATTTCTCAACGGCATAAAACAACACATTACTAATAGCAGGAATTAAGGACTCTCCTCCTTCTAATGAAAATCGTTTTTGACCAACATATTTTGTTTGCAAAAAGTTTTCAAAAGTAACTGCTTGATTGAGTTTTGAAAGAATATATTTTTTAGTTTCCGAAGAATAATTAGGTTGGTTGTCATTTTCATTTAGTTGCGTTTGCCACCATGAAATAACTTCTGGGTTTCTCAAATACATATATTCAACCCCAATGGAACTACAATAAATGCGCTCTAGATGGCTAATGATATCGCGTAACGATTTAGCTCCAACACCTAACACTTCACCTGCATTAAAAATCGTATCCAGATCACTATCTGAAAGCCCAAAATTAGCAATATCTAAAGTTGGCGTATAGGAACGTCTTTCTCTTACGGGGTTTGTTTTTGTGAACAAATGCCCACGCATTCTATAGCCATCAATCAACCTAACAACATTAAATTCTTTTTGAACATGCTCTGGTATTTGAGTAGAAACACCTTCAATAATCTCGCCATCCAATCCATAGTTTTCACTACCAAAATCATAGCCTTGAAAAAAAGCTCTCCAACTTGGTTCTACCGCATCTGGATTCTGTAAATATTGATCGTATAAATCAGCAAAAAACGCTGTATGCGCTGCATTTAAAAATGAAAATTTATCCATTGTGTGTTATAATCCCCTGTAGGTTAATCAAAAATATCCCCCAAAAATACAACTTTTGGTAAAATTAGATTATTCTTTAAGTATATTTATACTTGGAAATAAGCATTTAACGAATTTAACATTAAAGCTGTTAATATTTTATCAATATCGCATCATGATCAAACATTTTTTTTCAATTAATAAAATAATTATTACCATTACTTTCTTTAGTTTTATCGGCTTTCAAAACCTAAATGCTCAAGAATACAAGAACAATTTTTGGAGTCATGTACGTTACGGAGGTGGTATAGGTTTAAATTTTGGAAGCGGTTTTTTTAGTGGTACATTAGCGCCAAGTGCCATCTATCAATTTGATCAACGATTTGCTTTAGGTCTCGGACTCAATTTCACTTATAACAGTGAAAAAAACATTTATCATTCTACTATATTAGGAGGTAGTTTAATTGGACTTTACAATATTATTCCTCAAATTCAACTTTCAGCTGAATTTGAAGAACTTAATGTGAATAGAAAGTTTGAACCTTACTTAAATTTTAGAAATAAAAACTATTGGATTCCTGCGTTATATCTAGGAGCAGGCTATCGCAATGGCCCTGTAGCTTTTGGCATTAGGTATGATGTTTTGTATAATGATAACAAAAGTATTTACAGCGAACCATGGGCGCCTTTTATTCGCTTTTACTTTTAGCACTTAGCTCAAAACATAAACTATTATTTAGGCATAAAAGCATGATAATTTACAAGACTCTTAATTAAGACAATTTTGTCTTAAATATGATTTTTATCATGTTTTTTCACGTATAGGAATCCTAAATTTGTTTGATTAAATACTTTTTTATGAAAACTACACGTAATATCCTATCTACTTTATTAATTGCTCTTCTGATTAGCTGCGGCGGCAAAGAAGAAAAAAAGAAAGCAGGGTTCTCTTATGAGAAGAAAACTGTTACTGAAACAACCAATACAACAAAAGCAGAGACACTTCCTGCCTCAAAAACTGTTGACCTTAACAATAAAGGGATAGGCCCCATAACATCCATTACACTTGATGCCGAAGTCAACCAAGACATGGCCAATCACGGTGCCGATGTTTTTAAAAATATGTGTACGGCTTGTCACAGACCTGATAAAAAATTCATTGGTCCTGCACCCAAAAACATTTTAGATCGCAGAAGCCCTGAATGGGTTATGAACATGATTTTAAATCCTGATGAAATGGTTCAGAAAGACCCGCTTGCTAAAGCTTTATTAATAGAATTTAACGGTTCTCCAATGGCTAATCAAAATTTATCGGAAGAAGATGCTAGAGCGATTTTAGAATATTTTAGAACGCTAAAATAATCAACTAACACCACTAAATATGAAAACCTTTAAACCATTAGTCCTTCTTTTTGTCTTTGCAGTTGTATGCTACTCCTGTAAAAATGAAACCAAGGAGGTGCAAACCACTACAACTGAAGCCAATGCACCTAAACAAAAAACAGGGCAAGCTTTTATTCAAGATGACGAGGCTACTCCAAACTGCTTACAAATAGCTATTAACTCACCCGACCATAAAACTTTAGTTGCCGCAGTCCAGGCTGCACAAGTAGAAAACGCCTTAGTCAACGTAGGACCTCTTACTGTTTTTGCTCCAACAGATGCCGCATTTGCCGCCTTACCTGAAGGCACTGTTGAAAACCTTGTAAAACCAGAGAATAAAGAAACCTTAGCTAACATCCTAAAATACCATGTAACTCCTGGAAATTTAAGCACCTCTATTCTTACTAAACTTAAAAAATTAGGGCAGGCCAACAATCAGTACGTACAAGTAGAAGTTGTTGATGGTAAACCTGTTATTGGCGGGGCTAATATTATTGCCAGCGTTAAAGCTGGAAACGGCATTGTTCATGTTATTGATAAAGTACTTTTACCACCATCGAAAGCATCTAATTAAACTAATTTATAAATACAATGAAAAATATATTCAAATCTGCAATGGTTATTTTAAGTGCTCTTTTAGCATTCACCAGTTGCAACAATTCAAGTAAATCTGGAGGAAAGTCTGGAGCGCTTGCTGGTAACGTAGCCGAAAAAGTCTATGTGGCTCCAGGAGAACATGACGAATTCTATGCATTTATTTCCGGAGGTTTTAGCGGTCAATTATCTGTTTACGGGTTGCCATCAGGCCGTTTATTTAAAGTTATCCCTGTATTCTCACAGGATGCGGAAAAGGCGTATGGCTATAACGAAGAGACCAAGCCCATGCTAAACACATCTCACGGTTTTGTACCATGGGATGATTCGCATCACCCTGACATTTCACAAACCAATGGGGTCATTGACGGGCGCTGGGTGTTCATTAATGGTAATAATACGCCTCGTATTGCAAAAATTGACTTGTCTACTTTTGAAACAACCGAAATTATTGAAGTACCCAATAGTGCAGGCAACCATAGTTCATCATTTGTTACAGAAAATACAGAATACGTAGTTGCAGGAACACGTTTCTCTATTCCGATTCCTCAGAAAGACATGCCTATTAAAGATTACAAAGGTAATTTTAAAGGTGCCCTATCCTTCATTTCCGTAGATCCTGAGCATGGTCATATGGATATCAAATTCCAAGTAATTATGCCTGGATTTGATTATGACTTAGCGCACCCTGGTCGTGGTGCTTCGCATGGTTGGTTTTTCTTCTCAACTTATAACTCAGAAGAAGCAAGCACACTTCTTGAGGTTAATGCCTCTCAAAATGACAAAGATTTTATAGCGGCTATAAACTGGAAAAAAATTGAAGAGTATGTAAACAATGGTGGTGGCAAAATGATGCCAGCCAACTATGCGCATAATGTTTATGATGAAGACACACATACTGCAACATCTACCATGAAAAAAGAAGTTTTGGTAGTTAACCCTTCCGATGTGCCTGGCGCTGTGTATTTATTACCAACCCCTAAATCGCCTCACGGTTGCGATGTAGACCCATCAGGTGAATATATTGTTGGTAATGGTAAACTTTCTGCCAACTTAACGGTACATTCTTTTACTAAAATGCTAAAAGCCATCGAAGATAACAAAGTAGCTGGTGACGCTTATGGTATTCCTATTTTAAATTTTGAAGATGTTTTGGCAGGTGTTGTTGAGCAACCCGGGTTAGGTCCATTGCACACAGAATTTGATGGTAAAGGAAATGCATACACTACCTTCTTTATATCTTCGGAAGTGGTAAAATGGAAACTTGGCACCTGGGAAGTTGTAGATAGACAGCCTTGTTATTACTCTGTGGGGCACTTAATGATTCCTGGAGGAAACTCCCAAAAACCTTGGGGTAAATACGTAGTAGCAATGAATAAGATTACTAAAGACCGTTATTTACCAACAGGACCAGAGGTAACACAATCCGCTCAGTTATATGACATCTCAGGTGAAAAAATGGAACTTCTTTTAGATTTTCCAACAGTTGGGGAACCACATTATGCTGCTGGATGCCCTGCCGATTTAATTAAACCGAGATCTAAAAAACTATTTAAGTTAGAAGACAATAAACACCCTTATGCCTGCAAAAATGAAGCCGACACTAAAGTAGTTCGTGAAGGTGATGTGGTACATGTTTATATGACCACCATTCGCTCCCATTTCTCTCCAGACAATATTGAAGGTATTAAAGTTGGTGACAAAGTCTATTTCCACATTACAAACTTAGAACAAGATTATGACGTACCTCACGGCGTGAGTATAATAGGTGCCAATACCTCTGAACTACTCATCATGCCTGGACAAACAGAAACCTTCCTTTGGGAACCAAAACAAGTTGGGGTTTGGCCTTTCTATTGTACCGATTTCTGTTCTGCACTACATCAAGAAATGCAGGGTTATGTACGTGTGTCATCAGCAAACGCTAGCACACCATTAAAATGGTCGTTAGGAGAAGATATCGAATAGTTGATAGCTTATAAGAGAATTTTGTTTTAGTGTTTATTCTCTTATTCAGGCGAGAGCTCGTTTTCGCTCTCGCCTTTCTTTTTTAAAACACTATACTTTAAAAATAAGACTTCTAGAACATATGAAAAGGTCAAACATAGTAATGCTAGTAGCATCCATATTACCCTTAGGGCTATTTCTTTTCCCGCTTTGGAAAATAACGCTTGAAGCGCCTCAATACCCAACACCTTTAGGCATGTACATCCATATCAATGATTTTTCAGACGTTCATCCGCATGACATTAAAAACATTAATCTCATGAATCACTACGTAGGTATGAAATATATACCTGAGGCCATTCCTGAATTCAAAATTTTCCCAATTGCCATTATTGCTTCTACGGTAATAGGTCTATTGATTGCTTTTAAAGGAAATTACAAATGGTTTTTAGGATGGTTTATTTTAATGATTATCATGTGTTCTGCTGGGCTATATGACTTCTATTTATGGGAACATGATTACGGTCATGACCTTGACCCAAAAGCCATCATGAAATTTACAAACCCAGACGGTTCAGTCATGGGGTTTCAACCACCTCTTTTTGGAAGCAAAGATATTTTAAATTTTAGAGCACACTCTTACCCACAACTAGGTGCTTTATTTTTAGGATTAGGCATCGCTTTTTCGTTTGTAGCGCACCTTATTGGCAAAAAAGCCAAAAACTCTACGGCTTGATTTGAGAAACTAAAACACTAAAAAAATGAAAACACTAAAAAAGACCTTAACAATACTCATACTGCCCTTATACTTTGGGTGTCAGGTTGCACCTCAGCCTATAGCCTATGGAACCGATGGGTGTCATTTTTGTAAAATGACTATTGTTGATAAAGTACATGCCGCAGAGATAGTGACTAAAAAAGGAAAAGTCTATAAATTTGACGCTACAGAATGCATGATTAATTTCATGGATGAGTTTGACACTGCTGCAATTCAACTATACTTATCCAATGATTACTTAGAACCCGAAGCACTGATTGATGCCACAAAAGCTACCTTTTTAATCAGTAAAAACATTCCTAGCCCCATGGGTGCTTTTTTGTCTGCGTTTAAAACGCAAGCTGATGCTGAAAAATTACAACTAGAAAAAGGAGGCGAAACCTATTCTTGGGACACCTTACTAAAACACTTTAGCAACTAAGTTAATGACAAGAATATTTCTTTTTTTATTTGTCATATGCATTATGACCTTTGCTAATTATGCTCAAAACATTGAGGTTTGTGAAACCTGCCCTATTTCTTCGTTGCAACAAGCCATTTTGCAAGCTAAAGATTTTGATACCATTATTCTAAAAAAAGGGACCTATAAAGAACATAATATATCTATAGACAAACCCCTTACTATTCTGGGTAAAGACTACCCTCTTATTGATGGGGAACTTAAAGGAGAAGTTATTACCATAATAGCCGACAGTGTTACTGTTGATGGCCTATTCATCATCAATGTGGGCACCAGTTATACGGAAGACTATGCTGCCATAAGAGTAAAACGCAGCAACCATTTCATAATTCAAAATCTCGTACTTGAAAAATTATTTTTCGGAATTTATCTTGAAAAATCAAATTACGGGCGTGTATATCACAACAAGATTATTGGTAATGCCGTTGAAGAATACAATTCTGGAAATGGTATTCAACTTTGGTACAGTAATCATATTGAAATTGAAAATAATCACGTAGAACATGTTCGGGATGGTATTTACTTAGAATTTTCTAATGACTGCCTCATAAAAAACAATGTTAGCACTGAAAATTTAAGATATGGCCTACACTTTATGTTTTCAAATAACGATGTGTATCAAGATAATACTTTTGAAAACAATGGTGCTGGCGTAGCTGTTATGTTTTCAAAAAAAATAAAAATGCTAAACAATACCTTTCAGGAAAACTGGGGCACCGCCTCTTACGGCATGCTTTTAAAAGAAATTAATGATGCTGAAATAAAGGGTAACACTTTTAAAGAAAATACTATTGGAATTAATATTGAAGGGTCAAATAGAATAAACTACTTACATAACAATTTTGAAAGTAATGGCTGGGCCATTAAGGTGCGTGGTGCTTGTTACGGCAATCACTTTATAGAAAACAACTTTCTGTACAATTCTTTTGATATATCTTACAACAGCAAGGTTAATGATAATACGTTCGACAAAAACTATTGGAGTAATTACACAGGCTACGATTTAAATAAAGATGGCATTGGCGATGTACCATACAGGCCAGTAAAACTGTTTTCGTACATTGTAAACAGAACACCAGAAACCATCATTTTACTACGTAGCCTGTTTATTGATGTCATAGATTTTTCTGAAAAAGTATCTCCTGTTTTTACACCTAATAATTTACTAGACAATAACCCATTAACCAAACAAATAGTATGGTAACCATTCAAAACTTACATAAATCCTTCGGAAAAAACACCGTTTTAAAAGGTCTGGATTTAACAATTGGTAATGGGGGAATTTTCGCAATTCTTGGCCCCAATGGATCTGGTAAAACAACCCTGATAAAATCTATTTTAGGGATGGTTATTCCTAATAAAGGCTCTATCGCTGTATTTGGTGAAAGCACGAAACATCAGTCAAAATACAGACATCAAATTGATTATTTACCACAGATAGCCAATTTTCCAAACAACTTAAAAGTTAAAGAACTTATTAAAATGATTAAAGATTTGCGAGGCAAAACCGAGCTTGACAAAGCTTTAATTGAACGCTTCAAATTAACCCCTTTTTTAGATAAAAAACTGGGCAACCTTTCCGGTGGCACCAAACAAAAAGTAAACCTTGTGCTAACCTTTATGTTTAACAGCCCCTTAGTGATTTTAGATGAACCCACCACGGGTTTAGACCCTATTGCTTTGATAAGATTGAAAGATTTAATTCAAATAGAAAAGCAAAAAGGAAAAACCATTTTAATTACCTCGCATATTATGAGTTTTGTAGAAGAAGTTTCAGATGAGATTGTATTTCTATTAGAAGGACAAATTTATTTTAAAGGCAGTATTAGCGATTTAAAAACAAAAACGAATCAACCTGATTTTGAACATGCCATAGCCTCCATTTTACAAGAAAACCATGCTTAAAATATTAAAATATAGTTTTTATGATTTAATGCGTAGCCGTTGGAGCTATGTATATTTTGCATTTTACCTGCTCCTTGGAATGGTGCTATTGTTTCTAAATAACAACTTATCAAAAGCAGTGATTACCTTGATGAATGTGATTATTGTTTTGGTGCCTTTAATAGGAACTATTTTTGGTGTGATGTACTATTATAATTCCAAAGAATTTACCGAACTTTTACTTGCTCAACCACTCAAACGATCCTCTATTTTTTTAGGACAGTATTTTGGGGTAGCTATTTCTTTATCTATGAGTTTAATTTTGGGGCTTGGTATTCCATTTATTTTCTATGGTTTATTTAAATCTTCTGCCATATGGGATTTTTCACTGTTGCTTATAACAGGTACTTTTTTAACTTTTATTTTTACTGCCTTGGCCTTTAACATTGCTTTATCTTACGAAAATAAAATAAAAGGGTTCGGGTTTGCCATTTTATTATGGCTGTTTTTAGCTATTATTTACGATGGTCTTTTTTTAATGTCGCTTATTCTCTTTGAAGACTATCCTTTAGACAAATTATCTTTAGTAGGTACCATGCTAAATCCCATTGACTTGTCAAGAACATTGATTCTATTAAAATTAGATATCTCTGCCCTGTTGGGGTACACTGGGGCCATTTTTAAAAAATTTTTTGGGACGAACTTTGGTCTGATTATTTCTTTCACGACTTTAGTAATTTGGATTATATTACCCATTTTAAGAATAGTAACCAAGTCGAAAAAGAAAGATTTTTAAACTAAAAACTATACTACTAAAAAACTTCATTTTATGTAACATATCATTTAACTTCGCGGCGTGATTAAAACCTTGATTCATAAAACAACAGCATTGTGCCTTGTGTTTATATTGTTGGCCAACAATATAAACACCTTAGCTATTGTTGGTGGTTTTATAATTAATCAAGATTTTATCGCTAAAACCTTATGTGTTCAAAAAGAAGATCAAAAAGGTTGTAATGGTAAATGTCACCTTAAAAAACAATTGGTAAAAAATAATGCAGACACAAATAGTGAAGCACCAGCTCAAAACAATAAACGTACTGCTTTAGATACGTTTTATGTAGTGTCTTACCACAATGTTTTTAAAAACGTTTTTAATACAACTTTGACCCCTAAAAAACCCCAATTATATACATCTATCCGCATCACAAAAGCCTTTTTAAAGGTAGAAACACCGCCACCAAATTTTAGTTAATTTTTATTAAAACTCATAGAAGCCACTACTTCGGCTTCAGACGCTTTATGTCTTCTTTTTTAGAACGACATAACTAAGCTATATACCTATACCTTTTTTAAAAAAATAAAAATGAAACTAAAATATATATTGCCAATTATTTGTATCGTCATATTATCTATGTCCTGTTCAACAGATGACGACGATACCCCACAAACCATTGATGAAATTGCAGAATTGAAAAAAATTCAGGATATCACAACCAACGAGCACACCATAGAATTATACAGTAAATCTGGTGTATTTAAAACTGGTTACAATGAGGTCTTTATCCGAATTAAAAACAATACTGAGCAAAGTTATTTTGAAAATGCTAATATAGCTTGGACACCTATGATGCAAATGCCAAGCATGCTGCATTCATCACCCCACTCTACGATTTCAAAAGTTTCAAACAAAAAAACGTTATATACAGGTTCCGTTGTTTATCAAATGACAAACACCGATGGTTCTGGCTGGTCACTTACACTTAACTACAGCATTAATGGTATGGAGTACAGCGCCACTGAAACGATTAATGTTATGCAGTCTGCCAAACAAAACGTAACCAGTTTTATGGGCAGTGATGACACACGATATATTATTGCACTTATAGAGCCTCTTGACCCTAGTATTGGAATCAATGATATCACCGTAGGACTTTATAAAATGGAGAGTATGATGTCTTTCCCTGTGGTTGAAAATTATACAATTATGTTAGATCCGAGAATGCCAGGAATGGGCAATCATAGCTCACCAAATAATACCGATTTAAGCTTTAACAGCTCAGATACGATGTATCATGGTGATTTATCATTAACCATGACAGGCTATTGGGTTCTTAATCTTAAACTTTTAAATACCTCTGACACGGTTTTAAAAGGCGAAGATGTGACTGAAAGCAACGAAAAAAGTTCACTGTATTTAGAGTTGGAATTTTAACGCACATACTTATTACATATCATGAAGTTGCTTGATTGAAATAAGCAACTTCATGCAAACAAAAATTCTATCTAATTAATTATGAAACACCTCATAATTGTAGTTGCCAGTGTACTTTTTGGACATACCCTGTTTGCTCAAAACAATGTAGTTACTAAAAGAGACACCACCGAACTTGAAAAAATCATTGTGGTAGCTGAACGCAAGCTCAGTAACTACAGACAAGAAAAAACACTTTCAAGTGTTGATACTTATCTTGAAAAATCTAACCGAGTGACCATGATAAAACGAGGAAACTATGCTTGGGAACCTGCTATAAATAATATGATTAGTGACCGACTCAATGTGACGATAGATGGTATGCAAATATTTGGTGCCTGTACAGACAAAATGGATCCTATTACCTCATATGTAGATGTATCAAACCTAGAACAAGTCACTGTTAATTCTGGGCAAGAAGGTACTGAAAATGGTCATTGTGTTGGTGGTGGTATAGATTTACAAATAGCATCATCCCATTTTAATGAAAGTGGACTAAAAACGAGTGCAGATTTGGGGTATGAAACCAACGGAAACTATAAAATGGCGGGGCTTGATTTTGAATATTCTGGAGACAAACTTTACCTCACTACTGATGGTATTTATAGAACATCTGATAATTATAAAGCTGGTGGTAATGAGGAAGTAGCCTATTCTCAATTTAAAAAATACAACCTCTCATTTAAGGGCGGCTACAAACTCACAAATCAGCAGGCAATTGAAACCAATGTCATTTATGACAAGGCAACTGACGTGGGCTATCCTGCGCTTCCTATGGATGTATCATTAGCCGAAGCTTTTATTGCATCTGCTTCATATCACTACAAAAACCAATCTACCTTTATAAAATCTTTAGAAACCAAATTTTACTTCAACTCTATTACACACATCATGGATGACAGCAACCGCCCAGATGTCCCCATACGAATGGATATGCCTGGCTGGAGTGACACTTATGGGTTTTATAGTAAAATGAAAATTAATGCCAACAAGCATCATTTTTTAATGAATCTTAACGGCTATCACAATCGGTCACTAGCAGAAATGACCATGTTTTCAAATAGCCCCAACGAACCCGACATGTTTATGTACACTTGGCCAGATGTAAGAACATTTTACTCGGGGTTATACGCTAAAGATCACTGGCAATTAAACACTTTTGAAAGTCTTTCTTTCCATACAAGATTAGGATATCACCTTAACAAAGTAGCCAATGATGTTGGACTCCATAGTCTTCAAATTTTTTACCCAGATATGGAAGACACACAAACCCGATTTTTAACGAGTATATCAACCGATTACACCTTTCAAAAAAATCAGTTTAATACAACGTTGGGGTTAGGTTATGGTGAACGTGCCCCGTCTGTTAGTGAAGGTTATGGTTTCTTTCTATTTAATAGTTTTGACAAATATGATTACATAGGAAATCCGCACTTAAAAAACGAAAAAGCTATTGAAGTTAATATTAAATCTGGATACCAATTTAAAACTATAAAGCTAGGGCTTGAATCCTCTTTCTTTCACATTTCAGACTATATTATTGGTGAAATTGATCCAGATATTAGCCCAATGACCATAGGCGCTAATGGCGTTAGGGTGTACCAAGCATTAAACCATGCATCTATTTTTAATGTGTACCTCAACGCTCATATTTCTATATCTAAGGCTTTTTCGTTTAACAGCACCATAGGATATAATTACGGACGCGGAAGCAACCACAATAATTTACCTTTAATAAAGCCTCTTTCATATTTAGCCGAAGTTAACTATGGTACCCCTAAGTTTAACGGAGCCATTCAACTTGAGGGTAATGGCAATCAAAGCAAATACAGTCCATTTTACGGGGAAAACGAAACACCAGCTTACGCTGTATTACACCTAAACTTTGGTAATATACTATATGTAAAACACAACAAAATAGTGTTCAAATACGGGATAGAAAATATTTTAGATACGCATTACTCAACGTTTGCTGATTGGAATAATATTCCGAGGCAAGGTCGTAATTTTTATGTAAATATGTCAGTGATTATTCCTTAACACTTGAATTAAAAACACCAAAACACCAATCGGGATTAACATACTGAATAGAAACAATGCTACATAGTAGTTTTCCATAATGCCTGTTCCTGTAAAATATTTATACCCCTGAATGAGCAAAATTATCTCTGTTAACACAAATCCTAATACAAAAGATAAAACACCGCCTTTTAACAATGCTGTGCTAGCTACCCATTGATTTTTAATAATAAAAAACAACAAAAACCCTGAAATAACGCCAAGCATGGTTAAATGAATAAATCCAATAACAAAATTTCTATGCTGGAACACCTCCTCTGCAAATTTTGGACTCAACACTGTTAACTGCATCCCTATTTTTATCAGAAAACAAAACACCGAAAACCCAAACACGTAAAGTGCCGTTTTGGAGTTGGATGCTAATAGCGCTTTTTGATAAGGTTTGATGATTTTTAAAAACAAAAACAACATAATGAGTTGTAACAAAACAGCAACTATATTAGCTTTTATAAGGAATGGATGAGGCAAAAACCAGTGCACGGGCAATGCTAAGCTTAAAATAGTTGAAAGCACAAGTAGCCCCAAAAAAGGTCTAAATAATTTCACATCTTGAACTTCTAACACATGAAACAAAACGGTCAAAACAGCAATGATAAACCATCCATTAAACTGAAAATGCAGAAAAAACTGTATCGCTATTTGATAAAATGCAGACCTATTACCCAACATAGTAACCGCAGGCCCTAAGCACCAGACTCCAATAGTTGATATAAGCATAAATACCAAGGATGTTCTAGTTAAGTATTTAGTAATTACAGATCCAAACTGGGCATTCTTAAAAAATAAATATGAAAAATAGTAACTACAAAATATGTGAAGTGTTGAAAATGCTATAGATATGCTGGCGTAACCTTGAAAAGGAAAACTTAACATCATACCCATAACCGCTAATTGCGTCAACCAAAAAAGTCTGTAGTAAACTGGTCGTTTTTCGGGAATAAAATGATGAACAAAAAGACTATAAAGCAACAAATACACCCATCCTAACATAGCTACATGTGAGTGCGCATGGGTTAGAAAACGATAATTAAAATGAATATCACCCAAATAGGTATACCTAAGCAGTAACCCCATTAGGGCAGCTACAAAAAAGTTAAACAAGCAAATAGCAACAAAATATTTTTGCTTCATTTATTGTATTACAATGATATTCTTAAAATTTACAGTTTTAAATAAAAAACCAGAAAGATAAAACTTTCTGGCTTTAAACGAAGTAGGCATTCATGCAGATGCAACTTTTATTTTTGTTAGCTAAACTGTTTTTCTAGCTTAACCGCATTAGGAAACAAAATATTATTCTCTAAATGAATGTGTAAATGTAAATCTTGCTCAAACTCTTCCAACATAGCATAGGTTACTCTAAAGGTGTTACAGGCATCTGCAGGTGGATTGTAGTTATTTGTTAATTCAGCTATCTCTCTAAACCGAACACCTTCATTATCATGCTCATGCTTCATCATTTCTATAGGGTTTTCAACCGTTCCAAAATGAGGCGCTTCAATAGCATTTTGACTCATGGTAGCATCAACCATTTTTTTAACAAATGGGAAAAGTATCAACTCTTCCTTTTTCATATGAGCAGCCAATTCACCTGCTGAAGCCGTAAACAACTCATTAATTTTAAATAATTCTGGATGACGCTCGCCATGAACACGACAAAGTTTATCTAAAAACTGCTTTAACACAGGAATTTTAGCTTCAACATACCTATGGTGTTTTTTCTCAATGTAATCTATCAATAGATCTATAGGCCATGATTTATAATCAATAGACTGATCTGCTTTTGAACTTAATACGGCATCCAGTTTATCTAATAACTCATTGGTATCAATACCATTTTTTTGGCACACTTCTTCAACTGTTCTGTGACCTCTACAGCAAAAATCAATACCATAATTTACAAATACTGCTGCTGTTCTAAAATCATCTGCTACAAATTGTCCAATTTGTTTTTGTGCATTATTACTTATTACTTCCATATTTACGTTTATTTAGGATATTTTTGTCCTCTTTTGTTTTAAATTTTTTTACGTCTTTAAAAATGACACCCCCGATTTTATATCAAGCGCTAACTCTTCTAAACTAGTGTGTTCTAGCATCTCTCTTAACTCAGTGCGTATTGTTTTAAATTTGTCATGAACTGGGCAAGGATGCTCTTCATCACACTTATGCAAGCCTAAGCCACATCCATTATAAATACCATCACCATCAATGGCATTTACTATTTGAGATAATTTCACGGTTGCAATTCTATTTTTATCAATTTGAAAACCGCCATAGGCCCCCTTAATAGAATTAACCACACCATGCCTCACCAACGCTTGTAATATCTTAGCTGTAAACGCTTGAGGCGAATCAATTTCTTGTGAAATTTCCTTTGGGCTTACCAACTCTCCTTCATAGGATTTAGTTGCTATAAAAATAGCTGCTTTTATACCATACTCACAAGCCTTTGAAAACATATATCTCTTTCCTTATTCTGTGCAAAGTTATAAATAATTTATTAATTAAGACTAATTTATCTTAATTAAAGCTTAATAATAATTCTTAAACCATACTTTTTGCCATTCTCGTCTTAAAATTAAGAAAGATACAGCTTCTGAAAGCCTAAGTATATCAGCTTCTTCAAGTCGTTTAATGTCATCTTCAGAAACATCAATAATATATAGCAGATTCAAATACTCCATAAATTTGTTCTGAATTAAATTGAATACCGTTTCTTGGAGTATTACTCTTAAGCTTTCAGGCAAAATATCTTCATGAAAGCTAACATCTATATTAGCCAACTGAAAATCTTTGTTGAGTTGAAAGATGAGCTTTTGGTATAATTGTAATTGATTAGCTTCTTTTATTAAGCCCTCAAATGTTATTGGTAATTTCATTACACCGTTCTATTCATTAGGCTATTGCCAAACGCTTTTAGCAGCTCTTTCTTATCATTAGAAATATCAAGCGTTTCTAAAACCGAAAAAGCTTTATTTGTATACTTTTGAATGGCCGCTTTAGTTGCTTTAGCAGCTCCTGATTCCACAAAATAATGCTTAGCTTTTTGAATTTTAGCCTGAACATCCTCAGGATTGGTTGAAAATAATTGGGCTAATTCAGCTTTATCACTTGCATTTGAAAATTCTAGAGCTTTTATAAATAAATAAGTTTTTTTATTTTCTATAATATCACCTCCTACTTGTTTTCCAAAGGTTTTAGGATCACCAAAAGCATCTAAATAATCATCTTGTAATTGAAATGCAATCCCCAAATTTCTACCATAATCATAAATACCTTCTTGATCTGCGGTTGAAGCTTTGGCTACTATAGCACCCATTTTTAACGCTGCTGCTACCAAAACGGCTGTTTTATATTCTATCATTTTTAAATACGCCTCTACCGTTACATCTGTTCTTGTTTCAAAATCAACATCATATTGTTGGCCTTCACATACTTGCAAGGCTGTTACACTAAACAATTTAGCCAAAGCCTGAAACGTTTCAGCATGATAATATTCAAAAAGTTGATACGCCATAATCAACATTGCGTCGCCAGACAGAATACCTGTATTAACATCCCATTTTTCATGAACCGTAGTGTGCCCGCGGCGCAACGGTGCATCATCCATAATATCATCATGAACCAATGAAAAGTTATGAAACACCTCTACACTTAAGGCTGCATTCATAGCTTCTTTATAAGAACCGCCAAAAATATCAGCAGCCATTAAGGTAAGCACTGGTCTGAGTCTTTTGCCGCCTAAACCAAGTATATAAACAATGGGCTCATACAGATTATGCGGCTCCTTTACGGTGGCATACCGCTTTAAATAATCGATAAATTCCTGTTGGTAGTGTTCTACTGAATGCATCAAACAAAAATAATGCAATTCCTCATATTAAAAAGCACCTGCATCAATTTAATGTTAAGAAATCATTAATACTACGGAAACTATTTTGGTTTTTAAAGTTTCCTAATGTACTTTTGCCGTCACTATATGAGACATAAAATAATAAACAAATCGGCAGAACTGTTCTTAACACTTGGTTTTAAAAGTGTTACTATGGACGATATTGCCAATGAATTAGGCATATCAAAGAAAACGATATACGTACACTTTAAAAACAAAACCAAGCTTGTTGAGGCCGTGACCTTTGAGGTTTTTGAAACTATTTGTGATGGTATTGATTGTATTTGCAATAACTCTACCAATCCTATTGAAGAACTTTACGATATTAAACTATTTGTTTTAAAGTACCTAAAAAACGAAAAAACCTCGCCGCAATACCAACTTAAAAAATACTACCCTGATATTTTTAGAAAACTGCACATAAAACAGTTTGAAAAAATGCATGATTGTGTAACAAAGAGTCTTCAAAAGGGGGTTGATACGGGTTTATTCCGATCAAATTTAGATGTAAATTTCATATCACGCATCTATTTTAATGGTATGACCGGCATAAAAGACGAAACTTTTTTTCCGCAGACCATTTTCTCCATGGAATACCTAATTGAGAGTTATTTAGAATATCATTTAAGAGCCATTGTGACTCCTCAAGGACTTGAATTATTAAATATGTTTATTACAAAAAATCAATCATAACAATGAAAAAGAAACTAATTGTATTTTTTAGTTTAGTATTTGTCATCTCTGGTTATTCGCAAGAAGCGCCTCAAACCTTTTCTTTAAATCAGGCTATAGATTTTGCCTTAGAGAATAACAGAAATGCAAAAAATGCCAAGCGCGATATAGAAGCGGCTTACAAACAAAAATGGGAAACCATTGCTATTGGTTTACCTCAGTTGAATGCGAATATTGAGTACCAAAATTTTATTAAGCAGCCCGTTAGTTTACTTCCAGGAGAAATTGCTGGCGGAGAACCAGGCACTTTTGTTCCTATTACCTTTGGTACCAAACAAAACCTTAACGCCTCAGCCACTGTAACACAAAAAATATTTGATGGCACCTATATTGTAGGCTTGCAATCTACTAAGGTATTCTTAGAAATTTCAAAAAATGCTGCCATAAAAACTGACCTAGAAGTTAGAAAGGCTATCATAAATGCCTACGGAAATACTTTGGTAACCGAAGAAGGTGAAAAAATTCTAATTGAAAACAGAAATACACTAAGAAAGAATCTAGACGAGCTTACCAAAATTTATGAAAATGGTTTAGAAGAAGAAGAAAGTGTTGAACAACTAAAAATTACCCTATCTGATATTGAAAGCGCATTAAATAATTATACCAGACTTAAGAAAGTATCGTATCAAATGCTTAATATGACCTTAGGTTTAGATATTGATCATCCTATAATTCTAACTGATAATTTAGAAACATTAACAGCTCAAAATGTAGACTTGCATTTAATCAATGATCCATATTCTGTTGAAAACACAATAGACTACCAAATTGCTGAAAATAATAAAGAATCAAAAGAACTTTTGGTAAAGCTAGAACAAAGCAAAGCTCTACCTGCTTTAAGTGCTTTTCTTAATGGCGGATATACAGGAAACAGCAATACATTTACGTTTACCAACCGTGATCAAATTTGGTTTGGTTCATCCCTATTTGGTGTAAACCTAAGCATTCCTATTTTTAGTTCGGGGATGCGTGGAGCATCAACACAGCGCGCTAAAATTAATTTAGAAAAATCCATAGATGACCTTATGGAAACCGAACAACGTATAAAGCTTGACGTGGCAACAGCTAGAAGCGCCTATCAATTTGCTCTGGAAGATTATTCAAACAAAAAAGAAAATCTGGATTTAGCAAAACGTATAGAAGCCAAAAACGAAACTAAATTTTTTGAAGGCATTGCATCTAGTTTTGATTTAAGACAGGCACAAATTCAACTATACACCGCGCAACAAGATTTTCTAAAGGCTATGCTAGATGTTATCACCAGAAAAGCAGAGCTTGAAACCTTATTAAACACCGTCAACCAATAAATTATCCATTCAAAACATAAACAAAATGAGAAACCTATATACCTTACTTTTCGTTTCGGCTATATTATTGTCCTGTGGGTCTGGCAGCAAACACTCAGTTGAAGATATTATTGCATCACAGAATCTGGAATCTATCAGAAAAAAGAAATCTGAACTAGACCTAGAGGCTCAAGATATTTCTGCCCAACTTAAAGCGCTTGAAGCGGCAATAAAAAAATTAAGTCCGCAATCTAAAGTGCCTTTAATCACCACTATTAAAGTTCATGAAACCATTTTTAATCACTTTGTTGAATTGCAAGGCAGCGTTAACACCAAACAAAATATTGTTATTTACCCTGAATTTTCGGGGGTTTTAACCAAAGTATATGTAAAAGAAGGCCAAAACGTAACTAAAGGCCAACTTCTCGCTAAAATTGATGATGGCGGCTTGAGTCAACAACTATCACAGTTAGAAATTCAAGCAAATTTAGCTGAAACTACTTTTGAGCGTCAAGACCGCTTGTGGAAACAAAAAATTGGCAGTGAAATTCAATATTTACAAGCAAAAGCTTCTTATGAAGCACAAATTCAAGCCAGAGACCAATTGAAGCAACAAATTGCCAAAACTGAAGTAAGAGCTCCGTTTTCAGGCACTATTGATGATGTGATTACAGAACAAGGTAGTGTAGTGGCTCCAGGTCAATCTCAATTATTTAGAATTGTAAACCTAGAACACATGTACATAGAAACAGATGTTCCGGAACGTTATGTATCTCATATCATTCCTGGTAAAGCCGTGAAGGTAAACTTCCCTATTCTTAATAAAGAGGTAGACACCAAAGTGCGTCAAGCCGGAAACTATATCAATCCAGCCAACAGAACCTTTAAAGTAGAAGTTGCTGTTCCTAATGAAGATAAATCGATTAAGCCAAACTTGACAGCCAAACTAAGTATAAATGATTATACAAATCCAAAAGCTATTTTAATTCCGCAAAGTATTATTTCAGAAAACGCTCAAGGACAGCAATATGTTTACACAACTGTGAATAAATCGGGAAACAAAGCTAGTGTGAAACGTACTTTCATTGAAACTGGTAGAACACAAGGTGACGTGATTGAAGTGCTTTCTGGTGTTGAAAATGGCGATGAAATCATTGATGAAGGTGCCCGAAGCGTGAAAGATGGGCAAGAGGTTAAAATTCTTGAGATTGAAGCTTCAAATTAATTCCAAAGACTAAGCAAATGACTGATAAACAGAAAAAAGTAAACAAAGAATTTGGTCTATCATCATGGGCAATTAACAATAAAACAACCATGTATGTTTTAATTGCCTTGATACTTATTCTTGGCGCGGGCGCTTACTTTAGTATGCCTCGTGAAAACTTCCCTGAAATTAAAGAGACTAAAATATATATAAGTTCCATATACCCTGGAAATACTGCGGAAGATATTGAAAAACTCATCACAGATCCTATTGAAGATAAGTTAAAAACGGTAAGCAACGTTGTAGAGATTACCTCAACGTCTCAAGAAGACTATTCAATCGTTATTGTTGAATTTGATGAAAATATTTCGGTTGAAGCCGCTAAACAAAAGGTGAAAGACGAAGTAGATTCTGAAACAGCTGGCGAAGATTGGCCCACATTTAACGGTGCCAAAGTAGAACCTAACGTTTTTGATCTTAGCATGTCTGAAGAAATCCCCATTTTAAACATTAACATCTCTGGAGACTACCCTGTAGATAAGTTAAAAGAATACGGGGAGTATTTGGAAGATGAAATTGAAGGCCTTCAAGAGATTAAACAAGTAGACATACGAGGCGCCCAAGAAAAGGAGGTTGAAGTGGCTGTTGATATTTACAAAATGATGGCTGCTCAAGTAAGTTTTGATGATGTTATAAATACCATTAGCAGAGAAAATATGACCATGTCTGCAGGTAACTTAATTACCAGCGGTCAGCGCAGAACAATCAGAATTTTAGGTGAAATTCAAAACCCTGAAGAACTTGAAAATTTTGTAGTGAAGTCTGAGCGTAACAACCCCATTTACCTTAAAAACATTGCCAAAATCACCTTTAAAGATGAAGACAAAACCACCTTTGCAAGAGAGTTTGGAGACCCTGTTGTGATGCTCGACGTAAAAAAACGAGCAGGTAAAAACATGGTGGCTGCGGCTGAACAAATTCAAACTATAGTAAAAGATGCCATTGATAATGTATTCCCTCCAGATTTAAAAGTAACAATAGCCAATGATCAATCCTCAAAAACCATTGGCCAGGTTGACGATTTAATCAACAATATTATTTTTGGTATTATTTTGGTAGTCACTGTTTTAATGTTCTTCCTTGGGTTTAAAAACGCCCTGTTTGTTGGGTTTGCCATTCCTATGTCTATGTTCATGTCACTAATGATTCTCAACAACTTAGGATATACTATGAATACTATGATTCTCTTCGGATTAATCATGGGATTAGGTATGTTGGTAGATAACGGCATTGTAGTGGTTGAAAATGTTTACAGACTCATGTCTGAAGAAGGCATGAGCCGCATTGAAGCGGCCAAAAAAGGAATTGGAGAAATTGCGTTTCCTATTATCATTTCAACAGCTACCACAGTGGCTGCATTTATTCCGCTTGGGTTATGGCCTGGGGTTATGGGGCAATTCATGATTTACTTCCCAATCACGCTTTCTGTTGTGCTTGGCTCATCCTTATTTGTTGCCATATTTTTCAATTCAGTATTAGTCTCTCAATTTATGACTGTTGAAGATAAGAATATGCCCTTAAAGTCCATTATTAGAATCTCCATAATTGTTGGTAGTATTGGCTTATTAATTTTAATATTTGGTGGTGCGTATAGAGGTCTAGGTACATTAATGATAGTTACTGTTATACTATTATGGATTTACAGACTTTTTCTAAGAAAATGGGCTAACGGATTTCAAAACAACATACTCCCAAATTGGGAACGCGCGTATGAAAAAACTTTGCGTTTTGCTTTAAGTGGCAGAAAACCTGTTGCAATAACCATAAGCACAATTGTCTTACTTTTTATTGCATTTATGGGTTTTGGTGCTTCTGTTGGCACTCAAAGAACAAAAGTGGAATTCTTTCCAGATAACACGCCCAATCAAATCATAGTTTACATTGAATACCCTGAAGGTACTGAAATTAACAAAACCAATGCCATCACAAAAGATATTGAAAAGCGGGTGTATGCAATTATAAATGACCCTCAATATATGGATGGTGATTATAATTTCCTTACTGAAAGTGCGGTTTCTCAAGTGGGTGAAGGTGCAGGAAATCCGCAAACAGATGGCGGATCGGCTGCTGAGATGCCACATCGAGGCAAGATTACCGCTACTATGAGGGAGTTTAAATTTAGACGTGGAGCTGATAGTCAGGAATTACTCAAAAAAGTTCAGGAAGCCCTTAAAGACGTCTATCCAGGTGTTGCTATTTCTGTTGAAAAAGATGCCGTTGGTCCTCCAGCAGGATACCCTATTAATATTGAATTGGAAGGTGAAGATTATTCCGAGCTTATTGCTACTGCTGAGAAAATGCGCGCCTTTATCAATGCTCAAAACATTCAAGGTATTGATGAGTTAAAAATTGATGTCAATAAATCAAAACCCTCCATGCAAGTGCTTGTTGATAGAAAAAAAGCAGGAGAATTGGGTATTACATCTGGTCAGGTGGGACAGCAGTTAAGAAATGCCATTTTTGGAGCTAAGGCCGGTATTTACAAAGAAGATGGCGAAGACTATGATATTTATGTAAGGTTTAATGAAGAAAACAGGTATAATACCAGTGCTATTTTCAACCAAAAAATAACCTTTAGAGATATGGCCTCTGGGCAAATAAAGGAAATTCCTGTGTCTGCAGTTTCAAAACAAAATAATAGTTCGGGGTTCAGTGCCATTAAACATAAAGATGTAAAGCGTGTGGTAACCCTCTATTCGGCTCTAGCACCAGGGTTTATTGATGCCGCCGCTATTGTTAGTGAAATTCAGAAAGACATGCAGGGTTTTACCGAAAAGCCCGATGGTGTTAAAATTGATTACACAGGTCAAATTGAAGAACAGCAAAAACAACAAAACTTCTTAAATGGAGCGTTTATAGCTGGTTTGGGTCTAATCTTTCTCATATTAATCTTTCAATTTAACTCAGTCTCAAAACCAGGCATCATTATGCTCGCTATATTCTTAAGTTTAATTGGGGTATTTGGCGGTATTGTAGTCACAGGGAGTTCATTTGTTATTATGATGACCATGATGGGTATTATTTCGCTTGCCGGAATTGTAGTAAATAACGGTGTGGTTCTTCTTGATTACACACAACTGCTTATTGACAGAAAAAAGGTAGAACACAACTTAAATGAAGATCAATACATCAATCAAAATGAGCTTTTAGAAGCCATTGTAAAAGGCGGTAAAGCTCGTTTACGCCCTGTACTTCTAACGGCTATTACTACTATTTTAGGATTAATTCCATTGGCCACAGGATTAAACATTAACTTTTTTACCTTATTTAGCGAATTTAACCCCCATATTTATGTAGGTGGGGACAATGTTATTTTCTGGGGACCATTAGCATGGACCGTAATTTACGGTTTATTAGTAGCTACGTTTTTAACACTGGTTGTTGTTCCCATTTTATTTTACTTGGTCACTAAATTCAAAATGTGGTTATTTAAAGATAGGGTAGCCAAATACAGTGATAACATAGCCTAATACATATAATTAATTGTGTGACTAACTCGATTATCTGTAAAAAAGCTTCAATATAATTATTGAGGCTTTTTTCATAAATTAAATCGTTTAACTTCACTAAATTTGCACCTCAATTTTACAACTATGTACAGGAGTCACAACTGCGGCGAATTAAGAGCTGCTCACATCAATACAGAAGTTATATTATCAGGCTGGGTTCAAAAATCTCGTGATAAAGGATTTATTGTTTGGGTTGATTTAAGAGACCGATACGGCATCACACAATTAGTGTTTGATGAAGAGCGCAGTTCCAAAGAACTTATTGAAAGAGCTCAAAATCTAGGTCGGGAATTTGTCATTCAAGTGACTGGACAGGTTATTGAGCGTGCTTCAAAAAATCCTAACTTACCTACTGGAGAAATTGAAATTTTAGTATCTAAGTTAACGGTTTTAAATGAAGCTAAATTACCGCCATTTACTATTGAAGATAAAACAGATGGTGGCGAAGATATCCGAATGAAATATCGTTATTTAGATATCCGCAGAAACCCTGTAAAAAACAGTTTAATTTTTAGACACAAAGTAACGCAAGAGGTTAGAAATTATTTATCAAATGAAGGCTTTATTGAAGTTGAAACGCCTTATTTAATCAAATCTACTCCTGAAGGTGCTCGTGATTTTGTAGTACCTTCAAGAATGAACGAGGGCCAATTTTATGCCCTTCCGCAATCGCCACAAACCTTTAAGCAATTACTTATGGTAGGTGGTATGGATAAATACTTTCAGATAGTAAAGTGTTTTAGAGATGAAGATTTACGTGCCGATAGGCAGCCAGAGTTTACGCAAATAGACTGTGAAATGGCCTTTATTGAGCAAGAAGATATTCTTAATGCTTTTGAAGGATTAACTCGTCATTTACTTAAAGAAATTAATGGTGTTGATGTTGATAAATTTCCAAGAATACAATACGATGATGCCATGCGTTTATATGGAAACGACAAACCAGATATTAGGTTTGGAATGACCTTTGGCGAATTAAATGCCGTAACGCAGCATAAAGATTTTGGTGTTTTTAATAGTTCTGAGCTTGTGGTTGGCATAGCCGTTCCTGGCGGAAATAGTTATTCAAGAAAAGAGATTGACCAATTAATTTCTTGGGTAAAGCGTCCACAAATTGGAGCATTGGGCATGGTGTATTGCAGATGTAATGAAGATGGAACCTTTAAATCTTCAGTTGACAAATTTTATACCCAAGAAGATCTGGCTCAATGGGCTGAAGTAACTGGTGCCAAAGCAGGTGACTTAATTTGTGTACTTTCTGGCGACACCAATAAAGTTCGTGCACAATTAAGTGCCTTACGTATGGAACTAGCAGAACGTTTAGGCTTACGTAACCCTAATGAATTTGCACCATTATGGGTCATGGATTTTCCGCTGTTAGAATGGGATGAAGACACCGAGCGTTATCATGCCATGCATCATCCTTTTACTTCACCAAAACCAGAACAAATAGAATTACTAAAAACAGATCCAGGATCAGTAAAAGCAAATGCTTATGACTTGGTATTAAATGGTAACGAAATTGGTGGTGGCTCTATAAGAATACATGATAAGGAAACACAATCGCTCATGTTCGATTATTTAGGATTCACTCCAGAAGAAGCCAGAGCACAGTTTGGCTTTCTAATGGATGCTTTTCAATATGGTGCGCCGCCACATGGTGGATTAGCATTCGGACTAGATAGATTAGTTGCTATTTTAGGAGGACAGGAAACTATTAGAGATTTCATTGCCTTCCCTAAAAATAATTCGGGGCGTGATGTTATGATTGACGCTCCTGCTCCTATTGATGATGAACAGCTTGAAGAATTGAGCTTAAAACTAAATTTAAAATCATAAAATAAAATCCTGCTTCACGCAGGATTTTTTAGTAATTTTATACTATGCCCACTACAGGTAAAAGTCTTTTAAGAAAGTTTTTAATCTGGAAATACAAACATATTTCAGAACGTCAATTTGTTTATATACTAAGCATATTAGTTGGTTTTTTGGCTGGAATGGGTACCGTTACGCTTAAAAACTTAACACATTATATTCGTTACTTTTTTGGCTTATATATTTTTCACGACTACCAAAGTACCTTGTATTTTGTATTACCCATAATTGGTTTGTTATTGGTTTATATTATCAAACAAACTTGGCTTAAAAAACATATTGGTCATGGTATATCGTCAACCTTATATGCTATTTCAAAACTAAATGGAATCATCCCTAGATATAATATTTATGCAGGCTTAATCACAGCACCCTTAACCGCTGGATTTGGAGGATCTGTAGGTCTTCAAGGTCCCGCCGTAAGTGTGGGTGCCGCTTTAGGATCAAATGCAGCGCGTCTTTTTCATATGAATGCCAAAACCCGAATGCTACTTATTGGTTGTGCTGCTGCTGGTGCCATGGCCTCTATGTTTAAAGCACCTATTGCCGCTATTGTATTTGCTGTTGAAATTTTTAGTTTAGATATAGCGTTTGCCTCATTGGTTCCGTTATTACTCGCTTCAGTTTCTGCTGTGGTAACATCCTATTTATTTCTTGGCACAGATGTTCTTTTACGGTTTGAACTAACAGACAAATTTATGGTTAAAGACATTGGGTTTTATGCTGTACTGGGTATTGTAACGGCTTTAGCTTCTGTCTATTTTTCAAAAGTCTTTTTTTCTATTTCTAATTACTTCAAACAGTATGACAGTAGAGCATTCCGCTTATTAATTGGTGGTGTAGCCATAGGATCTATGCTTTATTGTATACCGCCGCTTTATGGTGAAGGTTATGGTATAATGAACAACTTACTAAAGGGCGATCATTTGGCGGCTATTGGTAAAACACCTTTTAATTTTGATTTGAATAATATTTGGATTGTTATAGGATTGCTATTTGGTATTGCTGCCTTTAAAGCCATAGCTATGACTACTACTTTTGGGGCTGGCGGCGTTGGAGGAGTTTTCATTCCTACGCTAGTTATGGGTAGTGCCATTGGTAATGGCTTTGCCAAAGTGATAAATAACTTGGGACTAGATTTTCATGTTTCAGAATCAAATTTCACGCTTATTGGTATGACTGGTCTTATGGCTGGTGTACTCCACGCTCCTTTAACCGCCATTTTCCTCATTGCAGAAATTACAGGTGGTTATGAACTATTTGTGCCCTTAATGATTGTTTCTGCTATATCATTCTCTATGACAAAATACTACGTGTCTCATTCCATTTACACCCTTAAACTAGCGGAGCGTGGCGAGCTCATGACACATGACAAAGACCAGAATGTCCTTATGGTGCTTGACATTGATAAGGTTATTGAGAACAATTTTGTGATTTTAAAACCCGATATGACACTGGGATATATTTTGAAAAATGCCGTAGCAAAGTCGTCCAGAAATCATTTCCCTGTAGTGAATGACAACCATGAATTTTTGGGCGTTATTAGGCTTGATGATATGCGCCATATGATGTTTGACGCTAATTTATATGACAAAGTTAAAGCGTCATCACTAATGCATGCCGATCATGGTACCATTAATTATGATGAAGACTCTATGAATGATATTATGGAACGCTTTAAAACGAGTGGCGCTTGGAATTTGCCCGTTATTAAGGAAGGAAAATATTACGGTTATATTTCAAAATCTAAATTACTAACCGCATACAGACAACAACTTATTAATTTCACTCAATAGTTTTTTATCAATGTCATGAAATACGTTATAGCCATACTCGCCTTAGCAGCGATTACCAGTATCATTCTAGGATTCACCCTTAACGTAGTCTATACCGAAAAACTTATTGGTTATGGTGTAGCAGGCTTATTTTTGGTAGTTTTTCCATTATTTTCCTATTATCGCTGGAAAGGAAAAAACGTAAAAGATTATATGATTACTAAGGAAAACTTAGATAAAATGCGTGAAAACCAGCGCAAGAATAACTATTAAATGCCACAAAAGATTATGGCTAATTTAAATTCCGTTTTAAAATAAAAAATCGTTTCATTAAACTAGCTGCTTCATCTGCTAAAACACCTCCTTCAATCGCCGTTTTAGGATGCAACTTTGTATTCAGATTAATACAACCGCGTTCTGCATCTCTTGCACCATAAACAATTCTGGAAATTTGACTCCAATATAAAGCACCAGCACACATCTGGCAGGGTTCTAGCGTGACATATAAAGTGCAATTTTTTAAATATTTACCTCCTAAAAAATTAGCAGCGGCTGTAATGGCTTGCATTTCGGCATGTGCCGTAACATCACACAACATTTCTGTTAAGTTATGCCCTCTGGCAATCACCTTATTATCAACCACAATAACAGCGCCAACGGGAATTTCGCCCTTTTCAAAAGCCACTTCAGCTTCCTGAAGCGCTTTTTTCATAAAATAAGTATCATCAAAAGGTTCTATCATAGTAACAAAAATACAATTTCATTCTCGTATTTTTGTCACATGGAAAAAAGTCTCCTAGACCAAATTAGTTCACCCGAAGATCTTCGTCATTTAAAACCTGATGAACTTCCAAAACTCGCTCAAGAACTAAGAGCGTTCATCATTAATATTGTGGCCACTAAAGAAGGGCATTTAGGAGCAAGCCTTGGGGTTGTTGAACTCACTATTGCATTACACTACGTGTTTAACACCCCCAAAGACCAACTCATTTGGGATGTAGGCCATCAAGCTTACGGTCATAAAATTCTAACGGGGAGAAAAGCTATTTTTCATACTAACCGACAATTAGATGGTATTTGTGGGTTTCCAAACCGAGAGGAAAGCGTGTATGATGCCTTTGGAGTTGGCCATGCTTCTACTTCAATTTCAGCGGCTTTAGGCATGGCCATCGCCTCAAAACTGAAAGGCGACTTTAACCAGCACCACATAGCTGTTATTGGAGATGCCAGCATTGCTGGTGGTATGGCGTTTGAAGGTTTAAATCATGCTGGCGTAACCGATGCTAATCTTTTAGTTATATTAAACGATAATGCTATTGGAATTGACCCTAGTGTTGGCGCCTTAAAAATGTACCTAACAAACGTAAAAAAAGGCACCCAAAAGCAAGATAATATTTTTGAAGCCTTAAATTTCAACTATTTTGGTCCTATTGATGGTCATGATTTACGTGCTGTCATCAGTGAATTGGAGCGACTAAAAGACATTAAAGGCCCTAAATTTTTACATGTCATTACTACCAAAGGCAAAGGTTTAAAACAAGCTGAAAAAGATCAGGTAAAATATCATGCTCCAGGGAAATTTAATGCTAAAACAGGGGATTTATTTGAAACTTCAACGCTGGAACAAGCGCCAAAATATCAAGATGTGTTTGGTAAAACCATTGTTGAGCTTGCCAAAAAAAACGCACGTATTGTTGGTATCACGCCCGCCATGCCTACAGGTAGTTCCTTAAAATTTATGATGACTGAAATACCACAACGTGCCTTTGATGTTGGCATTGCAGAACAGCACGCAGTGACGCTTGCTGCTGGCATGGCAGCACAAGGTTTAATACCCTTTTGCAACATTTATTCTACCTTCATGCAACGCGCTTATGATCAAGTGATTCACGATGTGGCACTTCAAAAGCTTCCCGTTATTTTTTGTTTAGACAGAGCGGGTTTAGTAGGTGAAGATGGAGCTACACACCATGGCACTTTCGATTTAAGTTACCTGCGAAGTATTCCAAACCTAATCATTTTTGCTCCTCGAAATGAAATAGAATTACGCAACATTATGTTTACGGCTCAGCTTGGTTTGAACCAACCTATTGCCATACGATATCCTAGAGGGCGTGGTGTGACGATAGATTGGAAACGTCCCTTTGAAAGCATTGAAATAGGTACAGCTGCTTTCTTAAAAAAAGGAACTAACCTTGCTGTATTAAGTATAGGGAATATGGCGCAACATGTTACTGGAGCCATAAGTAATCTTGATGTTTCACATATTGATATGCGCTTTGTAAAACCATTAGATGAACCCCTTTTGCATACGGTATTTAAAACACATAAAACCATCATTACCATTGAAGATAATAGCATTAAAGGTGGATTTGGAAGTGCCATACTGGAATTTGCGGCATCAAACAACTATACTTCCTCTATTAAAACACTTGGTATTCCTGACCATTTTATAGAACACGGTAAGGTTTCTGAACTTCATAAACGTATTGGATTAGACGCTCAAAGTTTAACAGCTTACATTTCAAGTTTTTTATAAATAGATAATTCCTGTTTAAAATCACTTTTCTATTTTTATATCAATCATTGAATAACATAAAATGACACATCCATTAAGAAGACATATTGAAGAAATTATTAGTCTGACTGATGAAGAATTCGACTTTATTTTGAGTCATTTTACGGCTATAAAAAAACGCAAACACCAATACCTTGTTCAGGAAGGAGACATTGTAAATAAAGAATATTGGATTATTAATGGATGTATTAAAAGCTACTTTGTTGATTATTTGGGAAAAGAACACATCCTGCAATTTGCCATGGAACATTGGTGGATTACAGATTATGAATCTTTTGTAAAACAAACAAAGTCAAAGATTTCTATAGATTGTATAGAAGATTGTGAACTCCTATACATATCGTTTGAAAATAGAGACAAACTTACCTCTCAAATGCATAAAATGGAACGGTTTTGGGCTAAAAAAAGCAAAATGGGCAGAATTGCACTTCAAAATAGAATTTTATGTTTATTGAAAAATTCAACTAAAGAAAACTATAATCTGCTTCTGGAGCAGTACCCAAAACTCTTTCAGCGTGTTCCTAAAAAAATGATTGCCGCTTATTTAGGTGTTTCTAGAGAAACCTTAAGCAGATTAAAAGCATAAAACTTCACTCTTGAGCTAGTTATGTGACATACCTCACATTAAAACTGTGACATAACTCCTTTTCAAACTACTCACTTCTCTTCAACTTTGTATGACAATATTTTAACTTAAAAATTATGCCATACATTAACATTAAAGTTACAGATGAACAGGTAACACCAGAACAAAAACGCCAATTAATTGCTGGAGCAACACAACTAATGGTTAACATTCTCAACAAAAACCCACAAACAACGCATGTAGTAATTGATGAAGTTCCAGCGTCAAATTGGGGCGTAAATGGACAACAGTATTCAGGAACCAAAAATCAAGTAAAATGACATACAAAACCGTAATTATCACTGGGGCATCGACAGGAATTGGAAAAGAAATGACCCGATATTTTGCTTCACATGAATATCAGGTTGTAATGAATTCATCAAACGAAGAAAACTTAAAAAAAGCGTATGATGATTTAGGCAAACCTTCAAACGTCATTTATTTAGCTGGAGATATTAGTAAAAAAGAAACAGGTCTGGCACTAAGAGATCTTGCCTTAAAAGAATTTGAGACCATTGATGTTTTAATAAACAATGCGGGTGTGTTTTCTCCAAAGCCATTTTTAGATGTGGAAGAAGATGATTTGAACCAATATTGGAACGTAAACCTAAAAGGAACATTTTTCACCTCTCAAGTAGTAATTCCTGAAATGTTGAAACAAAACAATGGATCTATTATTAACATTGGTACTGTTCTGGTTGATCACGCCATTGCTGGATTTCCTGCTACAGCACCGTTAACAAGTAAAGGTGCAATTCATACATTAACAAGACAATTAGCCGCAGAATTTGGAAAAAACAATATCAGAGTCAACACCATTGCTCCTGGTATAATTAGAAGTCCGTTACAAGCTAAAATAGGAATTGAAGATGCCGATAGTCTTTCTGGTTTACATCTGTTAAACCGAATTGGAGAACCGAAAGAGGTTGCTGAAGCCGCATATTATTTAGCCACATCAAATTTTGTAACAGGAGAAACTATTAATGTGGCAGGTGGGCACACCATTGGCCATGCTATTTAAAAAATAAAATTATGTTTAACACCCATATAAAAGACATCGAAAAGTTAATTTCAAATTACTTTGAAGGTATATATCACGGAAATATTTCCCAACTTGCGTCTTGCTTTCAAAAAGACACCTTAATTTTTGGAGATATTAATGGTACAGAATATTCAAAAAACAGTAAGGAATACCTCAAAGGTGTAGAAAACAGGCAAAGTCCCAATGAATTAAATGAATCTTTTCAAATGAAAATTTTAGGAATAGAAATTTTAGGTAACATAGCCATGGTTAAACTACATGTACCTATGTTGGGTTTTAATTACTATGATTATTTATCACTCACAAAAATTGATGGCCACTGGAAAATAGTGAGCAAAATTTTCACGCATGTTAATCATTAGGAAAACCTAAAAAAACAATTAGAGATAGCGGATTGAAACCAGATTTCATTCCGCTATTTTGTTATTTTTATACTGAAAACGTATTGAAAACGGACTCAATTATAGATAAATCATGCATTAAATAATACACAATGAAAGGATAATCAGGTAGAAAATAGTCTTCTAACTTTCAGGGGCAAGTTCTACCTCAAGCCCTTCCATTTCTGGCGTGATTTGAATTTGACACCCTAATCGGCTGTTATCTTTTACATCAAAAGCTTCTGATAGCATAGCTTCTTCGTCATCACTCATTTCTGGGAGTTTCGTATCGCTAATAACATAACACTGACATGACGCACACATGGCCATACCTCCACATACACCTATGGTGCCTTCTGGCGCCAGTTCATATGATCTTACTACTTCCATAAGATTCATAGCCATATCTGTAGGAGCTACAATC
The DNA here is from genome assembly GCF_006265225.1 of Allotamlana fucoidanivorans. GTDB lineage: Bacteria > Bacteroidota > Bacteroidia > Flavobacteriales > Flavobacteriaceae > Allotamlana > Allotamlana fucoidanivorans. The sequence goes on along the minus strand of NZ_VDCS01000008.1, from coordinate 124,055 downwards.
TCATGGGTTACTCCGTCTCTGTCTGTGATTTTAATATTTACGTCTTCCATTACTATTTTTTAGACCTTAGTAAAGTGTGTCATCATTCGTGCCACAAATTTAACCTAACTGTCTATTATTTAATAAAATTGATTTGTGAAATTTAGAGATACTGACCAAAAATGTGAAATCATCAAAATAATATATTTTTTAGATTCCCTTTCTCAATGGAATGTCCTTTTGATTAAAACTTTTACACTTAATAACGGGTTTACGCCTCAATATTAACGACTTGCTCAATTTGAGGTGCATACTTTTTAATGGTCATTTCTACCCCTGATTTTAGCGTCATTTGATTCACACTGCAACCTACACAAGCTCCTTTTAGTTGTACTTTGACCAAAGTATCATTATCTTCAATAGCCAAAAGCGAAATATCGCCCCCATCACTTTGTAAAAACGGACGAATTTCATCTAAAGCCTTCATGACATTATTTTTAATTTCTTCTGAACTCATAGCTTATTTTTTAACCGCAGCACATCCTGCCATAGTTGTTATTTTTATAGCCTCTGTTGGGGGCAAATCATCATTTCGCTTTACGGTTTCTTCAACAACATTTTGTGTTAAAACTTCAAAAGCAGATTCTAAAGGTGTACCTGTTTGTAATGCCGCCGGACGCCCAAAATCACCAGCCTCTCTAATACTTTGTACTAATGGAATTTCTCCTAAGAATGGTACGTTTAAATCTAAAGCCAGATTTTTTGCGCCTTCTTGTCCAAAAATATAGTATTTATTATCTGGCAACTCCTCTGGCGTGAAATACGCCATGTTTTCAATAATTCCTAATACTGGCACGCTGATACTATCCTGTTGGAACATAGCCACACCTTTTTTGGCATCAGCCAAGGCTACATTTTGTGGTGTACTTACCACAACCGCACCTGTAATGGGTAAGGATTGCATAATACTCAAATGAATATCACCTGTTCCTGGAGGTAAATCAAGTAATAAGAAATCTAATGCACCCCAATGGGCATCAAAAATCATTTGATTTAATGCCTTGGCAGCCATGGGTCCACGCCAAACTACCGCCTGATTAGGCTTTGTAAAGAAACCAATAGATAACACTTTAACACCATAGTTTTCTATGGGTTTCATTTTAGATTTGCCTTCAACAGTAACAGCCAACGGTTTTTCGGCAACCACATCAAACATAATTGGAATGGATGGCCCGTAAATATCGGCATCTAAAACCCCCACTTTAAAGCCCATTTTAGATAAACTAACCGCTAAATTGGCTGTGACAGTAGACTTACCAACACCTCCTTTTCCTGAAGCTACCGCTATAATATTTTTAATACCTGGAATTGGTTTTCCTTTTATAACATTGGGCTTTGGGTTTTGAGGTGCATCAACCGTAACGTTTACTTTTATTTTGGCCTTTTCGTAAACCTGCTCATGAATGGTTTTTAAAATATCAACCTCCGTACGTTTTTTTGCCTGTAAACTTGGATTTTTTATAGTAATATCTACAATTACCTCATCACCAAAAGTAACGATGTTTTTTACAGCACCACTTTCAACCATATTCTGTCCTTCTCCAGGCACAGTAATGCTTTCAAGTGCTTTTAAAATGTCTTTTTTATTCAGCTTCATTTATTCAGATTAATTCTAAACAACAAAGATAATTAATATCCCTTTAAGGGAAAAACTACTTCCAATAAGTTTTTCTAATGTTTTAATTAGCCGTAACTTATTTACCCTGTGTCATTTTAAAAGGATAAAAACCAACTACAATTCTATGCTAGGATCCCAAAAAACGGCTTCAAAATTTTGTATTTGATGATTAAGAATCTCAATACCTTCACTCTCTAATAACTGCTGCATTAAATTTGTACCATCAAAATGATGTTTCCCCGTTAGCAGCCCCTTACGATTAACCACTCGATGAGCTGGGACCTCTTTTCCTACTGAGCCATTCATAGCATACCCTACCATTCTAGCACTCCTGGCGGCTCCCAGATACTTAGCAATTGCGCCATAACTCGTGACTCTTCCGTACGGAATTTGTTTAGCTACTTCATAGACTCTTTCAAAGAAATTTAGCGTTTCAGCTTTCATGAAAACGTATTAAAATTCTTTTATAATACTTATTATTGTGACAATAGATATCACACCTGTTATACTGCCAATGATGAGATTCATATTTTTCTGAGAGGTTAGTGATTTGCTCTTTATTTTATCAAAAAAGAAAATATACATGTATAACATTACAAATGTACCTGTAACCGCTCCAGACACATAAGAAAATATACTTATCCCTTCAAAGGTCATCCATCCAAAGGAAGCCAAGGTAATGGTCATATAAGCTTGATAAGGTATAGGAAACACATTAAGTGCTGACATAAAAACCCCTTGAAAAAACCGACTGTGCTTACTCTTTGTTTTAGGCTCTACCTGAGGCTGGGCTTTAGATTTAGCAATAAAAAGAAAATAAACCGTTATTAAAATAAAAATGACAACAGCCACACGCCGAAGCACATCAATGACCTCGGGGTGCTTACTAAGATATCTTGCAAAAATAGCTGCTATATAGGTTTGGGCAGCTACAATAACACATGCCCCAATGGAAAACATAATACCCCGTACATGACCTTCTTTTAAACTAATTTTAGCAGCCGTCATATTAAGCAACCCAGGTGGAATCACCCCTATAAAAGCAAAAAATAAGCCGAGTAAAAAGATAAAGGTGATATCCACTACGGCTTAATTTTAAACTTAATGTATGTTATAGCTTTATTTTGCTCTAAATATTGAGATTCATAAAACGTTTGAATACTTGTTACTTCTTCTGGGCTACCTTCCTGTTTGTAAACATCATGATTTGCATAAACCACCTCATGCCCAGCACCGTGCAACAACCCAAGTGTGTAACCGTGCATAAATTCACTATCCGTTTTAAGGTTAATAAAGCCTTCTGGTTTTAAAATTTTTTTATACCGCTCTAAAAATTGAGCATTCGTCATACGGTGCTTAGTACGTTTATATTTTATTTGAGGATCAGGAAAAGTTATCCAAATCTCATCAACTTCCTGGTCTCCAAACGCATAATCAATAAGTTCAATCTGGGTTCTTAAAAAGGCTACGTTTTCTATTTGCTTCTCAACAGCCGTTTTTGCACCGCGCCAAAATCGAGCGCCTTTTATATCAATGCCAATAAAGTTTTTATTTGGGTACTTTTTTGCTAGTGCCACCGTATACTCTCCCTTTCCACAACCTAATTCTAAAACCAAAGGGTTTTCATTTTTAAAAAAAGTTTCGCGCCACTTTCCTTTCAATTTAAAGTTTGAATGTACCAACATGTCTCGTGTTGGTTGAATCACGTTTTTAAACGTTTCGTTTTCTTTAAATCGCCTAAGTTTATTCTTGCTTCCCAAGGTCTATTAACTATTTCTTATTATTATCATATTTTTGGTAAAATTACGGAAATATACGAGAGTTACTCTATGCTTATCTTTGATTTTGATTAAAACTTACTTCTGGTGATGGAGCAATTGATAGCATAACTTGCACAAAGCCATCTAAGGATAGAACAGATAGGTTAAAACAGTTAATATGAAAAAGCGAATTTTAGTGGCTCCTTTAAATTGGGGACTTGGGCATGCCACAAGATGTATTCCTATTGTCAAAGCGCTAATTAGTGAAGGTTTTGTTCCTATCATTGCTAGTGATGGCAGTGCATTACAATTACTGCGTAAAGAATTTCCTAATCTGTCTTCTATTGAATTACCCTCCTATAACATCACCTATGCAAAAAACGGAAAATTATTTAAACTGAAATTACTAAAAGATTCTCCCAAAATTATCAATGCTATAAAAGAAGAAAAAAAGGCTATTAAAAGAATTTTAGAGCTTAATGAAATTTCGGGTATTATTTCAGACAATAGACTCGGTGTTCGACATAAAAACGTTCCTTCTATATTTATTACACATCAGCTTAATGTTTTAAGCGGTAGCACCTCATGGTTAAGCACCAAAATGCACTTAAGCTTCATTAAAAAATTTGACGCCTGCTGGGTACCTGATTTTGATAACGTCAACAACTTAAGTGGGAAATTAAGTAGATCTAAACAAATCGATATTCCCGTTAAATACATTGGTCCGTTAAGTAGGTTTAACAAGAGTAAGACAAAAATAACAACTAACTTATTGGTACTTCTATCTGGACCTGAACCACAGCGCACCTTATTAGAAGAGAAATTATTAATGGAACTAAAATCATACCACGGATCTATCATTGTTGTAAGAGGTTTGATGGAAAAAGAGCAGCATGTTGAAGTAAGAGATAAAATAACCCTTTACAACTTTATGACTTCTGAAGAACTTGAAAAAACCATGAATACAAGTGCAGGCGTTTTGTGCAGATCGGGGTATACCACTGTTATGGATTTGGCTAAATTAGAGAAACAGGCATTTTTTATCCCAACTCCTGGGCAGTTTGAACAAGAATATTTAGCAAAACGATTTACAGAGCTAAACATTGTACCTAGCTGCTCCCAAGATGAGTTTACTGTAAAAAAATTAATTGATGTACCGCTTTACAAAGGTTTAACTATGCCTAAAGAAACAACTAATTTTAAGGAATTATTCAACCTTTTCTAAGGTAAAAGAAAATTCACTACCCACACCATACTCACTTTCCACATAAATCTTTTCGTGATGTGCCTCAATAATGTGCTTTACGATAGAAAGCCCAAGGCCAGATCCGCCTTCTTTTCTAGAACCGCTTTTATCAACCCTATAAAACCTTTCAAATAGCCTTGGCACATGTACCGCAGCGATACCCTCTCCGTTATCGGTAACTCTAATAATAACTTTATTCTTTATGAGGTTTTCTATACTTACCTCAGTGGTACCTTTTTGGCTACCGTACTTCAAAGAGTTAACAATTAAATTTGATAAAACCTGCTGTATACGTTCCTTGTCTGCCCGAACCATGATAGGCTTTGAATATACCCTGTCAAAAGTTAACGTAATGCGTTTTTTTTGGGCTTTTATCTCAAACATTTCAAACACACTCTTTATCAATTCAACGATATCAAATTCTTGAATATCTAAACTCAAATCACCTACTTCGAGTTTGGTAATCATATCCAGATCATTAACTATATACCCCAAACGTTCAATACCTTTACTAGCTCTTAAAAGATATTTCTCTCTAATATCTTTGTCATTCATAGCACCGTCAAGCAGAGTTAAAATATACCCTTGAACTGTAAAAAGTGGTGTTTTTAGTTCATGAGATACATTTCCAAGAAATTCTTTTCGGTATTGTTCTCGAACCTTAAGGGTTTCTATTTCAATCTTTTTATCTCTAGCAAACTTATCTATTTCTTCGGTTAAGGTTTTCATATTGGTGGTAATAGGACCATCACTTAAGCTTGCTGATTCAAGTAAGGTTAAATCATCATAAATCTTCTTAACACGTTTGTAAATAAACCGTTCAACACTAATTTGAATGGTAAGAAAAGAAAAAAGAAACACACATAACCCAAAAAGTATTATATACAACCATTCTAATTCATACACCGCATATAAAAAAACACCCATTATGAGTGTTATATATAAGGTTATATAAGCTGCGGTTCTAATCGCAAATTTGTATGACTTCTTAAATTTGGTCTGCATTAATCTACAAACTTATACCCAACGCCTTTGATTGTTTTAAAGCTATCATCCCCCAGTTTCTCTCTTAGTTTTCTTATATGAACATCAATAGTTCTACCTCCAACAACCACTTCATTGCCCCAAACTGTATCAAGTATCTCGTCACGTTTAAACACTTTTCCTGGCTTAGACGCCAACAAAGACAATAATTCAAACTCTTTTCTGGGCAGAATAATTTCTTTGCCTTTTGATGTTATTTTATATTCATCTCTATTAATAACAAGGTTACCCACTTTTACAGTATCAGACACATCTTCTTCTTTAAAGCGTCTTAATAATGCTTGAACCTTACTTACTAAGACCTTAGGTTTAACAGGTTTAGTAATATAATCATCTGCTCCTGCATCAAAACCGGCTACCTGAGAATAATCTTCTCCTCTTGCCGTTAAAAAAGTAACTATGGTATTATTGAGATCTGGGTTTTTTCTAATGAGTTCACAGGCCTCAATACCATCCATTTCAGGCATCATAACATCTAATATAATTAAATGCGGTTGTTCCTTTTTTGCTTTCTTTACCCCCTCGTGTCCGTTCTCGGCAGTAAAAACTTGATACCCTTCATTAGATAGGTTATACCCAACAATTTCTAAAATATCAGGTTCATCATCAACTAATAAAATCTTGATATCTTTTTTCTTCATTTTATAAGGTTGTTTGTCTAAGTCAAATATAAAACTATTAACATAATTTCATTAAAATTACAAAATTAATAACATTAAGATAACAAAGCTCTTACACCAATTTAATCTTTCGACCAAAGGAACGAACCTTTAACACATTTTTTGGCATCACTTTTGCATTAATTCTTTAACTTTATAACACTAAATAAAGCGAATGAAAAAAAACTACGTTTTCTTTTTATTTATTATAACAATTTTATTTTCAATACCTTGCACATACGCTCAAGAAAACAAGCCTAGTGAAAGTTTTGATCAAAGAATTGAAGGACTTTCTATTTATCCAAATCCAGCCAATAGATATCATAATTATATCAATATCTCATCAAAACTAAACGCTCCAAAGACAATAGAAATTTTTAATGTGATTGGGAAACGCATTTTAATCACAAACATCATCTCTAAAGAATTGAACATCTCTAATTTAAAAACTGGGGTATATCTTTTAAAAATCACGGAAAACAATGTTAGTGAAACCCGTAAGTTAGTTATTCATTAATGCATTAGATTTTTTTTACTTTTTATAAAAGCTTACATTAAAGGTACTTTCAGTACATTTATTTCATCCATACTTCCACCTAAAACAAAAAGAGCACAAAGCACTATGCCTTGAAAACCAACTATTTACATGTGTGTTTTTTTGCTTTATTCAAAAAAATTCTTTATCTTTAGATAGAGTGAATTAAATTTAAAACTACATGAAAAAAACTTGCTTTTTATTTTTTGTGTTATCGACTTTTTTAAATTTTTCTCAAGAAGAAATTTTGATTAATGGTGGTTTAGAGATTTGGGGAGATCATAGCCCGCTTAATTGGGATAAATATGAACATATAAGTCAAGAATCAGGTATAGTACATAGCGGTACCTTTTCTGCTAAAGTTGAAGCCGCAGGAACATCGGATTTAACCCAAAACTTACTAATAATACCAGGAGAATCGTATACAATATCTTTTTGGTATTACGTTGAGTCTGGAGATGGTACTGACGCAAGAATTTGGAGTTATTGGCTAAATGGCTTAAGCACAGTAATGGATGCTACTACCGATGATGCTTTACACGGACCGAATAATAGTTATTTACCCAGTAATGCTTCATGGCAACAATACATGACCACCGTTACTGCTCCATCATTTGGAGTTAATGGTTTACGATTCGAAGTTAGAACTTATGGATCGGCAGTTGTATATTGGGACGACCTTTCAGTGATTGATAATAACACCTTAACAATAAAAAATACTCAAAAACATAAATTTTCTATTTTTCCTAACCCAACTTCTTTGGGATACTTTAACATATCAAGTAACAATAATACCAAAATTGATGTCTTAATTTTTGACATGCTGGGAAACCAAATAATAAATACAGAAATCGCCCAAAATACTTTAAACGTATCATCTCTAAAAGCAGGTGTTTACTTAGCTCAAATTCATCAAAACGGGGCAACTATAACAAAAAAACTGGTTACAAAATAACCTTAATTTTAAAACTAATAAAAAAGCGTTGCCATAGCAACACTTTTTTATTTTACATATTTTTGTAGCTTTCATAAATCTATGATTGACACAGCCTCAATATTTAATATTAGCAATGAACAAGAATTTGAAGATTTAGCATTACAAATCTTTAAGTTTCAATTTCAAAACAACAAAGTGTATCGTGCATTCTGTGATTTACTTTATATACATCCTAGTGATGTTAATTCCATTAAAGACATTCCTTTTCTCCCTATTGAGTTTTTTAAAACAAAAACCATAGTCAGTTCAAAAAACCAAATACAAACTACCTTTACAAGTTCTGGAACCACAGGAGATAACACCAGTAAGCATCATGTAACCGATTTAAATCTGTACATAAAGAGTTTTACCAAAGGATTTAAACACTTTTACGGAAACATTGAAGATTATGTCATTTTAGGCCTTTTACCTTCCTATTTGGAACGCCAAGGTTCTTCATTAATTTACATGGTAGACACCATGATAAAAACATCAAAACACGATGAAAGCGGGTTTTACCTCAACAATCTGTCTACATTGAAAGACACCTTGGTAAAACTAGATGCTAAAGGCAAAAAAACATTACTCATAGGCGTTTCTTTTGCTTTATTAGATTTGGTTGAGGCTCATAGCTTTAATTTGAACCATACCATTATCATGGAAACAGGCGGTATGAAAGGCCGAAGAAAAGAGCTCATTAGAACAGAGCTACATCATATTTTAAAAACAGAATTTGGCGTAAATCACATACATAGTGAATATGGTATGACAGAGCTTTTGAGTCAGGCTTATTCAAAAGGTGAAGGTCTTTTTGAATGCCCCCCGTGGATGAACGTTTTAACTCGAGATCCTGAAGACGCGCTCTCTATACAAGACACAAACACAACAGGCGGCTTAAATATTATTGATCTTGCCAATATTAATTCATGTTCATTTATTGCCACTCAAGACTTAGGAAAATCCTATAAAAATGGACTATTTGAAGTGATTGGCCGCTTTGACAACTCAGACATTAGAGGCTGTAATCTTATGGTTTTTTAAAAAAATTTAAAATAATTGTAAGCACCTATAAACCCTCCCGACTAAAGAGGTGTTAAGTAAAAGAAAAATTAATTATTAGTTGGTTAGCTAAATAGAGCTAGACGATTCTTCTTAAAGTCTGGCTCTATTTTTATACAATTTGAAGAACAAAATAATTCTTCTTACCGCGTTGCAATAACACAAATTTTCCATTGATTAAATCATTGGGGGTAATCTGGTAATCTTCTTTTACTTTTTCTTTATTGACGGATATAGAGTTTTCTTTTAAAGCGCGTCTAGCCTCTCCATTTGATTTTAAAAAGCCCCCTTTTTCTGCTAAAGCCCCTACAATATCTAATCCTGATTCTATTTCGACACTTGCAACTTGCGCTTGTGGCACACCTTCAAACACATCTAAAAAAGTCTTTTCATTGAGTGCCTTCAAGTCGTCACTTGTTGATTTTCCAAAAAGAATATTACTTGCTTTTATGGCATTATCTAAATCTTCTTGAGAATGTACCATTACCGTAATTTCTTCGGCCAAACGTTTCTGCAACACTCGTAAATGTGGCGCTTCTTGATGTTGCTCTATAATCGATGTAATCACTTCTTTTGATAAGAATGTGAATATTTTGACATATTTTTCAGCATCAATATCACTAGTATTTAACCAGTATTGATAGAATTTATAGGGCGATGTTCTTTCGGCGTCAAGCCAAATATTACCACCTTCGGTTTTACCAAATTTAGTACCATCAGCTTTTGTGATTAACGGCCAGGTTAAGGCATAGCCTTTACCAGAATCAACCCGTCTTATCAACTCTGTACCTGTAGTAATATTTCCCCATTGATCACTTCCTCCCATTTGTAAGGTACATTGTTTTTCTCGATATAAATGCAAAAAGTCATAACCCTGAACCAATTGATAGGTAAACTCAGTAAAGCTCATCCCTACAGAAGACTCTGATGACAGTCTTTTTTTAACAGAATCTTTGGCCATCATATAATTAACCGTAATATGCTTACCCACATCTCTAATAAAATCAAGAAACGAGAAAGTTTTCATCCAGTCATAATTATTTACCATTAGGGCCGCATTATCAGCATCACTATCAAAATCTAAAAATCGTGACAACTGTTCTTTAATGGCATTTTGGTTATGTTTTAAAGTTTCTTCATTGAGTAAATTTCGCTCGGCCGATTTACCTGAAGGATCACCTATCATACCAGTAGCACCTCCTACTAAAGCCACAGGTTTATGTCCTGCTAACTGAAAATGTTTCAATCCCATAACACCAACCAAATGCCCAATATGTAAGGAATCAGCCGTTGGATCAATCCCAACATAAGCCAATCGCATGGCTTCCATTAGGTGTTCTTCAGTTCCTGGCATACTGTCTTGTATCATACCTCTCCAAGTTAATTCCTCTACAAAATTCTTTATCATTTTATCTCAATTTTTAAAACCAAGGCAAAGATAAAAATACGCTTAGAATTTGGCAGCAATAATGAATAATTCTTTAATTTAGTTCCATGATTTTAGTTACAGGAGGTACAGGCTTAGTAGGAGCTCATTTATTATATAGACTGGTTAGCACTCATAAAAAAGTAAGGGCTATTTACAGAAATGAAAAAAAACTAACCAAAACGAAACAGGTTTTTGCTGGCTATACTAAAAACAGTGAGGCTCTTTTTAATACCATTGAATGGGTTATGGCCGACATTCTTGATATCTCAGCCCTAGATGCCGCATTTAAAAATGTCACGCATGTATATCATTGTGCAGCCTTTGTGTCTTTTGAGCCTGACAAATACCACCTCTTAAGAAAGATAAATATTGAAGGGACCGCTAATATTGTAAACCTAGCTATGGCACACCAAGTGACAAAACTATGCTATGCAAGTTCTGTTGCCACGCTGGGAAGAATGTTAAATAATGCACCTATAACAGAATCCACTTTTTGGAATCCTGAGGCAGAGAATACCGTTTATGCGATTACAAAATATGGTGCAGAAATGGAGGTTTGGCGTGCCACTCAAGAAGGTTTAAATGCTGTTATGGTAAATCCTGGTGTTATTTTAGGGGCTGGTATATGGCAATACGGATCGGGAAGTTTGTTCAAACGCGCTCACCGCGGATTAAAATATTTCTCCTCTGGAACCGTAGCCTTGGTTGCGGTTGAAGATGTGGTTGCCATCATGATAAAACTAATGGAAAGCGACATCCACAAAGAGCGTTTTATTTTAGTAGCTGAAAACTGGACATATAAAGATTTTCTATGTGCTTTAGCTCACTCAGTAAATGCAAAACCACCAAAAGCATTAGCTTCAAAACGTCTTTTAAATATAGCATGGAGACTGGATTGGCTCAAGCAAAAGCTTACTGGCAAAAGCAGGGTTTTAACCAAACAATTAACACACGCTATATCATCAGAAAAAAACTTTAGCAGCGAAAAAGTTATAAAAGCCCTTGATTATAATTTTAAACCTATTGACAGCACTATTTCTCAGGTAGGGCAACACTATCTGAAACAGGAGTAATTAATAAGGTATCTTGTTTTTCTGATTCTTTTTCAATCAGAATTTTTCTAATAGAATCTCTTTTTCTTAACATTGTTAAAGAATCTAATTGTTTAAAGCCTATCAAAAGGGTGTCAATGTCTTTTTCAATTCTAATAGCTCTTAAAGAATCCTCTTCTCTTTTTGTTTGTTCCTTCCACTCTAAAGCTTCTTGATCTTTAAGTTTTATATTGAGGCGTTCTAAACTATCAACAATAATTTTAAAAATCTCTTCATAGAGGTCCATATGATAGGCATAATAGCTGTTACTTTTTGCAAACTGCAAACTATCAATACCATGCTTTTTAAAAACATAAGAATTAATATCAAGATTGTTTTCTCGCATAATCCTTTTGTTCTTGGTATTTGCGGTGGTTAACAACTTGGCATCAATTAATATATTAACCATTTTATCCTTAGGAATTAAATCCTCAGGTTTTTCTGGACCTTTATATTCATTACACCCCAGAAAAACACATCCTACTACAAAACCAATACTAAATCGTCTTATCATCTGTTAAAAGTTAATCTTTTAGCAGCCTTTACCTCTTTAAATTTACCATTTTGATATACCAATGTACCATTTAAAAACGTATCTGTGATTCTAGACTTGAATGTAGAACCTTCAAAAGGCGACCAACCACATTTATAGAGGATATTTTCTTTTTGAACTGTAATTGGATTATTCAAATCAACTAAAACCAAATCGGCATAATATCCTTCTCTAATATACCCGCGTCTCTCAATTTGAAACAAAATAGCTGGATTATGGCACATTTTCTCTACCACCTTTTCAAGTGATATTTTTCCTTTATGATACATCTCTAACATGGCTTGTAAGGCATGTTGCACCAAAGGCCCTCCTGAAGGCGCTTTAGTATAAACATTATCTTTTTCAGCCTTAGTATGCGGCGCATGGTCTGTTGCAATAACATCAATTCTGCCATCTAATAAGGCTTTCCATAAAGCATCTCTGTCTGCAGCTGTTTTAACGGCAGGATTCCACTTAATATGCGTCCCTTTTGTTTTATAATCTTCATCTGAAAACCATAAATGATGCACACAAACCTCAGCTGTGATTTTTTTATCCTTTAAAGGAATTTTATTCGTAAATAATTGTGTCTCTTTACCTGTTGACAAATGAAAAATATGCAATCTGGCTCCTGTTTTTTTTGCAAGTTCAATAGCTTTAGAAGAAGACAAATAACAAGCTTCCTCACTTCTAATTAATGGATGACAATCAACAGGAATATCATCACCAAATTCATCATGATATTTCTTAAAGTTTCTTTTTATTGTCCCCTCATCTTCACAATGTACAGAGATAACCATATCTGTACTCTTAAATATTTTTTCAAGAACTTCAGGGTCATCAACCAACATATTTCCTGTTGAAGAACCTAAAAATAGTTTTAACCCAGCAACCTGATTTTTATCTAACTTTAATATTTCCTCTAAGTTATCATTAGTGCCTCCAAACATGAACGAATAATTAGCATACGATGTTTTTGCCGCAATATCAAACTTCTCTTCTAATTTCTCTACAGTAGTGGTTTGCGGATTTGTATTGGGCATTTCAACAAAAGATGTGATGCCTCCTGCTATTGCCGCTCTAGATTCTGTTTCAATATTAGCCTTATGTGTTAAACCTGGCTCTCTAAAATGAACCTGATCATCAATAACCCCTGGCAACACGTATTTTCCTTCGGCATCTATAAGTAAAACATCTGCTGATTTTGGACTTATGGATGCTTCAACTTGTTTAATATACTCGCCTTCAATTAAAATATCGCCACTCATTATTGTACCTTCATTTACAATTTTGGCATTTTTTATTAGTGTTATTTTATTTCTCATAGTTAATACACTTATGACTTCTGCAATAAACTTTTTAATTTCATGGATATGACCCCAAAAATAGCTTCTGAAATAATCCCAGAACTCAGTTTAGACTCCCCTTTAGTCCTATCTGTAAAAATAACAGGAACTTCAACAATATTAAACTGTTTTAAATACGCTTTAAATTTCATTTCAATTTGAAAGGCGTAACCAATAAACTTAATGTTATCTAAATCTATAGCTTCCAGCACTTCGCGTTTGTAGCATACAAAACCAGCTGTAGTATCATTTATTTTCATTCCTGTAATTAAGCGTACATATTTTGATGCTAAATAGGACATAAGTACCCTACTCATTGGCCAATTAACCACATTAACACCCGTTATATATCTGGAACCAATAGATAGATCTGCTCCATCAACCGCACAAGCTTCATATAATCGCATAATATCATTGGGGTTATGCGAAAAATCGGCATCCATTTCAAAAATATATTTATAGCCTCTACTTAAGCTCCACTTAAACCCGTGAATATAAGCTGTACCTAAGCCTGATTTTTCTCGTCGGACTTCAAGAAATAGTCTGTCTAAAAATTCTTTTTGCAGTTCTTTTACTTTTAACGCCGTGAGATCGGGAGAGTTATCATCTACAACAAGAACATGCAATTGGTTAGACTGTAGTAAAACAGCTCTAATAATGGCTTCTATGTTTTCAATCTCATTATATGTAGGTATAATAACAACCGTATTGGACATATTCATATGGTACTGAAACCTCGTATTTTTATTTAGCAAATGTACATCAATAAGCCTGTATTTTTTTTAAATATTTGCTAATAATATAAGCCAAAATTAAAATTTATAATAATTTTACCCCATGCTACGTCAAATAGTTTCAAATGAGTTGTTTACCGTGTTATTAATCATCTGTTTGATGATTGTTGCTATTGCTAAAATAATGGCTCCTAAGCGGTTTTATGATTTTATTCTTGTTTTAGGAAATGATAAATATTTAAAGATTTATTCAAGAGAACAGAAATTTTTCGACAAATTTGATGCACTCCTTTTTTCAAACCTTATCATTTCATTATCTATATTTTGCTTTATTATTTATAGATTTTCCAATGAAACCAACAAGATTCCAATAAATGACATGTTTAAGCTTGCTGTTGGGGCAAGCGTGTTTATTTTAATAAAAGTACTTGTAGAACGTCTAATAGGCAGCCTTTTTGAAATTGATAAACTTACAGATCAATACCTCTTTCAAAAAATCACCTTTAAAAATTATTTGGGCATCATACTTCTGCCTATCAATGCTTTACTTATTTATTCTTTTCAGCCTACATTAAGTTTTATTTATGGTATCGTTACCTTACTGTTTATAATTAATATTATGGGACTAATTAGTTCATTTAAAAGCAATCAAAGTCTTTTAAAACACAACTTGTTCTATTTTATTTTGTATCTTTGCGCTCTTGAAATTGCACCCTATATTATTTTATATAAGGTATTTATTAGCAACTAAGACAAACTACGTACCCATCTATGAAAGTAAAAACAATTTTAGTATCTCAGCCAGAACCTAAAATAGAGAACTCGCCTTACTTTGATTTACAGGAAAAACAACGCGTAAAAATTGACTTCAGACCTTTTATTCACGTTGAAGGTGTACCTGCCAAAGAAATCAGACAACAAAAAGTGGATCTAAATAATTATACAGCAATTATTTTAACTAGTAGAAATGCTGTTGATCATTTTTTTAGAGTTGCTGAAGAAATGCGTTTTAAGGTTCCTGATACCATGAAATACTTTTGCCAAAGTGAAGCTGTGGCTTACTACTTGCAAAAATATGTGGTTTACAGAAAACGTAAAATTTATGTTGGAAAAAGAACGTTTCCTGAGCTTACACCATTAATTAAGAAATATAAGGACGAAAAGTTCTTATTACCAAATACAGACAAGGTAAAACCATTGGTTCCTGAAACATTAAATGCTTTAGGGGTAAACTGGAAACAAGCCACATTTTATAAAACGGTGGTAAGTGACCTATCTGATTTAGCTAATGTATATTATGATGTTTTAGTATTTTTTAGTCCGTCTGGAATTGAATCGTTATTTCAAAACTTCCCAGACTTTAAACAAAATGATACTAGAATAGCTGTTTTTGGAAACACGACAATTCAAGCCGTTGAAGAAAAAGGATTGCGTGTAGATATTGCTGCCCCAACTCCAGAAACACCTTCAATGACTATGGCTCTTGAAAAATATATTGAAAAAGTTAATAAAGGAAAAAAATAATTCAAAACGTTTTCAAATAAAAAAAGAGGATGATATATTAAAAACATATCATCCTCTTTTTTTATCGTTCTAAAACGCATAGCGCTGTGGCCCGCCTCGTCTTATCTCCTCATTACAATGTGCTTCAAACTTCTTAAAATTTTCTCTAAAAGCATTAGTTAGTTTGAACGCCATCGTGTAATATGCTTCATCATCATTCCAAGTTTGTCTCGGACTCAATACACTGGTTGGCACCCCAGGGCATGTTCTAGGTTGCGCCACACCAAAAACCGAATGAATATGGTAATCATCATAATTGTATAAACCTAAATCACCATTTAAAACCGCATTAATCATGGCTCGGGTATATTTTAGTTTCATTCTGGTTCCAACACCATAAGGTCCGCCAGTCCATCCTGTGTTTACCAACCAAACATTCACCCCTGCTTCAATCATTTTATTACTCAACATTTCGGCATATTTTGAAGGGTGTAACGGCATAAATGGCGCCCCAAAACAGGCAGAAAACGAAGGCACTGGCTCTACTACACCAGCTTCAGTTCCTGCTACTTTTGCCGTATAGCCAGATATAAAATGATAAGCCGCTTGGCTTGGTGTTAATTTTGATATTGGTGGAATCACCCCAAAAGCATCGGCCGTTAAAAAGAAAATATTTTTTGGATTTTTCCCTATCGAAGGAACTTTAATATTTTCAATATGATTAATAGGATAACTTACTCTTGTGTTTTGCGTAATAGAGGTATTAGTAAAATCTACATGACCCGCTTCATCTAACACTACATTCTCAAGTATAGCACCTTTCTTTATAGCATCGTAAATCTCTGGTTCATTGTCTCTACATAAGTTAATAACCTTAGCATAACAGCCACCCTCAAAATTAAAGATGGTATTTTCTTGGGTCCAACCATGTTCATCGTCACCAATTAAACTTCTATTAGGATCTGTAGAAAGGGTTGTTTTTCCCGTACCAGACAACCCGAAAAAAATAGCCGTATCTCCCCCTTTACCCACATTAGCACTACAATGCATAGGAAGTGTTTTCTTGTAAACAGGCAATATAAAATTAAGGGCAGAAAATATGCCTTTCTTTATTTCACCCGTATAACCTGTGCCTCCAATTAAAGCAATTTTCTTAGAGAAATTTAATATAGCAAAGTTATGTTGTCTTGTACCATCAATATCGGGATTGGCCATAAAACCTGGCGCATTAACTACTAGCCATTCTGGATCAAAATGTTCTAGTTCTTCTTCAGTTGGACGCAAAAACATATTATAAGCAAATTGATTGCTCCAAGGATACTCATTTATAACCCGAATATTCAATTTATAATTTTCATCGGCACACGCACAACTATCTCTTACAAAGACTTCTTTTCCAGACAAATAGCTTATCACCTTATTATACAATGCATCAAATTTTTCGGAAGAAAACGGAATATTAATATTCCCCCACCAAACAAGATGTTCGGTAACCTCATCTTTAACAATAAACCGATCTTTTGGCGACCTTCCTGTAAATTCACCTGTTCTTACAGCTAATGCCCCAGATGACGCCTCAACACCTTGGTTTTTATCAAGCGTAATATGATGAAGCGCTTCAGGTGATAATTGATAATTGACCTGAGCGTTTGTTATACCATATTTCTCCAACGAAATCGTTTTCGTAAATTGATTAAAGCTACTCATTTAATAGAAAATTAATAGTTATACAGCAAAATTATGATAATTATTTTAAATAATTCGTATTATAAAAGATAGTTATTACTTGTTTTTTACGAAATTCATAATTAAAACCACCCAAGCGCTAATGAACAGTAAACCTCCAATTGGGGTTATAAAACCAATACGTTTAAAATTGAAATTAGTTAATGCATTTGTGGCAAGTCCATAAATGGAACCAGAAAAAAACAACACGCCAAATAAAACGAAACAACCTACATAATTTTTAGTTTTTTGTGACAGCCTTTCAGACCCTCCAACAAACAACAATAAAAGCGCATGATACATTTGATATTTCACACCAGTTTCAAATGTTTGTAGTGCTTCTAAAGAGATTAACTCTTTTAAACTATGCGCACCAAATGCACCAATTATAATACTAAGCCCTCCAAGTACTGCTCCTAAAGTTAAAATATTTCTACTCATTAAAATTAAATTATTCTTAATAAAAATTTATTTTTACTAACAAATGGTTAGTTTTTGTTCTCATTAAACGCCAAACTTAAAACACTTTACACTAAATATGCGACACATTTTAATTATTGGTGCCGGTAAATCTACATCGTATCTTTTAAAATACCTATTAGAAAAATCTGCTACTGAAAACTTATTCATTACCATAGGTGATTTGAATACTGAACGTATCAAGACGATGATTGGCTCGCATAACCATTGCAACATTATTAAGTTAGACATCTTTAATGAAATGGCACGAGTTGAAGCTATTCAAAATGCAGATATCGTTATTTCCATGTTACCTGCCCATTTACATATACAGGTAGCTAAAGATTGTGTGACTTTCAACAAGCATATGGTTACAGCATCTTATGTTAGTTCAGACATGCAACAACTACATAAAGAAGCCAAGAGAAAAAACTTAATCCTATTAAATGAAATAGGTGTAGACCCTGGTATCGATCATATGAGTGCTATGCAGGTGCTTGATAAAATTAGATCAAAAGGTGGAAAAATAATTCTATTTGAGTCATTTACTGGTGGACTGGTTGCCCCTGAAAGCGATACGAATTTATGGAATTACAAGTTTACCTGGAACCCAAGAAATGTAGTTATAGCTGGTCAAGGCGGCGCTGCAAAATTTCTTCAAGAAGGCACCTTTAAATACATTCCCTACAACCAACTGTTTAGGCGTACCGAATTTTTAAATATTGATAACTATGGTCAATTTGAAGTTTACGCTAACCGAGATTCTTTAAAATACCAACAGGCTTATGGTTTAAACCATGTAGCAACACTTTACAGAGGCACTATAAGACGTGTGGGATTTTGTAGAGCATGGCATATTTTTGTAACGCTGGGTATGACCGATGATAGCTATATTATTGAAGATAGTGAACATATGAGTTATAGAGATTTTGTGAATGCCTTTTTACCTTACAGCCCAAGTGATTCTGTTGAGCTTAAACTAAGACATCAACTTAAAATTGATCAAGATGATATTGTTTGGGATAAACTTGTTGAATTAAATTTATTTAGTGCTGACAAACCTGTTTTATTAAAAAAGGCTACACCTGCTCAAATACTACAGAAAATTTTAATGGATAGCTGGACACTCTCAGAAAACGATAAAGATATGATTGTGATGTATCATAAATTTGGCTATGAACTTGATGGTAAAAAGCATCAAATTGATGCCAATATGGTAGTTCTTGGTACCAATCAAACATATACCGCCATGGCTAAAACCGTAGGACTTCCAGTAGCTATGGCCACAATCGCCATTTTAAATAAAAAAATTACATCGCCTGGTGTACAAATACCTGTAACTAAAGAAATTTATACCCCCATTTTATTAGAACTTCAAAACCACGGTATAATTTTTAATGAGAGAGAAGTACCATATTTAGGGTACAATCCCTTAAACAATTAAACTGCTTGGCTTTACATTAATACCAAAATATCCCCCTTCAAGCTTATAAATCTTTAAACGATATCAATAGTCTTTGAATTCCTTTAAAAAAACATTTCATTCTTATAGCTTTTTATCAATTATAATTACAAATTAAAATCAAATCACTATTTTTACCGTCAAACCACAACACTAATGAAAAAACAAAAAGCTATTACCATTGATGGGATTGACAAAAAAATACTTCGCGTTTTAACCGAAGACGCCAGAACACCTATTTTAGAAATTGCACGAAATGTAGGCATCTCAGGAGCAGCCATTCACCAACGTCTTAGGAAACTTGAAAAATCAAAGCTTTTAGCGGGTTCTAAATTCATAATAAACCCAGAGGTTTTAGGCTATTCAACCATGGCCTTTGTTGGTATTTATTTAGACAAAGCGGCTATTACAGATGATGTTGTAAAAGCATTAAAGCGTTTCCCTGAAGTATTAGAATGTCATTTTACTACGGGAAACTATAATTTATTTATCAAACTATTAGCTTATGATAATGAGCATTTAATGCATTTACTTAATAAAAATATTCAATCTATAGCCGGTGTCTTAAGAACCGAATCGCTTATTTCATTACATCAACAAATTGATAGACAGATTAAAGTATAGTACTTTTTCACATCAAAAACACTGTATTTTAAACTATTGCAAAATTTTTCATTAACTTTATTACTAGTTAACTTACGAGCCTAGTGAAAAGTTTGATTTTTATTTGTGTATCATGCTCATTATTTTTCTCTAATAGTTTTGCTCAAAACATTGCATGGAATCAAAACTTTAATGAGATTAATTTAAATGCTTTGGCATTAGCTATCGGTGGTATTAGTGTGAGCTATGAGCGTACCTTAGCTAAAAATTCAGGTATAGGTATATCTACTTTTATTGCTTTTGACGAAGACGTCAAAAATGATTTTTTTAATTATTACGTAACCCCATATTATAGATTTTATTTGGGTAAAAAATACGCTTCTGGGTTTTTCCTTGAAGGGTTTGGTATGTTAAACTCCCAAAATATTAAGAAATATACCGGCGAAACTAGAACCATTTTTGGCTGGGGTCTATTTCCTGATATCAAAATTAGAGAAACCCGCACTGAAAAGGTAACAGATTTTGCGCTTGGCATAGGTTTAGGCTCAAAATGGATTACCCGTTCAAATATCATCATAGCTTTTAATATTGGCGTGGGAAGCAATCTCTTTGGAGATTATGGCAATGCGTCTACGAATAAACGTATCATTGGAAAATCCTCTATATCAGCCGGCTATCGATTTTAAATAAAAAACGCCTGAATAAAAAAACTCAGGCGCCTTATTTTTTACAATTCTATATCGTGGTTATTCTTTCATTTTCAATAACCATGAACGCACATCCACTTCATTTTTGATGATAGTTCTTAAATCATCTATCTTAACACGTTGTTGTTCCATGGTATCACGATGACGAATGGTAACCGTGTTATCTTCAAGCGTATCATGATCTACAGTAATACAGAACGGTGTTCCGTTAGCATCTTGTCTGCGGTAACGTCTTCCAACCGCATCCTTTTCATCGTAAATAACATTGAAATCCCACTTCAATTCATCTACTATTTTCCTAGCTACATCAGGCAATCCATCTTTTTTAACTAAAGGTAAAACAGCTGCTTTTACAGGTGCTAAAACACTTGGTAATTTTAAAACTGTTCTTGATGTACCGTTTTCTAATTCTTCTTCAACTAACGAATTTGAGAATACCGCTAAGAACATTCTATCTAACCCAATAGACGTTTCTAACACATAAGGCACATAGCTTTTATTTTCTTCTGGATCAAAATATTGTAGTTTTTTGCCAGAGTATTTTTCGTGTTGTGATAAATCAAAATCGGTACGTGAATGAATCCCTTCTAGTTCTTTAAATCCGAATGGGAATTTAAACTCAATATCGCAAGCAGCATCAGCGTAGTGTGCTAATTTTTCATGGTCGTGAAATCGGTAATTGTCTGCTCCCATTCCTAATGATAAATGCCATTTAAGTCTGGTTTCTTTCCAATGTTCATACCATTCTTGTTGCGTGCCTGGCTTGATAAAAAACTGCATTTCCATTTGTTCAAACTCACGCATTCTAAAGATAAATTGTCTGGCGACAATTTCATTTCTGAATGCCTTACCTGTTTGCGCAATTCCAAACGGAATCTTCATACGTCCCGTTTTTTGAACGTTTAAGAAATTTACGAATATACCTTGGGCCGTTTCAGGACGTAAGTATAAATCCATAGCATTTTCTGCTGAAGCTCCTAATTTGGTACCAAACATCAAGTTGAATTGCTTCACATCAGTCCAGTTTTTACTTCCTGTAAGCGGATCGGCTATTTCTAACTCTTCAATAAGCGCTTTTACATCTGCTAAATCTTCATTTTCTAATGATTTGGCCATTCGTGACAGAATGCTGTCAATTTTTTCTTGATAACTTAGTACACGACCGTTAGTCGACACAAATTCCTCCTTATTAAAAGCGTCTCCAAAGCGTTTTTCGGCTTTAGCCACTTCTTTATCAATTTTTGCTTCTATTTTAGCACAATAATCTTCAATTAAAACATCAGCTCTATACCGTTTTTTAGAATCTTTGTTATCAATTAAAGGATCATTAAAAGCATCAACATGCCCTGAGGCTTTCCATGTAGTAGGATGCATAAAAATTGCCGCATCAATCCCTACTATATTGTCATGCATTTGCACCATGGCTTTCCACCAATAGTCGCGAATGTTTTTCTTTAGTTCAGCACCATTTTGAGCATAGTCATAAACTGCACTTAAACCATCATATATTTCGCTACTTTGAAATACATACCCGTACTCCTTAGCATGCGATATTACCTTCTTAAATTTATCATCTTGATTTGCCATGCTGCAAAAATATAAAACCGCTTGTAACTAAAAGCTTGTTTATTAAAAAATAACGATTGAATACCTTCATTTTTTTACCTAAGTTTACAAGATTACATTCATAAACCATGCTCAAATCTTTAATCAATTTATTTTTTCCAAAAGTATGTTGTGCATGCTCTAATTTTTTAGGGGATTATGAAGACACTATTTGCACCAATTGCCGGCATGATTTACCTGTAACCAATTTTCATTTTGATAAAACAGATAATGTTGCTAAAGTGTTGTATGGTCGTGCAAAAATTGAAACTGGTACGGCATTATTCCGATTTGAAAAACAGAGTAAAGTGCAACACCTTATTCATAATTTAAAATACAAAAACCAAGAACAAATTGGTGTTGTTCTAGGCAACTGGTTAGGGCATGAACTACAAGAATGCGATGCTTTTAAGCAAATTGATGCTGTTATACCTGTGCCTCTTCACAAGAAAAAACTGCAACAAAGAGGATTTAATCAAGTGGCTAAATTTGGCCAACAAATAGCACAGGCTTTACAGGCTGATTATATAGATGATGTGCTACTAAAAGTGACCAACACCTCATCACAAACCAAGAAAAATCGCCTTACACGATGGCAAAAAAGCGCTGAACTCTTTGCCTTAGTCAATCAAGAAAAAATTGAGAACAAACATCTATTACTTGTTGATGACTTGATTACTACTGGCGCAACCATGGAGGCTTGCATTCTAGTTTTAAGCCAAGCTAAGAATATAAAAATTAGCATTGCTACTATGGCAATAGCCCTATGAATTACACGTTATATCTTGAAAATTATGTAGGTTTGTAAAAATTTAAATTTGCTGATGAATAAGACGCTTTCAAATTTTATTTTCGCCTTTATTTTAGGTATTATTTTTATCAACTGTGCCAACCGAGGCACGCCTCAAGGCGGACCAAAAGATGAAACACCTCCAGTTATTATAGCGTCATCTCCAGAGAACAACTCAATACATTTTGATGCGGAAGAAATTGAAATCACCTTTGATGAGTATATCAAAATTAAAGATCTTTCAAAACAACTTATTATTTCGCCTCCTATGAAGCATAAACCTGATATTACCCCTTTAGGTAATGCCAGTAAAAAAATCACCATAAAAATAAATGACACGTTAGAACCCAATGCTACATATGCCTTTAACTTTGGTAATAGCATACAAGACAACAACGAAGGCAACCCTTACCCGTATTATCGATATGTATTTTCCACTGGTGACTACATTGATTCCTTAACCGTACAAGGCACCATTGTTCATGCTATTGACACAAAACCTGAATCCTTTGTAAATGTGGGGCTTTATGAAGTTGACTCTACGTTTACAGACTCTATCATTTACACAGAAGTACCTAAGTACATTACAAATACTTTAGATAGCTTAACTACTTTTTCTATTGAAAACATAAAAGCAGGTAAATATTTGCTTGTTGCATTAAAAGACAATAATGGAGACAATAAATTTCAACAGAAAACAGACCAAATTGCCTTTCAAAGCACGTTTATTGAAGTTCCTACAGATTCGTTATACACCTTGAAATTATTTTCAGAAGAATTGGATTATAAGGCAACCAGACCACGACTCATTTCGGGAGAAAAAATAGCCTTTGGCTACGAAGGAAATTATGAGGGCATGAATATCAAATTAGTGTCTGAAACACCAGCCGAGTTTGAATACAGGGTTACAAAAGACCCAAAAACCGACACATTAAATTACTGGTACAAGCCGAGATTAGAGGTAGATTCTCTTGTTTTTAATGTTTCACATCCTACTCTCTTTGAAAAAGACTTCACCGTGCGTATTAGTGAGCAAAAAAGAGATTCGTTGATATTAGATGCCTCCCCCGAGGGCACCATTGGCCTAGATGAACCTTTTAAAATTTCAGGCTCTACGCCTATTGATCATTTTGATGCTTCAAAAGTTAAAATCATGGACAGAGATTCTACCATAATAGCCTTTACATCAACCTTTGATAGTATTAACAACACCTATGCTTTAGATTTCAATAAAACTGAAGATAACGGCTATCAAGTGCAGCTTCTCCCAGAGGCATTCACTGACTTTTTTGAAGATAAAAACGACACCATTTTTTACACATTAAAAACTCGAAAGTCATCCGATTACGGATATGTACGTTTTACATTGGTTAACGCTCAATATCCACTCATCATTCAGTTGACAGATAAAGGTGGTAAGGTAAAACGTGAACAAGCTGTTGCCCAACCAGGCACTGTAGATTTTTTAAATCTAAGTCCTGCTATGTATTCTATTCGCGTGATTCATGATGCCAATGGTAACCAAAAGTTTGACACGGGTAATTATTTAAAAAAGATACAACCCGAAAAAGTAAGTCATTTTCAGGATATTGAAATTAGAGCTGATTGGGGTATTCAAGAAACGCTTGAATTTACTCAATAGTAAAATGATCTCTATCGTTTAAAAATTTTAATTTATTTCGGTAGGCTTCAATATGTCGCTTTTCAAGTGTAATGGTTTGAATCGTTTCGGTTCCTGCTTCCGTTTTTAGAATCTCTTGTCCCAACACATTATAAACTACTGAGTGCCCTGAATATACACTATTTACACCGTCAACCCCTACTCTATTAACACCAATACAATAGCTCATGTTTTCAATGGCGCGGGCTTTGAGCAAAGCATCCCAAGCCGTAATTCTGGGCTTTGGCCAGTTAGCTACATAGATTAAAACATCATAGTTGTCAACATTTCTAGCCCAAACAGGAAAACGCAAATCATAGCATATTAAAGGACATATACGCCACCCTTTATAATCAATTAGCACCTTTTCATCACCTGAAGTATACACCTTATCTTCACCAACTAAAGTAAATGTATGGCGTTTGTTATAGGTTGTAATACGTCCGGAGGGTTCTACAAAAAGTAAACGGTTGTAATAGTTTTTATCTTCATCAGAAATCACCAAACTTCCTAATATAGCCGCTCCTTTTGTTACGGCTAACTGCTTCATCCATGATACCGTTGCTCCTTCCATAGGTTCTGCTACTTTTGAAGCGTTCATAGTAAACCCAGAAGTAAACATTTCTGGCAAAACAATGATATCAACAGCCTTGGTTATACCAAGTATTTTCGTTTCAAAATTTTCGCGATTCGCCTTTGGATTTTCCCAAACCAAATCAGATTGTATTACGGCTATATTTAATTGACTTTGCATATTATGTTACAAGTTTCACCAAAATATACGCATTTTATAAATGGCACAAAATATCTGCAGCACGTTTTAAAGAATCTTCAGACTTAGCAAAGCAGAAACGCAAGGCTTTATAGTCTAAATTATTGGTGTTAAAAACGGATAATGGAATGGAAGCAATGCCTGATTCTACAGTTAATCGTTTAGCATAGTCTACATCATACTCATCGGTTATTGCAGAATAATTCAATACCTGAAAATAAGTGCCCTTAGTAGGCACATAAGTAAACCTAGATTCCTTTATGAGGCTTAAAAATAAATCACGTTTCCTTTGATAAAATGCAGATAACCCTAAATAATGCTCAGGTTCTTGCATATAATCCGCAATCCCTTTTTGGGTGGGATGGTGCACACAAAACACATTAAATTGATGCACTTGCATAAATAACTCCATAAGCGTTTTTGGAGCACAGCAATACCCTATACGCCAACCTGTATTGTGGAATGTTTTACAAAACGAGGCCACTAAAAAACTTCTTGATTTTAAATCAGGAAACAAACATACACTTTGATGCTTGTTAGCATCATAAATCATATGTTCATAAACCTCATCACTTAACACAATAATATTGGTGTCCCTGGTAAGTTCCTGCAACCGCAACATATCTGCCTTTGAAAAAACCATCCCCGTTGGGTTATGCGGCGAATTAATTATAATCATTTTTGTACGAACACTAATGCTTTGCTTTACTTCCTCCCAATTTACGCAATACTCTGGTGCCCGAAGTTGTATGAGTACAGGTTTACCGCCATGAAGCCTAATCCCTGGTTCATAACTATCATAAGCTGGTTTAAACACAATAACTTCATCACCCTGTTTAATAAAGGTTGTTAATATTGTTGAAATGGCTTGAGTAGCACCAGCGGTGACCGTTATTTCATTATCAGGATGATAGTTGGTATGGTATAGCGTTTCTATTTTATTAGCAATAGCCGTTCGCAACTCTAAATTACCTGCCATAGGCGCATATTGATTATACCCAGAATGCATGGCTTGGTTTACCAAATCAATAAGTTTTGAATCACTGCCAAAATCTGGAAACCCCTGCGAGAAGTTAATAGCATGGTGCTTTTTTGCCAATCCGCTCATCACTGAAAAAATGGTAGTGCCAACATGAGGTAATTTTGAACTGTGCCGCATCCTTACTAAATTTATGAATTGTTGCTATATAAAATCTGTATTAAATGCTATTCAGGCTAAACGATGTTCATTTTCTTTAACAAAAAGGAGGCATTCATATTTTGACACACACCCTTTTTTAGTCTAAAATCAAAAAACAACTCATCGTTAATAATTTCAGCATCAAAATAATAGTTTTTTACGTCTTTTAATTCATTTTCAATATCACAAAGACTTAAATCATGCGTTGCTATAATGCCTGTTGCTTTTGAGGCTACTAGTTTTTCAACAAACTTTCTTGAACCAATGGCCTTATCGGTACTATTTGTGCCTTTTAAAATTTCATCTAAAACTATAAAGTAAGACGCATCTTCTTGAATAGCATCAACAATGAACTTCAATCGTGTTAATTCCGAAAAGAAATATGAACTATCATCTGTCAAAGAATCTGACGTTCGCATACTTGTAATGAGTTTCATGGGCGTATATGTGCTTGACGCAGCACACACAGGCAATCCCATATTGGCCATAATGATATGTAAAGAAATGGTTCTTAAAAACGTACTTTTTCCAGCCATGTTAGCTCCTGTTACAATAAAAAACTGACTTTGTTCTATGTATACATCACTCGTAATTCGTTTTGCCTCATTCAGCATAGGATGCCCTAATTTTTCAGCATTAATAATGGGGCCGTTTTCAAAAATCTCGGGAAAAACAAACTTAGGATGATTAAAAGTATAGTTCCCCAACGTGTTATACGCATCAAAAAAGGCAACCACCTCAAACCAATCGGCTACTTTGGAGCCATAGGTATCAATCCATTGTTCTATGGCAAAACTATTTCTTAGGTCATTTAAAAACAACCCATTTCCAAAAATGGCTCCTATTAAGTTGTTTCTATTATCAAGAGCATCTAAGTGTTTAGAAAATGTTTTGAATACTATTGATGCTTTTTTACCGTGACATTCTATTAACTTTTGTTTTTCTATAAGCAAATCTGAAGCAAAGGTTTGCCGTTCAATCAAATCTAACAAGGCCGCATACTGCCTAAAAGTATCTCTAATTTTATCCGTTTTAAGCGCTAAAACATTAACTTTTTTAAGATAAATTCCCGTAATTCCAAGCCCAAGTAGTAACAGATACCCCAACAACGCTTTATTGGTTACTATATTCAAGACCGTTAAAACAAGAATCATGACTGAAGTTATACTAAAACCTAATGGAACCCACTTTATAACCTTTGGCAAAAAAGGTTGATAATGGTTTAACCAACTCTTGATTTGGTTGACCGAAGTTTCTAGGTTAACTAAGCGCGCTACTGCTGTATATTGCTGACGCCATTCTGGTGCACTGGAAAGTTCTTTTATAGCCTCTTGGCGTTGCTTTATATTACCAATTTTATTTGCCTTTAAAAAATACGCTAGCTTTTGTGTACCTTCTTGAACAGCCGTTCTGTTGATAACCTGAAAAAAAGAACCTCGACCAAACAAATCTACATCAAGACTATAACTATGATTAGCGTCTTGAAATTGCAATCCGTTAGGTTCTTCGAAAAAATCACCCGAAGCTATTTTCAACTCCAACTCATTAAGTTTAACCAGTTCTTGATGCAACCTTTTTTGGCGCTTCACGTCCGTATAGCGAGACAGCAAATAAATAAACACCACAATGCCCAAAACAGCTATACCAACGGCCAATTCCCATGTATTAAAAAAATAGTACACACCATAAGCCGTCAATAAAAAAAACGCTACACGCATAAAGCTTAAACGAATCATGCGCTTGCTATAGGTTTTTTCCTGAAGCTGATGTTTTGTTAATTGTTTTTCGTAATAGTTTAAGGGATGTATCATCCGAAAAAGATTTAAGCATAAAGAAACAAAAAAGCCCTGAACTATCTCAGAGCTTTATGATGTATTTTATGTGAGTAATATTTAGTCTCTTCCGCCAAATATCTGTAACGCCCAGTAAAGTAAGTTTGCTAAAGCACCTATGGCTGCTACTAAATAGGTTCTGGCTGCCCATTTCAAGGCATCTTCCGATCCTTTATATTCTTCAGGAGTTACCATATTTTTATTTTTTAACCAAGCTAAGGCTCTATTGCTCGCATCATATTCAACTGGCAATGTGATAAAGCTAAAAAGCGTAGCCATTCCCATGAATACAACACCCAAAACCGCAACCCACCAGCCTAAACCTAAACCAGCTGCACCACCTAGCACGAGTCCGCCAATAATTAACCACTGTGACATACCTGATGTAACACTAACTACTGGCACCAGTGCAGATCGCATTTCTAACCAGCTATAAGCTTGAGCATGCTGAACAGCATGCCCACATTCATGTGCTGCTACAGCTGCAGCTGCGGCATTACGCTGATTATATACTGCTTCACTCAAATTAATCGTTTTGTTTTTAGGATTGTAATGATCTGTTAAACGCCCAGGGGTTGAAATCACCTCAACATCATAAATTCCATTATCAGCAAGCATTTTTTCTGCTATTTCGGCTCCGCTCATACCGTTTCTTAAATGCACTTTTGAATACTTTTCAAACTTGCGTTTTAAGGTGTTACTAACTGCCCAACTTACCAGAGCAATAGCTCCAATTAATATATAATATCCAATCATGGTTTTCTTTTTTTAATTTCTAAATTCAGGAATAAAGATAACAAAAATAAAGCCAAGGATTTCAAATGAAATAATGTCAGTTAGATGTTAATTTATTTAAGACCTAACCAAGTTCCTCCAACAAAAAATGCCGTAATTTTAAAAATCAAGGCATTTTAAATGATTATTTTTAATAGGATTAGAAACTCATTTCCATATCAAAAGCTTCTGCTATTTCTTTATACACAATTTTACCTTTTACAATGTTTAATCCTTTTGCCAAAGGTGCGTTATTTTCGCAAGCTCTTTCCCAGCCTTCATTGGCTAATTTAATCACATAAGGCAAGGTTACATTAGTTAAAGCCATAGTAGAGGTATAGGGTACAGCTCCAGGCATATTCGCCACAGAATAATGCACTACTTCATCAATAATATAAGTTGGATCTTGGTGTGTAGTTGGTTTTGTAGTTTCAAAACACCCACCTTGATCAACCGCTACATCAACCATAACAGTACCTGGGCGCATATCTTTTAACATATCTCTTGTGATTAATTTAGGCGCTTTTGCCCCTTTAATTAAAACACCTCCAATAATTAAATCGGCATCCTTTATATGTTTTCTTATATTGTATTCACTTGAAAACTCGCTGATAACATTATTTGGCATAGAATCGCTCACATAGCGTAATGCTTTCATGTTAATATCCATAATAATAACCAAAGCCCCAAGACCTGCTGCCATTTTTGCAGCCTGATAACCCACAACACCAGCGCCTAAAATAAGGACTTTGGCAGGAGGTACACCTGGTACACCACCTAGCAAAATACCTCGGCCTTTGATGGGTTTCTCTAAATATTTTGCGCCTTGCTGAATAGACATTCTTCCTGCTACTTCAGACATTGGAATTAATAAAGGTAAAGTTCCATCAGCGTCTTCAACAGTTTCATACGCAATACAAATAGCTTTGCTGTCAATCATGGCATTTGTTAACACCTCACTTGATGCAAAATGAAAATAGGTAAACACCACTTGATCTTTCTTAATCAATTTGTATTCTGGTTCAATAGGTTCTTTTACCTTTACAATCATTTCGGCGATATCATAAACAGCTTCAATGGTATCTAAAATAGTGGCACCAGCTTTGATATAATCTTCATCTAAAAAACCGCTATTAAAACCAGCGTTCTTCTGCACGTATACCTCGTGGTCTCTTTTTGTTAATTCAAATACTCCAGAGGGGGTCATACCAACTCTGTTCTCGTTGTTTTTAATTTCGATGGGAACACCAATTTTCATAAGCGTAATATTTTTAGAGTTATTTTATAAAAACAGTTGCAAATTTAAACTAAATGATTGAAAAGTAATTGTTAAATTATACATTAACCAAAAATAAACATAACATATTTTAATATTTATTAAGAATCAATCAAAACACAGCAATGTATAGCACATGTGCAACTATCAAGTATGACCTATTCTGAGCCCTAAACCCCTATTAAAAAAACGTTAATTTTAAGGTTTTTTATAGGTAAGCTTGAAGTATAACAATAAAAATGAAGAAATGAGGGTAATGCTATTGGCAAAAATCATAGAAGGACTATCTATTAATACCCCGTAAATAAGCCAGCATACAATACCTATAAAGAAGATAACTAGCATAGGTAAGGATAAACTTGAAGCATCTTTTGTTTTCCAAGTTTTGTAGACTTGAGGTAAAAAAGCTGCGGTGGTTAAAACCGCAGCTAAAAACCCTATAAATTCTTTATAATTATCCAACGATATTTACAATTTTACCAGGTACTACAATGACTTTTTTGGGTGTACGCCCTTGTAACTGATCCTGCGTTTTTTCATGTGCCAATACCGCTTTTTCAATATCCTCCTTACTCATATCTAACGGCAACTCAAGGGTAAAACGCATTTTACCGTTGAATGAAATAGGGTAATTTTTACTGCTCTCTACCAAATGACTTTCATCAAAAACAGGGAATGCTACCGTAGCAATAGACTCTTTATGCCCTAATTGTTGCCACAATTCTTCTGCAATATGTGGCGCATAAGGGGAAATTAATACTAAAAGTGGTTCTAAAACAGCTTTTGAAACACACTTTTGAGCCGTTAACTCATTCACCGCAATCATGAAGGTAGACACCGACGTATTAAACGAGAAATTCTCAATATCTTCCTGAACCTTTTTAATGGTTTTATGCAACGTTTTTAAGCTGTCTTTACTGGGTTCGGCATCAGTTACTTTTAATCCGTTTTCGTTGTTGTATAATTTCCAAAGCTTTTTAAGAAATGAGTGCACCCCAGTAATGCCAGCAGTATTCCAAGGTTTGTATTGTTCTAAAGGCCCTAAGAACATTTCATAAAGACGTAATGAATCTGCACCGTAATCTTTTACAATATCATCTGGATTGACCACATTGTATTTTGATTTAGACATTTTTTCAACGTCTCTACCCACTTTATACACGCCATCTTCTAAAACAAATTCAGCATCTTTAAACTCTTCGCGCCAGTTTTTAAAGGCTTCAATATCTAACTCATCGGATGCATTCACAAAAGAAACATCGGCGTGAATTGGTTGGACTTTTAGATTACCTACTAATCCTTTAGAAACAAATTTATTTTTTCCTTCAACCCGATACACAAAAGCACTCGTTCCAAGTATCATCCCTTGGTTAATGAGTTTTTTAGCATATTCATCGGTTGGCACTAAGCCTTTATCAAATAGGAATTTTTGCCAAAAACGCGAGTACAATAAATGCCCCGTGGCATGTTCGCTTCCTCCAATGTACAAATCAACATCCTGCCAATAGTCTAGAGCCTCTTTACTGGCAAAAGCCTCTGTGTTATTCGCATCCATGTAACGATTAAAATACCAGGAACTTCCTGCCCAACCTGGCATGGTATTAAGTTCTAATGGAAATACGGTTTCATGATTTATTAAATCATTTGAAACCACTTGATTCTGCTCAGTATCCCAGGCCCAAACGGTGGCATTCCCTAATGGCGGTTCACCTGTTTCGGTTGGTAAATATTTTTCTACTTCCGGTAATTGAATAGGTAAATGTGCTACATCAATCATTTGTGGCATTCCATTAACGTAATATACTGGGAAGGGTTCTCCCCAATACCGTTGACGTGAAAATACCGCATCTCGTAACCTATAATTGGTTTTTCCTTTCCCTTGACCCAATTGCTCTAATTCATAAATAGCACGCTTGGTGGCTTTTTTATAGTTTAATCCGTTTAAGAAATCACTGTTTGCAATAATAGTTTTGTCTTTATCAGCAAACGCTTCTTCAGAAATATCAATGCCTTCAAAAATGTTTGGAATAGGAATATTGAAATGCCTTGCAAAATCATAATCACGTTGATCGCCACATGGCACTGACATCACGGCACCTGTTCCGTAACCTGCCAAAACATAATCACCAATCCAAATAGGAATAGGTGCTTTGGTAAACGGGTGCTCGGCATAAGCGCCAGTAAATGCCCCCGAAATGGTTTTTACATCGGCCATTCTATCCCGCTCGCTTCGCTTCGCTGTGGCTTCAATATACGCTTCAACCTCTGCTTTCTGTTCTTCGGTAGTGATTTTAGGCACTAACTCATGCTCAGGTGCTAAGGTCATAAAACTCACCCCAAAAATAGTATCAGGACGGGTAGTAAACACTTCTATTTGATGCGATGTCTCGACTTTGCTCGACATGACATTAAAAGTCACAGCTGCACCAACGGACTTTCCAATCCAGTTACGCTGACTTTCCTTTAAAGAATCAGTCCAATCTATGCGCTCTAAACCTTGTAGCAAACGTTCGGCATAAGCCGAAATACGCATACTCCATTGGGTCATTTTCTTTCTTATAACAGGATGGCCACCACGTTCTGATACGCCATTTACAATTTCATCATTAGCTAAAACGGTTCCTAAAGCTGGACACCAATTTACTTCGGTTTCAGCCAAATAGGTTAAACGGTATTGTAATAAAATGTCTTGTTGCTTTACACTATCAAAACCCTTCCAATCGTCTGCCGCAAACATTTCAACCTCATCATCACATACGGCGTTAACATTTGCATTCCCTTCAGTTTCAAATCGTTTTATTAATTCTGAAATAGCTTCAGCTTTATCTGTATCTTTATTGTACCATGAGTTAAACAGTTGAATAAAAACCCATTGTGTCCACTTATAATATTGAGGATCTGAAGTACGCACCTCTCGTGACCAATCAAAAGAAAAGCCTATTTGATCGAGCTGACGGCGATAGGTTTTAATATTCTCAGCCGTGGTAATAGCAGGATGCTGCCCTGTTTGAATAGCATATTGTTCCGCAGGCAAACCAAAACTATCATAGCCCTGTGGATGTAACACATTAAACCCCTGATGACGTTTGTAACGCGCATAAATATCAGAAGCAATATACCCGAGTGGATGTCCCACATGTAACCCTGCTCCACTTGGATACGGAAACATATCTAACACATAATATTTAGGTTTCTCTGATTTGTTTTCTGCTTTAAACGTTTGATTTTCTGCCCAATAGTTTTGCCACTTGGCTTCAATTTCATTGAAATTGTACTTCATTTTGATCCTTTTTAAGAAGTTGCAAATTTACGTTTTAATTAGAAATACCCGAGATTAAACCATAAAAAATGCCTTTCCTAAAACATTGTAAAATAATACCTTTACTTTTGAAGCCATTTAACCAACACCTACTTTAAAACCTTATAACCCCTTTGACTAAAGGCCACATCATAAAAGCGCACCTAGCCTTGTTTGGCACACATGCCATCTATGCTGCCAATCACTTTATTGCCAAGGGGATTATGCCCAATAAACTGAGTCCGACTCCTTTTGTGTTTTTTCGTGTTTTAGGTGCTGCTATTTTGTTTTGGTTCATTAAAGCCTTTATTAAAGAAAAGGTTGAAACAAAAGATTTCCTCAGATTGGGACTTTGTGGTCTTTTTGGGGCTTCATGTAATCAGCTATTTTTCTTTCATGGGCTGAGTTTAACTTCTCCCGTTGACACCGCTATCATCATGACATCAGCACCAGCGGTTGTTTTTATTTTAAGCATGATTCTGCTTAAAGAGAAAGCCACAAAAAATAAGATTGTGGGGTTAAGCATTGGAGCCGTAGGCGCCCTTGGTTTAGTATGGTACGGCCAAACAGCCGAAGGCACCAGTAGCTTTTTAGGCAATCTCTTTATTTTTATTAATGTGCTGTTTTACTCATTATACCAAGTTACCGTAAAACCACTCATGAAAAAGTATCATTTCATCACCATTATTAGCTGGGTATTTTTGTTTGGTTTGCTGTTTTTAATGCCTTTGGGGTTAAAAGATGTTTTATATGCTACAAACTATTCTCTTTTTAACACCAATACGTATCTTGTTATTGCTTACGTTATTATTTTCACCACCTTCTTAGCCTTTCTTTTTAATATTTATGCGCTTCGTCAGGTGTCGCCATCAGTGGCTGGTAGCTATTCATATGTGCAACCTGCTTTAAGTTTTGCTATTGTTCTTGTCTTATCCTTGGTATTTCACAATAATCGCTACAATGAAGACCTCAACATCATTAAATTCATTTGCTGCTTTTTTGTCATTATAGGCGTGTATTTAATTAGCAAAAAACCTAAATTACGCTAGGGTTACAACAATTTTGATTTGTTTTAGTTAATGATAAACATAGATTAACCATACTTTCTTATTTTTACAGCATTAATCCGAAACACTCTATGAGCTCATCATTTGAAAAGCATCAAAAGCGTCGACTTATTTCTTCTTATTTTTCTGTTGTTTTAAGTATAGCCTTAGTATTGTTTTTATTAGGATTGTTGGGCATGCTTATTCTTAATGCTAAAAAGGTTTCAGATCATTTTAAAGAACAGGTTGTACTCACAATTTATCTGAAGGATTCTGCTAAAGAGGTTGAAACAAAACAGCTAGAGAAAAGTTTGGCTATGGCCGATTATGTTAAATCTACCGAATACGTTTCAAAAGAAAAAGCAGCCGAATTTATGAAAGCTGAAAACGGTGAAGATTTTATGGATTTTGTAGGGTACAATCCGCTTCAAAATTCTATTGACGTGCATTTAAAAGCCGATTTTGTAACGTCTGAACATCTTGAAAAAATTTCAACCGAAGCCTTACATAAAGATTTTGTAGAAGAAGTGACTTATGATAATGACTTAGTCAATCTTATGAACGATAATGTGAAAAAAATAAGTTTTTGGGTGTTAGTCATTAGCAGCATTTTTACTTTAATTGCGGTATTGTTAATTAATAGTTCTATTAGACTGGCAGTATACTCAAAACGCTTTACCATAAAAACCATGCAAATGGTAGGCGCCACGAAGCAGTTTATTAGACGTCCTTTTATATGGAAAAGCATTCGTCTTGGTATGATAGGGGCCTTTTTAGCCCTAATAGGCATGGCCATTGTGTTGTATTATTTGAATAAAACCTTTACTGAATTAGAGCTATTAAGCAATCCTGTTTTAGTAAGTTTACTCTTTGTCATTATTTTTGGACTAGGTATTGTAATCACTTGGATTAGCACTCATTTTGCCACACAACGTTTTCTTAATTTAAGAACAGACGAGTTATATTATTAATTTAGAAACCAGAAATTAGTGTTCTATTAACACCATAATTTTAAATAAATCTTTTATTTTGCAACGCATAAGTCTTTAGAAATTAACCATGGGAGAAAAAAAGCGTAAAGAGGTAGCCAAACCCGCATTTGTATTTGACAAGAAAAACTACAAGTTTATGTTTATCGGGCTTGCTGTCATTGCCTTAGGCTTTATTTTGATGGCGGGTGGCGGTAGTGACGACCCAAATGTGTTTAATCCTGAAATTTTTAGTTGGAGACGTATTCGATTAGCACCAACATTAGTTTTAATTGGTTTGGGAATTCAAATTTATGCCATTCTTCTAAATCCGAATAAGAAGTAATTCATCATATATTCTCTAAAAAATTTGCCGCTATTTTCTTTAGATATTTTGCACCATTATGCATAGCGTCATCTTTACAACTCGCGTAATTATCAACGGCATCAACATAATCAATCCCAAAGGTTTGAATAGCCTGCTTATCTAATGTTACAGCACCACAAAACGCGGCTACTTTAACGTTCTGGGCTTTTGCAGAACGCAGTACACCTTCAATGGTTTTTCCCGACAAGGTTTGTTCATCCAGCTTGCCTTCGCCTGTAATAACCCAATCGGCTCCGTGTAACTCACTATCAAAATTAGCCAAATCTTTAATCAACTGAACACCCGACTTTAAATTTCCATTTAAAAACACCTTTGAAGCAATCCCCATACCTCCAGCGGCTCCCGCCCCTTTAACCAACTGAGGTTCTACTTGAAACACAGCTTGCAATATTTTAGAAAAATCTCTTAAACCCAGATCTAACATTTCAATATCGGTTGCCGAAGCTCCTTTTTGGGCAGCATAAACATAAGCTGCACCATTTTCGCCATAAAGCGGATTGGTAACGTCGCAAGCTATTTCAAAATTCACATTGAATAATTTAGGGGTCACTTGGGCTACATCAATAGCTTTAATTTTTGAAAGATTTGCGCCTATCGGGCGCACTGTTTTATTCTCTTCGTCTAAAAACTGATACCCTAAAGCAGTAGCCATTCCAATACCACAGTCGTTTGTAGCACTTCCGCCTATCCCCAAAATAATATTTGTAGCCCCCCGATTTATAGCATCCACTATCATTTCACCTGTACCTAAAGTTGTGGCATTTTTGCAATCAAGTTCTTGAGGGTCTAAAAGTTTAACGCCCGAAGCTTCGGCCATTTCAATAAAAGCTGTTTCGGTTGATTCAGAAAACAAATAACTAGCCTTAACGGGTTGAAAAAACGGATTATTCACCTCTAATGAAATTAGCTCGCCTTGCAAATAATAATTGGCCACTTCAATGGTACCATCACCACCATCGGCTAGGGGAAATGAAAATACGTCAAGATTTTGGTTTAAACGTTTCATTTCGCACTGTACAATTCGACAAAAATCGATCGCTGTCATGGAGTGTTTAAACTTGTCAGGTGCTATTACTATTTTCATTATACATTATCTGTATCTTAAAAATACGATTTTATTACTGAGGGCCCAGCTTATTATATAAGTATTTTAATACTTTTGCGCCATGGAAATTATAGACGCAATTGTTTTGGGTATCATTCAAGGCTTAACAGAATTCTTACCCGTTTCGTCCAGTGGGCACTTAGAATTAGGCAAAGCCATTTTAGGCGATCATTCTGTACCAGAAGAAAGCTTATTATTTACAGTAGTACTTCACTTTGCTACCGCACTAAGCACCATAGTAGTTTTTAGAAAAGACATTTTAGAGCTCATTAAAGGAGCTTTAAAATTTGAATGGAATGATGATTTACAGTTCATTGCCAAAATAGCCATATCTATGATACCTGCCGTAATAGTTGGTCTTTTTTTTGAAGAGCAGCTTGAACAACTTTTTGGGGGTAATATTGTTCTGGTTGGGTTTATGCTGATTATTACAGCGGCATTGTTATATCTAGCGGATAAAGCGAAAGATACAAGCAAGAAAGTATCCTTTAAAAACGCCTTTGTCATTGGTATATCACAAGCTGTTGCTATGCTTCCTGGTATTTCACGCTCTGGCGCAACCATTTCAACTTCGGTGTTATTGGGCAATGACAAAACCAAAGCTGCTCGATTTTCTTTTTTAATGGTTGTTCCTTTAATTTTTGGAAAAATAGCCAAAGATGTTTTAAGTGGTGATTTGTCATACAACAGTGGAAATTTCACAGCATTATCCATTGGATTTATAGCAGCTTTTATAGCAGGGCTTTTTGCTTGCACATGGATGATTGCTTTGGTTAAAAAAAGTAGGTTGACCTATTTTGCCATATACTGCGCCATAGTTGGCGTTATTGCTATTATTTTTTCGTTTGCCAACTAATATGAAAACAGCTGAAGACTTTCTTTCAGGACAGGTTTTACTCATTGACAAACCTTTAAACTGGACCTCTTTCCAAGTGGTTAACAAATTACGCTGGGAAATACGTCAGGCCTTTAACATAAAAAAAATAAAGGTAGGACATGCTGGCACCCTAGATCCTTTGGCGACTGGCCTTTTGGTTATTTGTACAGGTAAAAAAACCAAGGAGATAAATACCTTTCAAGCGCAAATAAAAGAATATACTGGCACCTTTGCTTTGGGAAGTACAACACCTTCTTACGACTTAGAAACAGAAATCAATGCACACTTTTCAACTACACATATCACTAAAGAATTAATTCAAGAGACTACCAAACAGTTTATTGGTGATATTGAACAATATCCACCCGTATTTTCAGCAATTAAAAAAGATGGAAAACGCTTATATGAATTTGCCAGAGCAGGTGAAACCGTTGAAATAAAACCAAGACATGTACATATTTCAGAATTTGAAATCACAAAAATTGATGATTTGCACGTTGATTTTAGAGTGGTTTGTAGCAAAGGTACTTACATCCGTTCTTTAGCTCATGATTTTGGCAAAGCCCTTAACTCTGGTGCCCATTTATCAGTTTTAAGACGCACAAAAATTGGAGATTTCAATGTGCTGAATGCCCAGACCATAGAAAACTTCATTAAAGCGCTAAAAAACCAAAATATATAATTTTACGTATATTTAGAACACAATTCTATTATAAATTGTACCGATTTGAACCTAACAAATCAACATAGAGCCCTAATCTTAACATGTCTTGTTTCAGGAACTGTAGTGCTTTCTGTATTCAATTTAAGCTTAAAACAAAAGGATGACATTGCATCTGAAAGCTATTATGAATTAGAACCAGAAAAAGAGTTAACTGAAGAAGAATTAAAAGTACTTGAAGCTTTAGAAAACATGAACAAAGCTAAAGCCGAAACCAATAATGCTTTTAATGAAAATCAGGAAACGAAACATTTTGCTCAGGCCTATAAACGTATTGCACCTCCTGAAGATTACGTGCCAAAATCAAGTACAGAAGAAGGATTACAGCAAACTGCTTCAACAAAACAATATGACATTCCTGAAGATTCTAAACTAGATCAAGAAGACCTATCTAAATTCAGTAAGGTTAATGATTTATTGAAAAAGCAAAACGCTGAAAATAATAATGCCAAAAGCTCTATTAGCTTTTCATTATTAAACCGTAATAAAGTTTACATTCCCATACCTGTTTACCTATGTGAGGTGGATGGCAAAATTGTAGTTAACATTAATGTAAATGCCGAAGGAGATGTCACCGATGCTTATTTGAACACCTCATCAACTTCTAAAAATGATTGTTTAATTCAACATGCTTTAGAGTATGCCAAACAATCTCAATTTAGTGCAGATCCTTCAAAAGAAAGCCAGCTAGGGTCTATTACCTTTTATTTTATAGGCAAGCGGTAGATTGCATGTGACCCAATAATTGGGTGATATCATCAATGACATTTTGCCCCTTGTTGTCATTATACCAATACTGCAAATCCTCCTTAAAATCTAACGTTAAAGCACCGTGTTTTGCTTTAAACCGTTTTACATAATTTTCAGCTTCAGAAGGTCTGGGTCCATATGTGGCAATAACATCTCCTGTTTCATCATCAATCATAATTAACTTTGGCACTGCCTTATTACCATCTGTTAAAAAAGCATTCATTAATTCTGGATTCACATCTCGTAAAACGAGTCTGAGTGTAATATTTGCATTTAATTCTGCTACTTTATTTAATGCAGGAATAACATGGGCCGCATCACCACACCAACTTTCTGTAATAACCAACCAAGTTACTTTATGATTAAAATTAGCAATACGCTTTTTGGCAACCTTTGAAACCTCAATGGTTTTATCCCAGCGTTTCATTCTCCTATCATTAAGTTTGGTAAGATTTGCGTATGCTTCTGTCTTTTCAATACCTGTATTAGCATTATCTTCTGCTAATTGCCTAACTAAATCTCTATATGTTTTATAAGACATACTGCGTTCTATGCCTCTTTTAATGATAGCTTCCATAACTAATTTCATAAAATATTTAAAACAAAATTAATCTGCCAGCCTATTTATTAAGATGATTTTTGTCATACTTTAATTGTTTCCAGACAATTAGACGTTATTTTATGAAACTTTTAAGACTATATTAGGGTAAGAAATAAAAAAGCGCCGTATTTAAATGCGGCGCTAATAGTATTATAAACACATGCTTGGTTCAAATTTACAGAGCTCCTTTGCAATGTCTTCAATGATGTTTTGACCTTTGTTTTTATTGTACCAAACTTGAAGTTCTTCTTTAAACTCTGCTGTTAACTTTCCATGAGCGCCCTTGTATGCTTTCACCATTTGCGTAGCTTCACTTGGTCTTGGCCCAAAGGTACTTAACACATCACCCGTTTCATCATCTATGATAAGCAACTTTGGAATGGCTCTAGCCCCATTGGTAAGAAACATATCCATCAATTCAGGATGTTCATCTCGCAATACAATGTGCAACTTAATATTATCATTAAGCGCTGCCAGTTTATTAATTACTGGAACAACATGGGCTGCATCACCACACCAACTTTCGGTAATCAATAACCAGGTCATTTTATGAGGTAAACTTGAAATCATGGCTTTGGTTGCTTCTGAAACTTTTGTGGTTTTATCCCATCGCTTCATACGACGCTGATTTAATTTGGTATATTCTACCAAGGCTTCAGATGAATCAGAACCCGTGGTTCCTTTAATTTCAACTAACCTATTTACTAGTTCCGAATAGGTTTCATAAGACATGCTGTTCTCTAAACTATGCTTTACAACTGGATGTAACATATATATTTTTATTTTAATATTCTATCAAATTGATAATGTTTGTCTGAAAAGAAACTACCTCCTTACTAAACATGCTACAAAGGAACGATGCCTTTATAAAACATCAGGTAACATTTGTTTCATAAAACCATGCTTTCTGACCTGCATTTACAATAGAAATAGTAACTTTATTGTTTAAAACCCTTTAATTAAAAAACAATGACAAAGCACAGATGTGCATGGTGTAAAGGAGATGCACTTTATGAAGCTTATCACGATGAAGAATGGGGTGTTCCTGTATATGATGATGATAAACTCTTTGAATTTTTAATTTTAGAAACATTTCAGGCAGGCTTAAGCTGGATTACTGTTTTGCGCAAGCGCGGCAATTTCAAAAAAGCTTTTGATCATTTTGATTACAAAAAAATAGCCCAATATGATCAAGCTAAAATTAATGCACTATTACAAGACGCTGGTATTATAAGAAACAAACTCAAGGTAAAAGCTACGGTTACTAATGCCCAAGCCTTTATTAAAATTCAAGAAGAATTTGGAAGTTTCAGCACCTATATTTGGGGATTTGTTGAGGGCAAGCCAATAAAGAATGCTTTTAAAAGTGTGAAGGAATTACCCGCTAATACGGCCTTAAGTGATATGATAAGTAAAGATTTAAAAAAGAGAGGATTTAAGTTTGTAGGTACCACGGTTGTTTATGCCCATATGCAAGCTACTGGTATGGTTAATGACCATGAAACCACCTGTTTTAGATATGAAGAAGTTTAGCCTCTTTATTTACATACTTGCCGGTATTATGAGTTTTTCGCAATCAAAAAATGAGCGGGAGGTACGTGTAAAACCTTCAGAATTTCCAGAAGTAACAAGTACCTATTTCAATAACTTTATAAAAGAGTTAAAATATCTAAAGTTTTATAGAGAAACTGATGGTGACAAAGTAAGTTATGAAACCAAATTAAAAACACAAGGCTTTCATTTTAGCATAGAATTTGACACCCTGGGAAAACTTGAAGACATAGAAATAGTGATAAAAGAAAAGCACATTCCTAAAACAATAAAGGCAAAGATTGGAGGTTATTTTGAAACACATTACAACCATGTTAGGTTCATAAAAATTCAAAAACAGTTCGTGAATTCTGGCATGAAACCAGACAAACAGTTTATTCAAATGGTTGTTGAAAACCCAAACAAAATGCCTGATAATTTTGAGATTATCGCCGAAACAAAAAAGAAGAAAGACCGACAACTTAGTGAATTTACCTTCAGAAGCAACGGTCAATTTATAAAGGCAAGACACGTAACCTCATCTTCTTATTCGCATGCGCTTTACTAACATTTTTTTTACTATTTTATTTTTATTCCCCTTTTTTAATCATGCACAAAAAAACTTCTCAACTTTAGGAGAATCTTCTTTGTCTATAAATCATAATGTTTCGCAGAATTATGGTATGAATATCGCATTAAGAAGCAGATACATTTTATACTCAGATTTTGATGTTCAATATTTACAGCAACAAGTTGATTTTTTACATTTTTCATCCTTAAAACTAAGCTACAATCATAGGTTAAGTTTAGGATTTCTTTATAGAAATAGAGATTGGTTTCAAAGAGGTAGTGATGAGTTTAGGTTAACCGAACAATTTAATTATACCAAACAAAAATTGGGGGTTCGATACGGACACCGAATAAGATTTGAGCAGCGTTTTTTCAAAACCTCAACCGTTTACAGACAGCGTTACAGATTTGCGGTTGACTTTCCGTTGAACGGTGAAAAACTAGACATTGGAGAAACTTACTTAATTAGTGCCGTAGAAAGCTTACTTAGTTTAAGCGACTTGTATCAGCCTGAAACAGACCTTAGACTTACCGCTCAAATTGGATGGCAACTCTCTCAAGCGTTAAAATTACAAACTGGACTTGAACATAGACTTGAAGCATTTAATCTTGAAACCTTTAACACGCTTTTTGTATTAACTTCAGCGGTTATTAAAATTTAGGTCACTCTCATTTTAAGTATTCCATAAATTGTGTTCTATCCATATCTTCAGCACCCAAGCTAGCAAAATGATTGGTATAAACCTGACAATCAATAAGCTTATAACTGGTGTTTTGAATGAAACTGATAAAGGCTACTTTACTGGCATTGTTCACTTTAGCAAACATACTTTCTCCACAAAACACACCATTGCCTAAATCAACACCATAAAACCCACCAACCAATATGGTGTCCTGCCTCACCTCAACAGATTTTGCATACCCTAACTCATGAAGCTTCGTATAGGCCG
Source organism: Allotamlana fucoidanivorans (assembly GCF_006265225.1). GTDB lineage: Bacteria > Bacteroidota > Bacteroidia > Flavobacteriales > Flavobacteriaceae > Allotamlana > Allotamlana fucoidanivorans. Next base: position 80,835 of record NZ_VDCS01000008.1, on the reverse strand, counting down.
TAATCATACTTTGAGTTATCCAAGTACCAGATTGCCCAGAACGTTTTATTTTAGCACACGATTCAATAACCGATTTAAAATCTCTGTTTATAGAAACTTCAAAATTTGTATTGCGCATCACCTGCTTCATACTTTTTGAAACCTTAAGTTTATTGGGAAAAAGCACAAACCGTGGGTTTGGTGACCACCATAGAATAGGGCTTTCTATTTCAAACCACGGAAAGATTCCATTTTTATAAGCGAGTAATAAGCGGGGTATAGACAAATCGCCTCCAATAGCCAATAAACCATCGCTAGACGCTTCAGAAACATCAGGAAACCATAAATCTTCTGTCAAATAGTACATAGGTTGATAAAAATAATAAACCTCAACATTTATAAAAACATTGAGGTTTAATTATTGGCTTCTCACCATTTTGGTTTTATAAAAACCGTTTTTAGTTAAAACGGTAAATCATCATGATCGTCTTCGTTTAAATCTCCTGCTGGTTCAAAGGCATCTGCTGGTGGCACAGGCGGCATATTTGCACCACTTGTTTCAGCCTGTAATGCTTCAATTCTCCAACCTTGAATAGAATTGAAATATTTAGTTTCTCCTTGAGGATTTACCCACTCTCTCCCTCTTAGATTGATATTAACTTTCACTTGTTGCCCTACTTGGTAATTATTCAGTAAGTCTGTTTTATCTTGTACAAACTCCACCATAATATGTTGTGGATATTGTTCTTCTGTAGTCACTACAATTTCTCTTTTTCTAAACCCATTGCTTCCAAAACTTTGAGTTTCTCCAATCACTTTAATTCTTCCTTGAACTTCCATTTACTAATATTTATATTTATTTACTCTTTCTCTAACTTAATAAAATTTTCCAAGCACTCTGCACATCACCAAAACTTAAGTAATTACGTGCCAATTTGTGCTTTTCTCTAGGGCCTGCTGTTTTTATATTAGGATACTTACGCCCCAATTCTTCAACAAATTGCTGGACCTCAGTACTAGAGGGTAACTTCTCAATATTTGCCAGTACGCCTAAATCATTACCTGTTAACACCATACTTTGTTTCACATGATCAGGAAAATTATCTACACCAATTCCCAAGTTGGTTGTAGGTTTAGGAACTTCAAAAAAGCCTTTTTTGGCTCTGGTATAAAAACTTCCTCCTGCTCTCGCTACTAAATCCATTTTTGTTTGATCAATCTGTTCATGTTCATCTAAGACCTCATCATCAATATGAATTTTTACAACTTCACAAATCACCAAATTTCCAGCACCACCTTCATTTCCAAGTTTCACAATATCGTTTACCTTACATTCAAACTGCACAGGTGATTCTGCCACTCTGAAGGGTTTAACGCAATGTGACGCCAACATTTGCAACCCTGCTTTCTCAAATTCATTAACACCCTGAGGAAACTCAGCACTACTAAAAGACATTTGATGTACCATATGGTAATTTACCACATTAATAACTACTTCTTTCGTGGTCTCAACATTTTGTAATGTATGCTTGGTAGAGTTGTCTCTAACTCGTCTTGCCGGTGAAAAAATTAAAATCGGCGGATTAGCACTAAACACATTAAAAAAACTAAAAGGCGACAAATTAGGTCGTCCTTCGTCATCAATAGTACTAGCAAAAGCTATAGGCCTTGGCGCTACAGCACTTAACAAATAAGCATGCAATTTACTGGTTGATAAGCTTTTTGGATCAATAGACGGCATTTACCCCTTTAAGTTTTCACAAATGTAATTAAAGTACAACTCATGTAAAAACCGATTTACTAACAACTTGCGCAATAATATTAACAGATTTGCATTATATTACCAATCAATTCTAATGGTTTATGATTTTCTCTAAGCATAGTAATGCCTTCAGATGGGCTATCATCATAGCATCTTTTTCCATAGTTTCTCTTATTTTATGGAAAACCTATGAGTTTTTTCAACATTTTAAAGAAGAAGAACGTGCTAAAATGGAAATTTGGTCGTTTGCACAAACAGAACTCATCAATTCTGATACCGACACCAATCTTGATTTGATTCTAAAAATTCTAAATAGTAATTCTAGCACACCTGTTTTAGAAATCAATTCAGATGGCACCATTGGTAACCATTTAAATATTAAGGATAATAATCTAAATCACCCAAACCGCATAAGCAAACTTATTGAACAATTTAAAAATGAAAATTCACCTATTGATGTTGTTTTTGACGGTAAACTTCACAGCACCATTTACTACGGTAATGCACCGCTACTCAATAAATTAAAATATTACCCTATGGCGCTTCTTCTTATTGTTGTACTTTTTGGAGCCGTTATTTTTTTCTTTTACAGTAGTAATAAAAATGCCACACAAAATAAACTATGGTCTGGTATGGCCAAAGAAACGGCGCATCAAATTGGCACACCACTTTCGTCTTTAATTGGGTGGACAGAAATACTAAAAACCGAAAATGTAGAACCTGATTATATTGCTGAAATTGAAAAGGATGTAGAACGCCTAAAAACAATTACCGAACGCTTTAGCAAAATAGGTTCTCTACCTACTCTGGAAGTTACTGATATTATTAAAGAAACTATAGACTCCTATGATTATTTAAAGGCCAGATCTTCAGATTTGATAACGTTTGAAATGATTACACCAAAAGGAGAAATTCCTGTACGTTTAAACAAACAATTGTATAGTTGGACCATAGAAAACTTGGTTAAAAATGCCATTGATGCCATGAAAGGCAGAGGTAAAATTACCATTGAAGTTTCACAGCTTGAAAGCCATGTGAAAGTTTGTGTGTCTGACACTGGAAAAGGCATATTAAGAAAAGATTTTTCCAAAATATTTGAACCTGGTTTCACCACTAAAAAGAGAGGTTGGGGCTTAGGTTTATCTTTAACAAAACGTATTATTGAAGATTTTCACAATGGAAAAATTAAGGTTTTACACTCTGAAATAAACAAAGGAACAACCATTCAAATTAGTTTACAAAGCACCATTTAAATGATGAAAGAAAAATTGATTGACCTTAAAGAAGTCCCTCTAAAAAACAACTGCCCTGAATGCTATAGTAGGGATGGTTTGCGTTTAACATTTAAACAAAAACTAACAGAAAATAGTTTTATTAAGTCTATAACACCAGAAATACATCAAGTGTTAGAGTGCAAAACCTGCGGCACCATTATTTACCCTGTAAGGTGGACCAACGATATTGAACGTGTAGTAACGTATCACACCAAAGCATTGAAACCACGTAACAGATCTACGCACCTAAAAAAAACATCATGGCTTATTATTACATTGATTATTTTATTGGCTATTGCCGCTACTGGCTTTACATTTTACCTCTAGTTTACACATAAGAACGAATGAGTTCAGCCAGTTCCTGAAATGCTTCATGTGACATGTTTTCTTTTTTTATAAATCTGGCATCCTCCATAGATTGCAAAGGAATAAGGTGCACATGTGCATGAGGCACCTCCAAACCAATAACACTTACTCCAATTCTATTACACGGTACAGCTTTTTCAAGGGCTAAAGCCACCTGCCTTGAGAAGGCCATTAGACCATTATAGGTTGCTTCATCTAAATCAAAAACCTTATTAACTTCTTTTTTAGGAATACATAATGTATGCCCTTTAGCGTTCGGATTAACATCTAAAAAGGCTAAAAAATCATCGGTTTCAGCAATTTTATAACAAGGTATTTCGCCCTGAACTATTTTGGTAAAAATTGAAGCCATAATAAATAATTTGAGAGATGGTAAGTGTTGTAAATATAAAAAAGATTCCTGATAAAAATAAGCAGGAATCTTTTTAAAAATACGGTTTTAACGGGATTAAACTAGATGAATTTAATATAACTATCGGGTAATTTCAATAACATCAAATTTCATCACTCCACTAGGCACTTGTATTTCAGCCACATCACCCACTGATTTACCAAGCAAGCCTTTACCAATAGGTGAATTTACAGATATTTTTCCTGAAGCTAAATCAGCTTCACCATCAGCAACCAAAGTGTATGTCATTTCCATCCCATTGGTTTGATTTTTTATCTTTACTTTAGATAGTACCAAGGCTTTTGAGGTATCAAGTTGCGATTCATCAATAACTCGCGCACCAGATAAGGCTTCCTCTAGTTTAGAAATACGCATCTCTAACATACCTTGCGCTTCCTTTGCTGCATCATATTCTGCATTCTCACTTAAATCGCCTTTATCTCTAGCCTCAGCAATAGCTTTTGAGGCTTTAACACGCTCCACATCCTTAAGTTGCTGTAATTCTTCTCTTAATTTTTTTAGTCCTTCAGGTGTATAGTATGATACTTTACTCATAACGTCATTATTTAATTAGTAAAAAAATATGCTGAAAAAACTTCTTTATAGCGAAGCATTCAGCAATAAAAAAATCTCGTTTACACGAGATTTAGCACAAATATACAAAATATTTAAGTCAATTTACTTTTTGTTGTAAATTGCAAATTTATTTTTAAGCTATGAAATATCTTTTTCCCTTAATTTTCCTAATCACCTTATTTTCATGCAGTAAAAACTCTGACGATAATAGAAATTGTAATTTTTTGCTAGACGTTGATGTTAATACATCTATTAACCTAACCCTGCCTGAATACAGCCAACTACAATTTCCAAATAACCCTGTTTATATTTCTAATGCAGGGAATGGTGGTGTTATTGTAAACAATACTGGTTCTAGTTATATTGCCTTTGATGCGGCCGACCCAAACCATATATTTGAAAATTGTTCTGTTTTAAAAATAAACGGCATTAACGCCATTTGTGGGTGTGAAGATAAAAATGAGTACAACCTATTGAATGGCCTAGCTGTAAACAATGGTAATTTACGTTGTCCTTTAAAACAATATCGTGTTGAGCCCTCTGGAAACAATCTTTTAATTTTCAATTAAAATCATACAAACTCAATTTTAGCTGACGCCTATATGTATTAAAACCACTCAAATGACGTTTTAATAAGCACATTGATAGATTTAGGAATTGCTGTTTTTACAATTCCTAAATCTTTAAAATTTTTAAGCTCTTCTTGTGTCACAACTAAAACTTTAATGTTGCTCCTAGTAAAAAGTTTGCCGTAGCTTGTGGGTAATACCCTGCATAATAACCTGTTGCTATTCCTGTAGGACTAGTTGCGTCAGAATAATCATAAGACCCAAAATAACCATTTGAAACGTACTTAACATTAAAAATGTTATTAGCAAGTGCCGATAAAACAATGGCTTTAAATACTTTTTTAGGTTTCAATTCATAGACCACGTTGAAATCATTTACAAAATAGTCGTCAAGCTTAGAGTCTTCGTTATCAATGTTCCCCATGTATTGCTCTCCAACATATTTGCTCAGTAATGACAATTGCATATTTTTTATGGGACTAAAATTAAATGCATTACCTATTACCAATTCGGGTGAAAACGAAATATTAGTATCACCTAAATGCACCAATTCGCCATTCATATTACTCTTAAAATCCTGGTTTTTATTGCTACTTAAAGCCACATTTGTGTTCATATTAAACTTAGAGGTAAACAGTATTTTGGCATCTACTTCAAGTCCTAGACGGTAACTTCTACCACTGGTTGCTCTTATAGGGCTTCCAACATCATCTAACTCACCAGTAAGTACTAATTGATTTTGATAAAACATATAGTACAAATTAGTATTTACACTCACTTTTGAACGGTTATAGCGCCAACCAATCTCCACATCATTGAGGGTTTCATGTTCTGTAACACCTGCCTTAAAATCATCTCTATTTGGTTCTCTGTTGGCGCGCGCATAAGATGCATAAAAACTATTAGCACCATTGTGTTTATAGGTTAAACCTACTTTAGGATTAAAAAAATCAAACGTTGCATCAGTAACAAACTCCGATCTATTAGAATCTAACCCATTTGTTTTGTAGGTCACAAAACGCCCTTGCAGGTCAATATACCCTGTAAACTTTTCAGCAAAATTAAAAGAGGCTTTTGAGAACACACTAAAATCATTTTTAGTGGCATCGCCTTGATAATATCGATCTCTTATTTCAGCATTTTCTGAAAAACGTCTTGCCCAAATGACTTCGCCAAAATGATCGGCTAAGTATGTATTGTACGAAAGTCCTGAAATAACCTCAACACCTGCTTGCTTGTAAGTAGCATTTGCATTGATTACATAAAAATCATTGTCTAACCAACGTCTTCGTATTACATCTGTAATAGGAATGATATTTCCATCATCATTAACATAAGAGTCAGTTGGAAGTACAATACCGTTGTATAAATCTATGTCCTCTGTATCATCTTCATATTGTTCAAAATATCCTTTTCCTTTAGTATAATTTAAACCAAGATTGGCTGACCATTGGTTATCAAATCGTTCATTCCAATGAAATTGGTAGTGATCTTGCCAATAATTATCTGTTTCATTGTCATAAGTATACGGATTTTGTCTTCTATCTTCCTCTAACTGATCAGCAGTTAATCCGTACCACGATTGATACGTATACTCAGATCCACCAAACACAACAGCTTTGATTAATCGGTTACTGTCTTTATAAACACCTTGTAAGAAGTAAGATTTTAAATCGGAAAAGGCTCTATCCACATAACCATCTGAATATAATTTTGATAAACGACCTGAAACTTCAAAGTGATCATTTAACAATCCTGTACTCATTTTTACGGTATGTTTCCTTGTGTTATAACTCCCAAAGCTATTAGAAATTTCACCGTAAGCTTCTTTTGAGAAGGCATCGGTTAACAAATTTAAACTAGCACCAAAGGCGCCTGAGCCATTAGTAGACGTTCCTACACCACGCTGCAATTGCAAACTCTCAGTAGACGAGGCTATATCACCAAGATTTACCCAAAAAGTACCCTGACTTTCAGCATCATTATAAGGAATTCCATTTATAGTAACGTTAACACGAGTAGCGTCTGTACCACGTACTCTAATACCTGTGTAGCCCACCCCAGCACCCGCATCACTGGTGGTAACTACCGATGGCAAATAATTTAATAGTATAGGCATATCCTGCCCCAAATTTCGTTTAGCAAGTTCTTCTTTTGAAACATTAGAATGCGTGATTGGCGCATCTGCATTGACACGAACTGCTTTTACTAAAACTTCATCAAGCTTTTCTGTTGTTGTTGAATCTTGAAGTTTTTGATTTTGTTGTGCATACACACTGACTGATAACACTAAAAATGTTAAAAAAAGAAAACTGTTTTTCATGTCGATTAATTGGTTTAACCGAATAAAAAGAGGTAATTATTCTTTTCTAATTAATAGATAATTGGTACGTAAACGTTTTTCAAGTGTTTCTTTCTATTTAAAAAACTTTACGTCTGTCCCTAAACAGCATTACCTGTTCTAGGTTCTATGGGTATGATCTCAGCCGAAATAGGCACCCCTTTTTGAGAACGGTGCAAATGTAATAACCAGTTGGCAATTTTAAACAAGAAATCTTGATTATTTTTAAACATCTGGTTTTCTTCTACTTTCCTTTTTCTCCGAATGGAGTCGTTTACCTTTAAGACGTTTTCTAATAGCAGATTTTGGCACTTTTGTTGAAACTCTTACCTTTTGAGGCTTTAAAGCGCCTTTTACTAAATGCATAAATCGTTTAGTCACTAGCGCTTTATTTTTATACTGACTCCTGCTGTCATCACATTGAAGTATTAGAATGCCCTCTTTAGTTAGTCTATTTTTCAGTTTATTACGAAGTCGTATCTTTTGTATACTATTGAGTGCTTGGGTTTGTGCTACATCAAAAGAAAGTTCAACTTTTGAAGCCACCTTATTTACATGTTGTCCGCCCGCTCCAGAGCTCCTTACAGCCTTATATTTCAGCTCTTTTAATAAAGCAGCTACATCATGTATCATATTAACGGTTGATGCTCTGGTTTTAACAAGTCATTTACCGTTTTAACGGGGTTAAATGTTTCTAAAGGCACTTCAACAAAAATAGAGTTCCAATACGCCATACTTCCATTCCATAACCCCGGTAATTCTAAAGCTTTAATTTCAGATCCATTATGTGTTTTCAAAGTTATAAAAGCTGCTTCTGGATCAACAAAATTTCTTAAATCGAATTTTTCGCCTTTATAATTTTTAACGCCACAAACCAAATCTGTAGGGTTAAAATGCGTGGCTTTATAAACAATTTCCTGCTGACTTTTTCTTCTAAAATCTATCTGAGCAAACTCCACAATTTGAAGCGATACATTACCCGATTTATTTTTAACCCAAAACGGTCCGCCACCAGGTTCTCCTTGGTTTTTTACCATGCCACACACTCTAAGTGGTCTGTTGAACTTATCCTTTAAATAATCTATCTTTTTTTGTTTGCTAAGGGCATCAAAATGAATTTCAATGGGCACATTTAGTCTGTATCTCAAAAATAAAACCATAACCTTAAGGTCTGATTCGGTTATGCCGGCCTCATCTAATTTATGAAGAAAAGCAAACACCTTTTCCTGTGTTTCAAATAGCACACCTGCTAGAAGTTTTTTAAAACTTGACACCTCAATATTTCTGTCTGCTACTACAATATTATCAATGTTTTTTATAAAAATAAAATCGTGATTAAGATCATTCAAATTTTCGAGTAAAGCCCCATGGCCAGCTGGCCTAAATAGTATAGAATCATCTTCATTTCTATAAACTTTCCCATTCTTAGCTAAAGCAACCGTTTCTGTAGCTTCTTTTTGATAAGAAAAAGACACATTAAAATGGGTGTTCGTATTGGTTTCTAATGTTTTTCTTATCTTATTTAAGAGATCTATAAAATAGGCATGGTGCTTTTTTGATATGGTAAAGTGTAAGTTTGCCTTATCATTTGAAGACGCATACAAAGTAGATTCAAATAAATGTTCTTGAAAAGCAGTTACCGTTCCGTTTTTATACTTGTGAAAGGGCAACAACCCTTTAGGTAAAAAACTATATTTTAAGATCTCATCATCAAGCATTATAGACACCATTCTAACGAGCTTATCATTATCAGAAAGCACTTCAAAATTGATATCTAAAGCTTTTGCCTTAGCCACTACCTCTTGGTAAAACGGAAAATTTTCAAAGTTATTTACAAACTGTAATATTAAATCGTCATTGTGCCGTTCCGCATAACTACTTATAGTTTCTTCTTTAGGGTTAAACCCTTTTAAAAATTTAAACAAAAACTTAAACATACGGGTTGCAGCACCTGAGGCTGGTACAAACTTCACTATAGATAAGTCGTTTTGCTTAGCTTCATATAGCCTAATGAATTCATCAATCTCATTGGTATTGTAGCTTTCAACACCCTTCCCTATAGTTGCAGCACTAAGTAAATCAGAATAAGACATGCCATTTTTTAGTCGTGTTACTTGAGCATTAACCTGATCAACAGTGATTCCTTTATCATGTATCTGCTTCAAATCTTTTTCTGAAAACATTATTTACGCGCTTTAAATAGATTATCAATATGTTTTACGGCTACTTCTAACCGCTTTTTTTTATTTCCTTTTATTAAAACATAAGGTTTTTTGTGTGCTATTAATGCTTTTTCAAAGGCTTCAAACATTTCTTTACGCTGGTCAGATTTATCTCTTAAGTCATCTGCTTCCCAAGGGGTATCAATATACGTTAAAAGATATAAATCATAAGAATTTTCAATAGCATATTTTCCAAGAAGAGAATCACAACTACCGCCATAACTTGTTTCGGCATATACTTTGGTTTCAAGTAAATCGGTATCACAAATTAAAACGGTATCTGTTTTTGTTGCTAACTCGTTTTCTAGTTTTATTTGTCCTTCTGCAATAGGTAATAAATCATGAGCCTCACAAGTTTTTCTTTCATTATTCCACTTATTTTGAAGGTATTCTCTAGCATATTCTGGTACCCATACCGAATTGTAATACCTTGCCAATTGTCTTGACAACGTTGTTTTTCCTGTAGATTCTGGGCCGAACAATACCACCTTTAGGCAATCTGCAGGCTCTTGTTTAAGCTTTTCTTCCATGCTCTATAACCATAAATAGCAATTATTGTAAATAGTAAATATTGAAACGATGTAAACACCAACCCTTTGTATAAATATAGGGGAACAGAAATAATATCTCCTATAATCCAATAGACCCAATTTTCTATTTTCTTTTTAGCCATGAGCCACATGCCTACAAAAAATATGGCTGTAGTTAGGGTATCTATATAAGCCGTCCAATTATTAAAATTATCATTTACACCATAAACAACAGCCACAAATAGGGTAGTTGCTAAAAAAATAAAGAGACTCCAAAGTTGTTCTTTATATGTTGTTACTGTCACAGGTATATCGTTGTTATTTGTATCTTTTCTCGACCAATAATACCAACCAAAAATGCTCATAATAAAATAATATGCATTAATAAGCATATCGCCCAAAAGACCATAAACTAACAGTATATAAACAAATATAGCCGTACTAATAATCCCTGTAGGATACACTAAAATATTTTCTTCTTTTGAAAACCAAACACTTAAAAACCCAAAAAACACCCCAATAAATTCTAAAACTATAAGATGAGTTTCCACATCTTGATACTGAGAAAACAGCCAATCAATTATTGCACTCATGCTATGCTAGTATTTATTTTCTTTCTTTCACCCACCTCGTTTATTGCTTCAAAAAACGTTTCATCTTTTTCAAAAGCTGTCCCAATAACCACCATGTCAGCTCCTGCGGTAAAGGCTTCATTTATTTGTATTTTACTTTTTATCCCGCCTCCTACAATTAAAGGAATATTTACATCTTGTTTTACCTGCTTTATCGTTTCAAATGACACAGCCTGTTTGGCACCACTCCCAGCTTCTAAATAAATTAGCTTCATACCTAATAACTGTCCCGCTTTAGCTGTATTTGCAATATCTTGAAGTCCACTTACCACCATCGGTTTTGTTTTGGTTACTCTTTCAACCGCTGTAATCTGCCCGCCATCTATCAAAATATATCCTGTTGGAATCACTTCCAAATTTAAACCCTTCAATGTTTGAACTGCTTTAACATGCTTATCAATTAAATAGTCTGGGTTTCTTCCTGAAATTAACGATAAGAATAATAAGGCATCGGCTCTTCCGGTAATTTGTGTTACATCACCAGGAAATAAAACAATAGGTAGCTGCGTGTATTTTTTAATTTCTATCACCAAAGCATGCGTCGCATTCTGCTGTACTGTACTCCCTCCCACAAAAATGTGTGTGGCTATAGAAGCATTAACTTTTAGTATAAACTGTTTGGTATTTTCTAATTGAAATTTATCAGGATCAATCAATACTGCCAAAAGCTTTCTTTTAGTATTAACAGCGTTTTGTATGTGACTGTAAATAGTCATTAAGCTATCGCGTAGGCGCAAGTAAAGCCTTCAAATTCTAAAAAGTGAATAGTATAACGGTATTTTTTATCCTTATAGTCAATCCATGCAACCGTTTCTTCATCGGTTATATTAAATGGAATGACCAAAAAACAATTTTTAAAACTTAAACCTGGTACACAAAATAATTTATACAAGGATTCTTTCACGCACCAAATGGCCGTTAATTTTCTAATATAATCTAAGTCCTCCTTTTGCAAGTAGTCAAACTCATAATCGATAAATTTATGAGCTATAATTTGAATCTTATCTCTGTGCTTTTCAATATCAACACCTACTTCAACATCACTTACAATAACAGCTGAAAAATTAAACGAATGTGTTATAGAAATATGCTTACCATCTTTTAAATGAGGTTTCCCATGCTCATCATAAAACAAATCAAAATCTGTATAACCAAATGCACGCAATAAATGCCTCACACTTAAAAAACCTCTTTGATGTAACTGACTTTTCATACCTAAAACCCGCTCCATAGAATTGGGTTTCAAGGTTAATGGCTGCATCAGTTCATCATGTGATTCTTCAATCTTCCAAATTTTAACCGTGGTTTGTGAATTTGCTTCAATGGTTTTAAATAGAGGCATTTATTATTCTGAAAGTTATTAGTTATCTTTGCATCGCCTAAAGCATCATTGCTTATTAGATAAGCGAATTTAAGTATTTTAAGTGCTAATCACAATGAAGTTTGGGTATTAACAAAAGAAAAAATTGATATGAGTACAAAAACAATTCCTTACGTAGCAAATAAAGTAAAAGACATCACGCTTGCAGATTGGGGAAGAAAAGAAATTGAATTGGCTGAGGCTGAAATGCCGGGTTTAATGAGTCTTCGTGAAGAATATAAAGACGAGCAACCTTTAAAAGGCGCTAGAATAGCAGGCTGTTTACATATGACCATTCAAACAGCTGTTCTAATAGAAACGCTGCAAGCACTTGGTGCAGAAGTTACTTGGAGCTCTTGTAACATTTTCTCTACGCAAGATCAGGCTGCTGCTGCCATTGCTGCTGCAGGAACAGCTGTTTATGCTTGGAAAGACATGACCGAAGAAGAATTTGACTGGTGTATTGAGCAAACCTTATTTTTTGGTGAGGAAAGACAGCCTTTAAACATGATTCTTGATGACGGTGGTGATTTAACCAATATGGTTTTGGATAAATATCCTGAATTAGCTGCTGGTATCAATGGCTTATCGGAAGAAACAACAACGGGTGTTCACCGGTTGTACGAACGCGTAAAAAATGGCACATTACCAATGCCTGCCATTAATGTAAATGATTCGGTTACCAAATCTAAGTTTGATAACAAATACGGATGTAAAGAAAGTGCTGTTGACGCTATACGTAGAGCTACCGATATTATGTTGGCTGGAAAACGCGTTGTAGTTTGTGGTTATGGTGATGTTGGTAAAGGAACCGCTGCTTCGTTTAAAGGGGCTGGAAGTATAGTTACAGTAACTGAAATTGACCCAATTTGTGCACTACAGGCAGCTATGGATGGCTTTGAAGTTAAAAAACTAGAAACTGTTGTAGCTAATGCCGATATTGTTATTACAACCACAGGAAACAAAGACATTGTACGTGCTGAACATTTTCAAGCAATGAAAGATAAAACCATAGTTTGTAATATTGGTCATTTTGATAATGAAATTCAAATGGCTTGGTTAAATCAAAATTATGGACACACTAAAAACACCATAAAGCCTCAGGTAGATAAATATACCATTGAAGGAAAAGATATTATTATTCTTGCTGAAGGTCGTTTAGTAAACTTAGGTTGTGCTACAGGGCATCCTAGTTTTGTAATGAGTAACTCATTTACCAACCAAACCTTAGCTCAAATTGAACTTTGGAATAATGCTAGTGCTTATGAAAATAACGTGTATATGCTACCAAAACACCTTGATGAAAAAGTAGCCAAATTACATTTAGAAAAAATTGGCGTAGAACTTACCGAATTAAAAGAAGATCAAGCCGCATATATTGGTGTTACTGTTGACGGCCCTTACAAACCAGAACACTACAGATATTAATCATTATACTGAACGTGCTTCAGTTTTTCTAATAAAAAATCCCAAACATCAACATCGTTTGGGATTTTTTATTTTTAACCATTTCATACTAAAACAATCCTGCGTTACAGTATCTTTTACGCTGTATCAACAAAAGCGAGACACACTCATTACAACCTATTATTCATCTACTAAATCTTCTTCAAAGTACCACCACAAACTGGAGTCTATAGAAGTTTTCATTTTATTAATATCAACACCATCCTTTAAAAATACGGTAATACTTTCGCTTGCTCTGTTTTGCCCAATACTTTCGGCTATTTCAATAGTATCAATTTCCTTAAAATGCTCTAAGTGCTTTTTTATCTTTTCATCTAAAGATTCATCACTTAAAAAAATTTTGATGGTTGGCTGGGTTGGCGAATTTCTAATTTCAGATCTAAACGGTAGCATAATCAAATAATTTCAGGTTAAACAATACAACAATTGCTATCGCAATAGCTTAAAGTTAAGAAATTTATTAATATCATGTATAACAATTTTTCCATCTTCGAAGAGATTCTACAGACAACACAAGTAATGTGTACGCTTACAGCGGTTTAACTACTGCCAATGCTACCACACACAATACTGATAATTTTGTTAGAACAAGACCTAGGTACCAACCTCTATACCTCCAGTTAGAAGTTATATAAATGCACCAACAGCTGACATGACAGTTTATGGAAAACGTTCAGGTGGTCAACCTCGAGATACTGGCAATGCCAACCTTGGAACAACAAGTCTCACTTACGGTAATGATTCCCCTGTCTTAGTTGTAGATTATGCTTTAAGCACAAAAGACTTTAACAAAACAAAGTTAGCCGCTTATTACAACAGCCGTTTAGATACTATAGTGGTTGATAATGCAGTGAGTGGCAAATATGCTATTTATAATTTATTAGGCCAGTCTGTTTTAAATGGTGAGTTTTCAAGAGAAATTAGTGTTTCTACATTAAAATCTTGCATGTATATCTTAACATCAGCGTCTGGAACTTTAAAGTTTGCTAAATACTAATTTCTGAATTAGACAAACTAAACTCAAAAAATAGCCTTGCAAGTTGCAAGGCTATTTTTGTAATATATATAATAAATAACGAATAAACCCTACTATGTTTAGTAGGGTTTATTTTATTCGTTCTATAAGATAACTTTATTTTCTTTTCTAAGCCTCAAAAGGCTCAATAGAAACATACGATTTGTTATCTTTTTTCTTAGTAAACTTAACTACGCCATCAACTTTAGCGTGTAAGGTATGATCTTTTCCTTGGTATACGTTCTCACCTGGATGGTGTGTGTTACCACGTTGTCTTATGATAATGTTTCCAGCTAACGCAGCTTGACCACCAAAAATCTTAACCCCTAAGCGTTTCGATTCTGATTCTCTACCATTCTTCGAACTTCCGACTCCTTTTTTATGTGCCATTTTATTTCGATTTTAGTTTTTATATTAACTTAAAGCAGCAATTAAATCAGCTTTCTTCATTGAAGAAATCCCTTCAACACCTTTAGCTTTTGCTAACTCTTTTAATTCAGCAACTGTTAATTTGCTTAAATCTTGAGTTTCTTCAGCTTGAGGAGCAGCTTCTGCTTTCTTTTCTGCTTTTGCTGGGGCTGCTTTTTTAGATCCAGAAGCAGCAATGCTTTCAATTACAATTTCAGTTAAAGATTGACGGTGACCATTCTTTACACGGTAACCTTTACGTCTTTTCTTTTTGAAAACTATAACTTTATCACCTTTAAGGTGTTTTAAGACTTTTGCTCCTACCTGAGCTCCGTCTATAGCCGGGGCGCCTACAGTTATATTGTCACCATCACCAACTAAAAGAACATTATCGAAAGAAACTTTCTCACCTTCTTCAGTTTGTAAACGATTAACAAAAACTTTTTGGTCTTTTTCAACTTTAAATTGTTGCCCTGCTATCTCTACAATTGCGTACATAGCGTAACGTTTTTATTAATTAATTTTTATTAAAAATGAGTGCAAATATACTGCTAAATAATTAAACTACAAACCTTAAGCTTTAATTTTAAAAAAAGTCATTGTATTTCTCTGAAAAATTATGCCATGAAATCGCTTAATACAACCCAAATCTCTTAGTAACAAACATTTAACTTAACCAAACACACCTCATTAAGCCGTAACAAAAAAGTATATAAATCAGTTGTTTATTGAAGAGCAAAAACTACTTTACTATGTTTCTAGTGTTTTTAAACAACTGCATAACTGTTAAGGTAGCTACAACGGTTGTAGCAAACCCCATAACAGCCACTACAAACGCTACCATACCTATATCGGCATTCAATCCGCTATGTATAGATAAAATCAAATCAGAAATAAACGTATTATTAATTTCTGTGGCATAAAACAAGAAGAAAATGGTAAAAATCAACGTAGCCACAAATCCCGTAATTATACCTGTTTTAAACCCTTCGCCATAGGAAAAAGCACTTGGATTTTCAAGTTTATGTAATCGGATAGCTTCATAAATTCCTAAACCTGTAATAATAGCATTCACAAAACTAAATGCAGGATTTGTATGTTTATCTACTAAAGCCAAAACTAAAAAATAGGCTATTAAAACGGCACTTGTTACTAAGCCAAAACGTAATGCAATGGATAATTTTTTCATATCAAAAGGGAATTATTTCTCTTAAATTTCGTGAATTTTCTTGAATAAAAATAATTTCATGGCAAAAACATAACCAGCAACAACTTGATTTGCAACCGCTTTTCATTTAATCCTTCTTTTTTTATTTATAAAAACAGGGTATATTTCTTTTCATATAACATTAAAATGCCTCTGAATATTTAGTAATTTTGCACTAACCTATAAATTTTAAGTTATGAAAATTATGAAACATATTTTAGTTATTGTTTTAATTGGCTTTACTGCATTAAGCTGCAAAAACAATTCAAATCCAGAAGTTAAAACGGTTGAAGTTGCTTCTGAAACACAAGAAGTTAACACCACAGACCCCCATGCTACTTATGCCAAAGCAGAATTCACCATTGAAGGAATGACTTGTGCTATTGGATGTGCAGCGACTATTCAGAAAAAAATATCAAAAATGGATGGTGTAAAATCGGCCACTGTTGATTTTGATAAAAAATTAGCCATGGTTGAATATGATGAGGCAAAAGTTACGCCTATGAGCCTTACCGAAGCTGTTGCTAATGTTTCTGATACGTACAAAGTAAGCGATATGAAAACGGTAAATGATTTTACCACAGAAAAAACTTGTAAACCAGGTTGCGAAAAAGCATGTTGCAAAAAAGATATTCAGGCAGAAGAAAAAACAGCCTGCAATGCTGATTGTAAAAAAGCTTGTTGTGCTAAGAAAACAGCCTAATTAAAGACTTAAATCAGTTTTAATAGAATACAAAAAAGGTTTCTTATAGTGAAACCTTTTTTTATTTCCACCTGATGGTTTCCATAATATGCCTAATGTCTTTTTGTAAATAATGTGCCGCAGGAAGAATAGAATCGTAATTAGGTTTTGCATAAAAATATAACGATCCTGTTAAAAAATGGTTCACACTGTCTGTTACGTAAAATTGTGCGGGCGACGCTACATTTCCTTTAACCTCAGCCAATGCACCATAAACGTTACGTTCTGTATTCTCATAAGATGCTACAGGAATTTCATCAGCTTTAATAGTGTGCTTTTGAGTAAAGTTTTGAGCATCTCTTAAAAAGTCATTCAAATTTTCCTTGCTATTTTCTACCGACTTATAGGTTAAAAAAATGGTTCCTTTTAATGCAGGATATTCTAAATTAATGCCATAACTTTTTGTTGAAGCTTTTACAGACTTCAACGTAACCTCTGTTGCTAGATTATTTATTTCAAATGTAAAAGGCAAGTCTAAATTGGCAGCTTCATACTTAGCTTCAGGATATTCTAGCCGTAAATAGGCCTTGGGTTTTGGCACCACGTCATCTCCACAAGCAAACAAACAACATATAAAAACTATAATACAGAGGTGATTTCTCATGAGTTAATGGTGAATTTTAAGAGTTTAATACGCTTTTTATCCATAGCTTCAATGGTAAACACATAATGTTCAAAATTTATTTTGCTATTCAATTTAGGAAAACTACCCGAAATCTCTAAAACAAAGCCTGCTATGGTTTCTGCTTCGCCTTTATTATTTTCAAAAAGTGCATCATCTTCTATTTTGGTAATCTTATAAAAATCTTTTAGCGCCGTTTTACCTTCAAATACGTAGTTTTTATCATCAAGCTTAGA
The DNA here is from genome assembly GCF_006265225.1 of Allotamlana fucoidanivorans. Lineage (GTDB taxonomy): Bacteria > Bacteroidota > Bacteroidia > Flavobacteriales > Flavobacteriaceae > Allotamlana > Allotamlana fucoidanivorans. Next base: position 63,136 of record NZ_VDCS01000008.1, on the reverse strand, counting down.
GTAAGTTAAATCTTCATCATCAAATTCATCACTTATATCTCCCACTATTTCCTCAATAATATCTTCTAAGGATATAATTCCTGAAGTACCGCCATATTCATCAACCACAACCGCCAAATGCACCTTCTTTTCTTGAAATTCAGCCATTAGATCATCCAGCTTTTTGTTTTCAGGCACAAAAAAGGGGTCACGAAGTAAGCGTGTCCAATCAAACTGCTTTCTATCAATGTATGGCAACAAATCTTTCACATATAAAATACCTTCAATAGTATCTACATTATCTCGATAAACAGGGATTCTAGAATACCCATTAGCCACAATTTCTTTCATTACTTCGGAATATTTTTGCTCTATATTTAAAGCAAATATATCTATTCGTGGCCTCATGGCTTGCTTAGTATCTGTATTACCAAATGACACAATACCTTGTAAAATTTTATGCTCTTCTTTAGTAGTATCTTCTTCACTAGTTAGCTCTAATGCTTGAGACAACTGATCTACACTGATATTAGACCTTTTTTTACCTAACCTACCATGAATGCCCAAAGTCACACTACGCATAGGCAAACTAATGGGTGATAACACCACATCTAAAACCCTTAACGGATGGGCCATAAAAGACGCAAACTTTAAATTATTTCTACTAGCATAAATCTTTGGTAGTATTTCGCCAAATAGCAAAATGAGGAAGGTAACCACAACAACTTCAATAAGAAACTTAATTTTTGGATTGGTTAAACCACCAAACATATAATCCCCTAAATAAGCAAATAGAATAACAACCGCTATATTGATAAAGTTATTGGCCACTAGAATGGTGGCGAGTAATTTTTTAGGACGCTCTAAAAGCCTAGAAACGATTTCTATACGCTTATCTTTTTGTTCAAGACTTTCTTGTATATCATTAATATTTAATGAGAATAAAGCCACTTCGGCACCCGAAATAAGTGCAGAACAGAGTAGTAAGACAAAGAGCAACACAAAACTAAAAACAACTGAAGCGTCAATTGCTATTATTAAAAGTATCAAACTGGCAGGGTCAGGATCCAAAAAACACACTTTAATTAAACATAGATTTTTGATAATACGCTACCATCAATTAAAAAGGAAGATCATCATTATCATCAACTAAAGGCTCAAAGTTTTCAGTTGACTTGGACACGTTAGTAGGCTGTACCGAAGCTGTATTTTGAGCGTTATTCTCACTTTCCCGCTTTGTAGAAAGAAACGTAAAATCATTACACTGAATTTCTGTTGAGTAACGCTCATTACCTTTATCATCAGTCCATTTTCTTGTTTTCAACCGCCCTTCAATATACACCTTATCACCTTTGGTCAAATATTTTTCACAAATTTCAGCAGCCTTATTTCGCACCACTATATTATGCCATTCTGTATTGGTAATACGTTCATTGGTTTGCTTATTGGTATAGGTTTCGTTAGTTGCTAAAGGAAAACGTCCTACACAACCACCACCTTCAAAATAGTGCATTTTGACTTCATCACCTAAATGACCAATTAACATAACTTTATTTAAAGTTCCTGACATAATGTTTTATAATTTGAAAAACAAAATTAGTCAATTGCTTTTCATTTTTTTAAAATTAATAAAAAAATATGATTGTGATTAGGAAACTACTTAAAATTAAAAGCATCAATAAACTTACCAATTAAAACAGGCACTGCAAATTGTTCTATATCATTAACAGAAATGCCTTCGGCATGAAGTCTATTAACGTTAACAATCCAAAACTTAGTGTATAAATGTTGGTGAGACAGCTTGTGCACAATAGCCTCTGAATTATATAGTGACAATTTAAATGGTATGTTTTTCAATAAATGATGCTGTTCTATTTGATTCCTAAAGGTTGTATAATCAACAGCTTTCTTGGTTTCTACCAATGGAAATTGATATAAATTCTGCCAAATACCTTTGCCTTTCCGTCTTTCTATAATGGTATTGCCATCATCAGAAATAAATACCAGAAAATTGAAATATTTAACCTTTGCCTTTGCTGACTTTATTTTAACCGGATAATCTTCTACCTTATTATGAGCAAACGCCAAACAGCTATCTTGAAATACACAACTTATACATTTCGGATTTTTAGGTGTGCACCAAGTAGCACCAAATTCCATTATGGCTTGATTGAATTCGGCAGGATTATCTTGGTCAATTAATTCTTGAGCCAATAGTTTAAACTCCTTAACACCCTTTGATCCATTTGTGGGTGTGCAAATGGCAAAATAGCGAGATAAGACTCTGTATACATTACCATCAACTACCGCCGTTGGTTCATTATAACAAATAGACGCTATGGCGCTTGCCGTATAATCACCAACACCTTTTAAGTTAAGGAGTTCTTTGTATGTTTTTGGAAACTCACCTTTTAACGCATTAACCACATGCTTTGCAGAAGCATGTAAATTTCTTGCTCTCGAGTAATATCCTAAGCCTTGCCACAATTTAAGGACCTCTCTTTCTTCGGCATTTGCCAAATCAAAAACAGTAGGATATTGTGCGACAAAAGCTTCATAATATGGTAAACCTTGCTTAACCTGTGTTTGCTGCAAAATAATTTCAGACAACCAAATATAATAGGGGTTTTTAGTCTCTCGCCAAGGCAAAACTCTCTTATTAACTGAATACCAATTAATTAACTTTTTAGAAAATTGCATACATGATTGTAATAGGGCGAACAAAAATAAACGTTTATTATATTAAATTTTAGTGAATTAGGTTTGAAATATTGAATATTAAATTCCTATATTTGCATCCCTTTTAGAATTTATAGTAACCCAAAATATAATATTAAAATGACGAAGGCTGATTTAGTAGCAAAAATTTCTGAGAAATTAGGAATTGAAAAAGGTGATGTTCAAGCAACTGTTGAAACATTCATGGAAGAAGTAAAAACTTCTTTAGAAGGTGGTGATAATGTTTACTTAAGAGGTTTTGGAAGCTTTATCATTAAAACAAGAGCAGAAAAAACAGGAAGAAATATTTCTAAGAACACAACCATTAAAATACCAGCACATAACATTCCTGCATTTAAGCCTGCCAAAGTATTTGTTGAAGGCGTTAAAACAAATGTAGACGTTAAATAAAACACACCTGCTAGTCAGGTTCAGCATTAAAACGAATTATTAATTTAAAAAAGACACTATTTATGCCAAGTGGTAAAAAACGTAAAAGACATAAGGTAGCGACTCACAAACGTAAGAAACGTAGACGCGCTAACCGTCACAAAAAGAAAAAATAAATCAAAAAAGTAGTTAGGTTAACTACTTTTTTTGATTTGAAAAACAACAAAGTTCTTTGACATGAGCTCTTAAATTTTTTAGCATTTTAACGATGTATTTTGAGCTCCACGGATAAAAATCCTGTGACAAAAAATAATGTATAATCCATCTGTACCATTTGGTTATTAGCAATTGGTTATTAGTTATTGGCAGTAACGCCATTAACGATTAACTTTTAACTATTCACTGAAAAGTATGGATAAAAATTAACACAATGGATAAAGAATTGATCATTAGATCTAGTTCCGAAAATGTTGATTTTGCCTTATTAAAAGATGGAAAACTCATTGAATTACAAAAGGATGAAGATAGTAACAACTTTTCTGTTGGTGATGTGTTTATAGCCAAAATACGAAAAGCGGTTCCTGGACTAAATGCTGCATTTGTAAATGTAGGTTATGATAAAGATGCCTTTTTGCACTATCATGATTTAGGGCCAAAGCTACCTTCTCTTTTAAAATTCATTAAACGTGTAAGCACAGGTAAACTAAAAGATTTTTCTTTAAAAGATTTCCCATTTGAAAAAGATATTGAGAAAGACGGTAAAATTGCCGATGTCTTAAAATCTAATCAGTCGCTATTGGTACAAATAGTAAAAGAACCTATATCAACCAAAGGACCAAGAATAAGTTCTGAGCTTTCTATAGCTGGTCGATATATTGTTTTAGTTCCTTTTTCAAACCGCATTTCTATTTCACAAAAAATAGAAGACCGCGATGAAAAAGACCGCCTAAAACGCCTGGTAAAGAGTATCACTCCCCAAGGTTTTGGCGTAATTGTACGTACCGTAGCACAAGGCAAAAAAGTAGCTGAGCTAGATAAAGATTTGCAACATTTGCTCAGTCGATGGACAGCAATGTGCAAAAAGCTACATAAAGCTCACCACCCCAGTAAAGTATTAGGCGAAATGAATAAAGCTTCTTCTATTTTAAGAGATATATTCAATGACACCTTTACAGGCATTACTGTTGATGATGAAGAGTTATATTATCAAATCAAAGATTATTTGCAAGAAATTGCACCAAAAAAAGAATCAATAGTTAAATTGTATCAATCAAAAGTTCCCATATTTGAAAAATTTGGAATAGAACGTCAAATAAAAACCTCGTTTGGCAAAACTGTATCTATGGCGAAAGGTGCGTATTTGGTAATTGAACACACCGAAGCCCTTCATGTTATTGACGTGAATAGCGGTAATCGATCAAATAAAGCCAATAGTCAAGAGGATACAGCACTGGAAGTCAATTTAATAGCTGCTGCTGAAATTGCGCGCCAATTGCGTTTACGTGATATGGGGGGTATTATTGTAGTAGACTTCATTGATATGACCAATGCTGAAAACAGGCAAAAACTCTTTAACTTTCTTCGTGATGAAATGAAGGACGATAGAGCTAAACACAAAATATTGCCGCCTAGCAAGTTTGGATTGATACAAATAACAAGACAACGAGTTCGCCCTGAGATGAACATAAAAACGCGTGAAGAAAACCCTAATAACCTAAATGGTTCAGAGGTTGAAGCACCCATAGGATTGGTGCAAACCATCACCCATGATCTTGAAAAACTATTAAAAAAAGACTATAAAAAGGTGACCCTAAACACACATCCTTTTATAGCAGCCTTTTTAACAAAAGGCTTTCCATCTATTCGTTCTAAATGGTTTTTAGAACACAAAAAGTGGGTTAAAATATTACCCCGTGATGCTTACACATATTTAGAATATCACTTTTTTGATAAAAATGGTGATAAAATCAAATAACAAAAACCCTTAGCTGATACTAGTTAAGGGTTTTTTGTTTTTATTAGGCTTATAAACTTTTTTAAGTGGCTGGATTAGGTATAGCTTGGTGTACTACATTTATTTGCTGTAAAACCTCATCTGAAAGTGTTACCTCAATACTGGCTATATTTTCCTTAAGTTGTTCTAAATTAGTGGCACCAATAATATTACTGGTTACAAACGGCTGTTGGTTTACAAAAGCTAAGCTCATTTGTGCCAAAGTCATATTATTATCCTCGGCTATCTTTAAATAACGTTTAGTGGCTTCGGTACTAGCTTCACTACTATATCTGGAAAATCTTGGAAACAATTTAAGTCTTGCATTGCTTAAAGCCGTTCCTTTGATGTATTTCCCCGAAAGCACCCCAAATGCCATTGGCGAATAGGCTAATAAACCTATATGCTCTCGCATAGAAACTTCTGCTAAATCACCTTCAAACACCCGATTAATTAAGGAATAAGCATTCTGAATGGTTTGCATTCTTGGCAAATTGTATTGTTTTGCTTCCTGTAAATAACGCATGGTTCCCCATGAGTTTTCGTTAGACAGCCCTACGTGACGAATTTTACCTGCTTTAATCTGCGTATCTAAACTACGTAACACCTCATTAACATTATCAACCCATTGAGTATCTAACTTAAAATCACGTATCCCAAATCTATTCGTATCGCGCTCTGGCCAATGTAATTGATATAGATCAATATAATCTGTCTGTAAACGCTGTAATTCTGAATCAATAGCTTCTTCAATTGCTTTTGGACTAAATCCAGTGGTTCGTATATGAGCCGTATAATCTCCTGGTCCTGCTATTTTTGAAGCTATAACTACCTGATCTCTCTTACCCGAGTTTTTTAACCAAGTGCCTATAATTCTACTTGTAGCGCCTTGGGTTTTGGCATTGGCTGGCACAGGGTACAATTCGGCTGTATCTATAAAATTCACACCTCGTGTAAATGCGTAATCTAATTGCTGATGACCTTCGCTTTCTGTATTTTGATTACCAAAAGTCATGGTTCCCAAACAAATTTTACTAACTTTTATACTGGTATTTGGTATGGTGGTATACTTCATATTCTATTTTTATAAGACATTTAAAAATACGTTCATTAAATGTCTGCCAATTATAAAAAACCTTTCAAAATTACTAGAATTTGAAAGGTTTTTATTAAAACTTCTATTTATTTTCTTTGATAAAAATCTCTATACATTATTGCTCATTTAGCAGCTTAGAAAGCTCATCTAATTTAGGTGTTAAAATAACCTCAATACGTCTGTTCTTCGCTCTTCCAATGGGTGATGAATTGGTTGCAATTGGCGCAAACTCCCCACGCCCCGCAGCTGTTAAATTCTCTGGATTAATACTTGAATTTTCATTTAAAATATTCACAATAGAGGTTGCTCGTTTTGTAGACAAATCCCAATTGCTGGTTAATGGACCATTACCACTATATGGCACATTATCGGTATGACCTTCTATTAAAACAGCAATATCAGGATTCAGGGCAAGCACACTTCCTAATTGCTCAACAGCTCTTCTACCCTCTGAGCCAACGGCCCAACTTCCTGAGTTGAAGAGTAACTTATTCTCCATAGACACATACACTTTACCGTCTCGCTGTTCAACCGTTAAACCTTTACCTTCAAAATCTGTTAAAGCACTTGATATAGCATCTTTCAACGATTTCATAGCAGCATCTTTAGCAGCAATAAGACTTTCTAATTCTGCCACACGGTTTGAACGGTCTTCCAGTTCCTTTTTTAATACCGCAAGTCTGGTAATTTCTGCAGATAAGGCCTGCTCTTTAGCTTCCAGTTCTGCTAACAATTCTCTGTTTTTTTGAGAATTAGCCGATATAGCCGCCGAGCTATTCTTTTCTAAAGCCGAATAAGACGATTTCAAGTTTTCTAAATTCGCACTGGTAGCATTATAATCAGCCTGCAATTTATCACGCTGTGCTACCGCTTCATCATAAGCCTTTTTTGTTCTTTTATAATCGTGTTCAGCAGCTGCTTTTGACGACATTAACTCTTCATAAGCCTCTGTAAGCTTTCTGTTTTCATTTTTTAGATCGGCATATTTAGCTTCAAGATCTTTATATATTTTAGGAGAGACACACGATGCTAAAACCAGCACTGTTAATAAGGCAAATACGCTCTTTTTTATCATGTTTTTCAGTTTATTAATTATTTATCTATTTCTACTAATATGGGACAGTGATCACTATGAGCCGCTTCTGTAAGTATAACGGCTCTTTTAATATTTTCTTGTAGGGGTTGCGAAACCATAGCATAATCTAAACGCCATCCCTTATTATTGGCTCTAGCATTTGCTCTATAACTCCACCAGCTATATTGTTGTTGTTCAGGATGTAAATATCTGAAAGAGTCAATGAATCCACTATCTATAAAACCTCCTATCCATTCTCGCTCTACAGGTAAAAACCCTGAAACACCTTTCATTTTAGGGTTATGAATGTCTATTTCTTCATGACAAATATTATAATCACCACAAATAACCAAGTTTGGTATATTTTGTTTAAGGTTGTTTATATAGTCTTGAAACATATCCATGTATTCTAACTTATGATTCAGTCTGGCATCATTCGTGCCTGAAGGTAAATACAAGCTCATAACCGAAAACCCTTCAAAATCAACGCGTAGGTTTCGTCCTTCCGCATCCATTGAAGCAATTCCCGTGCCATACTCAACATGTTTGGGTTCTTTTTTACTTAAAATAGCCACACCGCTATATCCTTTTTTTTCGGCACTAAACCAATACTGATACGTATAGCCAACCTCTTTAAAAAGACCGAGGTCTAATTGCTCTTTCATAGCCTTTATTTCTTGCAAACAAATGACATCTGGGTTAGCGGCTTTAACCCAATCTATAAACCCTTTATTAATTGCGGCTCTTATACCGTTTACGTTATATGATATTATTTTCATGTATGTTTAAATTTGAAGTTCTCAGCCCGAGTTGCGCTTCCAATGACATTGAACTTTTAAATTTCAGCTAAAATAAATAATAGCTTACTTTTACACTATTATTTTACAGCAGTTTTAACAAGCCGTGCTGCAAAATAATTTAAACTTTTTGTAGTTTAATTATCTGATGAAATGTTTTGCCTATATTCTTTTGGTTCTTGTTAGTTTTTCTGGGTATTCGCAGAATCTGCCTTCAAATTATAAAACCAAAACGTTTGAGGTAAAAGACCACATTCAAATAGATAGTGTTAGTATTAATTCCAGCACATTTACAGTAAGAACAACATCTGGCCGTGTTATAGATTCTACTTTTTACTCGGTAGATTTTGCTAAGGCCTTACTAAGCTTTAAAAAACTCCCAGAAACAGATTCTGTTTATATTGATTATTTAAAATTTCCTGATTTCTTAACAAAGACTTACAAACAACTAGACGAAAATATTATTGTTGAAAGTGCTGCCAACAATGATGTACTTTACAAGCTGTCACAACCTAACTTTTCAAAAAAATTTATCCCCTTTGATGGGCTATCTACCTCAGGTAGTATTTCAAGGGGTGTTACTGTTGGAAACAACCAAAATTCTGTTTTAAATAGTGAATTAGACCTTCAAATATCAGGAAAGCTGAACCATAAAGTATCATTAAGAGCCTCTATTCAAGATGCTAATATTCCGCTTCAAGAGAGCGGGTATTCACAACGTCTGGATGAATTTGACCAAGTATTTATTGAGTTGTTTAGTGACCAATGGAATATTCGGGCAGGAGATATTGATTTAGTAAATGAGCATTCATACTTCTCTAGTTTTTCTAAGCGTGTTCAAGGCTTGAACTTTAATATCAATCTTGGCGAAGACACATCACAAACCAGCATATTTGCGGCAGGAGCCATTGTAAGAGGGCAATTTACAACCGATCAATTTACTGCGCAAGAGGGCAACCAAGGCCCTTACAAATTAAAGGGACCAAATGGCGAACTATTTGTACTTATTGTTTCTGGTAGCGAAACGGTCTATGTAAATGGTGTTGTTGCTAAACGTGGTGAAGACCAAGACTATATTATTGATTATAACGCGGGTGAAATTATTTTTAATGCTACATTTCCTATTACTTCAGAAATGCGCATTTCGGTTGACTATCAATATAGCGAACGTAATTATACTCGGTTTGTTGGTTTTGGCGGGAGCACCTACTCCAGCGAAAAGTTAGATATTGGTGTTTCAGTATATTCAGAAAACGATGCTAAAAACCAGCCTCTACAACAAAACTTATCGGAAGAACAGGTTGATATTCTTAAAAATGCTGGAGATGATGAAACTAAAATGGTAGCACCATCAGCCACAAGAAGCGATTATAACCAAAATAGAATACTTTACAGAAAAGACATTATAAATGGCAATGACATTTTTGTGTTTTCAAACAACCCTGATGAAGAGCTGTATAGTGTTACCTTCAGTCTGATTGGAGACAATAAGGGCGATTATATTTTAAGTAGTGTTAATGCCATCAGTAATATTTATGAATACGCTGGCCCAAATCAAGGCAATTTTGCTCCAGTCATTCAACTTGTAGCTCCAAAAAAATTACAAATTGCTGTAGTTAACGGGCGTTACAAACCTTCAAATAAAACCAATATCATTTTTGAAGCCGCTGGAAGCCAATTTGATCAAAATTTATTTTCAACTATTGACAATAATAACAACGACGGATTAGCAGGAAAACTAAAAATAAATCAATCTTTAATACATAGTGAGACGTCTTGGAATCTTGATCTTTATACAGACAACGATTATGTAAGTTCAAATTTTAGAAATGTTCAAGGCTTATATAATGTTGAATTTAAGAGAGACTGGAATTTAGATCAATCCACTGGGCGACAAATCCCAAGAGATTTTGGTGATCAGTTCTTAACCTATAGCGGTCTGAATCTTTTTCATAAAGAAAAAGGCATGATAAGCTATCAATTTCAACTTTTAAAATTCTCTAATGGTTTTAAGGGCAATAGACATGTTACTAACCTAAATCTTAAGCTCAATAAATTTATCATATCTTCTAATTCAAGTTTTTTAAACACCTCTTCAAACACAAAAACTTCAAATTTTATACGGTCACACAACCAACTCATTTACCCCTTAAAAAAGAGTTGGGTTGGAGGAAAATTATCTTTAGAAAACAATGAAGAACGGATAATACATAATGATTCTTTAACCCCTTTGAGTCAGCAATTTAAAGCATACGAAACCTTTGTTGGGATAGGTGACAGCACTAAAATATTTGCCGAAGTAGGCTACAAAAACAGAACGAATGACAGTATTAGATACAACAATCTTGTTAAGGTAAATACCTCAAATACCATTTATCTGAAATCAAAACTTATTCAAAACAAAAACACCAACTTGTCTGTTTTTGCCAATTACAGAACTTTAAAAAGTAAGGAAGCAGACCTAAAGGACGAAAACTCAATCAATTCAAGACTTCAGTTTAGTCAAAAATTTTTCAAACAAATTATACTATGGCATACCATTTTTGAAACCAATTCGGGCACACTCCCACTTCAAGATTTCACCTATGTTGAAGTAGAACCCGGGCAAGGCGCCTACACTTGGATTGATTACAATAATAATGGTATTCAAGAATTGGAAGAGTTTGAATTAGCACAATTTCAAGATCAAGGTAAATTTATTAGAGTTTTGCTACCCAATAGAGTATTTGTAAAAACTCACCAAAACAGACTGAGCCAAACGCTCACCATAAACCCTGCCCAATGGGCAGTCTCTAAAAGTAAGTCAAAACTATTTTGGTCACATTTTTATAATCAAACCAGTTATTTGGTTGACAGAAAGTTAAAACGAAATAATAACGGTTTTAATTTAAACCCGTTTAAAGACGATGAAGACGACCTATTAGGTTTGCTGCTCAACTTTAGAAACGTGTTGTTCTTTAATCGCGGTAAGCAACATTATACATCTTCATACACATACTTAAAAAACACAACAAGAAATGTGCTTTCTGTTGGTTTTATTGAAAATAGCACACAAAGTCATCAGCTTCATTTTAATCATAAAATAGCTACTAACTGGCTTTTTAATTTATTGAGCGCATGGCATACCAACAATAGTAAAAGTGAGAATTTTACAAGCAAAAACTTCAATTTAAAAGAAACCCGACTTAACCCTAAAATTTCATATTTATTTAACAACAATTCAAGCTTTGACATCTTTTATCAACGCACCAACAAAAACAATACAACAGGAAGTTTAGAACAATTAAAGCAACATAATTACGGAGCCTCTTTTACCCTTGGCAGTGGTGATAAAAGTGCTTTTAATGGTATATTTAATTATTTTTCAAACACCTACAATGGGGACACAAACACTCCCGTAGCCTATCAAATTTTAGAAGGTCTTCAACCAGGTAAAAACTTCACATGGAGCGTATTGGCACAGAGAAAACTAACCAGGTTTTTAGATTTAAATTTAAACTACTTTGGAAGAAAAACACCTACAAGCAAAACCATACACACAGGCTCGATTCAATTAAAGGCTTATTTTTAACAGTTTTTAACTTGTATTTTTTTGTACTTTTATGCTCGGTATGAGTAAAATGATAGCCATATTGTATTCTACTTTGATTCTCATTCAAAGTGCTAATATCAACATTGAAGACTTTTCAAAATTCAATGTATTGATAGAACATGCCAATTATCATAAAGACATGTATGGTGATTCTTTTTTTGAATTTCTGATGGAACATTATGGTGAGCAAGTGGCAACGCACCCAAATGACCACAAAGAGCATGACAATTTACCTTTTAAAAAACACCAACATTTAACTTGTCATGTAAACAGTGCTTTTATATTAACATCTTTTTATTTGTATCCGCACAATACACCAACCTATAAAGACATTCCGCTTAATTTTATCTATAAGGAATCAACCTCCTTATTTGAGAAACCTTCTGTTTTTCAACCACCAAAATTAACATAATTCTTACTAAGAATATTTTATAAACCATTCAAAACATAACGTTTTTATGGTTATAACTAATCATTCATTATTGAATTATGCTTGAACATATTATAAAATTCAGCTTAAAGAATAAGCTCATTATTCTACTATTTTCACTTTTTGTTATTGGCTACGGAATATATTCCTTAACCCAAATTCCTATTGGAGCTGTTCCAGATATTACCAATAACCAAGTACAAGTTATCACCACATCAAGAAACCTGTCTACTCAAGATGTTGAACAATTTATTACCTATCCTATTGAATTAGAAATGGCCAACATACCTGGAGTTGAAGAGATTCGTTCTGTTTCAAAATTCGGATTATCGGTTGTTACCATTGTTTTTAAAGATAAGCTAGGCACCTATTTACCAAGACAGCTCATTGCTGAAAAAATAAAATCGGCTTCAGAAAAAATCCCAGAAGGGTTTGGTTCACCACAAATGGGACCAATTACTACAGGATTAGGAGAAATTTACCAGTATATCTTAGATGTTAAGCCAAAATATAAAAATAAGTATTCAACAACACAGCTACGAACCATTCAAGATTGGATTGTAAAAAGGCAACTCTCGGGTATTCCTGGTGTGGTTGAAGTCAACACTTGGGGTGGCTACTTAAAGCAATATGAGGTTGCCATAAATCCTCAAAAACTAAAAGCGATGCATATCAATTATATGGCTGTTTTTGAAGCCTTAGAAAAAAATAACAGTGTTGCTGGAGGTGGTTATATTGAAAAAACCAACAAAGCGTTTTTTATTCGCGGCGAGGGGTTAATTAACACTTTAGATGATATTAAAAACATTGTTGTTAAAAACGAAGGGCTCCCAATTTACATTAAAGACATAGCTAAAGTAGGATATGGTAACGCTACACGATTTGGCGCCATAACGGGAAATGGAGAGGGCGAAAAAGTACTGGGTCAGGTGATGATGCTGAAAAACGAAAATTCTAAAGAAGTTATAAACGCCGTAAAGGAACGCGTAGCTACTATTGAAAGTAGTTTGCCCGAAGGTGTTTACATAAATGCCTTTCTTGAACGCAGTGAACTTATAGGTAAAACCACATTTACTGTAGCAGAAAACTTAATACTTGGAGCACTAATAGTGATATTTGTGGTGGTTTTATTGCTTGGAAATTGGCGATCTGGACTTGTGGTAGCATCCGTGATTCCTATGTGTTTGCTTTTCGCCATTTCATTGATGAATATGTTTGGTATTGATGCTAATTTAATGAGTCTTGGTGCCATTGATTTTGGTATTATCATTGACGGTGCGGTCATTATTGTTGAGTTTATAGCCTTTCAAATTAATACGCAAAGCTCAAAAATTGGTTTGCTGTCTAAAAATCAACTGCAGCAAACCGTTGACGGTATTACTCTGAAAAGTGCCTCAAAAATGATGAATTCTGCTATTTTCGGACAACTTATCATTCTCATTGTTTTTATCCCCATTTTGTCATTAAACGGTGTGGAAGGCAAAATGTTTAAACCCATGGCACTTACCTTTAGTTTTGCCTTAATAGGAGCTATGTTATTTTGTCTTACTTATGTTCCTGTTATATCTTCAATGTTTTTAAAGCCTAACAAGCAGCAAAACAAAAGTATTTCTTACAAACTAATGCATTTCATAAATAACTTGTATAACCCTACTATTCATTGGGCGCTTGAACACCGAAAAATTGTACTTTCTAGTGCGGGTATATTATTAGCTTTAAGTATTTGGATATTCAGCAAAATGGGAGGTGAATTTGTTCCAACCCTGGATGAGGGTGACTTTGTTATTCAGCCCGTTTTAAAAACGGGAACCTCTCTTGAAAAAACAATTGAGATCACCACTCAAATTGAAAACATTCTTCTTGAAAACTTTCCTGAGGTAGATCAAGTAGTGAGTAGGATTGGTGCTGCCGAAGTCCCTACCGACCCTATGAGCATGGAAGAAAGCGATGTTATTATTAAGCTAAAGCCTAAAAGTGAATGGATTTCAGCAGAAAGTAAGGACGAATTAGCTGATAAATTCAAGCAAGCCTTACATAGTATTCCAGGAATGGAAGTTGAGTTTACACAACCTATTGAAATGCGCTTTAATGAACTTATTACTGGGGTTAGAGCCGATATTGCTATCAAAATTTTTGGAGAGGATTTATCCGTCTTAGCCCAAAAGGCCAATGAAATAAAATCATTAATTCAAGATGTAGATGGTGCTTCTGATATCATTGTAGAAAAAGTAGAAGGATTACCGCAAATGAACGTGCATTATAACCGGCACAAAATTGCACGTTATGGTTTAAACATTTCAGACATCAACGATATTATAACCATGGGGTTTGCGGGAAAAACGCTCGGACAAGTATTTAAAGGCGAAAAACGATTTGATTTAGTGGCTAGACTAGAAGCCTCCAACAGAAAAAACATTGAACATTTAAAAACCTTGTATATTGATACTCCTAATGGCATAAAAATTCCTTTAAATGAATTGGCTGAAATAAAATACACTACAGGTCCAGCTAAAATTTCAAGAGATGACACAAAACGAAGAATAGTAGTAGGTATCAATGTAAGAAAAAGAGACTTACAGTCGGTAGTTGATGATGTACAGCATATTATAAAAACACAGGTGCAACTTCCTGTTGGGTATACCGTATCTTATGGCGGACAATTTAAAAACCTACAGCGTGCCAAATCAAGACTTTTAATCGCTGTACCCGTAGCCCTCGTATTGATTTTCATCCTGCTCTACTTCGCTTTTGGTTCTGTAAAAGAAGTGCTTATGGTATATTCTGCAATTCCGTTGGCGGCCGTTGGTGGCATTTTGCTGTTATGGTTAAGAGATATGCCTTTCAGCATTTCGGCAGGGGTTGGTTTTATTGCGCTTTTTGGTATTGCCGTACTTAATGGCATTGTTTTGATTGAGCATTTTAAAGATTTGAAACAAGCTGGAATCACAAATATTGAGGCGCGCATTAAAAAAGGCACAAAAGAACGTTTAAGACCTGTTATTTTAACCGCATTAGCAGCAGCTTTAGGGTTTTTACCCATGGCTGTTTCAACTAATGTGGGTGCCGAAGTTCAACGTCCGCTTGCCACAGTTGTAATAGGAGGCTTAGTCACAGCCACTATATTAACATTGGTTGTACTACCAGTTCTGTACGCGTGGTTTGAAGAAAAAACACCATTTAAAATGAAACAAAAAAACATAAGCGTTATAATTCTAATTTTAATAGCATTACCTGTACAGGCACAAACAAAAGCCATAACGGCCGAAGAAGCTGTTAATTTGGCTATTGAAAACAATGCACATTTAAAAGCCAAATCATTAAAAACTAATGAATACGAAGCGCTTATTGGAAGTGCCTTTAGCTTTGATAAAACGTCCATTTATTATCATTATGATGAAAATAATATAGCCATAAACAATAGGCCATTACAGGTTTTTGGAATCTCTCAAGATTTCAAGTTCCCTACTTTATATTTTGCCGATAAGAAAGTAAATAAGGCCAAATATAATTTACAGAAGTCTTATTTCAACATCAACCTAGAAACCTTAAAAAGAGATGTTTACAAAACCTATGCCTATCTGAGCTATGTAAAGACTAAAACAAAAGTTTACAAATTTCTGGATAGTTTGTATCAGCATTTTTCCCACGCTTCAGAACGAAGGTTTGAGTTAGGTGAAACGAATTACCTAGAAATGATTAGTGCAAAATCTAAGCAGAAACTTTTAGAAACCGATTATAAAAAAGCACAACAGGAGGTGCTTTTAGCTCAGGAACAATTAAAACGATTGATCCAAACAGACTCTATTTCTATTCTAGATGAAACCCTACAAAAACTAGAATTGAAAACCATGAGCATTGGCAATAATATTGGTTTTTCTGTCTATGAGAATACAAGCCTGTACTACGAAGCATTAAGACACAAAGAACAACAACAACTCTTACCCGATTTAAGTGCTGAATATTTTCAAGGAACCAATAGCACTTTAAATGGCAACATCATAGGGTATCAATTTGGCTTAAAAATTCCGCTTTTATTTAGCGGCCAAGCATCAAAGATAAAAGCATCAAAAATAGCCCAAGAATCTGCTGAAGCCGAGGCATATGATTATCGTATAAAGTTAAATTCAGAATACAAATCGCTTTTAACGAAGCTTCACCAATATGATGAATTACTGAGCTACTATGAAAACCAGGGCAAATCACTTGCTTTTGAAATTATAAAAACGGCTGAACGTTCTTTTCAAGAAGGCGCCATCAACTTTTTTCAATACATACAAAGTATTGAAACAGCCAGCAGCATTGAGCTTACATATCTTGAAAATCTCAATGCTTACAATCAAACTATTATTGCTATTAACTATTTAATCCTTTAAAACATGAAACATCTATATATACTATTCTGTTTGCTTTCTATACTATCTTGTGGTACATCTGAGCAAAAAAAAGAAATTGTAATTGAGGAGCCTAACAGTTCCAATGCCATTGCTGTAACTTCATCGCAATTTAGTGGCCAAGATATGGCGCTAGGGCAAATAGAACCTCACCAATTTAATCAAACAATACATACTACCGGCACCATAGATGTACCTCCAAAAAACAAAGCCTTGATTAGTACATTTATTGGCGGTTATATTACAAACACCATACTTCTTGAAGGTGATAATGTAAAAAAAGGACAGCTTTTGGTTTCCTTAGAAAATCCTGAATATGTTGAATTACAGGAGCGGTATTTAGAAGTTCACGAAACACTAAAATACCTAAAGGCTGAATTTGAAAGGCAAAAGAAATTATTTGATGAAAATATCAGTTCTCAAAAGGTGTTTCTAAAAGCAGAAAGCGATTATAAAAGTAATCTGGCACGTTATAATAGTCTTGAAAAAAAGCTTAACATGTTAAACATAAACCCATCTCAAGTCAAGCAAGGCAACATAACATCAACTATACATTTATATTCGCCTATTGATGGCTATGTGAGTCGTGTTAATATAAACCACGGCATGTACGTTTCCCCGTCTCATGTGATTCTAGAAATTGTAGATACCGACCATATCCATTTAGAATTATCTGTTTTTGAAAAGGATATACTGAATGTTAAAAAAGGCCAAAATATTGTATTTACCATTCCTGAAGCATCATTTGAAACTTTTGAAGCTGAAGTACATTTAGTTGGGAACACTATAGATGAAACCTCAAGAGTTGTTAAAGTACATGCGCATATAAAGGATGAATCTAGTAGTCGCTTTATAGTTGGTATGTTTGTAGAAGCAAAAATTATTACAGACACTTCAACAAAGATGGCACTACCTAAAACAGCGATTATTGATAGTGATAATAGTCATTTTGCCCTAGTTTTAAAAAACGAAAACAACAATACCTATCATTTTGAAAAACGTAATATAGAAATAGGGTTGCAAACTGAAAATCATGCAGAAATATTAAATACTAAAGATTTTACAAACAAATCTGTTTTAACAAAAGGCGGTTTTATGCTTATTAATGAAGGGAGTCAAGGAGGACATCAGCACTAACTAAAGTGACAAGTTATCAAGTTGCTTGAATGTATCTATGATGGCTTTTACAGCTTCTACATAAAATTTGGGATGAATATTTTCATAGGTATCTGTGGGCTCATGATAGTCTTCATGATCTTCTACACCAAAATAAAGAAAAGGTATTTCTTTTTTATGAAAATTGGCGTGGTCTGAAGCATACGTCCAATTATCTAATCCATCAAAACCATCATGCCCAGGAACAACTGTAACTTGATGTGATGTATTAACCATATTTAGAATATATTTTAAGTTTTTATTTTCAAAAGCACCCGCTGCGAATAATTCATTTTCCGCACTTCGGCTAATCATATCCATATTTATATTATAGACTATTTTTTTATTACGCACCATAGCGCTATTTATAAAAAACCTAGAACCCTGAAGTCCTAATTCTTCAGCATCAAAGGCCGCTAAAATGACCGAGTGCTTAGGCGGGTGCTCTTTAAAATATTCTGCAAAGGCAAACAGCGCACTAACTCCTGAAGCATTATCATCTGCTCCATTATAAATGTCATCACCTTTAACACCTTCATGATCATAATGCGCACTTATTACAATAAACTCCTTTGGAAACTCCTTTCCTTTTACTAAGCCAATAACATTAACCCCTTGATATTGTTTTCTATCTTCATAAAAACTAAAAAATTGTTCATATGATTTTTCCAATGGCTCAACTTTAAGCGCATGAAATTGATTAATTATATATTTTCTTGCCTTTTTTGCTCCAACAGTTCCTGTTTTTCGGCCTTCAAAAGCATCAGAGGATAATGACCTTAGATGTTTAAGCAACGAGGTTTTACTAAAATAACTCTCTGGAATTGAAATATAATCTTGCGCCGTTCCTACCTGTAAAGAAAAAAACAAGATAAAAAAAACAAGTAATTTTAAATGATTAAGCATGTAACACATTAATAGGCCTTCAAGATAAGTAATGCATTTTAAAAAAAACAAAACCCGCACCAATGGATTAGTGCGGGTTTTATGAAAATGTGATTAATAAACTACTTAAGTGCAGCCTTAATAAGTTCTCTATTCATTCTAGCAATATTATCAAGAGAAATACCTTTAGGGCATTCTATTTCACAAGCACCAGTATTAGTACAGTTACCAAAACCTTCTAAATCCATTTGAGCTACCATGTTTTTAACACGATCGGCAGCTTCTACTTGTCCTTGAGGTAATAGGGCATATTGAGACACTTTTGCGCCTACAAATAACATAGCAGATGAGTTTTTACAAGTGGCCACACAAGCCCCGCACCCAATACAAGTGGCGGCATCCATGGCCTCATCAGCAGCATGCTTTGAAATAGGAATTGCATTAGCATCTTGGGTATTTCCTGAGGTGTTTACAGAAATGTATCCTCCAGCATGCTGAATACGTTCAAAAGATGTTCTATCAACTACCAAATCTTTAATAACAGGGAAGGCAGCGGCTCTCCAAGGTTCGATCGTAATGGTATCGCCATCGTTAAACATTCTCATGTGTAACTGACAGGTTGTAACCCCTCTGTCTGGGCCATGTGCTTCTCCATTGATATAAAGTGAACACATACCACAGATACCTTCACGACAATCGTGATCGAAGGCTACAGGCTCTTCTCCAGAATTTACTAACTGTTCGTTTAAAACATCCATCATTTCAAGAAATGACATATGCTCTGAAATATCGTTAACTTTATAATCGACCATTTGACCCTTTGCACTCGAGTCTTTTTGTCTCCAAATTCTAAGTGTTAAATTCATAATGTCAATCTTATTTGTATGAACGTTGTTTTAGTTCAATATCTTTAAATTCTAATTGTTCTTTGTGTAATACCGCATCAGCAGGTTCTCCTTTGTATTCCCAAGCTGCAACAAACGCAAAATCTTTATCGTTACGTTTTGCTTCACCTTTTTGCTCACCATCTAACTCTACAGATTCTTCTCTAAAGTGACCACCACAAGATTCTTCACGCATTAAAGCATCTTTTGCGAATAACTCTCCTAATTCTAAGAAATCTGCCACACGACCAGCTTTTTCTAATTCTGGATTCATTTCGTTCGCACTTCCAGGTACTTTAACATCTTTCCAGAATTCTTCACGAATTTGCTTAATTTCAGCCATAGCTTCTTTTAAACCTTTTTCGTTACGTGCCATACCAACTTTATCCCACATCACTTTTCCTAAGCGTTTATGGAAGTGGTCTACAGATTTAGTACCGTTATTATTTACAAAGAAATCGATTCTATCCTTAACTGCTTTTTCAGCTTCATCAAACTCTGGTGAGTTGGTTGGAATTTTACCTGTTCTAATATCATCAGATAAATAGTCTCCAATGGTATATGGTAACACAAAATAACCGTCTGCTAAACCTTGCATTAATGCAGAAGCTCCAAGTCTGTTTGCACCGTGATCTGAGAAATTCGCTTCACCGATACAGTAACAACCAGGAATGGTAGTCATTAAGTTATAATCTACCCAAACACCTCCCATAGTATAGTGCGTAGCAGGATAAATCATCATTGGGGTTTTGTATGGATTCTCGTCAACGATTTTCTCATACATTTGGAATAAGTTTCCGTATTTAGCCTCAACAATTTTTTGTCCTAATTCGTAAATCTTTTCTTTTGAAGGATTAGCTATATTATGAATTTTAGCTTGCTCTTTTCCGTAACGTTGTATTGCTGAAGCAAAATCTAAATACACCGCTTCGCCCGTTGCATTAACACCGTAACCAGCATCACAACGTTCTTTAGCTGCTCTAGAAGCCACATCACGAGGTACTAAGTTACCAAATGCAGGATAACGTCTTTCTAAGTAATAATCGCGCTCTTCTTCAGATAAATCGGTTGGTTTTTTACGACCTTCACGAATCGCAATAACATCATCCATGTTTTTTGGCACCCAAATACGTCCGTCATTACGTAAAGACTCAGACATTAATGTTAATTTAGACTGATAATCTCCTGAACGCGGAATACATGTTGGGTGAATTTGCGTAAAACAAGGGTTTGCGAAATACGCCCCTTTTTTATGAATCTTCCACGCTGCAGTGGCGTTAGACCCCATAGCATTGGTTGATAAGAAGTATACGTTTCCATAACCTCCTGTTCCTATTACTACTGCATGTGCTGAGTGACGCTCAATTTCTCCTGTAATAAGATTTCTTGCTATAATTCCTCTTGCTTTTCCATCAACAATAACCACATCTAGCATTTCGTGTCGATTGAACATTTCAATCTTACCACGAGCGATTTGACGGTTCATAGCCGAGTATGCGCCTAATAATAATTGCTGTCCTGTTTGTCCTTTAGCGTAAAACGTTCTTGATACTAATACCCCACCAAATGAACGGTTATCTAATAATCCACCATAATCACGCGCAAAAGGCACACCTTGAGCCACACACTGGTCGATAATATTTCCAGACACCTCAGCCAAACGGTATACGTTAGCTTCACGAGAACGGTAATCACCCCCTTTTACGGTATCGTAAAACAACCTGTAATTAGAATCACCATCACCTTGATAATTCTTAGCCGCATTAATACCTCCTTGTGCCGCAATAGAGTGTGCACGACGCGGTGAATCTTGGTAAGCAAAAGCTTTTACGTTATATCCTAATTCTGCTAATGTAGCTGCAGCAGACCCTCCTGCTAATCCAGTACCCACAACAATAATATCTATATTACGCTTGTTCGCTGGATTAACTAAATTGATCTTATTTTTATAGTTTGTCCATTTATCTTGAATTGGACCTTCTGGTATTTTTGAATCTAAAGCCATATATATTTAAGATTAATGGTTAAAGTGATGAAAAATTGCAATAATTATAAATCCTAATGGAATAATAATAGCATAGGCTTTACCTATTTTTTGCATGGTTTGTTTTCTGCCTGCAGAAATACCCATAGACTGAAATGCCGAAGTAAATCCGTGGGCTAAATGCAACCCTAATAGCACAAAAGCAATAACGTAAGCAACCACACGAATAGGATTGTGAAATTTCTCAACCAATTCATGGTAATATCTTAGACCACCATCATGCATTCCAGACATATCACCTAGAATATACTTTGTATTGATTTCTGGAATCCAGAAGTCAATAAAATGTAACATGATAAAGGCTAAAATAACAACACCACTTAAAATCATGTTTCTACTGACCCAAGTTGAGTTTGCCGCGCCATTATTTTGCACATATTTTACACCAATGGCCTTTCTGTTCTTTAATTCTAAAACAAAACCCATAACAAAATGAAAGACTACACCAGCAATTAAAACAGGTTGTAGCCCAATTTGCACCAAAGGATTTGTCCCCATAAAATGGGATAATTCATTGAACAGATCTTCACTAAAAAGTGAGGTGATATTAACTGTTAAATGTATTATTAAGAAAAACATAAGGAAGAACGCCGAAAGAGCCATAGCTACTTTTCTTCCTATCGAAGATTTAAAAAATCCGCTCATTTTTTGAAGTTATTTTAAGTTCCAGCAAATATACCTTAGGCAAACATTACAGACAAATAACAAATGTCATGTTTTCACTATTTAGAATCGTTATAATTAACTAAGTAAAAATACTTAGTTTTTAACTAGCTTTTGTGTAATTGAAGCTTGTTTAGAAAAAATCTTAATCACATAAACGCCTTTAGCAACACCCTGCAAATTTATTTGATAATCAATTTCGTTGGTACTAAAATGAGTTACCAGTACTTTTCGTCCCCTTAGGTCATGTACAACTACCTTATCTAAAGGAAGCGGATAGTCTATATAAAAAAATCCTGTTGAAGGATTGGGGTAAATTTTTAGTTGTGACACCAAATCAACCTCATTTGTGCTTAAGTTACAAATATTTGAATCTGTCATGGGAAACACACCGCATTCTGAAATGGTTTTGCTTCGATTATGCACCGCTTGAGCAGCAGCTATATTATTAACGTTCAACACCCGCTGTTGCTCCGCAGTTTGTAACGCAAAGTGCATAACTTCACCTTCATTATCTCCTCCAGATTCATCTACCACATGACCTAATTGATGACCATGCCCTAATTCATGTAATGCTACACTTTCAAAATCAAACTTTCCCAAATCAGGAAGTTCTATAGGATCTTCTCCAAAATACCATTCCGTAGTACCATTGTCAAAAACAATATCAAGCTCATAAACGTGAGCGTACCAGGAATCAGGATCTCCAAGATTTCCACAACCAGCTATTCTGCTATAACACCTGCCTAAAACGTCATCATCTAAGTCATCATATCTTACAACATTTATCCCATCGGCTACCGTTGCATTTGTAGTGGTAGGAGAATTACTTATCACCCAATTAACTTTTGTTTCACAACGCCATTTTTCTAAAGAAGTTTCAAATGCAGTTTTTGAATTTGTGTCATTAAAAAAATCGGTATACATTTCCCAAACGTAGCCTCCTCCCTCATCATTAATATGTCTTGTTTGATAAGCATACATGTCTAGCGGTCCATTAACTCCTGGAGGATCTTGAGTTGTAGCATCATCAGGATCAATAGAAACATTAAACTGGGCCGAAGTAACTATCAAGTTATTTATAGAAGCAGCATTGTTTCCATTATTGTCTTGTACCAAAACTTTTCCTGTTCCAGCGTTATGAGGCACCTCAACTATAATTTGAGTATCAGACCATTCTTTAATCTGTGTATTTAAAGCAAAAATAAAACTTCCTGGGTCTCCATCATCAGCATTTTTAAAGCCAACCTTACCTCTATTGTCGTTACTACCAAACCCAGAACCTGTAATAGTGAGTTCAAATCCTGTTCCCGCTGTCACTTCGGCTGGACTAAAACTAATATTGCTAGGCACTAATATTTTTGCTCTTTCATTAGTTTTATTGTTTACCAATGATTTCGTCTCAAACTCTTTAATCTCCAGAAAAGCTTCGCCAGTTAACTTCATAATTTTATCATACAAAGCTTGCCTTGTAGATTTGCCTTTACCATACAAACTAACCTCGTTTCTATTAAGTAGCCCATATTTAAAAAAACTCTGGGTAGAGGTTACTGGATTATATCGCTCTAACCGACTTTTACTAGTAAGGCTTAAGGAAACTTTATTTGGTCTTAAAATAAATAAACCTCTATCTCCTGAAAATAATTTCAAATTGGGGTATACAATCAATGCTTCCGCACCAACCGTTCCACCAACAGTCACCACCTCAACTGTATTCAAACTTTTACCTTTAAAAACCTTTGCTACGGAGACCGTACTTATTGTATAAATATTTAACTTATTGATATCCCACATGCACTTTTGAGAGGTTACTACACCCTCAATAATCATAACAGAATTATCTACTTGCCTATCGAGAGGCACCTCCTTTACAAATTGAGCATTAATTTGTTGATTTAATAAAAAACAACAAATTACTACCAATAATTTTCTAATATTTCTCATTTTCAAGCCTCTTTATATAGGAAGTTCTAAGCGGAGCCTTTCAAAGATATAACAAATTATTAGCATTTCACAATGCGAATATTCACTACTTTTATGGTTCAAATTTTATTTTCTTATGAAATACCATCCTATTGATAATAAACTATTTATAAAGAATCGACAAAAATTTACAGCACAAATGAAACCTAACAGCTTGGCTGTTTTTAATTCCAATGACATTTACCCTATTAGTGCCGATAGTACCATGCCTTTTCAACAGCACCGCGATATTTTTTATTTAAGCGGTGTAGATCAAGAAGAAAGCGTATTAGTACTTTTCCCAGATTGCCCTAAAGAAAAGCATAGAGAAATTCTTTTTTTAAAAGAAACCAATGAGCATATTGCTATTTGGGAAGGTGAAAAACTTACTAAAGACAAAGCCTTTGAAACCAGCGGCATTAAAACCGTTTATTGGTTAAAGGACATGGAAAAGGTTTTGTTTGAAATCATGACGCAATGCGACACTATTTATATAAACACCAATGAGCATTATCGTTCAAACGTAGAAACCCAAACGCGCGAAGATCGGTTTACAAAATGGATTAAAGAACGCTACCCTGCACACAGCGTAGCCAAAAGCAACCCTATTTTACAACGCCTGCGTTCTGTAAAAGAAGACATTGAAATTGCCTTAATTCAACAGGCGTGTGATATTACCGAAAAAGGATTTAGAAGAGTGCTAGAATTTGTAAAACCAGGTGTTTGGGAGTATGAAATAGAAGCCGAATTTATGCATGAGTTTTTAAGAAACCGCTCAAAAGGCTTTGCCTACACCCCCATTATCGCTTCTGGAAATAACGCCAATGTGTTGCATTACATTGAAAACAACCAGCAATGTAAAACTGGTGATTTAATTTTATTTGACACGGCAGCCGAATATGCTAATTATTCTAGTGATTTAAGTAGAACCATACCCGTATCTGGCAAATACTCAAACCGACAAAAATCTGTTTATAATGCCGTGAATAGGGTGAAAAAAGAGGCTACTAAAATGCTTTTACCAGGTACAGACTGGGCTGAATACCACACAGAAGTTGGCAAGCTAATGACTAGTGAGTTACTCGATTTAGGACTGCTTAACAAAGCGGATATTCAAAATGAAAACCCTGAATGGCCTGCTTACAAAAAATATTTTATGCATGGCACCTCGCATCATATGGGGCTTGACACGCATGATTATGGTATTTTAACGGAGCCTATGCAGGCTAATATGGTGTTTACTGTTGAACCTGGTATTTACATACCTGAAGAAGGTTTTGGCATTAGACTTGAAGATGATGTTGTAATTCAACCAACAGGAGAACCGATCAATTTAATGAAAAACATTCCAATTGAAATTGAAGAAATTGAAGAAATTATGAACGCTTAAAA
Organism: Allotamlana fucoidanivorans; assembly: GCF_006265225.1. GTDB lineage: Bacteria > Bacteroidota > Bacteroidia > Flavobacteriales > Flavobacteriaceae > Allotamlana > Allotamlana fucoidanivorans. The sequence continues at coordinate 37,690 of NZ_VDCS01000008.1, read as the reverse complement.
CGATAGTTCATAGATAAAAATAAAAAAGGCGTTTTTTTAAAACGCCTTTTTGCTGCATACTATGCTAAATATAGATATTTTAATGAGTGACTAATTCAAATAAATAATCGTTTAGTTTTTGCAGCGTATTTATTTTGTCATTTGAATCAATTAACAAAGAGATATTATTTTTACTTCCTCCATAAGAAATCATTCTTATCTTAACATCTTGTAAAATCTGGAATAACTTAAAGGTATCTTGATGGTTTACCACTGAATGCCCTACCAGACAAACAATACTTTGATTTTTATCAACTTCAATAACCGCAATTTTATCAAGTTCGGTAAGAATAGGTTCTAAATTGCTATCGTTATCGATAGTTAAGGACACAGCAACCTCTGACGTGGTAATCATATCAATAGAGGTTTTGTAAGTTTCAAAGACTTCAAACACTTTCTTTAAAAATCCATGGGCTTGCAACATACGTGCCGATTTGATTTTTATTGCTGTTATCCCATCTTTTGCAGCTATGGCCTTGATACCTGTTTCAGATGTTTTATTTGAAATTAAAGTACCATGAGCTTCAGGATCCATGGTGTTTTTTAATCGCACTGGAATATTATCTTTTCGCACAGGTGTTACTGTTTGTGGATGTAGAATTTTTGCTCCAAAATAAGCTAACTCTGCGGCCTCATCAAAAGATAAATTTGAAATTGGGTGTGTGTTTTCAACATATCTAGGATCGTTATTATGCATGCCGTCAATATCTGTCCAAATTTGCACCTCTTCGACCTTAAAAGCCGCCCCAATAATTGTTGCTGTATAATCACTACCTCCACGTTGAAGGTTTGAGATTTCTCCTGCCTCATCTAAACAAATAAACCCCTGAGTAATATATATGTCAGACTCTGGGGTATCATTAAAAACCTTTTCAAAATTTTCTTTTATATAATCTAAATCAGGCTCTTTAAACTCATCAATCTTCATAAAATCTAATGCAGAAAGTAATGAAGCTTTAATGCCTTCTTGCCTTAAAAAAGCATTGAACATATAGGTAGACAACAACTCACCTTGCGCAACAATCTTATTATATAATAATTCTGAAGCAGTTTCTTCAGCACAGCTAAGTAAAACATTAAAAATACTAGCCACATATGTTTTTACATCAACATTAAGTTCTTGCTCCTGTAATAAAGCATCAACCGTAACTAGATAATGAAGGCGTAATGTGTTAATTTTATCTATAGCAATAGCTTTATAACCGTCTTCAATATCTTTTGAAATAGCGACCAATTGATTTGTTGTACCAGACATGGCCGATAATACCACTATCTTCTTTTCGCCATCATTGATAATGTTTTTTACATTAGTCATGTTCTCAACAGAACCTACAGATGTACCACCAAACTTTAATACTTTCATTTTCATTTATTTGAGCGCAAAACTAAAACTCATTTGGTTAACATCTTTATTTATTAAAAAAAAAGTTTATTTTTACACATAATGTTAAATAATTAACAGTTAACGATTAGAAATCATGAAGACTGTATCAAATTGCGTTGAAGACATTTTAATAACCCAACCGTATTTAGAGGAGGCGCTCTCAAGAAACATTATAAATTTCAGTGCTCTTGCGGTTGAACTTACCGACCCCATAAGTAAAATGCTGAAAAAAGAGGTTAAACCTGGCGCTATCATGATGGCTTTAAGACGTTACAGTCCGCCACCAACGCTTTCCAATTCTGTAAAAATGAAACGCGCCATACAGAATTTAGGTGATATTACTGTACGTTCAAATCTAACAGATTTCACGGTTAGAAATTCAGATACACTCATAGATAATCATTCTAAAATTCTTGAACGCATCAATTTAGAAACGAAACTCTTTTACACTTTTACCAGAGGCATCCATGAAAGCAACATTATTATTTCTAGCAGTTTAAGTGATTTTATAAAGGAACAATTGGTAAACGAAACTATGTTGGCCATTCAGGATGGTCTTTCGGCAATTACCATTAATTTGCCACAGGATAATTCTAAAATTGCCGGACTGTATTATCATTTTTTTAAGCGGTTGGCATGGGAAGGTATTGTACTTTATGAAGTAATTTCAACCACCAATGAATTTACTATTCTAGTTGAAGACGAATTTGTTGATAAAGCCTTTACTGCCATTAAACGTGTTAAAACATAAAACAACGGATCACTGCATAAAAATTTAAGAATCATTTTATCTTTGCCGAACAATGTTTTAACCTATGTATATTGAACACAAAGGCATACAGGTTTACTATTCTGATTCGGGCAAAGGACAAGCTCTAGTTTTTTTACATGGTTTCTTAGAAACGTCTATGATTTGGCAACCTTTTATTACAAAGTTATCAAAACAGCATCGGGTTATCTGTATTGATTTACCTGGTCATGGTAAAACAGACTGCCTTGGTTATATTCACTCTATGGAACTCATGTCAAACGTTGTTGAAGCGGTTTTAAAGCATTTAAGAATCAGGCGGTTTTATATTTTTGGACATTCTATGGGTGGTTATGTAGCACTTGCCTTTGCCGAAAAAAATCCTGATTTTTTAAAAGGTTTATGTCTTATAAATTCTACATCGCAGGCAGATTCTCCTGAAAGAAAAATAAATAGAGACCGTGCCATTGAAGCCGTTAAGCAAAACCACAAAACCTTTATACGTATTGCTATAAGAAATCTATTTCGCCCCAAAAACAGAAAACTGTTTAGAAACCAAATAAATCATCTTATCCGAGAAGCGCTTAATACTCCTGTACAAGGTATTGTAGCTGCTCTTGAAGGCATGAAAATAAGGCAAGATCGTGAGGCTCTGTTACATTTTTCCCCCTATAAAAAAATGATGATTGCTAGCAAAAAAGACCCTGTGCTTAATTTTGATAACCTTGTAAAGCAAACACAAAATACTGAGGTAAAGTTTGTACAATTTTTAGATGGACATATGAGCTTTATTGAAAATGAAGGCGAATTATTACATGAAATAATGTTTTTCATCGAAAAAAAATAACGTTTTAACGATTTATTACATTTATTTTTCTATCTTTAGCACAACCAAAGTGCAAAATCATGAAAAAAACTACCAACAGACCTGCTTTAATTCCAAAAATGTATTGTAATCTCTTTGGTCATGACTATCAGGTAAGTAAACGCGTAACCTATCATGTGAAAGAATACACCTGTAGTCATTGCAAAAAAGAATTAACCACAGATAGTAATGGGAATTTGATTGAACTTACGCCAAAATTCAGAGAAATCAACTCTATTCTCGAAAGAATTTACAACTCAAGAACAGAACGTTTAAAGAGGAAATCAATCGCTTCATCGATTTGCTAAACCCTTTCTAACATTTTTATTTAGCTTTTTTCTATTTTCATTGCCTCTCCGTTAGTCAAAGAATTAATTAAGAAAAAAAGCGAAATGAAGCACATCCATTGTAAGGTATTTGGTCACGATTTTTTCACCTCTCGTCAAGTTACCTATCATGTTAAAGAGTACACCTGTAAACACTGCAAAAAACAGTTAACCACCAACGGAAATGGTTCCTTAATTGAACTTACACCAAAGTTTAAAGAAATCAATGATGTTCTAGAGCGTGTTCATCAAAAAAAGAACAGAATTAGAATAAAATCTACACCGCTCAATCCTGATTTGCTTGTTTTTAGTCATTAAAATTTTTCCAACCCTGAGCTTTTAAAGGTATGCGTGTATCAGCACGGGTCACTAAATGCATGCCCTCGTTTGAGGCTTTCATATACCCTATAACAGTTAAATTTGGATTGGCTTTTATTTTTGGATAATCGTCTTGAGAAATCGTCATTAACAACTCATAATCCTCACCTCCATTTAAAGCAATGGTGGTACTATCAATATTAAACTCCTCACAGGTAGAAATTACCTGAGGATCTAACGGTATTTTTTCTTCATACAAATCGCAACCTACATCACTGGCTTTACACAAATGCATAATTTCTGAAGACAGACCATCACTAATATCTATCATAGCAGTTGGCTTAACTTTTAAATCCTTTAATAATTGTACAATATCTTTTCTGGCCTCTGGCTTTAACTGCCGTTCAACAATATAAGTATACGGTTCTAAATCTGGTTGATTATTCGGATTTACCTTGAACACTTCCTTTTCGCGTTCTAAGACCTGAAGCCCCATATAAGCACCACCCAAATCGCCAGAAACCACTAACAAATCATTAGGCCTTGCTCCATCCCTGTAAACAACTTCTTCATCTTCAACCTCACCAATTGCCGTTACTGAAATTAACAACCCTGTGGTAGAAGACGTGGTATCTCCACCAATTAAATCAACATTGTAAATTTTTGCTGCGGTTTGAATACCTGCATATAAATCTTCTAAGGCCTCTAAAGGGAAACGATTGGACACTGCAATAGACACCGTAATTTGACTCGCTTGTGCATTCATAGCGCAAACATCAGATAAATTCACTACAACAGCCTTATATCCCAAATGTTTTAATGGCACATAACTCAAATCAAAATGCACCCCTTCAAGAAGTAAATCTGTTGTAACAACAACTTTTTTATTTTCAAATTTCAATACCGCCGCATCATCACCAACTCCTTTTAGGGTCGATGATTGCTTTATTTCAAAATGTTCCGTTAAATGATTAATAAGTCCAAATTCACCTAAATCACTTAACTGGGTTCTCTGTTGGTTTTTATCTTCTATCATGCTGCAAAAATAAGAACCATAATTTGTTTTTGCTATCATTACCTACAAAACCTGTAGTATGCTAACAACCTCAGTCATAGATTCCTCAAAATTTCGGCTATATCAAATCATTATTGATTATTCACCACACCTAGTATATTTAATAATAAAAAACTATAAAACCATATATTAATATAATGTTAGGTTATATTGTATTAGAAGACTTATATTGTATATTTGTGCTCTATTTAGAAACTGTCTTAATAAAAATTATTAAAGCACAACTAAATTTAATAAAAAATTAATATGATAAAAGTCTCTGAAACAGCCAAGAAAAAGGTAGTTGAGCTTATGACTGAAGATGGTTATAATGCTACAACCGACTATATTCGTGTTGGTGTAAAAAGCGGTGGATGTTCTGGTTTGTCTTATGATTTAAAATTTGACAAAGATCAACAAGCCGATGATAAAGTTTTTGAAGACAATGGGATAAAAATAATTGTTGACAAAAAAAGCTTTTTATACCTAGTTGGTACCACTTTAGAGTATTCTGGTGGATTAAACGGAACTGGATTTGTTTTCAACAACCCTAACGCTAACCGAACTTGTGGTTGCGGTGAGTCATTTTCACTTTAAAATTAAAACCAAATTATGTCTAAGTATACCGAGGATGATTTACGCGAAGAGCTAAAAACCAAAGAATACGAATACGGTTTTTATACCGATATAGAATCTGACACCTTTCCTAATGGCTTAAATGAAGATATTGTAAGAGCCATTTCAAAAAAGAAAGAAGAACCAGAATGGATGACGGAGTGGCGTTTGCAAGCCTTTCGTGCTTGGGAGCAAATGATTGAACCTGAATGGGCTAACGTACATTATGAAAAGCCTAATTTTCAAGCGATATCTTACTACTCAGCACCAAATAGCAAACCTAAATATGATAGTTTAGATGAAGTTGACCCTGAATTACTGGCTACATTTGAAAAGCTAGGTATTTCTTTAGATGAACAAAAGAAATTAGCTGGGGTAGCTATGGATGTAGTGGTTGATTCGGTTTCTGTAGCAACAACATTTAAAAAGACGCTAGCCGAGCAAGGCATTATCTTTATGAGTATTTCGGAAGCTATCAAAGAACACCCTGACCTGGTAAAAAAATATATTGGTACAGTGGTACCTCAAAAAGACAATTTTTACGCGGCCTTAAATTCTGCGGTATTCAGTGATGGTTCGTTCTGTTACATTCCTAAAGGGGTAAGATGTCCTATGGAACTATCTACCTATTTTAGAATAAATCAAGCAGGTACCGGGCAATTTGAAAGAACTCTTGTTATTGCCGATGAAGGCAGTTACGTAAGCTATCTTGAAGGTTGTACAGCACCAAGTAGAGATGAAAATCAACTTCACGCCGCTGTTGTTGAATTAATCGCTTTAGATGATGCTGAAATAAAATATTCAACCGTACAAAACTGGTTTCCAGGAAACGCCGAAGGCAAAGGCGGGGTTTACAATTTTGTAACCAAACGTGGGTTATGCGAGACAAACGCTAAAATCTCATGGACCCAAGTTGAAACTGGTTCGGCAGTGACCTGGAAATATCCAAGCTGCGTACTAAAAGGAGATAATTCGGTAGGTGAATTTTACTCAATCGCAGTGACTAATAATTACCAACAAGCCGATACGGGAACCAAAATGATTCACTTAGGTAAAAACACCAAGTCAACCATTATTTCAAAGGGTATTTCTGCTGGTAAATCACAAAATAGTTACCGCGGTTTGGTTCAAGTAAGTTCAAGGGCTGAAAATGCACGCAACTTTTCACAATGTGATAGTTTACTTATGGGCAATGAATGTGGTGCGCATACCTTCCCATACATAGAAGCAAAAAATAAAACAGCAAAAATAGAGCACGAAGCCACCACCAGTAAAATTGGAGAAGATCAAATTTTTTATTGTAATCAACGTGGTATAGACACCGAAAAAGCGATTGCGTTAATTGTAAATGGTTTTAGCAAAGAAGTTTTAAATAAACTACCTATGGAATTTGCTGTTGAAGCTCAAAAACTTTTAGAAATAAGCTTAGAAGGTAGTGTTGGTTAATCGTTTCAAAACATGAAAAAAGTCATTCTCATCACGTTTATTTCACTGCTCTTTATGAGTTGTAAAAACGAGTCGAAATCCACGGATGCTAAATTAATTGAAGAGCAGGTAATCGCCGAAAAAAACGCACCACAGATCATAAAAGGTGAATTTGTGTATTTTGATGGCGCAGCCGTATTACAAACGCATAACGAAATATACGGTGTTTTAGTAACCGACAAAATGCTTGAACTTAACGAACAAGCTAAAACCCTAAAGACTGAACCAACAGATATGGTTTTGGTTGAAATTAAAGGACATATCACAAATAAAAAAGACGAAAAAATTCTTTGGGAAAACAAAATAGAAGTGGTTGAAATAATAAGTGTAAAGCCAGCCCCAAAAGAAGAAAATATTGTAAAATTATAGGAAACCAATAGTATGTTAAAAATTGAAAATTTACACGCAAGTGTTGAAGGGAAAAGTATCTTGAAAGGCATAAACCTTGAAGTAAAACCAGGAGAAGTTCATGCTATTATGGGGCCAAATGGGTCAGGAAAAAGCACACTTTCATCAGTAATAGCAGGTAAAGAAGAGTATGAAGTTACCGATGGTACTATTGAATTTGAAGGTGAAGATATTGAAGAATTAGCAGCTGAAGAACGTGCCCACAAAGGTATTTTCTTATCCTTTCAATATCCTGTAGAAATCCCAGGGGTTTCCGTTACAAACTTTATGAAAACGGCTATCAACGAATCTAGAAAAGCAAAAGGTTTAGAAGAAATGCCGGCTAAAGATATGTTGAAGCTTATTAGAGAAAAATCTGAATTACTTGAAATAGATCGTAAATTCTTATCGCGTTCTTTAAACGAAGGCTTTTCTGGTGGTGAGAAGAAACGTAACGAAATTTTCCAAATGGCCATGCTTGAACCTAAATTAGCCATTCTTGATGAAACAGACTCTGGTTTAGATATTGATGCGCTAAGAATTGTGGCTAACGGCGTTAATAAATTAAAAAGTAAAGACAATGCGGTTGTGGTTATTACTCACTACCAACGCTTGTTAGATTATATTGTGCCAGACTTTGTTCACGTTTTGCACAACGGAAAAATCGTGAAATCGGGCACCAAAGAATTGGCTCATGAGCTTGAAGAAAAAGGATACGACTGGATTAAAGAAGAAGTGAACGCTTAATACCAAGCCAATGGATTTAAAAGACAAATTAGTATCATCATTTTTAGCATTTGAGAACAAAGTTGATGTAGAAAGCTATGTTCACGGTGTAAGATCTGAGGCTATCAAAGTATTTGAAGAAAAAGGATTCCCTACCAAAAAGGAAGAAGCCTGGAAATATACTTCTCTAAACAGCATTTTAAAAGAAGACTACAGTGTGTTTCCAAAGCAAGAAAATGCACTAGAACACAGAGATGTTAAAGAATATCTTATTCATGAGATAGACACGTACAACATTGTTTTTATTGATGGTAAGTACTCATCACACCTATCTAGAACAACGCATGATGGGATGGATGTTTGCCTCATGTCAGCTGCCCTTAACAAGCCTAAGTATCGTTTGGTTATTGAAAAATACTTCAATAAAGCAGCCTCAAAAGACAGTTTAACCTCTCTAAATACCGCATTTTCAAGTGAAGGCGCTTACATTCATATTCCTAAAGGCACTATTGCCGATAAGCCCATTCAAATTATTCATTTCTCAACAGGTAATGAATCGGCCACTATGCTACAACCTAGAAATCTTATAGTTGTAGAAGAAAATAGTCATGTTCAAATTATTGAGCGTCATCAAAGTTTAACAGACAATCCGGTTTTAACCAACAGTGTTACCGAAATTTTCACAAGAAAACGTGCTATTGTTGATTATTATAAAATACAAAACGACACAGCGAACGCCTCTTTAATTGATAATACCTTTATCAATCAGGAACGCGAAAGCATCGCCTCAGTACATACCTTTTCTTTTGGTGGTAAATTAATACGCAACAACCTTAATTTTTATCAAAACGGTGAACGCATAGATTCTACCTTAAAAGGTGTCACTATTTTAGGAGACAAACAACACGTTGACCACAATACTTTGGTGCATCATATTGAACCAAACTGTGAGAGTCATCAAGACTACAAAGGTATTTTTGGGGATAATGCCACAGGCGTTTTCAACGGAAAAATTATAGTTGAAAAAGAAGCACAAAAAACAAACGCCTTTCAATCAAACAACAATATTTTAATAAGCGATAAAGCTTCTATTAACACCAAACCGCAACTTGAAATTTTTGCCGATGATGTAAAATGCTCTCATGGTTGTACCATTGGGCAACTTGATGAAAGTGCCTTGTTCTATATGCAATCTCGAGGAATTCCAAAAAAGGAAGCCAAGGCGTTATTAATGTATGCTTTTAGTAACAATGTACTTAGCTCGGTAAAAATTCCAGAGGTAAAACAACGTATCAACAAAATCATAGCCAATAAACTAGGTGTAAATATTGGGTTTGATTTGTAATATTTTTTTGAAGCTCATTCCCGCTATACGCTATATCTTTTTTTCGTCCCTCAAAAAAGGATGCCGCTACTATCGGGGCTAGACCAAACTGCTATGTTCAACGTAGAAACCATAAGACAAGACTTTCCCATTCTTTCTCGTAAAGTTAATGGCAAGCCATTAGTGTATTTTGACAATGCTGCAACATCACAAACCCCAAAGCAAGTTATTAAAGCGATTGTAGATTATTATTCAAACTACAACGCCAATATTCATCGTGGGGTTCATACCCTAAGTCAGGAAGCTACAGATTTATACGAACAAGCACGACAAAAAATACAATCGCATTTTAATGCCAAGTTTTCTCATGAAATCATTTTCACCTCAGGAACCACACACGGTATTAATTTGGTAGCCAATGGTTTTTCTTCACTTCTAAAAAAAGCCGATGAAATCATAGTTTCTGCCTTAGAACATCACTCCAATATTGTGCCTTGGCAAATGCTTTGCGAGCGTACAGGGGCTACACTCAAAGTCATTCCTATGAATGAAGATGGTGAACTCATCATGACAGACTATGACAAACTATTGTCAAAACACACAAAACTTGTTTTTGTAAACCACGTTTCCAATGCGTTAGGCACAGTAAACCCTATTGAATACATCATTGAAAAAGCCCATCAATTTGGTGCCGCTGTGCTTATTGATGGCGCGCAGTCTAGCCCGCACATTAAACCAGATGTTCAAAAACTAGATGTTGACTTTTACGTGGCTTCAGCGCACAAAATGTGTGGTCCTACAGGTGTTGGCATGCTTTATGGGAAAGAGGAATGGCTAAAAAAACTCCCCCCATACCAAGGTGGTGGTGAGATGATTGCCGAAGTTACCTTTGAAAAAACCTCCTACGCAGATTTACCACATAAATTTGAAGCGGGTACACCAAATATTGCCGGAGGTATTACCTTTGGTGCCGCTCTGGATTATATGAACGCCATAGGTTTTGAAAATATTGCTACTTATGAACATGAGCTTTTAAGTTACGCTACCGAACAATTATCAGCCATTAAAGGTTTGAAAATATACGGTACCTCTGCCCAAAAAACTTCTGTAATTTCCTTTAACCTTAAAGGCATCCACCCCTATGATGTGGGTACCATCCTAGACAAACTAGGCATTGCCGTAAGAACAGGACATCACTGTGCACAACCTATCATGGATTTTTATAAAATACCTGGAACCGTAAGAGCTTCTCTAGCGTTTTACAACACTAAAGCTGAGATTGATGCCTTAGTAGAAGGCGTTAAGAAAGCAAAAATGATGCTGTCTTAAAATAACTTTCATTTTTCGCCAAAACCGAAAAACACATTATAACAATTATGCTTTTCGGCACTTGTTTTACGTTTTTTGCCCAAATAAAATTAAAGATTTAAAGATTTGTTTTATCTTATAAGCTCTGACTAATTCAAATCTTTCAAAAATGAAAAGACTACTTTTCTTCATTATGACTGTAGGGCTAGTATTTACATCCTGTGACAGTAACAAAAACGAAATCACACCGATAAATCAAGATATTGATATGAGTGATTTTTATGTTTATACTGATGATTATGATGCTTCTGCATCAAAAACAGTAAGCAGCAAAGACAAAGTAAAAACATGTTACACCATGAAAATGCTAAATAAACAGTTGCTGGAAAATCCAAGCTTAGAGCGTAAAATGTATGAAATTGAATACCATACGAGAAGGTTTATTTCCTCAAAAAAACCAAGTGGTGTTGGTAATGGCAATAATGGCGGAAATAATGGTGATAATGGTGGAAGTGAAGAACCTGTTGATGATGGTTTAGGAACTTTAAACATTCCTGTTTATGTGTATGTTATTTACTCAAATAGTCAACAAAACATAAGTGACGCCCAAATTAATTCACAAATTACTGTTTTAAATAATGATTTTAATGACGCGGATTTTAGTGATGTTCGTCATGAATTTCAAAATTTAGGTGCAGACATTGATATTAATTTTAACTTACAAGTTATTGACAGAGAGTATAACTCCAGAACAGATTGGGGTTTAAATGATGCTGTAAAAGCAGCATACCCTGCAGTAAATGGCTATTTAACCATGTGGGTAGCTCCTATTACTCCAGGATATTTAGGTTATGCACAGTTTCCTGGTGGTAAAGCCAGTACAGATGGCGTTGTTATGTCTCCACAATACTTTGGCTCTTCAGAATATGATACTCAAGGTAACTTCTATTTAGATGCCCCCTTTGATCTAGGTAGAACTACCACGCATGAGGTTGGTCATTGGATGAATTTACGACATATTTGGGGTGATGGTAGATGTAGACAAGATGATTTTGTGAGTGACACACCGTCATCAGATGGGCCTAATTATAGGTGTGATTTGCTTGAAGTGAGTTGTAAATCAACGGATATGGTAGAAAACTATATGGATTACTCAGATGATGGCTGTATGGGTCTTTTTACAAATGGTCAAAAATTTAGAATGCGTGCTGTATTTGCCTCTGGTGGTCCCAGAGCAGCTTTGGTTGGGAACTAAAAATAGGTTTTAACGCAATAAAAATTAAGACGCCAAAAAGTTGACGTCTTAATTTTTATTGCGTTAATTATGTCTTACTGAGCATTTCTCATAAACTCTTCAGCTTTTTCTACCATGTTTTTACTGCCACAAATAAAGGGTACCCGTTGATGTAGTTCTGTAGGTTCAACATCTAATGTCCGTGTAAAACCATCACTTGATTTGCCATTAGCCTGCTCGGCTAAAAAAGCCATAGGGTTGCATTCATATAGTAAACGCAATTTACCATTAGGATTTTTTGAACTTTGAGGGTATAAATAAATACCCCCTTTAATCATGTTTCTGTGAAAATCTGAAACCAAAGACCCAATATACCGCGAGGTGTACGGCCTATCCCCTTCTTCTTCTTGGCAATACTTGATATAATTCTTTATTCCCTGAGGAAAATGAATATAATTGCCTTCATTCACCGAATAAATATTGCCGTCCTCTGGAAATTCCATGTTTGGGTGCGATAAATAAAACGAACCAATAGCAGGATTCAAAGTAAACCCATTAACACCATGCCCTGTAGTATATACTAACATGGTTGACGTTCCATAAACCACATAGCCCGCAGCCACTTGTTCACTACCCTTTTGCAGAAAATCTTCTAATTGTACTGGGGTTCCTACTGGAGTCACTCTTCTGTAAATAGAGAAAATGGTTCCAACAGATACATTAACATCAATATTTGAAGACCCATCTAAAGGATCAATCAGTACTACGTATTTATTTTGATGGTTTTTATCTTGACTATTTATTGAAATAAAATCATCTTCTTCTTCGCTGGCAATTCCACAAACTATATTTCGCTTGGTTAGGGTTTGAATAAATTTATCATTTGCATAAACATCTAATTTTTGTTGGTCTTCACCTTGAATATTTGTATCACCAGCAGCTCCAATAATATCAACCAAGCCCGCTTTATTAACCTCATGGTTAACAATCTTTGCGGCTAACCTAATAGAATTAAGCAAACTGGATAACTCCCCTGATGAATACTGAAATGATGATTGATTTTTAATAATAAACTCTCCTAACGTTTGTTTTTGCTCAGACATAAAAGTTTGTTTTGTGGTGTTTGAATGTTTACAAATTTAATTAACTATATCGTTTTCGGAACAGTAATTTATCTAATATATTTAACTTTAAACTATATTTGAACAATTATAAAAACTATGGCCGTTATAATAAGGGATTCGCAAAAAAAGGACATGCATCAGGTGCTTCGTTTAATTCAAGAACTTGCTATTTTTGAGAAAGAACCAGATGCTGTTGAAATTACTGTTACCGATTTGGAAAATGATGGCTTTGGCTCCCATCCTGCATTTCATTGTTTTGTAGCCGAAGTAGATTCAAAAATTGTGGGTATCGCTCTTATTTATAACCGGTACTCAACCTGGAAAGGCAAAGCCATTCATTTAGAAGATTTAATAGTTAGTGAAGCTATGCGTGGTACTGGAATAGGAACCGCGCTACTCAACGAAGTGATTAAATATGGACATAGTCTTGGTGTAAAACGAATCAATTGGGAAGTTCTAGACTGGAATGAACCTGCCATTGAATTTTATGAAAGTAAAGGCGCCAAAGTGATGCGTGACTGGGATGTAGTGCAGTTAAACGAAGAGGCCATAAATAATTACATAGCAACCATATAACATGCAAATATTTAAGTTTGGTGGAGCTTCTGTAAAAGATGCCGAGGGTGTAAAAAACCTCCTCTCTGTCTTACTTCAGGTTGGTTATAAAAATACGCTTATTGTAGTTTCTGCCATGGGAAAAACAACCAACGCACTTGAGGCAGTCATCAAAAATTATTTGGATAATACGGCTGCTTTACAAAGTGCCCTTCAAGAGGTTAAAAAATTTCACAATGCCATTCTTTTAGATCTTTTTGAAGATGAACATGCACCTGTATTTAAAAAGGTTAATACACTATTTGATGATTTAAATACTTTTATGCGCATGAACAAATCACCCGATTATAATTTTGTTTATGATCAAGTAGTGGGGTTTGGCGAATTAATTTCAACAACCATTGTTAGTGAATACCTAAACGCAAAAGGTCTGAAAAATAATTGGATAGATGTAAGAACCCAAATAAAAACAGACAATTACTATAGAAATGCGCGTGTTAACTGGAAAGACACACAAACGTTAATAACAAATAGTTTAGACACATCGGTATTAAATATCACACAAGGATTTTTAGGTAGTGACACCAATAATTTCACCACAACCTTAGGAAGAGAAGGTAGTGATTATACTGCAGCGATATACGCCTATTGCTTGAATGCTAAGAGTGTTACCATTTGGAAAGATGTTTCAGGTGTTTTAAATGCAGATCCTAGATATTTTGAACAAGCTCAGTTATTAAACAACATATCATATAGTGAAGCTATAGAATTGGCCTTTTATGGCGCTTCAATTATTCATCCTAAAACCATTCAACCTCTGCAACGCAAAGAAATTCCTTTGTACGTTAAATCGTTTATAAACCCTAAATCTGATGGGTCTCAAATTGGGAAAAATGTAACACTAAGTCCAATGATTCCTTGCTTTATTGTGAAAAAAAATCAAGTTCTTATCTCCCTTTCCTCATTAGATTTCTCATACATCGTAGAAGATAATATTAGTGAAATTTTTGGTTTATTGCACACCTATAAAATGAAAGTGGATGTGATACAAAATTCAGCTATCAGTTTTTCGGTCTGCGTAGATAACGTTTATAATAATCTGGATAAATTAATTCATCATTTAAAAGCAAAATTTAAAGTGTCCTGCCATGAAAACGTATCCCTCTATACTATAAGACATTACACTGAAAATACTATTAACCAATTAGAGTTAGGAAAAACCATACTACTAAAACAATTAACACAAGACACCGTTCAACTAGTAACGAAATAAACATTTTTAGTACATTTACACTTATGACTAAACAACAGGACGTAGGATTAGTTAACGCTAAGGAAGTAGCCAAAGCCATTCAGTTAAACAAGTATGGTTTTGTTGGCACGTTTATTGGCTGGCTTTTAATGAAAGTACTAAAAATATCTACCCTTAATAAAATATACAAACGAAATAAACATTTAAGTGAAGTCCCCTTCCTTGATGCTATTCTGGGTGATTTCCAGATTAAATTTGAAATTCCTGAAGAAGATTTAAAACGGCTCCCGAAAGAAGGGGCGTATATTACCATTTCAAATCATCCGCTAGGTGGTATTGACGGTATTTTACTTTTAAAATTGATGCTTGAGCAGCGTGATGATTTTAAAATAATTGCCAACTTTTTATTGCATAGAATTGAACCTATGAAGCCCTACATCATGCCTGTTAACCCTTTTGAAGACAGAAAAGATGCTAAATCTAGTTTGACTGGGTTTAAAAATGCTATTCTACATTTAAGAAATGGGCATCCCTTAGGTATCTTTCCAGCAGGCGAAGTATCTACTTATAAAGATGGAAAATTGGTAGTTGATAAACCGTGGGAAGAGGCCGCTATGAAACTTATTCAAAAAGCTGGTGTACCCGTAGTGCCTATTTATTTTCATGCTAAAAACAGCAGGCTCTTTTACAAACTATCTCAAATCAGTGATACGTTTAGAACCGCTAAATTACCTTCGGAATTATTAACACAAAAAAATCGTGTTATTAAGGTTAGAATTGGAAAACCCGTGTCTGTAGTCGACCAAAAAGAGCATGCAACACTACATGAATTCACTGAGTTTTTAAGGCGTAAAACCTATATGCTGGCCAATTCTTTTGAAGACAAGAAAAAAATGTTAGATAATTTGTCTTCATCTCTAAAAACACCGAGAGCGCCCAAAAACATTGTAACTCCTGTTGATTGCAATGTGATGACGCTTGAAGTGGAAGCTTTACGTAAATCGGATTGCAGGCTTCTACAAAGTAAAAACTACGAGGTATTTTTAGCGGAAGCTAACAAAATTCCTAATATATTAAGAGAAATTGGTAGGCTTAGAGAGATTACCTTTAGAGAAGTAGGCGAAGGCACCAATGAAGCCATTGACCTAGATCCTTTTGATGAGTACTACCACCACATGTTCCTATGGGATAATGATAAAAAACTTTTGGCTGGTGCTTACCGCATGGGCTTAGGTTCCAGAATTTATGCTAAATATGGTATAAATGGCTTCTACCTTCAAGATTTATTTCGGTTTGAACCCGAGCTTCATAAAATGATGAGCCAATCTATTGAAATGGGGCGCGCTTTCATCATAAAAGAGTACCAGCAAAAACCCATGCCTTTGTTTTTACTCTGGAAAGGTATTGTTCATACCACACTTCGCTTCCCAGAACATAAATATTTAATAGGTGGCGTGAGTATTAGTAATCAGTTTTCCAACTTCTCAAAATCGTTGATGATTGAGTTTATGAAATCGCATTACTATGACCCTTATATTGCGCAATACGTTCGGCCTAAAAAAGAGTTTAAAGTAAAACTAAAAGACGCTGATAAAGATTTTGTTTTTGATGAAACTGAGGCAGACTTAAATAAGTTTGATAAATTCATTGATGAAATTGAACCAGGAGCTTTACGTTTACCTGTTTTACTTAAAAAATACATCAAGCAAAATGCAAAATTGGTAGCCTTTAATGTAGACCCCCTTTTTAATAATGCCGTAGATGGCTTGATGTATATTAAAATTGCCGATTTACCAGAAAGTACTGTTCGCCCTGTTATGGAAGAGTTTCAGGCTGAACTAGAACGTAAGTTCACAGAGTCAAAATAACTCTATTTTCAGCCCAAACCTTAAGTATTAAAGACTTGAAAAAATATATTTCATCTCGGTAGCAATTTCTAAACTACGATTGAAATAGGTTTCCGTTTGTTCTGGTGTTCCATCAGACTTTTTTGGGTCTTCATACATTATAGCAAAACGTTTATCACAACCAGACACCATAGGACAAGCTTCATCGGCCGATGAACACGTCATGATAGCTGCAAAAGCTGATTTCGGATTAAAAGCATGATCAAAGGTCTTTGAAAAGGCTACTATAGCGGGTTCATTATCATCAAATTTAATGGCATAAACAGGATTATCTCCTTCAGATAAATTACTTATTTGAAACCCCTGATTAACCAACGTTTCTCCTACTTTAGGAAACATGGCCGTTGCTTCCGTTCCTCCAGAATAGCAGCTTATCTTTTTAACGCCATATTGTGCCGCCATAGTCTGTGCCCAGACTTGTGACAGATGACTTCTACGCGAATTATGAGTACAAATAAAATTTAAACGTATAGGAGTCTTTCCTTTTATTTTTTCCTTTAAATATTCAATAACGGGTTGAAGTATTTGCTTTCTTTCTTCAGTAATGTTATCGGTATTTAGCGTATTGATAACTTCGGTAATTTTTTCAATCATAGTCCTTCTTATATTAACAACATCCACTTTCTGGCGAACAACATGCAGATGCATCTACAATCTCCACTTCCTCAGGAAGCCCACAAGTTGATTTCGCCTTACAGTCGGTTTTTTCAGCCGCTAATTTAACAATTAACCTATCCCCATGTATTTCAAAATTGTTAACAAACAACTGAGCGGTATGAAACTGTGAATTACCGTATTCAAATTTTATTTCAGAATGCAAATCATAAGGCTTCATAGTGCCGACTTTTTTAAAAATACCAAGTGCTTTATACACACCCATAAATTCTGTTTTATTAAGTTCTGAAGGGCTTTCCCATAATTGCACCACCGTTTCATTCCAAGAATCCATTTGAGCTCCACAATCTACAGCATCAATCCCTACATGCTTCACTTCTGTAATATGGTAGTTGGCTCCAACTAGTTTTTTAGGAGCATATTCAAATAATAGTGCTTTATTTTTATGAGCTTCTAATACTTCAAAAAAATCTTGTGTTTTCATGTTATTTTTATTTAATCTATTTCCAGTTTTTATGATCCCTTAAGGCGATTTAGCAGCAATTAGACTTAGTGGTATTGAAAAATGAATTAAGTTGATTTTGAATATCATTCCATCGAACCATATCAATACAATAGCACATGCGCTTCCCCTCTATTTCACCTTTAAGTAAACCTAAACTTTTTAATTCCTTAAGATGCTGAGAAATGGTAGCTTGTGCTAAGCCAATTTCTTCAACAAGATCATTACATATACAGGCTTCCTGCTGACTTATATACTGCAGAATAGCAACACGAGCTGGGTGACCCAACACCTTAAAAAACTGTGCCAAATCATTCTGTCTATCTGTATATATTTGTGATTTTGTTAATCCCATATTTATAATTTACATATTGCAATATTACGATAATAAATCAAATTTCACAAACAATTAATTCCTTAATTATGAATGTGTATTTTACTTTTTAAAAAATACAGCCTCAAAAAGCGCTAAAAAATCCTTATTTTGTTACATCACTAAAAATCATGACCAATGAGATTATTACATGTTTGCTTAGGATTAGTTTTACCCTTTTTTGCTATAAGTCAATCTGATTATAAACCTACTACACCATTGCAATCACCAATTGATAAAAAAGTAGATTCATTATTAACGCTAATGACTTTGGAAGAAAAAGTTGGACAAATGAATCAATATAATGGGTTTTGGGAAGTTACTGGCCCTGCTCCAACAGAAGGAAATGCCGCAAAAAAATATGAACATTTACGCCAAGGCCTGGTGGGCTCAATGCTTAATGTAAGAGGTGTAAAAAATGTTTACGAAGTTCAAAAAATAGCAGTTGAAGAAACCCGATTAGGCATTCCGTTAATTATTGGATTTGATGTTATTCATGGCTATAAAACTATAAGTCCTATTCCCTTGGCCGAGTCAGCAAGTTGGGATTTAGAAGCCATTAAAAAATCATCAAGTGTAGCGGCAGATGAATCTGCTGCCGCTGGTATAAACTGGACCTTTGCTCCTATGGTTGATATTTCACGAGATGCGCGCTGGGGACGTGTCATGGAAGGTGCTGGTGAAGATGCGTTTCTTGGTTCAAAAATTGCGCAAGCAAGAGTTCAGGGCTTTCAAGGTGATAAACTCTCAGCCAACACCACTATTGCTGCCTGTGCAAAACACTTTGCTGCTTACGGATTTCCAGAAGCAGGACGAGACTACAACACCGTTGATATTGGCACATCTACATTATACAATCAAGTGTTCCCACCATTTAAAGCTGCAGCCGATAGTGACGTCAAAACGTTTATGAACGCATTTAACATTTTAAATGGTATTCCAGCTACCGGGAATGCGTTCTTACAACGCGATATTCTTAAAGGTAAATGGGGCTTTGAGGGCTTTGTTATTTCTGATTGGGGGTCGTTAAAAGAAATGATATCTCATGGTTTTGCTAAAGATTTAAAACAAGTTGCTGAAATAGCAGTCAAAGCCGGATCGGATATGGATATGGAATCTTATGCCTATGTTAATGAACTTGTTAAATTGGTTAAAGATGGCGTTGTAAACGAAGCTCTTGTTGATGATGCTGTCAAGCGTATTTTAAAAGTGAAATTTGAACTTGGGTTATTTGATGACCCATATAGATACTGTTCGTATGAGCGCGAACAAACTATAGGCAAGCCTGAACACCATGAAGCTGTTTTAGACATGGCGAAAAAATCCATCGTCCTTTTAAAAAATGAAAACAAACAACTTCCTCTTAAAAAGGAAGGTTTAAAAATTGCGTTAATAGGAAGCTTGGCTAATGACAAAGACAGCCCAATTGGTAGTTGGCGTGCTGCAGCTGAACCCAATTCGGCCGTGTCAGTTTTAGAAGGCTTGAAAAAGCACTCTGCAAATACCATAATTTACAGCGAAGGAGTAAAAGTACTCACAAGCAATCCCGGGTTTACTGGAAAAGCCAATATTAGCTATGATAAAAGTGGTTTTGCTGACGCCATAGCAACCGCTAAAAAGGCTGATGTTGTGGTTATGGTTTTGGGTGAACACGGTTTTCAAAGTGGAGAAGGCCGAAGTAGAGCCAACATTAACCTACCTGGTGTTCAACAAGAATTACTTGAAGCCGTATATGAAATTAATAAAAACATTGTATTGATACTTAATAATGGTAGACCATTAGCAATTCCATGGGCCGCGCAACATATACCTTCAATAGTTGAAGCTTGGCACTTAGGCTCGCAAAGTGGTAATGCCATTGCTCAAGTGGTGTTTGGGGATTACAACCCCAGCGGAAAACTCACAATGTCTTTCCCAAGATCGGTTGGACAAGTACCAATTATGTATAACAGGTACAATACAGGACGACCCGCAAACGCAGAAGACAACGTTTTTTGGTCCCATTATAGTGACGAAGAAAATTCGCCTCAATTTGTATTTGGTCATGGCTTAAGTTATTCTGAGTTTTCATACGAAGACCTTAACGTTACCGTCAATGCTGATTCAACACTATCCGTTTCAGTAAAAGTAACCAACACAAGCAGCATTGATGGAAAAGAGGTTGTACAACTCTATATCCATGATAAAGTGGCCAGCGTAGTGCGGCCCATTAAAGAGTTAAAAGGGTTTGAATTGGTAGCCTTTGAAGCTGGTGAAACCAAAACTATTAGGTTTACCCTGACTGAGCAAGAATTAGGCTTTTTTAATAATTTGGGTCAATGGCGATTTGAACCTGGAGATTTTAAAATATTCATTGGAGGAAGTTCAAATACAGTATTAGAAACCGAGGTAACCATAAAGTAACAAAACAAAAAAGGACTTCATAAAGCGAAGTCCTTTTGTAAATGGTTGCACAGGATTAAAACCAAGGTTTCTTTCCTACCTGATAAGTGTTATAAAAATCGGCGTCCGATTTTGTTAAATAAATAATGCCTTCTATAAACCCAATGATACTAGCAACACCACATGTAAGTATGGTAGCTATTAGTAATATGAAACCTTCTTTGTTGTAACCCAAAATAAATTTATGAATACCAAAACCTCCTAAGAGAATGCCTAAAATGCCAGCCAACACTTTTTTATTGTCTGTTGAGGCAAATGTTTCTTTAGCGTTGTTAGCAAATTCAGAAGCGGTTTCTTTGGCTTCGTTAGCAAACTCATTGGCTTTTTCTTTTAAATTGTCATTGGTATTTTTGTGATCTGACATGATAGTGAAGATTTTGATTAGACTTCAAAACTAATAAATTTTCACTACTAATTGATTACCTAAACAACATAATTATACCTCCAAGAGCAGTAACAAAAAGTATAAACCGTCGGTAATTAATATTTGAAATAAATTTTACAATATACACCCCTAGAAAAAAACCCGTAGTAACCACAGGTATTAATACCGCATTTAAAATCAAACTTTCTTTTGATACGGTGTTCCACACAAACATATGAAACGGCAGTTTAAATACATTTATAATGAAGAACAACCAGGCCGCCGTACCAATAAATTCATTTTTTGGAAAACGCATGGCCAGAAAATAAATGTTTGAAATAGGTCCTGCTAAATTACCAATCATAGTGGTAAATCCTGTTAAAAATCCCGTGCCACTTGAAAACCATGTATTTGTGGGTATCTGCTTTGATTTGCGGTTTTCCATAACAAACATAATCACCACTGAAGCCAATATAATGACCGCCATTAACCGTTTGAATAAGGTTTCAGAAATATCATTTCCAATCCAAACACCCACCAAAACACCAATAATCATCCATGGTAAGAGTATTTTTATATATTTCCATTGGGCATGACTGTTGTAATAGGTTACCGCCAATATATCGGCACAAATAAGCTGAGGAAGCAAGATACCTGTTGAGGCTTTTTCGCCAAAAACGAAGGCCATGATCACCACTATGATGATACCAATGCCCTTGATACCTGATTTTGAAATACCCAATAAAAAAACGGCAAACCCAACAAATAACCAATCTACTGTACTAAGGTTATAGGATTTTAAAATATCTAAATAAGCCAAATGCTGTGATTAAATGTATCGGCCGAAAATTACAAAAAAGCGCGGTCTATTGGTTCCCAAAGTTCTATTTTATTCCCTTCATTATCTAAAATCCACGCGAATTTACCGTATTCAAACTCTTGCATGTCGCCTACTATGGTAACACCTTCATCTTTTAATGTTTCAAGTAATTCTTTTAGATGTTCAACCCTATAATTAAACATAAAGTCTTTCTGTACAGGCTGAAAGTATTCGGTATCTTCTGAAAAAGGGCTCCACTGTGTTGAGCAATCGTTTCCTTCTTTATCTTTCCACCAAAAGGTACAACCGTAATCATCTGTATTAAAACCTAAATGCTTTTTGTACCACTGTTTTGTTGCTTTTGGATCTTTGGTTTTAAAGAAAACTCCGCCAATTCCAGTTACGCGTTTTTTCATTTTTTTAGTTATACATGTTGGTCAATAAGAATCGTATTACCATCAGGATCATACAACACAATACTTCCTGGACCAGAACTGTTTTTATCTACTTCGCGCTCTAATGTGATGTTATGTTTTTTTAAATGATCTTGAATGCTTCTTACATCATCATAAGATGCAAGGGCATTAGCATTCTCATCCCAACCAGGGTTGAAGGTTAAAATATTTTGCTCAAACATTCCTTGAAATAACCCTATAATACTATTTCCATTTTTCATGATTACATAATGTTGATCAATATCTCCCGCAAACAGGCTAAACCCTAAACGCTCATAAAATATCTTAGACACTTTAATGTCTTTAACATTTAAACTGACTGAAAATGCTCCTAGTTTCATAAATACTAAAGTTTAATGGTTTAATTCTTTTTGATATTAGATTCATAAATAGCAATCCACTTCTGAACCGATATTTTTTCACAGAGTTCAGCAATAAGGGCAAAGGGTATGGTGTCTATCTTTTTAAAACGAATACAACTTTTACCCATATCTAATTTTCCCAAGCAATACTTCGGATACTCCTTAACAAACCAATCCTGTATTTCGGGCACAGCATATATACCACTGTGATATAAATTTATAGAGTTTTTTTGTGACGCAAAACTCATAAAAGGTAAGGGCTCTTTAGGATTGCAATGGTACCCGTTTGGATAAATACGGTGCGGAACAAAATAGCCAATCATGCCATATTGCATGCCCTCTTCAAAACCTTCGGGAAGATTATTTTTTATTGTTTCCCTAAGTTGTTTGGCAGCACTTTGGCGGTCTTGAGGAATTTGAGAAATATAATCTTCAGGAGAATTAGCTTGGTACTGCATCTTGTAAAACTTTAGATACTAAAGTTAACAAAATTTTGCTTTTATTTTATCTACAATGGTTTGGGCTAATTTTTCTTTGCTCTCAACAGTCCACCCCGCAACATGCGGCGTAAGCAATACATTTTCTGCCTGAATTACATACTGAAAAGCCTCTGGTAATTCAGACGAGAACAGCGTTTCAAATGAGGCTTTCTCATATTCCAAAACATCTAAACCTGCTCCTAAAATTTTACCAGATTGTAATGCTTCAACTAAATCTGCAGTCACTACACTTTTTCCTCTAGCTGTATTAATAAACCAGAACGACTGTTTAAAATCATTGATAAATTGTGCATTGATCATCCCCAGAGTCAAAGGAGTTTGCGGCGTATGCAAACTAACCACCTCAACCTTTTTTTGAAATTCTTCAAGTGAAACCTGTTTTGCATTCTCATCACCTACATCTTCCTTAATATCATAACACAACACCTGTACATCAAAACCACGGAGTTTCTTAGCAAAGGCTTTTCCCATATTACCGTACCCTATAAGCCCTATTGTTTTGCCATCTAATTCTACACCGCGATTAGCTTCCCGCAACCATTTACCTTCCCTTACTTCTCTGTCGGCTTTATTAAGTTTATTAAATAACGACAGTAACATTCCTAAAGCATGTTCTCCTACGGCATTTCGGTTACCTTCTGGAGCCGCAATAAGTGTAATACCTTTGCTATTAGCATAGTCACAATCAATATTTTCTAAACCTGCTCCTACCCGACCTATAAACTTTAGATTGGTCGCAGCATCTAAAAATGACTTGTCAATAGTAAATCGGCTTCGTATTACAATACCATCATAGCTTGAAATTTTCTTTTCTATATCTACTTTTGATGAAGTATAATCTTCGTCATTGGCAAACCCAAGATCTCGCAATTGATTGATTAAAAGGTCGTGATTGGTATCAAGGTGAAGGATCTTCATAAGTTATAAAATCTTCATTTTCTGAAGATGCATTTTATTGTTAAAAGTAAAAAAGTATGTGATACTGAAACAAGCCCAGCGAACCGAGCATTCTAAATTCCTAAAATCATTTTAGCAATCCAAAAGTAGATTAAAATGCCAAAAATATCATTACTTGTGGTAATAAAAGGTCCTGTAGCTATGGCTGGGTCAATACCACGTTTATCTAAAAACAAAGGAACAAAAGTACCTATTAAACCAGCAACAATAATAACCACCACCAGCGAAACCGAAATAGCAAAAGCCGTATTCATCTCACCCTTTGTTGCCCAAACAAAAAGAAACAAAAACATGGCTAAAATAACCCCGTTTAATGCTGCAAGTAGCATTTCCTTCAGCAAACGGCTATTAATACTTCCTTTTACATCGTCATTGGCTAAACCTTGAACAATAATAGCACTTGATTGCACACCCACATTTCCTGCCATAGCAGCTATTAATGGGGTAAAAAAGAACAAAACAGCATAGGTACTAAATGTTTCTTGAAACCCTTCCATAATTAAAAACGCTCCAACACCACCTACTAAGCCTAAAAACAACCAAGGTAATCGAGCACGCGTTAGTTGCAAAATGCTGTCATCGGCCTCTACGTCACTGGTAATACCAGCCGCCATTTGGTAATCTCTTTCTGCCTCTTCTTTCATAACATCTACAATGTCATCAATAGTAATACGCCCAAGCAGTACTTTATTGTCATCACTCTCAACCACAGGAATGGCTTCTAAATCATACTTTGCCATTAATCGGGCTACTTCCTCTACATCTTCATTCACATTAACATAATCAACATTTGAGATGTATATATCGGCTATTTTTTGATCGTTTTTTGCAACCACAAGATCTTTTAACGATAAGCGTCCCACCAATTTATTTTCCTTATCAACAACATACACAGAATGAACTCTAGTCACATCTTTAGCTTGCCCTCTTATGCGACGCAGACACCCAGCCACTGTCCATGTTTCATAAACTTTTACCAATTCTTTAGCCATTAAACTTCCTGCAGTATCATCTGCATAGGCTAAAAGTTCAGTAATCTCCGCTTTATGCTCTTCATCTTCAATTCTGGAAATTACTTCTCGTTGACGTTCCTCAGGCAATTCGGCAATAATATCGGCCGCATCATCGGTATCTAACTCTTCAACTTCATCGGCGATTTCTTGGGCAGATAGGCTTTTTAAAACTTTCTCACGATTATCTTCATCGAGTTCCATCAGAATATCTGATGTGGTTTCAGAATCTAAAAGCTTAATCACATAAACGGCGCTTTCTAAATTAAGTTCATCTAATATTTCGGCTATATCGGCGTAATGAAACTCATCTAAAACCTTTTTAAGCTCCTTATCATTTTGGGATTCAATAAGCTGCTCTACTTTTTCAACAAGTTGATTTGTTAATTGAAATTGTATGTTTTCTTTTTCTTCCGACATGTACTATAATCCTGAATTTTGAGTTCATCAAAATCACCTACAAAGATGTATTAACTATCCTCTGCTATCAACTGTGTAAGTTTAATAAATTCCTGAACACTTAATTGTTCTGGGCGTTTGCCAAATATACTATTTGCTTTTAAATTATCGGATAAATTGAATGTTTTTAAACTGTTACGAAGTGTTTTTCTACGTTGTTGAAATCCTGTTTTTACCACCTTAAAAAATAACGTTTCATCACAAGGTAAGCTAAAATCTTCTTTTCTGGTTAATCTTAAAACACCTGAATCTACTTTTGGAGGCGGACTGAATACATTTGGCGGTACTGTAAAAAGGTATTCGGCTTCATAAAAAGCTTGTGTTAATACAGATAGAATGCCATATATTTTTGAACCCTCTTTTGAACAAATACGTTGTGCCACCTCTTTTTGAAACATTCCTGAAAACTCTGGAATTTGGTTACGCATTTTTAAAGCCTTAAAAACAATTTGACTTGAAATATTATATGGGAAATTGCCAATGATAGCAAAAGGTTGATTCTTAAATACGGTGTTTAAATCATACTTTAAAAAATCTTGTTCTAAAATTCTAGGCGCTAAGTTTAGGTAATTGGCTTTTAAATACGTTACAGATTCTGGATCAATTTCAATAACATAGGTTGTTATGTTTTTTTTAACCAAATATTTGGTTAGAACGCCCATACCTGGCCCTATTTCTAAAACATTTTGATAGCCTTGTAACGACAGGGTATCTGCTATTTTCTGCGCTACAGATTCGTCATTTAAAAAATGTTGACCGAGATGTTTTTTAGCTTTTACTGTCATGAGTCTAAATAGATTTTACCTTTGCTTAAGCATTATTTAGGACACAAAAATAAGTTTTTAAAATTTGACAGGAATTTTAAGCGGTATTACTTAAAATTCACCGTGTATTCATCAATAATTTGAAGCTCTGTTCTAAAGGCAAGCATCTTATCGGCAAACTTTTTTAATCCTTCGTTTCTAAGGCGTTCTGCATCTTCTTTATAATAGGCATCTAATGCTTCACGGGAATATGATTTATACTGAATAGAGTAAGTTACGCCTCCCATTTCTTCTTCTACCAAAACTCGTGTAAGAGTGGCTTTATTAAACTTGCCTGTTCCCAAAACCTGCGGAATATGCTCTTTAATCCAAACCAACCATTCATCATGAATTGATTCATCAACATTTACGGTAACATTATATATATACATAGCTTTCTTTTTAATTTAGGGCATCTCCGCGTAATGTTCTGAATCGTTTTCTCGCTTCAACAAAATAAATACTATCGGCGTGATTAAAAATTATCTTTTCATACATCGCTTTGGCCTTTTCTGGTTCATTTAAGTACTTATCATAAATTGTTGCTAAATGAAAATACGCATCATCTGCTAAAATACCATCTCTGTAATTGGTAATGATACGTTCATAATTAGCCAGAGCCTTTTCAAATACAAACTTTTCTTCATACAATTGCGCCTGTTTGTATAAGGCTTGAGCTATAATGGGTTCTGTTTTATGGTCTTCTAAAATTTTATCTAGAAGCTGTATAGAAGCCTCCTTTTTATTTTGAAAGGCAAGCAAATCGGCCTTTGCATAAAGTTTAAGTGCCGTTTGAAGCGAATCTTCATATTTATTATCTGTAATTAACAATTTCAAATCAAGCGCGTCATTGGCAATAAGTTGAGACGTTGATGCTTTTAAAATTTTAAGCTGAGATTCTGCCCATTTAAAATCGCCTTTATAATAACTTGTTTTAGCTACCCTAAATCGAGCTTCTTGAGATATGGTACTATTTTTTAAATGGCGTTGAATTTGAGTATAATAAATAAGAGCTTTACTAAATTGTTCGTTCAAAACCAAAATATCGCCTAATTCAAGTTTAACCTGTGCTTGCTCCATTTTATTGAGTGGTAGCTTTAGGGTCTTTTCTAAATAGGAAATGGCATCTTTGGTGTTATTCATATAAAACGCTAAAAAATGGGCATATGAAATTTTAAGTTTCAAGGCTTTACTTTGCTCACCATAGCTATTAAACAAATCTAAATATTTTGCCTTTATAGTGTTATATTGGTCTTTTGAACTCTCTTTAATTTCAAGCTGAATAGCCTCATAATGCGCTTGTAGTTGGGTGTCTATGTCTGGCGCTATTTCAATCACATAAGTATAAATGGTTTTAGCCAAATCTGTTTGATTGTCATTACCGGCTGAAATGGCCAAATCAACAATTCTATTTAACCCTACTTGCTCTCTATTAAAGATAGCTTTCTCTTGGGTGAATGCTTTTTTGAAATCCTTTTGCTGAACAAATAGCCAGCTTAACATTTCATTCCAAAGCGTATTAGGTGCTTGCTGTAACTTTTTTAATAAAATTTTTCTGAACAAGGTATTATTTTCACTATACGCATCATCAGTAATAAAATCGGACAAGGCTCGCTTTATATTACCTAACTGCTCAGGATTAGACTCAATAAAATTAATATAGCCTATAAACATCTTTTCAATATTACCCTGCTCCCCATAAATCTGTGCCAGTTGTAAATTAAAATTAAATTCAGGATTTATTGTCATGGCCTTTTCATACGCTAAAGAAGCTTCTTCTAACAACGAATGATTTTGAAAAGTACGTGCCACGCCATAGACATTATTTACGTGGTCATCAATACTGGCAAGCGCTTTTTCATAATAGGCTTTTGCCGTATTCAAATCATTTTTTAACTGAAAGTTATACCCTATTTCAACAAAAAAAGCTGGATAGTTAATACGTTCCATCAACTTTAATAAAAAGGCTTCCACCTCATCATACTGTTCTAGTTGCTGATGTGTACTTATAATTTGATTAATATAGTTGATGTTGGACGGCGATTTTGCATAAAGTGCCTTATACTCCAATAAAGCCTTTTCATAGTCACCATTTTTAAAATACTCTTTAGCAAGAATATCTTCTTGAGTAACCCCAGCTATTGAAAAAAGTAGTACTCCAATGAAAAAAACAAATCTCATACGGTAAATATAGCGTATTTGAGTATGGTTTGTTTTTAATATTCATATAAAATGCTCTTATCGGAGTTTATTACATTCAGTTGTACTTTACCTCCACCATCTTGTAAGTTTGAAATGTCAAAAGTCAATTCTTTTGTAATATATGCTTCACATAACTCTTCATTCTTTAATGATAATCTGAGATTTCTTTGAGGCGGATAGGATTTTAAAGTAGCACCAGAATCAATTAGTTCTACTTCCCAAGTATTTCCGTTACAACCACCTGCACTAAAATTAATCGTCATACAGTTACCGTTAATC
Organism: Allotamlana fucoidanivorans; assembly: GCF_006265225.1. Taxonomy (GTDB): domain Bacteria; phylum Bacteroidota; class Bacteroidia; order Flavobacteriales; family Flavobacteriaceae; genus Allotamlana; species Allotamlana fucoidanivorans. The sequence continues at coordinate 8,896 of NZ_VDCS01000008.1, read as the reverse complement.
TCTAAACTATTTATGGTTAGTTCATCTGAAGGTGCATTTTCATATTGAGTAGCACTTATTATGGTTTTAAAATCACAGTTCGTTGAATCTTCATTGTCATCATCATCATTTGAACAGCTTAAAAATGTTATTCCAATTAAAAATAAAGTCAATACTCTTTTCATGTCAATGTATATTTATATTATACTCTTAGATAGCATAATTACCATTTGGTTGCGTTAAAGGCACTACAATAGGTTTACTTCGTTAATTTTACTAATATTATAATAAAAAATGCCCGAAAAATTCGGGCATCAACCAACCAAAAAATTATTCTTCTATTAACTACCGTTAATTAAAAACTCGATTGGGGACAGTCTTTAATTTAATGAAAAATCACAATTATTTATTTCAAAAACATCTTTTTGTGCATCAAGAGATATTATGAAAACAGAATTCCTATTTACTCACTATTGTAGTTGAATTATCGTCAGATTTAACCAGTTCGAAATCTGAGGACAACACTTTTGTAGCGAAAAAAATCAGAGCAATTAACAGTACTAAACGCTTAATATTCTTCATGGTCAGCAGGTTTAATAGATTTGGTGCTGCTAACTTGAAAAATATCTTTAAAAAATGCAAGTAAAACGACCTAAAAATGTCATGTATCAACCAAAACACGCATTTAATCGATGTTTTTGATAAAAAAGATTATTGATTTGTAAGATTTTTACTAGTTTAATCAATTATACTAAAACCAGTGTACGGTTGTAGCACTTCAGGAATAACAATACCTTTCTCGGTTTGGTAATTTTCTAATATGCCAGCTAAAACTCTAGGTAGTGCTAATGAACTTCCATTTAAAGTGTGAGCCAGCTCATTTTTACCTTCACTGTTTTTAAATCTTAGTTTTAGGCGGTTGGCTTGAAATGTTTCAAAATTTGAAACAGATGATATCTCTAACCAACGGTCTTGTGCTGTTGAGAACACTTCAAAATCATAAGTTAATGCAGAGGTGAACCCTAAATCGCCACCACATAATCTCAATATTCGGTATGGTAACTTTAACTCTTCAAGAATGGTTTTCACATGATCTACCATCCCATCTAGTGCTTCATAAGATTTTGAAGGGTGTTCTACACGTAAAATTTCAACCTTATCAAATTGGTGTAATCTGTTTAAACCTCTCACATGAGCGCCATAGCTTCCTGCCTCTCTTCTAAAACATGGCGTGTAACCTGTTATACCTATTGGTAATTCTGCTTCACTTAAAACCACATCTCTAAAAATATTGGTACCTGGCACTTCTGCTGTTGGAATAAGATATAGATTATCTCCTGTTACATGATACATTTGTCCTTCTTTATCAGGTAACTGCCCCGTGCCAAAACCAGAGGCTTCATTGACTAAGTGTGGCAACTGAAATTCGGTGTAGCCGGCAGCCGTATTTTTATCAAGAAAATAGGCTATTAAAGCCCGTTGTAATCGTGCGCCTTTGCCTTTATATACAGGAAAACCTGCTCCCGTGATTTTATTCCCTAATTCAAAATCAATAATATCATATTTCTTAGCTAATTCCCAATGCGGCAAAGCCTCGTCATGGAGTTTAGGAATCTCGCCCGCACTAAACACCTCTTCATTATCTTCATCTGTATTACCAGCTGGAACTATGGCATTGGGCACGTTGGGAATTTTATAAAGTAGTTCATTTAAAGCATCTGCTTTAGCATTTAATGACTCAGCCAGTACTTTTGATGACTCTTTTAATTCACTCGTTTTTTGCTTAAGGGCATTGGCTTTTTCAGCTTGCCCAGATTTGTATAAATTTCCAATTTCTTTTGATAAAGTGTTTGATTCGGCCAAGGTATTATCGAGTTCTGCTTGTAAGCTTCGTCTTGCTTCATCAAACGCAATAACATCATCAATCATTTGACGTGCATCAATATTTCGCTTTGCTAAGCGCTCAATTACTAAATCTTTGTTCTCTCTAATAAAAGCAACTTGTAACATGTCTTGAAAATTTAAGCGACAAATTTAAGGAATTAACAAGATAATCGCTCTTGTTTTTATTGTAAAATAACCGTTAAGACGGCTTATGGCTTGAGATGAATTTTAAAGCAGTCTCTTTATCTTTAGCGAGTTGTTTTTTTAAAGCCTCAACCGATTCAAATTTTTGCTCATCTCTTAAGCGTTCTAATAAATGTATTTGAATAATTTCTCCGTAGATAGATGAATTAAAGTCAAAAAAATGCACTTCAATAGTTTGCTCGCTCCCATTCACTGTTGGGTTCATACCAATATTCATCATGCCATATACCGTTAGGTCATTTATTTTGGCATACACAACATAAGCGCCTTGCTTCGGAATAATTTTATAATCTTCCTCTATAACAATATTAGCCGTTGGAAAATTTAATTGCTTGCCCAAACCTCTACCTTGACTTACCTCACCCGTTAGCATAAAATCATAGCCCAAATATTTATTCGCTTTTTGAATATCGCCATCATTTATAGCAGCTCTTATTTTGGTTGAACTTACAGCGACCTCATTGATATCTTGCGCTGAAATTTCTTCCACTTCAAAACCATAAGTTTCTCCAAAAACTTTTAAATCATTGATATCAGCATTTCTATTTCTTCCAAAACGGTGGTCATAGCCAATAATTACTTTTTTGGCATTTATTTTATCTACCAAAATATCTTTCACAAAATCTTCAGCAGATAGTCTTGAAAAGGCTTTGGTAAACTTTTTAATAAGCAAAAAATCTAAGCCTAAAGCATCTAAAATATCATGACGTTCTTTAATGGTATTTATTAACTTGATATTAGAATCCTTTTGCAAGACCATTCTTGGGTGTGGAAAAAACGTAAGTATTACGGATTTTAAACCTTCTACTTTTCCTGTATTTATAAGCCGTTTTATTATTTTTTGATGTCCAATATGCACCCCATCAAACGTACCAATGGTTACCACAGTAGCCTCTGAAGCCTTATAATGCTCTAAGTTTTTTACCTTTCTCATGCAAAGTGTACAATTAAATAAAACCAGGTTAAATAATTAGAATTGCTATATTTGATATTAAAATTAGCCTCGAAAAACGTATTTATGAAAGCAAAACTACATTATGTTTTAACAACTGCAATACTTTTAAGTTTATTTTCAGGTTTTGCTCAAGATAATTACTTTACAAAAATAGCAACAACCAAGACACTTTTAAAATCGAAGCCCCATAAAACTGCCAGCAACAAAGGTCTCGTTTATCAATTTAATTTACAAACCCTTACTCAAGCATTGACGCAATCTAATAAGACCAGTAAAACTACGGAAACATCTGATTTAATATTAAGTTTCCCTAATGCTCATGGGACTTTTGAGCGTTTCCGTATTGAAGAGACCTCTGTTATGCATCCAGATTTACAAGCTAAATACCCCCATATAAAATCATACACAGGTTATGGTATAGACAATCCGTTGGCTTATCTGCGCTTTAGTATATCGCCATATAATGGTTTATCTGGAGTTGTTTTAGGCACCAGTAACACCACGGTTATTGAAGCTGCTGCCAATAACTTAAATCAAATTGTTGTGATACACAAGGCAAACTTAGCACAAGGCAACTTTCTTTGTGAACGCATTAATACCTTTTTCAAAACACAACTTAAGGAAGACGAGTTAAAAGACGCTGATGACAGCATAAAACGTACTTATAAAATAGCGCTTTCTGTTACTGGTGAATATGGACAATTTAATGGAGGTTCCTTAGCCTCTGTTAACGCTGCTATTAACGCTACCTTAACCAATATTAACGCGGTTTTTGAAAATGAGTTTAATGTTTCTCTGCAATTAGTGGCTAATAATGATAAGGTGATTTACTTAAACCCGAGTACCGATCCTTATACCAATTTAGGAAATTATAACACCCAACTAGCCACAACCTTAGATACAGAAATTTTAGAAGCTAATTATGATGTAGGTCATTTGCTTGGTGGTATTGATGATGGTGCTGGCAATGGCACAGGAGATGCAGGGTGCATAGGGTGTGTATGTAATAACGGAGGGTCTTACGCTGATAAAAACCATAAAGGCTCTGGGTTTTCCACAAGTCCTTCGCCTGCTGGTATTAATTTTGATTTAGATTTTGTAGCCCATGAAATTGGGCATCAATTTGGTGCTACCCATACTTGGACGCATGATGGTAGTGAAGGCACAAATACGCAAATGGAACCTGGTGGCGGATCAACCATTATGGCTTATGCGGGTATCACAGGCTCTACCAATGTACAACGACATAGTGACCCTTATTTTCATGCCGCTTCTTTACAACAAATTACAACTTTTATTAAGACCACCACATGCCCTTCTACTGAAAACACAGGTAACTCTACACCTACTGTTAATGCTGGTTCTAATTTAACTTTACCTGTTGGAACCGCTTTTAAATTAGTAGGAAACGCTTCAGATGCAGACGGTGATCAGCTCACGTACTGTTGGGAACAGTTTAATGAAGATGATGCAGTTACAACATACCCCAATCCTAATAGCTCAAATTCAAATTCGGTATTATTTAGGTCTTATCCGCCAACAGAAAGCAATATTAGGTATTTTCCTAATTTGGAAGATTTAACCTTTGGTATTAATGCTACCCAATGGGAAAAAGTGCCAAATGTAGATAGAACCGCAGATTTCAGACTTACTGTTAGAGATAATAGACCAGGTGGCGCTAATAATGCGCATGACGACATGCGTGTGACCTTTAGTTCTGCATATGGCCCGTTTAGTATAACCTCACAGAACACACCCAATATTCTTTGGGAAAGTGGCACTAATGAAACCATCACATGGAACGTAAACAATACAAATAACTTATCTGGAGCCTCAAATGTTAACATACTATTATCTACAAACGGTGGTATGACTTATGAACATACTTTGGCATCAAACACCCCCAATGATGGAAGTCATATTATCACGGTACCTCATTTACCTGCTCCGTATTGCAGAATTTTAATTGAGCCAACCAACAATAACTTCTTTGCTATTAATACCACAGATTTTGCTATAAATTATATTGTAAGTAAAACGTGTACCCAATATAGTTCAGCTCCTAATTTAGGCATCAATATTACAGATAATGGAAAAGATTTTACTCAATCGCATACCATTAATATAGGTGACGCAAAAGCAATTACAGATATAAATATAGGCTTAGACATTACGCATTCTTATATTGGAGATTTAGGCATAAGAGTGCAAGGCCCTGACAACACCATAGTACTTTTGAAATCACCGAGCGACTGTGGTAATGAAGAAAATTTGATTAGCATTTTTGACGATCAGGCTCCTTTACTTAATTGCCTGAGTGCTTCACTAAATACATCAGCCAAATCGTTCAATGATTTGCTAGCCAAGTTTAATAACAAAAACTCTTCAGGAAACTGGACTATACAACTAGGTGATTTCGAAGCTGGAGACGAAGGCACTCTTAACTCCTGGTTTGTTGAAATATGTGAAACCACTGAAACACTATTAGATATTGGAGAACCTGGAGACCCTAACAAATTAGTTCTTTACCCTAATCCGAATACAGGTGAATTTACTATTCAGCTATACAACCCTACAAAAAACAATGTGGATATAAAACTATACGATCTTAGAAATAGATTGGTATATCAAGAAACGTATAATGGTAGTACAAATTTTGAAGAAAATGTGACATTGCAAAATATATTTTCAGGCATGTACATTCTCAAAATATCAAATGGTGTAAAAGAATTCACCAAAAGAGTTATAATTAAATAAAGAAGGCTATTACTTACCATTGAATGCATTCATGGTATTATTTACACCTGCTAAAACAAATGACTTAATTAATTCAATCGAGGTTCCTAATCGTTCTTTTAAGGTTTCCGATTCTTCTTCGGTCCATTCTCCTAAAACATAATCCACTTGCCTGCCTTTGCTAAAAGCATCACTAATACCAAACCTAAAACGGTTATACTTTGTGGTATTCAATTTATCCTGAATATCTTTAAGTCCGTTATGTCCGCCATCACTTCCTTTAGTTTTTAATCGTATACTGCCAAAGGGCAAATTTAAATCGTCTGTAATAACTAAAAGATTTTCTAATGGTATCTTTTCTTTGGCTAACCAATACTGAACGGATTTTCCGCTTAAATTCATATAAGTATTAGGTTTTAAGAAAATAAATGTTCTTCCTTTTAAAGTATAGGTTGTAACATCACCCAACTTTTGGGTTTCAAATGACAACCCTTCTTGAGATGCAAAATAGTCTAACACTTTAAACCCGATATTATGGCGCGTATTTTCATATTTAGCCCCCATATTTCCTAAACCTACAATTAAAAACTTTTTCATAACTTTTATTCCTTGTTCATGACAGTTTGAAGCAAAAAACCTCATAAAAAATGACCCCATTTACATTTGTTTTTGTAAAAATAAAAAAGCATCCCAAAATATTTTAGGATGCTTCATATTTTACTTAAGAATGTATCTATTCTTGTGCTTCAGCCACAGGTGCTTCTGCTCCTTCTTCTAATTCTTCTTCATCATCATCAGTTGCCACAGCATTTCTAGATGTTCTCACTTGACATACTACGGTATTATCTGAATGCAAGAAGGTGTAGTTTTCATTTGGTAAATCACCTACATAAACTTTTCCTCCAATTTTAAGAGGTGTAATGTCTATTTCTATAAAATCTGGTAAGTTAACAGGAAGTGCCTTAATACGTAATTTTCTGTGATTTTTTCTTAACACACCACCATTTTTAACCCCTCTAGAGTTACCAACTAAGTTTACAGGAATATTTAATGCAATTTCTTTATCTTCAAATAACTGATAGAAATCTACATGTAAAATATTATCTGTTACCGGGTGAAATTGAATGTCTTGTAATACAGCATTAAATGTTTCACCACTTTCTAAGTTAATTACAACTGTATGCGCATTAGGCGTGTATACAAGTTTAGAGAAAGCTAATTCTGGTGCAGAGAAATGCACTGGCTTATCTCCTCCGTATAATACGCAAGGAACCTGACCAGCATTACGTAAGGCTTTTGTTGCTTTTTTGCCCACGCTTTCTCTTTGAGATCCGTTGATTGTAATTGATTTCATTTATATATATATTAAATTAATATTCTTTATTCAAGTGATTTACATCACAAATTTTGAACTGATAGACTTGTTGTTGTGTACTTTTTCCATTACCTCTGCAAACAAATCAGCACAACTTAATACTCTAATTTTATCACTTAATGGCTTTACAGGAATAGAGTCTGTAACTATAAGTTCTTCTAATCTTGAGTTATTTAAATTATCATACGCTTTACCTGATAAAATGGGGTGTGTACAAATAGCTCTTACACTAAGCGCACCACGCTCCATCATTAAATCGGCGGCCTTAGTTAAAGTACCCGCAGTATCAACCATATCATCAACAAGCACTACATTTTTACCAGTAACATCACCAATCAATTCCATATGCGAAATAACATTGGCTTTAGCACGTTGCTTATAACAAATTACGACATCACTTTGTAAGGCCTTTGAATAAGCGTAAGCTCTTTTTGACCCTCCCATATCTGGTGAGGCAATTGTTAAATTAGGCAAATTTAACCGTTTTAAATATGGTAAGAAAATAGTTGATGCAAACAAATGATCTACTGGTTTTTCAAAAAAGCCTTGAATTTGATCCGCATGTAAATCCATGGTGATAATTCGCGTAGCCCCAGCAGCTTCAATCATTTTAGCCACTAATTTAGCAGCAATAGGCACACGTGGCTTATCTTTTCTATCTTGTCTTGCCCACCCAAAATACGGTAAAACAGCTGTAATGTGTCTTGCTGAAGCTCGTTTAGCAGCATCAATCATTAATAACATTTCCATTAAATTTTCAGGTCCTGGATTGGTAGACCCAATAATGAAAATGCGAGTACCGCGAATAGATTCTTCATAGGATGGTTGAAATTCTCCATCACTGTATGTAGAAGTAATAACATTACCTAATTCGGCCCCAAAGGCTTTAGCGATTTTTTCACCAAGAACTTTACTTTGGGTACAAGCAAAAATTTTAGCTTCGGTAATAACAATTGGCATAGTTAACGTATTGTTTTTTAGTGCGAAACACCAGCTTATTTTAAACGAGGTGCAAATTTATGGATTTATTTTAACCTAAAAAGTATATTGCCTAGTATTTTTGTGAATAATTTAGAAAAAATATATATTTTTGCTGTCCGAAATGCTCAAGTGGCGGAATTGGTAGACGCGCTGGATTCAAAATCCAGTTTCTTCGGAAGTGTGGGTTCGATTCCCACCTTGAGTACTTGATAAAACCGTAATTCGTTAAAAAACAGCGTTTTACGGTTTTTTATTTCATTTTTTTGCCGAATTTTTGCCGAAAACATGTCGATATTCTTAATTAATTTTCGAAACAAACAAACCGTAACAATTTAATGCTACGGTTTGTTTAACTACTCCCTTGATGACCAATAAGCGTCATTTTCAGGATTTAATTGATTTGCATGATTGTCAAGCTCTTCTTGACTGTAATCTTAATCTGAATTTAAACTCATAATTTTTATATTAAAATAATTAATAAATTCATCTCAAACGAAATGATGAAATAAAACTAATGGAAAAACAAGTGTGAAAAAGGCAATATTTAGCGAAATTTATCTGAGACGAATAATTGGTTAAAAAATGACATTATTACATCCAGAAAACGAAAACGACATAGGTGTTGAAGCAATACATTTTACACATGTATCTTCAACTAATTTAATGGATATTAAAAATCCTTTTGATACATTGTAAGAAAGTTATTATATTGTAACCAGAATTTATAAAACCAAAATGATAAGTATAATAATTAAGTTAAAAAATCATCGTTATCCCTCCCT
>NZ_VDCS01000079.1 GCF_006265225.1 Allotamlana fucoidanivorans | reverse complement strand
AGTAGTGGAACTTATGTTTTTGATGAGTATGAAGTCACTAAACTTAATAATGATGAAAAAGCAAGATTAAGGCGTGAAAAAATAGGCTTTATATTTCAAAGATACAATCTTTTAAGCTTGCTGAGTGCTAAAGAAAATGTTTCTTTACCTGCAGTTTATGCGGGAAAAAATTTACAAGAAAGAAGTCAAAATGCTAAAAAACTCTTAAATGATTTAGAATTAGCTCACAAGTTAGATTCTAAGCCAAACGAATTAAGCGGAGGGCAGCAACAACGCGTTTCTATAGCAAGAGCTTTAATCAATGGCGGAGAGCTTATTTTGGCTGATGAGCCAACGGGAGCTTTGGATAG
>NZ_VDCS01000078.1 GCF_006265225.1 Allotamlana fucoidanivorans | reverse complement strand
TCCGCTGTTAATTCCATTTTAATGAAACAAGCTATAGTCGGTATTATAGCTATAATCATAGCTTTAATCTTGATTAGATTTTTAATCAGCAGAAGCCTCTCCCCACTTGCAGCTATCCAAACAGGTTTAACTTCATTCTTTGATTTTATCAACTATAAAACAAAAAATGTTTCTACTATAGAAGTAAAAAGCAATGATGAATTTGGACAAATCTCAAATGCTATCAATGAAAACATTCTTGCTACTAAAAGAGGCTTAGAACAAGACAATCAAGCCGTTAAAGAATCAGTTCAAACCGTATCAGTTGTAGAAGGTGGTAATTTAACAGCAAGAATTACTGCTAATCCAAGAAAC
>NZ_VDCS01000077.1 GCF_006265225.1 Allotamlana fucoidanivorans | reverse complement strand
TAATCGAATTTTACAATAACCAATGTCAATAATCATCTGAATTCTTATTTAGAAATTAAAATAAAAACAAATTATTAAATTAATTGACCCAGTAAAATATATTAAAACACTATTGCCAACAATGGCTATAAGTAATTGCTTGTTCTCGCCTACTTCTGAAAATCCTAGCGGATTTTCAGTTCGGTGTGTACTTGCTAAATTAAGTGCTAACCCACGCAACTACTCATAGCCGAAACGTTACCAAATATAGTGCAAGAGCGATATTCGGTGCTTGTTTAAAATATTGGTTTTTTGCCTAAAAATCAGTTCTAATTTTCAAAGTTTTGGCTCAAGTCCTTTTTTGAGAACTAAACGCCAATG
>NZ_VDCS01000076.1 GCF_006265225.1 Allotamlana fucoidanivorans | reverse complement strand
GGCTAATGTTTTAGAAAAGGAATCGCTTATTGCAGCAAAGAAAGAAGTTAATGAGGCATTTGGTGGATGTGATATATTAATAAACGGAGCAGGTGGTAATCATCCTTTAGGAACCACAAGCAATCCGTTTCTTTTAGCGGAGGATTTATTAAATAAAGAAGACGGTTTCAAAACTTTTTTTGATTTAGACCCTAAGGGCATTGAGTTTGTGTTCAACCTTAATTTTATAGGCACTCTATTGCCAACGCAAGTTTTTGCGCAAGATATGGTTGGTCAAACAGGGTGTAGTATTTTAAACGTGTCTTCTATGAATGCGTTTACACCACTAACCAAAATACCAGCCTATAGTGGAGCCAAAGCGGCGGTATC
>NZ_VDCS01000075.1 GCF_006265225.1 Allotamlana fucoidanivorans | reverse complement strand
TGTACCAATGATACTGATTTAATAGTAACTAGCTCTGATAGTGCCTCTGGTACCTGTCCTATTGTCGTTACCAGAACTTATACCATTACCGATGCCTGTGGGAATGCAGAAACTTATGACCAAATTATAAATGTGGAATCTCCTCCAGTAACATATGATGCCCCTAGTAATGATACAGCTGAAGCCTGTGAGTTTGATAATGCGGATCCTACTGCTGCTCAAAATGCACTGGATGCTGATATTGCAGCTTGGGTAACTAATCAAACAGCTATTATAAATAACAGTTTAGCGGGGGGATGTTCACCGAGCGTATCACATGATTTTACCAATCAGTCTATCGACTTCTGTACGGGAGGTACGGTAACTATTA
>NZ_VDCS01000074.1 GCF_006265225.1 Allotamlana fucoidanivorans | reverse complement strand
TTTAAAGTTTAAGTAGTTTAAGTTGTGTGCAAGTGGTAGGAGAGCGTTCTATTTGCGTCGAAGGTATACCGGTAAGGAGTGCTGGAGCGAATAGAAGTGAGCATGCAGGCATGAGTAGCGATAATTAATGTGAGAATCATTAACGCCGTAAACCCAAGGTTTCCTACGCGATGCTCGTCATCGTAGGGTTAGTCGGGTCCTAAGTCGAGTCCGAAAGGGGTAGACGATGGCAAATTGGTTAATATTCCAATACCAACATTAGTGTGCGATGGAAGGACGCTTAGGGCTAAGGGGGCTAGCGGATGGAAGTGCTAGTCTAAGGTCGTAGGAGGTTATACAGGCAAATCCGTATAACAATACTCCGAGAACTGA
>NZ_VDCS01000073.1 GCF_006265225.1 Allotamlana fucoidanivorans | reverse complement strand
CGTTGGCATTAATTATGAACCAATCACAGCCTAAAAATCTGATTTACGGAAAATTATTTTTGATTTCTGTCATTTTATTGTTGCTAAATGACTTTTTTTTTAAATATTATTTTCATAATTATCTGACAGGAAAACTGTCTGATTTTGTTGGACTTTTTGCCTTTCCATATTTTATAAGCCTTTTATTTAAAAGTAAAATCAAACCTATTTACATTCTGACTGGAATTTTGTTTCTTTTTTGGAAAAGTAGTTTATCTCAATCTGTTATTGACTATTTGAATGGTGTCGGAATCGGAATAAATCGAGTTGTTGACTATTCCGATTTTATAGCATTATTAGTTTTACCTTTTTCCTATCGTTACAGAAAACAAAACTCAATCGGA
>NZ_VDCS01000072.1 GCF_006265225.1 Allotamlana fucoidanivorans | reverse complement strand
CGCACCAACATCGTTACTTTTTTACAAAGCTTTGACAAATAATGGGCTTCCTCACAGGCTGAATCTCCTGCGCCTACTATAACCACTTCCTGATTTCTATAAAAGAAGCCATCACAAACCGCACAAGCCGATACTCCTCCGCCCAGTTGTAAATACTTTTGCTCAGATTCTAAGCCCAGGTATTTCGCTGAAGCTCCTGTTGAAATAATCACCGTATCACAATGTATTTCTTTCTCTTCATTAACCCATACTTTATGAGTAGCACTTGAAAAATCAACTTTTGTAATCCAACCATCTCTAATATCGGCTTCAAAACGCTGGGCTTGAGCTTGTAATTGCATCATCATTTCTGGACCTGTAACCCCTTCTGGATAGCCTGGAAAA
>NZ_VDCS01000071.1 GCF_006265225.1 Allotamlana fucoidanivorans | reverse complement strand
TTTTCCAGGCTATCCAGAAGGGGTTACAGGTCCAGAAATGATGATGCAATTACAAGCTCAAGCCCAGCGTTTTGAAGCCGATATTAGAGATGGTTGGATTACAAAAGTTGATTTTTCAAGTGCTATTCATAAAGTATGGGTTAATGAAGAGAAAGAAATACATTGTGATACGGTGATTATTTCAACAGGAGCTTCAGCGAAATATCTGGGCTTAGAATCTGAGCAAAAGTATTTACAACTGGGCGGAGGAGTATCGGCCTGTGCGGTTTGTGATGGCTTCTTTTATAGAAATCAGGAAGTGGTTATAGTAGGCGCAGGAGATTCAGCCTGTGAGGAAGCCCATTATTTGTCAAAGCTTTGTAAAAAAGTAACGATGTTGGTGCG
>NZ_VDCS01000070.1 GCF_006265225.1 Allotamlana fucoidanivorans | reverse complement strand
CTATAAAGTATACTATAGAAGTATCAAGAAATGATACTTTTACTCAGATAACACATAGTTTTAATAATCTAGAGGCTCCAACAAGAACAATATTATTAGAGCGAGGCATAATTTATTATTGGCGTGTCAAGGCAACAGATAGCAAGAACAAGTCGAGTGCATATTCATCGGTATTTCAGTTTTATACAGAGGGTTATGGTGAAGAGAACCATTTACCATATCCTCCAACATTGATACAACCTGCAATGGATGCGACGATTAAGGGCGGTTCAGTATTTTTAGCATGGGGATCAACCGATGTAGATGGTGATGCCTTAACCTTTGATGTTTATTTAGACACCAATAATCCGCCAACAACGGCAATAGTAACGGGTCATACTGATAAAGATTATATGA
>NZ_VDCS01000007.1 GCF_006265225.1 Allotamlana fucoidanivorans | reverse complement strand
CTATTTAACACCGAGACAGATGAAGTTTTAGGAGACGGACAAGTAGTAACAGGGGTTCGTGTTTTCAATAATAAAACCAATGAGAAGCAGGACATTCCAGCCACAGGATTTTTTGTAGCGATTGGACATAAACCGAATACAGATATTTTTAAAGACTATTTAAAATTAGATGCAACGGGTTATATTGTGAATGAGCCAGGGACATCAAAAACGAATATAGAAGGTGTGTTTGTGTCAGGCGATGCTGCAGATCATGTTTATAGGCAAGCAGTAACAGCAGCAGGTACAGGTTGTATGGCCGCTTTAGATGCCGAACGTTATTTAGCCGCTAAAGATGCTAATTTTGAAGTAGCGACGTCTACATATAATTAATATAGAAATTTAATTAAAGCGATACCTCAAATTAAGTACCCCATAAATGTGTCGTGATTTTGGGATAACTTTTCCGAAGACCATGTTATGTTGGAAACTTATGGTGTATCGCTTTCTTGTTATATAGACAGTATTTGATATGACGGCATGTGCCTGATGAATATGGTCTAGTGCATATTTGTATTTAGGTCCAAACATTTTACCTTGAGCGGTGCCATTAAAGGCTGCTAAAGTAGTTGAAATATTCGTTTGTAAAAAGAACTCCCTCGCGGTAAATGAGGCTAGTAAATCGTTGTTAAAAGCAGAAGATTCGGTAAGGGTATTAAATTTTCCAAATCGAAACCCAAGACTTGGAGTTGCGTCAATATATAAATTGCCAAACCTTGCTTCTCCTGCGGCGTAAATATCAAATAATTTGGAGTTAGGCGTTAAATCGCAAGCCGTTTTTATATTAAAGTTAACAATAAGTTGGTTGGGAAGTTGATATTCCCAGCCTTCAACCAAATCACTTGTTGGTAAATATTTGTGTAACCAGTTTTGAATTTCTGCGGCAAATGCTGAAGGTCCCATTATACCTAATAACAATTCAGATTTCACAAAAGAACGTTCAAACGTGTATGTGGTATTAAGTTTTGTATAAAGTAGGCCAGCAAAAGGACGTTCAAATTTAAGGGTGTCTGAAAGAATTTCTTCCTTTGAAAAGGATTTTCTAGTTGGAGTGTAGCCTTCAGAACGTAATTCAACATCAAAAAAGTAATGTTTTTTAGAGGGAAATAGTTTTTGAAGGCCTAAAAATTGTTCTGATTTAAAGTAAAACTTTAGTCCAATGCCAAAGGTATAATACCGATCATAATTTTCCCAAATGCCAAGTGCATCGTTATCTGTTGATGCTTCAAAAGCATATTTGAATGTGTCATTTTCCTGAGCTTCTATATGAGACGATGACAGTAAACAGTATACTCCAAAAACAAGAACAAGAGGGTTAAAAAAAATATACTGTTTCATGGCTTTACAAAATCATGTCTTGATAGGCAATTATGGTATGAAATCCTTTTTGTTTAAAGTACGAAGTAGGATTTTCTTTTGATGCTGCTAAAATGAAATCACCGCCCCAGGCACCTAAACTTTTTATACTACCAGGAAAATCACTAAAAAACAAGGTTTTTACTGAAGTTTGTTTAGTCACTTCTGCGATTATGGTTTCATGTTTTTCAATTAAGGCTTCAAAATGAGTCAAGGTTTTTGAGTCTAATATTTGTTGCGTTAAAAGGCTGATTTCTTTCAATTTAGGTTCAATATGGCTTCTATAAGCTTTGTAATGCTTTATACCTTCTCTGCTATTTTGTTTTTTATTAAGATGAACAAAGAATAAATGATTTTTAAAATCAGGATTGAAATCAACAGGAACAATAACTGGTGTTTTTCCGTTTAATTTATACGTGATTGATGTGTCATTTTGGGCACATGCAATATCGTAGCCACTACCACCAAAAGTCATTTCTAAGAGTTTATACGGATTTACACAAGCATATTGTGCTAAGTTGTTTATAAGTGTAGATGAGGTTCCTAGGCCCCAGTTTGTTGGAAATTCTAACTTGGTAATGGCTTTAAATCCTTTTTGGTTTTTAAAGACATTAGGATTTAAATCTGCTATGGTATGGAATATTTGGATGAGTCTTTTGGATGTGTCATCTTCTGATTTTGAAGTAATTTTTAGGTTGTTATGAATTTTAAATTCGCCTTTGTACCAAAGGGTTTCGTTTTCATCATAACTTTCCCATAAAATACTATTGTTATCAAGAGGTTCAATAGTTAAAGATTGTCCTTTTTTGGTAGGAAGCGCCAGAGAAAGCGCGCCATCAAGAATAACATATTCTCCAGAGATTAAAAGTTTACCGTGGCTATAAAATGTTTTATTTTTCAAGATTTAATCTTAATTGGTTTAAGGCTTCAGATACAGCACTATGGGAAACGGTATGGTTTTCAAAATGTTTTACCAAAGCTTCTTTTTCGGATGCATTGGCTTCAAATTGATTTAAAATATTCATGAGGTGCATTTTCATATGGCCTTGCTGAATTCCTGTAGTGGTTAAAGACCGCAGTGCAGCAAAATTTTGAGCCAAACCTGCTACCGCAACAATTTGCATGAGCTCTTTAGCAGAGGGTTCGTTTAAAAGTTCTAAACCTAATTTAACTAAAGGGTGTAATCCTGTGAGGCCTCCAACCGTACCTAAAGCTAGAGGAATTTCAATCCAAAACGTGAACATGTCATCTTCTACTTTAGCATGGGTCAAACTACTATATTTGCCGTTTCTGGCAGCATAAGCATGAACGCCAGCCTCAACAGCTCTGAAGTCGTTTCCAGTGGCCAGAATAACAGCATCTATACCGTTCATTATACCTTTGTTATGTGTAACTGCTCTAAAAGGTTCCACCTCAGCAATGTTAACCGCTTGAACAAATTTTTTGGCAAAATCTTTACCTGACATTGTATCACCATCACCTAGGGCATCTACCTTGCAACTTACTTCTGCTCTTACCAGACAATTTGGAACATAATTAGAAAGAATGCTCATAATAATGTCAATTTGTTTCTCTTCTTCAGAAAACAAATCAAATTTTTGAGCTTCGGTTTTAAAGGTTTCAGCAAATTGCTCTAGGCAAGAATTTATAAAGTTGGCACCCATAGCATCAAGTGTTTCAAAAGATGCATGAAGTTGGTAATAATGTTCAATTTCAGACGTTTTATCACGTAGCTCAATATCTAAAATACCTCCACCACGTTTGCTCATATTTTGAGTGATATCTTTGCAATCAAGAATTAACTTCGGTTTAACGTGGTTAAAAAAATGGGCTAGTTTTTTAACATCGCCTAAAAAGTTAAAGTGCACCTGTCCTATTTTTGTAGTAGAAAGCACTTTCGTTTTAAAGCCGCCTCTATCCATCCAAAACTTAGCCGCTTTACTGGCTGCCGCCACTACAGAACTTTCTTCAATGGCCATTGGTATGGTGTAAAGCTTGTTGTTTATTAAAAAATTAGGGGCCACACCAAGCGGAAGGTAGTAATTAGTGATGGTGTTTTCTATAAACTCATCATGGAGTTGTTGCAATTTTTCGTTGCTATTCCAATATTGTTTTAAAACACTTTTAGCGCTTTCGGTATTAGAAAAATAGGTGTCAACAATCCAATCAATCTTTTTAGATTTTGAGAGTTTAGAAAAGCCATCAATAGGTTTGCTCATAATATATTAATTTGAAACACAAAGATACTATCTTAGTGTTAATTTGTAATGAAATGTTTTAAAATGGTGTTATTTAAGTGTTAATAAAAAGGTTTTTTGAAGAATTTTTAGTAATCTTGACAGCCTTTTGTAAAATAAATAGTTGAAAGGATAAATTATCTAGAATTAAATAATCTATAACTTCAATATTTTGGTGTTTAAAAAGGCTATATACCCAAAGAAATAGTTGATACACTGCATGAAATATTTAAAATTCTCTTGTGTTTTTTGTGCGTTTATAACGTCATTTTTATGTGCGCAAACTAAAGAACTTACCCTAGAAGATATTTGGAAACATGGAACCTTTCAACAAGAATACTTAGATGTACTGCATTCTATGACGAACGGACAGCAATATTCTGTGCTAAATTTTGATAACGTTTCAGGTGCCACTTCTATTGATATTTATGATTATAAAACCACAGAAAAAGTTAAAACTTTAGTGAGTTCAACAGATTTAGAGGTGTTGCCATATTTTACAAACTATATTTTTAGCCCAGATGAGAAAAAGATTATTCTGGCTATTAATGAAGCATCAATTTACAGACATTCGGTTTTAGGACATTATTTTGTTTATGATGTGACTGATAAATCAATGATGCTAATTTCAAAAGAAAGAATTCAAGAACCTACATTTTCTCCTGATGGTACCAAAGTGGCTTTTGTTAAAAGCAATAATTTATTTGTGAAAGATTTACAGGATGGTACCACCACGCAAGTTACATTTGATGGCGAGAAAAATAAAATTATAAATGGGGTTGCCGATTGGGTTTATGAGGAAGAATTTGGTTTTGTTAGAGCATTTGATTGGAATGTGGATGGGAATAAGATTGCCTTTTTAAGGTTTGATGAAACTCAGGTTCCTGAATTTTCTATGGATATTTACGGAACAGACTTGTACCCAAAACAACAAGTTTTTAAATATCCAAAAGCGGGCGAAGCCAATGCAATAGTATCACTTCATATTTCAAATTTAGAAAAAAATACGGTTGAACAAATAGAGGTTGGCAAACCCTATCATGATTTTTACATTCCTAGAATTAAATGGACAAATCATCCTGATGTTTTAAGTGCGCAATACCTGAACCGTCATCAGAATGCTTTAGATTTATGGATGATTAATGTAACTTCAAATACCGCTAATTTGGTTATAGAAGAAAGAGATCAAGCCTATGTTGAAGTTACAGATAATTTAACTTTTTTACCCAACAATAGTTTTATTTGGACGAGTGAAAAGGATGGTTTCAATCATATATATCATTATGATGTCTCTGGAAAACTTGTAAACCAGGTAACAAAAGGAAATTGGGAGGTTACAAATTATTATGGATTCGATGAAAACACCGAACGGATTTTCTATCAATCTGTAGAAAATGGTTCAATAAACCGAGATGTTTATGCTATCCATCTAAACGGAAGATCAAAAACACGATTAACAAACCAGTTAGGAACCAATGCTGCCGACTTTAGTGCCGATTTTTCTTTATTTATAAATACCTATTCCAACGCTACAACGCCAACGCAGTATACTTTACATAGTTCAAAAACGGGAAAGCTGGTTAAAGTTATAAAAGACAATGCCGCTTTAAAACAAACCGTTTCTGAATATAAACTTCCGCAAAAGGAATTTAGTACACTTAGTGTTAATGGGAACGAACTGAATATGTGGATGATAAAACCACTAGATTTTGATGAGTCAAAATCCTATCCCTTACTTATGTTTCAGTATTCAGGCCCAGGATCTCAGCGAGTTTCAAACACATGGACAAGCTCACGTGACTATTGGTTTCAATACTTAGCACAAAAAGGATATGTAATTGCTTGCGTAGATGGAAGAGGAACAGGGTATTTAGGAGCCAATTTTAAGAAAGTTACCTATAAATCCTTAGGGAAATTTGAGGTAGAAGATCAAATACAAGCAGCCAAAGAACTCGGAAAATTACCGTATATTGATGCTCAAAGTATAGGTATTTGGGGCTGGAGTTATGGTGGTTTTATGAGTGCTAATTGTTTGTTTAAAGGAGCCGATGTTTTTAAAATGGCTATTGCTGTAGCGCCAGTAACAAGTTGGCGTTTTTATGACTCTGTTTATACTGAACGTTATTTAAGAACTCCTCAAGAAAACTCTAAGGGGTATGATGAGAACTCACCAATATGGCACGTTGATAAATTAAAAGGGGATTTTCTGCTAATTCATGGTTCTGGGGATGATAATGTACATGTGCAAAATACCATGCGTTTGTCTGAAGCCCTTATTCAGGCAGATAAAGATTTTGAAATGGCTATTTATCCCGACAAGAATCATGGTATTTACGGAGGCAATACAAGTCTACATTTATACAGAAAAATGACGAAATTTATAGATAAAACCTTGGGCAAAAACAAAGGAAAAATAACAC
Organism: Allotamlana fucoidanivorans; assembly: GCF_006265225.1. Classification (GTDB taxonomy): domain Bacteria; phylum Bacteroidota; class Bacteroidia; order Flavobacteriales; family Flavobacteriaceae; genus Allotamlana; species Allotamlana fucoidanivorans. Next base: position 243,346 of record NZ_VDCS01000007.1, on the reverse strand, counting down.
AACCAATTAACTAGAAAAATTTTATGACAAATTCAACTTCAATGAAGCAAAAAGAGCTGTTTGGGCATCCTGTAGGCTTATACGTTTTGTTTTTTACAGAAATGTGGGAACGCTTTTCTTATTATGGTATGCGCGCTATATTGGTGTTGTATCTGGTAGCAGAAACTAAAGGGGAAAATGCAGGACTAGGATGGTCAAATGGAGATGCGCTTGCCTTGTATGGTTGGTACACCATGATGGTATATGTGATGTCTATTCCTGGAGGTATTATTGCAGATAAACTATTGGGGCAGAAAAAATCTGTGTTAGTAGGTGGTGTCTTGTTACTCTTTGGACATAGTATTTTGGCTGTTGAGCAAATGTGGGCATTTTATACAGGCTTGGTTTTAATTGTATGTGGTGTTGGTATGTTAAAACCCAATATATCCACAATGGTAGGAGGGTTGTATAAAAAAGGTGATATCCGAAGAGACAAAGGATTTACTATCTTTTATATTGGTATTAATGTAGGTGCTTTTTTGTCTAGTTTAGTAGTTGGTTATGTTGGAGAAGTATTTGGGTGGCATTACGGTTTTGGATTAGCTGGAATAGGTATGGGACTCGGTATTTTACAATATCTCTTAGGGCAAAAGTATTTGGTGCATGTTGGTAATTTTCTCGGAGCATCAAAGAATGAAGAAGAAAAATTAGCTATGAAGCAACCCTTAAATAAAGTTGAAAAAGATAGGGTTGTTGTTTTATTGATTTCTTTCTTATTAGTCATTGTGTTTTGGGGGGCGTTTGAACAAGCAGGAGGGTTAATGAATATTTACACCATGGAAAAAACTAATCGCATGTTATTGGGCTGGCAAGTTCCTGCTTCTTGGTTTCAGTCATTAAATGCTATGTTTATAATCTTTTTAGGAACAAGTGTAGCGGGTTATTGGGCTAATAGAAAGTTAAAAGGAAAAGTTTCAACTTCATTATTTAAAATGATTGTTGGTTTAATTATCATGGGGTCTGGTTTTTTCTTTATGACCGCGGCTACAGCACAATATGAAGCAACAGGAACTTCAGCTATGTATTGGTTGGTTTTGGCTTATTTATTACATACCATAGGCGAATTGTGCCTCTCACCTGTAGCTTTATCTTTTATTACAAAATTAGCTCCAGTAAAGTATGCTTCTATAATGATGGGTGTATATTTTGCCATGACAGGCTTTGGCAGTAAACTAGCAGGGTTACTTGGGGAATGGTCTGAAAGTCAAGGAGAGTATACTATTTTCACAGGTATTGCCATTTTTTGTGTTACTTTGGGAGCTTTGGTGCTTATAGTAAGACAAAAATTAGAAGTTCTTACCCATGGTGTAGAGGATGAAGAAGTTGAAATGCATTACGATGAAACTGAAACCTATGAACTAGCTGAAAACTAATAAATATTTAAAATAATGGCAGAACAATCAACCGACCAATTTTTTAAGGACAAAGTATTAGGGCATCCGTCAGGATTATTTGTTCTATTTTTTACTGAAATGTGGGAACGTTTTTCATACTATGGAATGCGTGCTATTTTAGTTATATTTTTAACAGGATCGCTTTTAGGAGATAACCCAGGGTGGGAATGGACGTCCTCTGCAGCTTTATCGCTTTTAGGAACTTACGCCATGCTGGTGTATTTAACACCTCTATTAGGCGGTTGGCTGGCCGATAATAAAATAGGGTATAGAATGGCTGTGGTTATTGGTGCGCTTCTCATGACTATAGGGCATGCGTCTATGGCAATAGAAACGCCAACGTTCTTATATATAGGAATTGCTTTTTTAATCATAGGTAATGGGTTTTTTAAACCTAATATGACATCTATAATTTCAAAAATGTATGAAGGGCACGATGAGAAAAAGGATGGCGCCTATAATATTTTTTATATGGGTGTTAATGCCGGAGCATTTATTGGAATCATGCTATGTGGTTGGGTTGGTGAAAAAATTGGATGGAGTTATGGTTTCGGACTAGCGGGTGTTTTTATGCTTTTAGGGATGCTTCAATTTTATTTTGCGCAACCATTATTTGGAAAGTTAGGAGATAAACCTGTAAAAACCAAAGCAGCGATAAAAGGGAATAATGATGAATCGGTATCAACCGTAAAACTAAACCATTTTTCAATACTTGATTATGTATTAATTGCAGTATTTACTATATCGGCCATAATTTTTATTATCAATGATCCATTGAGTAAAATTGGAGATATTCAAACTTTTAATTTCACAGTGGCAGGCTTATCAGATTCACTATTTTTTGCTTTGCTGGCTGCTATATCATTTATACTACTTCTCATCATTAGAATTCCAAGATATGTAGCCATTGAAAGAGACAGAATGATTGCATTTGCAATTTTTTGTTTGTTTACTATTTTCTTTTGGGCAGCTTTTGAGCAGGCTGCGGGATCATTACCTATTTATACCAGAGATTTTACAAATAGAATTTTAGAAGGTAATGCCGCTACAACATTTAAAGTCATAGATTTAATTGTTACAGTAGTGCCACTTGGTATTATTACCTATGTGTTGTTAAGTCTTTTTAGGCAAACATTCAAACGCATTGGTCTATCAAATATTATTTTAGGTTGTAGTTTTATCATTGTTTGGGCCATTGTATTGTATAAATTGTTTGTTGAATACCAATCTACTGAAACAGAAGTGCCTATTACATGGTTTGCTATTTTGAATTCATTGTTTATTATCATGTTTGCGCCGTTATTTACAAAATGGTGGGATAGTAAATATAATCCGCCAGCATCGGTAAAATACTTCTTGGGGCTGTTACTTTTAGGCTTAGGTTTTGGGTTTTTGGCATTTGGAGCTAAAGATGTTCCTGCTGGAGCACAAACAGCCAGTTTAAGTATGGCTTGGTTAGTTTTGGCTTACTTATTTCATACCTTGGGTGAATTGTGTTTGTCTCCTATGGGATTATCGTATTTAAGTAAATTAATTCCAGCACGCATGGTGGCCTTTATGTTTGGGGTTTATTATTTAGCTATTGCCATTGGAAATAAATTAGCACATTATATAGGTGGCGACATTGAAAAGATTACAAAGGAGTATAGTTTGTCTACATTCTTTTTGATATTTACTCTAATTCCTATCGTTTTAGGTTTAGTATCATTGGTACTACACCCTTTATTAAAACGACTAATGCATGGTGTTCGGTAAGTACTGAAAATGTTAAAAAATATTTGAAATGTCCCTTCTTAGGGGCATTTTTTGTAAGTTAGGAACAAATTTTGCAACCTAAATCATTATGAAAACTATTTTACTATTTGTATTTGCTATGGTGTTTAGTCAAGCGAATATCGTGGCGCAAACCATCAATTGGATGTCGCTTGAAGAAGCTTTAGAGCTTCAAAAGAAAACACCAAAAAAGATTATGATGGATGTTTATACCAACTGGTGTGGCCCATGTAAAATGCTTGACAAAAAAACATTTCACAATCCTGATGTGGTTGATTTTGTAAATAAAAACTATTACGCAGTTAAGTTTAACGGAGAAGGTAATGACGTTATAGATTATAAAGGGGCTTCATTTTCAAACCCTAATTATAATCCTTCAAAAGTTAATTCAAGAAATTCGGCACATGAGTTGGCACGATTTTTACAGATTACCGCTTATCCTACAATTGTGTTTTTTGATGAAAAAGCTGATGTTATTGCACCGATTAGAGGCTATCGCACTCCAGAACAATTGGAGTTGTATTTAAAAATGTTTCATAGTGACGATCATAAAAGCATAACGACGCAAGAAGAGTTTAATGCGTATTACAAAGCATTTAAAGGTAATTTTAAAGGGTGATTTTATTTTAATGGAAAAATAAATGCACCCTGTTGACTGGTAGAATGAAACGGAATGTTTCTTTTTTTACAGGTTACTTTCCATCGTTTTATATAAGATTTGTAGTTACTGCCATCTGCAATAATTTGTTGGGGTTGTATAGAATCAATCAGTCTGCTTAAATTTATTTTTGGCGATTGCATGAGTAATACTTGATTTGGTCTGAAGGATTTAACTTGGTAAATGCCCATGCTATCAACACGCAAGAGAAATTTGTCTTTCAACCGGTATACCGCTTTAAACGGAATGTTTTTAGAATATTTAAGGTGTTTTCCAATCATGTACTGTTCTACAATTTTGGTATTAGAAAAGGAAACGCCATCAGCATTATGAGAAATAAGAAGGCTGTCTTTATTAGTGTAGCCAAGAATGCTTGATTTCCTTTTATGAAAAATAACAAATTCGTCCGGCTTAAAATTCAACTTTTCAAATATTAAAAATGACTGAATAATTAAAACAGAAGCAAGAATAAAGTAAACAGACCGGAATGTACGTTTTATTAGCAAACGGGTGAGAGCAATGATAATAAGATAAGCAAAAAACACATGTAATAGGTTAAAAGAAATGGCTTCAAACAAAAAAGATTCTTGATGTGCTATCCAACCCACTGCCCTGTTCATGAAATCAATAACATGGGCAAAACAGGTTGCAATCCACTGAGGAAGAAGATTGAATGAAGCTAAGAGAATAATGAATAACCCAAATCCTAAAATCAAACCGAGAATGGGGATGATGATGAGGTTTGAAATAAAAAACAGACCAGGAAATTGATGAAAATAATATAGGCTAATAGGAAGAATACCAATTTGAGCTGCTATAGTGACGGTAAGGGTATGCCAATATAGTAGAACAAGTTTGTATTTAGGACGCCATAAACCATATAGCCAAGGATCAATGGTTACAATAGCAAACACGGCAAGATAACTTAATTGAAAACCAACATCAAAAACATACAAGGGCTTAAAAAGTAGAATAATAAACATACTAATTGCAAGTGTGTTGTAAATATTGGTTGCTCGTTTAAGGTTCATTGCAATAGCCACAATACTAAACATGGTTACGGCTCTTGTAACCGATGGGGATAAGCCTGCTATAAAAGCAAAACACCAGAGTAAAAACAAGATGAAGACTGTTTTAATAAACCTCCCGTGTCTAAACCGTTCAAGCGGTTTAAAGATAAAATTCAAGATCATTAGAATAATGCCCACATGTAACCCAGAAACCGCTAAAATATGAATAGCGCCAGCCTTAGCATAATTAGCATACGTTTCCTTACTGATGTCCTGTCGCTGTCCAAGAAAAAGGGCGTTAATAATGGCTAATTCGTTCGCTTTAAAATGATAAAGGGAAAGTTTTTTATTAATAAAATTTCTAATGTTATTAGCGTGACCTAATAATGTTTTAGAATCTGACTGTACTTGAAATAAAGCAGCTTCGTTACAAAATAGTTGATGGTAGATATACTTTTTATTTAAATAGTTTCTATAGTCAAATTGATAGGGGTTAAGTGGAGATTTTAAAGGATGAAGGTTAGTATAGCTTATAAAAATATCATCGACGAATACAGGCGTTGTTAATGTGTCTTTTTTTAGGTTTAAAAGCGATTTTCCTAAAACATGATTATGGTCTAAGTCTATGAGTTCAACAATGTATTTATGGTTGTACGTGTCTGGTTTAAGAATTTCTTTTACCTTAAAAGTTAACCTGTAAAGGCTATCTTCTTTTATGGAGATATAATGAGTATAATGGTTTGAAACGTTTCTTTGATTATGCAGTGTTGCTGTAAGGAGTCCAATAGAAGTCATGGTAACAAACGCTAACAGCCCAAACCAAATGGTTTTGGTAAATTGCTTTTTTGCAATGCTGTAACTTACAAATAATGCTACTAAGCAGGAAAAGGTAAGGGACAAAGAAAAAACTATGGACACACCAAAAAAATGGCCAATAAGAATGCCAATAACTAAGCAGAAAGTAAGTTTTATTATTGCGAAATTGAGTAATTGCATGCTGCAACAAGATATAAAATATCTTACAAAATTCGTCTAGCTTCATGAAAAGCTTTTAACCAATAAATTTCATTGAGATGGGAAATAATAACGCCTTTTTTTGTTGAAGCATGAATAAATTCAATATCATTATTCCTTATAGCAACTATAAGGCCCACATGATTTATGGAATTTCTTCTGTTGCCTGTTTTAAAGAATAGTAAATCGCCCGTATGTACTTTTTTTAAGGCTATTTTTTTTCCTTTTTTTGCCATATCACGTGATATTCTTGGCAAAGTAATGTCTTGTGATTTAAAGGATTCATAGATCAAACCAGAGCAATCTATTCCTGCTTTTGTGGTACCTCCCCACCTGTATTTTACACCTTGAAATTGTTTGGCGTAGGCTATAATATACTCGGCTTTCGATTTGACTATTTCTTCAGCCTCAACAACGTTGTGTTCTGGTTCTGTTTTGGGTTCAATATATTTAGTAGGTTCGTCGCTTACTTTTTTAGTTACAATTTCAGAAGGGTTACTTTTTTTAGCTTCTACTTGTTTTGAAGATTTACAACTATAACTGGTTGCCAAAAAAATCAAACAGATAAAAAATCGATATATATGAAACTTATGTGTTGATATGGTCATAAATCAATTCAGCGGTTTTTTTACTGGCTCCTTTTCCTCCTAAAGCTTTCTCTAATTCAAAATAATCTACAAACATTTTTTTTCTTAAATCGAGATTCAAAATTTTATCAAGTTCATGTTTTAATTTTCGTTTGTTAAAGTCGTTCTGAATTAATTCGGTAACCACCTCTTTATCCATCACTAAGTTAACTAACGAGATGAATTTCAAGGTTATTATACGTTTGGCAATAAAATATGAAATAGCACTGCCTTTATAACAGACAACTTGAGGTACTTTAAAAAGAGCTGTTTCTAATGTTGCTGTTCCTGAAGTTACCAGAGCCGCATAAGAAAGACTAAGCAAATCATAGGTTTTATTGGAGATAAATGTTACGTTTTTAGAGGTTATGAAGGTTTTATAAAATTCGTAGTCTTGGCTAGGTGCACCTGCTATTACAAATTGGTAATCTGGATAATCATCAACCAAACTGAGCATGATTGATAGCATTTTAGTGATTTCTTGTTTTCGGCTTCCTGGTAATAATGCAATGATGGGTTTATTACTTAGTCCGAAGGTTTTTCTAAAATTAAATTCATCAACTTGATTGCGGCTGGCAATGGCATCAATAAGTGGATGGCCTACAAAATCAACATCGTAGTCATATTTTTTGTAAAACGACTTTACAAAAGGAAGAATCACATACATTTTGTCAATATCCCGCTTAATAGCCTCAACACGACTGGCTCTTGAAGCCCATACTTGAGGCGATATGTAGTAGTGGGTTTTATAACCAGCTTTTTTGGCCCATTTGGCAATGCGAAGATTAAAACCAGAGTTATCTATAAATACAATAACATCTGGATTAAATGATTCAATATCCTGCTTACAAAATGAAATGAGTTTGAATATTTTGTTGAGGTTCATAATAACCTCGGTGAATCCCATAAAGGCGCGTTCTTTATAATGTTTAACAAGGGTTCCTCCAGCTTGCTCCATTAAATCGCCGCCCCAAAATCTTATATTGGCATGTACATCAACATTGTTAAGTGCTTTAATTAAGTTTGAGCCGTGTAAATCTCCTGAAGCCTCACCAGCAAGTATATAGTATTTCATAGTATACGTTGTCTTAATGAAAAATGCTAGCTATAGAGTTTGAAAACAAAGGTGAAAACGGCAATAAATACTGTAATCAATAATACGCCTCGAGCCTTGTAATCTTGCCGTTTTTTTATAAAAATAAAAAAAGCAATTAAGTTTAAAATAGCGCCTAAACTAATTAGTTTTCCAAGAAAACCTTCTTCGGCTGCCGCTTTAATAACTTGAGTAAAATCATCACCTTGCCCCAATAAAGTTGCTGTTAAAAAAAGGCCCATACTGTTGGCAATAAAACCAACCAGCATACCAATAAAAATATCTTTTTTATTCATTTAAATTCCAGTGCTTTAAGTTTTTTATAACATGGTGTGCTGTTAAATCAAATTGAGAAGGAACTACTGAAACATAACCGTGTTCAAGCGCCCATTCATCAGTGTCTTCTCCATGATCTAAATTAACAAATTTGCCTGTAAGCCAATAATAATCTTTGCCTTGAGGGGTTTGTCGTTTGTCAAATTCTTCAACCCAGTTGGCTTTAGCTTGTCGACACACTTTTATTCCTTTAATGTTGATTTGCGGTAAATTAGGAATATTAACATTGAGTACTATACCGTTGGGAATACCATTTTTTAGCACCTCCTGCGTAATGGTTTTAACGTAGCTTTTTGACGCTTCAAAATTAGCATTCCAACTGTAATCCAATAAAGAAAAACCAATGGCAGGAATGCCTTCAATTCCAGCCTCAATAGCGGCACTCATAGTTCCTGAATAAATCACATTGATTGATGAATTTGAACCATGATTAATGCCTGAAACACAAAGGTCTGGGGTGCGGTCTAGTAATTCTCTAATAGCTAGTTTAACGCAATCTGCGGGTGTGCCAGAGCATTTAAACTCTTTTTGTGGGCCATTGTCAATATGCACTTTTTCAGCATAAAGTGTTGAGTTTAATGTAATGGCATGTCCCATACCGCTTTGTGGGCTATCTGGAGCAACCACTACTACATCACCTATAGTATTCATTACAGAAATTAAGGTTCTAATCCCAGCGGCATTTATGCCATCGTCATTTGTTACTAATATAAGGGGCTTTTTTGTCATTTGGTAAAAAAATAGCTTCGCTAAAATACATAATTTAAAAAGTAAACCTGTAATTTCTTGTGTTTAACAAAAAATTAGTAGGCTTTCTGGTTTGATGGCATAGTTTTTTCTTTATTTTAGTGAAAAATAAATTGTGCTCACAGAAAGTATTCAAATAATTAATAGATGAAGCGTATTATGAAAAGGAATTATAAAGTGCTGTCGCTATTGCTTTTATTAGCATTTGCATCGTGTAGTTTTACCTCAAAAAAGTTTAGTAATCCTGATAAAGATAAATTGTTAATTCAAATAATAACCTTTGTGTTAGAGCAAGGGCATTTTGATCCCATAGCGATGGATGACAAATTTTCAGAAGAATTATATAATGACTATATAGGTATTATAGACCCAGTAAAGCGTTATTTTTATCAATCAGATTTAAAGGAATTTGAAAAATATAAATATAATCTTGATGATCAATTAAAGGCTACAGATATTACCTTCTTCAATGTAGTTAATGAGCGTTTGTTAAAACGAATAGCTGAAGCTAAAGAGATTTACTCAGAAGTGCTTTCAAAACCTTTTGATTATACTATTGATGAGACGTTTGAAACCAATTATGAAAATATTGAGTTTGTAAAAAGCAAAAAGCAAATGAAAGAACGTTGGCGGAAACAATTAAAGTTTTCTACAATTTCAAATTATGACGATTTGTATAAGCAGGAAAAACAAGCAAAAGAAAGAGATGCTGCTTATGTTATGAGGACAGAGGCTGATATGGAGAAAGAAGCCCGAGAAGCAACATTGAAATCGATTGAAGTTTATTTTAACGACAATATTGATGATTTAAAAAGAGAAGATTGGTTTGCTATTTATGTGAATACTATTGTAGAAGAATATGACCCACATACCTATTATTTAGCACCAAAGAATAAAGAAGATTTTGATCAACGCATGTCTGGTAAACTTGAGGGTATTGGAGCCAGATTACAAAAGCGTATGGATTATATCAAAATTGTAGAGTTGATTTCAGGAGGGCCAGCTTGGCGCAGTAAAGAGCTAGAAGTTGAGGATATTATTTTGAAGGTAAAACAAGAAGACGAAGCTTTTCCTGTGAATATAGTAGGGATGAGAATCAATGATGCTATAAAATATATTAAAGGACCAAAAGGCACAAAGGTGACGCTAACTATTAAAAAAGTAGATGGTACCATAAAAGATGTAGTTATCACAAGAGATGTGGTGGAACTTGTTGAAACCTATGCAAAATCATCGGTGGTAGAAAAGGATGGTAAAACATTTGGTGTAATCAATTTACCCGCTTTTTATGTTGATTTTAAAGACTATAAAAATGTCAATGCTGCAAAAGATGTCAAAAAAGAAATAGAGTATTTGAAAGCAGAAGGTATTGAAGGTCTAGTGCTTGATTTGCGCAATAATGGTGGTGGATCTTTACCAACCGTGGTTGATATGGCTGGTTTGTTTATAAAGGAAGGCCCTGTAGTTCAAGTGAGATCAACAGGCGAGTCTAAAGAGGTTTTAAAAGATAAGGATAAATCTATTGCTTGGGATGGCCCTTTAGTGGTTTTGGTGAATGAAATATCAGCGTCTGCCTCAGAGATTATGGCTGCTGCTATGCAAGATTATAAGCGGGCTATTGTTATTGGTAGCAAGCAAACCTATGGAAAAGGAACCGTTCAAAATGTTATTAATCTTAATAATATGCTGAGAAATAATACTAGTGGTGATTTAGGCGCTTTGGCTTTAACAACTCAGAAATATTACAGAATAAATGGTGGGTCTGTACAGTTAGAAGGTGTAAAAAGTGATGTGGTTGTTCCAGGACGTTTTAGTTTTATTGATGTAGGTGAAAAAGATAAAGATAACCCGCTACCATATGATGAAATTGATGCAGCAGATTACGAAGTATGGGATAACTATTTTGATTACGATGAAACCATAGCAAGAAGTAAGGAGCGTATGAGTAATAATGAACAGTTTAATCTTATTGAAGAAAATGCGAAATGGGTAAAAGGAAAAATAGATGAAACCATCTTTTCTTTAAATTATGAGGCTTATGCAAAACAGAATGAGTTAAACGAAGAAGAATCTAAGCGTTTTGATGCTATTTCCGATTACAAAACTAATTTGACTTTTGATTCAACTAGTTTTGAAAAAACACTTTTCAATCAAGATACTACAGACTTGAAAGAAAAAAGAGAACGTTGGCACGAGAGTTTAAGTCAGGATGTTTATATTGAAGAAGCACTGAATGTATTAGAAGATTTGAAAATGGCATATCCTCTAAAAAAAGTAGCTTCAACAACGGTAAATCAAGTACAAAAATAGGCATGCTAATTTATGGCTGAGACCTCCAATTCGTTAAAACAATTAGCGCTCCAAAAGTTTAAAAAAAACGTTTGGGGCGTTTTAAGTTTTTGGTTTATTGTTCTAGTTGCTATAGTCTCTTTATTTGCATATGTTATGGCACCTGATAACTCACAGCATGCAAATCAAATGCATTTGTCTATTCATTCAAAAAAACCTGGTTTTAAGGTTGATATGTTAACCATTCCAAGCGCTTATAATACCAATCAAGGATATGTGAATAGGCTGTTTTTTGGCAAGGAAAATACAGATACAGAAATACCTATTACCAACTTTAAAGTTGAAGAAGAAGTGTTGATTTATAACGAGTATGCATCTGATGGATTGGTAGGTGCAGAGAAAAGTATAAGTCTTAATCGTTTTCCACAAAAAAACGTTACGCCTTTTATTGCAACAAAAACCTTTTTGTTTGGAACAGATAAGTATGGTAGAGATTTGCTGAGTCGTGTTTTAGTTGGTGCCAGAATTTCGTTTTTTATAGGCTTTGTTGCGGTATTTATATCGTTAGTGATAGGGGTGTTTATGGGGAGTTTAGCTGGGTATTTTGGAGGAAAGGTTGATGCTTTAATTATGTGGGTTATAAATGTAACCTGGTCTATACCTACATTATTATTGGTTATTGCTATTACTCTGGCTTTAGGAAAAGGTTTTTGGCAAGTGTTTATTGCTGTTGGATTAACAATGTGGGTAGAAGTAGCCAGAGTGGTAAGAGGGCAAATTATTAGTGTTAAGGAAATGCAATACGTGGTTGCAGCCAGAGCATTAGGGTTTACAGATTTTAGAATCATAACCAAGCATATTTTACCTAATATTATGGCTCCAGTTATTGTAATTTCAGCTGCAAATTTTGCTGCTGCAATTCTTATTGAAAGTGGTTTAAGTTTTTTAGGTATTGGGGCGCAGCCACCTATGGCTAGTTGGGGTGCCATGATAAAAGACCATTATAATTATATTATTCTTGGTAAGCCGTATTTAGCCATCATTCCGGGGTTGTGTATTATGAGTTTGGTTATGGCGTTTATGCTTATAGGTAATGCCTTAAGAGATGCTTTAGATGTAAAGTCTTAAAGTAAAATGTTTACTTTAAATGCAATTTCATGCCTTCATGGCTGGCAACAAATCCTAAGTTTTTGTAAAAATGAATGGCTCTAGGGCGTTGTTTGTCGCTAGTAAGTTGAATTAAACAAGCATTACGTTCTTTCGCTCTATTAATAGCCCACTGAAGCATAAGCTTACCTAAACCCATACCTCTTTTGTCTTTTCTAATTTGAACGGATTCAATTTGAGCACGTAAGCCACCACGGTAGTTTAAATATTGTATAAAAGTAAGTTGAAATGTCCCTATAATGCTTAGTGTTTCATCCTCAACTACCATGAGCTCTTGGTTTTTGTCGGCATCTATTATTTTAAAAGCCTCAAGGTAACTCTTTGAAATAGGGGTGTTTAAATCTTCTCTGGTTTTACCTAGTTTGTCATCAGCAAAAAGCAGAACAATTTGAGGCACATCTTCCCTAGTGGCTTTTCTAAATGTCATATCAAATTTTGTTTTGTGACGTTAAGTTGTTGAATAGACCTGTGCTGTAGAATTTTTGGTTTACTTACTCGCCCTCTAATGCCATATTGCCATTAAGTTGTTCAATATAGTCTAAAACGGTGTCTTTGCCAATGCTCTTTGAGGATGAAGTAATAAAATAATTAGGCATGTCTTCCCAGGTTTCAAGAAGGATTGCTTTATAGGCTTCAATATGGTTTTCAATGGCTTTAGGTTTTAGTTTGTCCGCTTTCGTAAAAATTATAGAAAACGGAATGCCGTTTTCACCAAGCCATTGCATAAATTCTAAGTCAATAGGTTGTGGTTCATGTCTTATGTCTACTAAAACAAAAGCAGTAATCAGTTGTTCACGCAGACTAAAATATTGAGTAATAAATTTTTGAAAAACCTTTTTTGAAGATTTTGATACACGCGCGTAACCATAGCCTGGTAAATCAACTAGATGCCAGTTTTTATTAATTAAAAAATGATTGATAAGCTGTGTTTTTCCTGGTTTTCCTGATGTTTTAGCAAGGCTTTTTCTTCCGGTTAACATATTAATTAAGGAAGATTTACCTACATTACTTCTGCCAATAAATGCGTATTCGGGAAGCCTCGTTTTAGGACACTTAGACACATCAGAGTTACTTACTACAAATTCAGCAGATTTAATTTTCATGAGACAAGCACTTTTTAAACGACGCTGTATTAATTACGGCTCTAAACTAGAAGCCTCTTTTATCAAGCCAAGATTTCAGAATATCATTAAATTCATCGGGATGCTCCATCATAGCAGCATGGCCACATTTATCAATCCAGAATAACTCTGAATCAGGTAAAAGATCATTAAACTCCTCGGCCACCTCTGGAGGTGTTACAGTGTCATTTTTACCCCAAATAATGCAGGTAGGCGTGTGCATTTTTGGTAAATCTTTAGACATATTGTGTCTTATGGCACTTTTGGCAATAGCTAAAGTTTTTACAAGTTTGTTTCTGTCGTTTACCGTTTCATAAACTTCATCTACAATTTCTTTAGTAGCTACCTCTGGGTCATAAAAAACATCTTGCGCTTTCTTTTTGATAACTTCATAATCACTACGTTTAGTATACCCGCTACCCATAGCGCTTTCATAAAGTCCTGAGCTCCCTGTAATAATTAAAGCTTTCACAGATTCAGGAAACATTTTTGTGTGATAAAGTCCAATATGTCCACCAAGTGAATTTCCAAGAACAATGACTTCTTTAAGTCCTTTAAAATCAATGAAATCATGTAAGTATTTGGCAAAACTTTTTACATTGGTTTTTAATAAAGACATAGAGTATATGGGGAGTTCTGGGATGAGTATTTTGTAGCCTTTCTCACTAAAAAAATCGGTCACAGCATCAAAATTACTTAAGCCTCCCATTAAACCATGAAGTATTATAATTGGGGTGCCTTCTCCTGCTTCTATATAACTGTATTTGCTTTCTTTTTTTAAACTATGTGTCATTAAAGAGTCGGTCAATCATTGAAAACAAATATAGTTATTTCATTGAAATTTCAACTATAATTATTCTTTTCCCTTAAAATTAACAAATCTTTAAAATTCACCTAAGATCTCAGCAGCAATTTGAGATGTTAACATTGGGCTGCGGTAAAACGTGAACTGTCTGGTAGTTAGTTGTATACTGTTTTAGGTGGGGATGAGCCACTTTTTTAGCTGTTTTAAATTCGAGTTTATCGAAAATTTATTAACAAAGTGGTATAAAGTGGTAATATGTGGTAAATTTTTCAATATATTTGAAATATAAACGTTTACCAACTAGAAAACTGCTTTTGGACTTAATCACAGGAACATACGATTGCAAAGTTGATGCAAAAGGCCGATTAATGATGCCTGTTGCAATCAAAAAACAACTTTCTTCTGTCATGGATGAAGGGTTTGTATTGCGTCGTTCTGTATTTCAAAAGTGTTTAGAGTTGTATCCCATGAGCGAGTGGCAGGTGCTTATGCAGAAAATGAACAAACTTAACAAGTTTAAAAAGAAGAACAACGATTTTATTAGAAGGTTTACTGCTGGCGCCAAAATTGTTGAGGTTGATGTGAATGGACGCTTGTTGATTCCTAAAGATTTAACGGTTTTTGCTAACATTTCAAAAAATATTGTCGTGGCTTCGGCTATCAATATTATTGAAATATGGGATAAAGATTTGTATGAACAAGCTATTGATGATGCGGCAATTGACTTTGCTGATTTAGCAGAGGAAGTTATGGGACAAGACGATGATGACTATGGAATATCATAACCCAGTGCTTTTAAAAGAAACAGTAGATGGTTTGGCGGTAAGGCCAGATGGTATTTATGTGGATGTAACTTTTGGTGGTGGCGGGCATAGTAGAGAAATATTGAATAGGCTTGGAGCTAATGGGCGTTTGTTTGCTTTTGATCAGGATTCTGATGCGTTGAAGAATGCTATTGATGATGAACGGTTTACTTTAATTCATGAGAATTTTAGATATATAAAACGGTTTTTGAGGTTTCATGGTGTGAAAGAGGTAGATGGGATTTTGGCTGATTTTGGAGTGTCTTCGCATCAGTTTGATGTGGCCGAACGTGGGTTTTCTACGCGATTTGAGGCCAACTTGGATATGCGAATGAATCAAAAGAATGAATTGTCTGCCTTTCATGTGGTCAATGAATATAGTGAAGAAGATCTTAAAAAGGTGTTGTTGCAGTATGGGGAGTTAAGAGCGGCTCCTGCTATGGCACGAGCTATTGTTGAGCAGCGAGATGTTAGTCCTATTGTAACGAGTGAGCAATTGAAACAGGTTTTAAACAAGTTTTTGTCGCCAAGACATGCTAATAAAATTTTGGCCCAAATTTATCAGGCTATTAGAATTGAGGTGAATCAAGAGATTGAGGTGTTGAAAGAGTTTTTATTGCAAACACCTGATATTTTGAAGGTTGGAGGGCGTTTAAGTTTTATTTCCTATCATTCGTTAGAAGATAGGTTGGTGAAGCGCTTTATTAGAAACGGTATGTTTGAGGGTGAGCCTGAACGTGATATGTTTGGAAATTTTGAAGTGCCTTTAAAAAAAGTTAACGGATTACTAGTGCCATCGGCTAAAGAAATAAAAATGAATAATAGAGCGAGAAGCGCAAAATTAAGAGTGGCTGAAAAAATATAAATGAAGACGAATATTTATAACATATTAAAGGGTACATTTTTAATAAGTGAAGATGCTTTTAGGAGTTGGCGGTTTATTCTCTTTTTGTCAGGATTAGCTATTGTGATGATTGCAAGTTCTCACAGTGCAGATAAAAAAGTTTATGAGATTGCACGTTTGAAAAATGAAGTAAAAGAAATACGGTCTAAGTTTTTTGATGGTCGGTCAAGATTGATGAAGTTAAAAATGGAGTCGCATGTTGTAAAGGTTATGAAAGAAAAAGGATTATCGCTTTCAGAGAATCCGCCTCAAAAAATTAAAGTTAAATCTCAAGAATAGCGTTCGGTTTTGGCAGTGAAAGAAAAAGACATATTGAACCGTTTGTATTTTATAGCAGGATGTATGTTCATCTTTGGTATTGCTGTGGTGTTTAAGCTATTGAGTATTCAGTTTGTTCATGGTGAAAAGTATAAAGCATTAGCTACAAAGCGCGTGGTAAAAGATGTGATTATTCCCGCAAATCGAGGAAATGTTTACTCTGTGAATGGCAATTTATTGGCTACTTCAATTCCTAAATATGATATAAGGTTTGATGCTATAACGTCTTCGAAAAAAACATTCGAGAAGCATGTTAAAGGATTGGCAGATTCGCTCGCTGAGTATTCAGGTAGGTCTTCAGCTAAAATAGAAAGGCAATTAAGGCGAGCTAGAGCTAATAAAAACAGATATTATCTTATCGCAAGAAATATAGGGTATTCTGATTATGTACGAATTCGAAATTTTCCATTATTAAATCAGGGAGCGTTTAAAGGTGGCTTAATTGTTGAGCAAACAACAAAGCGGGAGCACCCTATGGGGGGTATTGCGCAAAGAACTATTGGTTATGAGCGTATTGATGATAAAGGCAATGTAACCAGACCAGGTATTGATGGAGCTTTTGGTGTGAAGTATTTGCGTGGCGTTGACGGGAAGCGTAAAAAACAGAAAATTGGGAACGGACAGTGGAAGCCTTTAAACGATGCTAATGAAGTGGAACCAAAAGATGGATATGATGTCTATACAACTATTGATGTAAATGTTCAGGATATTGCGCATCATGCTTTGTTAGAACAGTTAGAAAAGTACAAGGCAGATCATGGCTGTGTAGTGGTTATGGAAACTAAAACAGGAGAAATCAGAGCGATTTCTAATCTTGGTAGAAATAAGAATGGAACATACTATGAGCGCTTAAACTATGCTGTTGGTGAAAGTCATGAATCTGGATCAACATTTAAGTTAATGGCGCTTGCAGCTGTTTTTGAGCATAAGTTGGCAGATACAAGTGATGTGGTGGATACAGAAAAAGGAGAAATAAGTTTCTATGGTAAGAAAGTACGCGATTCTAAACATGGAGGGTATGGTAAAATTTCTGTTTCAAAGGCTTTTGAAGTGTCTTCAAATACAGGTATTGTAAAGGTAATTGATAAGGCTTACAAAAAGAAGCCTGAAAAGTTTGTAGATCAGCTATATGAGATGAACTTGCATAAGGATTTAGATTTGCCAATAATTGGTGAGCCTAAACCTATTATTCCAGATCCTCGTGTAAAAAACGGTAGGTGGAGTGGTATTGCTTTGCAATGGATGGCTTACGGTTATGGTGTGTCTTTTACGCCACTGCAAACCTTAACTTTTTACAATGCTGTTGCTAATGATGGGGTTATGGTTAAACCACGATTTTTAAGAGAAGTTAGAGAGTTTGATAGAGTAGTAGAGACATTTGAAAGAGAAGTGATAAATGAACAAGTCTGCTCAAAAGAAACTATTAGTAAGTTGCAGAGTTTGCTTAAAGGAGTTGTTGAAAAAGACCATGGTACAGGGCATCGTTTGTATTCTAAAAACTTTTCAATGGCAGGTAAAACAGGAACTTGTCAAAAAGATTATAGGAACAAAGAGAAGCTAAATTATATTTCATCATTTGCAGGGTATTTTCCTGCAGATAACCCTAAGTATTCATGTATAGTTGTCATTCATGAACCAGAAAAGGGAATAGGGTATTATGGGGCTGATGTTTCGGGGCCTGTATTTAAAAGAATTGCAAAAAAAATATATACAGATACACCTTTAATAGATCAAGTAACCTCTCTAGATGTGAAAGTGGCAACAGTAGAGAATGAGTTTGAAGACTTTTATAAAGTGGCTCAAACCTATAAAACCATTATGCCTAATGTGGTTGGGATGCCTGCTATGGATGCTGTTGTATTGTTGGAGAATATGCAGGTTGATGTTAAAGTGAAGTTAGATGGGAATGGGGTGGTGCGAGCGCAGTCTATTGATAAAAATACCAAGTTAAAAAATAATCAAACCATAGTTTTAAGAGCCTCTTGATGCAGTTAAAAGATATATTATATAAAGTGACTATCAACGCTGTGGTAGGAAGTACTACTGTGCGTACACGCGCTATTGCGTTTGATTCCAGACTTATAAATAAAGGAGATCTTTTTGTAGCGATACGTGGTTTGGTGTCAGATGGTCATGACTTTATTAAAACGGCTATTTGTGGTGGTGCTGTTGCTGTAATTTGTGAAGAAATACCAAAGGAAATCGTTGAAGGAGTCACCTATATTGAAGTTGATAATTCAAGTAAAGCTCTTGCGGTTGTTGCGGCCAATTATTATGAAAACCCGTCTGAAAACTTAAAACTTGTTGGAGTTACTGGAACAAATGGTAAAACTACGGTAGCTAGTTTGCTCTATCAATTATTTAAAAAGGCGGGCTATAAGGTGGGCTTATTGTCAACTGTAAAAATTATGGTTGATGATAAAGAGTTTAAAGCGACGCATACTACGCCAGATTCTCTGACGATTAATAAGTATTTAAAGAAGATGAATGATGAAGGTGTAGAGTTTTGTTTTATGGAAGTGAGTTCGCACGGTATTCATCAGTATAGAACAAAAGGATTGCGTTTTGAGGGCGGAATTTTTACCAATCTGTCACATGATCATCTAGATTATCATAACACCTTTGCAGAATACAGAGATGTAAAAAAGACTTTTTTTGATGAGCTTCCTAAAAGTGCTTTTGCCTTATCTAATGTTGATGATAAAAATGGTCTCGTTATGTTGCAAAACACTAAGGCTAGAAAGTACACCTATGCTTTAAAACAGTATGCAGATTATAAGGCTCAGATTTTAGAAAATCAATTTGGGGGCTTGTTGCTTAAAGTAAATGATAGTGAGGTTTGGACTAAGCTTATAGGTCATTTTAATGCCTATAATGTTTTAGCAATTTATGCAACCGCCGATTTGCTAGGATTAGAACGTGTTGAAATTTTAAGGTTAATAAGTGATTTGGAAAGTGTAAGTGGTCGTTTTCAATATCTTGTTTCTAATGAGAAGATCACTGCCATTGTTGATTATGCACATACCCCTGATGCTTTGAAAAATGTACTGGAAACCATTAATAGTATCAGAACCAAAAATGAGGAGTTAATCACCGTGGTGGGGTGTGGTGGCGATCGTGATAAGACGAAGCGACCTGTCATGGGGAAAATAGCAGCGTCTTTAAGTACAAAAGTTGTTTTTACAAGTGATAATCCGCGAAGCGAAAATCCTAAAGTTATACTTGATGAAATAGAAGCTGGTGTTGAGCCTCAGAATTTTAAAAAAACACTTACAATTGAAGACAGAAAACAAGCCATAAAAGCCGCCTGTCAAATGGCGCAACCTCATGATATTATTTTGATTGCGGGTAAAGGACATGAAACCTATCAGGAAATTAAAGGAGAATGCTTTGATTTTGATGATTTTAAAATAGTAAAAGAACTTTTAAAACAATTACAGAAGTAAATGCTCTATTATTTATTTGAATATTTAGAATCGCAATTTAAATTTCCAGGTGCATCGCTTTTTGGGTTTATCACCTTTAGAGCGGCTTTGGCTATGATCTTTTCGCTATTATTCTCAACCATTTACGGTAAAAGAATTATTCGTTTTTTACAAAAACAACAAGTAGGAGAAACAATCCGCGATCTAGGACTTGAAGGGCAAAAAGAAAAAGCGGGAACGCCAACCATGGGTGGACTTATTATTATTTTAGCCACATTAATCCCTGTATTTCTATTCGCAAAACTTGAGAATATCTATATCGTCTTGTTGATTGTTACAACACTATGGATGGGGGCTATAGGTTTCATTGATGATTATATTAAGAAATTTAAAAACGATAAAGAAGGTTTAAAAGGAAGATTTAAGGTGCTTGGTCAGGTTGGTTTAGGTATTATTGTAGGAGCAACTTTGTTTTTTCATCCCGATGTTACTCTAAAAGAAAACTTGCCTTTTGTAGAGCAACAAAAAATACTTACAGAGAACCCTAAGGTCGAGTCGTCCAAACTATTTTCGGCAGAAGAAAAAAGTACTAAAACCACCATTCCGTTTGTTAAGAATAATGAATTTGATTATGCTAATTTAATCACATGGATAAACCCCGATTTGAAAAAATATGCCTGGGTTATATTTATTCTAGTGGCTATTTTTATTATTACGGCCGTTTCAAATGGGGCTAATTTAACCGATGGTATTGATGGTTTAGCGGCTGGAACTTCGGCTATAATAGTGCTAACGTTAGGAATATTTGCTTGGGTATCGGGTAATATTATTTTCTCAGATTATTTAAATATTATGTATATACCTCGCGTAGAGGAAATCACTATTTATATTGCGGCGTTTGTAGGAGCTTTAGTTGGGTTTTTATGGTATAACACCTATCCTGCTCAAGTGTTTATGGGAGATACAGGAAGTTTAACTATTGGGGGAATTATAGCGGTAATAGCGATAGCTGTTAGAAAGGAGTGGTTAATTCCAGTATTGTGTGGCATTTTTTTAGCGGAGAATCTATCCGTGGTGCTGCAAGTAAGCTGGTTTAAGTATACCAAGAAAAAATATGGAGATGGGCGACGAATTTTCAAAATGGCACCTTTGCATCACCATTATCAAAAATTAGGATATCATGAGAGTAAAATTGTTACTAGATTCTGGATTGTAGGTATTTTGTTAGCTATTGTGACAATTGTGACCTTGAAAATACGATAAATGAAACGATTGGTTGTTCTTGGTGGAGGTGAAAGTGGTGTAGGAACCGCTCTTCTAGGTAAGGCAAAAGGTTATGATGTTTTTGTTTCGGATAAAGGAACAATAAAAGAAAATTATAAACAAGTTCTTATACATAATGAGATTGAATGGGAGGATGAAAATCATACAATATCACGGATATTAAATACCGATGTTGTGATGAAAAGTCCAGGGATTCCAGATAAGGTGGCTTTGGTGAAACAAATTCGAGAACAGGGGATTACGGTTGTTTCAGAAATCGAATTTGCATCACATTTTACAGATGCTACCATTATAGGGATTACAGGTAGTAATGGTAAAACTACTACGGCAACGCTAACACATCATTTATTGAACACAGAGTTGAATGTGGGATTGGCAGGAAATATTGGGGATAGTTTTGCGAAGCAAATTCTAGAACATGATTATGAAAACTATGTTTTAGAGATAAGTAGTTTTCAATTAGATGATATAAAAGATTTTAAACCAAAAGTAGCGGTTATTACTAATATCACTCCAGATCATTTAGATAGGTATAACTATGAGTTTGAAAATTATATCAATTCAAAATTCAGAATTGCCATGAATCAAACAGCAGATGATTATTTGATTTATGATGCAGATGATACGGTTATAGTGAATCATTTAAAAACAAATCCAGTTCAATCTACATTATTGCCATTTTCATTGGTTACACCCGTTGAAAATGGTGCATATTTTGACGATAATAAAATTATAATAACAATTAATAACAATAAAATAATTATGCCAATATCAAACATGACATTAGAAGGAAAGCACAATGTAAAGAATGCAATGGCAGCTTCTACTGTGGCACACTTGCTTAAAATAAGAAAGCAAACTATACGTGAAAGTTTAGAGAATTTTCAGGGTGTAGAGCATCGTTTGGAGCATGTGCTTAAAATTAATAAAGTGCAATATATAAACGATTCAAAAGCAACAAACGTAAATGCAACGTATTATGCCTTAGAAAGTATGGATGCGCCTACGGTTTGGATTGTTGGTGGTGTTGATAAAGGTAACAATTATGAAGAGTTATTTTCCTTTGTTAATGAAAAAGTAAAAGCCATCATTTGTCTTGGTGTTGATAATGAAAAGTTAATGAGTACGTTTGGTAACATGGTTGATGTTATTGTGGAAACTCAGTTTATGAGTGAGGCTGTGAAGATAGCTTATAAATTGGCTGAGTCTGGTGATAATGTACTGCTGTCGCCGGCATGTGCTAGTTTTGATTTGTTTGAGAATTATGAAGACCGCGGAAGGCAATTTAAAAATGCAGTAAGAAATTTGTAGCAAAATAACGGATGCAAACAGTATTTAAAAACATAAAAGGAGATAGGTTAATTTGGGCTATTGTGGCCTTATTGGCTATATTGTCCTTTCTGCCTGTGTATAGTGCTGCCAGTAACTTGGCATACAGAGGTGGTGGTAGTAATACATTTGCATTTTTTGTAAAACACTTTGTGCATCTTGTTTTGGGTTTTGCCATTATGTATGGGGTACATAAAATTCCATACAGATATTTTAAAGGGTTGTCATTAATTATGATTCCTGTGGTTTTGGTGTTGTTAACGCTAACCATGATGCAAGGCACAAAAATTGAAGGCGCCAATGCAAGTCGTTGGATTCAAATCCCTTTTGTTGGTATGTCATTTCAAACGTCTACTTTGGCAGCGGTGGTGTTGATGGTGTACGTAGCTCGATATATGTCTAAAATTCAGGATAAAACCATCACTTTTAAAGAATCTATTTTGCCGCTTTGGTTTCCGGTGTTTTTAGTACTGATATTAATACTTCCGGCTAACTTTTCTACAGCGGCTATTATTTTTTTAATGGTTACCATGTTGGTGTTTTTAGGAGGGTATCCGTTAAAATATTTAGCGGTAATAATTGGTTCGGGTGTTGTGGTGTTAACTCTTTTTATTTTAACAGCTAAAGCATTTCCTGATGCCATGCCTAATAGGGTAGATACGTGGATGGGACGAATTGAAAGTTTTGCAGATTCAGAAGATACAGAAGAGGATTATCAAATTGAAAAGGCAAAAATAGCAATCGCTACAGGAGAAATTTGGGGTTTAGGGCCAGGGAAAAGCTTACAAAAGAACTTTTTACCGCAATCTTCTTCAGATTTTATTTTTGCCATAATCATTGAAGAATATGGTTTGTTAGGCGGCTTTATGGTTATGGTTTTATATCTGTGGCTGCTTTTTAGAATTGTTATTGTAGCTCAAAAGTCGGAAACTGTTTTTGGTAAATTGTTAGTGTTTGGTTTGGGGTTGCCTATTGTGTTTCAGGCATTAATTAATATGGCTGTAGCAGTTGAATTGTTTCCAGTTACAGGACAAACATTACCATTAATAAGTAGTGGAGGAACATCAATTTGGATGACCTGCTTGGCGGTTGGCATCATTTTAAGTGTAAGTGCAAAACGTGAAGAAATAAAAGAGCAAGAATTAAGGGATGAAAACCCGTTAGAAATCCTATCTGAAACCATTTAAATGAAGAACTATAAGATTATATTATCGGGAGGAGGAACAGGAGGTCATATTTATCCTGCTATAGCCATTGCTATGGAACTAAAATCTCGTTTTCCTGAGGCTGAGTTTTTATTTGTTGGGGCAAAAGGGAGAATGGAAATGGAAAAGGTGCCTCAGGCAGGGTTTGAAATAAAAGGGCTTTGGATCTCTGGAATTCAGCGTCAACTAACGCTCAAAAACTTGAGTTTTCCGGTTAAAGTTATCAGTAGTTTAATGGCGGCAAGAAAAATAATAAAAGCATTTAAACCCGATGTGGCTATTGGTACGGGTGGTTTTGCTAGTGGTCCATTGTTGCATGTTGCAGCTTCTCAAAACATACCTACCTTAATTCAAGAGCAAAATTCTTATCCTGGTATTACAAATAAATTGTTGTCAAAAAAAGCAAATAAAATATGTGTGGCTTATAATGGGTTGGAGCGATTTTTTCCTGCTGATAAGATTGTAAAAACAGGAAATCCAGTGCGTCAGGGGTTGTTGCAAATCGATTCAAAAACCATAAAAGCTAAGGATTTTTTCAAGCTTAATCATGGTAAGCACACGTTGTTGGTTATTGGGGGTAGTTTGGGGTCAAGGCGCATAAACCAGCTTATTGAAAAGGAATTAGACTTTTTTGATATGCAGAATGTTCAAATTATTTGGCAGTGTGGTAAACTGTATTATCAGCAGTATAAAATATACAATCATACCAAGAATGTACAGGTGTATGAGTTTTTAAATACTATGGATTTGGCCTATGCTGCGGCCGATATCATTATATCAAGAGCGGGAGCCAGTTCGGTATCAGAATTATGTATTGTTGGGAAACCTGTCATTTTTATTCCCTCACCTAATGTGGCTGAAGATCATCAGACAAAAAATGCACAAGCCATTGTTGATAAAAATGCCGCTTTAATGATTAAGGAGGAGGATTTAGATGCCGATTTTGAAAATAAGTTTGCTCAGGTATTGGCTTCAGGTGAAAAACAAGCTTTGTTAAAAGAAAACATTAAAAAATTAGCGTTAGTTAATGCAACTAAAGATATAGCAGACGAAGTTGAAAAGCTTTTGAAAGATAAAGAATGAATTTAAAAAATATACATAACGTTTATTTTGTTGGAATTGGCGGGATAGGAATGAGTGCTTTGGCACGTTATTTTAGCATGCTAGGTAAGCATGTGGCTGGTTATGACAAAACGAAAACAGAAATAACCCAAAGCTTGATAGATTTTGGAATTCAAATTCATTTTGAAGATGCCGTTGAAAATATTCCACAATGGTGCCTTGATAAGCTATCAACCTTAGTGGTTTATACGCCTGCTGTTCCTGAAAATCATGTAGAGTTAAATCATTTAAAAGCGCAAGGATTTCAAGTTTTAAAACGATCACAGGTTTTAGGAATAATTACTGAAAACATGTATTGTTTGGCTGTTGCTGGAACACACGGAAAAACCACAACAACTAGTATTTTAGGGCATTTGTTAAACGTGTGTGATGTGCCTTTAACTGCTTTTTTAGGTGGCATCAGTGAAAATTACAATTCTAACTTAATATTAAATGGTGCTGAAGTTTCAGTTGTAGAAGCGGATGAGTTTGATAGGTCATTTTTAACCTTATCGCCTAACTTAGCTTGTATTACATCTATGGATGCAGACCATCTTGATATATATGGTGATGCCAGTGAGTTAATAAAATCGTTTGAAGCATTTTCAAAGAAAATAAAGCCAAATGGAAAATTATTCGTGAAAAACGGATTGCCTTTGCAGGGTATTACCTATGGTATTGAAGATGATTCAGATTATAGTATTCAAAATATAAAAATAGAAAATGGTGCGTATGTTTTTGATGTGAAAACGCCAAAAACAGCACTTAAAGATATAGAATTTAACCTACCAGGTAGACATAATCTGTCTAATGCACTTATAGCCTTGGCGATGGCTGTTGAATATGGTTGCCCGCACAAACAGCTCGCCAAAGCTTTAGCGTCTTATAAGGGTGTGAAACGAAGATTTTCATATCAAATAAAGACAGATGATTTGGTTTATATTGATGATTATGCACATCATCCAGAGGAAATTAATGCCGTGCATCAAGCCGTAAGAGAAATGTATCCAAATAAAAAGGTGCTTGCTGTTTTTCAGCCGCATTTATTCAGTAGAACGCGTGATTTTATTGATGGTTTTGCTTCTAGTCTGTCGCAGTTTGATGAGGTTTTGTTACTAGATATTTATCCGGCAAGAGAACTGCCAATAGAAGGGGTGAGTTCACAATTGCTATTAGATAAAATGTCCCTTAAGCACAGGGCGTTAATAGATAAGGAAAATCTATTGACAGAAGTGCTAAAAAGTGATGCGCAGGTTATTTTAACCTTAGGGGCTGGTGATATAGGAGAAGAAGTTAAACATTTAAAACAAGGATTAAGTCTTGCAAGTTAATTGGAATGTTATAAAAATGCTGTTACTGTTAGTAATAACAGTGTTTTTGTTTGCGTTTGCCTCAGCGAGAAATGAAGAAAGGTCCATCTCAAATCCTAAGGTTACGTTTGTTGGAGAAAACAACCTTTTCATTACAAATGAGGCTGTTAGTAAATTGTTAATACAAAATTTTGAAGGAACTAAAAAGGTGTCCAAAGAAACTTTAGATTTGAATGAATTAGAGAATGCCCTCAAGTCTAACCCAATGATCAAAACTGCAGAAGTGTATGTTGCTGTTAATGGTACACTTAATGCTGAAGTAGAGCAAAAAACACCTGTCGCAAGAGTAAGTACAAATGCATCTTATTATATCGATGACGAAGGAAAGTTTATGCCATTATCAAGAAATTATGCTGCAAGAGTTCCCCTAGTTACTGGTTATGTTGAAAAGAATGATTTAAAAAACATCTATCAAATAGCTCGAAAAGTGCAGGATGATGATTTTTTAAAAAAGCATGTAATAGAGATTCATCAAGATATAAAAGGAAAGTTTTTTCTGAGATTAAGGCGGTGTGATTTTAATGTAGAAATAGGAGATTTATACTATCTAGATAAAAAAGTGAATAATCTTAAAGCTTTTTATAAGAAAAATTTAAAAGATAAGACGCTGAACAATTATAGTAAAGTAAATTTGCAGTTTGAAAATCAAGTAATAGGTACCAAAATTTAAGCTATGGAGCATAATTTAGCAGTAGGATTAGACATAGGAACCACTAAAATAGTGGCAATGATTGGTCGTAAAAATGATTACGGCAAGGTTGAAATTTTAGGTATAGGAAAATCTAAAAGTTTAGGCGTACACCGTGGTGTTGTAAATAATATTACACAAACCATTCAATCTATACAACAAGCAGTACAAGAGGCAGAAGCGGTGGCCGATATGAAAATTGATGAAGCTACTGTTGGTATTGCAGGTCAGCATATAAGAAGTTTGCAACACAGTGATTATATTACTAGAGCGGATTCAGAAACGGTGATTGATGATGATGATATAGATAAACTCATAAATCAGGTACACAAATTGGTGATGTTGCCCGGAGAAGAAATTATTCATGTACTTCCGCAAGAATATAAGGTTGATGGGCAAGCCGAAATTAAGGAGCCAATTGGGATGTACGGAGGCAGGTTGGAAGCCAATTTTCATGTCGTTGTAGGGCAGGTATCTTCTATTAGAAATATTGGGCGTTGTGTAAAGAGTTCAGGGTTGAATTTAGAAGGCATAACCCTAGAGCCTTTAGCTTCAGCCAATGCGGTATTGAGTCAGGAAGAAAAAGAAGCGGGTGTTGCTTTAATAGATATAGGTGGTGGTACAACAGATTTGGCCATTTTTAGAGATGGTATCATCCGTCATACAGCGGTAATTCCATTTGGAGGTAATGTGATTACCGAAGATATAAAAGAAGGGTGTTCTATCATTGAAAAGCAAGCTGAATTACTAAAAATTAAATTCGGCTCAGCATGGCCTGGAGAAAATAAGGATAATGAAATTGTTTCAATCCCAGGTTTAAGAGGGCGGGAACCCAAAGAAATCACCTTAAAGAACTTATCAAAGATTATTCATGCACGTGTTGTTGAAATCGTTGAGCAAGTTTTTGTTGAAATCAAAAACTACGGTCATGAAGAACAAAAGAAGAAATTAATAGCAGGTATTGTGTTAACTGGTGGCGGAAGTCAGTTGAAGCATTTAAAACAGTTGGTGGAGTACATCACAGGAATGGATACCAGAATAGGATATCCAAACGAACACTTAGCGGGCGATAGTGATGGTGAAATTACTAGTCCGTTGTATGCAACGGCAGTTGGCTTGGTTTTAGATGGTTTAAAAAGACAAGAGCGCAGAAAAGTTGAAGAAAAACCAATACAGGAGGAGCATGGAGGAACTGGAGAGCAGCAAGGTGCACAGGCTTCAAATGAGCCAAAAATCACAGAGCAACCTCCTAGAGAGAGACGTTCGTTTTTAGATAAATTAACGGAACGCCTAAAAGACTTTCTAGATAATGCTGAGTAAGTATTTGAGTAGATCGTTTTAAGTAAGCGTTTTCAAGAATAATATTTTAGAACCATTGAACTAAAGAATAAAGTACAAATAAAACAAACCCCAGTAAAACAGAATTTATGAGCAGCAACAAAGAATTCGAAACAAATATTTCATTTGATCTTCCTAAAAACAAGTCAAATGTTATTAAAGTTATTGGAGTTGGCGGTGGCGGTAGCAATGCTATTAACCACATGTTTCAACAAGGTATTAAAGGTGTAGATTTTTATATCTGTAACACAGACTCACAAGCCTTAGAAAATAGTGGCGTGCCTAATAAAATACAATTAGGTGTTCATTTAACCGAGGGCTTAGGAGCAGGAGCAAACCCAGATATTGGTGAGCAATCAGCAGTAGAAAGCGTTGAAGAAATTGCACAAATGCTTGATACTAATACCAAAATGGTTTTTATTACCGCAGGCATGGGTGGTGGAACAGGAACGGGAGCAGCACCAATAATTGCTAGAATGGCTAAAGAAAAAGATATTCTAACAGTAGGTATTGTGACTATGCCATTTCAGTTTGAAGGAAGGATGCGTATTGAGCAATCTCAAAAAGGTATTGAAAAACTAAGAAGCGTTGTTGATTCATTAATTGTAATTAATAATAATAAACTTCGTGAAGTATATGGAAATCTTGGGTTTAAAGCCGGGTTCTCAAAAGCAGATGAAGTATTATCAACCGCTGCCAGAGGTATAGCCGAAGTTATTACACATCACTATACACAAAACATAGATTTACGTGACGCTAAAACGGTTTTGAGTAATAGTGGAACAGCCATTATGGGGTCATCTTTAGCGTCAGGTCAAAACAGAGCTCAGGATGCTATTCGTAAAGCCTTAGATTCTCCGTTGTTAAATGATAATAAAATTACAGGAGCTAAAAATGTATTGCTGCTAATTGTTTCTGGTACTCAAGAGATTACTATTGATGAAATAGGAGAAATCAATGATCATATTCAAAATGAAGCAGGTCATGGTGCAAATATCATTATGGGGGTTGGTGAAGATGAAGCCTTAGAAGAGTCTATTGCCGTAACTATCATTGCTACGGGTTTTAATATTGAACAACAGGATGAGATTTCTAATACTGAAACAAAAAAGGTTAGGCATGTTTTAGGTGAGGATCCAGAAGCAAAAGCGGTAGAAAAGGAGCCTGTAATTATTGCTCCAATAATTGAATTGGAGGAGAAAAAAGAACCACCAGTAGTGCGTCATACTTTAGAGTTAGATTCAGAAGATGATGATAAGCCTGTAGTCTCAAAAAAGGAGAAAGAAGCATCGTCAACAAATTTTAATATCATTCCAACATCTGAGATTATTAAAAATATGGATGTGATTTATAAAGAAGTGTCATCAAGTATTGAAGAGGAGGACGATTTTATTATTAAGCCAGTAACTAGAATGTCATCTGATATTGACGACTTAACCGATGTTGAAGTGGTTTCAGATTATATAGAGGAAGAAAAGCAAATCACACTTACGTTTGATATGCCTATTCATTCTACCAGTGAAAATAATGAAGACAAGGACGATGTTATTGCTCACAAATTAACAGATGATAGTGAGGTAAAAGACATACCGGTGAATGATTATGTTGAGGTTGTTACCGTAACGGAATCTAGTAAAAATGGAGAAGTACGTTATGCACTTGATGATTATGCAGAATCAGATTCTTTAAATAGAAAGAAGAAAGATAACTCGAGCAAGTTTTTAGACGATGTTGAGCCAGATGTTGTTTTTGAGAAGAAGGTGTTGAATACCTCAGTTTCGGAAGAACAAACGGAAGAAATTGATCCTATGAATTCACCTATCTCAGAGCTATTAAAAGATAGAGCAGAGGAGCGTAGGAGAAAAATGAAGGATTTTAATTATAAATTCAACAATGCAAAAATTGATGATATAGAAAGAGTCCCTGCCTATAAGCGTCAGGGAGTGAATTTGAATGAAGCAAAACATTCTTCTGAAACGAATAACATATCAAGAACAAGTGTTGGGCTAGATGATAATGATGATATTCAATTAAGAAGTAATAATTCTTTTTTGCATGATAATGTAGATTAAAAAGAAGGTGTTGTAACCTTTGTGTACACTAAAACCCATAAAGTTGGTCAAGACTTTTTGGGTTTTATTGTGTAAAATTACAGTTGAAGTCTTGTGAGAGTAAGGCTTTTTATTTTTATATTCGCGTACTAAAAAAATAGGAGATGAGTTTACAACAAGAGGTAATGTCTGCTTTAAAAGAAGCAATGAAGTCTAAAAATCAAACGGCTTTAACGGCATTAAGAGCAGTAAAATCAGCAATATTATTAGCGCAAACAGAAAGTGGTGCTAAAGAAGAATTAACTGAAGAACAAGAATTAAAAATTCTCCAAAAACAGGTAAAACAAAGACGTGATAGTGCGGCTGTTTACCTAGAGCAAGGAAGAGAAGATTTAGCAGAGCCAGAATTGGCTGAGGCCAAGGTTATTGAGCAGTTTTTGCCCGAAGCTTTATCAGAGGAAGAGATTGAAAAAGTTGTTGTAGCAACTATAGGTCAAATTGGTGCTGAAGGCATGAAAGATATGGGGAAAGTTATGGGGATTGTTAGTAAAGAGTTAGCAGGACAGGCTGATGGAAAAACAATTTCTACCATAGTGAGACAAAAATTAGCTTGATGCAATTTGTATAAAAACATAAGGCTGCGTAGTTCAACTGGATAGAATATCAGATTTCGGCTCTGAGGGTTGGGGGTTCGAATCCCTTCGCGGTCACTGGAAAAGCTTGGGTTTTATACTCAGGCTTTTTTGTTTAAGTCATTAATTAAAATAGAATTAAAAAATAATTCTATTTTTGTGAAACTAAAACACTAAACCAATGAGTCAGGAAAAAGGAGAGGGAAAATCTACCTATAATGTACCTAATTTAGAACGTGGACTACAAATTATAGAGCTTCTATCGGTTCATAAAAAAGGACTCACTTTGTCAGAAATCATTGATACTTTAGAGATTTCTAAGTCAAGTGCTTTTAGGATTACAAGTACCTTAATTTTTAAAAATTACCTTCAGAAAAACGAAACCACCAAAAAGATAACATTGTCTAGAAAGATGTTAACCCTTGGTATTTCATCACTTAATGAGCAAAGTTTAGTCGAGTCTTCTATTGATGTTATGCGGGCGCTTCGAGATGAATTGAAGGAGTCGGTTATGCTTGGGGTTATTTTAGGCAATAAAGGAACCATTTTAGAGCAGGTGCCATCATCATATTCTGTAAAATTATTTGTGGAGCCAGGAACCCAATTTAATCTTCATACCTCTGTTGGAGGGAAGTCGGTTTTGGCATTTTTACCCAAAGAAGAAGCAGGTAATATAATAAGAACAATGAGTTTTACTAAATACACTAAAAATACCATTGTTTCCAGAAAGGTTTTTAGAGAGCAATTGAAAGAAATATTTGAAAACGGTTATGCTATTGATAACGGTGAAGATATAAAAGGTATTCATTGTATTGGTGCGCCGGTATTTAATGAATATGGGTATCCTGTTGCTGCTTTGTGGATTACAGCACCTCATGGTAGGTTGCCTCATGAAGATTTTCCAATTAAAGGGAATATTGTAGCAAAATATGCTCTTGAAATCTCTACAAAATTAGGGTATACCCAGCGCTAGATTTCAAATCATTATTTTTTATGAATTCTTGACCTTATGGTGTTTTAACCATAGGGTTAGTTTGTTGTACAAAAAAAAATGTTGATTTTCAACTATTTTTTTAAGGGAAAATCATATATTTGTTCCAAATAGCAAACTTGTTTCTTATTTGAAACTAATAGATAATTTTTTATGAAAGCAACGCAGTATGAGGGTAATAAGACCTTCTCGGTAATTGAAAAAGAGATTGAATCGCCGGGTAAAGGCGAAGTAAGAATTAAAGTAGCATATGTAGGTGTGTGTGGAACAGATGTCCATATATATCACGGTATGATGGATAAGCGCGTTAATATTCCGGAGACTATTGGTCATGAAATGTCTGGAGTAATTGATGCTGTTGGAGAAGGTGTTGATGGTTTTAATGTTGGAGATAAAATAGTAGTGAGGCCGCTAGATGATAGAAAGGCTAAGGCTTCCGATAAAGGGTTTAATCACATTTGTGAAGAATTAAAGTTTATTGGTATTGATAGTCCAGGTGCCATGCAGCAGTATTGGAATGTTCCAGCGTTTACTTTGCATAAATTAAAGGAGACTACAGATTTAAAATTAGCGGCACTTATTGAGCCGTTGTCGGTGGCTGCTCATGACGTGCGTTTAAGTGATCTTAAAGCCGGAGAAACTGCGGTGGTTTTAGGTGGAGGTCCAATAGGGTTACTTGTAGCTATGGTGGCTAAAGAAGCTGGGGCTCAGGTTATTATTTCTGAAGTAAATCCTACAAGAATTGAAAAGGCAAAATCTATGGGGCTTGAAGCGGTAAGTCCTGTTGATGTTGATTTGGTAGAATATGTGCGTTCAAAAACAGAAGGTAGGTTAGCTGATGTTGTTTTTGAAGTAGCTGGTGTACAACCCGCTTTAGATGTTATGACAGAGGTGGCAGGTATTAGAGGACGCATTGTAATGGTGGCTATTCATGGACAGCCAAAACCAGTTAACTTATTTAAATTCTTCTGGAAAGAGTTAAAATTAATTGGGGCACGTGTTTATGAGAAGGAAGATTACGAAAAATCAATCGCATTAATAACTGCAAATGAACTACCATTTGAAGATATGATAACAGATGTTCAACCGTTATCAAACATTCAGCAAGTATTTGAAAACATTGATAATAATCCTGATGGTATGAAGGTCTTAATGGATTGTCAACTTTAAAAATAGCGTTTGTGGTTGATGGTTTTTAGTTGTAATAATTTAAAACTAATGAAAAACCTACAGCCATTAATCAATAACAAATAATTTAAATTAATAAGAATGAGTATCTTAAATAAATTCAGTTTAGAAGGAAAAACAGCATTGGTTACAGGGTGTAAACGAGGTATTGGTAAAGCTATGGCAGTTGGTTTAGCCGAGGCAGGTGCTAATATTATTGGTGTTTCGGCTTCCTTAGAAAAAACAGGAAGTGATGTTGAAAAAGCGGTACAGGCTACAGGTAAAGCGTTTACGGCGTATCAATGTGATTTTTCGGATCGTAAATCCCTTTATGCATTTATTGCAGAAGTTAAAAAGAATCATCCTCAAATAGATATTTTGGTAAATAATGCAGGAACTATTTTAAGAACACCAGCAGCAGAACACCCAGATGACATGTGGGATAAAGTTATTGAAGTAAACCAAAATGCACAATTCATATTAACAAGAGAGTTTGGTAGAGACATGGTTGCAAGGGGTTCTGGTAAAGTTATTTTTACAGCTTCATTGTTAACATTTCAAGGCGGTATTACTGTTCCAGGTTATGCGGCGAGTAAGGGCGCTATTGGTCAGTTAACAATGGCTTTTGCTAACGAATGGGCAGGAAAAGGTGTAAATGTAAATGCCATTGCACCAGGATATATTTCAACAGATAATACAGAAGCTTTAAGGAATGATCCTGTAAGAGCAGAGTCTATTTTATCAAGAATTCCCGCTGGTAGATGGGGTGAACCAGAAGATTTTGCTGGTCCAACTGTATTCTTGGCTTCAGAAGCGGCGGCTTATATGAATGGATCTATCGTTTTGGTTGATGGTGGCTGGATGGGAAGGTAACTTCTAGTACTGTTCGTTTTAGTTCAATACAATATAGGTGTAGGTCATCATTAAGACGGAATATAGAAGGATAAATCACAATAAGTAGTAAGATAATAACAAAAAAGGAAAACAAAGAAAAAATTATAAATATGGCGGAAATTAAGGAATACCAGTTGTTTATTAATGGAGAATGGAAGACTTCGGCGTCAGGCGAAACAATAGATATCATAAGCCCATCAACAGAAGAGGTTGTAGCAAGAGTGCAAAATGGTACGGCAGAAGAGGCCATTGAAGCTTTAAAAGCTGCTGAGGCTGCTCAAAAAGAATGGAAAAAATTACCAGCAAGAGATAGGGCAGATTTGTTATACAAATTAGCCGACGAAATTGACGCAAATAATGAGCGTTTAGCAGTATTACTAACAAAAGAGCAGGGTAAACTTTTAAAAGTAGCTCGTTTTGAGGTTTCGGTAACAGCGTCATTTATTAGGTACGCAGCAGAGGGGGCTCGTAGAATTGAAGGCGATATTATACCGTCGGATAATCCTAATGAGCAAATCTGGATTCAAAAAATACCTAAAGGGGTAGTAGTAGCCATTACTGCTTGGAACTTCCCATTAGCGTTGGCAGGTCGTAAATTAGGGCCAGCTCTGGTTGCAGGAAACACTATTGTGATTAAGCCTACTTCAGAAACGCCAATTGCTACTTTAGAGTTAGGAGATTTAGCTAATAAAGTGGGTATTCCTAAAGGTGTTATTAATATTTTAACAGGCCCTGGCCGCGCTATGGGTAATGCTTTAGTAGAGAGCCCCATTACTAAAATGATAACTATGACGGGTTCTACACCTGTAGGGCAAAGTATTGCTCGTGCAGCTGCAGATAACTTAACACATGTGCAGTTAGAATTAGGCGGGAAAGCACCATTTATTGCCTTTGCTGATGCCGATATTGATGCTGCTGTTGATGCTGCGTTACATTCACGTTTTGATAACTGCGGACAAGTTTGTACCTGTAATGAACGTATGTACATCCACGAAGATATCTATGATGTGTTTATGGAAAAATTCTTGGCAAAAGTTGCAGAAATTAAGGTTGGTGATCCTATGTTAGAGGAAACAGATATGGGACCAAAAGTAAATGCTAATGAGTTAAAACACATGGAGCATTTGGTAGAAGTTTCTGTAAAAGAAGGCGCTACAATTGCAGCCGGAGGAAAACGTCCAGAGGGAGCAGAATTCGAAAAAGGGTATTGGTTTGAACCAACAGTTTTAACTAATGTTACTCAAGATATGACTATTGTTCATGAGGAGTCTTTCGGGCCAATTTTACCAGTTTTGAAATTCAAAACTTTCGAAGAGGTTATTGGGTATGCTAATGACTGCGAATATGGTTTAGCTGCTATGGTATTTACCAACGACATGAACACCATCATGAAATGTAATGATGAGTTAGAATATGGGGAAATTTATGTAAATAGAGGTCATGGAGAACAACACCAAGGATTTCATAATGGCTATAAACTTTCTGGTTCTGGAGGGGAAGATGGTAAATACGGGTTTGAGCAGTATTTAGAGAAGAAAACATTTTATATCAGACACAAAGCTTAAAAGCTATGAGTACAAAAATTTCAAAAGTTGAGACACGATTATTTACGGTGCCCTTACCAGAAGTAATGTCTGATGCTAAGCATGGTGATCATTATCATTTTGAACTAGTAACGGTTACTATCACTTTAGAAGACGGTAGTGAAGGCACAGGGTACACGTATACAGGAGGAAAAGGAGGCTTTGCTATAAAAGCCATGGTAGAGCATGATTTTTCTGAAGTACTTATAGGCAAAGATGGTACCGATGTAGAAGGCATCTATGACTTTCTAGAATGGCATGTGCATTATGTAGGCCGTGGAGGAATCGCATCGTTTGCTATTTCTGCTGTTGATATTGCCTTGTGGGATATACGCTGTAAAAAAGCAGGGCAGCCCTTATGGAAAATGGCTGGTGGACATGGAAATACCTGTAAAGCCTATTGTGGGGGTATTGATTTAATGTTTCCTATAGAGAAGCTTTTAGGAAATATGAAAAGCTACTTAGAACGTGGATTTAATGCCGTTAAAATTAAAATAGGAAGAGATAATTTGCAAGAAGACCTTGATCGTATTAAAGCGGTAAGAGAATATATAGGGCCTGATGTAACCTTTATGGTAGATGCTAATTATTCCATGACCGTAGAGAAGGCTATAAAAGCTATTGAAGGCTTTAAGCAATACGATATCACCTGGTTTGAAGAACCAATTATTCCTGATAATTATAAAGGCTTCGGAGAAATAGTTGATGCCACAGGATTTCCATTAGCTATGGGTGAAAATTTACATACCATTCATGAGTTTGAATATGCTATGGATCAAGCAAAATTGTCTTATGTACAACCAGATGCCTCAAATTGTGGTGGTGTTACAGGGTGGTTGGCCGCCGCAAGACTTGCTGATAAGCATGGCATTCCAGCATGTTCACATGGTATGCAAGAACTGCATGTGAGTTTAGTGTCTTCACAGCCAAATTCAGGCTGGTTAGAGGTGCATAGTTTTCCTATTGATGAATATACAACAAGACCTTTGGTAGTTGAGAATTTTAGAGCTGTAGCTCCAGATTATCCAGGTGTTGGGGTGATTTTTGATTGGGAAAAATTAAAGCCCTTTGAAGAAAAGTAAATGAAATATAGAATTAAGATAATAGTTTGTTTCTTGATTGTGGCGTCATGTGTATGGGGCTGCAATCAAGCGAATGAACAAATTGAAAAACCTAATGTTATTTTTATTCTTACAGATGATCAAGGTATAGGTGACTTAGGCTGTCATGGTAATCCGTGGCTTAAAACACCTAATATTGATGCTTTTTATGCAGAATCTGTAAGACTTACCGATTTTCATGTGAGTCCTGTTTGTACGCCAACAAGGTCGGCTTTTATGACTGGCCAATACCCCATAAATAATGGAGCTTGGGCCACTTTTAAAGGACGTGCTGCTTTGCATGAAAATACGAAAACGATTGCGGATATTTTTAAAGATAATGGGTATCAAACAGGTATGTTTGGTAAATGGCATTTGGGCAACAATTATCCCTCACGCCCAACTGATATGGGATTTCAGGAAGCTATTCATCATGAGTTTGGGGGTATTGGTGAGATAACCGATTATTGGGGTAATGATTATTTTGATGATGTTTATTTAGCCAATAACAGACAGCAGCAATTTTCAGGATACTGTACCGATGTTTGGTTTGATGAAACCATGAAGTTTATCAAACGCAATAAAGAAAAACCGTTTTTTGTGTACCTGCCTACTAACGCTGCACACCATCCGTTAAATGTCGATGAGGCTTACGCTGCGCCGTATAAAGATTTGGAAGGGAAAGAAATACCTAGTGCCAATTTTTATGGTATGATTGCCAATATTGACGAAAATATGGGAAGGCTAAACCAGTTTCTTGAGGACAATAATTTGATCGAGAATACCATTGTTGTTTTCGCTACAGACAATGGAAGTCAATTTGGGTACAGTGAAGATGGAAACTTAGGCTATAACAAGGGGTTTGAAGGAAGAAAGGGTGATATTGAAGAAGGCGGCCACCGTGTTCCATTTTTTATAAGATGGCCTAACGGAAAAATTCAAGGCGGAAAAGATTTAAATATTTTAGCTTCACACGTAGATTTAATCCCAACGTTATCGGGGTTATGTGGCTTTACATTGAGTGAAGACTTAGATCTAGATGGGATTGATTTATCAAATGCCATAAAAAATGATGAGAAGGTAGTATCTAATAGAACCGTTTTTGTTCATAATAATCAAGATTGGCGCCCACCACATTCTACTAAAAAAGCCTGCATCATGAAAGGTAACTGGCGTCTTTTAAACGGTACCATGCTGTATGATATTCAAGCAGATCCTAAACAAAATAATGATGTTTCAAGCCAATTTCCAGAGGTAGTACAAGAGCTTATAGCAGAAAATGAACAATTTATAGCTAAAGCAAAACAAAAGGACGCTTATCAAAATTTTCCTGTTGAGATTTGCGGTAGTTTGCTACAAGCGGTTACAACGTTAACCATTCAAAACGCCATTGGAAATGATACTCCTGTATGGAAACAATCACAAATTGCCCAAGGCAAAAAAAACAAAAACAATAAGTATTCCGTTGGATTTGCTACTTCTGGAAAATATCAAGTGTCTTGCAGAAGGTGGCCTATAGAATGCCCAGGGCTTATACTTGGTATTCCAGCCAAAAATCCAGATAATCAATTTGATTATCAAACCATCTCACCTGAAAAAGTGCGATTAAAAATATTTGATAAAGAATACTTAAAAGAAGTTGAAGCGAATTCAGAAGAAGTCGCTTTTGAAATTGATGTTAAAACAGGACATACCATGTTGGAAGCTGATTTTATTGAGGAAGAAGCCAATTATGGAGTTTATTACATATACATAAAAAAACTAGACTAAAATATGGCAATTACCAAAACGCATTTCGGAACATTAAATGATCAAGAGATAGACTTGTTCACGTTGAAAAATGAAAACGGAGTTGAGATTAAAATAACTAATTATGGGGCAACCATTACATCAATCTTAGTTCCAAATAAAAATGGAGATATTCAAAATATCGCTTGTGGTTTTGATACTTTAGAGGGCTATTTTGAAAAAGAGTATGTTGAAAATGCACCCTATTTTGGTGGAACAATTGGCAGATATTGTTCCCAAATAAAAGATGCCAAGTTTTCCTTAAACGGTAAAGTGTATCAACTAGAAAAAAATTGTGGAGATAATAATTTGCATGGTGGAGCTGTTGGCTTTGATAAACGCATCTGGACAGCAGAAGTACTTGAAAATGGTGTTAAGATGTCTTTAAAGAGTAACAATCTTGAAGAAGGTTTTCCTGGAAACGTTGATGTTATCGTCGTGTTTAGTCTGACTTCAGATAATACATTGAAAATAGATTATAATGCTATACCAGATCAAGATACACCGTTATCACTAACTAATCATACCTATTTTAATCTAGATGCATTTTCAAATACGGTTGAGAGTCATATTGCTCAGGTAAATACCAGCAAACGACATGCTATGGACGATACTGGTGCTGCAACAGGAGAAATACTGTCCATTGAAAATGAAGTTGATGATTTAAGAACAGGCAAAATTATAGGTGATGTACATGAAGCTATGGGCGACGGGTTTGAACATTTTTATGTTTTTGACAACCCAGAATTTAAGGTTCAGGAAGTAGCAAAAATTAAATCGGATGCATCTGGTCGTTCATTAATCGTTTATTCGTCAGAACCATGCATGTTGCTTTATACGGGCAAATATACGTCTGATGCGTTAAAAAGAGAGAATGGAGAGCAATATGGCAAATATAGAGGCTTCTGCTGTGAAACTCATCGTTATCAAAATGGACCAAATATCGAAGATTCCCCAAAGTCAATAACCAAGGCAGGTGAATCTTTTGAAAGTACAACTATATTTAAATTTGATTGGTAAAAACAACCATTATAAATAATAACTAAAACTATATTATTATGATTACAGGCGTTTTATTTGCTATTCTAGCAGGTTTATTACTGGGTTTATACGCATTGCCCGAAAAATTCACAAAAGATTATGAGTTTGAGAACACATGGAGTATGTTTTTTGCCATTAATACCTTTGTTGTTCCCAATATTGCGGCCTTTTTGCTGATAGATGGTTTTTCCGATGTACTTAAATCTATTCCTGGTGACGTATTACTGGGTATGGTTATCTCTAGTGTGGCATGGGGTATTGGTGTAATGATGTGGGGTAAGGCTATTAACTACATAGGGCTTTCATTAGGGTTTTCAATATTTATAGGAACCGTTATTTTGGTGGGATCGTTGCTTCCATTTTTTGTTCAAGGTGTTCCAGAAACTAATGTTTTTCTTACTATTCTTGGAGGATTGTTTGTGGTACTTATTGGTGTTATGGCCAATGGTAGAGCAGGTATTCTTCGCCAAAAGGACGAAGAACAAGCTGAGTCATCTGAATTGGCTAAAAAAGAAACATCAATGGTTACAGGTATTTTAATTGCAGTTGTTGGTGGGTTATTGGCTACAGGTTTTAGTTTTGCAAATTCTTATGGCGCAGAAGTTATTAATGAAGCAGCGCTTGCTCAGGGTAATGCCCCTTGGAAAAGTGCCATAGCCGTAATGTATGTTATTTACATGTCTGGTGGGGTGGCAATTGCCGTTTACTTTATTCAGCAACTTTCAGCAAAAAAATTGTGGTCTAAATTTAGAACGCCTTACCTAGGAAAAAATATCTTTTTAACATCAATAATGGGGGTGTTCAATTTTGCCGCTTCTGTGGTATTTGCTTACTCTGCATTTAAATTAGGTCAAGAATTAGGAGGAAGTGTGGGCTACGCCATTTTTAATACAGCTTGTGTGGTCACAGCAATAGTAAGTGGAATAATCACAAAAGAGTGGATTAAGGCATCATCAAAAGCAAAGAAGTTTTTATACTTTGGTCTAGCTTGTATGGTGTTGGGTATTTTGATAGTAGCGTATAGTAATAGTTTAAAATAACAATTAAAATAATAATGAATAACCAATTAAAAGCATTAGTGTTTTGCGTAAGTTTAGGTTTGTTGTCTTGTAACAACAAGGTAGATTGTAATCATGAACAAAAAGAAGATAAAGAGAAAGTATCCGATGAAAAATTAGACCGGTTTGGTATAACTAATAGAGAATATTTAAGTGCTGCATCAAAGAGAGCATTACAATGGGAGTATGTTGAAAATGATTGGTACAGAGATTTTAATCCAATGAAACCTTTAAAAGGAGATTTGGCTTATGAAGAAGGGGTAGTTCGTAGAGATCCTTCAGCTATGATAAAAGAGAATGGAAAGTACTATGTTTGGTATTCTAAAAGTACGGGGCCTACTCAAGGCTTTGCTGGTGATGTTGAGAATGACAAAGTGTTTCCTTGGGACAGATGTGATATTTGGTATGCCACATCTGATGATGGATGGACTTGGAAAGAAGAAGGACCAGCAGTATTAAGAGGAGAGAAGGGGGCTTATGATGATCGTTCAGTGTTTACTGTTGAAATTATGAAACACGAAGATATGTATTATTTGTGTTATCAAGCTGTAAAGTCACCTTACACTGTAAGAGTGAAAAATACGGTTGGTTTGGCATGGTCAAATTCTCCTGATGGCCCATGGACGAAGAGCGAAGAACCTATTTTACAACCTGCAGATAATGGTATTTGGAAAGGAACTAAACAGAACCGATTTTTGGTTGAGAAAAAGGGCGATTTTGATTCACATAAGGTACATGATCCGTGTATTCTTCCTTTTAATGGAAAGTTTTACCTGTTTTATAAAGGCGAGCAGATGGGAGAAGAAATCTTGTTTGGCGGACGTCAAATTCGTCATGGAGTGGCTATCGCGGATAACCCTAAAGGACCATACATTAAATCAAAGTATAATCCTATATCAAATTCAGGTCATGAAGTAGTTGTTTGGAAAACTCAGGGAGGAATAGCTTCTTTAATTACTACTGATGGTCCAGAAAGAAATACATTTCAATGGTCTCCTGATGGTATTAACTTTGAAATTCGTGGAGCAGTCAAAGGAGCCAATATGCCTCATGCTATTGGTTTAAATAGAACTGTTGAGGTTCCGGACGATAATCCAACAAAAATTTTCGATTGGGGATTGTCTCATGTTTATAACAGTTGGGATTATCAAAGTATCATGCGTTTTGATTCAAAGAGGATGACGTCTCATGTAGCCAAAGGAGAGGATGATTCTAGAAAAGATGATGAAGAATAATAGGTTTTAAAGAGAATACCTAAAGTACATATATTTTTTAGGCAAATAGGGGTTTGAGGACTCTATTTGCCTTTTTTTATTTAGAAGGTAGTTATTTAAGTTTTTATTTGTTTCTTTAAAACAAATTGATTTATCTTAATATAATGGTTTTAGTGCTATTTGATTCAGATGTACTTGTAAGTAAAATTATTCTGGCTGGTTGCATTGCAGTCTTGTTTTATTTGATTTTACATTATGCTCTTAAAATGTTAGAAATGGGATACGTGCTAAAGTATATGAAACCTTGGTATACCCATTTTTATTTAAGGTCAAAAAAACTTTCAAAACAGCAAAGACATGTGTTGCAGCAAGACTTTCCGTTTTTCAACAAGTTGGATAAGAAATATCGTGGTTACTTTGAGCACCGTTTGGTCTCTTTTATGTCTGATAAAGACTTTTTAGGAAGGGAAGGATTTCAAGTAAACGATGAAGTAAAGGTATTAATTTCGGCCACAGCCGTTATGTTAACATTTGGTTTTAGGGATTATTATATTGGGATTATTTCTAAAATTATGATTTATCCAAAAGCATTTTATTCAAATACTAATAAAACATTTCATAAGGGCGAGTTTAACCCCCGATTAGGAGTGCTGGTGCTTAGTTGGGAAGATTTTAAATTGGGATTAGATATAAGCAATGATAATTTGAATTTAGGTATACATGAGTTTACCCACGCCATTCACATTAATAGTATAAAAGAACGCGATATAAGTTCAACCATTTTTAGTGATTCCTTTAAAGAATTGAAAGAGCTTTTACAACACAGACCTGAACTTAGGGAAACGCTATTATCATCTGGATATTTTAGAAATTACGCCTTTACTAATCAGTTTGAGTTTCTCGCCGTATTGATGGAAACGTTTATTGAGACGCCAAAAGAGTTTCAGGCTAATTTTCCTGAGGTTTATGCTAAGGTAAGGCAAATGTTAAATTTTAAGTTTGCAAATTATTGAGCATATGTTTTTATATAATAAAGCTACTTAATCCATAGATTTAAGTAGCTTTATTGTTCTTTTAACTAATAGGTACTGTTATAATTGACCTCTTATTTCTCCGCTTCCAATAGCCGTGGTATGTACATTTACATATATGAGTCCATCTCTTATGGCTTCAACTAAATCTCCAATAGTTTTTCCAGTTAAGCCTCCAGTTAGATCGCTTTCATTTATATATCCTTCTGCAAGAACACCATTAAAAATACCTGAGGGCTGCCCAGTTCTGTTATCATAAAGCCAAACCACAACACCTCCATTAGTTCCAGCGGCCCCCATATGAAAATGAGCCATAGTAACATTTTCAATATTAGAAACAATTAATTTATAATGAATCATGGTTTCCTCCTTGTTTATATGAACAATGGCTTGTCCGGTAGCATTTGAATCATTAGGTGTTGTTTCATTACTGCCTTTTAAGGAAGCAGTAAAATGGAGTCTGTTGCT
The DNA here is from genome assembly GCF_006265225.1 of Allotamlana fucoidanivorans. Lineage (GTDB taxonomy): Bacteria > Bacteroidota > Bacteroidia > Flavobacteriales > Flavobacteriaceae > Allotamlana > Allotamlana fucoidanivorans. The sequence goes on along the minus strand of NZ_VDCS01000007.1, from coordinate 200,491 downwards.
TTTATTCGCATCTTTTTGAATTGTGATTTTGCTGTCTAAGCTCGTTACATCTGCTTCGGAGGTTGAAGTGATAAGTGGTTCGCTAGAGCATGTTAACAACATGCCACTAAGCACAAAAAATACCATTTTGTGCATTACAAGGTTGTAACTTTTAATCATAATAAGTTTTTTTTAGTATTCAGTTTTATGCACTCACGCATAAAATTTGGGGAAGAGGTTAGTTATAAAACTAAACAGTGTTGATATTAATAGGTATAAAATAGTGAAAAATTACGAGCTTTTAAAAATTAATCGATATGGGGAAGTATTTCAATATTAACACGTTATATGCCAATTAACATGATTTTTATCATAAAATTTTATGCGTTGTTTTTCTAACTTTAGTGAAAGCTAAATTAAAACGATAAGATTATGATACGGAAAGCACCAATTTCAATGATAATGACATCGCCTGTTATTACATTGCATAAAGACGATAGTTTAGAAAAAGCGGAGCAATTGTTTAAACAGCATAGAATTAGGCATATTCCTGTAGTGACTGATGGAGTTGTAATAGGTATGTTAAGCTATACTGATTTATTACGTTTTAGTTTTCCAGATATGACTAATAATGATTATAATGACGATACGGATGTGGCCGTTTATAATATGTTTAGTATTGGGCAAATAATGACTAGGAATATTGTTACAATATCGTCATCTAGTTCAATTAAGGATGTGGCCGAAATTTTTGCAACTAAAGAGTTTCATGCATTACCAGTTGTGAGCAATTCCATTTTAGTTGGTATCGTTACAACAACCGATCTTATAAAATACTTACTGAATCACTTTTAGTACATACTCATAATTGAGATTCAGAAGGTAGTTGTGTTTGTATGGCTGTTAAGGCTATTTCCGTTATGTGCGTTTTTAATGTTTAGTTTAAAAGAATGAGAAATTGTACACCAATATCCTCAATCATGACAAAGCGTGTTATTGCTTTAACCAGAGAGGATGACTTAGAAAAAGCAGACAGACTTTTTAAAAGATATAAAATAAAGCATATTCCAATAGTTTCAAGAGAAATGGTAATTGGTATGCTTAGTTATACAGATTTGATGCGTATAAGTTTTGCTGAAACTTCATCAACATCAGAGGAAAGAATCGATACTGTGGTTTATAATATGTTTTCAATTGAACAGGTTATGGCCAAGCATGTCATAACCGTTACCGAGGACACCTGCGTAAGAGAGGCATCAAACATTTTAGCTAAAGCCCCTTTTCATGCTTTGCCAGTAGTTGAAAATGGATTTTTAAAAGGTATTGTTACGACTTCAGATTTACTAAACTATTTTTCCAAACAATTTTAAGAATTAGCCAGTTCCTTTAATGTTTTGATGGTTTCTGTTTGGTTGCCACTTTTAAATACATGACTTCCTGCAACAAACACATCAGCACCAGCTTCAACCAGTTGTTTTATGTTTTTATCGGTAACACCACCGTCAATTTCAATATGCGTATGTAGCCCTTGCTCATCTATCATGTTGCGGAGTTTTTTAACTCTGTTATAGGTGATGTCCTCAAACTGTTGTCCGCCAAACCCAGGATTAATAGACATAAGTAAAACCATAAAACATTCTGGTAAAATGTCTTCAAGAACTGATACAGGAGTTGTTAAATTAAGTACAATACCTGCTTTACATCCTGCGGCTTTAATTTGACGTAAGGTTCTGTGTAGATGCACCGTAGATTCATAATGTACTGTGATAATATCGGCTCCAACTTTGGCGAATTCTTCAATATAACGTTCAGGTTTTTCTATCATTAAATGCACATCAAGAGGCTTGGTAGCGTGTTTTTTAATGGTTTGAATTACAGGCATGCCATAAGAGATGTTAGGTACAAAATGCCCGTCCATAACATCTATGTGAAACCAATCGGCATCACTGTTGTTAACCATTTCGGTATCACGCTGTAAATTACCAAAATCTGCTGCAAGCATAGATGGCGCAATTAACTTAGAACTCATATTGTGAATATTGTATTTAATTTTTGCAAATATAGAAAAGTCTTTTTGTTCTCATGAAATTTAAATATACAAAAGAACAAACCCCCGGTAATCAGCCGGGGGTTCTTTCATCAATCAAAAAACGAACAGTTATATTGTAACTGTTGTTACCTTTATTTAGTCGTAATTTTTAAATATTACTATCCTAAATAGGTCTTTAATATTTTACTTCTAGAGGTGTGTTTTAATCGTCTAATCGCTTTTTCTTTAATTTGTCTTACACGCTCACGTGTTAAATCAAATGTTTCGCCAATTTCTTCTAAGGTCATAGGGTGTTGGTTTCCTAAACCAAAATATAAACGAATCACATCGGCTTCACGAGGCGTTAACGTTTCTAGAGCACGTTCAATTTCGGTGCGTAAAGACTCATGTAATAACTCTTTATCTGGATTTGGAGATTCACCAGAATTTAAAACATCATACAGATTAGAATCTTCTCCTTCAACTAAAGGCGCATCCATACTTACATGACGTCCTGAGTTTTTCATAGACTCTTTAACATCATTTATGGTCATGTCTAGCTCTTTTGCAATTTCTTCAGCAGAAGGCGGACGCTCATGGCTTTGCTCTAAAAAAGCAAAGGTTTTATTAATTTTGTTAATAGATCCAATTTTATTGAGTGGCAAACGTACAATTCGAGATTGCTCCGCTAAGGCTTGTAAAATGGATTGTCTAATCCACCAAACAGCATAAGAAATAAACTTGAAACCACGCGTTTCATCAAATCGTTGTGCTGCTTTAATTAAACCAAGATTACCTTCGTTTATTAAATCTGGCAGGGTTAAACCTTGATTTTGGTATTGTTTTGCAACTGATACCACGAAACGTAAATTAGCTTTTGTTAACTTTTCTAAAGCAATTTGATCTCCAGCCTTGATACGTTGCGCTAATTCTACTTCTTCGTCTGCAGTAATAAGATCTACCTTGCCAATTTCTTGCAGGTATTTATCTAACGATGCAGTTTCTCTATTGGTAACCTGCTTCGTAATTTTAAGTTGTCTCATCTAATATTCTCCTGTAATTTTATTGTGAATAAATAGGGCATTCATTAGTTATACGTAAAAGAGTGAAAAAATGTTACAAAAAATTACATGTTTTTTATCATTACGATTTTAAAGACAAATGACACGGGTGCATTTGTTTTGAAATACGCTTAAATTTTAATAAGGTTTTTGTTGCTCAAGTTAACATCCTCTAGCATGTCTTCAGTGAATTTATAATGCCCTTTTTTTGTGATGAGCTTAAAATGATGTGATTTTAATCGACTTAGCGTGTTTAAAAATAGCCATTTCGATTTTAAGAGTTGCGGTTTTTCAGATTTTAAACTGATATCAAAAATGTGTTTTCTTCCTTCTTTAATAGCAACAATATCTGGGGTAATTGAAATATTTGTGCCTTTTTTTGTATATGATTTGGGCGATTCATAACCATCCATATCGGCTTTGATATTTTTATATCCGCGGTTTTGTAAATAGTTTATGGAATCTTCCAGTACTTCAGAATATTTCTCTTTTTCAGAATAAATCATGGTATCTTTTGCGTTTAAGGTGAACGAATAAGATAGATTTTATTTTGTGAAAGCCAAGTTTTTAACAGGGTTTAACAGTTTGTTTGCACAAATGTTAATGTATTAGTAAGTTAAAATGTTTTTTGAAACCTTCCAAAAGGCGTACTTTGTGCTAAAGTTTTTCCGTATTTAATCATTTGGTAATTAGTGTTTTGTAGTAGTTTGTTTTTGATGGTGTAAATAATTACTACACTTTTTTTATTATCTTAGAGAAGTGTAATCCGTTAGTTTAGATGATAAGATTGAACTCTGAATGAACTTAGAAGGTATTATTAATTTTTTGCTCATAGCTGGAGTAGTACAGGGTTTAGGCTTTAACCTTGTAACCTCATGTGTTAAAAAGAAAACCAATAAAACCATCGTGTTTTTAAATTTAACAGTTTTATTTATTTCACTAAATAATTTACAACGCTGGTTAATTGAAAACGGTTATTCTTCAGAGTTGTTTTTTTTCAAGAACTTTTTAGTACCATGGTATTTTTTAATAGTACCCATGTTTTATGCCTTTACTATTCACTTTACTAAAGTGCAAGATAAGGTAAGAAGTTTTTTAAAGACTACTATTATAATATTTATAGTAGAAGTTATATTAAGACTCTGTTTAATGTCTTATGTGTATTATGAAGTGCCCGACAGAAATACTATCTTGTTAGAGTATTACACTTTTATTGAAGACTATTTTAATCTGTTTTATATTATATTTCTCTTTACTAATGCCTGCTTTATAATTTTTAATAGACAACGTTTAACCTCGTACATATTATCTTATGATGATTTAAATTGGCTAAAATGGTTTGTTCGGTTTGGCTTTATCATTATTGGTTGTTGGGCCATTGCATTAACCGTAAATCTTTTTACAGGAAATGATATGGTTTATCTGCTTCTGCGTTTTAGTATGTCCGTTTTACTATATTGGTTAGGGTATCAAGGCTTTTATAAGTACAATGTTATAAAAGATAGAATTTCACTAAGAAGTTCTTTGGCAGCAGAAGAACTTGGCATTGGAAATATCAACCCATCAAGCTTAGATAATGATAAAGATGATTTTTTTAATAAAAAGCATCAAGCCGATTTTGACAAGATTAAAAATTACATTATCAAGAATAAGCTTTATTTAGATCCCTTGTTAAGTATGGAATCTGTAGCATCAGAATTGGGAATGAGCAAAAGTTATTTTTCAAAGCTTATAAATTCGTATAGTGACTATAATTTTTCCGATTTTATTAATTCACTTCGCGTAAAACAGGCCAAAAAGTTTTTGTCTAACGATGACTTTAGTGATTATACCATTGTCGCCATAGGTTTAGAATGTGGATTTAATTCTAAGTCGACATTTTATGCGGCATTCAAGAAATTTACTTCAGAAACCCCTTCAACTTACAGAGCACAATTTTAAAAAGTATTAACTGTCCGAAATTATCGTTGGACATCCAGAAAATTACATCTTAGACTAATTGGGATAGTCGTTCTATGTCTTGGTAATAATTTTACAGTAAGCAAAACCATTAAACTTACTGTCATGATACCCATGTTAATTTTATATCTGATAAGAAAAGCGAAAAAGGCCTCGTTCTTTTCAAGAAGGTTAGGCGATTTTAAAAAATTGGTTTGGAAACTTAAATTACTCCTCACTCTTTTTACAGTAACTATCTCTTTTGCAAGCAACACAGATCCGAATACGCATTTAACTTATAATGTGGTTAGAAACAATCATGTGATTGGAACCATTAGTATAAATAGAATGTTTAGTGAAGATTCTATAGCGTATTATTTAGAGAGCAAAATACAAGCCAAAGCGCTTTTCAAATTTGTAATCATTGGGAAGGAAACATCCATTTATAAAGATGGTCTACTTACATATTCTTCCATTTTCAGAAAGGTAAATAATAAAATTAAGGCAAATCATAAGTTGGTTTTTAAAGGAGTTACCTATAAAAACCTAAATGCAGATAAGCACCATCAGCTAAACCATACCAAAATACATAGAAACTTGGTAACCCTCTTTTTTGTTGAACCCAAAGGAGTGAGCGAAGTGTTTTGTGATTTTGAAAAACGCATGGTACGTTTAGAATATTTAGGGCATGGTAAGTACAAAGTGATCTTTAATGGTGGTAAGTACAATATTTATCATTATCGCAATGGTAAATGTGTGAAAATAGAAGCCAATAGCACCTTATTTGATGTTGATTTAATACCTGTATAGTCATGGAAAATTCACAAGATATTTGGGTTTTTATTAGTGTGGTGTTTCTAACCTATTTTCTTTTAAGTTGGATTTATGAGAAATTAGATATTTGGAATTTAGAGCAGGCACTACAAGTTAGAAATGGCTTAAGGTTATTAAATATGAGGCACGGTTTGGGCATTGTGCTTTTAGGTGTTTTGTTCTATGAGATATGTCCTGATTTAAGATTTTTATTAAATTATATTGAAATCCCGAGGTTGTACATCCTTCTACCTTATGTTGCTTTGGTCTTTTCGGCGGCATACATATCGTATTTGGCATCCAAGAAAGCAAAGGATACAAACGACGACGTTATTTACTATAAATTTGAACAGGCCTGGTCTTATTTTATTATTAGAACCCTCTTTTTATTGAGCTACGAATTCTTCTTCAGAGGTGTTTTGTTTTTTACATTTCTAGAATATTTCAGTTTAGTGGAATCTATCGCCCTAACAACAATTCTGTATTTAATTATTCATGTATTCGATTCAAAGGGAAAGATGATGGGAACCATTCCGTTTGGCATCATTCTATGCGTAATAACCTATGAAACACAAAGTATCTGGTATGCCTTTGTATTGCATTTAACATTATCTGCGGTATACGAAATCTCAATTTTTTACGGTAAAACACTTAAAACTTTAAAATCATGAAAGTACTATTAACTGGGGCTACAGGATATATTGGGCATCAATTGGCAATGACTCTGGCTTCAAAAAACATTAAGGTTCATGCCCTTGTACGAGATGTAAACTCGAGCAAGGTGCCAAAGCATGAAAACATAACAGTTTTTCAAGGAGATATTTGTGATTTACAATCCATACAACAAGCTATTAAAGGCTGTTGTTATGTGTTTCATGCCGCCGCGTTTACAAATTTGAAATGTAAAAATATTCATCGCTTTTATAAAACGAATGTTGTGGGAACAGAAAATGTATTACAAGCCGCCTCAAGTGAGCAGGTAAAGAAGGTTATTTATACAAGTACCTTATCCGTTTTTGGTCCTTCCTATAAGAGAAAGCCTATTACAGAAAATCAGCCCCGTTTGGCTTCTTATGCTAATGATTATGAATTAACCAAAACCATGGCTGAAGAGAAAATTGGAGCGTTTGTAAAGAAAGGTTTGCCATGTGTTATTTTAAACTTAACTCGGGTTTACGGCCCTGGGTTAAGAACTTTCTCAAATGGCGTCAATAAATTGGTCGATATCGTTACAAATAAGAGCGTACTTATAGTGCCTTCTAAACTCAAAATAGTTGCAAATTATGTTTTTATAGATGATGTTATTAAGGCTCATATATTGGCTATTACCAGTGGTGAAAATGGAGGAAGGTATATCATTGGGGGTGAAAACTTAAATTACAAAGAACTTTTTAAAAAGGTAAAAAAGTATACCAAGAGCAATATAAAAATACTAACGCTAAACTATAATGTTTTGAAAATGTTGTTGGTGCTATATTCAAACATAAGGGCTTTATTTAAAATGGGCGTTAGTATGACCCCTAGGGTAATTGATTCCCTTTTTATAAATAGAAGCTCTTCTTCGCAAAAAGCAGTAGCGGAATTGAATTATACTATTACACCTTTCAAAACTGGGATTTTGAGAACCATTGAGTCCTTAAAAATTTAAAATATTATGAAAGCGTATACACTAATTACGGGAGCAAGTCAAGGTTTAGGAAAGTCTATCGCGCTTGAATTTGCAAAACGAAATATGAATTTGGTTTTAGTGGCATTACCCAAGTCTGGTTTGCCTGAACTGTCTAAATTCATTAAAGAAAATATGTACGTTGAGGTGCATTATATTGAAATTGATTTAAGTACGGTTGACAGTTGCTACGCCATTTCAGAATATATTACAACGCATAACCTTCCAATTAAAAACTTGGTTAATAATGCAGGAGTTTTAAGTCGTGGATTGTTTGATAATTTAGACGAAGCCTTTATTCTTAAGCAAATTGCTGTAAACGTTACTACGCCAACTCTACTAATAAAATTGTTATTGAATAATATGAAGTCGGTTGCGCCAGCATCTATTCTTAATATAAGCAGCATGGCCAGTTTTTTTGCTCTACCTAAAAAACAGGTGTACGGCGCCACAAAGGCTTATTTAACCTCCTTTTCAAAAAGCTTAAGAAAGGAATTAAAAACAACTAACATATCAGTTACAACCATTTGTCCAGGAGGATTAAATACAACAACCAGACTGTGTTATCAAAACCGAATTGTTAGTTGGGTAACACGAAAAACGGTATTAAATCCAGAAGATGCTTCAAAAATAGCGATTGAAGCCATGCTCAGAAAACAAAGGTTAATCGTACCAGGGTTTGTAAACAAATGTTTAATGATTTTAGATAAACTTTTGCCTGAATTTATTAAAGATAAGTTGGCGGAAAAGGAACTCAATAAATTTCCTAAGGCTGCTTAATTGTCAATAAATGATATCATTTCAATGTAATAGTAAATCAAATTGTCAATATAAAAATGTACAATCATGGAAGCTCAAATTACTTTTTGTCCAAGTTCTACATCAAATTCACACTATAGAAAATTAAGACTGCGTTTAAAGGAGGTTATGAAAACCTTGCCCAAAAAGCGCAAACGTAATAAAATTTACGTGGTGTTAAGTTTGCCTCTGGTATTTTTAGGTGTATATGTTTTAGCACTGTATTTCCATAATCTAAAAAGTCTTTTTTATTTGTTGTATGCATTTTTAGGCATACTATCTGTGTTGATTTTTTTAAACATCATTCATGATGCTGTGCATAATAATGTTTTCAAAAAACGATGGATGAATCATTCGTTATTAATAATTTTTGATTTTTTAGGAGCCAACAGTTATATCTGGAAAAAACGTCATGTTTTATTACATCATAATTACCAGAATATAGCAGGATGGGATTCTGATATTGAACAATCAGGGTTGATTAGAATTTTTAAAGATGATCAGCTTTCTTGGGTAAGTAGAAATCAAAGTTGGCTTATTTTTATACTATATCCAATGTATTTGTTAAACTGGATGTTTCTAAGAGATTTTAAAGATTTCTTTGTAAAAGGGAGAACCATAAAGAAGGTGTGTGACATTCCACGTATTGAATATTTTAAGCTAATTTGTTTTAAATCATTTTTCATTTTTTATACCGTGATTCTTCCTATTGTTTTAGGCGTAAAATGGTACGTAGCTTTAACGGCATTATTTATTCTTTTAACCACTGGAAGCATATTTGCCATGCTAACCCTATTGCCGCCGCATGCTAATGATAAAAGTGAATTTCCTATTCCAAATGAAGAAGGTATTGTAAATATAAGCTGGTTTGAACATCAGTTTAAAACCACTAATGATGTTATTATGGATAATTGGATTTCAAGACATGTAATGGGAAACTTTAATTACCATGTTGTACATCACTTATTCCCCAACATAAGTTCGGTATATGCTCCAGAAATGACTAAAGAGATAAAAGCATTCGCTGAATCGGTTGGGATTAATTATCGTGAGTATAAATTGCATAAAGCGCTGTATTATCATTATCAGTTAATAAAAGCCAATGCATTTGATGAGAATATTTTTGAGGAAGATATGTAGGTATAAATAGACGGGTTGTAATGTCTGATGTCACTAGAGTTTTTATTACAGGAGTTAGCGGATTACTTGGCACTAATACAGTGCATGCCTTTTTAGAAGCAGGGTATCAAGTATCTGGTCTGGTTAGAAAGAAGGTTAGTTTTGTTGGAACTCAACATAAGCATTTACAATTAATTGAAGGTGATATTTTAAATAAGATGGCGATTGAAAAGCATATGAAAGGGTGTGAATTTGTTATTCATATTGCCGCTTTATCAGATCCTAAAGAAATAAATTATAAACGATTTCACCAAGTGAATGTTATAGGCACCAAAAACATTGTAGAATCAGCTATAATCTGTAAAGTTAAAAAAGTCATTTATGTAAGTACAGCAAATGTTTTTGGCTATGGGAATTTGAATAATTTGGGACACGAATTAATGCCTATTAAAACACCTTTTTTAGAATTAATGTATTCTAAAAGTAAAAAGAAAGCCCAAGAGTATGTGTTATCTAAAAAAGATGATATTGAGGTGGTAAGTATTAATCCCACGTTTATGCTTGGTGCTTATGATACTAAACCAAGTTCGGGAAAACTGGTTTTGTATGGTTTAAGAAAGTTAATTCTTTGTCCGCCTGGTGGAAAAAGTTTTGTGTGTGTTAAGGATGTAGCAACAGGTATAGTAAAAGCTATTGAAAACGGTGAAAACGGGGCATCCTATATTTTATCAAACAATCATCTAAGTTATAAGGCCTTTTTCTCACTGTTAGCTAAGTTACATGGTACAAATTCGCTAATACTTAGCGTACCAAAATTATATCTCCGCGTTATTGGATTTGTGGGAGACATTTTAAGAAAGTTTCATGTTAAAGTGACATTTTCGTCAAATAATATTAGCGTGTTGTGTGTAAGTAGTTTTTATTCTAATAAAAAAGCCAAAGAAGAATTGGGAGTTACATTTTCTCCTATAGAAGAAGGGATGACAGATGCTATTAATTGGTTTGCAACCAGGAAGTCTTAGAGGTTTTTACCATCTGAATAATTCATAAAATCATTAAGATAATTATGTTTACTAGTATTTCTAGCAATTATTATCAACGCTAGAGCCTTCATCCTAATCAAAAAAGAAATTAAAAACAGGAATAGTGAAGCTCAAGAGCTCCATTGCTATTTACCAATAATCTGGAAACCAATTTGTGCATATGTTATAGCCCCAAAATGAAGGTTTTTCTCTAAGAATCAAAAGCACGTAATAGGTGTCTAAAATACGCTTCAAAAAGCAGTGTTGGGTACTTAAGAGTATTAAGTTAAGAAATGGGTTATGTAAAATTTATAGTCATGAAAAGATTAGAACAATTTATTGTATTCTGTTTGCTTTCCGTTTATTGTTATGCACAAGATACCGCATTAATGGCAGACAAATGTTTAGTGTTAAGTACATCTAAAAATACGCTGAATTTTAATCAGGAGTTTTCTGTTTATAAAACGCTAAAGATATGTGCAGAACCTCAGTTTGGAGATTTGTTCAATAACTCTTTTAAACAAATACTAGGCATTGCAAATTTAAATCAGTTTTATAATCGGTTTGATTTGGGGGTGAATTTAGGATTGGTTCACAACTTTCAAAAGCATATTAAGGTAAAAGGACTTTGCAATTTTGGAATGTTAAGGTTTAAAAATTACGAGGCCAATAAACCTGAGAATTATATGGTGAAGGTATCGCTGAGTTATATTTTTTAAACGTATCCTCTATATGTCTGATTTTAAATCAGAAAACAGTTTAATTTCAGTACTCTCACTGTAAGAATATATTTTTTATATTTAGATATGTTTACTTAAAATCGACTATTAAAAGTGAAAGCCATCAAACTCTTATGTTCTTATTTTCTCTTTTTTGTGGTTTTTCTAGTTTTTGCACAAGAGCCTTCGTTTAGAATAAAATATCTTTCTGTAAAGGATGGTATGTCCCAAGTTTCGGTAAATGACATGATAAGGGATGACAGAGGATTTGTTTGGATTGGAACCGCCGATGGATTAAACCGTTATGATGGCAATTTATTTAAACATTTTGGTAATGATGTAAGTGATTCGATTTCAATTTCTGGAAACTATATCACTAAACTAAAAAAATTACCTGATGGAAACATACTAGTTGGTACAAGGGATGATGGATTAAACCTATATGATCCTATTGAAAATACGTTTAAAAGATTAAATATTGGAAGCCATTTTGAGCAGATCACCGTTTCAGGTATTGTTTTAGATGAAAAGGGTGCGGTATGGGCTTCAACTCAAAATAATGGTTTATTTTATTGGGAAAATTTTGATACACAACCAGAGCATTTTTTACCGCATCGTAAAATTACAAGTATCTTTAGAGATTTTGAGAATGCCCTATGGGTAGGGGAGTTGAACGGAACCATTGAAGGTTATGTAGGAAACATGCAGCACCCAAGGATTAAATTTAAGGTTTCAGGAAATGTGCAGAGTTTTTTCAGAACCAAAGATTATTTGTTCGCTGGAAGTTACGATGGCCTATTTGTTTATGATTTTGAAACAAATAAAGTGAAATCTATAGAGCTTGAGAATAGTGGGAATTTTAAAACCATGCATGTTCTAGACTTTCTTCAGGAAGATGACAATCAAGTTTGGATTGCCACAGGAAGAGGACTCTATCTATACAATTTTAAAACGTTTAAAGTTGTAAATAAAATTGAATACAAGGAACATGGAGAACAGGGTTTGAGCAATAATACAGTTCAATCGTTGTTGAAAGTGTCTCCAAATCAATTATTTGTTGGTACCGCCAATGCATTGAATTGTATAGATTTCAAAACATCGGTATTTAAAAATATCTCTAAGAACAAAAAAGGGGATAGGTTACTTAATGATAATGTCATCTTTTCGGTATATAAAGATGAAAACAGATTATGGATAGGCACTTCAGATGGTGGCCTTAATCTTATAACCAACGGCAAAGTTTATTACTACATTGATAACCAAAATGACCCCAATAGTATTGCAGGATCAGTAGTTAGGAGTATTGTGCATGACAAGGTAAATAACCGCATGTGGTTTGCTACTTCAAGAGGGCTTAGTCTACTAGGTTTAAATAATTTTGATCCTGAGCACCTTGTTTTTAAAAATTTCTACCACAACCCTAAAAATATTAATTCTATAAACTCTAATTTTTTAAAAGATTTAGTGCTTGATGTCAATAATAACCTTTGGGGGGCTACGCATGAACATGGTATATTTAAAATGGCATATGCTTCTGATGGCAACTATCAAATAACAAGATATGTACATAAAGAAGGGCGCTCTAATTCACTAGTAAATAACGAAACCAATTGCTTAGAGGTTGACAAGGCCGGCAATATTTGGGTAGGCACACAAAATGGTGTTTCTAAAATTACTTTAAAAGGGATTAATTATATTCAGATTGAATTTGAGAATTTTATAAAGGAAGATAGAATAGATAAAACACTAGCGCATAATGCTGTTAATGATATTTCGGTAGATAGCAGTAATCGAATTTGGCTGGGTACAAGAAATGGGTTGAGTTTGTTAAATGATGATAAAACATATACCACTTGGACAAAGCAGGATCAGTTTCCCAATACGTTAATTTATAGCCTGCAAGATGATTTGCAAGGTAATCTTTGGATGGGCACCAATGATGGTTTGGTAAGGTTCAATACGTCTACACAGCAATTTTCTCATTTTTCAGTTTTAGATAATATACAGGGAAGAGAATTTGATACCCATGCACGGTTTCGTGATGCGGATGGTATGGTTTATATGGGCGGTGTTGAGGGTCTTACTTTTTTTAATCCCAATGAAATACACGTCTTAGATGCGCCCCAGCAACTTTATTTTTCACAATTACAAATAAAGAATCAAAACATAACCCCTTTAAATCAAAAAGAGGTTATAAAATCTTCTATAGAAACTGCTGAGAACATAACTATTCAAAGCGATCAGTTTCCTTTCTATTTGAAATTTTCTGCTTTAGATTTCAGGATGGATAAAAACATCCAGTATGCTTATCGACTTAAGCCACTTGATAGCAAGTGGAGCTTTCTTAGTGAAAACAGAATTCAGTTTTTAAACTTACCACGAGGGGAATATAATTTAGAAGTCAATGGTTTTTCAAGAGGAATAGCATGGAAACAAGCCCCTCTCCAATTAAAGATTAAAGTAAATCCGCCTTGGTGGTCTACAACCATTGCCATTATAGGTTATATTATGTTGCTTTTAGTGTTATCCTACTGGTTGTATAATTTTCAGTTGTCCAGAAAATTGGCCCTTGCAGAATCGAAAAAATTAAAGGAAATAGATGAACTTAAAAATTCTTTGTATACCAATATTACTCATGAGTTTAGAACTCCTATAACGGTTATACAAGGCATGATAGAAACCTTAGAAAATCAGGAGAATTCTAAAAACCCTAAAACTATAAAATCGTTAAAGCTTATAAAAGAAAATAGTGCCAGCTTGCTTAAAATGGTAAATGATATGCTTGATCTAACCAAGCTTGAAAGTGCTGAACTAGAGGTTAATTGGAGTCAGGTTGAAATAGTAAATTACGTTAAATACCTTTTTGAAAGTTTTGAATCTATGGCTAAAGAAAAGCATATAGATTATGTGTTCTATTCAGAAGTGGATACTTTGTATATGGATACAGACGCTGAAAAACTTTCTACCATAGTTAAAAACCTAATTATTAATGCTATTAAGTTTACCCAGGAACGGGGAAAGATAATTTGTCATATAAAAACGTTTAATAATAATTTGGTGCTTAAAATTATCGATAATGGTATTGGTATAGCTAGAGAAGATCTTCCCAATGTTTTTGAAAAATTTTATCAGGCAAAAAACTTGGCAACACCACAGTTTAAAGGAACAGGGATAGGGTTAGCCTTAACAAAAGAACTTACAAAACTTTTGGGCGGCACTATTGATGTAAAAAGTGAGAGGCAAAAAGGCAGTGAGTTTTCTATAACACTACCTATAACCAATCGTGCAGCGATAATTAAATCGAAGTTGGAGGATCACTTAGACCCTCCCAAAACTGTGCACCGTGATGAAACGGATGTGGAGCAATGTTTTCATACCGACTTAGATGAAACATCATCTATAGCCTTAATTATTGAAGATAACAAAGACGTTGCTTATTATTTAAAGACTTGTCTTGAAGCTAATTATAAAATCCTTCTAGCAGAAGACGGGGAAAAGGGCATAGAATTAGCAAAGACATATATTCCCGATATTATAATAAGTGATGTGATGATGCCAAAAAAGAACGGTTTTGAGGTTTGTAATACACTGAAATCGGAATTAATGACCAATCATATTCCTATAATACTATTAACAGCGAGGGCCAGTGATAAAGACCGCATAACGGGGTTAATACATGGTGCAGACGCCTATTTAATAAAACCATTTAATAAAAACGAATTATTTGCAAGAATAAATCAATTGACAAGCCTTAGAAAAACCATGATTGAAAAATTCAGTCAGGAGGATTTTAAGACTTTTATTGCACGTAGAGATAAAGAGCCTCAAACGGTATTTATTAAAGCGGTTGTTAAGTTTGTAAATGAAGCGTTAGATGACTCTGGGTTTGGATCGGTTCAGCTCGCTGAAAAATTACATTTAAGCGAATCGCAGTTATATAGAAAAATCAAGGCAACCACCAACCGTTCTACGGCAGTATTCATTCGATCTATCAGACTAAATAAGGCTAAAGCCCTCATTCAAACTTCAAATAAAAGTATATCAGAAATCGCTTATGAAGTCGGTTTTAACGATCCTTCATGGTTTAGTCGTGCTTTCAAAAAAGAGTTTGGAATAGCTCCAAGTGAACTAAACGAATAGTGCAATTTATTTTGTATAATGCAATAATAATTCTTGCGTTTATTGGGTATGCATAAATACTCCTATGCTTTGACAAAATAGTTAATGCAGTTTCTTATTGTATGTTTTAATTTTACTCTATCTCCTTTTTAGAATATTAATAGTAGCCATTTCCTGTTGAATTATAAAATTTTAAATCTGAAAAGTATTTTCAGATTATTATGGTACAAAGGTTACAAGTACTTAGGTCTTTGCATTAAAACCTAAAGCCCGTTCTTACTTATGTAAGTATGGCCAAAATACTTGTTGGCAAGTATCAATATAAATGGTCAAATTGAATTAAACATGTCAACCTATACTAAAAGCTTCTATCATGAATATAAAAAATAACAATTGTATGTATGGTTGGGTTCCTCTTAAATTATGTAAAAAATATACAAGAGAAATAGCAGTACTTTTTTCATTCGCTACTATAAATCTTTCTATATCATGTTCCTATTACACTGTTAAGGATGTTGCAACCACTAAAGAAACTATTTCAGGCACTATCAAGAATTTTAATGAGCAAGATAAGTATGCTATTCTACATCAAAAGGATTTAGAATGGCATTTAAATGAGATTGTAGTTAATGAAGATGAGCAAACAATTAGTGGTGTTTTGGCTCCTGTTTCATCAAAACATCAGTTTGAAAAAAAGGTTTCAAAAAAAAATCCCAATAAAGGATTAAAAAATAAATCGAATAAGAATCGTAGCGAAAGCACAGATGAGGTAAAAGATTCTGTTCAAACATATACTGCTACTCGAGATACTAAGCGAGTTCATCGCTATAAACCATCAAAGCAAACACCACTTAATGAGGTGCATTTTTATTTGAACAATAGTTCAAACTTCAATGACTACCAAAATGTAAGTATCCCTTTTTCAGATGTAGAACGGGTTTCTATTAATGATAAGAATACGGGGCGGTCAATAGCAAATGTATTGGCAGGTACATTTGGTACTATTGCCTTTGTAACCTTGTTGGTGGCTGCGCTTAAAAGCTCTTGTCCTTTTGTTTATGTAAAGCATAATGAAGGCTATTATTTTACTGGAGAGCTTTACCCTGGAACCATTACTTCAAACATGCAACGAGATGATTACCTGGCGCTTCCTAATATTCTAGGTGACAACGGGGAGTATAATATAAAAATAGCCAACCATCTAAAGGAAGTGCAATATACGGATGTTGTACAATTGATTCGGTTTACGCATAACGAGGATATAGAAGTCTTGATAGACCATCAAGGTAAACCTCATACTTTTAAGAATTTGATAGCGCCTAAA
This sequence comes from Allotamlana fucoidanivorans, assembly GCF_006265225.1. Lineage (GTDB taxonomy): Bacteria > Bacteroidota > Bacteroidia > Flavobacteriales > Flavobacteriaceae > Allotamlana > Allotamlana fucoidanivorans. The sequence continues at coordinate 183,904 of NZ_VDCS01000007.1, read as the reverse complement.
CGAGTTACAATGGATGATGGATATGAACAGATACAGCCTGCATTGCATAAGGATAATGATTTTTATGCCTTTAATACAGCTTTAAATAACCAAAATAGTACTAGACAAGTGGTTTTTGATTTTGAAAAACCAAGCCATTGTAAAAACGCCAAGTTATATGTAACAGCCAAAAATTCTGTTTGGTTAGATTATATGTACGGGAAGTTTAATGAGCAGTTTGGTTCATACTACAATACGTTTCAAAAAAGACAACAAGAAGTTTCTAAGGTATCTATAGAAAATTGGGTAAAAGCCCAAAATATTCCCCTTTCAGTTTATCTAAAAACAGATAAAGGGTGGCAATTGGTACAAAATATCAATACTGTAGGACCAATGGCAACTAGAGATATTGTTGTGTCAATACCACTGGATGATGTTTATAAAGAAACTATTCAAATTAAATTAGAAACAGGATTTATGTTCTGGGAAGTAGACTATGTAGCAATAGATTATTCGGAAAACGAGAGGTTAATTTCAGAATATTTAAAGCCTAACTCGGCTATTAATCAAAAAGGTAAGGACATTACAGAACTTTTAAAATATAAAGACGCAAATTATTTGGTACAACCTAATATTGGCGATGAGGTTACGGTTTCATTTCAAACCCATAGACATAATAAGGAAGCTAAGGAATCCTTGTTTTTACTAAGTAGAGGCTATTATAATTATATACGGGATTATAAAGGTGTTCCAGATTTTGAACGATTGAAAGAATTTAGAAAGGATAATGTTTTTACCAAGTATTCAGAACAATACTATTTTGATATTGTGAATTTTAATTCAAAAAAAGTGGCGTATCATGAATGAAGTAACCACAATTTCTGTAAGTAAACAAACGTTTATGATGGAGTCAACTACATTTAAGAATGTAAGTTATAAAAATCATAGCGCTCAATGTAAAACCATATCTGGGTTACAGAAAACCTTGTGGTTGTTTGTCATTAGATGTTCGCTTTTCGGTATCTTGTTAAAAGCATACAAGAGTCCTTTAAACTGGTATTTAGGACTTAGATACCTTATTCAGTTGAGAAAAAAGTTTCTCGGTAATTTTAAGTTAAAGAAAATGGTTAAGGTAGACGGCAAGTACTATATTGGCTTATATACGCCTGGATATTTTGATGACAATTACCGTCGTTTTATCACTTCTGAATTAAATTATTTTAAACCAATAAAGGGTGCAGGATTAAGATTTAACCATGTGCACTTGGCCATAACCCATAAATGTGCCCTACAATGTGATCATTGTTATACATGGGATACGCTAAACCAGAAAGATCAACTAGATGAAGAAGATTTGTTGAAGGTGATTTCTAGATTACAAAATATGGGGACAGGCCAGATTCATTTAACAGGAGGTGAACCTTTGCTAAAAATTAATTTACTAATTAACCTATTGAACAAGGCCAATAAGAATTCAAATATTTGGATTAATACATCGGGGTATCGACTTACTTTTAGCAAGGCAAAACAATTGAAAAAAGCTGGTTTAACTGGAATATTCATAAGCTTAGATCATTTTGATGAGGAAATGCATAACAGTTTTAGAGGGTTTAAGCATGCTTATCATTGGGCGCTAGAAGGTGCCAAAAATGCTATTGCAAATAATATGGTTGTAGCCTTTTCTGTATGTATAACCAATGACTTTGTTAGTGAAGAAAATTTGATGAAGTATATGTTGCTGGCTAAAAACATTGGGGTGCATTTTGTACAGTATTTAGAGCCAAAACCAGTTGGACACTTTGAAGGTAGAGATGTAAAACTATCAGATGATAATCTTAAAATCTTAGAATCCTTCTTTGTTAAAATGAATTATTCTAATGACTTTCTAGATTTCCCTATAATTAGTTATCATGGGTATTATCAACGAAGACAAGGGTGTTTTGCAGGTGGAAACAGGAGTGTTTATATTGACGCAAAAGGAAATTTAAATGCCTGCAATTTTTGTCATACTAATTCAGGGAATATTTTAAGTAAGGATTTTAATCTAGCCTTAGCTAATTTGTCAAAAAAAGGATGTTCAATCTATTAATCAAGTAATGTATTATGGAAACGTTGTTAGAGTTATCGGTGTTTAAATTATGGTTTCTGTTGATGGTAATATTAGTTGCTAGATACATGGTAGTTGCTGGATTGCCGTATTTTTGGCTGTACATTATAAAAAAAGAAGAGTATCAATCGCTTAAAATTCAAAAGGCACATCCCAACAGGAAGCAAATCTTTCAAGAAATAAAATATTCTTTGGTTACTTTTTGTATTTATAGTTCAGGAATTTGGCTATTTGTGTATTGGTTAAAAAATGGTTATACAAGAAACTATGCGGATATCAATGAATATGGATTGGTTTATTTTGTGGTTAGTATTCTACTTATGGTGGTGTTACATGATACATATTCCTATTGGGTTCATAGGCTCATGCACCATAAAATAATTTTTAAGTACACACATTTATTACACCATAAATTTAAAAACCCATCAACGTGGGGTGCTTTTGCGTTTCACCCTTTAGAATCGATTTTAACTATGGGTATTATTCCAATAATTATTTTTACAGTACCATGGCATAATTGGGCTTTAGTGGTGTTTATTACTTGGATGATTTTTTATGATACTTTTGTGCATTTAGGATATGATATAAAACAACTTAAATTGTTTAAGTTCCAAAATACGCCATTAGATCATGATGTTCACCATAGGAATTCAAAGTATAATTTCGGGTTGTATTTTACATTTTGGGATCGCTTAATGGGTACTTATAAATATAAATTAGATTGAATTTTTAAAATGCAAATTTTTAGCGTAGTGACATCAAATAGGATATATTAATTTAATTCAAACAGTCATGAAAACACAAAGTTTAATAGTTTATGTAGCTGTATTTTTTTTGTTTTTTGCTTCATCATGTTCTTCAAATGACGATGAAAAAGAAACCCCACAGCAAAATATAGAGAGTCAATTTGTTGGTGTTTGGAAGCCCGTAAGGTTTGTCATAGTTTGTTCTGGTGAAGACCAAGATGTTGAAAACTATACATCCTGTGAACAAAAGGGGCGGTTGACTATAAACGCCGATGGCACTTGGGTTGAAACGTATTTTTATGAGTATATCGATGATAAATGTACAGAAGATGTCTTGGAAAAAGGGACATGGAAAATTATGGATGGTGCTTTATTTGTGAAATATGAAGGACAGGAGGAAGAGGAGGCTACTTATTTTAAAGTCAGCAAAAATTCCGTTAAAGTTGGGCAGTATAATCCAATTTTTTATTGCGGTGATGACGCGTCGTCTTACTTTTATAAAGAATATATTAAACTGTAAACAATGATAAAAGCAATATCAATTTACTTAATGGTAATTGCTATTTGTTTTTTTTGTTGTGTTGCAAATGCTCAAAAAGGTTTTAGGGTGGAAATTAGTGTAGGGCCTACATTAGCAGATTCAAAGGAGCTTTTTTCGTATACCCTTCAGGGACATGTTTGTTACTTATGGTCATTATCAGATGTTGTTAATTTAGGTGCGTCAACAGGTGTTGTTACTTTTTTAGGAGAAGGCAGTAATGGAGATGGGTCAAAAGGATGGTTTAGCTCAATTCCAGATGTTTTTATGCCACTAGCAGTAGCTTCCAATTTTAATATTTCCAAATCTATTTACGCAGGAATTGATCTGGGGTATGCTTTAAATGCAAATTATATTGGAGATAATGACGGTGGTTTTTTTAATGATAGCAATGGCGGATTTTATATGCGTCCATCAATGGCGTATCGGTTAAAAGAGAAGCTAGCACTAGTACTATCGTATACATCAATAGCAGAGGACAACTATAATTCAGCTGCTCTAAACATAGGTTTAAATTTTAGGTTTTAGTAGATTAAAATATTTTGTTCGCAAAGGAAATTCTACAACCGTTTAATAGTTAGAAGAACTTTAGTCTTTGTTGGAACCAAGTCTAAATCAAAACGGCTCAATTAGAAAATGTGATTAGGAAAATAGCATATATATTACAGTTTAAAGCAAAGAAAAGTCCAACAATTTTGAAATTGTTGGACCTATTTTACAAATACAAATGTGATTCAATTAGTCGGTAACCGTAATGGTAACGGTACTTTCTATTTTTAGAGTTTTACCATTCCATTTCGGATCGGATAAAAAAGTCTTAGTATCCTGTTTAGAATCAATAAGTTCAATGATTCTGCTATTGTCAAATTCGCAAGCATCATTGATGTTGCCTTCAGTTTTAGACAATCGTTGAAGTTTGTGAAAATTAATTTTAACATCTAATATCTCACTCAAGATATCTCTGGCCTCAGCATTGGTGAAACAACCATCAATTAACTTGACGGAGTGTTGTAATGTTTTTTGGGTTTTACTTTTTGATTTCAATGATGTTTTCATAGTAATTAAATATTTAGGTTCTATTAAAAGTTTTGAATTATGCATAAGTACAAGGGCATGCCCAGTGTGATATTGAATGGAAAGGTAATAGCAAGAGCCATTGGAATATATAAACTCGGACTAGCCTTTGGAACAGCAATTTTCATGGCAGCAGGTACGGCAATATAGGAAGCACTGGCGGCTAGGATTGCGAATAATAATCTGTTGCCTATTCCAGTGACAAAGCCTGCCGTAATAATAGATACCAAGCAACCGTTGAGGATTGGAATTAAAATTGCAAAGATTAGAGCAAACCAACCTTTCTTTATAAAATCTGAGAGTTTTCTTCCACTGGTAATTCCCATGTCTAATAGGAATACGGCAAGGAATCCTTTAAAAATATCTGTGGTGAATGGTTTAATACCTTCAGCTTGAGCATCGCTAGCAAGAAACCCAATTATAAGGCTTCCTATTATTAATAATACACTTCCATTGAAAAGTGCGTGACGTAAAACGGTTGACATGGGTATGCCTGATTTCTTTTTGCCTCCCTTTGAAATCATGATAAGTAAGAGTCCAACCATGATAGAAGGAGCCTCCATAAGCGCCATTACAGCAACCATGTGGCCGCTAAATGGAATTTGCATAATTTCAAGATAGGATATGGCTGTTACAAAAGTGACGGCGCTTACAGATCCGTATGATGCAGCTATGGCTCCGGCATTTTCTACACTAAATTTTTTACGCAAGATGTAATAAGTATAAATCGGTACAGATATAGCTAATAGGATGCCGAAAATTAAAGCCCAAAGTATTTCTAAGCTAAATGTGCTATGAGATAATTCCTGTCCGCCTTTAAAACCAATGGCGAGAAGTAAGTACAAAGAGATGAATTTTGATGAGTTTTCAGGTATTTGTAGATCACTCTTTAATTGAACCGCAATAATTCCTAAAAAAAAGAAAAGTAATGCAGGGTTGGTTAGGTTGTCAATTAGTAAATGTAAATCCATGTAGTTATATTATTTGGTTTTGGTTAACATATTTAGGTTTTTGTTGGTGACAGCTAGAAATACAATCAAACCACACAAAGTCAGTTCTTGCGTAAATAAGCCGTTGTTTTTCAACGATAGACTTACAAAAAACAAAAACATAGCAGTTATAATAATATCATTAATCTGTACAATTTTGTTGTGGAATTTAATGAGGAGGTTAAATAGTCTTTTCTTCATGTTTTTAAATTTTGATGCAAAGTTTAGATATATTTTTCATAAATTTTTATTTATATTTATTATGAAATACATAAAAAATAATTATGAATTATACATTGCACCAGCTAGAAGTATTTTTAAAAATAGCCGAATTACAAAGCGTAACAAAGGCATCAGAAGCTTTGTATTTAACACAGCCAGCAGTTTCCATTCAGTTAAAAAACTTTCAAGATCAATTTAAAATACCACTTTTTGAAGTTGTAGGGAGGCGTATTTATATCACCGAGTTTGGTGAGGAAGTAGCCCAAGCTACTCAAAAAATTATGGATGAGGTTAAGGCTATTGATTATAAAGCATTGTCTTATCAGGGTGAGTTAGCAGGTAAATTAAAAATTGCCATTGTTTCTACGGCAAAATACGTTATGCCTTATTTTATATCTGATTTTATAAATCAACACCGAGGTATTGACCTTGTTATGGATGTAACTAATAAGGCTTCCGTAATTAAAGCTCTTGAGAATAATGAAGTTGATTTTGCTATGGTTTCCACAATCCCTAAAAAGTTAAAAATTAATAGAATTCAACTTATGCCTAATGAACTTTATATGGTAGGGGGTAAAGAGTACCAGCATAAAGGCAAATACTTGTCAAAGTCTGAATTCCAAAAACTTCCTTTGATATACAGAGAACAAGGTTCAGCAACTAGATTAGCTATGGAAAAGTTTATAGACTCTAAGAAAATTTCAACCTATAAAAAAATGGAGCTTACCTCAAATGAGGCCTTAAAACAAGCTGTTATTTCTGGTTTAGGCTATTCAATCATGCCTCTTATTGGTATTAAAAATGCGCTTACCATTGGCGATTTGCAAATTATCCCAGTGAAGGGATTGCCCATTGTTACTAATTGGAATTTGATTTGGTTAAGTTCCAAGAATATGTCAACTATAGCTAAATCTTTAATCAACTATGTAAAAGAAAATAAACAAGTTATTATCGATAAGCATTTTGATTGGCTAAATGAAAGCGAGTAGAAAGATTCAATGCAAAAATAATTTTTCTTCTCGATTTAAACGGTATTAGACTTTGGTAATTCTCTAGTTAACCAACCACTTTTGCTAGCCGTGGCTATGGCATAGGGGGTAATCCAAAACAAACCAAAGGTGTATAAAATGCTATAGGTATACGCCCAAAAAGACGCTTTTATATCATATCTTTTTGCATAAAATAACACTGGGAATGTTGAAACTACCAAAATACTTAAAAAGGTTGAACTTAAAAATAATATAGGGTGGGTGAAAATAAATAATATCATCAGAATTAAAAAAGGGTAGGTCATGATGATTTCAACGGACTGACTCAGAAACAGTAATCGTGTTCCCAGTTTAGAACCCTTCCTAAAATTTTTGAAAACATATTTAGACATTTCAATGTTTTCACGCACATTACTACGCCCCCAACGAATAAACATCTTGTAAAGGCCGCGGTATTTTTCAGGAACATTGGTATATGCATAAGCATTTCTTTGAAATAAAACATGATAGCCTTGTTTTAAAATCATATTGGTCAATGCACGATCTTCTCCAATATCTGAAGGGTTTCCCATAAAGGTTTGATTCATCCATTCTTGAAGGCAATTAAAAACAGCGGCTCTACGGTATGCTGCCAAAGCGCCTGGTGTACATAGTACTGATTTTAGTGTGCTTTCAGCAGAACGTACAAATTCAAAACTTAAAACAAAGCTTACATCTAGCATTTTAGGTAACAGCCCTTTGTCTTTGTTTAATACGCGAATATTGCCAGCAACAGCTCCACAAGTTTCATCTGTCACTAAAGGACCTATTAAATTTCTTAGAGTATCAGGATTAACTATTGAATCACTATCAACGGTAACAAAAACGTCACCAGTGCCATTATTAAAACCGTAATATAAAGCATGGCGCTTTCCTTTGTTTTCAGGTTGCTGATGAATTTTTAAACGGTCACCCAGTACTTTTTTTGCTTCAATCATCCATGGCCATGTGTCATCTTGACTGCCGTCATCAATAGAAAGCAACTCAAATTTTTCTTCAGGATACTCACTTTGAGCGAGACTCATTAAAGTATCATAAACTTGTTTACCTTCGTTATAGGCTGGTACTATGACAGTACACGAGGGCAATTCTGTATCGCTTACAGATGTAATGGGCTTGTATTTAAAGTAACGGAATAGTGTGTAAATAAAGAAACTACCTTTAAAAAGAAGTAAAGCAATCGAAAAGATCATAAGAGCAACCCCAAAGGTAGTACTTAATCGTTGTGCATTATAAATAGCAATATCTTTCCGTAAAATAACACCTAAATAAACAGCGTCAATAATTAATAAAAAAGTAGCTGATAGGACTAAAATTCCCCAAAGATTTTCTTTTTTAAACCTTTTAAGCTTGGTTTGAAATAGATGTACGAATAAGTTTAAATTAGCTGTTATGGAAATATTAGACTGGTTAAAGTCCTGTTTTCTGATTTTCATAGTTCTGTTAATCACAATTAGTTTTACTCTTTTACGTACTAATTGACATTTCAGATTTTTATTATGAAAACCTTATAAGGATTTAAAAATTATTTAACATTATGAAGCCTATAAATTAGATTTTAAAGGCAAGGCCCTGTCATTAACAACAGGGCCTCTAAACAAAATAAAACTAAACTAATTCTGAAATTTTACTATTAATCTTTTTTATTAGTAATTAGATTGATTAAAAATGCTCAAGTTTTAATTCCATTCTTCTAGAATAAGTTCAGTATTTCTGTAAATAAGTGTGTCTTTTACCGTATGTACCGCTCCATCTCCATCTGTATAGGAATAATCAAGAGTGAAATTTCTAGTGTTTGAATCATAAGAACCAGTTCCAGATGTACCTGTTACATTGTCTTCAGAAATGATTACTGAGCCATCAGTATCTATAGAAAAGTTCATGTTTCTTCCTGAAACATCTGGGTTGCCTACATAAGGTACAGTAAGCTCATTTTTAGATGTTGTTTGTAATAGAACATCTTCATTTAGTACAAGGTCATCGTTTGAATACGTTACACTAGTGTTATCTGAAGTATTCGTGTCTACCCCCTTAACATAATACCAGCCGTGGTATTGGTTGAAATACTTAATCACAACAACAGAGTAACGTTTGCTGTGCAAAATGGTGTCAGCTGTAGACTCCGTCATTTCAATTGGAAGGGCGTAGTTATTACCTATAGCTAAAGGATCATTTAAAAATAAATCTTTATTAATGGTCATGGTTGTACTTCCCTTGAACTGTCCACTTGGAATAACAATATCGTTGCTTTTAAGTGTATAGTAATTATCAGGAAGCTTTGTGAACTGCGGATAATTATCAGCATTCAATAAGGTGTCTTGAATAATAAAAGATGCACGTTCATTAACATCATTTGAATATTTTCCACCTAAAACGGCACCAATTTCAAGAGTCATATCTTTGTCTGCTTCATCTACCAACGTACGTATTGGATACTGACGGGCAAAATAGGTAGCAGAATATATGTAATCTTCTTTATAGTCTTCATAGCAAGCCTGAAGTAAAAACAGGGATCCTATGCATATTAATAATACTACTTTTTTCATAATCTTCATTTTTCTAGTTTAATATATTTGATTTGACTACCATCCTTGGTTTTGAGTTATATTTTGAGTTTTCAATATTTCATTGAACGGAAGTGGCCCATAAATCATAAAGTCTTTATAGCTAGGGACAACAATAGTTTGTCTGTCATAGTTAAAAGAGTCATCTGGGTTTTTTGTTATAGTAACCCCTTCAATTGGCATATTCAAATTGTCTTTCCAACGTCTTAAATCGAAAAAGTAGTGGCCTTCAAAACATAATTCTATTCTGCGTTCGTTTTTAATCAATTCTCTCATCGCCTCTTTTGTTGTTATTGATGCTAAATAATCATCATTACCTCCAGAAGCTATACCGGCTCTTCTTCTAACTTCTGCAATCGCTTGTCTTGCAGTTAAATTTAGATTTCCACCATCAGGACCATAAGCTTCATTTGCCGCTTCTGCTAAATTTAAAAACACTTCTGCTTTGCGTAATAAAGCATTGTAGTGATAATCAGAAGATATGTTACCCGGAACTAAATTAGATGAATTGCTAATCCATTTACGTAAATAGTATCCTGTTCGTGTTGAATTTTCTACAGTTACGCCTGGGGCAGGTGGCACATTGTTTCCTCCTTGAAAAGTTTCAATAGCTTGTCCTTTAAAAATTCTATTGTTATAAATAACCGTCATTTCAAATCTAGGATCACGATTGTTGTACATCATGTTTTCGTCATAACCACTAGAGGGGTTGTTAATGGGGTAGCCATTGGCCATAGGAAAAGCATCCACTAGATTTTGTGATGGATTACATCTGCCATTTCCTAATAAACTAGGAGGGAAATTACTTTGCTCAAGCCCATTATCTCCGTTGGTTCCGCCATTAACACGACGCATGATTAGTTCATCATTAGTGTCATTATTAAAGTAATCTTTAGAAATGTTATCAATATCATAGACATTTGGCAAAGTAGTTCCTATATCATCAATAACATCATTGGCTGCTTGAGCAGCATCGGTGTAAGATGATGTTCCAAATGAAGGACTAGCAGCATACAATAAAACTCTAGATTTAAGAGCTTTTGATGCAATACTGGTTGGTCTACCTAGGTTATTAATGCCAAAATCATCATTGCTACCTGTGTATTCTGAAGGCAAATTAGTAATAGCGACGTTTAAATCTTCAACTATTTGTTGCACACATTCATCATAGGTATTTCTTGAAAGATTTAAGTCGTCAACATTAATGTCTATAAAGGAGGTGATTAAAGGGATTCCCATTAAGTTTCCACTAGTATCGATTCCTCCATAACGTCTAAGTAGATCAAAATGAATCCAAGCTCTTAAAAAATAAGCTTCTCCTTTTAAACGTTGGCGATAAGCTTCATCTCTTTCCTCATCAGCTTTAAAATAAACAACTGTACCATCTAAACCAATTTCTATAAATTGATTAACATTCTTCAAATCGTCATATCTACCTTGCCAGTTGTTAATTGGATTGCTAACTGCAGACCAAAAGCCATCCGTTTCTACCATTCTGTTAATCCCACCTGCAGGTACATTTGATAAAGCATTGTCTGTTGCCGCATCTAAAAAATCTCCACCATAGGTGTCAAATGATGACGGTATAGCACGGTATGCATAGGTAAGTAAACCTCGAACATAGTCTGCGTTTGCCAAAAATTGCTCTTCACTTCTTTCGTTAGTAAGCTTTGGATCAAAATAATCATCGCATGATGAAAACGCAATTAAAATACCGAAAGCAATTAAAATATTTCTCATTGTATATTTTTTTATGGAATCTTTAGTCTTCATAGTACTTAAAGTTTCTTTATTATCTGTCTTTTGCATAACTATTCTGTATTTAGTAAGTTAACTTTAAACCCAATGAAATGGTTTTATACATAGGATATGCATTGATGCCCGCATTCATATTCTCTGGATCAGAGTCTTTAATATCAGAAATTGTTATTAAATCGTTACCTCTAACAAATAGTTTTAAGTTATTTGCTCCAATTTTGCTACTAACGTTTTCATCAAAATTATATGAAAGCTCCATGGTTCTAATTTTAAAGAATGCTCCATTAGTGAGCCAATATGACGAGTTGCGGTAGCTGTGAGATTGTGATAAAGAAGTTAAACGCGGTGAGCTAGCCCCAGCTACGGAGCCTGGAACTGCCGCACCACTTGCATAATTTGAATACTTGTTTTCTCCTACATTCCAATAATAACTGGTGTTAAGAAATCTATCTACTCCCGATACACCTTGCCCTATTACAAATAATTGAAAGCCTTTATACTCTAAATCAAGGTTTAGGGCATAATGCGTTCTAGGGAAACTATTACCAATTATTTTTCTATCAAATTGGTCTATAACATTATCTCCTTTGTCATTAACAATATTTAGTAATCTGACGTCACCAGGGATGATTTCACCATAAGATGACGTAACATTATCAGCAATTATTTCGGCCTCATTTTGATATAAGCCATCTGCTTGCCATCCAAAAATGGCATCTGTAGCTTGTCCCGTTCTATTTAAATGAGCATACTCATTCAATTCATCAAAAACTTCATTGACTGCCTTAGAAAAAATTACGTTTGTGCCAATGGAAAAATTAAAATCGCCAATATGTTCTTTATATCTTACAAAGAAATCGACACCTGTGTTTGAAACTTCATTAAAGTTTCCAATAGGTTTTAGTTCTCCAGTAAAATCGGGAAGTGCATTATTTAGTACCGCGGGCATATCATATCGATATTCGTTAAAATAATTGGCCTCAATAGCCACCTTATTATTGAATAAACTAGCTTCAACGCCAATATTAAATTCTCTCGATTTTTCAAAGGTAAGATTTGTGTTTCCAATTTGACCCGCACGCCAACCAAATTCTTGAACCGCATTTTTAGGACCTGTTCTTAAATTTCCATTAGCCACATAGAAGTCACGATATAATAAGTAGTCAAAGGAATTATCATAACCCATAACCCCGAAAGAACCTTTCAATTTAAGGAAATTTACAGCAGAACTGTTTTTTAGGAAGTTTTCATTAGAGATAATCCAACCCAATCCACCAGCACCAAATAAGCCCCAACGGTTAGCCTTGGTAAATTTATCAGACCCCATGTACGATGCGGTTCCTTCAACAGTGTATTTATTATTGAAGGTGTAATTAACACGTCCACCAAAGTTCATGTTTTTATCATCTTGCTGGGTTGTTGGGCCATCAAGTGTCGATTTTCTAATAAGTGTTTGTTGTAGCGCCGAAAAATTGATTTGTAAATCATTTTTACCCCAAGATTTATTATAATCAAGTGTACCAACAATACCTAAATTCTGTCTTGTATCATCTCCCATACGGCTTTCAGAACCCGTTAGCACATCTGTACCAATTCTAGTTTCAGTAATGGGGTCAACTCTTGAGTATTGTAAACTCTTACCTAAGCCAACATTGTTATAAAAATCAAAGGTTACATACCCTCCTATGGATAAACCACTCGTAATGCTACTAAGATCAATGTTTAATCCTAAGTTTGTTTGCGCATAGTAATTATTTGTTTTAACATAGCCTGATCTGGTCAATTCACCAACTAAGTTTGTTGCAACCCTTGGGCTCCAACCTAAATTATCCGTGTCTCCATAATCACCCACATACAGCGCATAATCATTAGGTCTGTGTGATGATAAAGAGTTAAAGAATTCATTGTTGTTAATGTTTGCTCTGTCCCATATATCCATCCTACCAGCTATATCTAAAAACATAGATACAGATTTGTTAACCTGATAATCAAGATTACTTCGAATGTTAAGACGATTAAAATCTTGACTTCTTAATTTTTCTAATCCATCTTCCCTAATATAACCAAGGTTTAAGAAGTATTTGGTTTTGTCGTCACCTCCAATTAATTCAGCATTGAACCTTGTAAAAGAAGCATTGTTTTTTAGGAACTCACTGTTATAATCAACATCTGGATTTAGTGGAGAAGGGTTGTTTCTGTAATCACTTATTTGTTGGTCAGTATATACAGGATCTAGCCCATCATTAATCCTTGCTTGATTGTAGAGTGTAGCATAATCTGCCGAATTAAGATATTCAGGTAAAACGGTAGCGGATTTAAATCCAGATTCAACAAAGAAAGAAACCTTCTTTGTTCCATTATACCCACGTTTTGTGGTAACCATTAATACACCATTGGCAGCTTTACTACCATAAAGCATTTTGGCTGTTACGTCTTTTAAAACTTGAATACTTTCTACTTCATCTAAGGCAATACTAGAAAGCGATCTGTTAGCAATACCATCAATCACAATTAATGGAGAATCGCTATTACCTCCTCTTGATAAGCCCCTAACTTTCATCCATGTTGTATCAAAACCTGGAGCACCATTACCTTTACTAATTATGAGTCCTGGTGCTTGTCCTGCTAGTGCAGATTCAACATTATAGTCAGAAGTATGTGACAATGCGTCTGCCTTGATGACATCAACGGCACCCACCAGTTTGTCTTGGTTAAGTTCTCCAAATGGGAGTTTAACTTTTTCTTCTACTTTTATTTTTGTTATGGTATCAATATTCTTCTGCTGTGCAGAAACAACCCCCATAGTAATGGTTGTTAAAACTAGTAATATATAATATTTCATGTTTATAATTTTATAATTTACCACCCAGGGTTTTGTTCAAACTTGGTCATAATATTCATAACATCTGTTGGGAACGGGTACCAATAATGCTTATGTTCAAAAATACGTTGTGCTCCTTGAATTATCTTTTTGTCATAAACAATGTTACCATTTACGTCTTTAATATCTGCACCCCATATACCTTCGGCAAAGACGTCTTGTGCCAATTTCCAGCGTCTTAAATCATGCCATCTATGGAATTCATGAAAAAGTTCTACAGCTCTTTCATTATAAATACGTTTTTTAAACGTCTCCTTATCTGCAGTATATTTGGCAATAACATTAGGCATTTCAGCCCTGTTACGAACAACGTTTATAGCTTGAACTGCTGTTAACGATGTGCCAGGAACAGCACCATTTGGACCATAGGCTTCATTGGCAGCTTCTGCAAAATCAAGATAAACTTGAGGCACTCTAATATGAGGAAACATACGGAACCAACCTCTTGACCTGTGCCATTTATTGCATCCGGGCCATTTGAATTTACCTCTGTGATAGTAACCTGTAAACATTTTGCTTCTACTATTTTCAAAGTTATAATGCCAACCTCCAGGAAGCGCATTTAAAGTTCTGGCTGCACCTGGGTTAGGGTTAGGTAAATCCGGATACATATCATCACCATGTACCCATATTAATCTTCTAAAACGAGGATCTCTATTTTCATAAGGGTTGTTAGGGTCATATCCTCCCATAGTTTGAGCTTCTGGGTCATTAATGTCATAACCAGAAATAGTTTCAAATTTATCAACTGCATTTTGCGTAGGTTGTCCTTCAACAGCCCAACCGCCTTCAAATTGAGCTAAAAACCATCCTTGGCCAGCTCTTCCAGATCCATTAGGATCAGTATTTGGAGATAGAGGTGCTTGAATAATAGCTTCTTTAGGGAAGCCAGAGTTTCTGCTATACCAGTTTTCGGTATAGTCTTCCATGCTAAACATTTCATAACCCCCGGCTGTAAGTCCATTAATAGCTTCAGCACCAGCTTGAGCGGCTCTTTTTGCTAAATCTATATTGTATGTTTTAGAGTTTGAACCATAAGGGTTTAATTGAGGGTTCATCAAAGGACTTGCTGCATATAAGAGTGACATGGCTTTTAAAGCTCTTGCTGAAGTTTTAGTTGCTCTACCAAGATTTTGTGAATTCCATTGCTCAGGAAGTAATTCTATAGCTTTATCCAAATCAGAAACCATAAACTCTGTTGACTCTAAGTAAGTTGGTCTGGTTTCATTAAAGTCATGAGTAGTATCATATACTTTGTCCATAATTGGAAAACCACCATATCTTCTAATAATTTGAAAATAGTGGAAAGCTCTTAAAAAATAGGCCTGCCCAATTAATTGGTTTTTCAGCTGTACCTTAGTATAGCCTAAACCCTCTGGATATTCCGTAATTAAGTCAATATTCTTCATTACTTGATTTACGGCTCTAATGGCTATAAATGCTTTGCCAACTATCTCAATAGGAATATCATTCCCATTAAATTCTTGATTTACATTAAAGCTTCTCATACCACCAATTTCTCTAAAGTTGCTGTCCATCCAGTTTCCTGAATTTAAAACTGTATGAACTGGAAATCTAGTGGCAGACACCTGACAGTCATCAGCCATGCCGTTTAATTCACTAGACCAGTCGGAATCATTAAAGACGTAATTATGTATTAATCGATTGGCTCTATCTAGTGTACCTCGCGTAGAAAAATAATCGGAAAAAACTTGCTCTGAAGTTAACCCATCTTCTGGGCTTTGATCAAGATAGTCTTCACAAGAGTATGTGCTTGCTAGGACTACCAAAAGTAGTAATATATTAAAATATCTTTTCATAATGTTATACTTTTTCATTTTTTTTATTAGAATGATAATTTAACTCCAAAATTATAGCGTTTTGTGATTGGATACACAAGTAACTGTTGTGATTCAGGGTCAAATTCATCTGGTAAAGCAGACCAAGTAGCTAAGTTATTTCCATTTACAAATACTTCAAACGTATCAAATAAATTTAACTTATTAAGTAGCTTTTTACCAATTCTATATCTTAGTTCTAAAGTTTTAAATCTTAAAAAGTCACTTGATCTATTCGTGTAGGTGCTTTGTTGATTATCATGACCATTAGATGTTGTTCGTAAAGCAGGATGTACACCATTAGGGTTATCAAAAGACCAAGCATCAAATTGTTCATTATTTAAGAGTTGCCAATTGGTTGTTGCAGCAGAGGCATATTCAAATAAATACACGTCGGCAAGGTTTTTTGAAATGTCCCACATACCATTAAACAAAGCGTGTGCAGAAAAGTTTTTATAAGAAATACCAAGACTAAAAGCGTATGTTTTAGTTGCGAATTGCGGATTATTAATAGGCACTCTATCTTGAACAGTGATTACTCCATCAGCATCATAATCAACAAAACTCAGGGAGCCAGGAATTAAATTATTGGAAAAGGAGGATGGTGTACTATTATATAGGTCATCCCATGACTGATAAAGTCCATCACTTAGAAGACCATTTTGCCATCCAATTGGCTTACCCGCATCAGCTTGATAAGGTGCTGTACTTACAGGATCATCACGTTCTATAATTCTACTTTCACTAATGGACATGTTAGCTGTAAGGAAATATTGGAAATTTTCTCCAATGTTAGAATTCCATTTTAGCTCTAAATCAATACCATGATTTTTGGTTTGACCAATATTAGCAATAGGTGCGGTATTACCAAACCAAGGAGCAACAGTACGTCTTTGTGTTAAAATCTCTGAACGTTGTTCATCAAAAAGTTCAACAGTGGTTCTAAGTTGACTATCAAATATGCTAAACTCTACGGCTAAATCTTGTTTTATGGCCCGCTCCCAGGTGTTTCCTGTAACTCCAGGTCTGCCTTCTAAGTAAAGGGGGCCATAATTAATTAAAGGGTTTCCGTAAAAGAACTGAGACGAACCACCTGCACGCGTACCATATGGTGAGGCATAAAGAAATCGCTGTTCTTGGTTATTTATTCTAATGTTGTCATCTCCAACCTCACCATAAGAATATCTAAACTTTAAGAAATTAAAAAAGCCTACATTGTTTTTAAAGAACTTTTCTCTCGATACGACCCATCCAACGGCTGCTGACGGGAAAAATCCGTAGCGTAAACCAGGCTCCCAGTTTTCACTACCATTATATGCACCATTGAATTCAACTAGATATTTTGATTGATACCCGTAAGTGGCTCGACCTACCCAACTCTCTTCAAAACTTGGAAAACTAGTTCCATTTTGGGCACGTCTTCTACTAAATAGCCCCATAACACCAATTTGGTGGTCATTTAATGTTTTATCGTAATTGGCACGAAATTCATAATACAAACTATTGTTGGAACCATTTATTACTTCTGCACCAACCACCGGAGGTCCAACAATGGCATTAGGATCACCTTCCTGAATAAAGTCCGTATTATCTTCGTTAGGGTAGTACTGTAAGATAGGTTGCTTTATTAGAGCTTGTTGTTGACCATTACCTCTATAGGATTGAGAAAAATTATAAGATAATCGTCCTTGAACTTTTAAATCTTTAGTAAGGTTTTGTACTAAGGTAAAATCTGTGTATAAGGTATTGCTACGCGTTCTCCATTGTCCTTCTCTTTCCATTACATAGAAGTTTGGGTTTACAACCGCACCAAGTACAGTGGTTAAGCGACCATCAGGTAATATTGGAGTAGGTCCAATAAGAGGAGTTTGCCAAATACGCGTAAAACTATCTCCGTTTCCTCTGGCAATTCCATTATTAGTACCTTGAGTAATAATATTTTGGTTAAGGTTTTTAAAGTTACCAGATAAACCAACTTTAAATTGGGTAGATTTGCTAAAATTAAAATCTAAATTTGACCGCCAAGTGAATTTTCTTTGATAAGTTCTTGGGTCAAAATCTTTTTGTTTTTCAATGTCAAAAATATCACCATCATATTGATATCCTAAAGATGTAAAATATTTAACAAAATCATTACCACCAGAAACATTTAGGTTGTACTGAGAGTTGGTTCCCGTGGTTAATAATTCATTTATCCAGGTAGTATAGGTGTAGAAGGTTTTATCGCGATTAGGGTCTCTCCAAGTATCAATAAGGCTTTGTGGATGCAATTGGTCATACGCACGATCATTAAGTGCTGCCTCATTAAATTTTTCTAGGGTAGTAGGGTAATCTGCATAATAATTGGTGTTCATTGTTGGTTCTTTTAACCCCCAACTGCTTGTAAAGGTCACTTTAGTATCACCCGATTTACCGCGTTTGGTTGTAACTACAACAACACCATTTGCTGCCTTAACTCCAAATACAGCTGTGGCTGAAGCATCCTTTAAAACAGATATAGATTCTATTTCGTTAGGGTCTAGGTCGTTAAAGTCTCTTTCAACGCCATCAACAATATATAATGGATTATTGTTTCCACTAAAGGTAGATTGACCACGTATTAATATTCTTGAAGCTGTTGAGCCTGGTTGTCCAGCAGCTTGTTGCGTAGATACCCCGGGCATAAGTCCTGTTAGCGCCTCCGAAACGGTTGCAACAGCACCGGCTCTAAGTAATTGTTCTCCTTTAGCCTGAACTACTGAACCTACAACAGTTTCCTTTCTTTGACTACCATAACCTACAACCACAACTTCATCAAGTTCTGATAGGTTTTCTTTTAGGACTATTGAAATTTGCGACCGTCCGTTAATCTGTATGTCTTGATCTATAAAACCAAGAAAGGATACTTCTATTATGGCGTTTTTATTGGAAACCATTATAGTATAGTTTCCATCAAAATCTACAGTAGTACCATTAGTTGTGCCTTTTTCAATAATTGTAGCTCCTGGTAAAGGTTGATTGTTTTCATCTAAAACAGTTCCGCTTACTTGAAACTTGTCTTGTAAGGAAACCGAGTTTTCGTTTCGCAAAGGGTTTGCATGAATTTGAAACAAGGATACAATTAAAAAAAGCGCCGTAAGTTTCATTTGTAAATTGCAATGCAACGGAATTCTAAAATTATCCGTCTGAATAACTAGTTTTTTCATTAAGTTTTAATTCTATTGTTAGTTATAGTTAAATAATTCAATTACAACTCTACCAGGTTATTAGGTTAGCATACTTTTTTTACTATTAAATATGGGTAGGGTGTAATCAATAGGTAAGAAAAG
Source organism: Allotamlana fucoidanivorans (assembly GCF_006265225.1). Lineage (GTDB taxonomy): Bacteria > Bacteroidota > Bacteroidia > Flavobacteriales > Flavobacteriaceae > Allotamlana > Allotamlana fucoidanivorans. The sequence continues at coordinate 164,872 of NZ_VDCS01000007.1, read as the reverse complement.
AAGATAGTTTTAAGTCATAGTTCGTTTTTAGTTTAATTAGTTAGAATTTGTTTATAGTTTGTTTTTGAGCTTCATCTTGTTTTATAACATATTTGACTCTTAAAGCATAAACTATATTTTGTTTAAAACAAATAGTTAAAATGCAAGTATGTTAAAAACAGTTAAAAACTTTGTGTAAATATTGTAAATCAAAATAGTTTGGATTGTATCATATGGTTTAAATGCTATCACAAATGTATTTGATTAAAGATATGCGCTGTTTTAGGCTTTATATCAGTGTTTTTTAAAGCCTCTTTTGTGATAAGGATGAAATGATTACCACTTACTAAGGAGTAGAACAAGTTATTTTGTTAAAAATAACTTGTATTTCAGGAGGTAAAAAACAGGTGTTTTTTACAAATAATATCCTTGTTCTTGTAAATAAGAATGTAATTATAAATTGAAAACTAGGTAACTATTTTTTTCTGTTTATAAGCTGGAAGTGAGAGGTAACTATTTATTGTTTTTCCATAAGGAGAGTCGTTTCATATGGTTATAAGGGGGGTAAACATACATACCACCTGTTACTGCATCCATGCTCCCATTATTGTCAAAATCTCCTAGATCCATGGTAATTAGATGAGTTGGAGAGGTTGCTATAGTGTGCTTTGTAAAATTATGACTTCCATCATTCTCTAACCATATAAAGCTTTCTGCAAATGGTTTATCCCAAAGATTGAAACCACTTACCACTAAAATATCCATGTCGTTATCTTTATCAAAATCACAACTTCGCGCACTAAAAGCTCCTGGGAAATCACAGATTCTATGCGATTTAAAGGATAAATTCCCCATATTTTCTAACCATTGAACACCATGCCATGGTCTAGGCATTGGTGGTACATAATCAAAAGCATCACCATTGGTATATAAAATATCCATAGCACCATCTTGGTTGATATCGGCTAAACTAATTCCGCTAGAACCAAAATCCTGATTATTTGATCCCCAAATAAGTTTGGCTTCAAAATGACCTTTGCCATCATTTATAAAACAATATATGTCTTCCCATTCTTGGGTTACTAATGAAATAATATCAAGGTCAGAGTCATTATCTATATCAATAATTTCAACATTAAGGGGGCCAGAAATTCTTTGAATAATATGACTGTTGAATTCCCAATTGCCTAAGTTTTCAATCCATCTGGTTTCACCGTCGTCATAACCAAATTGTGCTACTGCTAAATCTTTATCTCCATCACCATCTAAGTCTCCAGCTCTAACATCGGTTACACGTGCAATTTTATCAACAATAACATGCTTCTTAAATTTGTTGTTACCATCATTTTCTAGTATTACAACAGAACCTATTTTGTCATTATTAGGAAAAAGCATACCCAGAACAGCAACCATAATATCTTTATCTCCATCTTCATCAAAATCTATGGCTTCAACATGAGCGGGAGCAATTAAGTTGTCAGCTAGGCGTATTTCTTGAAAAACACCTATAGGATGCTGCCTAATCCATGAAACAGAATTAGAAAGCATATCACACACAACAACATCAAGTAGTTTATCGTTGTCAAGGTCGTTAGCTATAATATGAGAAATCCGTGGGTTTTCTGTAAAATCGTTTCCAATGGCAGATATTGTGAAATATTCTATTGCATTATTTGCAACCTCTTTTTTTTCCTTATCCATATCATCATCTGTTTCAATAGTAGATTTATCTATTGATTGATAAATGAAAAATGAACTAAGTATTCCTAGAATAACTGTAAGAACTACCAGAATTGTGATTTTGTTTTTTTTTTGAGTCATTTGTTAATTTTGACTTATTAAGTTTTTTTGCTTTGGGTAATTTATTGTTAGGTTAATGCTGCATTTTTTGTTTAATGCTTGTTTAATTGAATAATGTATGTGCTTAATATTTCAATTTGTTTGTCGGTTAAAATTGGTAAAGGCATTTTTTTTGACAAGTAAGCTTCATTTTTTTCAAAATCGGGATCTTTTATTGCTCTATAAATATAGTCCTCATCCACTGTAATTGAATGTTGAATACTATCTCTTAATACGTGAATGGATTTGCCTAAAATAGAATTTAATGCAGGACCATACATGGTTTCTCCATTTAAAGAGTGGCAAATGGCACAACCAGATTGTTCAAATATTAATTTGCCTTCAGCCATAAAATCTGTTTGGTTTTGTTTCTTTTTCTGTGTGCAAGCGATAAATAATACACAAAAAAAGCAGAAAAAAAAGAGTTTTAAATATTGTACCATATATTTATTAGGCCATAATGAGGGATTATTTATATTGCAAGATAAAAATATGAAAATTACATATAATCTCATTATTTATTTAATAAAACATGTTCAATAAGAATTGTGGTTCAAAGTTACTTCGGATGATTACTAGGAATAGCCTGGTTTTATACTTTAAAAATAGTTTATCAGCTCTTTTAGTTGTGTTATTTATAAGTTGTCAGGGAAATTATAAAGAGCAAATTCCTGTAGTACCAGATCTTAATAATATACCTGAGTCGTTAAAAAATCAAGTAATACATGCTGATGATTTAGCAAGAAAAAAAACAACTGATGAAAATTTAGGAAATTTAGGAATGGTATATTATGCGTCTAATTATTATATACCTGCGGCTAAATGTTTTGAATTAGCCAATATAATAAACCCTAAATCTTGGCAATGGTTATATTACAAAGGTTTATTGCATATCGAATTGGGTGAGTCGGCACTTGGGCTTAAAGCTATGAAAAGTGTTGTCGATATCCAACCAAAAGTCTGGAATGCTTGGTATCAACTGGGGGAAATTTACAGGCAAATGGATTCCACAGAACAAGCAACGGATGTTTTTAAGCGTATTACATCTCTTGATGCTAAATATACTTATGTAAGAAGTTCTAATCACGGCTCATATCTACCGCTTCAAGTTTTTTCTAAGTTATCATTGAGTAAAGTTTATATGATGGAAAAAGCAAATGATAAAGCAGAGCGAGAGCTTCAAGAGCTTACCAGAACCTATAAATCATTTGGACCAGCATATAGAGAACTAGGGAATTTGTATGCGTTGAAAGGAGATCGTATTAAGGCAGAAAAATATAAAGAAAGAGCAAATGATTTAAGAGTATTTAGTCTTCCCATTGATACGCTAAAAGATAATTTATCTCTAATGTCAAAATCAGAGGCTTTTGTTTTAAAGCAAATTGATGATGCTATGAGTGGTTCAGATAGTAAATGGACCAATATACTTTTGCAGCATGCTAGGAAAAATATACCTGATAGTAAATATGTGTTATCTAAGGTTATTCGACAAAATTTAGCACAAGGAACAGGAGAACAAATTCTTTCGCTTTTAGATAGGCATATTTTGCTTTTTAAAGATAACTATAAGGAAATACTACAAATAGGTATTGCTTTAGGAGATGCTGGTTTTAAAAAGGAATCTTCTCGGTATTTTGAAGAAGGGTTAAGTTTTGAAAGTAATACACCAAATCAGAAATCAACTTTGGCTGGTTTGTTTTATGAAAAAGCTAATAATAAAGAAAGAGCTGTTGAAATCATGAAAGAAGTTGCAACTAGTAATTTTTCTGATGTTCATATTTTGGGAGATGCTTTGTTTTTAATGATTCAAACGGGTTTCACAGATATAGCCAAGGCATATTACGCTCGATTAAGAATGTTGAGTCCTAATGATGCCAGTGTAAAAATTTATGAAGGTATTAACGAAGAAAAAAAAGATAATGTTTTTAAAGCCATTTCATTGTTTATGCAGGCTTTTAATGCAGAACCAAAAAATAAATATTTAATAAAACATTTAACAGACCTTTTTATGACAAATGGGATGTGGGAGGATGCCGAAGATTTTTTTAGAAGAGCGCTAAGCTTTTATCCCAATGACAGTGAATTGCAAATGTATTTAGGTTGGGTTTTGGTATCATATCCTCAAGATAGGGTTGCAGATTTAAAAGAAGGCATTGAGTTTTCTGAACGGGCCTTTTATAATAGTCGGTATAAAACAAATAATCGGGTTTCGGCAGGGCGGAATATTGCTGTAGGCTATTATCAATTAAAAAATAAGGAAATGGCTTTACAGTATATTAATCAAACCATTGGTTTAGCATTGAAATATAATATAGATGAGAACTATGTTAATGGTTTAAAAAATTTGGCGGAACAGTTTTCTAGTGAGATGAATGGTTGATTTTTTTTAAAAATCTGAATTATAAAAAAGTCCATCAAAATACGATTTGATGGACTTTGTTTAATACTAAGAGAGGTTTAATTAATCCTCATTTTTGTCTTCTCTTGGTTTTCTATCGTCTCTACGATTATCCCTGTTACGGTTATCGCGTCCACGATTATCTCTACCTCTATTGTCACGACCACCACCACGATTATTATCTCTTGGAGGTCTTGGTTGCCAACCTTCTGGTTTTGGTAAAATAGCTTTTCTAGATACTTTTTCTTTACGTGTTTTAGGGTCAACTCCAAAGTATTTTACATCAAACACATCACCCATATTTACAACATCAGATACATTTTCGGTACGTTCCCAAGCTAATTCACTTACATGTAAAAGTACCTCGTTTCCTGGAGCCTCAGTATATTCTACTACAGCACCAAAGTCAAGCATCTTAATAACTTTTACCTCATAAACGCTACCAACTTCAGGTTTAAACATTAAAGAATCAATTTTAGCTAATACAGCATCAATTCCAGCTTGGTCAGTTCCTAATATTTCAACAATACCTTCTTCTGTAATAGGGTCTTCATTGATAACAATAGTAGTTCCTGTTTCTTTCTGTAATTCTTGAATCACTTTTCCGCCAGGACCAATAAAGGCGCCAATTAAATCGTTAGGTAAAATTGCAGTAACCATTTTTGGCGCATGTGCTTTTACATCTGCATTTGGAGTAGCAATTGTATCAGTTATTCTTTCTAAAATGTGTAAACGACCATCACGCGCTTGTTTTAAAGCATTTACAAGAATTTCATAGGATAATCCTTTTACCTTAATATCCATTTGGCAAGCTGTAATGCCATCTGCCGTACCAGTAACTTTAAAGTCCATATCTCCTAAGTGATCTTCATCACCTAAAATATCAGACAATACTGCGTATTTTCCAGATTCAGTATCTGTGATTAATCCCATGGCAATACCAGAAACGGGTTTTTTTAGTTGTACGCCAGCATCCATCATGGCCATTGTACCCGCACAAACCGTTGCCATAGATGAAGAACCATTAGATTCTAAAATCTCAGAAACAACACGCACAGTGTATGGACAATCTTCAGGAACCATACCTTTTAAAGCACGTTGCGCCAAATTACCATGTCCTACTTCACGTCGTGATGTACCACGAATTGGTCTTGCCTCACCCGTTGAAAAAGGAGGGAAGTTATAATGTAAATAAAAGCGCTCTTCACCTTCAAAAGATGGCATATCAATTTGGTTAGCCTCTCTACTTGTACCTAAGGTCACGGTAGCTAGAGCTTGAGTTTCCCCACGAGTAAAGATTGATGAACCATGCGTTGATGGCAAATAATCAATCTCACACCAAATTGGTCTGATGTCTGTAGTTTTACGTCCATCTAAACGTAAACCTTCATTTAAAGTTAAATCTCTAACCGCTGTTTTTTCAGCTTTAGAGTAATATTTTGAAATTAAATCTCCAAAATCTTCTATGTCTTCTTCAGAGAAACTAGCAATAATCTCTTCTTTAATTTCAGCAAAAGCAGCACTTCTTTCATGTTTTGAAGACCCCGCTTTGGCAACAGCATATACTTTATCATACGCCATATCGTGAATTTTTTGAGCTAAAGCCTCATCTTCTCTCTCTGGCTCATATTCGCGTGTTTCTTTTTTACCAAATGCCTCTGCTAATTTTACTTGAGCAGCACATTGTACTTTAATAGCTTCATGGGCAAACTTGATAGCTTCGGTCATTTCTTCTTCAGAAATCTCGTCCATTTCACCTTCAACCATCATAACAGAATCAGCCGATGCACCAATAATCATATCGATGTCAGATTCTTCTAATTGAGAAAAAGAAGGGTTAATAATAAACTCACCATTAATACGACCAACTCTTACTTCAGAGATAGGGCATTCAAATGGGAAATCTGATAATTGAATAGCCGCTGAAGCCGCTAAACCTGCCATAGCATCTGGCATAACTTCAGGGTCATGAGACATTAACTGAATCATTACCTGAGTTTCAGAATGGTAATCTTTTGGGAATAACGGACGTAAAACGCGGTCTACTAAACGCATGGTTAATACTTCCCCGTCACTAGGTCTGGCTTCTCTCTTAAAGAAACCGCCAGGGTATCTACCAGCAGCGGCGAATTTCTCACGGTAATCTACTGTTAAAGGTAAAAAATCAACATCTGCTTGTTTGTAATTGGAAACAACCGTACATAATAACATACAGTTTCCAGATTGCACAACAACGCTACCATGCGCTTGTTTTGCTAATTTTCCGGTTTCAATAGAAATTTCTCTACCGTCACCAAGGTCAATAACCTCTTTAAAAACTTGTGGAATCATAAATTTTTTCTTGTAATTCAAGCACATATGCGCTCAAAATTGTTAAACAATGGTCGTTGTGTTGTGTGTAGTTGTTGTGTGTTGTGACAGTTATGTCATGACCAATGAAAAACTATAAAAAGCTTCTTCTATAAATACGTAGTTTAAACTCTTACGTTTGAGTTAATTTATTTTGCGTTACTTTTTTGTAAAAGTTTAGCGGTATTTGATGTCTTAAACCTTTTACGCAAAAACAAAAAAGAGGCTCAAAGGAGCCTCTTTTTATTATTTTCTTAATCCTAATTCTTTTACTATGGCACGATATCTTAAGATATCTTTCTTAATTAAGTAATCTAGTAATGCACGACGCTTACCCACTAGCTTTACTAATGAACGCTCTGTATTATAATCTTTACGATTCTTTTTTAAGTGCTCAGTTAAATGATTAATTCTGTGCGTAAATAACGCAATTTGACCTTCTGCAGAACCTGAATCGTTTTTTCCTTTTCCGTGTTTTGCGAAGATTTCTTCTTTTACTTCTTTGGTTAAATACATGCTAATATTGTTGTAAATAATTGTTATGTACACGAAAGTCTTTCTTTCGAGCGGCAAATATAGAAACTTTTTTGGGTTTATTGAGTTTTTTATGTAACTTTTAAACATATTCCTAAAGGTTAATAGTGCCAACCGTTTTTAAAAAAGATACTTAAACTAACATTCAGAGTATGAAGTCACTATTTCCTCAAAATAATTTTCCAGATACTTATGATTCGTTTGAGAAGATTTTCAATAATACGTATGATGGCATTGTTATATTAACGCTAGACGGTGATTGGATAAAAGTAAATGACAGTGTTTGTGAACTCTTTGGGTACACCAGAAACGAGTTGTTTAATATGGATATTCAAAATATTGTTTTTCGTGAAGATTTGGGCGTGCATGAAAAAAAGTACGAACGTTTAATGGCGGGAAAAATTAACCGTTATAGAGTGCGTCAGCGTTATTTTCATAAAGATGGTTCAATCATCTGGGTGTTAATCTCGGTCTCTTTAATATTGAATAAAGACCAGTCTCCAGCTCAAATGATTTGGCAGTTTTCTGACATCACAAGTAGAAAGCTTAATCAGGATAAGTTGAAACTCATGTTAAAAGTGGTTAGAGAACAAAATGAGCGGCTAAATACGTTTGCTGATATTATAACACATAATTTACGATCTCATTCTGGTAATCTTTCTACAATTAAAGATTTTTTACTTGAGGAATTTGAATGGTTAAAAGATAATGAGAATTACAATTTATTGGTTAAAGCAATAGATAACCTTGAAGAGACTGTATCACACTTATCTGAGGTGGCTAAAATTAATCAAGTTGGTAATGATCAATTAGATGTTTTAAACCTTTATGATTATGTTGAGAGAGGTATTTATAATGTGAGGGCATTAGCTCAAAATTATAATATTAGTATTGAGAATACTATTGAAGATGATATTGAGGTAAAGGGCATTCCGGCATACTTAGATAGTATTATATTAAATTTTTTAAGTAATGCCATCAAGTACCGTTCAGAGGAAAGAAGCCCTACAATCAAATTGTCTTTTAGAGTAGAAGATCAATATATTGTTTTGATTATAGCCGATAATGGTTTGGGTATTGATTTAGAAAAATACGGAAAAAGCCTATTTCAAATGTATAAAACATTTCATTTACATAAGGATGCTATTGGTGTTGGGTTGTTTATTACTAAAAACCATATTGAATCTATGGGAGGTAAAGTAGAAGTAGTTAGTGAAGTTGATGTAGGAACTGAATTTTCAATCTATTTGAAGAAGGCATAAAAAAAGCGAGCCAAACGGCTCGCTTTTTTTATGCTCTTAATGGTTGATTTAAAATTAAATCTAAATATTGATTAACTTTATTTTTTAAATCTTTTCTTAATGTAATGAAATCAAGAAAACCATGTTCTAATAAAAACTCTGAGGTTTGAAAGCCTTCTGGTAATTCTTTACCCGTAGTGTCTCTTACAATACGAGGGCCTGCAAAACCAATTAAGGCTCCTGGCTCACTAATATTGATATCTCCTAACATAGCAAAAGAGGCTGTGGTTCCTCCCGTAGTAGGATCTGTACATAATGAAATGTACGGTATTTTTGCATCTGCTAATTGTGCTAGTTTTACTGAGGTTTTGGCTAACTGCATTAAGGATAATGCGGCTTCCATCATTCTGGCACCACCAGACTTTGAGATTACCATTAAAGGTATATTGTGTTTTAATGAATAATCTGCCGCTCTGGCTATTTTCTCACCAACAACACTTCCCATAGAGCCTCCAATAAAAGCAAAATCCATACAAGCCACAACTAAATCTTTTCCTTTCGATTTTCCAACGGCGGTTCTTACGGCATCTTTAAGCGCTGTTTTTTCTTGAGCCGCTTTAAGGCGTTCTGGGTATTTTTTGGTGTCTTCAAATTTTAAAGGGTCTTTAGACTCTAAGTTTTTGTCTAGCTCTTTAAACTTGTTATCATCAAATAATATTTCAAAATATTCTTTACTACCAATTCTTACGTGATATCCATCTTCAGGACTTACATAAAAGTTTTTTTCTAACTCTTCGGTATCAACAATTTTTCCTGTTGGAGATTTGTACCACAATCCTTTAGGTGTGTCTTTCTTTTCTTCGGTTGTTGTTGTTATCCCTTTTGTTTTTCTTTTAAACCAAGACATAATGCTGTATAGTTTTTTCCTTTTTAGGTTTATGATTAACTCATCTTAACGTTTTGTTTGAGCGTTAAGGATTGAGGCATTTGTTGAAGCTCTTTTAGTTTTTCCCAAAAAGCGACCGCCGAAAGCCTGACCACAAAATTAAGCCTTTTTTTAATTTTGTGGTAACGCCATAAACATTATTATTATTATAGTGGGTGTAAATGACTCTTTTATAGAGCTATAAATAAAAAAAACGACCTTTAAAAAAGGTCGTTTTTATCATGTTTTAAGGAAAACCTGATTACAAAGTGTTAACATTGTTTAGGTCTTCAAACGCTTTTTTCAATCTAGCAACAAAAGTTTTTTCACCTTCACGTAACCAAACTCTAGGATCGTAATATTTTTTGTTAGGTGAATCATCGCCTTCAGGGTTACCAATTTGCGATTGTAAATAGTCTGATTTGTCTGCCATATAATCACGTATACCACTCATAAATGCATATTGTAAATCAGTATCAATATTCATTTTAATAACACCGTAGCTGATGCCCTCACGAATTTCTTCAACGGTTGATCCAGATCCGCCATGGAATACAAAATCAATGTGGTTATGACCTACACCATATTTTTCAGAAATATATTCTTGAGAATTTTTTAAGATTTTCGGAGTTAATTTTACGTTTCCTGGTTTGTAAACCCCATGAACGTTACCAAAGGCTGCAGCGATAGTAAATTGCGAACTCACTTTGCTTAATTCTTCATAAGCATAAGCAACTTCTTCTGGTTGGGTGTATAATTTTGAATCATCAACATCGGTATTGTCTACACCATCTTCTTCACCTCCAGTAATTCCTAGTTCAATCTCTAAAGTCATGCCCATTTTTGACATGCGCTCTAAGTATTGTTTGCAAATTTCGATGTTTTCTTCAATTGGTTCTTCCGATAAATCAATCATGTGAGAACTGAATAATGATTTACCTGTTTCAGCAAAATGTTTTTCACTGGCATCTAATAAACCATCAATCCAAGGTAGTAATTTTTTTGCACAATGGTCAGTATGTAAAATAACAGGAACACCATAAGCTTCCGCTAAAGTATGTACGTGTTTTGCTCCAGCTACAGCACCAGCAATAGCCGCTTTTTGTCCGTCATTACTCAATCCTTTTCCAGCGTTGAACTGCGCACCACCGTTTGAAAATTGAATGATTACTGGAGCATTTAGGTCTCTAGCAGTTTCTAAAACACCGTTGATAGTATCAGATCCGATAACGTTTACTGCAGGAAGCGCATAATTATTAGCTTTAGCGTGGTTGAATATAGCTTGAACCTCTTGTCCTGTAGCTACACCTGGTTTTATATTGTGTCCCATGTTCTAATTAAAAGATTTCTAAATTATTGAGGCACAAAAATAAGAATTTTTTAACTAAGTTTTTTGGCTTTTAAGTCTTGAAATGGTTAAAATACTACTAAAACGTTATAGTGTAAGGTTGAAAAATAAATAACTTAAAAGGGGTAGTTTATTCCAATATTGTAAACAGCGTTTCTAAAATTATAGTCATTAAACCAACGATTATCTTCACCATATGACGGATCGTAGGTTTTAAAACCTATATCAAGCCTAAATACAAAAAATCTAAAGTCATATCTAAAGCCAATACCAGAGCCTACGGCAATATCCTTTAAATCACTGAAACCGTTAAAAATAGCTTTGTCATCGGTTGCACTATCAAGAACATTCCAAATATTTCCAGCATCAACAAATACAGCGCCATAAAATTTATCGAAAATATTAAAACGTTGTTCTACACTAAGCGCAATTTTCATATTCGCCTCGTTAAATTCATTATTTGATTTTGAACTACCAGGCCCTAGGCTATAGGCGGACCAAGCTCGGTTATCATTAGGTCCTCCAGCGAAAAAACTTTTTGCAAATGGTATGCTATTTGAGTTGCCGTATGGGATGGCTATACCAAAAAAGCTTCTCATAGCGAGTACGTTCTTTTTACCTAAATCCCAGTGTTTAATATAATCAAGTTCTGTTTTTACAAACTGTGAATAGGCTACATTGAAAAGAGTGTATCGGCCACTAGAATCTTTAGGGAGATTTAGTAGATTAGATGCTGCTCTTAGGATGTTTCCTGCGGGTTCTAATCTTGCCCTGAAAATAGAAAAGTCTTCATCAAATAGATTTTTTCTTTCATCTATGGTAATTCCGAAACTTGTGGAGAGAATAAGGTTGTTTTCTGTTAGTCTTGTTTTTCTTTCATTAATACCATTTACGGTGAGTAATTGCTCTTGTGATAAATCTTCTGACGGAGGAGGGCCTAATGCAAATTTTATAAATTCATCAGCACCATCAGGAATAGATAGGTCATCTTCAGAAGGAATGTAATTAATGTCTTTAGCAATATTATTAAGTGTTTGGTAAGAGTTATTGTAGACTAAAAAATACCTGTCAATATTAAGATTTCTAACGTATTGAATATTAAATAAATCGAGCCTATTACTTACCTTGTCATTAGGATACCAGTTGTAGTTAAAAATACCGCTAAAGGTTTGTTTGTCTAATCCAATATTCGTTTGGCTGGTAGTTGATAAACTAATATTGGTTGTAGGTGACATATGTTTAGGGATGAGGTGTTTAGTGTAAAATGGCGAGAAAAACCGAGGGATGGATAATCTCAAATCAACCCCATATTCAATAATATCAAAAAAGGCATCACTTTCTCTATTTCCCTCTTTTGAAGCACCTATAGAGCCTTTTCCTGCAATTTCAAGGGTTTCGGCTCCTCTGAAAACATTACGTATTTGAAGACTAGGGCTTACCCCTAAACCAATGGCTTGAATGTTACTTTGAGACACATCAGCAGCAAAACCCAAACTAAACTTTTTAAGCGGTGTTAAAAGTATTGTGTCTGATAGGGTATTGTCAAGGTGTTCGGTTACTTCAATATTAGGGTATTTAAAGGTTTTTAACTCTTTAAGGTGTCTGTATGTTCGGGTAACATCCTTATCTCGATAAACATCACCAGGTGTAATAAAAATAGCATCTGTTATGGTTCTGGGGGTATACCTCATTTTACCATAACTAAACAAATTATATCCGTTGTGAGATATAGAATCCTGAAACGGTTTGTTTCTGTTCTCATAATTGTAATCTGTGATGATACTTACATTTTTTACATTGTAAACTTCAAAAGGTTCTCTTCTTATAGAATCCGGTGTTCTTATTGCTCTATCTTGAATTGATAACTTAACATTTACATTTTTATTGGTTCCTATGGTGTCAATTTGAAAGGAGACATAATCTTGGTTGAAATGATAAATACCATTATTTCTAAGACTATTAGAAATCCGTTCTCTCTCAGCATCAAAATTGGATGTACGATATTGCTGACTAGGTTTTATAATAGACTCGTTTTTAATGGTTTTGTAGATGTCTTTAATAACGGGAGACTTAATGTTGGTTGTAATAGAGTCTAACATATAAGCAGATCCTGTTTTAACAGAGTAATCGATTTCTGCCCTTTTATTCTTTGTAGGTTGCAACTCATAAGATGCTTCGGCATCAAACCAACCATTATTAATATGGTAAGCCTCCAGTAGTTTTAAAGACTTTTTTGTTTTCTTGTCATCAATAATAATTGGCGCTTCTCCTGTTTTTTTAAGCCAATTGTTAAACCCAATAGATGAAGCTCTTAATTTGTCTACTTGTTTTTGTGAAAAAGCATTTTTTAAGCGTTCTGGGCGTTTAGGGTTTTTGTGTAACCAAGCGTCAAAAATAGAGTCTTTATTTGGTCTGGCTGAATTATAAATATGTAAACGCAACGGAATACCAACTATTTTTCTGTTTGGGTGTTGAATGACTAATTTCTCAATAGTTTCTCTTTTATCAACCTTATCATTGATTTTAATGGATGTTTTGGTAAGCAAATATTCATCATCTTCTACACGTTTTACAGCGTTGCATGATATGAGCAAACCTAAACAAAGGGCAATTAAAAATTTATTTGAGATGTGTTTTTTCAAACGGAATTAAGGTTAATTCATTCAATGATTTGTTTTTCGCTTTACCAATTTACCATAAGTGTATAACGGTAATTTGAGTTCAAAAATACGTTATTTAGGATAAAAAATACTTAAATATATCAAGGCGTTATTTTACTTATTAATATTTTCTTTTCTTTATTGAAATTTTAAAAGGGGAGATGCTTTCAAAGAGTCAAATAAAATTAATAACCCAAATAAAGCAAAAAAAATACCGTCAACAATACGGTCTGTTTGTTGTTGAAGGCGTTAAAGGGATTGTAGAACTTTTAGGGTCTAGCATAGAAATGGATACCTTGTATACGGTAGAAAGCTTCAATATTGATGCCAAAAATGAAGTTGTTATTTCGCAATCTGATTTAAAACGTATAAGTGCTTTAAAAAATCCTAATAAAGCTTTAGGTGTTTTTAAAATTCCAAAACCTCGTGAAATAAAAAAGGAAGGCCTTATAGTAGCGCTTGACGATGTAAGAGATCCAGGTAATTTAGGAACCATAATTAGACTTTGTGATTGGTTTGGTATTGAAGAATTAATTTGTAGCCATGAAACGGTTGATTGTTATAACCCTAAGGTGGTTCAAGCTACAATGGGTTCTATTGCAAGAGTAAATATTAGTTATGTTGATTTACCAAAATTTTTATATGGTGTTGATATGCCTGTTTTTGGTGCTTTTATGGATGGGGAAAATATCTACAATAAAATGGTACCCAAGAACGGTGTATTGGTTATGGGTAATGAAGCTAATGGTATTTCAAGTGATGTTGAAGAACTAATTACCGAAAAGATTAGCATTCCTAGATTTGGAAAATTAAAAGCAACAGAAAGTTTAAACGTAGCCACTGCAGCGGCTATTTTGCTCAGTGAGTTTAGACGTTAAAGTGCTATTGAAACGTGAAATTAATAAACAAGCCTCTGGTTTTCATGCTTGCAACATTGCTAGTCCAAGGGCTATTGGGGTCTTTATCTCTAACCAGTTCATCATTGATTCCAAAAATACCACGTATAGAGGGGGTGAATTTAAAATTGTAAAAGTATAAATCAATCCCAAATCCTAATTCATAAAAGAGGGGATATGTGGTTGTTCTAAATTGCCCGTTGCTGTTGTCTTCAGGGTTATTTTCGTTGCTAGATAAGTTAATGGCTGTAGAAATTCCACCAACTACAAAGGGTTTAAAGTTGTTAATGCGTTTAGCTGAAAGTTTTACCAATAACGGAAAATGAATGTAAGTAGACTTAACCTCTCTAATTAAATCAGATTCTCTTACCTCTATCCCTTCAAAGTAGGTTCTGCTGTAGTACAATTCTCTGGTAGTAATGCATAGACCAGGTTCAAATCTTAAATCAATAAAGCTGTTTACTCTTAAATTACCAATTAATCCTACATTAAACCCAGGAGTTCTTTTTACATAAATATCGCGCTTGTCCTGGTTGTAATCAAAATTGAAATCGTAATTATTTATACCCAAATAATAACCCCATCGTAATAAATCGTTATCTGTAGAGCCTCGTCCTTGGTTAGCATCATAGGTTACTTTTTCTTTACTAAAAAGTTGAGCATGTACTGATTGAAATACTAGGGTGCATAAAATTAGGGCAAAAAGATGCTTCATATGTTTATTTAGATGATTTGTAAATTGTAGCCACACCAAAAGTTTGCGGAAAATCTTCAACATTAATAAACCCAATTTTACGCAAAATATTGTTCAAAGCTTCTCCATAAGGAAAAACCGAGGCCGATTCACTTAAATATTTATACGCGCTTCTGTCTTTTGAAAATATTTTACCAATAAGTGGCAAGATATGTTTTGAATAAAAATTATACCCTTGTTTATAAGGTGTTTTTGTAGGTATTGAGGTTTCTAGAATAACAAAAGTCCCCGTTGGTTTTAAAACACGATAAATTTCTTTTAATCCGTTTTCTAAATTTTCAAAATTTCGTACGCCAAAAGCTACAGTAATGGCGTCAAAGGTATTGTCTTCAAAAGGCATATTTTCACTATCACCAAGAACCATGTCTATTTTTGATTCTAAGTTTTTGTTTTTAACCTTTTCTTTGCCTATTTCAAGCATACCACTACTTATGTCTAACCCAATAATTTTTGATGCTTGAGTTTCAGCAAGGTTAATAGCCAAATCACCTGTTCCAGTAGCAATATCAAGAATGGTGCTAGGAGCCGTTTTTTTAACCATCTCTACCACCTTTTTTCTCCATTTGATATCAATGCCAAAAGAAATCACCCGATTTAAACCATCGTAATCTCTAGAAATAGTATCAAACATTTGAGTCACCTGCTCTTTTTTACCTAAAGTGCTGTCCTTATATGGTTTTACTTTTGTCAAATTCTTGAATTTTAGGCAAACCTACATAATTTATTTAAAACTTTTATACATTGATTCATGCCAAATTAGTACATCATGCTATTTTGTATGAAACAATCTTTAACCAATCTTTTATGGTAAACAAAAAGGTGTAACTTGATTTTAGTCTGAGCCCACAGTTCCAATTATATTAGTGTATTAAGATGCTTGATATCTATTTTGTACTATATTTGCGTACATTTTTATGAAAACTAAAAAATGAAAATTATTATTGCTGGTGCAGGTGAAGTTGGATTTCATTTGGCAAAACTGCTATCTTACGAATCTCAAGAGATTACTTTAATTGATACAAACAAAAAAAGTTTAGCTTACGCGAATAACCATTTAGATATTAAAGTAGTAAAAGGTGATTCTACATCTATAGCTATTCTAAAGGAGGCTCGTGTAGAATCATGTGAGTTGCTTATTGCTGTAACTTCAAGTGAAACCACAAATATTACTGTTTGTGTTTTGGCAAAACAATTGGGCGCACAAAGAACCATTGCCAGAATATCTAATACTGAGTTTATCAATTATAAAGATGAAGTTGGTTTTACCAAGTTTGGTATTGATGAGCTAATATCTCCAGAAGCATTAGCTGCTTCAGAAATTGAGCTATCGTTAAAACAATCTTCATTCAATGAAAATTATGAGTTTGAAAACGGAGCTTTAACAATGGCTGGACTAACATTGTCAAGGTCGGCATCCTTTGTTGGAAAAACGGTAAAAGAAGCAGCTGCGATTTTTCCAGAAATTCATTTTGTACCCATTGCTATTCAGCGTTTTGGTACACAATATACCATTATTCCCCGTGGAGATACAGAGTTTAAAAGAGGTGATAATGTAGTTTTTGTGACGTCTGAAGGCGGAGCAGAAGAGCTTTGTAAACTCACAGGAAAAGAGAACAAAGAGATTAAAGATGTTATGATTTTGGGGGGCGATCAAATTGGTTATAAAACGGCCAGAGATTTAAGTGAAAAAGGATTTAATGTAAAACTCTTAGAAGGAGACAGAGACCGAGCTTTTGATATTGCAGATGAGCTAACTAAAGTTTTAGTGATTAATAGCGATGGACGAAATGTAGATGTGCTTGAAGAAGAAAACATATCAGACATGGAGGCTTTTATAGCAGTAGGGCCTAATTCTGAAACTAATATCATGTCATGTTTAGTCGCAAAATCAAAAGGGGTAAACAAAACCATAGCTTTGGTTGAAAACATGGATTATTTTGATTTGTCACATTCTATTGGTATTGATACTTTAATTAATAAAAAGCTTTTAGCAGCCAATAATATTTTTAGATACATACGTAGAGGTGAGGTGGTCGCCATGACCAAATTAAGTAATCTTAATGCCGAACTTTTAGAGTTTGAGGTAAAATCAACATCAGCAGTATGCAATAAAACCATTAAGTCTATTGACTTTCCTAGAACAGCCATTATTGGGGGTGTCATAAGAAATGGGGTTGGTATGATTGCCTTAGGAAGTTTTAAAATTCAGGAAGGAGATCGTGTGGTAGTATGTTGTTTGCTGAAGTCGATAAAGCGTGTTGAAAAACTTTTTATTTAAAACTCTTCTAATAAATAGCGAAAAGTATTGAAACTCAATTTTAAAATTATAAGTCATTTTTTAGGATTAATGCTCCTTTTTAATGGAGGATTTATGTTGCTGGCTGCTTTGGTAAGTCTAATTTATGATGATGGTGTTACCCAGCAAATAGTATCCGCAGGAATCATTACACTTATTATAGGTGGGCTGATTATGTTTTTTACTAGAAATCATCAGAAAGAAATTAGTAAACGCGAAGGGTATATTGTTGTAACTTTTGGTTGGATAATTATGTCTTTATCAGGGGCCTTGCCCTATATGATTACAGATAGTATACCTAGTTTTACCAATGCCTTTTTTGAGACCATGTCTGGTTATACTACAACAGGCGCATCTATTCTCAATGATATTGAAATTGTGCCCAAAGGGGTTTTGTTTTGGCGTAGCTTGACGCATTGGATTGGGGGCATGGGTATCATTGTTTTAGCTATAGCCATTTTACCACTTTTAGGAATTGGAGGTATGCAGCTATTTGCAGCCGAAGCTCCAGGCCCTAGCACAGATAAATTACATCCTCGAATTACTGATACGGCAAAACGTCTTTGGCTTATCTATTTTGGGTATACGGCAGCAGAAACAATATTACTTAATGTAGCTGGTATGTCATTTTTTGACGCTATAAATCATGCGTTATGTACATTGTCGACAGGTGGGTTTTCAACAAAAAATGCGAGTGTAGCGTATTGGAATGATCAACCAATGATTCAATATATTATTATACTGTTTATGTTTTTAGCAGGAACCAATTTTGTTTTGAGTTATTTTGCATTCAAAGGGAAATTTCAGAAAATTATCCATGATGAAGAGTTTAAACTTTACTTTAAGTTTATTGCGGTATTTACGGCAATTGCATCTCTTGTAATTTATTTTCGGGCAGATGTTAGTATGTCCTCTATATCACACCCTATGGTTTGGGGAGAAGGAGAAAGTGCGTTTAGGCATGGGTTATTTCAGGTGCTTACGGTGATTACAACTACGGGTTTTATTTCGGCTGATTATACCTTATGGACACCATTTTTAGTGGTTTTCTTTTTCGGACTTATGTTTTTAGGGGGCTCTGCAGGAAGTACCTCTGGTGGTGTAAAAGTAGTACGTCATTTAATTTTAATTAAGAATGGATTTTTAGAGTTTAAGCGAACACTTCACCCTAGTGCCATAGTGCCCGTGCGCTATAATAAAAAAGCAATAAACCGATTTATTGTATTTAATGTGCTAGCCTTTTTTATACTTTATATGTTATCCTTTATTATTGGTAGTTTAGGGTTTTCATTGATGGATTTAGACTTTAAATCGTCCATTGGTCTGGCCGCTTCTACATTGGGCAATGTTGGGCCGGCTTTGGGAGATTTTGGTCCAGTAAATAATTATGCGGCATTACCAGGTATAGGGAAATGGTGGGCTTCGTTTTTAATGCTTATTGGGCGTTTAGAGCTCTTTACAGTGCTTATTTTGTTTACCCCATTCTTTTGGCGCAATAGGTAAAACGTAAAGTTTTTTTGTTTAGTTGTATTTACCATACTTTCTTGATATCCCTTAATTCCTTGTGTTAAAATTAAAATGTAACATTTGGGTGATGTTTGCTACTTATAAGTAAAAGCAGCTACTTTTTGTTAAATAGACTTTCATTTGGTTCCATTGAAAGTTATTATCGATTGTTTCATATTTAAAAATTAACAAACCATGGAAGGAGAAGGTTCAATGGCTGCTGCCAATAATTCATTAAAGAACAACAGAAATCTGTTGTATAAAAGAAAAGAAAAGAAAGTCTTATCCGGAAGTTATGCTAAAATAAAGCTGAAAAAATTTCCTGAGTTGACTTCAGAAGAATTATTAAAAATTAAAGAAAGAATACATCGCGAAAATAAAACAATAAGACAAAAGCAAGTTGTTGGTTTTATTCTTTTCCTTTTAGGGTTTATCTCTTTTCTATATGTGCTTTTAAAATAAGAAAGCCACTAAATATTTAGTGGCTTTCTATTATCGTCATGTGAAATTAATTAACTCACAGCTTCTTTAATACGTTTAATAGCCTCTATGATTTGTTCAGTTGAAGCAGCATAAGAAATTCTGATGCAATCAGGGTTTCCAAAGGCTTCACCAGTAACCGTGGCAACAAGAGCTTCTTCCAATAAGAATAGTGAAAAATCGGAAGCGTTATTAATTTTAGTACCTTTTAATGTTTTTCCGAAGAAGTAAGACACATTAGGAAATACATAAAATGCACCATCAGGAACATTGCATTTAAATCCTTCAATATCGCTTAGTAGTCCTAAAATTAAATCACGACGCCCTTTAAACTCATCAATCATGTATTTAACTTTTTCAGGAGATTCATTACATGCGGTAATTACAGCACGCTGTGCAATACAGTTAGCTCCACTAGTTGCTTGTCCTTGAAGTTTATTGCAAGCCCGTGCAATTTTTTCAGGAGCACCAATGTAACCAATACGCCACCCAGTCATTGCAAAAGCCTTTGATACACCGTTTACCGTTATGGTTCTATCATACATAGATTCAAATTCAGCAATACTAGTATGGCCTTTTCCATAATTAATGTGTTCATAAATCTCGTCAGAAACCACATAAATATCAGGGTGTTTTTCAAAAACATTTACCAAAGCTTGTAATTCTTCTTTACTGTAAACAGAACCACTGGGGTTACAAGGCGAGCTAAACCACATCATTTTAGTTTTTGGTGTGATAGCAGCTTCCAGTTGTTCTGGTGTCATTTTAAAATCTGTATCAATAGATGTTTTTACTTCTACAGGAACACCTCCAAATAACTTAACAATGTCAGAATAACTTACCCAATACGGACAAGGCAAAATAACTTCATCGCCATCATTAAGCATAACCCCTGCAATATTAAATAATGCCTGTTTAGCCCCTGTAGAAACTACAATTTGATTTGGTGTATATGTTAAATTATTATCACGCTTAAATTTGGTAATAATGGCATCTTTTAATTCAGCATAACCATCAACAGGTGTATAGGAATTATAATTGTCATTTATAGCTTGAATTGCTGCATCCTTGATAAAATCAGGCGTATTGAAATCTGGTTCTCCCAAACTCAAACCGATAATATCTTTTCCTTCACCTCTAAGCTCTCTAGCTTTTGCAGCCATGGCCAAAGTTGCAGACGTAGCCATGTTTAAAATTCTATCAGATAGTAATTGCATTCGTTATTTAATTTAAATAGTGTTTAAAATTATTTATGCCATGCTTGGTTTTTGCCCAAGTACTTTTAATTGGTTGTAATGTTCGGCCACTGCCCCCCAAAAAGAATTGTATTCATTGTAGGGTAAGCTAAATTCTTTAGCGGTCTTTTTTACAATGTTTGAAATTTTACTATAATGCACATGGCTTATATGTGCAAATAAATGGTGCTCAACTTGTCTGTTTAACCCACCAGTATAAAACTCAGCCAACCAGCTTTTAGGTGAAAAGTTTGATGTAGTAAATAACTGGTGAATAGCCCAAGTGTTTTTCATGTTACCGTTTTCGTCTGGCAAAGGCATTTCGGTATTTGGCATCACATGTGCTAATTGAAAAATGACGCTTAAAATAATACCAGCAGTATAGTGCATTACAAAAAAGCCTATTAATACTTGCCACCATGGAAATCCTAAACTTAACGGTAAAACAATCCAGATTAAATAATAAACAATTTTACCAATTATCAACTTGGTCCACTGCGTAGCTGGATTGGGGAATTTACCATAAGATAATTTTCGCTTAAGGTATTTATAGCTTTGAATAAAATCTGTAACAATAGCCCAGTTTGCCGTTAATAAACCATATAAGAAGAAGGCATAAAAACGTTGATATTTGTGAAACTTAAACCACTTGGCATGTTTTGAAAAACGAATAATTCGCCCAGCATCAATGTCTTCGTCATGTCCTTGAATGTTGGTGTAAGTGTGGTGTAGTACATTATGCTGTACTTTCCAGTTGTAGTCATTTCCAGCAAGAATATAAATACTGCTACCCATAAGTTTATTGACCCATTTTTTACTAGAGAAAGAGCCGTGATTAGCATCATGCATAACATTCATGCCAACACCCGCCATGCCAATGCCAGCCGTAATCATGCATAGTATTTGAGTCCAACCTGGCAGTTTTACGGTCAAAACCAAAACAACAGGAACTATCAATAAAGCAAACATAATAATGGCTTTGGTATATAGGGTCCAGTTTCCTGTACGTTTAATATTATTTTCTTTAAAGTAGTCGTTAACGCGTTTGTTTAGTGTCTTAAAAAATTTTGCAGAATCAGTTCTTGAAAATGAAAGTGCTTGTTTAGTCATACTGTAATAATAATTTTAATATCATACGGATAGAGTTCATTCTACCATATTCTGGGCAAAGATAGGTATAAAGGCATATAAGTTATAACGTTTTTTTGTAAAAAAATGTACTTAAAAACTATATTTTTGTTGAAAATTTAACAGCCATGATGGGCTTGTGATTCCTATTTTTTTTGCTAAGAGTAGCTAGAATTGTAACCTTGTGTAATATTTAAACTATGGATTTAATCTTAAAATATTTTCCTGATCTAACGCCAGATCAAATTGAAAAGTTTAAAAAGCTTGAAACGCTTTATCAAGATTGGAACTTAAAAATTAATGTAGTTTCAAGAAAAGATATTGATGAGCTTTATTTACGCCATGTTTTACATTCTTTAGGAATTGCTAAGGTTATATCATTTAAAGATGGCAGTAACATTTTAGATGTTGGTACAGGAGGTGGTTTTCCTGGGGTGCCATTGGCTATTTTATATCCAGAATGTTCATTTCATTTGGTAGATAGTATTGCTAAAAAACTTAAAGTGGTTAATGAAGTGGTTGAAGGTTTAGGATTAACCAATGTAAAAACAACACATAGTAGGGTAGAAGATATTGATGATACTTACGATTTTATAGTCAGTAGAGCTGTAGCCATTATGCCTACCTTTGTGCATTGGGTAAAGGGTAAAATAGCTAAAAAGCAACAGCATGAACTAAAAAATGGTATTTTATATCTTAAAGGTGGCGATTTATCAGAAGAACTTAAAGATTATAAAGCAGCTTCAATATACCATTTGTCCAATTATTATGCTGAAGACTTTTTTGACACAAAACAAGTAGTGCATTTGCCTCTAAAATATCGGGGTTAAAGACTATTGTAATTTAGCAAGATGTACAACGTTATTGTTAAAATAATAGTATTGATGTTGAAACCAATAGGTGTTGTTATATTGCTGGATGTTCGTGATTTCTTTTCCGATTGATAATATGTCGTTCGCCCGATTAAAATGAGTATTAGCTTTTTCAAGATCATTGAGCTTGTAATATGATAACGCTAGTCCTAAGTAAGCATCAAAATCTGTGGCGTCAAAAGAGATGGCTTTCGTAAAATCAGAAATGGCATCTTGGTATGCACCTAATAGTAAACTCGCTGTTCCTCTATAAAAATAAGCATAGGCGTTGTTACTATTTAATCTCAACGATTTGGTGAAATCCGTTTGCGCTTCTTTATAGTATTTAATGCTCATTAAAAAGGCGGCTCTGTTGTAAAAGTTTATACTGTTAGGTTCTATTAATATAGCTGTTGTATAATCTTTAGCTGCGTTTTCGTATGATTCAATAGCACTATAAGCGGAGGCTCTTAAGGTGTAGGTTTTGGGCTGAGAAGGAGCTACTTTGATGACTTCTGAAAAATCTTTAATGGCGTTATTGTACTCTTCTAGATCTAATTTTACACAAGCTAAACTGTATAAAGCATCTATAAAGCTATGGTCTAGCATGTAAGCTTTAGCATAATCTTCTTTTGCGCCAATAAAGTCCTGTATGCTATAGCGTGAATTCCCTCGGTTGTAGTATGTGTCGGCGTCAGGCTGTTCTACAATAACTTTTGAATAATCAACTATAGCGCCCCCAAAATCGCCTAAGTCATTTTTTGCAATACCCCTCTGGAAGTAAGCATCCAGGTTTTTCGGTTCTATTTTTATCACTTCAGATAAAAGTTCAATGCGTTCATTAAGGTTTGAGGTTCGCATAGCTTTTCTATACAGCTTATTAGCCTGAGCATAATTAAGTAGCGTAGAACACATAAATAAGGTTAAGAGTAGTTGTTTCATTTGCAAACATAGCGAGCAAATAATATGCCGTTTTTTTTAGGTATTAAAGTTAGTGATATTTTTAAATAATCATTCAGTTAAGTGTGTAGTTGTTGTATTACAAAAATAATTTCTATTTGAGGCGGAAAATATATTTAATATTTTTTTTCTTACAAAAATTTAACATTTACTGATTTTTATCGATAAAAAATGTTTTTAATCGATTTTTGTTTTTATGTTTGCTGAGTAAATTGTTAAAAATTAACCCTCTATTAACATATGGAACCTAATTACTCTCTCAAATTTTGGTTGTCTGGTATTTTTGTACTCATAACTTTTTTAGGGGTTGCTCAAGATATTAATGTAAATATTTTGGGAGGTGCAACAATCTCTGATGGAGGGTCTGTGGCTATAACAGCTGGGAATGCCATAACATTTAGAATTACAAATACCAGGGCAGACTGTGAAAAAGTAAAAATTGAAGATATAAGTATTTCTAACACTGCCGATTTTTCATTATCTACCGATAAAATACCCAAAAATATAGACCGTGATGTATGTAATGGCAATACAAAATATATTGATTTTGTGGTAACGAATGTTAGCGGCGATTGTAGTGCTTCAACCGCTATTGATATTTTGGTAAAGCAAGATCCTAATTTTACGTTTACTTTTTCTATAAGCGGATCACCTGAAATTAATCTATTAGGCGGAAGTCCTTCCGCAGATATTCTCCATGGTACCATAACCACATCGGCTACAAACGGAACCTATTTTGGTGTTGTGGAAGAAGGAGAAACCATAACAAGATATTTTGTTGTTTCCAGTACAGGTAGTTGTCCTTTAACCATAAGTGGAATATCAAGTTCATCTACACATTTTGTTGTGCCCACTAGTCCGGCGCCTTATGTGGTTTTACCAGATTTGTCAACACCAGCTTTTTTGACAGCTAGTGTTGATGCGGGTTCATACGTTATATTGCCCGTTACTTTTGTGGCGCCATCACTTGTAACAGGTACCGTATCTGCTACAATCAGCATTTCAAACAATGATAATACCACGTTTACGTTTAATGTAAGTGCCGAAATGTTTGATTTTAATATACCGGGACCTGGAGGCATTACGGCTGACTTTCGACTTTGGTTAAAATCTACCCGAGGTGTTACTAAAGATACCAGTTCAAAAGTATCGGTTTGGTCAGATATAGGAACAAATGGAAAAGATGCTATTCAGCCCGTATCAGCCAATCAGCCAATTTATATTGATGATGCAGCGTCTAATATTAACTTTAATCCAGTTATAGCATTTGAAAATGACGGAAGTAGTATAAGTCAATATTTATACAATACTGATAATGGGTTTTACAGTCAAGATATTTTTATCGTGATGGAATCGGATACCGATGTGGCTAGTTCCTCGGGTATGACCATCTTTTCAGGGTCTATTGCTGATATTATTACCCCTGAAAACTATGTAGATGATGTGAACGATGTAACGGCGGTTGGTCTTGGTGATTATACCACTAATTTATCAGGGGAACGCCTTTGGTATAATCAAGGGTCTTCGGCTTCAAATCCATACTATGCATTACCAGCCTCGACAACACGTGCGTATAGCGTGGCAGGTATTATCAATGCAGGAAATAAAACGACCACGGTTTCTGATGGTATGCGCATTTTGTATAATAGTGTAGATGATGCCGAGTCTTCTGTGCAAAGCATTACTACATTTGAAAATGTAGGCTCTGTAGACACTGCTCCAGATCCAGATGTGACTTTAGGGACGCCTTATGCTATCGGTAAAAATTCAAATCAAACCTTGGGAAATCTAAACGGTAGAGTGGCCGAGATTTTTACGTTCGCTGACCGGGTTTCAGATGCCGATCGACAAAAAATTGAATCTTATTTAGCTATCAAATATGGTATTTCATTAGGGGCCTCTAATCAAGCACAGAAAAATTATGTCAATTCCTTTGGAACAACCGTTTGGGATGTTTCTGCAAATTCAGGTTACAATTACCATGTGGCAGGTATTGGTAGAGATTCCATTTCAGATTTAAATCAGAAACAGTCTAAAACACTTAATGTAGACAATGAGGTTACTATAGGGCTAAATGGCATTTTTTCTACCAATAATGCCAATATCAACGCGTTTAATAATGATGGCGATTTTTTGGTTTGGGGAAGTAACAATTTGGCTTATACCACAAGTGGTTCAAATACCGTTTCAATTAGTTCGGGGATAACAACATCTTTAACTAGAATTCTTAGACAGTGGAAAATAGTAGAGTCTACTGAAGTGTCAAGCGATGTTGAAAATGTATATGTATCTATTCCAGAAGCGGCTTTTAGTGGTATGACCAAAGCTTCAAATGAAGAATATGTTTTAATTGTGGCCAAATCAGATAGTTTTGCAGATACAGATATTGTTGATGTTATTCCCTTAAAATCTGATGGCGCTGGAAACCTTTTAACTTGGTATGATTTTGACGGTACCAAATATTTTACCTTCGGAAAAGCAGAGCAACTTCAAGAAAATCATGCTATTTCGATAGCCTCGGGCGATTACTTGGTTGGGGAGTATGCTTTAAACTTAAACATCAATGATTTTACAATTTCGTCATGGGTAAAAGCAAACGCATCTCAAACAACCACCCGAACTATCATGGCAAAAGGCGATAAACTTCAACTCAGACTAAATGCCTCGCATCAAGTAGAAGTTATGGTAGATGATACTATAACCCCAAGATTTACCTCGTCTATGGCGCTTACAGATAGTAAATGGCATCAAATTACATTTGTTTATAATAGCGGAACTATTTTTCTCTATGTGGATGGTGTTTTAGATAAATCGGAATTAAATGTTGTGGCACCAAGTCCTAATTTCAATAGATTTTCTGTTGGGGCACTGTATATAGATAAAAATAATATTTCAAATCCCTTTTTAGGCGAAATAGACGAAGTGTATGTTTGGGATCAGGGTCTTAGTGAAGAGCAGGTTCACTATTTAATGAACCAAGAAATTGAAAAGGGAACAGGTGATGTCGTGTCAGGAAAAGTTTTGCCGCAAGCCGCTTCAAGTAATGAAGTGTCTGCTATTCCATGGAGTGATTTAAGAGCGTATTATGATTTTAATTCGTTTTATGGGAGCACCGTTGAAGGTTTAACCGATGCGAGAAACTTTTTAAGGCTCAAATATTTAGAGGTTGATAAGGAGGTTGTAGAAGCTCAAACTATTCCAGTTCCTTATATGTCTATAGCAAATGGTAATTGGGATGCATCAACTACTTGGAGTAATAGTACAGACCAAGTATTGCCAAATGCTTTGAGTTTAGATGGAAGCACAATGATTGACTGGAATATTGTGCAGATTGAACACGACATAAATTCTGGAGATCGTGATGTTTCTTTATTAGGCTTGATACAAAGCGGAGGAACCTTAACCATATCAGACCCTAATGAATCACAGGACGAAACAAATTCAGGTCAGGGTTTAACAATTACTCATTATCTGGAGTTAGATGGCGTGATAGATCTAATTGGAGAATCTCAGTTAATTCAAACAGAAGGTAGTGTGTTAGATGCGGATAGTGGTGGTTATATTGAAAGAGATCAACAAGGTACAGCTAATGCTTTTAACTATAATTATTGGTCGTCATCAGTAGGGCCAATTTCAGGTAATACAGCCACCAGAGGAACAGGCATTTCTTCAACTAATGCTGCTTATACTATTGATACTGTGTTGAATGATGGTAGTCTTCCTGCGGGCTATACCAATTTGAATTTTGAAACGTCACCATATGCTAGTGATGGCACTACGCCACCACCTGGTTTTGTTAAAACTATTAGTTCTTATTGGTTGTATAAATACTATGGCCCTGCAAATGATTACTATGCCTGGGCAAAGATCAATGAAAATTCATCTTTACTTCCAGGAGAAGGCTATACTATGAAAGGAACTTCGGGAGCTGTTTCGGTAGATACTCAACAAAACTATGTGTTTGAAGGTTTACCCAATAATGGCGATATTACCTTGGCTTTAGATAAAAGTTTAGGTGATGTGGAGCGACTCATAGGGAACCCTTATCCGTCTGCTATTGATGCTACCGAGTTTATACTAGATAATTTAAGTATAGCTGATGGTGGAAACAACCTGAATGGTACAGTTTTTAATGGCGCTTTATATTTTTGGGATCATTTTGGAGAACAGAATTCACACATATTAAAAGATTATGTAGGTGGTTATGCCACCAGAAATTTAACGGGTGGTGCGGTAGCCATATCAAATGACAGTAGAATAAACAGTACCTCCAATGGTGGTAATCCTGCTGTGGGAACTAAAATTCCTGGTCAATACATTCCTTTAAATCAAGGTTTTTTTGTTGGTACAAGTTTAGAAGGGTTTAATAATGATAATGGCTCGCCAATAACAAGCGTAGTGGGAGGTAATGTCGTGTTTAAAAATAGTCAACGTGTTTTTGCACCTGAAGATGGAACCACCTCACAATTTTTAAAGGCTTCTAAACGGAAAAGACCTATTAGCCCTACAAGACTCGAACATAAAACACCAACGATAAATTTAATGTATGACTCCCCAATGGGATATCATAGGCAAATTGTGTTAGGCTTGAATACGCTTGCTTCAACCGATTTTGATTTGGGGTATGATGCTCCCATGGCCGATGTTGCTGTTGAAGATATGTATTGGGTTTTAAATAAATTTAAGCTCGTTATTCAAGGTGTTGATAGTTTTGAAGATTTTCAGCAATTCCCAATAGGCTTGAAAGTAAAAAAAGCTGGTATAGTAAAAATTAGATTAGATGGCGTTTTAAATTTAGAAGCAGATAAGGTCGTTTATATAGAGGATAAGATTTCTGGAGAGACGTTTAATTTGACTAATGGGGCTTTTGAATTATATCTAGAACCAGGACATTATAATGATAGATTTCAATTAACCTTTCGGGTGTCAAATGATAATCTGTTAGCTATTGATGAGGTTAATTTAGGGGCAGAACATGATATTTTGGCGTACTTTGATTCCAATAACTCGGTGATTAGTATAATAAATAAAGAAAGTATTCAACTTTTAGATGTTAGTGTATTTAATGTTTTAGGACAACATGTAATGTCAATGAAGCTTGATTCTAGACATAATGCGGTTATCCCTATAGAAATAGCTGTGGGAGCATATATTGTAAAACTAAATACTGAAAAAGGTAGTGTTGCAAAACGAATCATCATCGATTAATGTAACAATAGTGTGTGTGGTGTTATTTTGTATTAATATTACCACTGTTAAAATTTTAGATGATATAAGATAAAAAAGGAATCGCGATGCCATGGCATCGCGATTCCTTTTTATTTTGAGTGTTTGCTTACTCTCCTAAAAAAGGATATCTGTAATCTGTTGGTGTTACAAAAGTCTCTTTTATCAATCTAGGAGATACCCAACGTAGCAGATTTTGAGCACTTCCAGCCTTATCATTGGTTCCTGATGCTCTGGCACCGCCAAAAGGTTGTTGACCTACAACGGCCCCCGTAGGTTTGTCGTTAATATAAAAGTTGCCTGCGCTATTTTGTAAAGCTTCTGTTGCTTGTGTAATAGCGTACCTGTCTTTTGAAATGATAGCACCAGTTAATGCGTATTCACTTGTTTCATCAACGAGCTTTAAAGTTTCCGCATAAGCATCGTCTTCATATACGTAGATAGTAATTACTGGTCCAAACAATTCAGTACACATGGTGGTGTATTTAGGGTTGGTGGTAACTATAACCGTTGGTTCAATAAAATACCCTTTACTTTTATCATAACCACCACCAACTATAATCTCAGCATCAGTATCATTTTTGGCCTGATCAATATATTTTGCCAGTTTATCAAATGATCCTTCGTGAATCACTGCTGTAATAAAATTACGCATGTCTTCTGGAGATCCCATTTTAAAGGACTTTACATCCTTAATAACCAAGTTTTTTACATCGTTCCAAATACTTTTTGGAATGTAGGCTCTTGAAGCAGCACTACATTTTTGCCCCTGAAACTCAAAAGCACCACGAGCAATGGCTGTGGCTACATGTTTTGGGTTGGCTGATTTATGTGCTACGATAAAATCTTTCCCTCCAGTTTCTCCTACAATTCTGGGGTAGGTTTTGTAGTTGTGAATATTAGTTCCTATTTGTTTCCAAAGTTCTTTAAAGATAAATGTAGAGCCCGTAAAATGTAACCCAGAGAATTCACGGTGTGATAAAACGGTATTGGTAATCATAACAGGATCGCCAAATACCACGTTAATCACTCCTGGAGGCACACCAGCTTCTTCAAAAACATCCATAATCACTTTTGCAGAAAATACTTGGCTGTCACTTGGCTTCCATACAACAACATTACCCATTAGAGCCATACATGCAGGTAAATTTCCTGCTATTGCAGTAAAATTAAAAGGCGTTACAGCGTAGGTAAACCCTTCTAGAGGGCGATACTCAACACGGTTCCATGCCTCATTTGTGCTTTCTGGTTGTTCCATGTAAATGTCAGTCATAAACTGGACATTGAACCTTAAAAAGTCTACAAGTTCGCAGGCTGAATCAATTTCTGCCTGATGAATTGTTTTTGATTGCGCTATCATAGTAGCCGCATTTATTTTGGATCGGTAAGGTCCTGCTATCAATTCTGCTGCTTTTAAAAATATACCAGCGCGCTGTTCCCAAGGAATTAAACTCCATGTTTTTCTAGCTTCTAAGGCTGTAGCAATTGCATCGTCTATGTGTTTCTGTTCAGCTAAATGATAAGTGCCAACAACATGTTGATGATCATGTGGAGGTGACATGGTTCTAGTGTTCCCAGTGCTTACATATTCGCCATTTATATATAAAGGTACATCAACTTGGGTATTGAACATGTTTTTATAGGTCTCTAGAACGGCTGCCCTTTCTGGGGAGCCAGGAGCATAAGATTTTACTTGTTCGTTAACTGCAATTGGTACATTGAAAAAGCCTTTTTCCATAATATGACGTTTTTTGTTGTTGAATTTTTAGTAAATACGCTGCAAATTTACGAATAATTAAAACAAATCAAGGAAGATGGAATAGTCTAAAATGTATTAATATTTCGTTAATTTTTGTAAGTTGCCATTTTTTACAAGACGAAACGTTCATGTGTACACTTACTGTCATTCCAAAAGGGAATAAGGATTTTATTATAACGCAAAATCGGGACGAGTCTCCAGATAGGAAATCACTGTTGCCAAATATATATATAGGCGCCAATACAAAAATGCTTTTTCCTAAAGATGTTTTGTCTGGAGGAACATGGATTGGTGTTAGTGAAAAAAAACGGGTAGTGTGTATGCTTAATGGTGCTTTTCAAAACCATAAACGTAAGCCAAACTACAGAAAAAGTAGAGGGATGGTTACTTATGAGTTTATGGTTTCAAATGATGTTTTAAAAATGATTGATGACTATAACTTTGATGGTATAGAACCTTTTACTATGGTGGTGGTTGATTGGAATGATGGCTTAAAATTACTTGAGTTGGTTTGGGATGAGAAAAATAGTCAGGTGTCAGAATTACCGTTAGAACCAAGAATGTGGTCGTCTTCCACCTTGTATACTGATGCTATGAAGGCTGAACGGCAACAATGGTTTAATACGTTTAAAGCGCAACATTCGTTAAATGCTAAAACGTTACTGCATTTTCATAAAACCGCAGGGGAGACTAATGATGACTATGGTGTTATAATGAATAGAGGATTTGTAAAAACAACTAGTATAACACAGGTGGAAAAGGTAGCTAATAAAATTCAAATGAGTTATGAGTATTTAGGTACTAATAAAGTTGATTTAAAAACCTTTAAATTTCCACAGGTTGTGAATGGATAGTACTGGGATTATCTTAACGCTTGCTTATCCTGAAACCGTTGTTATGGTGTCAAAAGAATGGTTTTCACCTGTTTTAAAATATATAGGAATAGGTAAAAAAGATTACCTACGCGCTGGGCATGCGGCTTTGGTTCTTATTAATAAAGAAACGGGTATTTTAGAATACCATGATTTTGGACGTTACATTACACCAGAACCTACAGGGCGCGTGCGTGGAAGGGATACTGACAATGAGTTGCATTTTCCGTTTAAAGCGGAGGTTGAATCGGGGCGCATTAAAAATCTTGATGATGTTTTAGTGTATTTGGCTACGCATCCTAAAATTACTCATGGCGAGGGTAAGTTAGTAGCATCTGTTTGCAGTCAAGTTAATTATGAAATGGCAAGAGCGCATATTGACTATATGCAGAGTAAACATTTTATTAGGTATGCTGCATTTATTAAAGAAGCTTGTAATTGTGCGCGTTTTGTAACCGATAGTTTAATAGCTTCGGTAACAGAAGCAAAAATCAAGAAGAAACTAATGGCATCAAAATGGTTTACCCCAAGTACGGTGGGCAATGTTTTGTTGGCTGATACCGAAAATTATGTGTATCAAATATCAGACCGTGGAGAAATTTCTAAATTTAAAGGATCGCAACGAAGTGAAAATATCCGATGTTTTTTAGATTCTTTAAAAGATCACGAACCAACGTTTGTTGGAACCTTGCAGCCAAGAAACGTGAATGAAACTCTTGAAAGTGCCCAGTGGTTATCTGGCATTGCTGCTGGTGCCTGGTTTGAATTACATAAAACAAATCATGAATTAGAATATAGATACCGTAGGATTTCGCCTTATGGTAATGTTGATGTTGATGCTATTTATATGGTTGAAAATCGTGATTTTGATTTTGATTCACCATATGAAATAGTGCATTATTCCAACTGTAAATTTTTTCATGTTTTGCAAAATGAAACACGCTTTAGATTTAATAGAAAATGACCTTGAATCATCAAAAATTAATCTAGGTTATTATGAGTGTTTAGGTTTAATTAATAGCAAAAGGAGCACTTAACTTAAATAGCGGAATAGTTACTTCAAAGTTTTTAGTGGTGCTAAAATTTACCATACTGTAGTGACCGCGCATGGCGCCAAAAGGAGAAGTTAGTAAACATCCTGAACTGTAGGTGTGTGATCCTCCCGGTTCTATAACAGGCTTTTTCCCTATAACCCCGTCACCATCAACATATTCAACATTATTCAAAGCATCTAGTATTTCCCAGTGCCTCGCATTCAGTTGAACGGCATCTTTACTTTGGTTTTCAATAGTAATGGTGTAACCAAAGGCATAATGAATTTTATAGTTTTTATAAAATGAGCCTTCAAAATTTGTATCTACTGAAATTTTTATGCCTTTTGTAACCTGATGAATCATGTTTTACTTTTGGGGTTATTTGTTTATGGTGGCTAAAATAATAAATGTTAGATGGTTAACGTAATTTTTAACAAGAATGCAACAAAAATTAGCTAAACGGTAATTTTAGTTCGTGATGTTGACAGAAGAGCCTTCTCCATAACCAATAATGCGGTCATAACGCGCTCCCAAATCACGGTAATAAACTAATACTTTGTAGTTGTTTTCCGTTTGCCAGAAGTTACCACTTATAACACCGTCGTTTATAACCCCATTATTATCTGCTACCACATATTTGTAGTTGTAAAAACCTTGTTTAAGTAGCATGGTGTGTTCAAAATTATGGCTTTCTGGATTATAAGTCATACGGTTGCTGTCTTCTATGGCATAATTATTAAAACTACCATAAATGTATACTTGTTTGTTTTTTAAAGCATCTGAAGCCTCTAAAGAAAAATAAACCCAAGCATAATCTGCTTCAATACTAGGGTTTGAGGCATCTATATTATTTATAACATAGTTTCCGTTAATGTCAGGATTGTATGTGTAAGGTCTGTTTGCTCTAATGATATTTGTGTACAAGTAGTTATAGTATAGATCTTTGAGGTCAATAAACTGAACGTTGTTGTTTGCTGCCCTAATGTCTTTGTTTTCAAAAAAGAAATATTCATTGCCTCCCCAAAAACTGGTTTCAGAATCATATTTGTAGACAAGTTTATTACCAAGCGTGTATTGAGGTTTTACATTGGTAATCGCTGTGTTTAGATTGTTATTTTGAATAATAGCAGCCTTTACAGTTTGGTAGGGGTTGTTTAGCTGCATGTTGTTTGAGTCTATAGTCAATTCAACCCGCTGTTTTTCTTCAATAACATCTAAATCTCTAGCTCTTTTTAAAACCACGCCTACGTTGGCTTTGTTTTCGTAAAGCATAAATTTGCGAGAGAAAACAAGTTGACCGTCGCTATTGTAAATATATAGCATATAATTTCCAGATACTTTAAGTCCTCTCGTTTGATCGTTAGGAAGTGTCAGTATATAATGCGAGTATATTTGATAGGTGTTGAACGAATTTTCATAAGTGCGTATGCGCTGATTATCAAATCCATCCATGTATTCAGACTGAACCAATTGAGACGGTGTCCAATCAAAATTAAAGTGTTTGATTTTATAGTAATAATCATTTTCTTCCCCATTCAGGGCATCAAATTCAAGAATCACTGCATCTCCAAGTGTTAATATGGGTAACTGATTTTCTGCTGTGGTACCTCTAAAATTAATAGTCTTGATGTGTTCTGGTGGATTTGTTTCTTCAACCTGGGGAAAAAGAGAAAAAGGAACAGCGAAAAGAATGATAACAAATAACGGTTTAAGGCTCATTAAAATTTGTTTTGGTAAATGTAAACAAAATTTATGCCTAAAAAACTAGGAAATATAATTAGCATAAAAAACTAAGTATTTTTTTGTGATAACTGTATATTTAATTCGTATTTTTGCACCGATTTTTAGATAAATAAATTCAATAAAAATAAATATGTCAAAAGACATTCGTATCAAAAAGGGTCTGGACATTAAACTTATAGGCGAAGCTGACAAAACTGTTGAACAAGCGGTGGTTAGTAACTACATCACTATAAGGCCAGAAGATTTTCACGGCGTTATTCCAAAACTTATTGCAAAAGAAGGATCTTCAGTTGAAGCTGGAGGGTATTTGTTTTATGATAAGTCAAACGAAGACATAAAATTTGTTTCACCAGTTTCAGGAAAGGTGATAGAAATTGTTCGTGGACCAAAAAGGCGTATTGATGCCATAAAAATTGAAGCCGATAAAGCGCAAGCATTTAAAGATTACGGTAAATTAGATGTAAGCAAGGCTAATGCTGAAGAGGTGAAAGCACATTTGCTCGATTCAGGGTGTTGGCCATTTGTTAAGCAGCGCCCGTATGATGTAATTGCAAAACCAGAAAAATCGCCAAAAGCTATTTTTATCTCTGGTTATGCCAGTGCACCATTAGCAGCAGATTTAGATTTTACACTTAAAGGTAAAGAAGCTGAATTACAAGCTGCGGTATCTGCTTTAGGAAAACTAACTGAAGGTCAGGTGCATGTGTCTGTAGGTAAGAATTCTAACTCTCCGTTAGCAAGCTTATCTGGAGTAACTGTACACAAAGTGTCGGGACCACACCCATCAGGAAATGTTGGAACTTTAATTAATAAAGTGGATCCTGTAAATAAAGGTGAAGTGGTTTGGACGGTAAATGCGCAAGACTTAGTTATAATTGGAGAGTTACTATTAACAGGTAAGTTTAATGCCGAGCGTATTGTAGCTTTGGTAGGCTCATCTGTTAAAAAACCTAGATACTTTAAAACCTTAATAGGGAGTGAGGTAGCCACCATGATATATGATAATGGTGTTGAAAAAGATGCGAATGACAGAATAATATCTGGAAATGTTTTATCAGGAAAACAAGTCAAACCTGATGGTGCCTTAGATTATTATAGTAATGTGATTTCTGTAATTCCAGAAGGTGATGATTATGAGTTTTTTGGATGGACGAAACCTGTTTTTGATAAAATATCTGTTTCAAGAGCACTTACGTTTTCTTGGTTAAATCCTAAGAAGAAGTATGATTTAAATACGAATACTAACGGTGAGCATAGAGCTTTTGTAACTACAGGAACTTATGAAGAAGTATTTCCTTTAGATATTTACCCTATGCAGGTTTTAAAAGCATGTTTGTATAAAGATTTAGATGAAATGGAAGCTTTAGGAATGTATGAGGTAGCTCCTGAGGATTTTGCTTTAACAGAGTTTGTATGTGTGTCTAAACAACCACATCAAAAGATAATAAGAGAAGGTTTAGACTTAATGCTTAAAGAAATAGGATAATGGGTTTAAAAGATAAATTACATGATTTTAAAGTAAAGAATAAAAATAAAAAGTGGTTGCCTGCGTTTTCGGCAATTCACACTTTTTTATTCTTGCCAGATGAGACCACGCACGGAGGAACTCATATTAAAGCTGCTGACGATTTAAAGCGTACCATGAATACGGTAATCTTGGCTATGATACCCTGTTTAATTTTTGGTATGTTTAATGCAGGTTACCAACATCATCTTGCTTTAGGTGATATTCAAGCGGCGTCTAGTGGTTTCTTTAGTTCAGAGTTTTGGACCCTAGATAACCTAACGGTTGGTTTATGGAAAATTTTACCTTTAGTGATCATCTCCTATGGTGTTGGTTTAGGTATTGAGTTTTTGTTTGCCATTTTAAAGGGACACGAGGTTGAAGAAGGGTACTTAGTAACAGGTATGTTAGTGCCGTTAATTGTACCTGTAGATATTCCATTATGGATGTTAGCGGTGGCTGTTGCCTTTGGTGTGGTTATAGGAAAAGAAGTTTTTGGTGGAACTGGAATGAATATTTTGAATCCAGCCTTAACCATTAGAGCCTTTTTATTCTTCGCTTATCCAACTTGGATGTCTGGAGATAAAGTATGGGTACATGGAGCAGTAGCAAGAGATAAAGCTATTGCAGCAGGCCAAAACTTAGATGCTATTTCAGGAGAAACTATTTTAGGCACATTAGCACAAGGTAAAGATGTCGCTTATAGTGCTGCTGATATGTTCTTAGGGTTTATACCTGGTTCTGTAGGGGAAACGTCAGCATTACTTATTTTATTAGGAGGGTTATTCTTAATTTTTACTAAAATAGGTAGTTGGAGAATTATGTTGTCTTCTGTGATTGGTGCTGTAGTCATGGGAGTAATATTTAATCAAATAGCTACGGCTGGCATTGTAACTGAATCTAGCAAGTTTTACGGTTTAATGAGTGCACCTTTCTGGGAACATTTAATAATTGGAGGTTTTGCTTTTGGTACCGTATTTATGGCAACCGATCCTGTTACAGCTTCACAAACTACAAGAGGTAAATGGATTTACGGGTTTTTAGTTGGATTTATTTCTATTCTAATACGTGTGTTTAATCCAGCTTATCCAGAAGGGGTAATGTTAGCCATTTTATTGATGAATGTATTTGCACCAACTATTGATCACTATGTGGTTCAAGGTAATGTAAAACGAAGATTAAAACGTGTAAAAGTTAAAACAGCTTAATCATGAGTAACAAGACGGAATCAAATGTATATACCATTTTATTTGCAGTAGCAATGGTGGTAGTTGTTGGTGGGTTGTTAGCATTTACGGCCTCGGCATTAAGACCAAAGATTGATAATAATCAACGTTTAGAAAAACAACAAAATATCCTTTATGCTATGGGTGTAAATGATAATGATGAAACTAGTGCTGTTTTTGTTTCTACAGATAAAGCACCAGAGTTGTTCAATCAATATATTACTAAGCAATTGGTTATAGAAGGCGATAAGGTAACTGAAGATGAAAACGCCTATTTAATTGATGTAAAAAAGGAACAAGCTAGTGCTAAAGCTGGTAAAGAAAGACGCTTACCTTTGTTTGTTGGGAATAAAGATGGACAAACTTATTATATAGCGCCCATTAGAGGAAAAGGATTGTGGGATGCTATTTGGGGCTATGTTGCTATGGATAAAGATATGGTTGTTCAAGGCGTTTATTTTGACCATAAAGGAGAAACAGCTGGATTGGGTGCCAATATTAAGCAACGTTATTTTATGGATGATTTCATCGGAGAACATCTATTAAGTGAAAATGGTGACTTTGCAGGAATTACGGTTGCTAAAGGAAATAACGATCCTAAGAACGAAAATAAAACAGATAACAAGGTAGATGCTATTGCTGGAGCTACTATTACTGGAGACGGTGTTACAGCGATGCTTAAATCTGAGCTTAAAAAGTATGTGCCTTACTTTAAAACATTGAAATAATATGGGACTTTTATCAAAAAAAGACGCAGCATTAATTAAAGATCCATTAGCAGATAACAATCCAATTACCATTCAGGTATTAGGTATATGTTCTGCTTTAGCCATTACTGCTCAGTTAGAAGCAGCTATAGTAATGTCTTTTTCAGTGTTGTTTGTATTAGGAATAGGAAACGTAGTCATTTCTTTAATGAGAAATATCATTCCTTCAAAAATTAGAATTATTGTACAGTTAATTGTAGTGGCGGCTTTAGTTATTATAGTAGACCAAGTACTTAAAGCTTTTGCTTATGAATTAAGTAAAACACTTTCGGTTTTTGTAGGTTTAATTATCACTAACTGTATTATTATGGGACGTTTTGAAGCGTTTGCCTTAGGTAACGGACCATGGAGGTCATTTTTAGATGGTATAGGTAATGCAGCTGGTTATGGTGTTATTTTAATTATTGTAGCGTTTTTTAGAGAGCTATTAGGAGCTGGAACCTTATTAGGTTTTCCTGTATTAGGAGATCCAATTGAGAAAACTGGATTATACGCTTTTGGTTATGAGAATAACGGGTTCATGTTATTAGCTCCAATGGCATTAATTGTTGTAGGTATTATTATTTGGATTCAACGTACAAAAAATAAAGCATTAGTAGAAGATCATTAAAAAATTGGTTAATAGTTATTGGTTTTTGGTTTATAAAAACCATGAGCAAATAACACATAACAAATAACTAATAAAATGGAACATATAGAATTATTTTTCAAATCAATATTTATAGACAACATGGTATTTGCCACGTTCTTAGGAATGTGTTCATACTTGGCGGTGTCTAAAAAAGTAAGTACAGCAGTAGGTCTTGGTGCTGCGGTAATCTTTGTATTAGCCATTACAGTACCGTTAAACTGGCTTTTAGATCAGTATCTTTTACAACCTGGTGCTTTGGGTAAATGGTTAGGTGCTGAGTATGCAGATTACGATTTAAGTTTCTTATCCTTTATCATGTTTATTGCAACTATTGCAACCATGGTACAGTTAGTAGAGATTGTAGTGGAGAAATTTTCTCCATCATTATACAACTCATTGGGGATTTTCTTACCGCTTATTGCAGTAAACTGTGCTATTTTAGGTGGATCATTGTTTATGCAGTCTCGTGAGATACCTACGTTAGGATTAGCAACTACTTACGGTATAGGTTCTGGTATTGGATGGTTTTTAGCCATTTTAGCCATTGCAGCTATTCGTGAGAAAATAAGATATTCTAATGTACCACCTGCATTAAGAGGTTTGGGCATTACATTTATCATTACAGGCTTAATGGCGATAGGATTTATGAGTTTTGGTGGTATGTTAACCGGTGGGGATGATGAAGGTGCTAAAGAAGAAAAAACAGCTCAAGTTGAAAAAAAAGTGGTAGACGATAACGAAAAAGAGATGGCTAACAACATAAAAGTAAATGAATAATATGATATTAGCAGCAAGTACAACAGGAATGGTCGTAGTAACGGTAATAGCGTTTTTAGTAGTAACGCTATTATTGGTTGCCTTACTTTTATTTGTTAAGCAAAAATTATCACCGTCAGGGCCAGTTAAAATTACTATTAATGGTGAGAAAGAGATTGAAGTGGCTTCAGGAGGAAGTTTGCTTTCAACGTTAGGAAGTCAAAAAATATTTTTACCATCAGCTTGTGGTGGTGGTGGTACATGTATTCAATGTGAGTGTCACGTAAATTCAGGAGGTGGTGAAGCGCTTCCAACAGAAACGCCGCACTTTACACGTAAAGAATTACAACATGGAGCGCGTTTAGCTTGTCAGGTAAAAGTTAAACAAGACATGGATATTTCTATTCCTGAAGAAGTTTTTGGAATCAAGAAATGGGAAGCTGAAGTAGTTAGAAATTATAACGTGGCTTCTTTTATTAAAGAATTTGTGGTGCGTATTCCAGAAGATATGAACTATAAGGCGGGTGGTTATATTCAAATTGAAATTCCACCATGTGAAGTAAAATATTCAGATATAGATATTACGGCACACCCTGAAGAACATGAAACGCCAGATAAGTTTCAGGACGAGTGGGATAAGTTTGGTTTATGGCCATTAGTAATGAAAAACGATGAGACTGTTGAGCGAGCCTACTCTATGGCTTCTTACCCAGCTGAAGGACGTGACATTATGCTTAACGTGCGTATTGCTACACCACCATGGGATCGTGCTAAAAACGATTGGATGGACGTTAATCCAGGGGTTGCTTCTTCTTATATTTTTTCAAGAAAACAAGGCGATAAAGTAACCATTTCTGGACCTTACGGTGAGTTCTTCATTAACGAGAGTGATGCCGAAATGTTATACGTAGGAGGTGGGGCTGGTATGGCACCAATGCGTTCACACTTATACCATCTGTTCAAAACATTAAAAACAGGAAGAACAGTGACCTATTGGTATGGAGGACGTTCTAAACGTGAGTTATTCTATTTAGATCACTTTAAACAATTAGAAGATAGTTTCCCTAACTTTAAATTTTATTTAGCACTATCTGAGCCTTTACCAGAGGATAACTGGAAAGTGAAGAAAGACATTAACGATACAGAAGGTGATGGTTTTGTTGGATTTATTCACAACTGTGTAATTGACAACTATCTAAGCAAGCATGATGCGCCCGAGGATATCGAGTTATATTTCTGTGGACCACCATTAATGAACAAAGCTGTTCAAAAAATGGGTGAAGATTTTGGTTTACCAGATGAAAATATCCGATTTGATGACTTTGGAGGATAATCCCCTTTGAAATTTTATGAGATACAAAAAAATCCCAGCTAATAATTAGTTGGGATTTTTTTATCATTGAGGTGGTATATTATTAGGAACAGCATTTTCAACAGCAGGGATACTCTTGAGGTATGCAAAGATGGCTTTTAAGTCATCGTTAGTAAAATTTTTATAATGTTCCCACGGCATTGGAGGTAATAAAGGCCTGCTGTTTTCTAAACCTTTGTAAAGTCCCTTTTTAATACAGGTTAAGAACTGCTCTTCAGACCATGTCCCAATACCCGTAGCATCCGGGGTTAAATTAGCCGCAAAAGAAGTACCCCATGGACCAGTTGCCGACGTAAGTCCTATAGAGAAAAGGATATATGATTTTGCAGTTTCTGGATCAAATGGCGGTAATGCTTCATTAGCAGGATGACCAGATAAAATTCTAGTAGTATCTACTTCCATACCTCTTTCTGTAAACTTTTTTGGTGAGTGGCAGTCATGGCATCCATTGGTGTCAACAAGATATTTACCTCTTTTTTCAGGATTAATT
Organism: Allotamlana fucoidanivorans; assembly: GCF_006265225.1. Lineage (GTDB taxonomy): Bacteria > Bacteroidota > Bacteroidia > Flavobacteriales > Flavobacteriaceae > Allotamlana > Allotamlana fucoidanivorans. Next base: position 124,113 of record NZ_VDCS01000007.1, on the reverse strand, counting down.
GCGCTTGCACTAACAGGTTGATAGGCTTTTTGTTCTTCTTTTTTTGATTGGCAAGCACTGAATAGCAAGCCAAAAGCAAACATAAAAGCCAAAATTCTTTGTTTTTTCATTAGTTGGTTGGTTTATTGGTTAAAATTACACTTGAAAAAATAAGAAGAAGTTAATTGATAGAAAAAGGGTAGTGTTTTTGTTTGAGTAATGCTGTGTAATCCATGATGTTACGTTTACCTTCCAATTTACAAAGGTATTTAATCACAGCACTAAGTCCTTTAAATAATACATCCTTATTTTTAGGATATTTAGGTTTTTTATTTTGATGGTTTATAGGCAGGTCATAACCACAAGCGGCCAAGAAAATAACTTCTATTTGTATCAATTCTTTTGGCGTGTAACCATTAAATTTTCGTCCCAAATTTTGGTGTACGCGTCCAATATAATTTAATTTTAAAGAGCCATGATGGTCAGATAAATGTTTCCAACTATCGGTATTGTCCAAAATGTTACCTACCGCACATTGCTTGCAACATTCGGGGTTTAAGGTATTATCATGAAAAGCTATATAAAGCTTTTTGATGGCCACTTCAAATCGTGATTTTGCTTTCATGGAATTTTGTTTTGACTATAATTTACAAAATTTATACGAATTATAATGTTATTTTTGCAATATGAGTCAACCCCTTACAGCACAAGAACTACATAATTTAGCCATGAATCACGTTGGAAAGGATCTTGAGAAGCGTGGTTTTGAGTTTATAGCCGTAAATAGTAAACTAAAAAAACATCCACAGTTTGTTTGTATAGATAAGAACAATCAATACTACTTTGTTATAGTCCGTGCTGTGATTTTGCCTGATAACCCCAATAATTATGATGTAGTTTGGATGGAATCTTTTAAAAAACACGCTAGAGAAAAGGAAGCCATTGTTTTGTATGCAGGCGTTGGCATTGGTAGTTTAGCAGGTGAAAAGGAACCCATTTATTTGAATCAGGATTATTTGTTAGAGTATAATGGAATTCAGGTTTTAGAAACAAATTTAAACTAATCTAAAATAATGAGGCTTATTAACGCATATGTAGGTAAACATATATTTGGTATATTGTTTGTTGTAATACTGTTTTCATGTGAAAAACAGGTAAAAAACACCAAACTATCTGGGGGTGTTTTTGGAACAGGTTATTCTATCATATATGATTCAAGCACAGATTTTAGCCATCAAATTGATAGCCTGTTTTATGTTATAAATAAAAGTATGTCAACTTACCAGCAAAACTCTGATATTTCAAAGGTGAATAGAAATGAAGCGGTTAAGGTAGATGCACATTTTAGGCATGTATTTGAAGCTTCTAAAATTATTTATTCTGAAACTAATGGTGTTTTTGATCCTACTATTGGTGCTGTTGTAAATGCCTGGGATTTTGGCCCTGAAGGTAAAATTGTTAATCTTGACAGTTTGAAAATAGATAGCTTAATGCATTCTGTGGGCTTTGGCAAAGTTAAAATAGTAGATAGCGGCATTGTTAAACCCAAGGCTACTTTTATTGATTTTAATGCTATAGCCAAAGGATACGGTGTGGATGTCATTGGAGCGTTTCTAGAATTGCAGGATATAGACAATTATTTAGTAGAAATTGGAGGAGAAATTCGAGTGAAAGGCATAAATGCTGAAAAGAATATGCCATGGAAGGTAGGGGTAGAAAATCCTAATTTTGATGGAAAACAATCTATTTTAATGGCTATAGCGCTACAAGATGAGGCTATGGCAACCTCAGGAACATACAGAAAGTTTAAGGTAGATGAGAATGGAAACAGATATGCACATATTATTGATACACAAACAGGTTATCCTAGTAAAACAAATTTGCTAAGTATTTCTGTAATAGCCGAAACATGTATGGTGGCTGATGCTTATGCTACGGCTTTTAAAGCTATGGGAATTGAAAAAATCAAGCTCTTTTTAGAGCGACACCCCGAACTTAAGGTGTTTTTAATTTTTGAAAATGAGCAAAAGGATATTGAAACCTTGGCGCTTAATGGGTTTCCTGAAGCTTCATAATTTACTATTAAAATTGGAAGCATATTAATAACCAACCCAACACTAGAAGCAGTCCGCCAATAGGTGTAACAGGGCCTAAAAATTTTAATTTTCGACCTTTAGCATCAAACAAAACAAGGACGTAGATACTGAATGAGAATAAAATAATACCCAAAGTAAAACACCAATAAACAACATGAGCGGTATCTATTGAACTATATCCTAAAATTAATAAAACAATAGCGTGGTACATTTGATATCTAACACCAACGTCAAAACTTTTCAATTGATTTTCAGATAAGGTTTGCTTTAAAGCGTGTGCACCGAAGGCTCCGAAAATCACAGCGAGTAACCCAAATAATGCACCTGTTGAAATAACTATTTGTTCAGACATTCTTTTTTTACTTATAAACAACAGGAATTATTTCTCCTTTAGCTAAACAATAAGTTGCAATTTCAGCATCTGGCAGTTGCTTAGTGTAATCTACTTCATCTACTTTAAAACCTATACGTCTTAATTTATCAAAATAGTCACGGCCGTAAATACGAACATGGTCGTATTGTCCAAAAATTTTAGCACGTTCTTTAGGATCTGTAATCGTGTTGTCTTCAAAAGTTGTAGCTCGATTTAGATCCTGAGGGATTTGAAAAATACCAGTACCGCCCTTTCTTAATACACGATATAATTCCTCCATCGCCTTAGTGTCATTTGGTATGTGTTCAAGAACGTGATTACATAAAATAAAATCGAAGGTGTTATCTTCAAACGGTAGGTTGCAAATATCAGCTTTTACATCAGCCAAAGGCGAATTTAAATCGGTAGTCGTATAATCTAAATTCAACATGTTTTTAAACCGCTTGAAAAAAGCCTGCTCTGGAGCAAAATGTAGCACTTTCAAAGGGGCAGAAAAGAAAGTAGTTTCATTTTTTAAGTACAACCAAAGTAACCTATGACGTTCTAAAGAAAGGGTCGAAGGCGATAATACATTGTTACGCTGCTGCCCGTATCCATAAGGTAAAAACGTTTTAAAACTTTTGCCGTCAATAGGATCAGTGTATTTGTCGCCTTTTAAAAAGAAGGCTAAAATAGGCCTAATAATATAGCTAAGCCTGATTAATAAAGGTCTAGGAACAAGGTTAAGAATAAACTTAAAAGTCTTTTTCATGCATTAAAGCACTAAAGCTTTTTGTCTGAATTCATCTTCTTCCTCACTCTCAATACCTAACGCATCATAAATATAAGCGAATGTAGATAGTAATTCTGGTTTACCATCAATTAAAGCAACATCATGCTCAAAATGAGCAGAAGGTTTGCCATCTAACGTTGTAATTGTCCAACCGTCTCTATGCTGTTTTATGCGTTGCGTGCCCATATTTATCATTGGCTCAATGGCTACCACCATACCTTCAATAAATTTTTTGCCGCGTCCACGTTTACCATAGTTTGGCATTTCTGGGTCTTCATGCATTTTTTTTCCTAAGCCATGACCAACCAGTTCTCTTACTACACCATAACCATGATCTTCACAGTATTTTTGAATGGCGTACCCTACATCACCAACACGATTATTTGCTTTAAACTCGCGAATACCAACATACAACGACTCTTTGGTTACTTGAAGCAGTTTTTCTGTTTCTGGATCAATCTCTCCAACAGCAAAAGTATAGGCATGATCACCGTAAAAACCATCTTTTAGAGCGCCACAATCTATAGAAATAATATCACCTTCTTTTAAAGGGTCTCCATTAGGTATGCCATGAACTACTTGCGAATTGGGACTCATACAAAGCGTATTAGGAAAATCATATAAGCCTAAAAATCCAGGTTCGGCGCCATGATCTCTAATACAGGTTTCGGCAATTTTATCTAATTGCAATGTGGTTACGCCTGGTTTAATTTCTTTGGCTAGTTCTCCTAAGGTTTTAGAAACAATTAATGCACTGTTACGCATTAATTCAATTTCTTCTCGTGTTTTTACAGTTATCATAACATCAAAAATAGGATGCAAAGATACTTAAATTTTACCATTTTCATATAGGAGAAGATGAACCGTATGCAGCCCAAAATTCATTGAAAAATTTAAAAAAGGGCTTACGGATGTTATTACTTAAATAACCCAAAAAGACCTCCTTTTTTCTGTGGTATAATAGGCTCAGTATCGGTCAATAGTTGGTATACTTCGCCCCAACCAGGAAACCCTCCAACATTGCGATCATCAATAAACAAATCGGCATTTATTTTTCGGCTAAAAGCAGGATCAAATTCTTCTTCAGGAAAACTTTTGTTAACGGCATAGAAGTGTATGCCGTTGGCTTCGCAAAATTTGACAGCCTCTTCTAATTTATCACCACATCTATAGGTCCATAGTATTAAACGGTGTCCTTCTTCTTGCAGTTTTTTTAAAGTTTCAAATGCAAAAATCATAGGTTTGCCTATTTTAGGATAGGCATCCTCAACAATAGTTCCGTCAAAATCGACTGCAATGGTAAGCTGAAGATTAAAATTCATAAATACTTATAGAATTGGGTTTGTACAAAAATACATATTTTTTGGGGATTAGGATATTTGAGCATCATGGAATAAAAAAAAGCCTTGCTTTTTAAACAAGGCTTCATTACTATGTATACTGAATACTACTACACTAACGCGTGTCTTGTCATAGCTTCAGGTTGTGGTACATTCATGAGTTTTAAAATGGTTGGCGCCATATCTCCTAAAATACCATCCTTAATTTCTTTCAATTCATTATCAATTAAAATAACAGGAACAGGATTAGTGGTGTGCGCTGTGTTAGGGGTTCCGTCAGGGTTAATCATGGTTTCACAGTTTCCATGATCTGCAATAAGTAATGTGGTGTAGTTGTTTTCTAGAGCTGTGGTCACGACATCTTTAACACATGTATCTACAGCTTCACAGGCTTTAATAGCGGCTTCCATAACACCAGTATGTCCTACCATGTCACCATTGGCAAAGTTTAAACATACAAAATCAACGTCTCCTTTTTCAAGCTCAGGCACTAAAGCATCACGAAGCTCATAAGCACTCATTTCTGGTTTTAAATCGTAAGTAGCAACTTTAGGTGAGTTTCTTAATATACGTTGTTCGCCTTTAAATTCAGCTTCTCTTCCTCCAGAGAAAAAGAAAGTGACATGTGGATACTTTTCTGTTTCAGCAATTCTAATTTGCTTTTTGTTATGATTTTCTAAAACTTCACCTAAGGTTTCGGTTAAATTTTCCTTGTTGAAAATAACATTGATATTCTTATAGGTGTCATTGTAATTTGTTAAGGTAACATAATACAAATCAAGTTTATGCATGTTTTGTTCATGGAAATCGGTTTGAGATAAGGCCTCGGTAAGCTCACGTCCTCTATCGGTTCTAAAGTTAAAGAAGATAACTACATCCCCTTCTTTTATGGTTGTTACAGGATTTCCTGAATCATCAGTCATAATAATAGGCTTGATAAACTCATCAGTAATATCATTATCGTAGCTTTCTTGAATGGTTTCAATGGCATTTGTTGATTTTTGACCAATACCATTAACCATAGCATCATAAGCTAGCTTAACGCGTTCCCAACGTTTGTCTCTATCCATGGCATAATAGCGACCAGTTATAGAGGCAATTTTAGTGTTAGTGTTTTCAATATGATCTTCAAGTTGTTTAATAAAGCCAGCACCAGATTTAGGGTCAACATCACGACCATCAGTAAAAGCGTGCACATAGCTATTGGCTATTCCAGCCTCATTAGCCGCATCAACAAGGCCTTTTAGATGGTTGATATGAGAATGTACACCACCATCACTAAGTAAACCTAAAAAATGAATATCTTTATTGTTTTCCTTAGCATAGTTAAAGGCATCAACTAAGACTTTCTCTTTATTTAAAGTTTTGTTTTCAACAGCCAAATTAACTTTAACCAAATCTTGGTATACAATACGGCCAGCTCCAAGATTCATATGCCCCACTTCACTGTTTCCCATTTGGCCTTCAGGTAGTCCAACGTGTAACCCGTCTGTACGAAGGGTTGCAAAAGGATATTTTTTATATAAAGAATCTATAAAAGGCGTATTGGCATGATCAATAGCAGAGACTTTTGGATCAGGTGAATTTCCCCACCCGTCAAGTATCATTAGGATAACTTTTTTATTCATTTTTTGTTAAAATTTTAATGCAAACAAAGATACGGAAGTTATATAAAAAACAGGTATCGAAACCTTTGAAAAACCCTGAAAAACAAAGGTTTTTAGGATAATTTTTTAAGAAAACGATTTCGTTAACAAATTGTGAATCAAACGTTAAAAATCTGTTATAAAAAATATTTTATGTAACAGAATCAAATTTTTATCGTCTCTTTAGTATATCAAAAAACGTAATCATTTAATCAAACTAAAATCTTTCATCATGAAAAAAACAATCATCATTTCCGCTGTGGCATTATGCTTTTCTTTAAGTACTGTAAATGCTACTTCATCACCTGTTGCCTCAAACGATTTTAAAGTTGAGGCTTTTTTTAAAGTAAATTCTTTTTGTGTTTCAATTGCCAAAGGTGATTTTGAAACCGTAAAAAAATTAATTGACCGTGGTGCAGACATTAACCAAAAATCAAACGGCATGACGCCAGCTATGTATGCAGCTAAGTTTAACAGAGTTGAAATTTTAAAGCTGTTAATTGCTGAAGGAGCTAATTTAAAAGTGAGATCAGAAAAAAAGAAAACTGCGGCAGACTATGCCAAGTTGCACGGTGCAGATGAAGCCTTAATAATCATAGAAGAAGCGCTTGCTAAGAAAAAAAATAATTGTTAAGAAAAACGTATAATAATTATTTGAGTTAGTCATTTTTAAAAAGCCTTGACATGTCAGGGCTTTTTTGTGTTAATTAGTTTGATGTTTTTTTATAGCTTCACGTATTCTCTCAATTCTATTGTCTGGATCGGGGTGCGTGCTCTGAAATTCAGGAACTCGGTTTGGTCCGGCTGCAGCTTTTAAAATTTCCATAACACCAATCATTTCTTCGGGGTTGTAATTAGACTTTATCATGAATTTAACCCCAAGATCATCACTTTCAAGTTCGTCATCTCGTCCGTTTGTTAATAATGTATTTTGACCTATACCAGCTACAAGTTCACCCATATCTGCACCTACAGAACCCGCCGTAGTTAAGCCTTGCCAGTATTCACTTTCAGCAATACGTTCTGCACTATGCCTACCCAGAACATGACCTATTTCATGCCCCAAAACACCAGCAAGTTGATCTTCATTCTCTAATTTCGAAAATAGGGCATAGGTAATGAAAATTTGCCCACCTGGTAAGGCAAAAGCATTAATTGTGTTTGGGTCATTTAAGAGGTGAAATTCATATTGGTAAGGAGTTTCTCGGGCAATACTATTATTTACTAATTTGGCGCCAACATTATCAACTAAAGTTTGGTATTGATTGTTGGGGTGCAAACCGCCATGCTGCTCTGTCATTTGAGGTGCGCTTTGTAATCCTATAGCAATTTCCTTGTCTGGTGTCATTGATATGGTTTGTGTACGTCCTGTATATGGATTTACCTCTTGTTGACTACAGCGTTTAAAAACAAAAAACAGTGCGATAGCGGCACCTATTAATAGTCTGACTTTAAAATTTTTTCCTCTCATGATGGTTTTGCAAATAGCTTACTAAAATTACAAAAGATTTTTCATTGTTTGTTTTTAGCATTTCAAAAAAACTCATAAAGATTTACTCATAACATAATGCAATCCAATATGTTCAATGTTAAAAGGTTCGCTAATAATGGCATAATTATTCTTCTTATAAAAGGGCACGGCAAGTTGTCTAGCATTGCACCAAATAGTATCTGCACCTTTTTCTTTCATAAAGTTTTCACCGTATTGTAAAATTAGTTTACCTAAGCCTTGACCTTGAAACGTTTTTAGAACAGCCATTCCTCTTAGCTGGTATTGGTTTTTGCTAGAAATACCGCTGTAAGTATTGTTGAAAAAAGAACAAACGCCTAATAATTCTTCATTTAAATATAAACCAAAATGAAATGTAGTATTTAGTAAGTCGCCATCAAATTTGCAAGTATCTAAAGGTCTGTTAGGTCTAAGAACAGGTTGCCTTACCTGAAAGGTTTCTTCTGCTGAAATCTCGTGTATGCGATAGTTGTTAGTTTTGATAGCTTCAGTTTTTTAATGGAACATTCAAACATATTAATTTATATTTATAAATTGCTTTTATAAAGCAAGAATGATATGACATTCAAATTTAAAATTCTTGAACCAGAGCGCATACATGAGGTTGTGCCCTTGGTTTATAAGTTAAATGAAGCCCGTATTTCAACGGAGGTCTTACAAAAGCGTTTTTTAGATATGGTAACTCAGCACTATGAATGTGCTGTGGTTTTTGATGAAGATAATATTATTGGGGTTTGCGGACTTTGGTTTTGTACAAGGCATTATTCTGGTAATAGCGTAGAACCCGATCATGTTTATATTGATGATGCTTATAGAGGTACGGGGTTAGGGCATCGTTTTTTTAACTGGATTTATGATTATGTGCAAACCAAAGGAGTAGAAGCTATAGAGCTAAATACTTATGTTACAAATGCTTTGTCTCATAAGTTTTATTTTAAGGAAGGCTTTGAAATTTTAGGCTTTCATTTTTTAAAAAAGTTATAATTTTTTCTTGGAAATGATAGGTGAGTTTATATATATTTGCAACCGATTAACGCGGGAGTAGCTCAGTTGGTAGAGCGTCAGCCTTCCAAGCTGAATGTCGCCGGTTCGAACCCGGTCTCCCGCTCAAAAAAGCTTCATCAATAACGGTGAAGCTTTTTTATTTTAAATGGTTTAACTCTGTACCTGGAAAGACTTCATAGGGTGCTTTATTATATTCAAATATTCTAGCACTTAAATCACCTTTTAAAATAATAGACTGCCCTTTAACGTGTATCCAGCTGCCTTCCCTTAATCCCACAACAGGAGGGGTGTTATAGTGATGAAATTCTCTTATTCTGGTCCCTCTGGTTTCTCCCATATGTGTACTTGAGGTGTCTGGATCTAAATAATGTGGGTTGATATTGAATGGTACAAGGGCCAATGCATTAAAGCTTGGGGGGTATACAATAGGCATATCATTAGTGGTTTTTATAGTTAATCCACAAATGTTACTCCCAGCGCTGGTGCCTAAATAAGGGATGCCACCATAAACCGCTTCTTGTAATAGGGAAATTAAATTATTTTTATACAACTGATAGGTTAATACAAAGGTATTTCCGCCCCCCGTAAAAATAGCATCTGCTGTTTTAATAGCTTCTGCTTTATTTTCATATTCATGAAGGCCAATAACACGTTTATTAATTTTTTGAAATCCCTTACGGGCTATTTCTGTGTAGGCGTCATGACTTATACCGCTTGGTCGGGCAAAAGGAATAAAAAGAATAGTTTGAGCCTTCTCAAAAAAGCGTTCTAAGTCGTTTACAATATAATCAAGGTAACCGCTGCCGTGAACGGTTGAGGTGCTTGCTATTATTATGTTTTTCATTTCAATAAGACATTTCAGCAAAACTAGTTAAATTTCTGTTTAGAAAAATTTTAGTACATTTTACTTTAGGAATAGAAAATTATGTGGTAATTTGAAAATAAAAAATAAATGAAGCATATTATTGTTGTTTTAGCTTTTTTAACAACTAGTTTGGGTTATTCGCAAACTATTAATAGAATTGATGTTGCAGGAAAAATTATTGTTGAAGGTAATGATATTTCGGGTATTACCATTTTCAACACCTCTTCAAATAAAGGAACTATTTCTGATGAAAATGGTCAGTTTACTATTGCCGTGGCTTTAAACGATTTAATTCAAGTGAGTGCGCTTCAATATCAAAGCATTGAATTTAGAGTCAATGAAGCTATCATAGCATCAGGAAGTATGAAATTATTTATGATTGAAGAAATTAATAAATTGGACGAGGTCATCGTTTTGGATCAGAAATTAACAGGTGATTTAGGCACAGATATTGAAGGAGCCGAAGCTTTTAATCCTAAATTAGATGCTCTGTATTTTGGTGTGAAGCATAGCAGCGATTATAATTTTGAGAAGGATAACAAAACAGAGGTGAATAATATAACAATGGCTTCACAGCAGCAGCATATGATAAATGGTCTGAATATTGTCAATGTGGTTGATCAGTTACTATTGCCTTTATTCAGGTCTGGCGCTAAAGATAAAGACAAAGTGAAAATTCCAGAAGTACCTATTGAGTCTGTGAAATATTACTTTGGTTCAGAGTTTTTGGTTGACAACTTTGATATACCAGAACATCGGGTTCAAGAATTTATACAGTATGTGCAACGAGATGATTTTGATTTTTCGTTGCTTAACTATGGTAACGAAATGGAGTTTCTTGAGTTGCTACATCAAAAGAGTAAGGTGTTTTTATCTACAAAAAAATAACTCTTTTATTTTAACATAACTTTACAAACGGTTTACAAAAAGATTAAGATTTGAAGGACTTACTTTAAACAATTAATCAACTACTGTTTTTGAAGCGTTTACTTTCTATTTTTATTTTTGGTTGTTTGTTTTGGTTTTCTACTCACAGTCAAAGCGTGATACTTTCAGGAAAAGTTGAGAGTACATCAAATGTTGAAAACATTCACGTTATTAATAAAACGGCTCAAGTATTTACCATTACAAATACAATAGGGGTGTTTGAGATTTCAGTAAAAGTTAATGATACCATACAATTTTCTTCGGTTCAACATAAAGACAAAGAATTAGTTATGACTCCAAAAATGATTTTAAGTAAAACCGTAAAAGTACATTTAGAGGAACAAGTAAATGCGTTAGATGAAGTTGTTGTAGGTAAGGTGCTATCTGGTAATTTAACACAAGATATAAAGACAACTGAAGGTAAAGCTCCAATCAATTTTTATGATGTAGGTATTCCTGGATATCAAGGAAAAATAGCAACCATAGGGGAAAGACGCTTACACGAAGCCACAACAGGAGGTGGTATTGTGCCATTAAATCCTATTATCAATGCTATTACAGGAAGAACTAAGAGATTGAAAAACCAAGTGAAAATGGAGAGAAAGGAGACTTTAATGCAACGCGTAAAAGCAAGATGGTCTGATGAATTTTTTACGTCGTATCCGTTAGAACCGGATTTAAGAATGGATTTTTTCTATTTCTGTATGGATGATGAGAATTTTATGGACAGCTGTCAGAATAAATCAGATTTAATCATTTTTACGTTTTTGAAAATGAAGTATATACAGTATCAAAAAAATAGAACAGCCTTACAGGATTAATTGATTTTCAAAATATATTTGAAGACAAGGGTTGCTTTTAGAACGTCATAAAAATCTATAAATTAACTACTTTTGCAATATGATCAGCATTTCTAAATTTCTTTTTTGTGTGTTTTTGTTCCCCATCTTTGCTTTTACAGGAGTACATAAATACTATGTAAGTGTGACACAAATTGAGTATGTGAAAGAAAAACAGTCATTGCAAATTATTTCCAGAATTTTTATTGATGATTTTGAGAGTCTTTTAAGAGAACGTTTTGATGATAAAATCATACTACTTGATAACAACGATGAGTCTGAACGTATTGATGGTTATATTGGGAGGTACTTGAAGGATAAACTCAGCATTAAGATAAATGGAACACCATATATTGTGAAGTTTCTTGGAAAAGCCTATGATACCGATGTTATAAAATGTTATATGGAAATTGAAGGCATAACAGAAATAAAGTCTTTTGAAATAAGCAATAAGGTGTTATTTGATCTTTTTGAAGACCAGCAGAATATTATTAAAACCAACATTAATAATAAACAAAAGAGCTTCATTCTTCTCTCTCAAAATGATTCGGTAGTGTTAAAATTTGATTAAAACAGCTATGTTTGCTGTATAATTTTATAATTTCGCTCCTATTTGAATAACAATTTTTGTTGTTATTGGTTGAAATAAACTACAATTTTTAATTATAAAATAGGAATGAGAAACATTGCTTGCGTTTGTTTAGTACTGATTATTGCTGCTTTTTCAGTGCATGCACAAGAGAAAGAACAAGTAAAAACAGGTCATACAAATACGAATAAATTTAGGCAGCTGTATGATGAATTTTCTACACCAAATATGTATCGTGCTGCTTCGGGAGCCCCCGGGGTAGCTTATTACCAGCAGCAGGCCGATTATAAAATGGATATTGTCTTGGATGATGAAAAGGCAAAAATTTCGGGTTTTGAAACCATTACCTATACCAATAATTCTCCAGATCAATTAACCTACCTTTGGGTGCAACTTGATCAAAATCAAAGAGCAAAAGATTCTAAATCTCCGTTGATTGAATCTGAATCGATTCCACCATATGCTGAACCTTCAAGCTTTGTTCAGAATTATATGAATAAGCCATTAGAGCGCGGGTTCACTATTGAGGAAGTTACAGATACCAATAAAAAACCATTACCGTATACTATTCATAGAACGATGATGCGGGTAGAATTACCTAAACCATTAAAGCATGGTGAGAAGTTTTCCTTTTCAATTAAGTGGTGGTACAATGTTAATGATCATGTCGTTGAAGGTGGTCGGTCTGGATACGAGTATTTTCCAAAAGATGGTAATAGAGCCTATGTTATTGCTCAGTTTTACCCAAGAATGGCAGTATATAGTGATGTTGAGGGCTGGCAAAATTCTCAGTTTTGGGGTAGAGATGAGTTTGCCTTACCGTTTGGTGATTATGAGGTGAATATTACGGTTCCTGCAGATCATATCTTAGAGGGTACGGGCCAATTAACAAATAGAAAAGAGGTTTACTCTAAAGAGATGATGCAACGCTATGAGGAGGCGAAAACGTCTTATGATAAACCAGTTATTATTGTAAGTCAAGACGAAGTTATAGCTAAAGAAGGCCTCTTTTCTCAAGAGACGAAAACTTGGAAATTGAAAGCTGTGAACGTACGTGATTTTGGCTTTGCAACCTCAAGAAAATTCATTTTAGATATGATGGCTGTGAAAATTTCTGAAAAAGATGTTATGGCGGTTTCATTATATCCTAAGGAAGGCAACCCATTATGGGAAGCATGGTCAACAAAAGCTGTAGCGAGTACTTTAGAGTCTTACTCAAGAATGACTTTTGATTACCCGTATCACAAAGCTATTTCAGTACATGCTAAGCAACAGGGAATGGAATACCCAATGATTTGCTGGAACTATGGTCGCCCTAAAGAAGATGGCACGTATAGTGATCGTGTAAAATATGGTATGATGGGGGTGATTATTCATGAAGTTGGTCACAATTTCTTTCCTATGATTGTAAATAGTGATGAGCGTCAATGGACTTGGATGGATGAAGGCTTAAATACCTTTTTACAATATATTGCCGAGCAAGATTTTGGACAAAAATATCCAGAGGCGCTATCCCCTCAAGATAAGCACTTTCCTTCAGATCGTGGACCAGCCAAGTTAATAGTGCCTTACATGAGTGGCAATCAAGATTATATTGCACCTATCATGACCAAAGGGTTAAATACCTATCAATTTGGAAATAATGCTTACGGAAAACCAGCTACCGCATTAAATATTCTTAGAGAAACAGTTATGGGAAAAGAACTCTTTGACTATGCTTTTAAGGAGTATGCCAACCGGTGGAAGTTTAAACACCCCACACCAGAAGATTTCTTTAGAACGATGGAAGATGCTTCTGCTTTTGATTTAGATTGGTTTTGGAGAGGTTGGTTTTATACTACAGACTGGGTTGATATAGGTATTAAAGATGTGAAAAGATATTTTGTATCCTCCTCACCCAATAAGTTTGTAAGAAACGTGGCTGAAAAACAAGGTTTTCCGTTAAAGAATTTAAAACCATTGGTTTATTTAGTAGAGGAGGGCAGTGAAGATTATGAAGAGTCTTTACGTGATGGCACTCTTTTGGAAAATTCCATTCCATTAAAACAGTATGTTATGGATAATTTCTCTCCAGAGGAAAGAAAAAATTTGAAAACACCAAAGTATTTTTATAACATTACTTTTGAGAAGCCAGGAGGTTTAGTCATGCCTATCATTGTAAAGTATACCTATGCAGATGGTACATCAAAAACAGAAACCTATCCAGCACAGATATGGCGATTTAATGATAGTGAAGTCACTAAGGCTGTAGCTTCTGAGAAAGAAATTGTTTCAATTATAATAGATCCTAATGAGGAAACGGCCGATATTGATACGTCAAATAATTCATGGCCTAAGCAAGAACAACCTAGTGATTTTGAACAATTCAAATCAACACTTAAAAGTTAAAATCATATTATTTTCAGAAAAGCCGATTTTTTTAAATCGGCTTTTTTTATTCTAAGAAATGAACTCACTATATTTGTGCTGTGATACAATTAGCAACATTTCTATTTATTAGCGGAGCAGAAATAGCATTCATTATGTTTATTGCTGTTATGGTTTTTGGTGCCGATAAATTACCAGAAATAGCAAGAGGCCTTGGTAAAGGTATGAGAACATTAAAAGACGCGTCTAATGAAATTAAGCATGAAATTACCAAAACGGCCGAAAATCATGGCATAGATACTAGTGTGACTTCTGATGTAAAAAAGGAGTTAGATAAAGTTAAAGATGATTTAGAAGACTTTACGGGTTCTGTAAGACGTAAGTTTTAGGTTTTTAGGACATTTCCTTGAAGCCTTTTTCCTTTATTAATCTGAATTAAAACATGTTTACATAGGAAGTTCAATGAGGCGCTTTGGCATAAGTTTCTATTTGATTTTCAAAAGTTAAACTGTCTTTAAAAGCGCGTAAATTTCCATCGGGATCAAAAAAATTAGCTACCTTTTCCTAAGAATATTCCTTATAGTTTATAGGAATATTATGTTAAGTCACTTTGTTTATCCATAATTTAACATTGGGCACATGCATTCTTAGGCATGTTTTAATGCGCTCCAATTCATTAGTTGTACTCTCATTAAAGTCATCAATTTAAACCATTAACTAGGCATCGCCAAAGGAGAAGCAGGTTAGTGTATCATTTTAAACAAACTGGGTAATTCTAAAATGTTTTGGTAAAATGATACACAAGCTTGGTAATTTATTGGTTTACATAATTATACCCACTCTGTTAAAAGCTATACGGTTATTTTATTTTTCTGCTCAAGGTTAATCCGTCTCTAATTGGTAAAACAACAGTTTCAACACGAGGGTCTTCTTTTAAAAGTTTATTATAAGCAATAAGGGCTGGTGTAGACGTGTCTTCTTTTTTAAAGGTTTTATCTAAAACCTTACCGCTCCAAAGCACGTTGTCAGATAATATGAGTCCTCCCATATTTAATTTATCAATAATCACGTTAAAATAATAACTGTAGTTTTCTTTGTCGGCATCAATAAAGACCAAATCAAAGGTTTTATTTAGTGTAGGAATGATGTCTAGTGCGTCTCCTAAATGCTGAAAAATTTGGTTGCCAAAATTAGATTTGTCAAAGTATTTTCTTTGAAAATCGTAGAGCTCCTCATTCACGTCAATAGTGTGTAATTCACCCGATCTTTGCATACCCTCAGCTAAACACAAGGCAGAATACCCTGTGTAGGTGCCGATTTCTAGAACGTTTTTAGGGTTTACTAATTTAGAAATCATGCTTAACAGCCGTCCCTGATAATGCCCACTGAGCATTCTGGGCTGTAATATTTTTTGATAGGTTTCTCTATTGAGTTCTTGTAGTAACTCTGGTTCATTTTCAGAGTGATTTACTACGTAATCATCTAATTCTTCAGGTATAAAATGCATTAGTTCAAAATTCTGTTTATCAACTTTTCTTTTGCGTTTTCATCGTCGCCACACAGCCATGTTATCACATTATCTTCCCAGATGGCTTCATATTCTATTTGGTTGATGATTTTATTTTTTATGGCCAAATCTAAAATTTTACCGGGATAGGATGATTGTTTTTCGCTTTCCATCTCACCTAACGGATACGGGTCGTCAAGGCCCATAATAACCTGTTTAGCGCCTTGGTTTTTGATAAGCAGTTCTAAGCCACCGGTATCATGTACTAAAGTGTCAAAGAAAATATTTTTGTGTCCTACGGCTTTTCTAGGGTGGTGTTTGCCTTCAAATAAATCAGGTCTACCGTCAAATCCTTGTATGCGTCTTCCTAAATTAATTTGTGATAATTGACCACCATGTGCAAAACAGGTGCGCATGTTAGGAAATTTTTCTTGATAACCATTTAAGGTTAAAAAGTGATACGCATCACCACATTGGGCTAACATCCAGATGAGGTGAAATCGCCAGGATGTGTTTTCTAGTTTAATAAATTTCTCACCATCATACGGGTGAATTTCAACGGCTAAGTTGTATGTGTTAGCCAGTTCAAAAAGCGGTTCGTTTTCTTCATCAAATATACACCGCCAGGTACCGATAGAATCCATATAATGTGTGGGCAAACAAAGTAATTGTAACCCGAGTTGTTCCACACAGCGTTCAATTTCCCAACAGGCACTTCTCAAAAAACCAGGATGCACTACAAATCCACAGGTGAATTTAGTAGGATGTTCGTGCTGTATTCTGGCATTAAAATCATTTTGAAATCGTAGTGCTTTTTTCATTTCTTCAACGCGTAACCCATTACCGTAAAGTTGTGACAGATTGAGAACAACCGCATGATCAATTTTATTACGAGCCATCCATTCTAATTTTTCATTTAAGAAAAAACTGGAATCTGTAACAGGGCGTTTCCAGTCTTTTTGAAGCATGAACTTTCTATCTTTATCTACCCAAAAAATGCCTTTTTCTTGCATAAATTCGGGAATTTCCTCTGGATAAGGAAGTAAATGAGAATGGCCGTTAATCCTTAATTTACGTTTCATGATTATATCCTGAGAGGTCAGGAATCTTTAAAATTAAAATATCAATCTATTTTAACCTGCGAAGGCGGTTGCATAATTGTACCACAATTTGGACAGCTTCGTTTTGTTGTATCTCTGTAATACTTGTCAAATATTTTGGGCATATCGGTTTCAATATTTTCCAGAGTAAAATCTTCTTCATAGAGTTTTGTGGTACAGTTTTCACAAAACCATAACAGCGCATCTCTCATGCCTTCTGGGCGTTTATACTCAATAACTAACCCAACGGTATTAGGGCCACGTTGTGGTGAGTGCGGTACTTTTGGAGGTAGTAAGTAAATATCACCCTCTTTAATTTGTACATCTTTAGGTGTTCCTTTATCAATAATTTTCAGTACAATGTTTCCCTCAACTTGATAGAAAAATTCGGGTGTTTCATTGTAATGATAGTCTTTTCTGTTGTTCGGGCCACCAACAACCATCACAATAAAATCGGCGTCTTTCCAAACTACTTTATTCCCTACAGGTGGTTTTAGCAGATGTCTGTTTTCTTCAATCCAAGCCTTAAAATTTATGGGTGATGTTAACGTACTCATTATAATATTATTTTAGGCGTTACCACGAGGGTCAGGCTATTCACTATATCTTTTTTGCTTAAACAAAAAAGGATGCCGCTTCTATCCTTAACGCGAATTCACTACTAATATACAAAGACCTCAAATCCTATTAAAGCTTCAAGGATTATTTTTACATAGACTTAGTTCGGCCACCATCAACAGGAATATTCGCGCCATTTATATAGGCAGCTTGTTCACTAGCTAAAAAAGCAATAACACTAGCGGTTTCTTCGGGTTGTGCAAAGCGTTTTGCAGGTACATAGTTTTTCATGATTTTGGTCATTTCATCAACCGTTGTTTCCTCAGCGTTTGCCTTTATTTGAATAATTTCGGCTAAACGGTTTGTATCTGTAAAGCCTGGTAAAACATTGTTTATTGTGATACCAAATGCTCCAATCTCTGTAGCTAATGTTTTACTCCAACTGGCAACGGCCCCGCGAATGGTATTGCTTACTCCAAGTCCTGGTATAGGTTCTTTAACAGATGTTGAAATTACATTAATAATTCTGCCAAATCCAACATCTTTCATAAACGGAATAGTGGCTTGGGCTAAAATATGATTACATTTTATGTGCTGCGTAAACGCTTTGTCAAACTCATCAAGACTTGCGTGAAGTATTTGACCACTTCTGGGACCACCAGTGTTATTTACCAAAATATGAAATCCATGATGATTCTCAATAAATTTTATTACTTGTTCCTGAAGGTCTCTTGGGTTAGAAAAATCGGCCACAATATGGCTATGATTTCTATGTTGTGGTAATTCGGCAAGGACGGCTTTTAGTTTTTCTCTGTTTCTAGCCACTAAGGTTACGTTAACGCCCTCTGCGGCTAGAGCCATAGCTGCGGCTTTTCCTATGCCTTCTGTGCTTCCGCATACTAGAGCGTTTTTATTATTGATTTTTAAATCCATAGAGTTTTTTGGTTAGTATATTTTATTATTTGATTGTTTAATACTTAATACAAACATTTTTAGGTTCTGTAAAAAAACGTAAAGCCTCAAAACCACCTTCACGTCCTAAACCAGAAGATTTTGTGCCTCCAAAAGGTGTTCTTAAATCTCTGAGCATCCATGTGTTTACCCATATAATTCCAGCTTGTAGGTGTTCTGTAAAATGCATGGTTCGTTTTAAATTGTTAGTCCAAATAGTGGCCGATAAGCCGTAATTTGATGCATTGGCCATGTTTAAAACTTCTTCTTCAGTTTCAAAAGGCATAATGGTTACAACAGGACCAAATATTTCTTCTTGGTTAAGTTGGCAGTTGTTCGTGTTAACTTCAATCACCGTAGGTTCTAAATAATAACCATTTTCATGATTTTTCACAAGAACTTGATGTCCACCACACAGTATATTATGTCCTTCAGAACGCGCTATGCTCATATAGTTTAAAACTTTTTCTAAATGTGTTTGCGAAACTAAGGCGCCTATATCAGTATCAGTTTCCATGGGGTGTCCAACTTTAAGTTGTTTGACACTTTGTATGAAATCTGATTTAAATTTAGTATAAATGGACTGTTCCACAAAAATACGACTGCCACACAAACATATTTGTCCTTGATTAGAAAAAGATGATTTTACCGTGGTTTCAAGCATGGTATCATAATCACAATCAGCGAATATGATATTGGGGTTTTTTCCACCCAGTTCGAAAGATAATTTTTTAAACATAGGAGCCGCTATTTTAGCTATGGTAGCCCCTGTTTTTGTTCCGCCAGTAAACGAAATGGCTTTTATATTAGGATGTTTTACAATGGCTTGTCCTGTTTTTTCGCCAGAACCGTGTATAATATTTAGTACACCAGGCGGTAAACCCGCTTCAGTACAAAGCGTTCCAAGCATGTAAGCTGTCATTGGGGTTACTTCACTTGGTTTGGCTATAACACAGTTGCCCGCTGCAATGGCTGGCGCAATTTTCCATGTAAACAGATAAAGGGGGAGGTTCCAAGGAGAAATACAGCCAACCACACCTATGGGTTGTCTTAGGGTATAGTTTATAGCCGAAAATCCTTTTGTTTCATGGCTTTCACTTGCAAATTGGGTGATGGCATGCCCGAAAAAACGAAAATTACTTGCTGCTCTGGGAATATCTATAGTTTTAGCTACAGTTAGCGGTTTGCCGTTATCTATACTCTCTGCTTCTGCAAAACGCTCTAAATGCGCTTCAAGTAATTCTGAAATGTTTATGAGTATGCGGCTTCTTTCTTCTAAAGAAGTTTGTGACCAACTAGGAAAAGCTGATTTTGCAGCAAGAAAAGCGTGTTCTACATCAACTTCATTTGAATTAGGTATAAAGCCATACACTTCGCCACTGGCCGGATTAAAATTCTCTAGCCAATCTTGAGAATTTGGGTTTTGGTATGTGCCGTTAATGTAGTTTTGAATCTTCATTATACTTTTTTGTAAGCTACCACTTTTATTTCTATGAGTAAATCAGGATGTGGTAATTGGTGTACAGCAACAGTAGTTCGTGTAGGCCCGTTTTCTTTTTTAAAAAATTCGGCATACACTTTATTATATCCCGCAAAATCATTCATGCTTACTAAGAAGGTAGTTACATCAACCACATCGGTAATAGAAACACCAACCTGAGTTAAATTCTTATTTATGTTTTCTAGAACAGCTCTGGTTTGCGCTTCAATATCAAACTTTTTGGTTCCCATTTCATCAATAACTTGAACCCCAGCAATACTATTGTCTGGTTGCCTAGCACTTGTTCCTGATACAAAAATAAAGTCGCCCACACGTTTGGTATGAGGATAAGCGCCTCTCGGTGTTACAGATTGTTTCATAGTTAATAGTTTAATCCAGCAATTCTATTGTCGTCAAGAATGGCATTGGTTTCTGTTTTTACTTTCTCTAGGATGGGTTTTAACGTTTTTAAATTAACGGTGTTTGGGTACGCAATAACACCATCGTTTAATAAATTTAAAATAGCTTTATCTTGGGCTCTTCCTTTTAGCATAGCCTCATGATAGCCCATGTTTTCGTTAAAGGTGACCAAGGCATATTTTGAAGCGTAAGCATCAGGAAAATGTTGCTCAAAAGCCATCTCTAATTTACGTTTTTCTTGAAATATAGGGTTCGCTACATGGTCTTTCATTTCATGAAAATTATCAACTGCTAAATCGGCAATAGCATCGGTGTCTTGCTTTCTTTGGTGTTCATAGGTTTGAAAAACCTCTTCCCATGTGCTCAAATTTTTATCAAGAATGTTGTCAAGTTCAACAACATCCTCAAAAGAAGCATTCATGCCTTGCCCATAAAAAGGCACAATAGCATGGGCTGCATCACCCATTAAAAGGGTGTTGCCTTTATAATGCCATGGTGTACACTTTATAGTACCAAGAGGCGACGTGGGATTCTTAAAAAAATCGCCTAACAGATTAGGCATAATCGCTAAAGCATCTGGAAATTCGTTTTGAAAAAACTCTAAAACATCATTTTCTTCCGCAAGATTATTAAAGTTGTATTTACCGTCATGATAGCTTAAAAATAGAGTTACGGTAAAGCTTCCGTCTAAATTAGGTAAGGCAATGAGCATAAAATCACCGCGTGGCCAAATATGAAGCGCATTTTTTTCTAACTGATATTCGCCTGGTGTTTTAGGCAATATGCTAAGTTCTTTATACCCATGGCTAAGGTAATTTTGAGAAAAGCTAAAAAGGAATTTTTTTTCTAAATAGTAGCTTTTTCTCATAGCCGAACCTGCGCCGTCTGTAGCGATAATAACGTCAGCATCTTCAACAAACTCTGTTTGTGTGGAATAATCTTTAAAGAGCGCTGTGGTTTTTTCAAAATTAACCGATTTACATTTTTTATTGAAATAAATATTTACGTTTTCATGTTTTTCGGCTTCGTCAAGTAGTAAAACATTTAAATCGCGTCTTGATATAGAATTGATAAATTCATGTGATTTACCACTATAATTTGATTGAAATGTATTGCCATGAGCGTCATGAATCATGCGGCCTTTCATAGGAATACAAAGGGCTTTAATTTTTTCTTCTAACTCAACCAGTTTGATGCCTTTATTACCTCGATTAGAAAATGCCAAATTTATAGAACGACCAGCACTCATTTTTACCTTACGCAAATCTGGTCGTTTTTCATAAATGGAAACATTATAACCTCTTTGGGCGAGCCTTAAAGCAAGTAAGCTGCCACATAGTCCGGCTCCAATGATAAGTATGTTTTGTTGTTTATTCATCTAAAATACTTTTGAGGGTTTCTACCAGTTTGTAAACATCTTCAAAGGAATTATAAAAGGGAGTAGGAGCACATCTAATAACATCAGGTTCTCTCCAATCAGTAACAACACCCATTTTGGCAAGCTTGTTATGTAGCAATTTATCTGCATTTTTTACCTGAATAGATAACTGGCATCCACGTTCATTAGGAGCACTAGGCGTTATTATTTTTATAGTGTCTTCTCCTAAAGTCTTTAAAAGAAACTCAAAGTAACCCGTAAGTTTTTCAGATTTTTTAGTAAGTTGTTCCATGTCCACTTCAGCAAATATGTCTAATGATGCTTTTATGGCGGCAAGCGATAATATAGGCGGATTGCTAAGTTGCCAACCTTCAGCTCCAGGTAGCTGATCAAATGCATCCCGCATTTTAAAACGTGTTTCTTTATTATGACTCCACCAACCTGTAAATCTGTTCAAATCTTTTTTATAGGCATGTCGCTCATGAACAAAGCATCCAGCCAGGCTTCCTGGGCCAGAGTTTAAATACTTATAAGTGCACCAAACGGCAAAATCGGCACCAGAATCATGTAAATTTAGAGTAACGTTTCCAGCGCCATGAGCACAATCAAAACCTACTTTACAGCTATGTTTATGACCCAATTGTGTGATGCGTTTTAAATCAAAAAACTGCCCTGTATAATAATTAACCGCACCAATTAGAATCAAAGCAATCTCATCGCCTTGTTCGTTCAGTATGGTTTCTAAATCATCACAATGTAATAGTTCTTCATTCACTCGGGGTTTCCAAAGTACAAGCCCCTCTTTATCATCAAACCCATGATGACGCAACTGAGACTCTACGGCGTATTTATCTGAGGGAAAGGCATCGCTTTCAATAAGGATTTTATACCGTGATTTGGTGGGTTGATAAAAGGAGACCATCATGAGGTGAAGGTTGGTAGTAAGGGTATTCATTACTACAACTTCAATGGGTTTGGCACCAACAATCTGCGCCATATTATCGGTTAAATATTCATGATAGTTTAGCCATGGGTTTTTAGCCTCAAAATGTCCCTCAACACCCAAGTTAGCCCAATCGTCTAATTCTTGCTGTACCAATATTTTTGTTGACTTTGGTTGAAGTCCCAGAGAGTTTCCTGTCATATAAATGAGATCCTTTCCGTTTTTGTCTTTCGGAATATAAAAGCGATTTCTATAGGCTCTTAAAGTGTCATTTTGGTCTAGTGCTAAGGCGTAATCAAGACCTAGTTTATAGTTGGACAACGTTGTTTGTTTTTGGGTTTCTAACAAAAATAAGAATTATCTGCTAAGGTATGAAGGGGCTCATGATAGAATACTTTCAGCTTTATTTTTTTGTATCTTTAGTAAAAACAAACGTTATGGCTAAAACAAAAGAATATACCAATGGGGAAGTAACTATTGTTTGGAAACCAGAATCTTGTATTCATTCAGGCATATGTGTTAAAGGACTACCTCAGGTATTTAGACCTAGAGTTAGGCCGTGGTTACGCATTGATAAAGCGACAACGCAAGAATTAATAAATCAGGTAAATCAATGTCCATCTGGAGCCTTGAGTTTTTATATGAATGCAGAAGTTAAAAAGGTATCTGCTGACATAAAGACAAAGGTAGAAGTGTTAGAAAAAGGGCCTTTGTTGGTATTTGGTGCGTTGAAAGTGGTGCATAAGGACGGAACCACAGATTTAAAAAGTAAAACAACGGCATTTTGTAGGTGTGGTGGTTCCAATAATAAACCTTATTGTGATGGTTCACATGTGAAAATAGATTTTAAAGGGTAAATTCTAGTAATGAAAAAGCGCTTAAACCTATGGATCAAGCGCTTTGATATATATAGACGCATAACGCGGAATAATCAACTATACTTTATTTACGTTACCATTGAAGGTTTAAGATGTTTTATAAATGTTAAAAAAATATAAAATTTATTGAAATTTAATAGAGATGTTGGTCAGTTGTAAATCCCAATCTCCAGAGGATTTTTTATGACTTGATGCTAGTTTTAATCCGTTATAGTCATGATAGTTTTCAAAAGTATTGATTAATCCTGCTGTTGGTTTATTTCCTTTTCTAAAAGCCCATTCTGTTATAATAAAGTTCTCATCATAATAAATATCATAGGCGTCTCCAGGTGTATAGCCTCCTTGACTACCATAGGTTAGGGTGATTTTGTGTGAGTCAATACCTTTTATGGGCGATTTAACTTTTTCAGGGTCAGAAATAGAGGTGCCTTTATCCCAAACAAGTTGAAAAGGAATAAACAACCAAAATTTATCATTTATAAAAGCTCTGTCAAATTTTATAACTGTGGAGTCTAAGGTATTTCTGTTATAAGAGATGGTATCTTGTTCGGTTATCAAGGTAACATTATTGGTTTTTGGTTGCCACTGCCATTGCCTTTTCCCTGCGAAGGTAAAGTTAACCTCAATCACATGTTTCCAGTGATCATAACCATGGGCTTTAGCTATTTTTTCCGCTACTGTTAATGTTGTTGGCGTTAATTTTTTTTTGGTAGTCTCCTGACAAGACAAGCTAAAGATTAAAATACCAACACAATAAATAAAGTTTTTCATACATTTAGTTTTTGCAAAGATAACCTTTTGAATATGGCTCTAGATAAAATTTATTTTGACACGAATAGGGATACATGGAACAAAAAAGTTGCTGTTCATGCAAAAAGTACGTTGTATGATTTAGAAGGTTTTAAAAAAGGGAATTCCTCGTTAAAGCGTTATGAACTTGAGGCTTTAGGAAATGTGTCAGGAAAATCATTGTTGCATTTGCAGTGTCATTTTGGTCAGGATACATTGAGTTGGAGTAGGATGGGAGCCCAGTGTACAGGTGTAGATTTGAGTGATGAGGGTATCAAGCTGGCCAGAAAATTAAACGATGAACTACATTTAGATGCACAGTTTGAATGCTGTAATGTTTTAGATGCTTCTAAAATTATAAACAAAACTTTCGATATTGTTTTTACTAGCTATGGTGTGATAGGTTGGTTGCCAGATTTAAAACCATGGGGTAAGATGATTGCAGAGCGGTTAAATCAAGGCGGTACGTTTTTTATAGCCGAGTTTCATCCTATTGTTTGGATGTTTGATTATTTGGAAGATATGCCCTATATGCGATTTGGTTATATGCAGAAAGATGTTATTTATGAAGAGTATGAGGGAACTTATGCTGATAAAAGTTCGAATATAGTAAGTAAAGAGTATGGATGGAATCATGGACTAGGAGAGGTGGTTTCAGCACTTACCGAAGCAGGTTTACATATAGATTATTTGCGCGAATTTGATGAAAGCCCTTATAACGTTTTGCCAAATTTGGTGGAGACTACATCGGGTATGTATGCTACAAAAGATAAGTTATACCCGTTAATTTTTACACTAAAAGCAACAAAACCGTAAAGAGAATTATTTACTCAGTTTTAAAATTCTAAAGGCTCCTTGAATGACCAAAACAAAAACAATGGTACCTATAATTAAATCGGGCTTATTTGAATTAAGCCAATTCACTAAGATGCCTGCAAGAATAACGCCGAGATTAATAATGATATCATTAGAGGTAAAGATCATGCTGGCTTTCATATGAGCTTCGTCTTTGCTTTTTGATTTTTGTAAAATAATTAAGCATAAACCATTGGCAAAAAGCGCTAAAATAGATACAATAATCATGGTTGAAAATTGAGGGAGTTGCTCTGATCCCAAAAAGCGTCTCACAACTTCAAGAAAGCCTATCAACGCTAATACTATTTGAAAATAACCAGCAAGTTTTGCAATTCTTTTTTTTCTAATCATAGTGCCACCAACAGCCAATAAGCTAATACCGTAGACAAAACTATCGGCCAACATATCTAAACTATCAGCCACAAGTCCCATTGACTTTGAAATAACTCCAGTCATCATTTCAATAATAAAAAACATGACGTTTATGGTAAGCACCCACCAAAGTAATTTTTTTTGATTTGCACTTTCTGTAAATGAGGTCTGATTTGATAAGACTGTTGAGATTTTCTTTCCTCCCAAGTTGAGTTCAAGAATAGATGTTTCAATTACATCAGTTAAATCATGATGGTAAACGGTTAGTTTGCGGTTGGGGATGTCAAAGTCTAAATGTGCAATATTTGCAATATCATCTAATTTCATTCGGATGAGGTTCTCTTCAGAAGGACAATCCATTTTGGTAATTTCAAATACTGTTTTATACATGCAATTCATTTATGTTTTGCAATTATAACGCAGACAAATCTAGTCGAAATTCTAAATTAAGTCAAGCAGTAGCAGGTTTGTTTAATGATTGTCTTTCAAAACATGAGGCATTTTTGATTTAAATCTATTTAGTCTGGGAATAGATACATTTTGAATGTAAGGATGATTGGGGTGCTTTTTTTCATAATCTTGATGATAATCTTCAGCAATCCAAAATTTCTGAAATGGATACACTTCAGCTGCTACTTTAATTTTTAATTGTTGTTCTAACTCCGTTTTCTTTTTAAGAATAATTTGTTTTTGCGCCTCATTTTGATAGAAGATGATGGAGCGGTATTGAGAGCCTTTATCATTACCCTGACCGTTTACCTGTGTGATATTTTGTGAGGTAAAATAAACATCAACAAGGGTTTCAAAACTCACTATTTTAGGGTCGTATATAATTTCAACAGCTTCAGCATGACCTGTTTTTCCTGTGTTGCTAGCTTCGTAAGTAGGATTTTTAGTGTGTCCGCCAGAATACCCAGAAATACTTTCTTCAACACCTTTTACGCTTTCATAAATAACTTCAACACACCAAAAACACCCGCTGGCAAAATAGGCCTTTGCTTTGCCGTGTTCCACAGGAACTTCAACAGGGTTGGCTTGTATTACTGCCTCTTGTGTTTTGTTAGTTTGAGCATTGTTTTGGCAGCTACAAAATAGAACCAATGTAAAAAAAGAGATTAAATGTTTCATAGTAGTTGTTTATATAATAGACGTATGGAAAATTAAATCCTTAAAACTATTTAAAAAAATAGTTTTATGTTATGTATATTTTAGTTGGAACATTAATGCTGATGCCTTAGGGGTATTGAGATATTTTTTAAGTAGGTAGCATTAGTAGCACAAATTAAAAATAAGGCTTACCTTATTTTATTTTGAGGTAATACCTTAACTAAGAGTATAAAAAAACCTCCAAATTTAGGAGGTTTTAAATATTTTGTGTTTAAAATAAACTATATTTTTGAAAACAGTTTTTCCATTTTTGCTTTTTGTTCTTCAGCTAAAACAGGGTCAACTAAAATTCTGCCACTATGCTCATCTGTAATAACTTTTTTGCGCGAAGCTATTTCAACCTGCACTTGTGGTGGTATGGTAAAGAACGAACCTCCAGAAGCACCTCTTTCAATAGGCACAACCGCCAACCCATTTTTTACATTATTTCTTATTCTGGTGTAAGCTGCTACCAAACGATCTTCAATTTGTTCTTTGTAATCGTTAGATTTTTGAATTAATGCTTCTTCTTCTTTTTCAGTTTCAGCTAAAATGGCGTCAAGTTCACCTTTTTTGTGTTTTAAGTGACTTTCTCGCTCTTTTAAGCGTTCTTTAGTGTCGGCAATAACCTGCTTTTTTTGCTCTATTTGAGCTTTAAATTCTTTAATGTGTTTTTCAGCTAATTGGATTTCTAATTCTTGAAATTCAATTTCTTTTGTTAAAGAATTATACTCTCTGTTATTTCTAACATTTTTTTGTTGCTCAGCATACTTTTTAATTAAAGCTTTTGATTCTTCAATTAAATTTTTCTTTCCAGCAATATCGTTATCTATAACTTCTAAATTAGCAACAAGTTTTTCTAATCTAATATTAAGTCCAGCAACTTCATCTTCTAAATCACGAACCTCTAAAGGAAGTTCTCCACGAACATTTCTTATTTCATCTATACGAGAATCGATGAGTTGTAAATCGTATAAAGCTCTTAAACGCTCTTCAACAGTTACTTCTTTCTTTTTAGCCATACTTTAAAAATACTTAACAGGATTGGTATTTGTCTTTGATAAAATGATTGCAAAATTACTAATTTTTTTTGTAAGATACGCTACTAAAAGATTTTTTGTGAATTGCTCACTTTCGTAATGTCCAACATCAGCTAAAAGAATACTATTTTCTGCTGTGAAAAAGTCATGATATTTTAAATCGGCTGTCACAAAAGCGTCTGCACCATGGGCTTTAGCGGCGTTAATAGCAAAACTACCCGAACCGCCTAAAACAGCAACTTTTTGTATGGGCTTATTTAAAAAAGCCGAATGTTTTACACAGGGTGTACTGAATTTTAACTTTAAATAGTTTAGGAAACCAGCTTCATCCATGGGTGTTTTTAAGGAACCTACCATGCCCATTCCAATATGCTGATTTTTGTTCTCAATGGTTATGATTTCATAAGCCACTTCTTCATATGAGTGCGTGCTGAAAAGCGCTTTCAAAACACGATGTTCTAAGTGTTTAGCAAAAGTGATAGTTATTTTTGTTTCTTCTTCAGTGTGAATTTCTCCCTGATTTCCTTTTGTGGGATTAGAATTTTCATTACCCTTAAAGGTGCCATAACCTTCTACATTAAAACTGCAATCATCATAATTTCCTATGCTTCCCGCTCCTGCTTTAAAAAGGGCTTTTCTTAAGGTGCCTGCTTCGTTTTTAGGTACATAGGTGGTTAGTTTTTTTATGGTTTGACTTTGAGGAATTAAAACTTGTTTGTTTTCTAGTTCTAATTGACTGCAAATCATATCATTTACACCAAGAAAGGCATTATCTAAGGCGGTGTGCATGCTGTAAATAGCAATGTCGTGTTTTATAGCTTTCATAACCACACGCTCCACATAGGTTTTTCCAGTAAGCTTTTTTAAGCCTTTAAAAATTATAGGATGAAAACTCACAATAAGATTGCATTGCTCATTTATAGCCTCATCTATAACAGCTTCAAGCGTGTCAAGTGTTACTAAAACTCCCGTTAGTTTTGTGTTTTTGTCACCAACTAGAAGTCCTACATTGTCAAAATCTTCAGCATAGTTTAGTGGTGAAAGCTCTTCTAGATGATTTATAACGTCTTGAATAATCATGTGCTATCTATTTTATAGTCAAAGATAAAATAAATACTTTCAAGCGTAGGTATTAAATTCTGTCATTTGAAATATGAGCGTTGGTGGAATAATTGTTATATTTCGAACTTTATTTTTAGGCGAATCATTGATCTCTTTTCCATGAACTTTATTAGGAAAATCTTGCTACCATTTGTACCCATTTATTTTTTGGTCACTTGGTTAAGAAATACATTGTATGATTTTGGTTGGAAACCGTCAAAGTCATATAGTGTACCTGTTGTATGTGTTGGTAACTTGAGTGTGGGAGGAACAGGAAAAACACCTATGATTGAGTATTTGATTCGGTTACTGAAACATGAGTATAAAATAGCGACATTAAGTAGAGGATATAAACGAAAAACGAAAGGTTTTCAATTAGCTGATGAAACATGCACTGTGGCCTCTATTGGCGATGAACCTTTTCAGTTTTACAATAAATTTAAGTCAGATGTTTTGGTAGCGGTTGATGCAAACAGGCAAAACGGTATTGAGCAGTTGCAAGAACACGATCCTGATGTTATTTTACTTGATGATGCGTTTCAGCATAGAAAAGTGAAGGCTGGGTTAAATATATTGCTAACTACTTATAATGCCCCTTATTTTAAAGATATTCTGTTGCCTACTGGAAATTTAAGAGAACCACGTAGTGGAGCCAAACGGGCTCAAATCATTGTTGTTACCAAATGTCCTCATGACCTTAATACTCTAGAAAAGAAACGTATTATTGAACAAATAAAGCCAGAAGCTCATCAAGCAGTGTTTTTTAGTTCTATAGCATATGCAGAGCAGATATGTTCTGTAAGTGAATCTATGGCGTTACACGATTTGAAAAGTGGTTTTACTTTGGTTACAGGAATTGCAAATCCAACGTCATTGATTGAATTTTTAAAGGCAAAACAGTTCAATTTTGATCATTTAAATTTTCAAGATCACCATGAGTTTTCTGAAGTCGATATAGTATTACTGGAGCAAAAAGAAATGATTTTAACCACAGAAAAAGATTTTATGCGTTTAAAACAGTATGAAACTTTAAAGGATAAACTGTATTATTTGCCTATTCAAGTAAAATTAGATTATCCAAATAAATTCAATGCTTTAATTGAAAAGGCGATTAAGCGCTAGTAGAAGGTGTTTCTTTTTTTGAAGCTAAGGCATTGTATAATTTTTTCTCAAACTCTTCTTGTTTGAACGGTTTAGGAATAATATCAGTAAATCCAGCTTCTTCAAACTCATGCATTTTATCTTCTATGGTTACTGCTGTTAAAGCAAAAATAGTAAGTTTCTTATCAAATTCTCTCACCTGTTTGGTGGCTTCTATACCACTAATGCCAGGCATATGAATATCCATTAAAACAATGTTGTAAGCGTTCGCTTTAATCATTTCAACAGCTGCTTCTCCATTGTCAACAATATCACATTTCAGATTCATTTTCGTTAAAATCTTTTTAGTAATCATTTGGTTGATTTTATTGTCTTCAACCACCAGGATTTTAACATTTGTAAGATTTAAATCGTCAGATTTGCCATCAAAATATGTTGGTGCATTTTCTTGAGCTTCTTCAACGGTAGTATGTTCAAGTGGTATTTCAAAATAAAAAGTAGTTCCTTTGTCAAGCTCACTTTTTACGTAAATTTTTCCTTTTAAAATGTCAATTAATCCTTTTACAATAGATAGTCCTAAGCCTGTTCCGCCATATTTTCTATTGATTTGAATGGACCCTTGAGAGAAGCTCTCAAACATATGGTCTTGCTTTTCTTGGCTAATACCAATGCCGTTATCTTCTATTTCAAAACGAAGTATATATGTTTTGCCTTGTTGTTCAATTTTATAAACCCGAATCCAGATATCACCATCCTTTGTAAACTTGATGGAGTTGCCTATAAGGTTGATTAGTATTTGAGAAATTTTTAATTGATCGGCAATGAAGTTTTCTGGGAGTTCTTTATCAAACTCATAGTGAATCTTTATATTATTATCAAGAGCCGAGTTGTTCAAGGCAAGAATAATGTTATTGATTTTTTTCTTTAAGTTGAAAGTTTCAGGTTCTATGTCAACTTTATTTGCTTCAATTTTATTGATTTGAAGAATATCATTTATAAACGTAAGTAAGTAATCACCAGAAAATTTAAGAGACTTAAGATGTTGCACTTGCTCAGGTCTTGGGTTTTCATCTAAAAGCATGTTGCTTAATCCAGTAACAGCGTAAAGCGGCGTTCTTAATTCATGAGTTACTGTTGATAAGAAGTTGGCTTTTGTTTTTGAGGCGAGTTCAGCTTTTTCTTTAGCAATAATTAGTTCACTGTTTTTTTTGTGAAGCATATTATTGGTTTTAAGTCTAATGTTATTGTTTTTATACAGAGAAAGCGTAAGAAGAGATAAAATAGTAATTAAAGCCACACTTAATATAGAAATTAAGGTACTCATATTTTGTTCATCTTCCGCTTTTTCTAGTTTTTCAACAATTTCCTGATTTTTTTCTTTTTCCTCATTTAGCAAATATTGTGTTTCTTGACTGTTTGAAGAACTTATTGTTAATTCTCTAATGGAGTCAGAAAGTGTAATATGCTTTTTTAAGAAATCTCTTGAGTCTTTATAAGCTCCAGTATCATTATAAAGCTCGCTAAGAAGTAAGTAGGCTTCATTAATAATTGAGGTGTAATTGTTGGTTTTTGCAATATTAAGACCTTCTAGAGCAAGCGCTAATGCTTTTTCTTGATTTCCTAATTTGCTGTAGGTTAGAGCATGATTTACTAAAGCTTCGCTTTCAGTTTTATAATAATCGTACTTTTTTGATACGGCAATAGATTGTTCTATGAGGTCTCTTGCCTTGTGGTAGTTTCTTAGTTGAATATAAGTTTTACCTTCGCTTAAAAGGGTTTCGGCCAACTCTCTATTGAGTTCCTCTTCTTCAAATTTTGATTTAGCAGCTCTGTAAGAATCTAAAGCAGAGTAAAAATCTCCTTTAGCAAAATAAACATCAGCAAAAATTTTATAAGAGCTTCCTAGATTTTTGTTGTCATTAATTATGCGTTGAATCTCAATGGCTTTGTTTAACAATTTAATAGCCTTATCTTCTTCTTGCGTTATTAGTTTTAGCTTTCCTTTAAGCGCATAAATAATACCCGCACTTTTTTTGTTGTTTGATTTTTCGGCTAAAGCTAAAGCCTTATCCAAATCTTTTTGAGCGCTAAAATAATTATAGTTTTCTAATTCTACTTCAGATTGAGCAATCCAGTGATTAATGCTGTTCTGTGTGATCTCAGGGTCATCATTGATGGAGTTTTGAGACACAGCACCTAAATTTATCAAGAAGATGATAATATATATGTAACACTTAAATTGGGACATTTTACCTAATATTATAAGCAAATATAATTATTTTATCGATAAAACGTAATTTTTTATCGACAAATTACGTATTAGGTCAATAATTCTGCTTGAGTATCCCGTTTCATTATCATACCAGCCAATAATTTTAACCATCTTTCCTATTACTGAGGTCATTTGAGAATCGAATATACAGGAGTGCGTGTTTCCAACAATATCTATAGAAACAATGGGGTCTGACGTGTATTCAATAATCCCTTTATAGTTGTTAAGGGCAGCATGTTTAAAGGTTTCGTTTATTTCTGAAATACTTACTTCTTGCTTTACATTAAATGTAATATCTGTTAATGAACCATTTATAACAGGAACGCGTATACCACAACCCCCAATAGCATTTGAAAGTTCAGGAAATATTTTGGTCAAGGCTTTTGCAGCTCCAGTTGTTGTAGGTACAATAGACTGTCCGGCAGCTCTAGATCGTCGTAAATCACGATGGGGTTCATCATGCAGGCTTTGGTCAGTAGTATAGGAGTGCACGGTAGTAATATAGGCTTGATCAATACCGCAAAGTTTATCCATAACATCAATCATAGGAGCCGCATTGTTGGTGGTACAAGAGGCATTTGATACTATTAATTCTGAACCGCTAATGATATGGTCATTAACACCTAATACTACGGTTTTAATATCATCTTCTACTGGAGGAACACTCAAAATTACCCTTTTAGCTCCATTGTATATATGGCTTTTTAATGATGATCTGGTTTTAAATTTTCCCGTACATTCAATAACAAAGTCAATATTAAAAGGGTTCCAATCAATAGCTTCTGGATGCGATTGGTTTAAAAGGGGAATGCTTCGTCCATCAACAATAATGTGTTCAGCGTCATGTGATGTGTCATACTTAAAAATACCATGAACGCTATCATATTTTAACAGGTGACTTAGTGTTTTGGCATCAGCTAAATCATTTATAGCGACTACTTGAATATCATTTTGCTTTGCTAGTAGCCTAAATACCCGCCTGCCTATTCTGCCAAAACCATTAATAGCAATCCTTATCATGGCTATTGAATGTGTTTTTGAGCACGGTAAGATGATCTTACCAAAGCACTACTTTCAACATGCCTGAAGCCAAGTTCTAAACCAATAGCTTCATATTCTTTGAATTGATCTGGATTGATAAATTGTTTTACAGGTAAGTGTTTTTTGCTAGGTTGTAGATATTGACCAATCGTAACAACGTCAACATCATTATTTTTAAGGTCGTGTAGCGTTTCAATAACTTCCTCACGAGTTTCTCCTAAACCAAGCATGATACCAGACTTTGTTCTACGCTGTCCTTTATGTTTTAAATATTTTAAAACCCCCAAGCTTCTATCGTATTGCGCCTGAATTCTAACTTCTCGTGTTAACCGTCTTACGGTTTCAATGTTATGCGATACAACTTCCGGAGCTACTTCTATAATTCTGTCAATATGTTGTTCTATACCTTGAAAATCAGGAATGAGCGTTTCTAAAGTAGTTTCAGGATTCATTCTTCTAACCGCATTAACGGTTTCTGCCCACATAATACTGCCCATGTCTTTCAAATCATCTCTATCCACACTTGTTAAAACAGCATGTTTTATATTCATTAATTTTATAGAACGGGCTACTTTTTCTGGTTCGTCCCAATCTACTGTTTCAGGACGTCCTGTTTTTACTCCGCAAAACCCACATGATCGGGTGCATATATTACCTAGAATCATAAACGTGGCTGTGCCTTCTCCCCAGCACTCTCCCATATTGGGGCAGCTTCCAGAAGTACAAATGGTGTTTAATTTGTATTTGTCAACTAGTCCTCGTAGCTCGGTGTATTTTTTTCCGGTTGGAAGTTTAACACGTAACCATTTGGGCTTTCCTTTAGGTTCGGGCAAAATATTTGAAGCTGTATTCGTTTTCATAGACATAAAATGAGTGTGCAAAGATACAAAGTATTCTGCTAAATTAAATTGCTATTGAAACAACATACCAAAGACTGAATCCGATTAAAAAAAGGATACCAAGTATACTATACACATGCATTATTTTTGAAGGTTGCCATTTTTTAGGCGTGTGCTTACTAGATATTAGTTTGTAATTAATTATGGCATAAAATGGTGCGGTTACAAATGATAAGATGGTTGCTATTTTTATCAACAAGCCCATTTCAGAAGCTAAAAACATAAAGATGCCTATGGTACCTATGGTTAAGAGCATAATCCAAAACGTATAGTTGAGTTTTTTAGTATTTTTAAAAAGTAGTGAAGCACTTTTTGCCATAGCTCTAGGTGATGCATCAAGCGTTGTAAGGGTAGTGCTAAACATGGTAGTAAATGCTGCTATGCCAATAAATACATAGGCCCAATCTCCTAAATTTAATGTGTACATTTTGATTAACTGACTAGAAAATACGTTTGCTGAATTACTAAAGGTTTCACCACTATTAAACATAACCAAAGCTCCAAGAAGTACAAAGCCAATACCTAAAAGTGTAGTGCCTAAATAGCCAATATTAAAATCAAAAAGAGCTGTTTTAGTGTGATATGTTTTAGATTCTTTGTTTTTCTCAACAGACCACAAGGACTGCCAAACGGCTATATCAAGTGGTGCTGGCATCCAGCCCATAAAAGCAATGAGAAAGGCAATTTCAATGCTGTTTTTAGGTAAAACCTGCTGAAAGGAGAGTGAGCTTTCATGATTTGATATGCCCATAGACACCGTAACAATGGTAGAAATAGTTAGGGTAACTATGATTATTTTCATCAATCTGTCTAGTAATTTGTATTTTCCAAAAATGAGAAGTACCAAACAGATTATAAGGATTATTATCGTCCAAAGTTCAAGACTAATAAAATGACCAAATAACGAAGACGCTAAGCCAGCTGTGACTATAGTTACAGCCGCTTGAATGGTAAACATGGTAGCAAGATTTAAAACAAAATACACAATCAAAATACTTTTACCAAGTTTGCTGTAGCCATCAAGTAAACTTTCGCCAGTTGCAGTGGCATATCTAGGACCAAACTGAAAGAAAGGATATTTAAACACGTTAACCAATAGCAAGGCCCAAATAAGTCCTAAACCAAAATCTGCACCAGCCCGAGTAGATTGCACCAAATGCGAAACGCCTATAGCTGCACCCGCAAACAGCAAGCCTGGACCTAGATTTTTTATGTGTTTGAACATTTAATTTCTTCGAATGATTTCAGCCAAAAGTTTTTTAGCTCTTAGCAATTTAACCTTTACACTGTTCATGGGTTCGCCAAGTTCTTGTGCGATTTCTTTGTAACTAAGTTCTTGAAAATACCTTAGGTTTATAATTTCTTGATAATGTGGTTTAAGTTTTTTTATATCACGAAGTAACTTGGCAAGATGTTGCTCGGTAATTAACTTGTCCTCTGGTGAAGGCGCTCCATCTAGTACTTCAAAGACTTCTTGGTCATCATTTGAAATGACTTGCGTAATGGAGTTTTTCTCTTTCCTTAATAAATCAATATGAATGTTTTTAGATATAGAAATTAACCACGTTTTAAAGGTGTAGATTTCATTAAACGTATCAATTTTATCAAAAGCTTTTGAGAAGGTTTGAATGGTAATGTCTTCGGCATCATTTTCATTTTGGGTACGTTTTAGCTGAAAGCCATAAACATCATCCCAAAACATATCAAGTAAAAAATTAAAAGCTTTCTGGTCGTTATTCTTTGCCAATTTAATGGCTTGGTCTATTTCCAATGGTTAGGTTTTGAAATAAGATTATTGATAAAGATAGTTAATTGTATAAAAACAAGAAAAAATTCTAACAGGGGAAATAGCAGAATCAAATCTTTTTCAAGAAGTTTTTTTGAAGATTTTCCTATAAAGATATATTGTAATAGCATTCTAAATAGAAATAAGGCCAATACCAATTGCCATTGAAAATTAAAGGCAAAAAGCAGAATTGATAAAACCCAAAAAAGCAGATTTGTTATGTATAATAAGCCTAAAATTAGTTTGTGATTTGTTTTGTAAAAAGATGCAGTTGAAACATGACGTCTTTTCTGTTTATACCAACTTTTAAAACTTGTTTTAGGTTTCGATTCTGTAAAACTCTTTTTTGAAAGACTAATAGCAGTATTTTTAGAATTTGCCACTTGATTTACAAAAAGGTCATCATCTCCAGATTTTACTTGAATATGATTTATAAATCCGTTGGCTTTAAAAAATGTGTCTTTAGTATAGCCTAAGTTTCTGCCAACGCCCATATATGGCAAACCAGAAAGAGCAAAAGAGAAGTAATGAACAGCGGTCATTAATGTTTCAAACCTAATAAGTTTGTTTAAAAAGGAATTTTTGATTTTTGCGTAAGGGCTATAGCCTAAAACAATGGTTTTTTCAGAGCTGAAATGACCAGCCATGTCTTGTAACCAATATTTTGAAAGCGGTTTACAGTCAGCATCGGTAAAAATAAAAAGATCGTATTTAGCTGCTTTAATTCCTAGAGTTAAAGCGTATTTTTTGTTTCCCCAAAATGCTTCAATACTTTTTACATTAACCACTTTAATATTAGCGTGTAAACTGCTAAAGTGTTCCATGACCTCAAACGTGTCATCATTTGAAGCGTCATTAATCAAAACAATTTCAAATTCTGGATAGTCTTGATTAATAATATAAGGTAAAAATGTTTTTAGGTTATCAGCTTCATTTTTTGCACAAATAATGACTGATAGGGGAGCACTACTAGTTTGAAAAGCCTTTTTTTTCTTTTTATAAAAAGCTAGTTTTGAAAAAACAACAACATAAAATAGAGCTTGAATAATAACTACAGCTATAAATGCGTAGCATACAATTTCAAGAATTTCCATTAACTATTTATGAATGTTTAGGTTCGTTACATTCACTAAACTGATCGGGAGTTTTGCCACAAAATCCACAAGCTTCTCCTTCTTTGTTAAGTACTGGATTTTGACTTGCACAAGTACCAGCAAATTTACCGTCTTTCTTAGCCCATAATTTTATGCCTATACCAGCTATACCTAATCCTAACAGAACAATTGTTATTAAAAGAAGTTTCATGTGAACGTTATAAAAATTTATGCAAAGATAATGTTTTTGCAACAGACAAAATGGAAGATTGAAACCAAAATTTTAAGTGACTAATTATGTGTATAGTGTCTTAATAATGAATTATTTGTACATTTAGAATATTAATCTATTAACATTGTTTTATTATGAAAAAATTATTTGCAGAGTTCTTTGGTACGTTTTGGCTGGTTTTTGGAGGTTGTGGTAGTGCGGTGTTTGCGGCAGGTTATCCGGAATTAGGAATAGGTTTTGTTGGTGTTGCTTTTGCCTTTGGTTTAACTGTATTAACCATGGCCTATGCTGTTGGCCATATTTCTGGTGGACATTTTAATCCTGCGGTTTCGCTTGGGTTATGGGCCGGAGGAAAGTTTGATACTAAAGATTTGTTGGGCTATATTGTTGCGCAGTTAGTTGGAGGTATAATTGCTGCGGGTACTTTATTTTTAATTTTAAGTAATAAATCTGATTTTGTTGATATTGGGGGGTTTGCTGCCAATGGTTATGGCGATTTATCGCCAGATGGTTATTCTATGACAGCTGGTTTTATTGCTGAGTTTTTATTAACTATGTTTTTTCTGTTAATTATTTTGGGAAGTACTCATGGTAAAGCCCCTAAAGGATTTGCTCCTATTGCGATAGGTTTGGGATTAACGCTTATTCATTTAATCAGTATTCCTATCACGAATACCTCTGTAAATCCAGCTAGGTCAACTAGCCAGGCGTTATTTGCAGGTGGAGAGTATTTGGGACAGCTATGGTTGTTTTGGATAGCTCCTATTGCTGGGGCAGTTGTAGCAGGTTTGATTCATAAAGCAATGTTTGAAGACGTTTAAATATAAGTAGACTAAAACGCAATAAAAAAGCCTCATTTTGTTTGAATGAGGCTTTTTACAATTTAGTTCAATGGATTATTGTAAACTAATTTGTGCTACTGAGTTTTCAACAGAGGCAATGGTGTTTCCTCCTTTTGGCTCAATAGTAATACTTAAAGCAAGGGCATCTTCCATGTAAGGAATATTGCGTAATTTTCTGTCGGCTTTATCTAAAATACCTAAGTTGACCATTTTACCTTGTAGCTCTGCCCAAATTTGATAACATTGCTCATTTGGTAAATCTGGAAGTGATACAACATCTATCATAGATGTTTTTTCTTTGGCATTAATGTAAGCCACCGTTTTTAAATCTTTGGCTCTATCATTACCTTTTATGATATACTTTTCAGTTTCAGGATTGTTAAGCTTTAAAAGTTGCCTCATAACATTGTCAAGCATTTTGTTATTTTGCTCAATGTCACCTCGTAAATCAAACAATTCATCAACTACCACTTGGTTTTCTTTTGATAATTTTTGATTTTGATTATAAAAGATATAAGATGTTCCTGCAAATAATAAAGCGGTAATACTAGCGGCAATACTGTATTTATACCACTTTTTATACCTGTTTTTAGGCTTTAAACTAATAACAGGAGTGTCATCTAATTCATTTAAAACAGCACTCAAAATATGTTTGGGCGCTTCAATAGCATTACTTTTTGCAACAATTTCTAAGTTGTGTTGTAATGTGTTGTATGTATTTTCAACTTCTGGATATCTAGCTATGTAAGATTCTACCATTTCTGTCTCTACAGAATTGGTTTCACCTAATAGATATTTTTCTAAAAGGCCAGAACTTAAAAATGTATTTATTTTTTCATTCATGACGTTATATTTTTACGGATTGTAAATTTTTTTTAATTCACGCAATCCAATTTTTAACCTAGATTTTATTGTTCCTAACGGAATATCTAATTCATCGCTAGCTTCCTGCTGCGTCATACCTTCAAAAAAGAGGGCATTAATCACTATTTGATACTTTTCATCTAATGTGTTTAGATGCTTTTTTATATCTAAAACATCCTGATTAAGTTCATTGGATGTTATTTTATATACGGGTGAATTTTCAATCTGGACTTCATTTCCCGTTTTATTTTTTAAAGATCTTACTTTGTCTATCGCTGTATTGTATGCAATTCTGTACAGCCAGGTAAAAAGTTTGGCTTTGCTTGCATCATATTTTTTGGCATATCGCCAAATTTTCACGAATGTTTCTTGAAGTACATCCTGTGCGGTTTCTTCATCAGCAATGATTTTTTGAATAACACCGTATAGGGCATCTGCATAGTTTTCATAAAGTAAGCTAACTGCTTTCTTGTCACCATTTTGTAACAAGTTAACAATCTCTTTTTCTATTGGTGAAATCAAAGTAAGTTATATTTATTGAACAGGGTCATAAAAATCCGTGACGCTAAAGGTAGAAATTTCTTTTTAGATTATATGATATTAACTTCAGGTTCAATGATAATGTTAAAAAGCCGTTTTACTGTTTTTTGAATTAACAGAGCAAGCTTTAAAATATCTGAACCTTGCGCCCCGCCATAATTAACAAGAACAAGGGCTTGGTTTTTGTGAACCCCATAATTATTGAATTGTTTTCCTTTAAAACCAGCTTTTTCAATAAGCCATCCAGCGGGAACTTTTACTAGGTTATCTGAAACAGGATAACTCGGTATATCTGAAAAATTATTGGCTAGCTTATCAAAATGTGTTCGTTCAATAACAGGATTTTTAAAAAAACTTCCACTATTTCCAATAAATTTCGGATCGGGTAATTTACTTTTTCTAATGCTTATTACAGCGTTAGAAACATCTTTAATGTTTGGGTTTTGAATACCTTGTTTTTCTAATTCAGAAATAATTGTTCCGTAGTTGATGCTTAGTTTATGATGCTGCCTAGTTAGTTTAAAAGTGACACTTGTAATAATAAATTGACCTTTTGCTTCATTTTTAAAAATGGAATTTCTGTAGCCAAAATTACAGTGGGTATTTGTAAATTGGTTTAACTTTCCTGTCTTAATTTCAAGTGCCTCACATGAATGAAAAACATCTTTTAGTTCTACACCATAAGCGCCAATATTTTGAATAGGCGCCGTACCTACATTTCCAGGGATTAGTGATAAATTTTCAACGCCTCCATAATGGTTTGCAATACACCAAAGTACAAACTCATGCCAATTTTCTCCAGCTTGTGCATTTACAAAAACAAAATCGTCATTTTGATTTACAAGCTCTATGCCTTTTAATCTGTTCAAAATGACCAATCCGTCATAGTCTTTGGTAAGCAAAATATTACTGCCTCCTCCTAAAATAAGTTTATTTGGGTATTCTTGGGCAGTAACATAGGTTTTTAGCTCGGTAAGTGTATTGGCAGTTGCAAAATACTTTGCATGCGCATCAATGCCAAAGGTATTAAACGGCTTTAAAGATATGTTGGTTTTAATTTCCACTAATTAGGATACACTTTTAAGGCTTCTTTCAGTATGTTAACAGCTTTTAGGAGGCTTTCTTTATTTAATACGTAGGCAATTCTTATTTGGTTTAGCCCAACGCCTGGTGTTGAATAAAATCCACCAGCGGGAGCCACCATGATAGTTTCGCCGTCAATGTCAAAGGATTCTAGTAGCCATTGGGCAAAATCATCTGAGTTTTTTATAGGTAATTCTGCAATACAATAAAACGCTCCTTTAGGAACAGCTACTTTTACACCATCTATTTTTTTTAGGGCCTCTATTAAGGTATTTCTGCGTTCTAAATATTCATTTATAACATTATCAAAGTAACTTTGAGGCGTATCTAAAGCGGCTTCGCTAGCTATTTGAGCATAACTTGGTGGACTCAACCTAGCTTGAGCAAATTTTAGTACCGTTTGCATAACGGTTGTATTCTTAGAAACCAAACAGCCTACTCTAGCACCACACATGCTGTAACGTTTAGAAACAGAATCTATCATTACAGCATGTTGTTCAATACCTTTTTCCTGTAAGATAGAGTAATGTGATTCACCATCATAAATAAACTCACGATACACTTCATCAGCAACTAAAAATAAATCGTGTTTTAAGGCAAGTTCAGCTAGCTGATGAATTTCTTCTTTACTGTACAAAGCACCAGTTGGATTGCCAGGGTTGCATATTAAGATAGCCTTGGTTTTTGGACTTATTAATTTTTCAAATGTTTCAACCGAAGGTAGCGCAAAATTGTCATCAATATTACAAATTGCAGGAACAACATTAACACCTGTAGCGGTTGAAAACGCAATATAATTGGCATAGAAAGGTTCAGAGATGATAACTTCATCTTCTGGATCCATAATACTACTAAACAGAAATAATAAAGCTTCACTGGCTCCAGTAGTTACAATGATATCTTCATGTGATACATCTATACCATGTTTAGCATAATATTTTGCCAATTTTATTCTATACGCTTCAGAGCCTTCAGAGCGTGAATAAGAAAGAATTTCAATAGTATTGTCTTTAACGGCTTGCAAGGCAACCTCTGGGGTTTTTATATCTGGTTGGCCTATATTTAAATGATAAATGTGTTTTCCAGCCTTTATTGCTTGTTCCGCAAAAGGAACAAGCTTTCTAATAGGTGAGGCAGGCATTAATTTGCCTTTTTTTGATATCGTTGGCATTTTTTCAATTTAGGCTGCAAAGTTGAGAAAATATTCTTAAAGTTTTTTTAAAAAAACGGGCTAATTCAGCACACAAGAATAAAGATTTGTAAATTGATACATAACGAACTATCTGAATACTTCATGAAAAATAAACTCTGCTTTTTTTTAATGATTTTTTGTTTGAGTCATTTAGGGTTTTCTCAAGATAGATTTGTGATTCAAAATAAACGAAATTCAGACAGAGTTAAGTTTAAACTTATCAATAATTTAGTGGTTATTCCTGTTGAAGTCAATGGCGTAACATTGTCTTTTTTACTCGATACAGGTGTTTCTAAACCCATGATATTTAATTTTTTAAATATTTCTGATACCTTAGAAATAAAAGACACAGAGACTATTTATTTAAGAGGGTTAGGAGGTGAACAATCAGTGGAAGCATTGCGCTCCAGAAACAATGTTTTTAAAATTGGAGATGCTGTAAAATTAAATCAAGATTTGTATGCCATATTTAATACAAATTTAGACTTAGCGCCAAGATTAGGCATTCCTGTGCATGGTATTATTGGTTTTGATTTGCTTAAAGATTTAATTGTTCAAATCAATTATTCCACCCAAACTATAAAGCTTACAGATCCTGAGGTTTTTACGTATAAATCTTGCCGCGACTGTGAAACTTTAAATCTTGAATTTCATAACAATAAACCTTATATCAATGCTTTGGTTAATACAAATCGGCAGAATGTTGTTGTTAAGTTATTAATTGATTCGGGAAGTAGTGATGCCTTATGGTTGTTTGAAAATGATACCATTGAGGTAAAGAAGGAAAGTGATTTTTTTTATGATTTTTTGGGGCATGGCTTAACAGGGAGTGTTTATGGAAAAAGAGCGAAACTAGAGGCTTTGTCTTTAAAGAAGTTTAAGCTAAAAGATGTTAATGTGTCTTATCCTGATGCCGAGTCTGTGTTTCATGCTCAGAAAATTAAGGATCGAGACGGGAGTTTGGCTGGTAATATTTTAAAACGATTTAATATAACATTTGACTACCAAAATGCAAAAATAACGCTTAGGAAGAATAAATATTTTAGAGATAAGTTTAGTTATAACAGAAGTGGAATAGAATTGGCTCATCAAGGTTCAAGGCTGGTGCAGGAAGTAGATAAAAGTGCTAGAAAAAAAGAGAATTTAATTCAAGAAGATTCTCAAAATAGTTTTAGATTAGACAGAAATTTAGATTATAAAATTGTCTTAAAGCCAGCTTACGTTATTGTAGAGTTACGTGAAAATTCTCCTGCCCAACGAGCAGGCTTACAAATTAATGATCTGTTGTTAAGTATTAACGGGAAAAGCACATACCAGTATTCGTTACAGCAAATTATTGAAAAGTTTTATGCTGAAGACGGAAAAAAAATAAAACTAAAAATTGAACGTGACGGGCGAATATTGAATTATAGCTTTCATTTAGAAAAATTGTTTTAATGATTCCTAATTTTCCGGAAGGTTTAAAAAGTAGATTTATTCGTCGGTGTTTTTTTTGAAGGGTATACGCTTAGCTTTTTTTAAACTTTCATTAAGCATCCATTCAATTTGACCATTGGTACTTCGGAATTCATCCGCAGCCCATTTTTCAATAGCCTTCAGCATGTCTTCATTAATACGTAATGCAAATGCTTTCTTTTTAGCCATTTTTTAATTTTGATTCAAATATCTTGAAATTACACGGTCTATCTCACTTTTTTTTTGAGTCCCGATAAGAATCCTTTTTTTGTTTTTAAGTGTCAATTGTAAACCAATATTGCCTTTTACATTAATGGCAATGTTTTTGCCTCCAAGAAGGCTTCCGCCTCTTAAGCCCCATCCGCCATATTCCTTTATTGCATTGTACTTTCTTGTTTTTGCGCTAAAAATATCTTTCCAATAAATGGTTTTTAAATTTCTGTGTATTGGAAAAAATTGGTAATGTATACCAATTTCATCAATTCGAGTGTTTAGTTTAAAGATAAAAATAAAACTACAGCATAGAATTATAAAAGAAGAGATTAGAAGATAGTTTAATAAAGATATTTGTTTTGCTATCAAACCATTAGTCAAAAAAATAAGAGGAATCATTATAGATAAGCCAATTACAATGAGAAGCCAACTCTGTGTAAAACGCTGTTCTTCTTTAAAAATTCTCATTGTTATTGGTGTAATGTTCCTGTATTCAACACAGGAGAGGCATCTTTATCTCCACAAAGAACAACCATAAGGTTGCTCACCATTGCGGCTTTTCGTTCTTCATCTAAATCAACAATGTCTTTTTTGTTTAATTCTTCTAAAGCCATTTCAACCATGCTTACTGCGCCTTCTACAATTTTATGTCTTGCAGCTACTATGGCTGTAGCTTGTTGTCTTTTTAGCATAGCATTAGCAATTTCTTGAGCATAGGCTAAATACCCAATTCTAGCTTCTAAAACTTCTATTCCTGCAATTGATAAACGCTCATCAATTTCTTTTTCAAGAGTTTCACTAACCTCATTAACACTAGATCTTAGAGTAATATCTTCGGTATAGCCTTCATCTGCAAAATTATCGTAAGGATACATACTCGCTAGCTTACGTACCGCAGCGTCAGTTTGTACCCGTACAAAATCCTCGTAATTATCAACATCAAAGGCCGCTTTAAACGTGTCTTTTACGCGCCAAACTAAAATGGTGCTTATCATA
Organism: Allotamlana fucoidanivorans; assembly: GCF_006265225.1. Taxonomy (GTDB): domain Bacteria; phylum Bacteroidota; class Bacteroidia; order Flavobacteriales; family Flavobacteriaceae; genus Allotamlana; species Allotamlana fucoidanivorans. Next base: position 79,677 of record NZ_VDCS01000007.1, on the reverse strand, counting down.
ACTGGGTTTCCTAGTTTGTCATTTACTTTGAGGCGTTCACTATCAAAGTTTCTGGCGCGTAGCGAAATTTTCTTTTTTGTATAAAACGGGTTTACCCAATAAAAACCATTTTTTTTAATGGTGCCTACGTATTTTCCAAAAAGTAAAAACACTCTTGAGTTGTTTGGTTGTACCATAATAAAACCTATAGAAGTAATTAGAGCAAGAACGATTGGGATAGCTGCAAATCCTGTTCCTACTTGAATGAGTGCTATACCACCAATTAACATAAGGGTAAAAACAATTAACATAAGATAACCGTTGGCTGGCATTATAAGTTTTTCTTCTTTCATGATTTAAAATGATATTAAAATGATATCATAAATATATATAAAAATATTTGATAAATAATTGTTTTTATGAATAAAAGTTCAAAATTCTTGGGACATAAGAATATGTACTTGTAATGATTAATCATTAAAGCATTTAAATGGAAGATGGAAAATGATATAAATTGATTAGATATAACGCAGTAGTATAAAAGACAATACGGTGCGTTACTCAATAAATAAGAAGGAAATAATTAGTTTAATCTCTAATCTTCTTTTTACGAAGTTCAAAATTCTGACCTAAATACACTTTTCGTACCATTTCGTCATCGGCCAATTCTTCAGGTTTACCCGCTTTAAGAATACTTCCTTCAAACATTAAATAAGTACGGTCTGTAATAGCTAGCGTTTCTTGTACGTTATGATCTGTGATAAGAATACCTATGTTCTTTTTTGTTAACTGCGCTACAATACGCTGAATATCTTCAACAGCAACGGGGTCAACACCAGCAAAGGGTTCGTCAAGTAAAATGAAGCTGGGATCTGTAGCTAGGGCACGTGCAATTTCAGTACGTCTGCGTTCACCACCAGACAGTAAATCGCCTCGGTTTTTTCTAATATGGCCTAGCCCAAATTCTTCAATAAGTGATTCCATTTTAAGTTCTTGTTCTTTTTTACTAAGCTTGGTAAGTTGTAAAACACTTAAAATATTATCCTCAATACTTAATTTTCTAAAAACAGACGCTTCTTGAGCTAAGTATCCAATTCCGTTTTGAGCCCGTTTATACATGGGGTATTTAGTGATTTCAGTATTATCTAAAAAAATATGTCCGCCATTTGGTTTAATTAAGCCTACAATCATGTAGAACGATGTGGTTTTTCCTGCACCATTTGGGCCTAAAAGACCTACAATTTCCCCTTGGTTAACCTCTAAGGAAACATCTTTTACTACTTTTCGTCCGTTGTAGGACTTCATTAAATTTTCTGCTTTTAATATCATAACTGCAATAACGTAAAATTTAAACAATTATTGGGCTTCTAGGGCATCCCAAAACTCATAGGCTCGTCTTAAATGAGGAATCACAATGGTGCCTCCTACCAAAGTAGCGATGCTTAACGCTTCAATAACTTCTTCTTTTTTTAAACCTTCTTTATAACAGGTTTCTAAATGATATTTAATACAATCATCGCATCTTAATACCGCAGAAGCCACCAAACCTAAAAGTTCTTTTGTTTTTACATCTAAGGCGCCTTTGGCGTATGCATTGGTATCCAGGTTAAAAATGCGCTTTATTATTTTGTTATTATCAGCAAGAATTTTGTCATTCATTCTTGAGCGATACGCATTAAATTCATTAACAATATCAGACATTTTTAGCTTCTTTTCGTTTTTGATTTCTAACCACTATTTTAGAAATGTAAATACTTACTTGGTATAATATTAATACAGGAATAGCTACAATAACCTGACTAGCAATGTCTGGTGGTGTAATAATGGCTGAAAATATAAGGACAATAACCAATGCGTATTTTCTATATTTTTTAAGGAATTCAGGCGTAACTAAGCCTATTTTTGTTAAAAAATATATGATTATAGGAAGCTCGAAAATGAGTCCTGATGCCAGTGAGGAAGCTCTTACCAAGGCGATGTATGAACTAATGTCAATTTGATTGTCAACCAATTCTGAAATGCTATAATTTGCTAAGAAATTTATAGATAAAGGCGTAATGATATAGTAACCAAATAACACGCCTAGGAAAAATAACAAGGAACTAATAATAATAAAACCACGAGAATGCCTACGTTCATTATCATGCAATCCTGGACTAACAAATAGCCATAGTTGATAAATAACATAAGGAAAGGAAATAATGAATCCACCCAAAATAGCCGTCCAAATATCAGCAGAGAACTGACCTGCCATCGTTCTGTTTTGTAATATTAACGGAATCTCATCATTACAAAATGTGGTGTCAATATTGATAAAGTTGGCCGTTTTGCATAGCATATCATACGTTGGGAAATCCATGCTTAGTGGTGCAAATATTATGGCATCAAAAATAAATCTACTAAAAATAAAAGCTAAAGTGGCAACAATAACAATAGATAAACAAATTCTAATTAAATGCCAACGTAAATCTTCAAGATGATCTAAAAAAGACATCTCGTTTATATTCTTTTTTGCCATTATATAATGCCTTCTTTTATTAAATCATGTAAATGAACAACGCCTGCATATTCACCATTATGTTCTACCAATAATTGAGAAATGCTATGGTCTTCCATAACATCTAAGGCATCAATAGCCATAGCGCTAGCTTCAATAGTTCTAGGTTTTTTGCTCATAATATCACCTGCTGTAAGCCCTGTTAAATTGTCTGAGTTACTTAGCATACGTCTTAAATCTCCATCAGTGATTATGCCAATGATTTTGTTGTCTTCAACCACAGCAGTAACACCTAGCATTTTTTCAGAAATCTCAATAATGACATTTTTTATGCTTGTTTCTGGAGTTACTTGGGGTTTAGTGTTTACAGATGAAATGTCTTGTACTCTTAGGTATAATTTCTTGCCCAAAGCGCCTCCAGGATGGTATTTTGCAAAATCCTTGCTTGAAAACCCACGCAAATCTAACAAACAAACGGCTAAAGCATCACCCATAACCAACTGAGCGGTTGTACTTGTAGTTGGTGCTAAATTATTTGGGCAGGCTTCTTTTTCTACAAATGTATTTAGAATGAAATCTGCTTGCTGACCAAGGAATGAATCTGGATTTCCAGTCATGGCAATCATTTTGTTATTTGCTCTTTTTATTAATGGTGCCAAAACTTTAATTTCTGGCGTATTCCCACTTTTTGAAATACAAATAACAATATCATCTTTAAGAATTAAACCTAAATCACCGTGAATAGCGTCGGCGGCATGCATAAAAACTGAAGGTGTTCCAGTAGAATTTAAGGTGGCTACAATTTTTGAAGCAATTATAGCACTCTTCCCAATACCAGTAATAACAACGCGTCCTTTTGATTTATAAATAAGTTCAACTGCTTTAGTGAAATCATTTGATATTAAATTAGATAGGTTTAAAATGGCATCACTCTCCATTTTAATGGTTTCTTTCGCTTTGTTAATTATTACACTATTGTCTTTCAAAACTTAATTTTTTTTGGGTTCATGTTTAAAGATTTTATTATCTTTAATCACATTCGGTTCTAATATGAACTAGAGCTTGAAAATTCGTTACAAAACTAACGAAAAAATAAATGAGGGTTCTTCAATTACATTATTAAATTAACTCTTGCTTTTTAATGTGTTTGAAGAAAAGAAGTAATTAATTATTTTGAATTGATGTTAATAGCAAAAAATGACTTGCACGCTGCTCTGAAGAAATATTTTGGGTTTAATAAATTCAAAGGTCTTCAAGAAGCCGTAGTTGAAAGTATTTTATCAGGAAATCATACGTTTGTGATTATGCCAACGGGCGGTGGTAAATCGCTCTGTTATCAGTTGCCAGCTTTAATGCAAGAAGGTACAGCCATTGTTGTTTCGCCGTTGATAGCCTTGATGAAAAATCAGGTAGACGCGATTAGAGGGGTGTCAAAAGAAGATGGTATAGCCCATGTTCTAAATTCTTCCTTAAACAAAACCGAAATTAAACAGGTTAAAGAAGATATTGTAAATGGGGTTACAAAGTTATTGTATGTAGCACCAGAATCTTTAACTAAAGATGAGAATGTTGAATTTTTACGCTCGGTGAAAATTTCATTCATGGCCATTGATGAAGCCCATTGCATTAGTGAATGGGGGCATGATTTTAGGCCAGAATACAGAAATTTAAGGCATATTATAAAGCGCATTGGAGATAACATTCCTATTATTGGTTTAACAGCCACGGCAACTCCTAAGGTTCAGGAAGATATTATTAAGAATTTAGGTATTACAGGAGCCAATACGTTTAAAGCTTCCTTTAATAGGCCCAATTTGTATTATGAAGTTAGGCCTAAAACCAAAGCCGTAGATGCTGATATTATTCGTTTTATAAAGCAGAATGAAGGCAAATCTGGTATTGTATATTGTTTAAGCCGAAAACGAGTAGAGGAATTGGCCCAAGTGCTTCAGGTAAATGGTATTAATGCTGTGCCTTATCATGCGGGGTTAGATGCCAAAACCAGATCCAGCCATCAAGATAAATTCCTTATGGAAGATGTTGATGTTGTTGTGGCTACCATAGCATTTGGTATGGGGATAGATAAACCCGATGTTCGTTTTGTAATACATCATGATATTCCTAAAAGTATTGAAAGCTATTATCAGGAAACAGGTAGAGCCGGAAGAGATGGAGGTGAAGGACATTGTTTGGCCTTTTATAGTTACAAAGACATTGAAAAGCTTGAAAAATTCATGTCTGGTAAACCAGTGGCAGAGCAGGAAATTGGTCATGCTTTATTGCAGGAAGTAATTGCTTTTGCTGAAACCTCTATATCGAGGCGTAAATTTATTCTTCATTATTTTGGAGAGGAATTTGATAATGACACAGGTGAAGGAGGTGATATGGATGATAACGTGAGATATCCTAAAAAGCAAACAGAAGCAAAGGATGATGTAAAGGTTTTGTTGGAAATTATTAGAGATACTAATGAAAAGTACAAATCTAAAGACCTGGTGAATGTTATTATAGGAAAAGAAAATGCCTTAATTAACTCGCACAAAACAAACGAGCAGCCTTTCTTTGGTAAAGGAAAAGATAAAGACAAAAAGCATTGGATGGCGCTTTTAAGGCAAGTACTTATTGCAGGGTATTTAAAAAAGGATATTGAAACTTACGGTGTTATAAAGATAGTAGAAGAGGGGAAAAAGTTTATTGATAGCCCAATATCTTTTATGATGACTGAAGATCATGTCTTTGAAGGTGAGCAAGAAGATGGTTCTATAATAGCACCATCAAAAAGTGCTGGAGCGGTGGCAGATACAGTTTTAATGGGCATACTTAAAGATTTGCGTAAAAAGAATGCTAAAAAATTAGGGGTCCCCCCTTTTGTTATTTTTCAAGATCCTTCGTTAGAAGATATGGCGCTTAAATATCCCATTACCCTTGCGGAATTGGCAAATGTTCACGGTGTTGGAGACGGCAAGGCAAAAAAATACGGCAAAGATTTTATAGCTCTAATAGCCAAGTATGTTGAAGAAAATGATATTATTAGGCCAGATGATTTGGTGGTAAAATCTACTGGAAGCAATTCGGCCAATAAACTTTATATCATTCAAAATATAGATAGAAAGTTGCCACTTGATGATATTGCTTCAGCTAAAGGTATGGAAATGGATGAGTTTATTAAGGAAATGGAAGCCATAGTTTATTCGGGAACAAAATTGAATATTGATTACTGGATTGATGATATTTTAGATGAAGAGCAACAAGAAGAAATTCATGAGTATTTTATGGAATCGGAAACAGATGCCATTTCAGATGCTATTGATGAGTTTGATGGCGATTATGATGACGAAGAACTGCGTTTATACAGAATAAAGTTTATCAGTGAAGTAGCTAATTAAAAGATTTTTTTAAATCACAACACAAATAAAGCCTAGCATATGTTATGGCTTTTTTTATTGCCTTAAGCTTCTTAAAATAGGCTTGAATGCAACTTAGATGCATCATGTTTTGCAAGCCATTTTCATAAACACTATGATATTTGGTTTTTATTTAGAGGGCATACTCGTAAATTTAATTAATACTTATTGTGTCTAAACTCATAGTTTTCACTTAGTTTCCTATCTTTGCACTTTCTTAAAAATTAGAACAATGCAAGACGGTTTATACGCAAAATTTAATACCACAAAAGGAGAAATTCTTGTGGCTTTAGAGTACAAAAAAACACCAGGAACGGTTGGTAACTTTGTAGCCTTAGCAGAAGGGAACTTAGAAAACAAGGTAAAACCACAAGGAACACCTTATTATGATGGCTTAAAATTTCACAGAGTAATTCCAGATTTTATGATTCAAGGAGGCTGTCCACAAGGGTCTGGAGCTGGAAATCCTGGTTATAAATTTGATGATGAGTTTCATCCAGAATTAAAGCATGATGGTCCTGGAGTATTATCAATGGCAAATGCAGGTCCCGGTACGAATGGAAGTCAATTTTTTATCACGCATGTTGAAACCCCTTGGTTAGATAATAAACATACCGTGTTTGGTAAAGTTGAAGCAGGACAAGATGTAGTGGATGCCATAGCGCAAGGTGATACAATAGAATCTTTAGAGATTATTAGAGTAGGAGCAGAAGCAGAAGCTTACAATGCCATTGAAGCCTTCAGAACATTTGAAGGTTCTAGAGCACAAAGAATTGCTGAAGAAAAAAAAGCTGCTGAAGCGGAACTTGAAAAGTTAGCAGCTGGATTTAATAAAACAGAAAGCGGATTGCGTTATCAAATCATTCAAGAAGGTAATGGCGTTAAAGCTGAAAAAGGCAAAACAGTTTCAGTACATTACAAAGGGCAGTTGGCAGACGGAACTGTTTTTGATTCGTCATACAAGCGTAATCAGCCTATAGATTTTCCTTTAGGAGTAGGTCAAGTTATTCCAGGTTGGGACGAAGGTATCCAATTATTAAAAGTTGGAGATAAAGCCCGTTTAGTAATACCTAGTCATTTAGCTTATGGAAGTGCAGGAGCAGGAGGTGTTATTCCACCTAATGCCACATTGGTTTTTGATGTTGAATTAATGCAGGTAAAATAAAAAGCCTTACAAATATGTTTAAAAGGTTGTTCTGTAAAGAGCAACCTTTTTTATTTTTTGGTATTTTTGAGTATGGCAGAACAAGAATTAAACAAGTTAAGGTTTCCAATAGGGCAATTTGAATGTCCGCAAGTAATTACCAAACAACATATTGAAGATTGGATTTCAATATTAGAACAGTTTCCAAATCGTCTGGAAACACTAGTAAATAAGTTGACCTCTGAACAGCTTGATACGGTTTACAGACCAGGAGGCTGGACCATCAGGCAGGTTATTCACCACCTTTCTGATAGCCATCACCATAGTTATACCCGCTTCAAATGGGCGCTAACAGAAGATAAACCCCTTATCAAAGCTTATTATGAAGAACGCTGGGCTGAGCTTGAAGATTCAAAAACAGCTCCAATTGAAATGTCATTAAGTCATTTAAAGGCGATTCACTATAAGCTTGTTTATTTACTAAAATCACTTTCTGAATCTGATTTGGAAAAAAGTTTTATTCATCCTGAAACAAATTCAGAAGTGGTATTAAGTTATAATATTGGTAATTATGCTTGGCATAGCAATCATCATTATGCGCATATTGAAACAGCCATGAAAACACTAAAGTGGTTATAAATGATAAGATCATTACAAGCTAAAGATACTCAGCAATTGCTTGAGATATACAATTATTACGTGTTAAACACAGCCATAACTTTTGATATTGAACCCCTTTCTCTCAATATTTTTGAAGAAAAAATAACCAGAATCAATAATGAGTATCCCTTTTTTGTTTACGAAGAAAAGGATAAAATTTTGGGGTATGCCTATGCTAGCAGATTTAGACCTAAACCTGCTTATAGTAATACTGTTGAGTCTACCGTATATGTAAAACATGGCGAACAAGGGAAACACATAGGAACCAAACTATATACAGAGTTACTTGAAGCAATAAGGCAAACCAATGCGCACACTGTTTTAGGGGTACTCACTATTCCTAATGACTCCAGTGTTAAACTTCATGAGAAGTTTGGATTTACTCAGGTGGCCAGTTTAAAAGAGGTGGGACAAAAATTTGGAACATGGCAAAATGTAGGGATTTGGCAGCTTATTCTTTCCATTTAATATTGCAGCCAATACTCGGTTTTTGTGGTTTCGTGTTTTCTTTTTCTGTTATCAAGCAATCTAGTGCATGTCGTAAATCTTCACCCGTTACAGGTATACCATTTTGAGGTCTTGAGTCGTCTAACTGACCTCTATAGCTTAATTCAAGTTGTTTGTTGAAAACATAAAAGTCAGGCGTGCAGGCTGCGTCATACGCTTTGGCTATGTCTTGTGTCTCGTCATATAAATAAGGAAATGGATAGTGTTCCTTTTTAGCATGAATCTTCATGTGTTCTGGCGCATCTTGAGGGTAGTTCGTTACATCATTACTTGATATAGCCACAAATCCAACACCTTTAGCCTTATAGGTATTTGCAATGGAAACAATTTCTGAGTTCACATGAATAACAAAAGGGCAGTGATTACAGATAAACATAACAACCGTAGCTTGATTCCCTTTTAAAGTATTGATGTCAAGTATATCACCGCTTACAGTATCTTGTAAATTAAAGTAGGGCGCTTTAGTCCCTAGAGGCAGCATGTTTGAAGGTGTTCTGGCCATAATATATTTATTTGTTCAAAGTTCGTTATTATTTGTATTTTTAAAAAATGAATAGCACGATAACTTTTGAAGACTTTGCTAAAGTTGATTTAAGAATAGGAACCATTATAGAAGTCATTGACTTTCCAGAAGCAAGAAAACCAGCGTATAAATTAATTATCGATTTTGGCTCATTGGGCATTAAAAAAACATCAGCACAAATTACAAAGCGCTACCAAAAGGAAAATTTGATAGCCAGACAAGTTGTGGCTATAGTCAATTTTCCAAGCAAACAAATAGCTAATTTTATGAGTGAATGCTTGGTTTTAGGTGCGATAGAAGGTAAAGATGTTATATTGCTTAACCCAGAAGCAGCTGTGAAAAACGGTTGTGCCGTTAGCTAAACTATGCAAGAACTTGACCAGGTAAAAATAAATTTTGATGCTAATGGACTTTGGGTGCTTAACATAGCTTTGGCTGTTGTTATGTTTGGCGTGGCTTTAGGTATCACAAAAGATGATTTTGTACAATTAAGAAAAGAACCAAAGTTAGTTTTAGTTGGGGTGTTAGCACAGTTTTTTTTATTACCACTTCTAACGTTTGTTTTAGTATATAGCATACAACCCCGACCAAGTATAGCTTTAGGTATGTTTATGGTAGCCGCTTGTCCTGGAGGTAATATTTCAAATTTCATGACTCATTTGGCACGTGGTAATTCAGCTCTGTCTGTGAGTTTAACTGCTTTGGCAACATTTTTAGCTGTTGTTATGACCCCGTTCAACTTTCAGTTTTATAGTAACTTGTATCAGCCAACATCGCAATTATTAAAAACGGTTGAATTAAATCCTTATGCGTTAATAAAACTGGTCTTTTTAATTCTTGGTATTCCGTTGTTTTTGGGGATGCTATTTAGGATAAAAAATGAACGGCTTGCCATAAAATTATCTAACGTTTTAAAACCTTTGTCTATCTTAGTGTTTGTAGGTATTGTTGTGATTGCCTTTATGAAAAACACAGCTGTTTTTAACGGTTATGTTGGGCATGTGGTTTGGATTGGTGTGATGCACAATGCCTTAGCTTTCTTATTGGGCTTAATGGTAGCGAAGCTTTTTAAATTAAGCTTCAAAAACCAAAAGACTATAGCCATTGAAACTGGAATACAAAATTCTGGATTAGGATTGCTTTTAATATTTACTTTCTTTGGTGGGCTAGGAGGAATGGCTATTTTAGCAGCATTTTGGGGAATTTGGCATATTATTTCAGGGCTGTTGCTAGCCTTGTATTGGTCCAAACAAAACATAATAACAATATGAAAATAATTTGGTTATATCTCTTTAAGATATATGTAAACCTAGGTTTGTTCTTTTATTTTAAAGAAATCAAGATTTATAATGCGAATAGGCTGAATAAAGATAAACCAGTTGTGCTATTAAGTAATCATCATAATGCTCTTTTGGATGCTTTATTAATTGCAGCTAAAAGTACAAGGTTTGTGTATTTTTTAACTCGAGCAGGTGTATTTAAAAAGACTTTGGTTTCAAAGTTTTTAAAAAGTTTACAAATGATTCCTGTTTACAGGATTAGAGATGGTTGGGGAAGTTTAGCAAACAACAGTGCCATATTTAGCTACTGTTCATCGCTTTTAAACAATAAGGAAGTTATTGCTTTATTCCCTGAAGGAAACCATAATTTGAATAGAACAGTAAGACCTTTAAGTAAAGGGTTTACGCGAATTGTGTTTGAAACCTTAAAAACGTTTCCAGAAATTGATTTAGAATTACTACCGATAGGATTAAATTTTCAAGATGCAGCAAACTTTCCTGATCGTTGTGCCATGTATTACGGTACACCAGTGTGTGCTCGTGATTATTTTTCAGATGGCGGTCATGAAGATGTAAGGCGCTTAAAAGAAACTATTCAAGCGGAGATTTCAAAATTAACAACCGATATTCCGCTACAAGATTATGAAAAAACAGTGACCCAACTAGAAGTAATGCAGGTTGATTTTTTAAATCCTTCTGCTGTTCGAGCTTGTATTGAGAGTGGATTTAAATCATGTGCAGTAAAGCAATCAAATGCTAGAAACAGTTGGTTAATGAAACTTATAAAAATAGGCTTTGTGCTTTGTTTTTGTGTTCCTGTTTTAGTGTGGAAATATGGTGTAAAGCCTAAAATTAAAGAATTAGAGTTTATGGCTACCTTTAGGTTTGCTGTAGCCATTACCGTAGCGCCTATTTGGTTGATTTTTATGACCGTAATTTTAGGTAATGTAGTCAGTTGGAGTTTAGCGTTTGAAGTGCTTACTTTTAGTATTTTAATGGCATTATGTTATGTGAAGGCATAAAAAAACCGCTTAATATTTAATATTGAGCGGCTTTTTTGTTATTTATCAAGAATATCTTAAATATCGTCAAAATCAATATCGGTAAAGCTTTCAGGAGTTTTCAATTCATCTTCTTCGCCGTTATTATATTCTTTCTTAAAATCTTTTTGATGACGCTCACTAATAACTTCGTCTCCTTTTTCACTAATGATATAATCAGTCATTTCAGCTAGAATTTCTTTAAATTCTGTAAAGTCTTCTTTGTAAATGTAGATTTTATGTTTTTTGTAGTGAAAAGATCCATCATCATTTGTAAACTTTTTACTTTCCGTAATTGTCAAGTAATAATCATCTGCTTTAGTTGCTCTTACATCAAAAAAGTAAGTACGTCTTCCTGCTCTTAATACCTTAGAAAAAATTTCCTCTTTCTCCATCATACCGTTGTTGTTCATAGTTCAATTAAAATTATTTAAATTTCATTAAGTGTACCAAAAATCTAAAAAAAACAGTTACCAACCAACTAAATAAGATGTTTCTTTTAAAATAAATAATGAAAAATGTGTTTCTAAAAGTAAGTCTTTTTTTTAGGAAGGTGCTAATTAACTCATTGTTCTGTATTAGAGGCTGTTTCACTCAATTGCTTTTCATATAAATGTTTGTAGTAGCCTTCTATATTGACCAATGTGTCATGGTTGCCTTCTTGAACAATTTTGCCGTCGTCAAGAACAATTATTTTATTAGCGTTTTTGGCTGAAGATACCCTATGGCTTACAATGATAGCGGTTCTGCCTTTTGAAACTTTATTTAAATTTTTCAATATTTTTTCTTCTGTTTCTGTATCAACGGCCGATAGGCAATCATCAAACAAAAGGATTTTTGGCTTTTTTATAATAGCTCGGGCAATAGAAACACGTTGCTTTTGTCCGCCTGAAAGCGTGATACCACGTTCGCCTAAAATGGTGTTGTATCCTTTTGAAAACTTAATGATGTTTTTGTGTACTTGCGCATGTTTTGCGGCTTCAATAACATCTTCATCTGTGGCATTTTGATTACCAAATTTAATATTTGTTTTTATAGAATCAGAAAACAGAAAGGCATCTTGAGGCACATAACCTATGCTATTTCTTAAATCTGTTAAATTAAGTTGACTAATTTCTATGCCATTAATGAGAATGGAGCCTTTATCAATATCATAAAGCCGTCCTATCAAATCGAGAATAGTAGATTTTCCAGATCCTGTTTTTCCCAAAATGGCTAGCGTTTCTCCTTCTTTTATATCAAAACTAATCCCTTTTAATGCTTGTATATTGGTATCGTCATAAGTGAAATACACCTCTTTAAACGCAATATTTCCAATGATTTCAGAATGTGTTTCGCAATTATTTTTAATCTCAGGTTCAATTTTTAAAAATTCATTTATTCTTTTTTGAGACGCTTCTGCCTGCTGTACAATTGAGGTTACCCAACCCACGGTAGCGACAGGCCAGGTGAGCATATTTACATAAATTATAAACTCTGCAATGGTACCAATACTTTCAATTTCACCATTTATATATTGCATTCCACCAATGTAAATAACCAAAAGATTACTGGCTCCAATAAGCAATATCATCATAGGAAAAAACCAAGCTTGCACTTTGGTTAAATCTATTTGTTTTTCTTTACTCTCAAGAGCCAAAGCTTTAAAATTGACCGATGTTTGAGGCTCAATGCCGTAAGCCTTTATAACCGAAATACCACTAAAGGATTCTTGGGTAAAGGTTGAAAGTTTTGACAAATACTCTTGAACAATGGTGCTTCGTTTATGAATTTCTTTGCTTAGTTTATAAATGATGACCGATAAAATAGGCAAGGGTAAAACCGTAAAAAGTGTAAGTTTAGGTGAGGCATTGAGCATGTATATAATCACAATAACAAATAAAGTGAAGGTATTGATACTATACATAATGGCTGGCCCTACATACATACGTACTCTACTCACATCCTCTGTTATACGATTCATTAAATCGCCCGTTCTATTTTTTTTGTAGAAGTTTAAAGATAGTTTTTGGTATTGCCCATACACTTCATTTTTTAGGTCATATTCAATATAGCGCGATACATTGATAATGGTTTGGCGCATAAAAAACGTGAGTATACCACCAATAATAGCAGCCCCAATAATGTATAAAATGGCAACTGTCAATTCTGATTTTATTGTAGTTTCAGCACCGCCATCTTTGATGTAATTTTCAATTATAATGAATATTTTCTTTACATATCTTGGTGTAAAGAGTAAAAAAATTCTAGCAACAATGGTTATGATGACTCCTAAAACAAGGTGGGTTTTGTATTTAAAGAAGTATTTGTTTAAATGTTGTAATTCTTTCATTTAAGCGTATCAGTATCGTCAAGCAAATATAGGGCTTAATTGATAATTAAATAGGTATGATACTTAACCTATTTGTTAAAGATAGCTTAATAAGAAACAATAATTTAATGAATATTAACAGCGGTATTATTAAATATAGTATTATTTTTGCGGCGAAAATAAACAATGAAACCCTTCATATTTTTGTAAAAAGTTCTTTGTAATGATGTTAAGTAGAAGACATATTCGAGTAAAAGTTATGCAGACTTTATATGCTTTTAAAGGAAGTGAAAGCGACGATTTAAGTAAAGATCAGAAGTTTTTACTTTATAGTATTGACAATATGTACAATTTATACTTGTTACTCATTTCATTGCTAATTGAAGTTCAGAAAACCGCTGAAAACGATTTACAAACTAAGCAAAACAAGCACCTAGCAACTTCTGAAGACAAAAACCCAAACCGAAAGTTTGTCAATAATCAGTTACTTCAATTAATCAAAGAAAATACACGGTTAAAAGATCAATTGAATACACATAGGGTGGTTGATTGGGATTTAGATAGCGAATATGTTGATATCATTTTTAAGGCCATTACTTCAAGTGATTTATACGCAGAATACATGAAAACCAGAGTGTCTGATTTTAAAGAAGACAAGGCTTTTATTGTTGATGTATTTAAGGAAATTATTGCGCCAAATGAGAAGTTGTATGAATATATTGAGGACAAGAACTTAACTTGGTTAGATGATTTACCAACGGTAAATACTACTATTTTAAAATTACTTAGAAAGTCAAAACCATCATCGGAAGAGAGTTATTTTACACCCAAGCTGTATAAGGATTTTGATGATAAGCAATTTGCTATAGATTTATTCAGAAGAACACTTTTAAATAGATCTGCTTTAAATAAAGAAATTGAAGGTAAAACTAAAAATTGGGATGCCGAGCGTATTGCTAATGTTGATTATGTATTGTTGCAAATGGCCATATGTGAATTGAAGAACTTTCCATCCATTCCGGTTAAGGTTACTATCAATGAGTATTTAGAAATTTCAAAGGAATATTCTACCCCGAAGAGTAGTATTTTTATAAATGGTATTTTAGATAAACTTGTTAAAGAATATGAAGATGACGGAACTCTTAAAAAAGTAGGTAGAGGGTTGATGTAACTTTATTATATAAAGAGGTCATCTAGAAAGAAAAACAAAAGTTTCGCATCGTTTAAATAATTACTATTTTTACGCATCAAACGAAATAAAAAACGTTCATTATGAAAAAAATAATTTTAGGATTAAGTACATTATGTTTCATTGCATTTTCATCTTGTAAAGACAATGCAGCTAAAAAGATTGAGGAGAGTAATATTGCTGCTGCGGCTGAGCGTGATGCTACCGCATCTAAGTTTCCTGTTATCGAGTTTGATAAAAAGGAACATGATTTTGGAGAAATTGAATCAAGACAATCTGTTGAAACGGTTTTTAAATATACCAATACAGGTGATGCTCCTTTAGTAATTACTGATATAAAAAGTTCTTGTGGGTGTACTGTACCTCAAGATTGGAGTAGAGAACCATTAGCACCAGGTGAATCTGGACAGTTTTCTGTAAAGTATAATGGTAGCGGTTCTAACAAAATAACAAAAACTATTACAGTAACAGCAAATACAGAAAAGGGATCGGAAGTGGTTAAAATCACTGCATTTGTAAAACCAGATCCTAATAAAGTAAAATCTAATAGCTAAAAGTTAAATATATATAAATAATGGGAGAAGGCGGAATTGGTAGTTTATTACCATTTGTATTAATGTTTGTAGTTGTGTATTTCTTTATGATTGCACCTCAAATGAAACGCGCAAAAAAGGAAAAGAAATTTGCGGCAGAATTAAAACGTGGTGATAAGGTAATTACCAAAAGTGGTTTACATGGTAAAATTGCTGAGTTAAACGATAAGGATAACAGTTGCGTTATAGAAACGATGGCCGGAAAACTTAAGTTTGATAAATCATCAATTTCAATGGAACTGAGTCAAAAACTTAATGCGCCTGCAAAATAGTTTTTAACTACGTAAAAAAGAAAAGGCTTATCATTTTATTTTGATAAGCCTTTTTTTTAGAGTTTAGCTAAGTAAGCCTTCAATGGAGATATAACGCTCACCAGTATCATAATTCATGGTAAGTATCACATCATCAGCATTAAAATTATCCAGTTGTTTTCTCACAGCTGCTAATGAAGCCCCTGAGGAAATACCTACTAAAATACCTTCTGCTTTTGCAATATTTTGAACTTCAGCAAAGGCTTCTTCTTTTGTTATTCTGATAGCGCCATCTATAATCTCTTTATTAAATACTTCAGGGAAAAATCCAGGACCAATACCTTGTAAGGGGTGCGGACCAGGTTCACCTCCAGAAATTATAGGAGAATCATTAGGCTCAACGGCATACACTTTTAAATTTGGTAACTGTTCTTTTAAAACTTCAGCCATTCCTGTAATATGTCCACCTGTACCTACACCTGTAATGAGGTAATCAAGACCTTCTGGGAAATCATTTAAAACCTCTTGGGCGGTGGATTGTCTGTGAATTTCAGGATTGGCTTCATTGGTAAATTGTGATGGCATCCAGGCATTTTTGTTATTTTCTACCAATTCATTAGCTTTTGCAATGGCGCCTCCTAAACCTTCTTCTTTAGGGGTTAACACTAAGTTAGCGCCATAAGCAGCCATTAAAGCACGTCTTTCAACCGACATAGATTCTGGCATAACTAGTGTAAGATTATAACCTTTTATAGCGCATACCATGGCTAATCCAATGCCTGTATTCCCTGAAGTAGGCTCAATGATTTCGGTACTTTTGTTTAAGACACCTTTTTTTTCAGCATCTTCAATCATCGCCAATGCAATACGGTCTTTTATGCTACCACCTGGATTGTTTTTTTCAAGTTTCATCCAAATATTGGCATCTGGAAATAATTTGCTTAATCTAACCACAGGCGTATTTCCTATGTCTTCTAAAATGTTGTTAATTTTCATAATGGTTTTTTTATTGGTTAATAGCTAATTATTTTTAATGGGTTTTGTATTTATTGTAAAGGCCTTTTCCTTCTAATATCATAGTTGTAATCTTTTGTATACGGATTTGCTTTGTGTTGAGTCGCTTAGCAGAATCAATATATTCACAATACTCACATTGACAGGAATTAGAAAGTGTTTCAAAATGTTGCTTTAATTCAAGATTTGTATTGAATGCTGCTTGGAGCTCCTCAGGAATGCTAACTATTTTTTTTGATCGATCTGATTTCAATACTTTGCCTAGTTTATGATTTTCAATGGCTTCATCTATATATTGAGACACTAAGTCTGTATCAATATCCGCTAGGCACTCAAAACGCATTTGCCTCATGGCTTTTGTCTTGCCATCTTGCGCATTTTTGAGTATGTTCTTTTCATCTTTTAAAAAGATACCATTAAAAAACCAAATACCAAAATGGTGTTTAAAGGCGCCAAGGCTTAGTACATTTTTATTTTGTAATGTGTATACTGGAGCATTCCATTTTATGTTTTCTTCAAGTTCTGTTGATAAAATTATTGAACGCAATAGTTCTAATGCTTTATAAAAGTGCGTATTGTTTTCAATATATGTTTCAAAAGACTGAACCTTTTTCATGTTTTAAGAATTCAAGGTGTTCTTATCTGTGCTCAGCAACCATTTCGGTGTCACTTCTAGACCAAATTTTGTAACGAACCTCATATCCTTCTGGGGTATAAATGACAATAGGAAGTTTACTATTGTAACGCACTAATTTTCCTAAAGCACTTACAAAGGCATCATGATTAGTTCCTTCAGGACAAGCTTTTTTGGTGCTCATGATGTGGTCGTCTGTTTTAAAATTAAAAAAAGTATACCCCCAACCAAAAACAGTTTCTTCAGTAAATTCTCCTACTAAAGTGCTTTTGTTGCAATCAATCTCCATAATTTTTCCAACGTAAAGTTCTACTTTATAGTTGCTTTCATCTGTTTTTTTGGGCAGACTAATAATATGTCTTTTTAGCGCATTTGTTTCTTTGGGATACATACTTAAATCATGACTTGCAGGCGGATTATTTTGTTGTGTATTTGAACCCATATTTTTTTGAGATTTACAACTTACGGTGACTGCCATTATTGCGGCAAAGAACATTATTTTATACTTCATACCATTTTATTTTTTATTCAGAAGATGAATTCAAGATTCATTCCAAAGCCTAGTTAAATGAAATCTTTTTTTGCGGTTAATTCAGCAATCTTACAGATTACTTCGGTAGCCTTTATCATACTTTCTACGGGAACGTACTCATAGCGCCCATGGAAGTTATGGCCTCCTGCAAAGATATTTGGGCAAGGTAACCCCATGTAGCTTAATTGCGAACCGTCTGTACCACCACGAATAGCTTTTATTATGGGGGTAATACCAATAGCCTCCATAGCTTCTTCTGCAATATCAACAATATGCATTACGGGTTCAATCTTTTCTTTCATGTTGTAATACTGATCTTTAATCTCTGTTGTTATGACTTCACGCCCGTATTGCGAATTCAGTTCAGCCGTTAGTTTTTTCATGACTTCTTTTCTGGCTTCAAAATGGCCCTTATCATGATCACGTATAATATATTGTAATTCGGTTTGCTCAACGTCACCTCTCATGTCATGCAAGTGAAAAAAGCCTTGATAACCATCGGTATGTTCAGGTGTTTCCATTCTTGGTAACGAATTGATAAACTCTGTGGCAATGTACATGGAATTAATCATTTTTCCTTTGGCATATCCTGGATGCACAATTTTACCTTTAATTTTAATCACCGCACTGGCAGCATTAAAATTTTCGTATTCAAGTTCTCCAATTTGACTGCCATCCATAGTGTAAGCCCAATCGGCTGCAAATTTTTCAACATCAAATTTGTGGGCGCCGCGCCCAATTTCTTCGTCTGGCGTAAAACCTACTTTAATTTTTCCATGTTGAATATCTGGATGATTAATTAAATATTCCATGGCCGAAACAATTTCACAAATGCCAGCTTTGTCGTCGGCTCCTAATAGGGTAGTGCCATCAGTAGTAATTAATGTTTGCCCTGTATACTGTCTTAAATCTTCAAAGTAATCAGGAGAAAGTACTATATGTTCTTCCTTATTTAGCAAGATATCTCCTCCCAGATAATTTTCATGAATTTGAGGTTTTACATTTGCTCCAGTAAAATCTGGAGAGGTATCAAAATGAGCAATAAAGCCAATAGTGGGCACATCATGTTCAACATTACTAGGTAGAGTCGCCATGATATAAGCATGTTCATCAATAGAAACATCTTCCATGCCAATAGACTTGAGCTCTTCGGCAAGTTTTTTTGCCAAATTCCACTGTTTCTCTGTGCTGGGGGTTGTTTTTGAATTGGGGTCAGATTCAGTATCTATAGTGACATAACTTATAAATCGGTTTATGATGTGTTCTTTTGAAATCATTTGGGTAATGTTATTTAGATTAAGAAATAAAAAGGCTGATTTTTAATGGGGTAAACAAAAAATGCAACCAGCTTCTAAAATACAATTATTAATTTTTTTTAACATAGGATTTAACCAATTTTTTATTTACAGCAATTAGACTTATTTTTGCACAAATATTACTGATGTACAAAACTTTACTTCGCCCAATATTTTTTTCATTTGACCCTGAAAAAATTCATCATTTTACGTTTTGGTTAATAAAATTCACGTCAAAAATCCCTGGTTTTTCGGCTTTATTTAGATCGCTTTATGTGCTTGAAGACAAGAAGTTAGAAAGGAATGTGTTTGGACTTACCTTTAAAAACCCAGTAGGATTAGCTGCAGGGTTTGATAAAAATGCTGTGTTATATAATGAACTTGCTAATTTCGGATTTGGTTTTATTGAAATAGGTACGGTAACACCCAAAGGTCAGTCAGGAAACCCAAAAAAAAGATTGTTTAGATTAAAAGATGATCAGGGTATTATTAACAGAATGGGGTTTAATAATGATGGGTTACAAGCTGCTATTTCACAACTTAAAAAGAATAAAGGAAAACTGATTATAGGTGGTAACATCGGAAAAAATACAGCTACTTCACCAGAAGGTTACACCGATGATTATTTAGAGTGTTTTAAGGCATTACATCCTTATGTGGACTATTTTGTTTTAAATGTGAGTTGTCCCAATGTGGGAAGTCACGCGAAATTAAACGATAAAGATTACTTAGAAGAATTGATTGGAGCTGTTCAAAAAGCCAATAATCAATTTGAAAAACAAAAACCCATTGTATTAAAAATTGCGCCAGATTTAAATCAAGGTCAGTTAGATGAAATTATAGAGCTAGTAACAGCTACAAAATTAGATGGCGTTATAGCCAGTAATACCTCTACAGATAGAAGTGGATTGAAAGCCTCAGAAGAGTTATTAAACCAAATAGGTAATGGCGGACTTAGTGGGCAACCTATTAAAAGTAAAAGTACGCAGGTAATTAAATATCTTGCCGAAAAAAGTAATAAGACTTTCCCAATAATAGGAGTAGGCGGTATACATTCTGCTGCTGATGCCTTAGAAAAATTAGATGCTGGAGCCGATTTAGTTCAAATTTATACAGGCTTTATTTATGAAGGTCCTGGTTTAATAAAACAAATTAATCGGGCTATTTTAAAGCGATAATAGCGCTATTGTTTTATAAAACGTTTTATTATTTGATTATTAGAATGATTTATAAATAACACATAGCTTCCCGCTGGTAAAATACTTACGTCTATTTGGTTGTTTTGAATTCTACCAGTTTGTAATCTTTGTCCCTGAATATTTGTTATAAAATAATGAAGGTCATCACTCGTATTTATGTTTATTTGCAATGAACCATCTTTAATAGGATTAGGGTAAATACGAAGATGGGTTTCTGCATCTTCATTTGGTTTTGAATTAGCTTGTTTTTCCGAATTGATAAAATTTTCTTTGGTAGATTGAAAATACGCATACATTCTAGCTAATTGCATTGGTGAGAAACTTGTTCGGCAAGCCTTTCTAGAATATGACATGATATTGTGGGTGTCTGGTGTAAAAACAGCACCATGAGCATCCGTCAACGTTCCTGTATATTCGCAAAAATTATTAACGTTAGCCAAAGAAAGCATGGGGTCTGCGGGTGTATCACAAATACCATCACCATCGGTATCACAATTACTTCCATCAACCAATTCGGTGGTTAATTTAGTATTGCTTGGACCATGGGTATGCGATAAGGAAAAAATATGCCCCATTTCATGAGCTAGTGATGAATCATTTAAAGCACAAAGGTTCTTCATGACAATAATATGCTTGTTTTCATCATTGATACTATAGCCACATATACTATTTCCTGAAGCATTTTCAATATAGTTTATGAAATAAATGTTGATTATATTAGGTTCATAATGCGCAGATATAAACGCTTTTTCATCCCCTTTTTTAAATTCAAAATAGTCACTTTGATTGATGAAATTTATATCTTCAAACGCAAAAAACTTAAAAAACGTTTCTGCGTAAATACTATTTAAATTCTCTAAAGCAGATTCAACCTCACTACTTGTTAAACCTTCGGTACCTTCAGAATTTCTAATGATGTGAAATTTAATAGGAATAGGGTGTTCTGTTTTTTCTGGTTGATGCTTTTTTGTGCTATTTAGTTTTTTATATTCTTGTTCTAAATATTTAATTTGAGGTTTAATACTATTTATATAGGCTAAAGTTTCTTGGGGTGTCTCTGTGTCACAACCTAAATTACTAGCATCCTGAGCGTTAATAACTACACACATCAAAAGGGTCAATGATGTAAAGAGATGGGGTTTTATTGCTTTGAGGGGCTTCATGAAACTTAATAGTTACAATCAAATGTAGATTGTAGCTAGATGTTTGGGTAATAAAAACGATAAGTTGCAAGAAAAGTCGACATATAAAGAAAACATGATGTAAGTTTTATTGATATTTCAATTTAGTAGAACATCTTTGCTGCGTGATATACCTTGAATCTTTTTTAGAGCATGATTTTATGATAAGAGATTCCAGTTTAAGAAACGATGATGATAAAATATTTTCAAAAAAATAATAGTACATTTATCGACCTGTAAAATCAAAATGACAACACCAATAAAAATAATAGAGTGCCCAAGAGATGCTATGCAGGGTATAAAACAGTTTATACCTACCAGCAAAAAGGTGCAGTATATTCAGTCTTTACTTCGGGTGGGTTTTGATACTATTGATTTTGGAAGTTTTGTATCTCCAAAGGCTATTCCTCAAATGGTTGATACCGCTCAGGTATTGGAGCAATTAGATTTGAGTACTACTATAAGTAAGTTGTTGGCTATTGTTGCTAATACAAGAGGTGCTGATGATGCCTGCGTACATAACAACATTAATTATCTTGGTTTTCCGTTTTCTATTTCCGAAAATTTCCAAATGCGTAATACCCACAAGACCATACAACAATCGGTTGAAACACTTCAGGACATTTTAAACATAGCTGATAAGAACAATAAAGAAGTGGTTGTTTACATTTCTATGGGATTTGGAAACCCCTATGGCGATCCGTGGAATGTTGATATTGTAGGTCAATGGACGGAAAAGCTAGCCAATATGGGTGTTAAAATTTTATCCTTGAGTGACACCGTTGGTACATCTACACCAGAAACTATCACTTATTTATTTTCTAACTTGATTCCTGCTTATCCCAAAATTGAATTTGGAGCACATTTACACACAGCACCACATTCTTGGTTTGAAAAGGTTGATGCAGCTTATAAAGCTGGGTGTATTCGGTTTGATGGAGCTATTCAAGGTTTTGGTGGCTGCCCTATGGCAAAAGATGAATTGGTGGGTAATATGCCTACCGAAAAGCTGCTTTCCTACCTCACAACCAAAAAAAACAATCCACTGAATGCTTTGAGTTTTGAGAGTGCTCATAACGAAGCATCAAAAATATTCAAAAATTACCATTAAAAATAACTATGTAAATTGCTTTAAATAAATAGGTTATGTTTTTGTTTTAACTTTTATTTAAATTTAATCTAAATAAACTTTGTGTAAGTAATAATGAGTTTTATATTTGCAGCGTCAAATTAACATTTATTTAAAATAAGTCTAAATAAAAACAACAAATCAAAGTTAAAATGAGAAAACTAACCTTATTTTTATCAGTTTTAATAGCTACCATTTCTGGGGCGCAAACAGTACAAGATAGTATAACTTTTGACCCTCAGAAACAATTAAATGCTGCACAACGTATTCTTTCTGGAAATTACGGAAAAGCAGTAACAGTTGGTGCTTATGGCGAGTTAACCTACAATCAGCCAGAGGCAGGAAGTGGCGAGTTAGATGTGCAGCGTCTAGTATTATTATTTGGTTACAAGTTCAACGAAAAAACCCAGTTTGTAACAGAGGTTGAGTTTGAGCATGTAAAAGAAGTGTATATTGAACAAGCATTTATTAATTATAATGTGGGTTCAAACGTTAGTTTGCGAGGAGGTTTAATGTTAGTGCCTTTTGGTATTATCAATGAATTTCACGAACCAACTACGTTTAATGGTGTTGAAAGACCAGGACTTGATAACGTAATTATCCCAACAACCTGGAGAGAGATAGGTATTGGAACTGCAGGTAGATTTAATGAACTATCATTAGGTTACCAGGCCTATATTTTTAACGGATTTAAAGGCACCTCTTTTGATGGTGAAAACGGATTGAATGGTTTATTAGCAGGAAAAAACGGATTGCGTGGTGGGCGTCAAAAAGCAGCAGAATCTACAATAAGCAGTCCAACATTTTCAGCAAAACTTGATTATTATGGTATTCCTGGTTTACGTTTAGGTTTAGCGGGATATTTTGGTGATACTCAGGTTGATGATGAAGCTAAAGATATTGACGGTTCTGTTATAGGGGTTTCTATGATTGGTCTTGATGCACGTTACGCTTACCAACGTTTCACAGCAAGAGGTCAATTTGTTCGTGGTCAATTGTCAGGAACTGAGGCTTACAACAATGCTACTGGTAAAGATTTGGGTAGTGCTTTACAAGGCTGGTATATTGAAGGTGCCTACAATTTATTACCCCAGGAAAAACAACAAAGACTATTTGCATTTGTTAGATATGAGCAGTACGATACCCATGCAGAAACAGCAGGAAGTTTAATGCGTAATGACGCCTATAATAAAACTGATATAACCACAGGGTTAAGTTATCATATTGCCCCTGGTGTAGTAGTAAAAGGAGATTACCAGTTTAAGGATAATGCCGTTGATGGTGGTCATGTGGCAAACCAACTTAATTTTGGTTTAGGGGTTTGGTTCTAGTATTTGGGCGTTCCCCCTTTGGGTCGGGCTTTCGCTAGTCGCTCTTTGCAAGGAGCTCCAACAATGGCTCAATCCCTAACGCAATAAAATAAAGGCAATTACTGTAAGGATCGGTAATTGCCTATTTAACATTTTAGTTGCAAGTAGAATAAAAAACAATATTTTTGTATTATGATTTTGAGAAACGTTTTATTAGGTGTATTAGCTTTAGCTTTAATGTCTTTTGGTTGGCCTAAAAGCATTCAAAAAAAAGTGCATAAAGAAATTGAAAAAACCTTTAACCTTGAGGCCTTTAATTTAAAAAATATTTCACTATCTCAAGACATAATAGGTGAACTGCCAGCAACGTTTAATGAAGATAATTTCTTTAAAATTGAATCTAATAGTGTTTTAACGGGATACGCATATCTTTCAAAAGCGCCCAGTAAAACAGCTCAATTCGATTATTTAGTGTTACTAGATAAAGATTTAATTGTTGTAAAAACTAAGGTGCTCGTTTATAGAGAAGAGTATGGAGGTGAAATAGGTAGTTCGCGTTGGTTAAAACAGTTTACAGGAAAACAAGGTGGCGATCAATTAGATTATGGTGATAATATTATGGCTATCTCGGGGGCTACAATCTCTGTAAGATCTATGACCAATGCCATGAATAATTTATTAAAATCTTTGAAAATCATTCAAAGCAAATCTCTTTTGTAAATGAACTTAAACGGATTACTATTTACCTTTCCAAAAGAGATTAAGCTGTTAATTGGGGTGTTTTTAGTTGTTTTAAGTATTGGCTTTTTTACAGGCTTGTTATTTGTAGAAGAAACCTCATCAGCAAACCCTAATGGTATTGAAGAACAGTATTTAGGTAATGAAGATGATGAAAATGCAGCGGTCATGCGTTTTAAAAAAAGCGATCAAGAAATGCTCACTCTGGTTCATAATCATATCTTATCTATGTCTATTATTTTCTTTTTGTTAGCGCTTATAGTATCTACTACTAAGCTTCAAAAGAAAATAAAATTATTTTTAATGATAGAACCGTTTATATCGGTTGTGCTTACCTTTGGCGGGTTATACTTACTCTGGTCTGGTATGCTCTGGATGAAATATATTGTCATGTTTTCAGGTCTGCTTATGACTTTATCCTTTTCAGGATCTGTAGTATTAGTACTAATTCAGTTATTTAGAAAACACTAATAAAAAAGTTCTCTCCATTTTTTCTACACATCTTTATACTGTCTCTTTTCAAGAAATCTTAAATTCTTGAATAGCTAGACTATAAAATACAATTCTCTGTATTTATCATGAAAAATGCAAAGCATTTTCAATAGAAATTACTGTGCTTTAACATGTATAGTATTTTAGATTGTGTTAACAATTCAAACGAAAAAAATGTGTATATTTGCACGCAATTATAACTGTAATTGCATCATGACTGCACATCAAAATAAAATAGTAGGAGAAGGCCTAACCTACGATGACGTTCTATTAGTTCCGGCTTTTTCTGAAGTGCTTCCAAGAGAAGTTAACATACAAACCAAATTTACAAGAAACATTACCATTAACGTACCTATCATATCTGCGGCTATGGATACGGTAACCGAAAGCAAAATGGCTATTGCCATGGCGCAAGAAGGCGGTATTGGTGTGTTGCATAAAAATATGACTATTGAGGCGCAAGCCATGAAGGTGAGACGTGTAAAACGTGCAGAGAGCGGTATGATTATAGATCCAGTGACATTACCACTTACAGCTACTGTTTTTGATGCCAAACAGCATATGGCTGAGCACGGTATTGGAGGTATTCCTATTGTTGCTGAAGACAATACGCTAAAAGGTATTGTAACAAATCGTGATTTGCGCTTTGAACACGATAATAAAAAACCGATTACAGAGGTAATGACTGGAGAAAATCTGGTAACCGCTGCGGTTGGAACTTCTCTTAAAGATGCTGAAATTATACTTCAAAACAATAAAATAGAAAAGCTACTTATTGTTGATGATCATTATAAGTTATCAGGTTTAATTACGTTTAGAGATATTACAAAATTAAGCCAAAAGCCTAACGCAAATAAAGATCAATACGGTCGGTTACGTGTGGCTGCGGCTATTGGAGTGACTGGCGACGCTGTAGATCGAGCCGAAGCGCTTGTAAATGCTGGTGTTGATGCAGTTGTCATTGATACAGCGCATGGGCATACCAAAGGTGTAGTAGGCGTTTTAAAAGAACTAAAGATTAAGTTTCCTGAGCTTGATGTTATTGTTGGAAATATTGCAACGGGTGCAGCAGCAAAATACTTAGTTGAAGCTGGTGCAGATGCTGTAAAGGTTGGTATTGGTCCAGGGTCTATTTGTACTACACGTGTTGTTGCAGGCGTTGGTTTTCCTCAGTTCTCAGCTGTTTTAGAGGTGTCTGCCGCAATTAAAGGAACAGGCGTGCCTGTGATTGCTGATGGCGGTATTAGATATACCGGAGATATTCCTAAAGCTATTGCTGCGGGAGCAGATACAGTAATGTTAGGGTCGCTATTAGCAGGAACTAAAGAATCCCCAGGGGAAACTATTATTTATGAAGGACGTAAGTTCAAATCATATAGAGGTATGGGATCTGTTGAAGCTATGAAAGAAGGTAGTAAAGATCGTTATTTCCAGGATGTAGAAGATGATATTAAAAAATTAGTACCAGAAGGTATTGTTGGCAGAGTACCCTATAAAGGTGATTTGTTTGAAAGTATTCACCAGTTTATAGGTGGTTTACGTGCAGGTATGGGGTACTGTGGGGCAAAGGATATTGAAACGCTTAAAGAAACTGGACAATTTGTTAAGATTACTGCAAGTGGAATAAACGAAAGTCATCCGCATGATGTAACCATTACCAAAGAATCACCTAATTATTCTAGATAGGAATAAGAGGTTTATAAATCAAAAAAAAGGGTCTAGGTATTTATCATAGACTCTTTTTTTTGTTCTTAAATGTCTAGTCTTGAATGTTTAAATTTAAACCGACATTAAAGAAGAGGGGTAACCCTTTTTTATGGTTAACATAAGAAAAATCAAAATTGACCGGGCCTAATATAGAGTGGTATGAAAACGAAGAACCCACTGAAACTAGAAAACTGGTTTCAGATGTATCAATCCATTTAGCATTGATGTTGGGAGAAACCATTTCCTTTAGAAAGCTATCTGCTTGATTAAAACCAACTGTGGCTAAATTAAGATAGGGTGTGATGTATATATTTCTTAAGGGGTTTGTCTGTAAAGCAGTACGAACTTTTAAGAATTGGGGAACGAGAAGGCTATAATCACCCAAACCATTAAAATTGTATGAATCGCGTCTGTTTTGAGGTAAAAAACCTCCTAGAGTATATTGAGCACCTTGTCCGTATTCAGCATATGATACTTGATGGTCGCTGAGCTTGTCAATAAAAGTTAACCCAGAGGTTAATCCCACTACAAAAGATAAGTGATTTGAAAGAGGCAAGCGTTTTTCATAATCGAGGCTAAACTTGGTGAAATTATTTGTTTTTCCTGAGATATTAAATTCAAAATTTTCATCAAATTGCACATTAACACGGTTATAAAAAGATCTGGATAAACGCATATTAAGTGCAGAACCATTGGTTGGAAAGAACACTTTATTCATGCTGTTCTTTATAAAATAAAAACTCAGTTCTATAGTGTTGCTTGCATAGCGTCTTAAATCATAAATGTTATTATTAATACTCGGGTCAGTTCTTGGTTTTATTTTATTATGCTCATAGTTGAAATCAAAACCAACGTAACTGAATAAAGGATTTAAATCTTTGTTCAGTTGAATATTCGACCTGAAATAATTGCTTGACAATTCTTCACCTAGTTTACCATTTATATAATGTCTTTGTTTTGATTTTTGACCAAAAGCATAGGTACGCCACCACCACTGTTTTGTTTTACCTACATTTTGCTGATAGTCTATTCTAAATTTAGGTTGTTCAGCAATATCAGCCCCTAAAAGTAAGCGTGATGAATAACCAAAAACATTTCTTCTGGTGTAATTTAAAACGAGACCAACGCCTTGATTGGAATCATAATGAATGGTACCACTCAATTGACTTTTAGCTTTTTCATAACCTTTTAGCACAAGAACAGTTTCATGGTCACTCAATTTTAAATGATAAGTTATTTGATTGAATATTTCAGTACCCATAGCCTTGTCAACGGCTGCTTTCAATTCTGCCGAGGTATATTTCGTTTTAGGATAAATATTCATTCTAGCCTGAAATAAGCTCATATTTTGAGCACTAATGCCATGATACTCAATAGCATCAAAATAAAATTCATCTTTAACCTCGGGCAGTTCATGCTGGCGTTGTTTATATGTTTTAAGCCTTTGAGACAGCGCAACTAACTCAGGTAATTTTTTATGGCTTTCAATGAGACCTTCTTTGTAAATTTCAGGACTTTTTATAAAATCTTGAGTGGAATAGGTTAGGTTAGGGTAGTGGTCTATTAGAACATCACACAATTTCTGATTAGCAGGATTTTTTATGTTGCTAGTCATCATTGAGGTTTGAAATAAAATAGTAGTAATATTATTAAGATTTTCAAGAGGTTCCATACCGCCACCAACATCACTTCCTATAATAATGTCGGCACCTAATGCTTTAGCAACATCTGTGGGGAAATTATTTAAAACACCGCCATCAACCAACAAGGTGCCATTATACCTTACAGGTTCAAAAATACTAGGGATTGACATACTCGCTCTAATAGCCAAACTCAATGAACCTTCTTTAATCACTATTTGCTTTCCGTGTACCAAATCGGTTGTTACAGAACGAAATGGGATAGGGAGTTTGTCAAAATCCTGAACACGATAAACGGGGTATAATAAAATGGTTAATAGTTCTCTTAAATTTTGATCTTTTAATAGGGCTGGTTTTATTTTAGGCTTACCATCAATCACCTCTAGGTTAACTAAATACCTGTTAAATTCACTTTTTTCTTGTATGCCAACACTACGCATGGCAACGGTTCCGCCAAGAATGTCATCCCAATCAACCTGCATGGTTAGTTTTTCAATCTCATCACCAGAATACCCCGCGGCATAAAGACCACCAATAACACTGCCCATACTGGTTCCAACCACTAAATCGGGTACAATACCTAAACTATCAAGTTTTTGTAAAACAGGTATGTGAGCCACACCTTTAGCGCCGCCACCACTTAAAACTAAAGCAACTTTTGGTTTTTTATCTTGTTGTGCAGAAATGGTATGAAGGGTTAAAAGTAACCCTATAATGATGAGTTTAAATTTCATAAATCAAAAATGATATATTGAAACAAATGACGTTTCAATATATCATTTTTATTTGAGTTATAAGCTATAGGTAAGACCTATATTAATATTTCTTCCCATATTAAAAATACCATCGGGTCTCAGTCTTGATAAATGACTTATATAGGTTTTATCTGTAAGATTTGTACCTGCAATGGTAACGGTAAGTTCTCGGTTAAAAAGGTTGAAAGTACCTCCTAAGCCAGCGCTCCAAAGCGTATAACCTGAGGTTTCAAGTTCATTTGGTGCTACATTGGTCATATTAAAAGTAGATTGTGCTTTTATAAAAGCATAGCCTTTATCTATCCAATTTCTGTCAAACTCAACTCTAATGGTGTTTTTTACTGTATTTGCAGGAATTAATGGTAAATAGTCTTTGTTTTCCTGAATACCAGTAACGGTTTCAAAAGAGTTTTCATAATGTAGCCAATCCAACGGATGTGGGTGTAAATGAAAACCAAATTCGCCACCATACAAATGTGCATTATTTTGCGCGTATTGATAAACAGGACGGTCATTTATTACCTCGCCTGTTGGAGATAGGTAGATGTACTTGTTAATTTGATTTAAAAACCCGTTTATAAAAAACTCTAAGTGTTTATTTTTATATTCTAGAGTAACATCTGTTTGAAAATTTTCCTCATTGTTAAGATCAGGATTACCAATTTCAATCCTGTTAGCACCTGAATGAAAACCGTTTGATGCCAATTCAGCTAAATTGGGAGCACGGAATCCCGTTGCCAGATTAACTCTGGCAGTTAGGTTTTTGGCGATATTTGTTTTTACTCCAAAGGCACCATTGACACTATTAAACTTTCTGTATTTACCTTCTAAGTTTTCAATATGGCGTTTATCAAAACGCCCACCTATTTGTATATCGAAAGTTTCAAAATGGATGTGAGACGTAGCAAATATACCTGTGTCAAAGGTCACAGCATCTGGGATGAGCTGTTCTTCCCCATAATTGGTGTTTCGCTGATACATGCCTTGAACACCTGCAATGATTTCAAATTTTCCAAATTCAGGTAAGTGATATTGAATGTTGTAATTGGCCGTTTTTAATTTCATTTGAAGCTCAGGGTGTAGATCGGTTTCATCCTCATGGTCGTGATCATCATCTTCTTCCTCTTCTTCATCATCGTCATGGTCATCGTGCTCATCATGATGGTGGTCGTCAAATTCTTTTCTGTCGTTGTATATGTATCCTAGATTGACGTTAAGTTTAGAATCATTAAAGAATACGGTAGATTTTGAACTAAAAACATGATTGGTGATGTCTTGAAAAGGTAATAAAGGCGTTTTATTTAAGCTTTGTTCTTCAACCTCTTCAGGTATACCTAGTTTAGAATTATTCACATTATACCTAAATTCTGTTTTAAAGGTATTGACTTGATAGCCAACACCAGCTTTAAAATCTTTTTCGTTAAAGCGCGTGTTGGTAACACGATACGCTTTGGTGTCATAATCTGAATGCTCTGCTACGCTTCCTCTGAAAAGAAACTTAAAACGCTCATCAGAGGCTCTGTATCCTGCTGAGGTATTAAAACCTTCGGTGCTACTAAAATACATGGCACGCACATCACCTTCAGAAGTCCCTGCATAAGCAAAACGTTCTGGATTTAAATAAAGCACGCCTCCAATGGCATCACTACCATAAAGCAGTGAAGCCGGTCCTTTTATAACCTCGATACTTTCAATACCCGCATCATTTACACCTAAACCATGCTCACCGCCAAATTGTTGATTTTCTAAACGAACACCTTGGGCGTATACAAGCACACGGTTTGAGCTTAATCCTCTTATTACGGGTTTACCAATACCTACACCTGTTGAAATATTTTCTACACCAGCAACATTTGAAATACCATCGGCAAGTGTTATGGCGCCTTGGGTTCTTAACTCTTTTATAGTTTCATGTTCTACTTTCATGACATTCTCACTTTGCAGCTTATGAAACGGAGTAGAAATGATTATGCTTTCCATTTCTATCGCAGTAGGGTTAAGTACTATGTTTAAAGTTTCTTCTGTAGGAATTTTTAGTTTTAAAGATTGATTTTCATAACCAATCATTGAAAATAAAATTGAGTAATTCCCTGAGGGTATGTTGTTTATAGTAAATTTCCCTTCTTGATTTGATGCAGTACCTTTTTCCAGTTCAGAGATATAAATATTTACTAATTCTAATGTTTTATTAGTTTCGGCATCAGTAATAATACCTTGAATAGTGTTTTGCCCTTCCATGTTTACAAATACAAAAAAGAGCATGAGATATATGTAATATTTCATAATTTATGATTTAGTTTAATAAACGGTTGTGCTAAAAAGTTAGCAGTATGATTGTATTAAACTAAAGAAGGAGGACCCCTTAAGGAAAAATGTAAATGTTGATATTTACTTAAAAAGAAGTAATATGAAATGATTTCTTCAGGAAACTGTTTTTTACTGAAAATAGCAACCCAAAGTTTAGGAAAGGTGTAATTTGTATGAATCTTAAATTTATTGTACTCACAATCTAAATCTACTTGATGTATATGTGTAGAATCATCGCCAATACATATGTCATGCTTATGATGTTGAAAAACATGATAGAAACTAATACTTGTAGGAAACAATAATAGCCCTAAAAAGAATAAGGCTATTAATGGTACGTGCATATGTTTCTTAGTATGATGCATTAATCAACAAAGCGTTTTAAGCCTAATCTACGTAGCATTTTCTTTTCAAAATTCCAAAAGAACTCAAATTGCCCAAACAGCCATCCGTAACAAACAAGCATAATTTGATAAACAATAAATAATAGTATGATACGAAAGGTCCAATACCCGAATGATCCAAAGGATTCTGTGGTAATGCTAAGAAAGTTTAAAATAGGTTTTCCTATATATGAGGCCGTTGAACCTGTTATGGCAAATACAACAAAAATCACTGCAATTTGCCAATTACTGTCAACGCCCCAACGTTGTTTTAGTTTTTTCACAATATTAATTTGGTAGCAAAAATAAATAAAACAATATTAAATTCTAGGAACAAATGGTCCTAATCTTTGATTGTAGGTTAATTGAAAGTATATAAAGTAGTTATAGAGCAAATAGTTAACCTCATAACCATAATCAATATCTGGTTGATAGTCAATTTGCATTTCATATAGATTAGAATTATATCTTCCAGGTTGTAATACACGCTGATTCCATTCTATAACAAATAACTGGTTTCTGTTTTCTAAAAAGCTTTGCGAGTAAAATCCTCTGGGCTTTGCTCTACTAGCTACCCAAAAATTAAAACCAGGTTCAATGATGATAATTTCATATTCAACAGCTTCATTAACAATTTTTACAGTATCGTTTTGCTTTAATGCTTCAAGTTGCTCTGGGGGTTTTGAGTTATGATGAGGTGTTTTACTAGTATGGCAGCCAAGAGCCACTAGAACAACAGATATTATGTAAATGATATTTTTCATAATTAGATGACATGATTTTTACCAAATGTATGATAGAACATCTTCTTAATAAAGTAAGAATGCGTCAATGGTAAGTGTCATTGAGTAAAATATACAAAATATCGATAGAAGCACTATGTGCTTTTTGATGGGTTTAACAAAAAAGTAAGCCCAACAACTATGTTGTTAAGCTTTTACTTTGTATTATTTTCCTCCAAAAAGACCTCCAAGCATGCCGCTTAGTCCACCTTTCTTTTTGTCGCTTCCAAGGACCATACCTGCCACGTCATCAATAACACTTCCGTCTCCGTCAGCATCAAGAATAGATTCTAAAAAACTTTGTTCTTGGCTGGCTGAGTTATTGCTCAATAAGCCGCCAATTAAGTTTTCTATGCCGCCAGACGAGTTTACATTCTGTTGTCTGGTTTGTTTGCCAAGTAATCCCATTAAAATAGGAGCGGCTATTTTTAATATTTGAGCCACAGTGTCTGCATCCATTCCTACTTTGGCGCCTAAGGTGTTTTCAACTCTGCTTTGTTTTTGTCCTAATACATGCCCCAATATTTTACTACCATCATCTATAACACTAGAGTCTACACCACCATTAAATAAGCCTCCCAAGTTATCTAGAATACTACCGTCATGTTTGTTGTTTAAAGCGTTCAATAAGCCTTCAGCACCTTGTTGGGAAGTGGCATTTTTCTTCATGGCAGTCATTAAAACAGGTAATGCCATGATTAATACGTCTTGTGTTTTGTTTTGTGGTTGATTGGTTTGATTTGAAACACCACTTATTATTGTTTTTCCCAAATCACTGTTTAATAAATCTAAGATTCCAGACATGATATTTAATTTAAAATTAAAAGTTTTGAATTATCAAGGTACAAAAAAAGAGTTCACATTTGCTAGTAGGACACTTATTTATATGTGAAGTCACATACCTTTTTGAAAAGAAAAAGCCTCTGGTTTATAATTCAGAGGCTTTTTTGACTTTTAAAATTCTTTTCTAAGAATTTATAATATGTTATTTATCCTAAAATATTAACGATTTGTTCAGCTAATTCAACTCCAATTCTATCTTGAGCTTCGTTAGTTGCAGCTCCAGTATGAGGGGTTAATGATAAAGCAGGGTTCATTAATAATTGAATTTCTGGTTTTGGTTCTTTTTCAAAAACGTCAAGGGCAGCTCTAGCTACTTTTCCGCTTTCAATAGCTTTTACAAGAGCCACTTCATTAACTACACCACCACGGGCAGCATTAGCTATGATTACGCCATCTTTCATTATGCTAAACTCGGCTTCATCAATAACATAGTCTTTTTGAGCAGGAACATGAAGTGTGATAAAATCGGCTTGTTTTAAAACCTCTTCTTTAGAAATTGTTTTAATATCAAAACTTACTTTTTGACCATCAAAGAATTCTAATTCTAGGTTGGCTTCTTCTAAAAACGGATCAAAAGCCACTACTTTCATGCCAGCACCTAAAGCCACTTTGGCAGTAGCTTGACCAATACGACCAAACCCTAAAACACCAAGTGTTTTGCCTTTTAGCTCAGTACCTTTTGCATAAGCTTTCTTTAAACCTTTAAAATTACTATCACCTTCAAGAGGCATTTCTCTGTTAGCATTGTGTAAAAAACGGGCTAAGCCATATAAGTGACCAAAAACCAACTCAGCTACAGAATGTGATGAAGCCGCAGGTGTATTTATCACGCTTAGTCCTTTTTCACGGGCATATTCAACATCAATATTATCCATACCAACACCGCCGCGACCAATAATTTTTAGTCCAGGACAGGCATCAATTAAGTCTTTACGTACTGTAGTAGCACTACGCACTAATAAAACCACTATATCATTTTCATTGATATAATTTATAAGTTGTTCTTGAGCTACTGTTGTAGTGATTACTTCATATCCTTCCTTTTCTAAGGCATCAATACCACTTTGTGAAATACCGTCGTTTGCTAATACTTTCATTGTTTTGTTTTTCATTTCCGCACAAGCGAAAATATTATTGAGATTAATTAAGCTTTACTTTCTAATTCGCTCATAACTTCTACTAACGCTTTTACGCTTTCTAAAGGTAAGGCGTTGTACATTGAAGCTCTGTATCCACCAACACTTCTATGACCGTTTACACCACTAATTCCTGCTTCAACCAACATGGTTTCAAATGTTTCTTTTAAATTGTCATTAGTAAGGTTGAATGTAGCATTCATCATTGAACGATCTTCTTTGGCAGCAAACCCTTTAAATAATGGATTTAAGTCAATTTCAGAATACATTAAACTAGCTTTCTTTTCGTTTTCTTTTTCTATTGCTGCTACGCCTCCTTTTGCTTTCAACCACTCTAAAGTAAGCATAGAAGTATACACAGCAAATACAGGAGGAGTGTTTAGCATACTGCCACTTTTAATGTGTAGTTTGTAATCCATAATAGAAGGAATATCTCTTGACACTTTTCCTAAAATATCTTCTTTTACTATCACTAAAGTCGTTCCTGCTGGTCCCATGTTTTTTTGAGCTCCGGCGTAGATTAAATCAAATTTACTATAATCAATGTTTCGTGAATAAATATCACTACTCATATCGCAAACCAAAGGAATGTCTACTTGAGGAATTTGTTTTAATTGTGTTCCAAAAATGGTGTTGTTTGAAGTACAGTGCAGGTAATCATAATCTGAAGGTACGTCAAATCCTTTTGGAATATAATTGAAGTTGGCATCAGCCGAAGAAGCCACTTCATAAATGTCATCTAATTTTTTAGCTTCTTTAATAGCTTTAGTACTCCATGCGCCAGTGTTTAGGTACCCTGCTCTTTTTTCTAAAAGATTCATGGCTACCATTAAGAATTGGGTGCTAGCGCCTCCTTGCAGAAACAAAGCTTTATAACCTTTTCCTTCCAGTCCTAAAAGCTCTAAAGCTAGGGCTCTGGCGTTTTCCATAACATCAACAAAATCTTTGCTTCTGTGAGATATTTCTATAATGGATAACCCTGAATTATTATAATCAACAATGGCTTGTGAAGCTTTCAATAAAACTTCTGGTGGTAAAATACTTGGTCCTGCGCTGAAGTTGTGTTTTTTCATTTTTTTTAATAAAAATTAGGATGCAAAGTTCCTAATTAATTCAAGAAATTATACTAAAAATTCCATAATTTTTTCGTCAAATTGCTAATAAAAATTCAACGGAATCTACATCATCCGCATAATCCCAAAGTTTGGGTTTTTGAGTGGCTCCAAAGGGTACTTCGTTTTCAGAAAATCCGTTAGCCACAATGCATTGAATTTGATCTTTTTTTGCTGAAATTTCTTCTTTTAACTGAGAAATATCATGGTATGTTTCATAAAAAAGTGTGGCAATGGGAGAGGCAAAACTTTTATCTTCCTTTATCATAAAAAAACCGTTTTCAAGCATATCAAATTCACTCATTAAATACACGGCTTTATTGTAATCGTAATTGTTAGCATATTTGGCGCTGTCCATAATTGGATGCCAATGATAAATAGCTTCAAAAAACGCCTGAAAATCATACCCATGTGGGACAAAAAGTTTTGAAACGTTTCTGCAACCCAAACCATAATATCTAAAAATATCTTCTGATAGGTTTTTTAAGTCGTTTTCAGTTTCATTTCCAGTTAAAATAGCAACCGAGTTTCTGTTGTTTCTTATTATAGCGGGTTTGTTTTTAAAATAATATTCAAAATAGCGCGCGGTGTTGTTACTGCCAGTGGCAATAACGGCATCAAAATGTTCTACTTTTTCTTCTGTAAAAACAATATGTCCTTTAAATTGTGGTTCAACATACTCTAAATATTTGGCTAAAAATGGGAGTAACTGCTTGTCATTTGAGGATTGTTTTACTAAGACACTATGTCCTGTAATGAGCACAGACAAAAAATCATGAAAGCCTACTAAAGGAATATTTCCAGCCATAATAATGGCCACCGTCCTTGGATTTAATTGATTTATGTTATAAGGCTTTAACCAAGTAGTTAGGTTTTTTAGGGTTAAGGCATCACTCCATGATTTTATAGAAAACCTTATATTTTCTGGGGTAAACCACCCATTATGTTCTTTTGCTAATTTAAGTTGATGCTTAAAGCCGTCAAAGAATATGTTGTTGTGTTCAATATTATGGTCTTTTTGTATATCTTCATTAGAAAATTGCCTTAAAAAATCTCCTAATTTTACAAAAGCATCAATTCTGTCTTGTAATTGCATTCTGAATTTGGTTATGAACGGTTTTGGCTTTATTTTTGCAACTGCAAATTTAGAAAGAAAAAAACGCTATGGCAATTATTATAACAGACGAATGTATAAATTGTGGTG
This sequence comes from Allotamlana fucoidanivorans, assembly GCF_006265225.1. Classification (GTDB taxonomy): domain Bacteria; phylum Bacteroidota; class Bacteroidia; order Flavobacteriales; family Flavobacteriaceae; genus Allotamlana; species Allotamlana fucoidanivorans. The sequence continues at coordinate 42,906 of NZ_VDCS01000007.1, read as the reverse complement.
CATGTGAACCCGAATGCCCAAATACGGCAATATATGAAGGGGCGGACGATTGGCGCTACAAAGATGGGACTAGTTTAGAAGGTACGGTAGTTTTAACAAACGGTACAGAGGTAGATGCCGATGAAGCTCAAGAACCTATTAGTGATGAGCTATACTATATTGTGCCAGATAAATGTACTGAGTGTAAAGGGTTTCATGATGAGCCACAATGTGCTGCTGTTTGTCCTGTAGACTGTTGTGTACCCGATGAAGATCATGTTGAAACAGAAGAGGAGTTACTAGCAAAACAACGTTTTATGCATCCTGATGAATAAAAAAGTTGTTGATTGATTATAAAATTGAAATCCTGAGTTAAAAACTCAGGATTTTTTTATTCCCTTATTGTTTATTTTTGAATTATGAAATCAAAAAAAGTTTTGTTGCTATTAAACGGAGAAGTTCCCCATGCTTTTCCTGCTGTAGATGGTTATGATTTGGTTTGTGCAACAGATGGTGCGTATTGGACATTGAAGAAGCATGATATAACGCCAGACTTTATTAATGGTGATTTAGACTCGCTAAAAGAAAGCCCTGAGAATATTGAAATTATTCATACCCCAGATCAAGACTATACCGATTTTGATAAGATTCTGGATATTTTGTTTAATAAGGGGTATAATTGTATTGATGTGTTTGGGGCAAGTGGTAAGGAACAAGATCACTTTTTAGGAAACTTGCATACGGCTGTTCATTGGAGAAATAAATTAGATCTTGTCTTTTTTGATAATCATGGGTATTATTTTTTGGCAACACCGTATACTAAAATAGAGATGAGCAAAGGGAAAACCATATCATTGGTGCCTATGCATGAAGCTAAAGGTGTTAAAACAACAGGATTGCAATATCCACTTAAAAACGAAACTTTAATTTTCGGTCAAAGAATAGGTACCAGAAATAAGGCGATAAGCAATTTAGTTGAAATTCATTTTAAAAAAGGAAATTTATTCATCTTTGTAAATGATTGAGTTCTTTATAAAAAAGCTTAATCTGTGGTTGAAAATGTTTTCATTTCAGTTGAAGGTTCTAAGGTTTCTTCTTTCTCCCATAGCGTTTTGTCAAATGTGCTTAAAACAGAAAAAGTTACAATGGAGTCTTGTTTTATAGAATTAAAATCATCTAAGGTCAATTCATTACTCGAAATGAATAATAGCTCTTCCTTATTTCGGGCATCACCTTCAAGTTTAAAAGAAAAGTTTACTTTCTTTTTGGCATGGGTGTTTTCTATGAATTTAACATCACGATTCACGTAAAAGTAACTTCCATTCGTACGTTTTAAATATTTGGGGTGATACATATTATTGCTGTCTTTTTTAAAAAGTAGAGTGCCTTCACTCATATTTTCATTAAATTTTATACCTAGTAGGAACTTTAAGTTTAATTTGTCACCATGTCTGTTTTTATAAAACGCATAGTCTAGTCTGGTGATGGCGTAGGTGTTTTGATTTACATAAATTTTGCCAGTGTACTTGGCTTTACTTTTTTTAGGCGTAAAATGAATAATGTAGGTAAGTTCATTATTGTCATAGGTCATGTTTTGGTATTTAAAATTGTAATACTCAAAATCTAATAGTTTAAATAAAAATGAATTATCATAATATTGGGCGCGCTTTAAAAATGATCGTAGCTTTTTGTTTAAGCTCGCTGTTTTATATTCGTTTTTGTTATGTTCGTCTTTAAAATCACCCTTGTTTAAGGCGAGTGAGTCTTCTATTTTGAAAAGTCCAGTTTTTAATTTATAGGTTTTAGTAGTGTCAAGGTATTCTAAAACTAAGTTTTGGGCTTTGTCTTGAACCTCTTCCATAGAAAAGTCGTTTTTGTGATCTAATAGCTTAGTCGCTTTTTCTACCTCGAGTTTTGAACTGTCTTTATCTAAAACATAAAGCTCACCTTTTAAGTCGGCAAATTCTTTGATGTCACTATTTTTTATTTTGTTTGATAGCGCATTTAAACTTTTGTTTGCGGCTTCTAGCTGATGTTTTTTAATATGTGACGCTTTTTCAATTTCAAATTCTAAACTTTTAAAATCAATGTAGTCTGTAGTTCTTCTGAAAATGGCATAGTGGTTTAATTCAGATTTGTAATTTATAGGTGTATGCGCTTTTACCTTAGCAATAATAGAGTCGGCGTTTGGTGGTTTGTTGCTTAGGTATACCGCATTGAGTTTATGTACGGCTTCTTCAAGTTTTATAATGTAATTAAAAGCGATTATGTCGTCAATGGAAATTGTTTTATTTAGGTATCCTAAGCATGAAATCGTGACCGATTTTATATTGTTGTTTTCCGAATAAATAGTGAAATACCCTTCTTCGTTAGAAATGACTCCCTTGTAAACTCCTGTTTTTATTGAGGCATATGGAATAGAGCGGCCGTTGTTTTTATCTATAAGCTGAGCTGTAATATGTTGCGAAAAACAACTAAAGTGCCATGTTATAGCGATAAGGAAAAAGTAAATCTTTTTCATAGAAGATGATTTATAATCAATCAACGATTAAAGCAACAAAATGTTACAAAAAATAATCAAGGAAATGCCTACATTTGCACTCGCAAAATATAGATTTTCGTTTTGGCGGGAATTAATAAATAAAATTTTAATGAAAGCAGGCATCGTCGGATTACCAAATGTAGGGAAATCAACACTATTTAATTGTTTATCAAACGCTAAAGCACAAAGTGCAAATTTTCCATTTTGTACCATAGAACCTAATATTGGTGTGGTAAATGTACCAGATCCTAGACTGGCCAAGTTAGAATCCTTAGTTAACCCAGAGCGTGTTTTGCCAGCGACGGTTGAAATTGTTGATATTGCGGGACTTGTAAAAGGGGCTAGCAAAGGAGAAGGTCTTGGTAACCAATTTTTGGCCAATATTAGAGAAACGGATGCTATTTTGCATGTTTTACGTTGTTTTGATAACGATAATATTGTACATGTTGAAGGAAATATCAATCCTATTAGAGATAAGGAAACCATTGATATGGAGCTTCAACTGAAAGATTTAGAAACGGCTGAAAAAAAACTAGACAAGGTTAAAAGAGCTGCAAAAACAGGAAACAAAGAAGCTCAAAAAGAACAAGAAGTTTTGCTAAAGATTAAAGAAGGACTTGAAGCTGGAAAATCGGTCAGAGCCTTAGAGTTTAGTGAAGATGATTATAATGATTTTGTAAAACCATCACAGTTTATAACAGATAAGCCTGTCATGTATGTTTGTAATGTTGATGAAGGATCGGCAGTTTCAGGAAATGCTTATGTTGAACAGGTAAAAGAAGCTGTAAAAGATGAAAATGCTGAAGTTTTGGTGTTGGCTGTTGGAACAGAAGCAGATATTAATGAGTTAGATGATTATGAAGAACGTCAAATGTTTCTTCAAGATATAGGTTTAGATGAGGCTGGTTCTGCTAAATTAATTAGGGGGGCTTATAAGCTTTTAAATCAACAAACGTATTTTACGGCAGGTGTAAAAGAGGTCAGAGCATGGACTGTTGGTATTGGAGCTACGGCACCTCAAGCGGCAGGTGTTATCCATACCGATTTTGAAAAAGGATTTATTCGAGCCGAAGTTATTGCATATGATGATTATGTGCAGTATGGTAGTGAATCTAAGGTAAAGGAAGCCGGAAAAATGCGTGTTGAAGGTAAAAATTATATAGTTAAAGATGGAGATGTGATGCATTTTCTTTTTAATGTATAACGGTCACTGTTTTAAATTTATAAAGCATCTCAAATGAGGTGCTTTTTTTGTGTCTGTGTGTTTCTTGATTCAGTTTTAGCGTGCTTGAACGTTGTAAATTATATTTGTGTTATACATTTAGAGATTTGAAGCATACTACCTTCGTAGCATGCAAACAAAGACAGGATTTTGGTATGGTGTTGTTCTCGGTGTTTTAGGTGTTGTGCTTTTTTCATCTAAAGCCGTCATGGTTAAACTCGCTTATAATTACGGAGCTGATGCCGTAAGTATATTGTTATTTAGAATGCTGTTTGCGTTTCCATTTTATGTGATTATTGCACTCTATTATAAAAACAAAAACACTGTAATTCGATTACAAAGGAGGGACTATTTTTGGTTGTTTGTGTTTGGTTTTATAGGGTATTACTTAGCAAGCTATTTTGATTTTATAGGGCTTACCTATATCAAAGCTAGTTTAGAGCGTATTATTTTATTTGTCTATCCAACCTTGGTGTTATTTTTTAATAAATTGATATTTAAACAACGCATTAGTAAAACACAGATCATGGCTATACTATTAACTTATTTTGGTGTTGTAATAGCGTTCTGGGAAGAAGTGGGAGAGGTGGGGATACAGGTTTTACTTGGCGGTGGTTTTATTTTGTTGAGCGCCATTACCTATGCTTCTTATTTGGTAGGAAGTGGTTGGTTAATACCTAAGTTTGGAGTGGTAAAATTTACAGCTTATGCAATGATGGTGTCCTGTGTTTGCGTTTTTGTTCATTATAGTTTGGTTAGCCAAACAGATTTTTTTTGTTTTTCGTGGCAAGTTTATGTTTTAGGATTGCTCATTGCGGTATTTGCTACGGTGATTCCTTCGTTTTTAATATCAGCTTCCATTAAAAGAATTAGTTCTTCAAATTTTGCAATTGTAGCTGGGATTGGCCCAATATCCACTATTGTTTTAGCGGTGATTTTTTTAGGAGAAGTGTTAACGTGGGTTCAATTAATTGGAGCACTGGTGGTTATTGTAGGTATATTAGTAGTGTCTTTAAAAAAAGGCTAGGAGATATTACGTATGTTCTCAACAAAAATCAAAAGTTATTGTTAATTACTTTGTTTAACGGGTATTTTATTTTTTAAATGGTTATGCTATATTAGCGTTCTATCTTAAAAACACACCCCATATTTAATGGCTGAACAATCCAATTACACCGAAGAAAATATTCGTTCATTAGACTGGAAAGAGCATATTAGAATGCGGCCAGGAATGTATATTGGAAAACTGGGAGATGGGTCGTCACCAGATGATGGTATTTACATTCTTCTCAAGGAAGTTTTAGATAACTCCATAGATGAATTTGTCATGGGTGCAGGAAAAACTATAGAGATATCCATTCAAGGAAGTAAAGTGACTGTGCGTGATTATGGTCGAGGTATTCCCTTAGGAAAGGTGGTTGATGTGGTTTCTAAAATGAATACAGGAGGAAAATATGACTCTAAAGCGTTTAAGAAATCTGTAGGGTTAAATGGCGTTGGTACAAAAGCAGTAAATGCCTTGTCTGCCTATTTTAGAGTGGAATCTACACGAGACAACAAAAGTGCTTCTGCCGAGTTTGAGAAAGGTAGTTTAACAAACCAAGAATTTTTAGAAGAAACCTCAAGGAGAAAGGGTACTAAAGTGTCTTTTGTGCCAGATGAGACCATTTTTAAGCATTACAAATTCCGAAGTGAGTATGTGGTTAAAATGCTTAAAAACTATGTGTACTTAAATCCAGGGTTAACCATTGTTTTTAATGGCGAAAAGTATTTTAGTGAAAACGGATTAAAGGATTTATTGGCAGAAAAAATAAATGAATCTGATTTATTATATCCCATTATTCACTTAAGAGGTGATGATATTGAAGTAGCGCTTACCCATAGTAAAACGCAGTATAGTGAAGAATACAACAGTTTTGTAAATGGGCAGAATACCACACAAGGAGGTACCCACTTAAATGCATTTAGAGAAGCTATTGTAAAAACAATCCGAGAATATTACGGTAAAGCTTATGATGCTTCCGATGTAAGAAAATCAATCGTTAGTGCCATTGCTATTAAAGTTATGGAACCTGTTTTTGAAAGTCAAACAAAAACAAAGTTAGGCTCAACAGATATGGGTGGTGATTACCCAACGGTACGCACTTATGTGAATGACTTTATAAAAACGTATCTCGATAATTATTTGCATAAAAATCCTGATACCGCTGATAAAATTCAAAGAAAAATTCTTCAAGCTGAACGTGAGCGGAAAGAACTTTCGGGTATTAGAAAACTGGCTAGAGATAGAGCCAAAAAAGCGAGTCTTCATAACAAAAAATTAAGAGATTGCAGGGTGCATTTTGGCGATACTAAAAATGAAAGAAACCTTGAATCAACCCTGTTTATTACTGAGGGTGATTCAGCATCAGGTAGTATTACCAAATCAAGAGATGTAAATACGCAGGCCGTATTTAGTTTAAAAGGAAAGCCGCTAAATTGCTATGGGTTAAGTAAAAAGATTGTTTATGAAAATGAAGAATTTAACTTACTTCAAGCCGCATTAAATATTGAAGAGTCTTTAGAAGATTTGCGCTATAATAATGTGGTGATAGCTACAGATGCCGATGTGGATGGTATGCATATCAGATTGTTATTAATAACCTTCTTTTTACAATTTTTTCCAGAGGTAATTAAAGAAGGGCATCTTTATATTTTGCAAACACCGTTGTTTCGAGTTAGAAACAAGAAGGAAACCATTTATTGTTATTCAGAAGAAGAACGTGTTAATGCTATTGAAAAACTAAAGCCAAAACCAGAAATAACACGATTTAAGGGATTGGGTGAAATTTCACCCGATGAGTTTAAACATTTTATAGGGGATGATATTCGGTTAGACCCTGTTATGCTAGATGATAATATGTCTATTGACGATTTGTTGGCCTTTTATATGGGAAAAAACACACCAACAAGGCAAGAGTTTATTATTGATAATTTAAAGGTTGAAATGGATGTTGTTGAGTGATAAAGGTGATGTGAATTTCATGCCTGTCAATGGTGAAAATTTAGTTAATTTTAATGGATAAATCTGGTATAAACCTTAAATTTGTATAGAGAATAATTTATATAAATTCCCATAAATAGGGACTAAACTAAATACTATGTTATACAATAAAAGCGGAGAGTTTAAGGTTAGACGTTCTTATCAGCATTTTTATATTCATACCAGCAGTGAGCAGGTACACAGGCTGCAAACAAAAGGAAAAGTAATGCTAAACGGAAAACCTAAAAAACTGAGCTAATTAATGATTGAAAACGACGACGAATTACTTAATGAAAAAAGTGAACCTAAAGAAACCATTACCCGAGTTACGGGTATGTATAAAGATTGGTTTTTAGACTATGCGTCGTACGTTATTTTAGAACGCGCTGTACCAGCTATTGAAGATGGTTTTAAGCCCGTTCAACGCCGTATTATGCATTCCATGAAAGATCTTGATGATGGAAGGTATAATAAAGTGGCCAATATTGTGGGGCATACCATGCAATATCATCCGCATGGTGATGCCAGTATTGCAGATGCCATGGTGCAAATAGGGCAAAAAGACCTTTTAATTGATACGCAAGGTAACTGGGGAAATATTTTAACGGGAGATAGTGCAGCGGCCTCTAGGTATATTGAAGCCCGATTATCAAAATTTGCTTTAGATGTAGTTTACAACCCAAAAATTACCGAGTGGCAAGCCAGTTATGATGGCAGACGAAAAGAACCCATAAACCTACCAGTTATGTTTCCTTTACTTCTTGCTCAAGGAGGTGAAGGTATAGCTGTTGGCTTGTCTACAAAAATATTACCACATAATTTTATTGAACTTATTGATGCCTCTGTAAAGCATCTTCAAGGTAAGCGTTTTACCATTTACCCTGATTTTCCAACTGCCGGGATTGCAGACTTTTCAAACTATAATGATGGGATGCGCGGGGGAAAAGTTCGTGTAAGAGCTAAGATTTCTCAACGCGATAAAAATACCCTCGTTATTACAGAATTGCCTTTTGGAACCACAACATCGTCACTTATTGATTCTATTTTAAAAGCCAATGACAAAGGCAAAATAAAGATTAAGAAAATAGAAGATAATACAGCAGCCGAAGTTGAGATTTTGATACATCTGCCATCTGGACTTTCACCAGACAAAACTATTGATGCCTTATACGCCTTTACAAGTTGTGAGTCTTCCATTTCGCCCTTAGGCTGTGTTATTGAAGATAATAAGCCTTTGTTTATTGGGGTATCAGAGATGTTGCGTCGTTCCACCGATAATACCGTTCAACTTTTAAAGCAAGAACTAGAAATAAAATTAGGTGAATTTGAAGAGCAGTGGCATTTTGCTTCATTAGAACGCATTTTTATTGAGAATAGAATTTATCGTGATATAGAGGAAGAAGAAACTTGGGAAGGTGTTATTTCAGCTATTGACAAAGGTTTGCAACCTCATATTACACATTTAAAACGCGCGGTAACGGAAGACGATATAGTTAGACTGACCGAAATTAGAATTAAACGTATTTCAAAGTTTGATATAGACAAAGCGCAGCAAAAAATTGAAGCCTTAGAAGAAGAGATTGCTAAAGTAAAACACCATTTAGCGCACTTGATTGAGTATGCTATTGATTATTTTAAAAGACTTAAAAAAGATTACGGAGAAGGAAGAGAGCGTAAAACAGAAATAAGAACTTTTGATGATGTAGATGCTACCAAAGTAGTGATAAGAAATACCAAGCTTTATGTTAATCGGGTAGAAGGTTTTATAGGAACCTCATTAAGACGTGACGAGTATGTTTGTGACTGCAGTGATATTGATGATATTATTGTGTTTACTAAGGAAGGAAAAATGATGGTGACAAAAGTAGATACAAAAACCTTTGTAGGTAAAGATATTATACATGTAGACGTTTTTAAGAAGAAAGACAAGCGTACTATTTATAATATGATTTATCGCGATGGCAAAAAAGGACCTTCATATATAAAGCGTTTTGCGGTAACTAGTATAACGCGAGACAGAGACTATGATTTAACCAATGGTAACAAAGGGTCTGTTTGTCTATATTTTTCGGCAAATCCTAATGGAGAGGCTGAGGTGGTAGCAATAAATTTAAGACAAGCAGGTAGTATTAAAAAATTAAAATGGGATATTGATTTTGCCGATATTCTTATAAAGGGAAGAGCTTCAAAAGGAAATTTGGTTACTAAATATCCTGTAAAACGTGTTGAGCTAAAAGAGAAAGGTGTTTCCACCTTAAAACCAAGAAAAATATGGTTTGATGATACAGTACAACGTATTAATGTAGATGGACGGGGTGAATTAATAGGTGAGTTTAGAGGTGAAGATAAATTGCTTATCATTAATCAGTCAGGTGTTTTAAAAACGGTTACTCCCGAAGTGACTATGCATTTTGATGATGATATGATTGTGATGGAAAAATGGCGTCCTAAAAAACCAATCTCAGCCGTTTATTATAATGGAGAAAGAGAGCTGTATTATGTAAAACGTTTTTTGGTTGAAAATGAAGGTAGAGAAGAATCTTTCATATCCGATCATCCAAATTCACAATTAGAAATAGTATCCACAGATTGGAAACCAGTTGCCGAAGTGGTCTTTGCAAAAGAGCGCGGAAAAGAACGTAAAGATAACCTCATTGTAAATCTTGAAGAGTTTATCTCCATTAAAGGAATAACAGCTATTGGTAATCAGTTAACTAAAGAGAAAGTCAATCAAATAAATTTATTAGACCCTTTGCCTTATGAGGCGCCCGATGAGGTGCATGCAGATGATATAGAAGTTGTTGGTGAAAAAGAAGTTACCGATAAATCTGAAGGAGCTAGTGGCGAGCCAGATATTGATGATGAGGGACAAACCACACTTTTTTAACGTTCTATAAAGCACAACCTAAACAAAACTAAAAACCATTGATAATTATTATAGATCAATGGTTTTAGTATTTATACCTATTTTTTCTAGGTTTTTTTCAATTGTTTCTGAATTTTTTTGATAGCAGACTGAATAGATTTATCGGGTTCTATGACATTGTAAGCGCCCCAAAATCGTGGGTCAGAAAAACCAGAAGCCATTTCGGTTAAAATGGTTGAAGGTCTTAATAATTGGCTTTTTACATCGGCTAATTTCGTTTTCTGAACTTCCCAATCTGTAATGGCCATTTCACTATTTAATGTATAGGTGTTATTAAATAACTTTCCTTTCCAGTTTACTTTGAATGTCAGTGATATGTTGCTGTAAGCATAGTGCCATCTTCCATCTTTTGTACGATAATTTACTCTGTAGGTAGCTTCTGTTGGGTAAACATCTACTTTTCTAGGTTTTTTTCTAACATACATTTGACTTGACAATGCTCTATTTGAAACATTAAGGCTATACACAGCATTAGTTAACGCTTTCGTTTCAGCATCAATATATAGCTTACCATAATATAGAGGTGTATCTATGTCTTTACGTTGTTTAAAGTCAATAACATAAATGAGTTTATCATTTATCATGGTAGAACTGTCAAAACCAAAGACGTAATCTTCAATATTTTCTTCGTTAAAAATATATTCAGGGTATTTTATGATATCAGTATACACATTACTGAAAGGGCCGCCTTGCAGTTTTAAAGCAATGGTGTCCAATTTAGAATAATCTGTATTTTTTCTTGCCTTTACCAGTTCAATACGGTCACTTCTATAGTTATTATATGGTTGTTTGTGAATTTTAACAACAGCTTCAGACAACGAGGCATTTTTTCGACGTTTTTTTATAGTTTCTCTGTAAAAGGCGGTCATTAATGTGTTTTGGTTATTATATAAGTTGCTTTTTTTTCCAAGTGTTTCTAGTACTAAATCTTTAGCATTCTTTGAAGTAGCAGTTATACTAATGGCATCTAGTTCTGTCAAGGCAGGAATTAAGGTAATTTTTGCTAATTTTTCTACATCAGAAATTTTTACATCTTTCTGTTCATAGCCTAAGTGGGTGATATGAATATCACCTTTTAGTAAATCAATGGGAATTTTTAATAAAAATTCACCTTCACTATTAGTTACTGTGCTTATATTGGAATGTTCAATCACCACATCTGTGAATACTAGAGGTTTTTTAGTAGCTTCATCCACAATTTTACCCGTGATTTCTTTAAAGGGTTCTGAAGTTTGTTCTTGAGCTTTTGCAGTGTTAATGAAAAACCCAATGAGCAAACACCAGATTATAGATATTAACGTTTTCATAATAAAAGTTTTAGGTTTTTTTCTACCTATTAATTTACGAAAAAATAAAGTAACTATCTATAATCCAGTATGTTTTTAACATTTTGTTTAAATGGTTAAGCGATTTTTTTAAAAGTGTATTAATAAGTGAGTGATAACGTCTTTCATCAAAAAATAGTAAATAACTATCTATAATGGTGGTTGACAAGTAAATATATTGAGTTTTAAGTTTTAAATGAAGATATAGTTAAGATTAAACTGTAAATATAAGAAGCATATAATCAGGTATTTAACCTGTAATTTAATTTGATAACGTTGCGTTAACGAAATCTTCATTCAATCCCAAAGTTCTGTTAACATGCCACATATGTTTTGAAGGTAATTTTATACTGTAAATTAATTAATCACTTTTATCTTCAAAAAAATGAAAAAAACAATTCTATTATCTTTCGCTGCCCTTGGATTGCTTTCAGGCTGCCATAACGAAACTCTAGAAAATTCTGAAGCACCGTTAGATATGGCTTTAAAAAGCAAATTTAAAAATGATATTGAGTTTAAAAACCAATCTGTAACACCTAGCTTTTTAGATGTAAAATCAGGATTCAATACTATTTCTGTTACTACCTTATTATCGTCAGAAGACGTTTTACAACAATCTGCTGATTTCGTTTACGGAAGTATGGCTGATGGTGCCGGACTAATAAAAGAAAATAACGGTAAATACACCTTAATAAATAATATTGAAGCCGATTATTCTATTGCCAGAATAACCTTCGATAAAACGTTTAAACCAGTACATGGTGAGTACATTTTAAATGCCGAAGCTACAGCTAACACAGCGCAATGTTCGGGTTCACTTATTACTCCAGAAGAACATGGTTTTGGTCCTTTATACCTTTCTGGTGGAGAATGGGGAGGGGCTTCAAAAGGTGTATTCTTAACAGATCCATACAAAAAATCTAAAGATGCTGGTTCCTCTGAAATGTTATCAGCTTTCGGACAATGGTCTACTGAAAATGCTGTAGTTATTGGTAAAGACGCATACCCAGGAAAAACCGTAGCTTTTATTGGTGATGACCACTCTAATAATGAAATACCTTCAGGACAATTAGGTATGTATGTTGGTAATCATGGTGATTTATATGGCGGACAATTATATGGTTTAAAAGTTAATGGAATGGCTAACGATGTTGAAGTTGCTATGGAAGAAGGTGTGTCTTACCCTGTAGAATTTGTTGAGCTTACAGAAACCAATATTGATTTATTAGATGCTGAGTGTAAAGCAAAAGGTGTTATGGGATTCTCTAGATTAGAGGATATTGACTGGAGGCGTGGTTCTGCCGAAAACAACAGAGAAATTTACTTTTGTGTAACAGGTCGTAAAAAAGACGGATTAGTAGGTAAGGGTAGTATATATGGTCGTGTATATAAAGTTGTACTTAATGAAAAAGATCCTACAGCTGCTGGAACGATTACCTGTGTTTTAGATGGAGATTTAGATGAAGGAAAAGCTAAAATGTTCCACAGTCCTGATAACATCTTAGTTACTGAAAACTATGCTTACATTCAAGAAGATCCTAACGGATATTTTGATGGTCCATACAAACAACACTATGCGCTATTATACCAATACAACCTAAACACTGGGGAGTTAAAAACAGTATTAGAATGTGACCAAACAGCGGCCGAAACAGCTGGTTATGGCCCTGCTACAAGAACTTGGGAAATTACGGGTATGATTGATGTTTCCGATGTTGTAAACAACGAAGGTACTTTCTTATTAATTACTCAAAATCACGGGTGGGTTCCTGCTGATGGTTCTTCATTTACAGATCCTAAAGCTATTGAAACACCAGATTCTAATGAAGGAAGTGTTCTTTATTTAATTCATGGTTTAGACAGATAATCTATGAATAACATCATATTATTAAAAAAGGCACACGTATTTAGCGTGTGTCTTTTTGCCGTTATAATCTGTTCCTGTAAAAAGCCAGCAGCTAACGTGCCTGTTCAGGAACCCATCGAAACATTAAGCCTAACCTATCAGCAAGATATAGATAGCTGTGTGGCGTACTTAGAGAAGTTAAAAGAAATCAAAACAACTAACCTTAGTATTGAAAACTATATACAAGCAAGAAACTATTTTAAAAAAACAGAAGCGGTATTGGCTTTTGCTGATGCCGAAAATTATAAAACGCTTAATCAGCCCAATCTTTTAAAAGTTGAAGAAGAAGATGCGACCGATATAAAAATTATAAAACCGTTCGGGTTTCAGGTTATTGAAGAACTGATTCATGAAGATAGCTTAGATTTAAACTATCTAAACCAAATTATAAAAAAAACGCAAAACCGATTAGTGCTTATAAAAAACAACGCGCGGTTACAGTTTAAAGACTACCATGTACTATGGCTTATACGCGACGAGATAAACCGTATAGCTCTTACTGGTGTAACAGGTTTTGACTCTCCAGTATTGGAGCGTTCTTTGGATGAAGCCATTATTAATTATGAAAGCATACAAAACATTTTAAATATATATGCATCCTATTTTCAATCGGAAGCTCTGCTTAACATGTGGCAAAAGGAAATTGAAAGTAGTATAAATATGCTTAAAACCGATTTTGGAACGTTCGATAGATTTGACTTTATTAAAAACCATACGCATAAACAATTAGAGCTAATTCTTGAAACGAAGACAGACTGGAATGTAGAATTTCCATACGCTTTAGCATTCAATAACAATTTAAAGTCCTTGTTTTCTAAAAATACCTTTAACTTGAGTTATTTTTCATCGGAACAATTCGATTCCTTAGCTCCTAACAAAATCAATTTAGGTGAAAAGCTGTTTTATGAAAAAGCATTGTCAAAAGATAATTCCATAAGTTGTGCTTCTTGTCACCTACCAGAAAAACACTTTACCGATGGTAAAAAAATATCCGATAAGGTTACCAGAAACAGCCCAACCTTATTATATGCTGCTTTACAAAAAGGGTTTTTCTATGATAAACGTGCTGGAAGTCTAGAAGGGCAAATAGTTGCTGTAGTAAATAATGAAAAAGAGTTTCACTCCGATTTAAAACATTTGGAAGCCGTAATAAAAAGCAATCCAGACTATACAAAAGATTTTGATAGCACTTATGTTAATGGCCCTACGCAGGAGAATATTAGAAATGCCATAGCAACTTATATCAGGAGTCTTGTCCCATTTAATTCAAAATTCGACAATAATATTAATGGTCTAGAAAACAATTTAACCACTTCAGAAAAACGTGGTTTCAATCTGTTCATGGGAAAAGCTAAATGTGCTACTTGCCATTTTCCTCCAACCTTTAACGGTACTGTGCCTATTTTATATAAAGAAAGTGAAATGGAACTTATTGGAGTACCCAAAACCACCGATACCATTAATGCTGTTATTGATGATGATTTAGGTCGCTACTACGTGTTTAACACCAAACAGAAAAAACATTTTTTTAAAACACCAACGGTTAGAAATGCTAATAAAACGGCTCCTTATATGCATAATGGCGTATATGACACTCTTGAGGAGGTTATTGATTTTTACAATCGTGGTGGTGGCATTGGAATGGGGATGGAATTAGAAAACCAAACCTTGCCTGCTGATGCCTTAAATTTGACAAAGCAAGATACAAACGACTTAATGGCCTTCATAAAAACCTTAGATGACCATGTATAAACTGTTATTATAATTTTTGCTAAAAAAAAGGTTCTTATCAAATAACCTTGAGTTTTAGTTTGTTCAAAAACCCAATTACCTTGCAGAAGTAATTAGTTTTTCTGTAAAAATTCTTAACGTATTTTTTAGATTTTAACAAAATCAATAAATGTATATTTACATGATTTTATATTGAAATATGCAGAAAGACTACCTTACATTTCAAGAAACAGGTTATTTTTCGTCTTTAATTTGTGATTACGTAAACCAAAAATCAGAATTAGATACGTTTTATAATCGGTTTCCTAGTTTAGAAAATTTTGAGAAACAAATAGAAGAAAAGACCACTACTTTTAGTCAAGATAGTAGAACCGTTTTATCCTCAGTTTTAAAACGGCAATATAAAAATGTAGAAATGTCTAGTTTAACACTTCAAAATATTGAAGTTTTACAAGCACAAAATACCTTTACCATCACAACAGGGCATCAACTTAATTTGTTTACTGGACCTCTATATTTTCTCTATAAAATTATTTCGGTTATAAATCTTTCAAGGCGGTTGAAAGTAGCCTATCCAAAACATAATTTTGTTCCAGTGTACTGGATGGCTACTGAAGATCATGATTTTGAAGAAATTAATTATTTTAATTTTAATGGTAAAAAAATTAGATGGCATAAAGATGCAAGTGGCGCCGTTGGAGCACTTTATACTGATGGTTTAGATGATGTTTTTCAAGTGTTTTCTGAAGAATTAGGAGGCGGTAAAAATGCTGAAACCTTAAAACGACTTTTTCAGTCCGCTTATTTAAATCATGATAACCTTTCAGAAGCTACCAGATTCTTGGCGAATCAACTTTTTGCAGATTATGGGTTGGTTATTATTAACGCTAATGATGCAGACCTTAAGAAACAGTTTATACCCTTTATTGAAGATGAGTTGTTAAACCAAACATCATCTAAAAAAGTAACCGAGACTAATAAAGGTTTGGAAGCCTTATCAAATGATTATAAAATTCAGGTGAACCCTAGAGCGATAAATTTGTTCTATTTAGGTAAAAATGTACGGGAACGTATTGTTTTTGAAAATGACCGATACCAAGTTTTAAATACCAATGTGAGTTGGAGTAGAGAATCACTCCTAAAGGAAGTCCATGATTATCCAGAAAGGTTTTCGCCAAATGTGATTATGCGTCCCTTATATCAAGAAGTAATTTTACCAAATATTTGTTATATAGGAGGTGGGGGTGAAATCGCTTATTGGTTTCAGTTAAAGGCTTATTTTAATGAAGTAAAAGTGCCTTTTCCAATTTTGCTGTTAAGAAATTCGGTGTTAATAAAAACAACAAAACAACATGATAAACTAACCAATCTTGGAATATCAACGGCAGAGATATTCTTAAAAAAGCACTCACTTATTAATAAGAAAGTTAGGGATATTTCAAACATTGATATCGATTTTTCAAAACAAAAAACATATTTGAAGCAACAGTTTGAAGACCTTTACACCGTAGCTCAAGATACAGATAGATCATTTTTAGGTGCTGTTCAAGCACAAGAAATAAAGCAGCTTAAAGGTTTAGATAATCTAGAAAAACGCTTGTTAAAAGCTCAAAAACGTAAATTGTCGGATGAGGTAAAGCGAATAACTGTTATTCAAAATGAATTATTTCCAAACCAAAGTTTGCAGGAGCGCAATACGAATTTTTCTCAATTTTATTTAGAGTATGGTGAAGAACTTATTCCTTGTCTTATTGAAAGTTTAGACCCTTTAAAATTACAGTTTTTAGTGTTGACTATGCCTGATTGACCATTGCTTTTAGTTTAAAATGATGTTAAATTATAAGTGTTCTCTGCTTATAATTTTACCTTTGAGCACTTCTTAAAACTAATAAAATGCACAAGATAGATTTCGATTTAGTTGAAATGACTATGGACACCATGAAGTATGCTATTGATAGGGTGTCTTCAACGACAACTAAAATTGGTAAACCCAAAAAAGCAGAAGAATTAAAGGCTTTAGTTGGTGAAACTATTACTGAAAAAGGTATTGGAGGTGAATATGCATTTGAGTTATGGCGAAAACATTTAGCTAAAGCAAATGTACCTGTTGATCACCCTAGAAACTTGGCTTTTGTGCCAGCGTCACCAACGCGAGCTGCTATTATGTTTGATTTGGTTACGGCTGCATCAAGTATTCACGGCGCGTATTGGATGGAAGGTGCTGGAGGTATTTTTTGCGAAAATGAAGCGATGCGATGGATGGTTTCGTTAACAGGATTACCAGAAGGTGCTTTTGGCGTTTTTACAAGTGGAGGAACCGCAGCCAACCTGTCAGCTATTGTAACTGCAAGGGAATATTGGCGCGGATTAGATAGAAGTCATACCTTAGAAAAAGGTCTTATAATAACCTCCATAGGGGCACATTCTTCAGTAAAGGCTATGGCTAAGGTTGCAGATATTGATGTTGTGTTAATTGATACGGAAGATAGGTTAGAACAACAGGCACTTCAAGAAACCATAAACTCCTTACCAGTACATAAAAGGCATCGCTTATTTGCTGTAGTGGCTACAGGAGGAACAACTAATGCAGGAATTGTAGATGACCTTGAAGGTATAGCTGAAATTTGTGAACGTGAAAAGTTATGGTTTCATGTTGATGCTGCTTATGGCGGAGGTGCATTAATGGCAGATTCTGTAAAGCATCTGTTTAAGGGTATCGATAAAGCCGATAGCATTACGATTGATCCGCATAAATGGATGTTTTCGCCCTATGATTGTGGTGCTATTATTTATAAACAACCAGAACTAGCTAAAGATGCACATGCGCAGGAAGGCTCCTATTTAGATATCTTTAAAGATGAGGGGGCACACGGATTTAATCCATCTGATTATCAAATACAGCTTACAAGACGAGTTAGAGGGTTACCTTTGTGGTTCTCTTTGGCTACACATGGAACCGATCAATACAAAGAAGCCGTTGAAAGAGGTATTGAATTAGCACAGATTGCGGGTAAAATGATAGAGGAATTACCACATGTAGAGTTAGTAAGAGCTCCAAGTCTGTCTTGTGTATTGTACCGAAGAATAGGATGGCAACCTGAAGATTATACACACTGGACTTATGAAAACCATGATAAAGGTTTTGCTTTGGTAACACCAACCAAATGGAAAACAGGAGAGACCTACGAAACCGTTTCGCGTTTTTGTTTTATTAATCCTGATACTACAGAACATGATATTGAAATGATTCTTGAAACCATGGTTTAAAAATTAATTAAAAAAAATTAAGGCGTAATTCGTCATTAAAAAATCAATTCCTATTTTTGCGCATGCAACATGATAAGGTACTTATATTAGACTTCGGATCGCAATACACCCAGCTTATTGCACGTAGAGTTAGAGAACTTAACATTTATTCCGAAATACATCCATTTAATAAAATTCCAACCAACTTAAACGACTATAAAGCGGTAATTCTTTCTGGTAGCCCTAATTCCGTAAGAGGTGAAGATGCTTTGCATCCTAACTTAGAAGGTATTAGAGGGGTTAAGCCTATGCTCGCCGTTTGCTATGGTGCGCAATATTTGGCTCATTTTTCTGGTGGAGAAGTAGCGCCTTCAAGCACAAGGGAATATGGTAGAGCTAATTTGTCGTTTATAAAAGGCAATGAACCATTTTTTGCACATATTCACACGGGGAGTCAAGTTTGGATGAGTCATAGTGATACCATTAAAAAGTTACCTGAGAATGGCGTTTTAATAGCAAGTACACATGATGTTGAAAATGCAGCTTATAGAATTGATGGTGAGGAAACGTATGCTATTCAATTTCACCCAGAAGTATACCACTCAACAGACGGTAAGCAATTATTAGAGAATTTTTTAGTAAGTATAGCTGGCTTGCATCAAGATTGGACACCAGATTCTTTTGTTGAAGAAACTGTTGAAGCGATTCAAGAAAAAGTTGGCACTGATAAGGTGGTATTAGGGCTTTCAGGTGGTGTAGATTCTACAGTGGCTGCCGTATTGTTAAATAAAGCCATTGGAAAAAACCTGTATTGTATTTTTGTGAACAACGGCTTACTCAGAAAAAATGAATTTGAAAGTGTTCTCAAGCAATACGAGGGCATGGGGCTCAACGTTAAAGGAGTTGATGCTTCAGGAAGGTTCTTAGATGCTTTAAAAGGTATTGAAGATCCGGAGAAAAAGCGAAAAGCTATTGGGAATGCGTTTATAGAAGTGTTTGATGATGAGGCGCATAAGCTTACCGATGTAAAATGGTTGGCACAGGGAACTATTTATCCAGATGTGATTGAAAGTGTTTCGGCTACAGGCGGGCCTTCAGCAACTATAAAAAGTCATCACAATGTAGGAGGCTTACCAGATTTTATGAAATTGAAAATTGTAGAACCTTTACGTGCTATTTTTAAAGATGAAGTGAGACGTGTTGGAGCTACTTTAGGTATAGACCCAGAGCTATTAGGAAGACACCCATTCCCTGGCCCTGGCTTAGGTATTAGGATTTTAGGAGATATTACTGCAGAAAAAGTTCGTATCCTTCAAGAAGTTGATGCTATTTTTATTAATGGTTTAAAAGAATGGGGATTGTACGATAAGGTGTGGCAGGCTGGTGCTATGTTGCTTCCAGTGAATAGCGTAGGTGTTATGGGTGATGAACGCACGTATGAAAAATGTGTGGCACTTAGAGCTGTTGAAAGTACAGATGGTATGACGGCAGATTGGGTAAATTTACCATACGAATTTCTTCAAAAAACATCAAATGATATAATAAATAAAGTAAAAGGCGTTAATAGAGTGGTGTATGACATTAGTTCAAAACCACCAGCAACTATTGAATGGGAATAAACCTTCATGTTTTATTGTAGGTTTCGTTTTTTTTTGTTTTTTGGCATGTTATGTGATTAATAGAAATCATAGAGCATCTTATAAGGGGAAACCTGCGTATATTAAAGAGACGCTATTTTATTAAATTTATATCTACCAGACTGCAACTATGAATAGATTAGTATTAGTATTATGTTTTATGATGAGTGTATGTTCTGCCAAAGCTCAGAATTTCAGTACACATCAGGTAAAACAAGGAGAAACTATAGAAAGTATTTCAAAACGTTATTATGTAACACCTTTTGATATTTATAAGTTAAATCCGGATGCCAAAAAAGGATTAAAACCTAATACCATTCTAATTATACCAATTTCGGCAGCTAATAAACCAAAAGTGACGGTTTCAAAAGAGCTTCAAGGGTTTAAAGAGCATAAAACCAAAAAGAAAGAAACCCTTTATAGTTTAGCACAAGCGTATAATGTTGAAGAAGAGGATATAAAGAAATACAATAAGTTTCTTTATGCTAATCCTTTAAGAAAAGGGGATAGACTTCAAATACCCGTTTTTAAAATAACCGAAGTTGTTGAGAAAGTAGAAGCTACTAAACAATATACTGTAAAAGCAAAAGAGGGGAAATGGCGTATTGCATATAAATTTGGCATTACTATAGAAGAATTGGAAGCGTTAAACCCTGATTTGGAAGGTGGTTTAAAAGTGGGACAAATAATAAATGTTCCTAATCTTGAGGCTTCAGAACAAAACGTAGTAGATGATACATACAGTTATTACAAAGTATTACCAAAAGAAGGCTTTTATCGTTTAAAGTTAAAATTAGGTTTAGAGCAAGCTGAGTTGGAAAGGTTAAACCCAGGGTTGGAGGAGTCTGGTTTAAAATCAGGAATGATACTAAAAATACCGTTTTCTGATGCGGTAAGTCCATTGGTGGAGGGCGAAGCAAAACCTGTAAATTTATTGGATAGTCTTTTTACGGTAACTGAAAAGCATTTGGTTTTAATGTTGCCGTTTAGAGCAAATCGTGTTGATTTTGATTCAATTTCAGACATAGAACGCAGCATAAGAAAAGACCCTTATTTAAATGCTTCCTTAGAGTTTTATTCGGGTGTGCTTTCAGCGGTTGATTCTTTAAAAAAAATGGGCGTTTCTTTGAAGCTGGATGTTTACGATACGCAAAATCAAGTGAGTGAGGTTTCAAAGATTTTACGTGGACATGATTTTGATAACATAGATGCTGTAATAGGACCTTTAACGCCCAATTGTTTTGATAAGGTAGCATCTGAACTCAAATTACTAAACGTCCCTGTGGTATCGCCCATAGGAACTAATGTCAAGCTATACGATAATGTGTTTCAGTCTAGACCATCTGATGATTTACTCAAGCGTAAGGTGGTTAATTTTGTAAAAACAGATTCCACAAGTCATATTGTAATCATTTCAGATTCCAATAATACAAATGTTGCTAATGAGTTAAAAAGAGAATTTCCAAGAGCATCTCAGGTAAAATCTAGAAAGAATAAGGAAACAGGTAAAGATGAATTTTTTGTAACTCGAGGAGACATTGAAGCGGCACTTAAACCTGGGAAAAATTTGGTGTTTTTAGAAACTCAAAAAGAAGGCTTTGCTTCAAATGTAACAAGTATTCTAGCGTCATTAATTAGAGGAGAAGATAAAGAACATCAGCAAGAAGCTATAGATGTTGTTTTGTTTACAACAAAGATAAATGCGGCTTTTGAGGGAGATCAGGTTAATAATACACACTTATCTAAGTTACAATTTCATTTTGCCTCAGTAGCAAAAGAGTATAATGAAAATGATACTAATTCGTTTGTAACATCTTATATCAAGACCAATAATATTTCACCCAATAAAAGAGCAGTAAAGGGCTTTGATCTCACTATGGATGTAGTATTGCGTTTATTGGCTTTTGATGACCTGTATTTGTCTGTTAATAAGGCGCCTCTAACCGAGTATGTTGAGAATAAATTTGCCTACAAAAAGAAGTTGTTTGGTGGTTACTATAATGATACGGTATACTTGGTTAAGTATAATGATTTAACTATTGTTGAGGTTGAACCGTAGGAGTACATTTGGCTGTAAATAGGTCTGTCTCCCCATGAAAAACTTGAACACGAGAGCGTATAAGTGAGTTTGTAGCTATGTTACCTGATAAAAATATACTTATAGAACTGGCTAACGCTAAAATGCCCTTTGGAAAATACCAAGGGCGTTATTTAATTGATTTGCCCGAATATTACGTAGTATGGTACCGCAATAAGGGTTTTCCAAAAGGCAAACTGGGTAACCAGCTGGAACAAGTTTATGAATTAAAACTCAATGGGCTTGAGGATTTAATTAGGAATATTCAAAAACAAAACTTGAAATTAAGGTAAAAAACATAAAGAGTTTACTTCTTGCTTTTTTGTGTTTTAAAGTTTTTAAGAAAACCCAGAGATGTTAGAGTTAAAGAGGAAAAGTTGTTTTAAAAAATGGAATAATAAGAAATGCCCAAGGTTACCTTGGGCTTTTTAATTTTGTTGTCTTGTTAACTATTGTTTCTTCTTTTTACCTTTTTCTTTACCCTTTCCCCAATTAGTTTGTAGTTCTTCTAAAGTAACTTCTCCATTACTATCTGAATCTAAATGCGCAAAGTTTTTCTCTAAGCGTTCCTCAGGTACCTCATTTTTTCGCTTGGCAGATTTAAACTCTTCTAGCGAGATAGTTCCGTTTTTGTCGGCATCAAATCTTTCAAGCATTTTGTCAAAGTTAGGTTCTTTCTTTTCTTGAGCTTGAATGGAAGAAAAAGCGAAGAAAACTAGAGCACATGCTCCCAATTTTAAAATTGAATGTTTCATTCTTTTTAATGAATTAAATTGTTAATCTGAACTTAGACTCTTTTTTTACAAAATAGTTTAATGCACTATTGAATATTTTTCAACCCTTCATAGACAACAATACTAACGGCATTGGCCAGATTTAAACTCCTAACTTTTTTTGAATACAAAGGAATTTTAAACAATTTGTCTTGATGCTTATTTAATAAAGGTTTGGGTAGGCCAACAGATTCTCTACCAAAAACAAAAAACATATTATCTTGAAAATCAATATCCCAGTGGTTTTGTGTGCCGTGGCTAGATAAGAATACCATAGTTTTATCTTTGTGTGTGGCGAAAAAGTCTTGAACATTTTCATAGTAAAACACAGAAAGATGTTGCCAATAATCTAATCCAGCACGTTTTAATTTGCTGTCGTTAATTTCAAATCCAGTAGGTTTAACAATATGCAAGTGTGAACCTGTTGCCAGTGCTAATCGTCCAATATTTCCAGTATTATTAGGTATTTCGGGTTCAATCAGAACAATATTAAAAGGCATGGTAGTAAATAGAATTAGTCAACCTTGTAAATGAGTTTCATGGTAATAGATGCCGTTTTTTCCTTTGAAGACGTATTGTAAACACCACCCCAAGAATAGTTTTCATTGGAATTCTGACCTGTAATTTGAAAGATGCCCATATTGGCGCTTACTAAATCATTCAATTTTGCTCCTGAATTTTCGGCAATGCGTTTAGCACGAAGATTAGCATTTTCAGTCGCTTGTGCTATCATTTCTATTTTTAAATCTTCTAGTTTTGTGTAATAATACCGCGGCGCTATGGAATACAGTTGAATCCCTTTGTTTAGTAAATCGGTAACTTCTCTTGAAATCGTTTCAACCAATTCTACAGCTTTTGAATCTACGTGAACGGTTTGCATTAAGGTATAGCCAATAAAAGTTTCACCCAAATATTTACCATTTTCAGAGTAATTGGGTTTGGTGTTTTTTTTCGTTTCAACGGCACTAAAAACAATCACACTATCGGGTAATCCATTAGCTTTTAAATACTCTAAAATAGTAATTCTATCTTGTTTTAATTTAGAATATCCATCTTTTAAAGATAGGTTGCTTTGTGAAAATTTAGCCTCCCAAACAATAAGATCTGATGTAAAGTCTGTTTTTCCTAATCCAGTAACAGCAATGGTACCATCTTTTTGATTTCTATTTACTACGGCATTACCAAAAATAAAAGCGGCAGTTATTATGGCCACGGCAAAAATGATAGCAGTAAAATGGTTTTTCATAGTAAATAGGTTTTAAGGTGTTTAAGAAATTACTTTTTTTACAAAATCACCGATATGCTTAGTACCTGTGCTTGTAAGGTGTTTAATAAACGCACTTCCAATAATAGCTCCTTTAGTGTATGTAGTAGCAGTAGTAAATGTTTTGTTGTCTGAAATCCCAAAACCTACAATTTGCGGGTTTTTAAGATTCATATTTGATATACGCTCAAAATATTCGGTTTGGACATCACCAAAACCAGACTGGCTTCCTGTAACACTAGCGGTACTTACCATGTAAATAAATCCGTTAGAAACAGCGTCAATGTATCGTATGCGTTCCTCACTTGTTTGCGGTGTTATTAAAAATACGTTTACTAGTCCGTACTTTTCAAAAATAGCCTGATACTTTTCTTGGTACACATCAACAGGTAAATCTGGAAGGATTAGGCCATCAATGCCTAATTCCTGACATTTTTTACAAAAGGCTTCCACACCATATTGGTATACAGGGTTAAAATAGCCCATAATAATTAATGGAATACTTACTGTTTTCCTAATGTCTTTAAGTTGACTAAACAGCACTTCGGTAGTCATGCCATTTTTTAAAGCCGCAGTAGAGCTGTCTTGAATAGTAGGGCCATCAGCCAACGGATCACTAAAAGGCAATCCAATTTCAATCATATCAACACCATTTTTTTCTAAATCTTGTATGATAGAAACGGTGTCATTTAAATGAGGATATCCTGCAGTAAAGTATATAGATAATAACTTTTTGTCTTCTTGTAATTTCTTTTGAATACGATTCATTTCAGTCGTCAATTTTGGGCGTTACCACAAGGGTCGGGCTTTCACTACTTGCTCCTTCCTTTGTCTGGGAGCTCATACAGGCCGTTCAATCCCTAACGCAGGGTAACTCGTTTAAATTTTAAAATACTCAATATAGTTTTGTAAATCTTTGTCACCTCTACCAGATAAACTCATTACTACAACGTCATCAGGTTTAAATGTTTTATGTTTAAAAATAGCAAGAGCATGTGAACTTTCTATGGCAGGAATAATACCTTCAAGCTTACAAAGTTCAAGTCCGGCCTTCATAGCATCATCATCTGTTATTGCCATAAATTCAGCGCGCCCTGTTTTGCATAAGTGCGCATGCATGGGGCCAACACCAGGATAATCTAAACCTGCCGAAATAGAGTAGGGTTCGGTAATTTGACCATCTTTAGTTTGCATTAATAAGGTTTTACAACCGTGAATAATACCTTCCTTCCCTAAAACAGATGTTGCAGCACTTTCGCCAGAATCTACACCTAAACCAGCCGCTTCAACCGCAATAATATTCACATCTTCTTCATGTAAATAGTGATAATAAGTACCTGCCGCATTACTTCCGCCACCTATACAGGCTACCACATAATCTGGGTTTTCTCTACCCTCATGTGTTTTAAGTTGCGTTTTAATTTCTTCTGAAATCACAGCCTGAAAACGTGTTACCATATCAGGATAGGGGTGTGGACCAATTGCAGACCCAATGATGTAATGTGTGTTAACGGGGTTGTTAATCCAATCGCGGATAGCTTCGTTAGTAGCGTCTTTTAACGTACGACTACCCGATAATGCAGGCACAACTGTAGCACCTAGCATTTTCATTCTTGCAACGTTGGGCGCTTGTCTGGCAATATCAATTTCGCCCATATAAACAATACATTCTAAGCCCATAAGTGCACAAACGGTTGCTGTGGCAACACCATGCTGACCAGCACCTGTTTCGGCAATAATTCTGGTTTTACCTAAACGTTTGGCCATTAAAATCTGACCAATGGTATTGTTTATTTTATGAGCGCCTGTATGATTTAAATCTTCACGTTTTAAATAGATCTTTGTGTTGTATTTTTCAGAAAGACGTTTTGCAAAATATAAGGGAGAAGGACGCCCAACATAATCCTTTAAAAGCTGATCAAATTGTTTTTGAAAATCTGGTTCAGCCATGATTTTTAAATAATTTTGACGCAATTCTTCTACATTAGGGTATAGCATTTCTGGAATAAATGCACCTCCAAACTCACCATAGTATCCTTTGTCGTCTACATTGTAATTTTGCATTTTTTTATCACTCAATTTATTAATAAACTCTTTTAGTGCGGATATGTTTTTTAATCCAGGTTCTTTTTCAAATTTACTATTAACATCAATGGCATAGCAGTATTTTGAAGCCTCACTAGCTTTAAATTGCTTTATCTCATCTACTTGATCTAGGCCAATGCCACCACTTAAAAAAAATGGTTTTGTTGATGGATAGTGGTTTAAAAGGCTCCAATCAAACTGATAGCCGTTTCCGCCAGGTAACTTCCCTTTAGTGTCAAATAAAAAGTAGTCACAAACATTTTCAAAAGCTTCTAGTATCTCAAAGTTAAACCCATCTAGTACAGAAAATACTTTAATAAGTTCTATTGGTCTAGATAGTAATGTGGTAGATTGTAAAATACTGCAAAAATAAGGTGATTCTTCGCCATGCAATTGCACGGCGTCTAGCTTAAATTCGTTAACTTTTTGTATAATTGTGCCAACTTCTTCATTCACAAAAACACCTACTTTTTTTATGTTTTCAGGTAGTTCTGGAATTTTAGTGTCAAAGTGTCTCGGGGTTTTCTTGTAAAAAATAAAACCAAGATAATCAGGCTGCAATGCCGCAACTTGCGCTATATTATCTTGATATTTCATACCACAAACTTTTAATTTCATCGTTCTAAATCTTTTATGAATTGCGTTGCACTATGTCCTGGATTTTCTGTTTTCATGAAATTCTCACCTATTAAGAACCCTTGATAACCATAAGGTTGTAAGGTCTTAATGGCTTCTATATTACTAATGCCGCTTTCTGATACTTTTACAAAATCATCAGGTATTAGTTTGCTGAGATTTTTACTGGTATCTAGGCTTACTTCAAAAGTTTTTAAATTTCTATTGTTTACGCCAAGCATATCTAAACTCGGCATGATAGATTTATGGAGTTCCTCTTCATTATGAACTTCTAAAAGCACATCAAGATTCAGGCTTTTTGCAAATTCTGAAAATTGTTTGATTTCATCCCGTGATAAAATGGCTGCAATGAGTAAAATAACACTAGCTCCATAAGCTTTAGCCTCTAGAATTTGATAGTTATCTATAATAAATTCTTTTCTTAATAACGGAAGTTGACAGCTTGCTCTAGCGGTTAATAAATCGTCCAGCGAGCCACCAAAATATTTGCCGTCGGTTAACACAGACATGCCACAAACACCAGCATCTTCATAACCTTTTGCTACATCCTGCACATTAAGTTCGTTATTAATAACTGATTTTGAAGGTGATCGTCGCTTATGTTCTGCAATAATACCTGATTTACTATGTCTAAGATTATTTGCTAAAGAAATAGTAGGACTTTCAAACAGAACAGATTGTTCTAATTGAGAAACAGGAATTAATCCTTTTCTTAGGGTTACTTCTTTACGTTTGTCTAAAGTGATTTTATCTAATATATTCATGACTTACTTAACTCTATCAATGTGTTTAAACTCTCTTTTGCTCGCCCTGAAAACAGGGATTCTTTAGCTAGCTCAAAACCTTCTTGATGTGATATTTGTTTTGCAGTAGCAATGGCCAATCCTGCATTGGCACATACCACATTATTTTGTTCCTCTGTTCCTTTTGCACTAATAATATCAACAAATATATTGGCAGCATCTTTTACCGTGTTACCTCCAAAAATAGCTTCTTGTTTTACAGGCTTTAATCCTAAATCTTTTGGAGTAAAAAGTTTTTCAGTATGATTTGAAATAATTTTAGCCTTCCCTGTTAATGAGATTTCGTCGTAACCATCTAAAGCAAAAACAATATTGTAGTTTTTATCGGTATTTTGATATATAAAACTGTAAAGACGCAAAAGTTCTAAACTATAAACCCCAAGCAGTTGATTTTTTGGAAACGACGGATTTACCATGGGACCTAACATGTTGAAAAAGGTTTTTACACCTAATTCTCTTCTTATTGGAGCCACATTTTTCATAGCTGGATGAAACAGTGGCGCGTGTAAGATACAAACCCCAGCTTGGTCTAAACAGCGTTTTAAGAAGTCTTCATCATTAGAAAATTTTACACCCAGGTATTCCATAACATTAGATGAACCCGAGGTAGAAGACACTCCATAGTTACCATGTTTTGAAACATGAACACCAGCACCAGCTGTAATGAAGGACGATAGTGTAGAAATATTAAACGTATTTTTTCCATCTCCTCCAGTACCTACAATGTCAACGGTATTAAATTCACTAAGATTGATAGGAATACATAATTCTAAGAGCGCATCTCTAAAACCTTCTAACTCCTCAAGAGTAATGCTACGCATCATATAGATGGATAGAAAACAAGTGATTTGACTTGGATTATACATGTCATTTGATATATTAACAATGACTTGTTTGGCCTCTTCTCTTGATATGGTTTCGTGATTTATGAGTCTGTTTAAAATGTCTTTCATTGTCTTTTCAACTAATGGTTAACCCAATTTTCTAATATTTTTTTACCTTCTGGGGTTAAAACAGATTCTGGATGGTATTGTACGCCTCGAACATCAAAGGTTTTATGTCGTAAAGACATAACTTGTCCGTTTTCATCAAAAGAGGTAGCCTCTAAACTATCAGACAAGTCTGAGTTTACCACCCAAGAATGGTAGCGTCCTACTTCAATATCATGTTCTAGTCCGTCAAAAATGTACTCATCATTTACGGTAATATTAACATGGGTGGCAACACCATGATATACATCATCTAAATTGACTAAAGTAGCACCAAACACTTCTCCAATAGCTTGTTGACCCAAACACACCCCAAAAATACTTTTTGTTGCAGCGTATTTCTCGATAATGGGCTTTAGCAAACCCGCTTCATCAGGAATACCAGGGCCTGGAGATAGTAATATTTTATGGAAAGGTTCAACATCTTCTAAACTTAATTTATCATTTCTTACAACGGTTACCTCACAATTTAAGTCTTCTAAATAATGTACAAGGTTGTATACAAAACTGTCGTAATTATCTATAACTAATACTTTTTTCATGTTAAATGTCTTCTGCTAATTTAATCGCTTTGGTTAGCGCTCCTAACTTATTATATACTTCTTGAAGTTCACTTTCTTGATTAGATTTTGAAACCAATCCAGCCCCAGCTTGCCAATTTAGTTTATAATCTTTACTTAAAAAGGTACGTATCATAATAGCGTGGTTAAAGTTGCCATCAAAATCCATAAATCCAATAGCGCCACCGTAATACCCTCTGCTGGTTTTTTCATATTGTTCAATAAGTTGCATGGCTCTATGTTTTGGAGCACCACTTAAGGTTCCCGCCGGAAAAGTGTCTGCCACTACTTGCATGGTTGACGTGCTTTCGTGTTTGTGCCCTGTAACTTTACTTACCAAATGAATAACATGTGAGAAAAACTGAACTTCACGATAGGTTTCTACTTTTACTTGATTCCCATGCCTGCTTAAATCATTGCGAGCCAAATCAACCAGCATCACATGCTCGGCATTTTCTTTATCATCATTTTTTAAGTCTTCAGCAAGGACAGCATCTTTTTGATCATCACCCGTACGTTTAAACGTCCCTGCAATAGGGTGAATTTCGGCTAAGCCATTTGTAACAATAAGTTGGGCTTCTGGTGAGCTTCCAAAAATTTTAAAATCACCATAATCAAAATAGAATAAATAAGGAGACGGGTTGATACTTCTTAAAGCCCTGTAAATATTAAAGTCATCTCCTGTAAATTTTTGAGAAAAGCGTCTAGAGAGTACTAGTTGAAATACATCACCGCGATTACAGTGTTTTCTAGCTAATTCTACATGTTCTTTAAACTCATCATCTGTTAAATTTGACTGGATGTTACCTTCGGCATTGAATTTATATGAAGCAAAATTTTGGACGTTAATCAGCTTATCAATGGCATCAATATTGTTTTCGGCACCTTCAAAACAGTGCGCAAAAATATAAGCTTCATTCTTAAAATGATTAATAGCAATGATATTTTGATACACTGCATAAAACATGTCTGGTATGACTACCGAGTTGTCTTTTTTGCCAATTTCAACATCTTCAAAATAGCGAACCGCGTCATAGGCTGTATACCCAAAAATACCATTGTTAATGAACTTGAAATTTTCTTCAGATTTAGTGTCAAATCGTTTCGTAAAATTATAAACTTCATCAACAACATTTATATCGTCAGTAATATTCAGTTCTGTTGTGCTGCCGTCTGGAAAAGTCTGTGAAATCACTTCGTTTTCAACCTTTATAGAAGCAATAGGATTAAAACAGATATAAGAAAAGTTTTTGTGATTTCTGTGATAATCACCACTTTCTAAAAGTATGCTGTTAGGGTAGTTATCTCGAATTTTGTAATACACCGTTACAGGGGTAATGGTATCTGTTAATATGCGTTTATGATGCGTATAAAGACTAAATTTTTCCATATGTTTTTATAAAAAAAGGCTTGTCGTGAATGACAAGCCTTTTTGATATTTTAATTTTTAAATATACTAGGGTTTTACTTCACGAATTTTAGTTTCGAAAGCACCACCACCAAGTATAATTTAAAATAGCGTTCATATTTTGAATTTTTCTGTGTCAAATATAGAAATGAAAATATGATTTCACAACACTTTAAATCATTTTTTTAATTAAATCTTTGTTAAACTAGAAGATTTTCAAAGAAGTATTATATAGTTTTATACTTATGAAGTTAAACGTATTAATTGTTGTCATTTTGTTAATGGCAGGTTGCCAAAACAAAAAGAAATTTGTTGAAGTTATCGATGAATCATCTCAACTTGTTATAAATGATAGTCAGGTTAAAAATGATATAGAACTTGAGGTTTATGATTTTGAAGGCTTTAAAACGTTTTTAAACAAAAAAGATAACACGGTTTATGTTATTAATTTTTGGGCTACATGGTGTGCTCCCTGCGTGAAAGAGTTGCCTTATTTTGAAACATTAGATAAAGCATACAGAGATCAAGATGTTAAGGTTATTTTGGTAAGTTTAGATTTTCCGCATCTGTATGATAAAAAGTTGAAACCGTTTATTGAAAAAAATAAATTAACATCAAAAGTTATAGCCTTAGATGATGTTGATATGAACCATTGGATTCCACAAGTTGATAAAAATTGGTCAGGCTCCATACCTGCTACTATCATATATAAAAATGATAACCGAAAGTTTTATGAGGATTCTTTTACCTATGAAGAATTAGAAGTGGAATTAAAACATTTTCTAAACTAAACCATATAATTATGAAGAATACACTTAAATTAATTGCGGCAGGACTTATAGTTTTGGTGCTTAGTAGTTTTACCATGTTTGATGGATATAAAATTGGTGATGTAGCTGAGGATTTTTCACTGAAAAATATTGATGGTAAAATGGTTTCAATGGCGCATTTTAAAGATGCTAAAGGGTTTATTATAACCTTTACTTGCAATACCTGTCCTTATGCTGTTATGTATGAAGATCGTATTAATGCATTGAACAAGAAATATGCTCCTTTGGGATACCCTGTAATTGCAATTATGCCAAACAATATCGTAATAAAGCCAGGTGACGCCTTGCCTGAAATGAAAAAACGAGCTCAAGAGAAAGGATTTACCTTTCCTTATTTAATTGATGAAAATCAAGACGTTTTTCCTAAATATGGAGCAACAAAAACACCGCATATGTTTGTGTTAGAAAAGACCGATAAAGGTAACGTGGTTAGATATATAGGCGCCATTGATGATAATTACAAAGATGCGTCTGCTGTAACTACAAAATATGTAGAGAATGCGGTTGATGCTTTGTTAGAAGGTCATGAAGTTCCTGAAAAAGAAACAAAAGCCATTGGTTGTACCATAAAAGTCTAAAAATAAAAAAGGTTATTTTATAAAAAGTCTAAAGCTGTAATACTTTAGATTTTTTTTCGTCTATAACTGAAGTTGTATTAATTTTGTAATTTCAAATCAATTCAAATACATGGAAGATTTAACACAAGAAGAGTGGGCAGAGCAATTGGCAAATGATGATAATGCCGTGGTTTTAGATGTAAGAACGGATGCCGAGGTAGCCGATGGTATTATACCTAATGCCATTCATATAGATATTCAAAAAGGTCAAGGGTTTATTGCTGAAATTGATGAACTTGATAAAAGTAAAAGCTATTATGTGTATTGTCGTTCAGGAAATAGAAGTGGGCAAGCATGCCACATTATGGAGCAACTTGGGTTTGAAAAAGCGTATAACTTAGAAGGCGGTATGCTTCAGTGGACTGGAGATGTTGTTGATTTAGAATAAAAATAAGGTTATGAGAAGAAGCTTAAAATATCTGTATGTCTTGCTAAGTTTAGGCTTCTTTGGGTGTAATCAACTGGCATCCCAAGATGGTGTTTTTAATGTTACGGCAGAAAAGTTTAAACACTTAACAAGTCATAAATCTGTTTTAGTTGTTGATGTGAGGACTCCTGAAGAATTTGAAGAAGGCCATATACCAAATGCTATAAATATTGACTTTTTGTCAAAAGATTTTAAGCCAACCATAGAAAAACTAGATAACAAGCAACCCGTATATATTTACTGTCGTTCAGGAAGGCGTAGTAGTAAAAGTACTGTTGACTTTAAGAAGGCTGGATTTTCTGAAATTTATAATCTACAAGGCGGTATTCAAGAATGGAAATCGCTCAAATTTCCTATAAAACATTTGGAGTAATTATTGCTTTTTTAGTCTTAATTTCCTTACTTCTCGTTTTTATTGCTACAAAAATTGTATATTTAAGAGTTTCAAACTTGATCTCTATGCTAATTTGGGTAATTTAATCTCATTTAGTATTATTTCTTTTCCCCCATTATTATTTATAACCAACTATATAAAAGTTATATAGTTAATAACCAATCAAAATTTATAATTATGATTAAAAAGACTATGACAATTTTTTTTGTAACGCTATTTATTTGCGGTACAAATGTATTATTGAATGCCCAAGCGGATTCTAAAGATTACATTATGATGGAAAGTGTTTTGATGACTCCAGATAACTCAAATTTAAAAGTTTTAGGAGAAAACATGAGAAAGCATAACGCAAAGTATCATAAGGATGGTCCTTATAAGGCTAGTGTATATACAATTTCAACAGGACCTAATACGGGAAAAATAGTATGGATGATGGGGCCTTTGATGTATAAGCATTTAGATAGTAGACCAGAAGAAGGTGGTCATGATGAAGATTGGAGAGATAATGTTATGCCATACATAAAAAAAATTCATACAGCAGAATACTGGCGAATGGATGACAAGGTATCCAATATGTCTATGATGGATGGTGATAATTCAAAATATCCTATAATTTATGTGAGATATGGTGAAATTGATGAGGATCATGGTTATGCGCTTGATTCCTTTTTTGAAATGGTAGGAAAAACAGTAAAAGCAATGGATGGAGAAAATCCATGGGGCCTTTATTATAATGAGTTTAGGCAAGGTAATTTAGGAAGGCACCTAGCGTCAGTTAGCTTCTTAAAAAACTGGGCAGAACTGGATGATGAAAGGGTGTTTAAAAAAACGTTTGAAGAGACCATAGGGAAGAATAAATGGCAGAAGTTTATGGATATGAGTGATGGAGTTTTTTCAAATAGTTGGGATGAAATTTGGACGTACAGTGCTCATATGAGTGGAAAATAAAGGTTACATCTTTTACAGCCAATAAGGAGTCAATAAAGTGTAGTTTAAGGTTCATTTCTTGTATACATTTTAGCCTTTTGTTTGTCTTTTTTTAGAAATAAACTTTATAACTAGTATTTTAGTCATTCACCTTTTTTATTTTAATCACACCTATCTGGTTTTATATCTTTGACAGTAGAATCACTATAAATTATTTTTTTCATAAATTTATAGGTCTTTTTTACAGTTTAATTAAAAATTAGTTAAGAGATATGGATAATGGTTATGTTATTTTAGGAATTGTTGCTTTGTTATTTTTAAGCATGTATGGCTATTCTTATTATTCAGTGGCAAGAGAAAAAATGAGGGAGAATAAAAAGAAGAAAATGGAATTGGAAGAAAATGAGCTTAGAA
The DNA here is from genome assembly GCF_006265225.1 of Allotamlana fucoidanivorans. Taxonomy (GTDB): domain Bacteria; phylum Bacteroidota; class Bacteroidia; order Flavobacteriales; family Flavobacteriaceae; genus Allotamlana; species Allotamlana fucoidanivorans. The sequence continues at coordinate 9,166 of NZ_VDCS01000007.1, read as the reverse complement.
GAGAAAGGCGTTTAAAACATCAAGCCATCATTGACGAAAAAGTAAGAAAGTTTAATGAGCGCAAACAAAAAATTCAAGAAGAGTTGAGCTTGTTAGAAAAGATGAAAGAAAAACAACAAGCGGGGTAAATTTAAACTTGCACTTGCAAAAAAACCATCAAAAGTAATATTTTGATGGTTTTTTTATAAAGTCAAAAAGCATAGTTGTTTTTAAAAAAAATTAATTCAACATGTTTTTTAATTCATTGATTTTAAAGCAGCGTTCAGAACCTAAATAGTTGGGGTCACCCAAATCTTCATACCAAAAGCCATCTAGAAAGTTTTTGGTCAGGCATTTATATACAACAACACCCTTGTAGATTGTGTTATTCTCACCAAGATACTGAAAATTGATAACCAAAATATTATCCTTGTAAAATCCAATTCCTGTTTGTGTTTGGGTATTATTAATTAACCATGTGGCAACAACTCTATTGTGCGCATCTGTATCCAAATTTAAGGTGCCAGTGTATGTATTACCCGTATCATTTTGGTTTGTGCCTACAATGCGGTAATCGCCACGAATACTTTTAAGGTTCATTATTCAATGCATTAAAAAAACCCTCATAAACATTAATGTTTTGAGGGTTTTTGGTGGAGTCGGAGACTATTGAATTTAACATACTTTAACATTATTAAATATAATTAACAAACCTCTAAACCCTTTGTTTTACTTCGTTTTTTATGTTTTAATATAATTTTGATTTATATTTGATGATAGGTAAATTATCCACTAAATTATCAACTGAATTATCCCCTTTAAAATGGATCATACTTTTTTTTTAAAAGAGCCAAAATCAAAAAAGAAAACCTTAATTATATTTTCATGCTATTTTAAACACGAAAATAAGCAATTCAAATATTCTACTGGTGAAAAAATTGAGCCTAAGCATTGGAGTTTTAAAGAAAACAGGCCCAAAATAAAAGGAAGTCAAAGAGACGCAAATGCTTCAGCGATAGTAACTCAATTAAATAGATATACAAACAAATTTGAGGAGATAGAAGCTTGGCATACAAAAACAGGGGAGGAATTCACCACCAAAAATTTAAAAAACTCGTTTGATATTGAATTTAAAAAAGTGTCATCTAAAAAGAATTTGTTTTATGATGCATATGATAAATTTATGGAAGAAAAGCAAAAGCGAAATGAATGGAAACCTTCAACAGTAAAGCGTTATAACAATATTAAAAACCATCTTATTCAATTTGAGGAAAAGAAAAAGTATAAACTTACTTTTAGCAAAATAAACAATAAGTTTTATACGGAGTTCATTAACTATTGTTACAATACCTTAGATCATAATACAAATACATTCTCCAGGAATATAGGTTTATTTAAAACATTTATGTTTTGGGCGTTAAAAGAAAAGTTCACATATAATGACACATTTACCAGCTTTGTTAAACCTGAAAGGGTAATAACAAAGGAGGTGGCATTGACTATTGATCAAGTTAAAGCTATTTTTGAGTTTAAGCCAAAGACAAAAAAACTTGAACAGGTTAGAGATGTTTTCGTGTTTCAATGTTTAACGGGATTGAGGTATGGAGAGCTCAAGTTAGTAAATGAGAGATGCGTAATTGACAATATTTTAATTATCCATGAGGAAAAAGATGTTTCCAAAGAACCTAGAAAAATACCTCTTTTTGAAATATCAAATTATTTACTTAAAAAGTACAGTTATAAATTACCTCTATTAAGCAATCAGAAACAAAATGAATATGTAAAAGATGTATTCGAGGAAGCTGATTTTACTCACGAAGTAGAATACAGCCGAACAAAAAACAAGCATCAAGAAATAAAGCACAAACCCTTCAATAAGCGTATTTCAACCCACTCGGCTCGTAGGACCTTTGTATCCATAATGAAAAAAAAGGGTATTGCAGATAAAACCATTATGGAAATGACAGGTCACCGGGACTTTAAAACCTTTAATACCTACTATAAAGTTGATAATATAGCCAAAGTAGATGCAATACATTTGGCATTTGGTAGTATGGAATTACCTAAATTGAAAAAAGCATAAAATCCATGGAACAAAAAGTTAAGTTTAAAGGAATTTTAAAAGATTTTGAATTTAAAGGAGTAAATAGAGAGTTAATAGATTACTTAGTTAATATTGGAGTATACTCACCAGATGATGATTTTGAATTAGCCAGTTATGGTAATTCTATGGTTCTAGAAGATATGTTGCGTTTGGATGGAATAGCATATTTTCTCAACAGACCTTTTTTAGAAGAAATTTACAATGAGTTGGAATGTTTTGTGGCTGATAGCGCTGTAGATATAATAATAGACTTACAAAAGGAAATAGAACTTAGTATTAATAGACATATAGATAAACCAAAAAAAAGAAGAGCTATAAAGAAAAAGCACAAAGAGTTATTTAAAAAACTAAATATTGATAATGAGTATTATTATTACGAAATCGATTCAGAATTAATTGGATGGTCTAAATGGAAGGAAAGAATATGCGAATTGGATGCTACAATTCCTGAGTTAGTTTTAAATCATTTGCTTAATGAAGATTATTATTTAGCTCAAATGGATGAGTTTAAAGGGTTAGGTTTTAAATACCCTGTGTTGGCCCTGAATTTGAACCGATGGTCAGCTTATTTTATATTTAAGTCGGTTTCCAAGTATCTAAACGATGAATTAGCCAAAATTGATATTCTAGAAAATACTGGTGGAAAATCTATAGATGTTAAAATAAAAGAGTTGGAAAACAGTAATCAATTAGATGCAAAAAACGTAAAAAAAGCAAACTTGAAAATCTTATTTGAGGAAGCTGGTCAGAAAGAAGTTTACAAAAATGTAATTAAAGATCTCATTGATAGAAATATAATAAAAAAAACGGAAGACTCTTATGAAGTTGTTATACCGACGAAGTATCAAATTCGAGGTGGTCAATCTTTTATTTGTTCAATAGGAATGCAATTATATAATAAAGGGTATATTCAAAAATGCCATGATGGGGAGAAAATAACCGAGGCATTAAATAATACTTTTATTAATTCGTCAGTATCAAGAAAGAATTATTTTAGCTTAAAGGAATCTCCTAGACAGTCTGAGTATTTACATTTAACTAATTTTATACCATATAATAGGTCAATAGTTTAGACTTTTGGACGGTCCAAAGCCGTCTAATTATTTATCAATAGTTACTTATATTTTTGATTCATATTTAATTTAAAACGTGTTTCATGGAAGGTATAATTCTGCAAAATGTTGATAAAAAGAAATTCACAGAACTATTTAATAAAGTACATAAATTATCTGAGGATGTTCAATTATTAATTGATAATAAGTTTAGTGAAAATGTAACTCCAGTACAGGCTGCTGAAGAACAAAACTGTTCGGTTCAAACTATTTATGCGCAAATTAAAAAAGGTGTCTATCCAGCTTCAAAAGTTGGCAGAAAACTTCTTATTAAACGTTCTGACCTTGAGAACGCTCTTAAAGAAGTAAAGTCCTTAAAATATAAACGTTAATAAAAGAAAACCCCCAGTACATAACCACATGTGCTGGGGGTTATAATTTATAGCACCAAAAGCGATAAACAGATGCAATATAAGGATTTCTCTCTTCATATAAAAAGCTGCAAAAGTTATGTTTTGGGTTGTGTTGTTACCAAAAAACAATCAACGCATGAATAGACAAAGGATAAACTATTTAGAACAAGTTGTTAATTTTTGGAGGTTTACGAATACTCAAAATTTTAAGTCTAATGATATTGCTATTTATTTCTATTTATTAGAAGTAAACAACTCATGTGGATGGAAAGAATCATTTTTTCATAACAATAAGAAGGTACAAGCATCAGTTCAGGTGTCTTTTAAAACAATGAAGTTGTCTCTAAGAAAATTAAGAGAAGCTGGACTAATAGAATATTTCACTCAAAACGGCAGTCCTAATATTAAATATAAAATAAAAACCTTGTCTAAATTTCCAAAGGTATTGGAAGAGGTTTCTGCCGAGGTTAGGGATAAGGTTAAGGATGAGATAAATAAAACAAAAGATAAACAAAACAATAACAATAATAAAGCTGAAATTAAAAGTGATATTAATATTGTCTTTAAAAATATTTTAGAGGAGTTACAATCAAAAAATGAAAAATCATGGGTAGATGTGATTTATAAAAAATTTGATTTTAAACAAGGATGCCTTTCAGCTCTTATAAATGAATTTAAACTTTCTGTATTGGCTTATGGAGATAAGGAGTATGAAGATAACTTAACTTTATTTAAAAGACATTTTACAAATTGGCTAAATAAGATTGAAAATAATGGGAAGCTTAATGGATACAAAAAACAAAAACACAAAGACTGGATATGAAAATAATAAATGCTATTAACAGAATAAAATTTAGAGTAAATAATAAACATTGGAAGGCAAATGAAACTGATAAGCAAGCTATAAATACAATTATTGAATTTGTTAATCAAAAGCATAAAAATCAAATAAATGCCAACGAGTTACTTGCAAAATTATACATACACCATTATTCTTATTTGAATAGAAAATATAGGTCAAATATTTATGATGAATTACCTATTAAAGAATTACACAAATTACTTGAAATGCCTTTAGCTGTTCACATACAAAAGTTTACAGATGAATTGAATAGTTTGGAGGTTGAAAATTTGTTCATAAAAAATGGAATTTCAACAAAAGAACACCCAGCAACTAAGGCTAAGTGTCAAAAGGAAAAGGAAACAGATAAGTTAATGCAAAGCATAATAAGAGAAGAAAATAAAGACGCTTTGTTTTTAAACACATGGGATGTTTCGCTTGTTAAAGATTTATTGATAAGTCAAATAAATAGTTTTTTAAATACGTATTATGATGCCAGACATAGAGAAAATAAAAATTAGCCCTACTGTATCCGAAGAATTAACTCCTCAAGAGTTAATAGAAATACATGATAAATGTATTGTTAGATTGGATCAAACTCTATTACCAGAGCCTATAGCACTTAGTATTGGAACCCATAGTTATAAGGATAGAATATACCCGACTCCGTTTGGAACGTATGGTAATTTTAGTTGTTTAGTTGGAGCTTCGAAGTCAATGAAAACATTTCTAAAATCAGCTTTAATCGCATCTTACATTGGTGGTAAGTCTAATTATTATTTTCCTGACATGCGAGGACATGATACTAAAGAAAAATATGTTATTGATGTAGATACAGAGCAATCTTTATGGCATACTCAACGTGTTGCAAAAAGAGCATGTGAAATGGTAGGGAATAATTATGAATATTTTAAAGCTTTTTCAACACGAGAAGAAGACCCAAAAATTCGATTTCAATTTATTGAGTGGATAATGATGGAAAGCTCTTATCGTGATAATATTGGTTTAATAACTATTGATGGAGCGGCAGATATTTTAGAATCTGTTAATGATTTGGAATATTCAAATAAAATTGTTCAAGGAATGCTTAAATGGACTTCAATTAGTAAATCTCACTTATGTACGATATTACACAAGAATCCCGGGACAGAAAAGCCCACCGGTCATTTAGGAAGTGCAATTATGAAAAAAGCAGAGACAGTTGCTTTTATTGATAGAGATAGTGAACACAATATTGTGAGGGTTTTACCATCTTATACTAGAGGTTATCCTTTTGATGAGTTTTCATTTACACTTAATGATGATTATTTGCCGAAGGTGGTTAATAGTATTTAGTAAAAATCAGTTATCTTTGAAATACCCCCTTCACTATATAAACTCAAAATATATATGTTATGTCATTCTTTAAAAACAGGCTTTCTGGGTCTCAAAATCAAAAAATTATTTATGGATTAGGGTATGGTCATTACACACCACCATATAATAATTTATCTTTGATAGTTTTAAAAGGGAAGGTTGTTGATTTTTCTACAAATCAACCATTACAGGGGCGCTATATGAAAGCCAAGCGACAAAGCACAGTAGAGCCCGTATTTGGAACCTTAACCCAGTTTATGGGACTTAGGAAAGTCAATACCATTGGCATTAAGCAAGCTAATAAGTGTATGCAGCTCTCGGCCATAGCCTACAACCTTAAAAAGTACTTGAAATTCATAGAAAAACACAGTAAAAGCGGGGCGGCAAGTCTGCAAACTCATTTTTGCATGTATAAAGGCATGATGGGCCTTGTTTTTAGCCCTAGTAAGCATCTTGATTTTAGATGGTAAATAACAACCAAAAACAACAAACGCCCTTGAAAAGGACGTTTTTGTATCACGTTTTTATAAAATTATGGGCTTGCGCAACGGCTACCGTTGTTGGCGGTAGTTTTTATTACTCAATTTTAATTCTAACATATTGTTTAAAAATAAAAATTAACCAAATTATTCCAGTTAAGATTAAAAAAGCAACAAAGTCCTCTTCTGAATAAATTGTAGCTAAAATTCGATAAGGTAAAAGTTCGGTATAGGTCTCAACTTCTCCAAATTTTGGATAATTGTTTTTAGTCAAAAAATTAGTATCGGAATACACGGAACCATCAAAAAATGTATGGTAAATCGCATAATATTTGTCGCTTCTGGGTTTTTTGTATTCAATTCTGCCGAAGTGTTCCAAAATGAAAATAACAACTAATGATATAACTATCGATTTTAGAAGGTTTGTCAGAAGTCTCTTATTAAGCTTTAATTGAATTGTTTTTGCCATATTTTAGATTAGGATTGAGCATAAATAAAAAGCAACAGAAAAACCAAAAAGAATGCTTTGTTTCTTTGTATAATTCCAAGAATTTAATCCGAGATTGTGAGCTAAATTTCTCAATTCCCTAAATCTCAAATCAAAATCAATCGTTTGATTGTAGGCTTTACATTCTTCAATGCTTATTTGAGGTTGTTTTTTAAAAATTATAAATGTTCTTTTTATTCTTTTATATTCTTCAGGTGTACTTTCATCTAATAGTTTTTCCGAATGCTCATAAGTCCTTTGTCTAATTTGGTTTATGCTTCTTGTAATGCGAAAATCTTTTAATCTTGCTATTGATGTGATTAGTCCTATAACAATTGAAAGAACTATACTAACAAGTGAAAGAGCGAGAAAAGATATTGACCAATCAATTTCATTAAATGAGAATTTTAGGTTTTTAAATAAGTCAGCGTTAAAACTAAAGGTTAAAAATCCTATACCTAAACTTAAAAGTAAGTTGTTATAAAATGAAAGTTGATTAATCGTTGTTTGAGTCCAACGAATATTTCTTTCGTGATATTCATTTTTTAATTCTGTGTTCATTTTTCAAAATGTTTGCCAACGTGTTTGTATATGGTTTGTTGCGTGTTTTAAGCAACTAATTTAGCAAATACAAACCGAATAGAAAATCCGCGAGGATTTTCGTAAGTATGCTAGAACTAGCAATAAATTATATACGGTGTTGTGCAACGGTTTTATTGTTAAGCATATCCATTAATTCCTAATTCCGAATATGTTTTGTTTGTCAAATTCACTTTTAGATTGAAATAACAATTTCCTCCATCGTGAACAAGCATTAAATCTTTTTTCCAATCATCACTTTCCCAATCGTTACAGAAAAAGTTAATCCAAACTTCTTTTTCTCCTTTTTCATTAATTACTGGAACATATTGTCTTTTCTTTCCTTTTAGTTTTAATTCAAAACCAGTTTCCTTCCATTTACTTTTTGGATATTCTTCGTTGTGCTTTTCTAAATTTATTTTTTGCCTTTCATTATTCTCTTCAACCGCAATTTTTAAAATATTTTCGATTTCAAATAATTCCGATTGAGTAAGTTCAGTCGGTTTTACATCTTTAAAAATCCAATGCCAATCTTTATTAAAAGGCAGAATAAAAAAATCCGATTCCGCTAATTTAAATTCGATTTGAGTGTTTTCGATTGACTCAATTTCAGTCGTTTTTTTCGTTCCGTTACAAGACGAAATTGAAATCAAAATTATAAATATTAATGTTTTCACGATTTTTTTTTAACTGTTGCACAAAACGGTCTCGGCTATGAACAGTTGCGTGGTTTAGCACGGACTTTTGCAAGTACACCAAAAGCTGAAAATTCCGCAGGAATTTTTAGAATAAGCCTGTAATAGCAATTGTTTATAGCCATTGTTGTAGAGCGTATTTTTAGTCCATTTTCATTGTTCGGAAAAGTCCATTCAAATAGTCTTGGTTTTTCGAGTATTCGTAATAATTCTTTTCTTTTAGAATTGAACTCAAAGCAAGGTTTTCAGCATCTTTTCTTGTTCTTCTTTTCTGATTTAAACATTGATGATGATAAATCAACGTGTTATAAAAACGATTTATGAAATAATGCTTGTAACTCTCTTTTCCTTTGTCCTTTTCAATTTGCATCTCAAAATCGGGAAAACCGAAATATTTGTACTTGTAATATTCTTGTCCATTGAATTTTGGATATTTTTCGATGCTTGATAATGCTTTTTTGTAATTAGGTGGTTTTACAACATTCATATAACCCCAAATCTGATAATAGCAAAGATTCATTGCGGTCAAGAAGAAAATCCCCTTTTCTGTTTCGTCTTTTAGATTGTAGTTGTCAATTACAAAATCTACATTCGATAGGTCAAAGGGTTGATTCTTGTTACCAATTCCGCTAAAAACCATACTATAATAGTTTTCAATCAGTTCATAGCGTTGTACATTTTTTTCTCGCCATTCCTTTAATAGTTCCGTATTGTCTTTCGGGTCTTTTTCTCTGACGTTTTCATTGACTTTCATAATCAAATACAAATTTAAAAGTGTTTGTTCGTCTGGTAATTTCAGGAATTTTTCTGAAGTCAATTCATTGTTTGGACTTATACATTCTTTGACAAAATTTTTTGTTATCAAAAGTTCGGACGAATTTATTTCAGCGAGTTTTTTAAATGTCAAATCCGTTGGGTTATTTCTAAAGACGAAATCCCGATAAATTTTTCCAAGTTCAATTATTCCGCTATCTAAATCATTTGCAAATGTTGACTGGAAGCTGATTATCAGTAATATTAAGATTGGTATTTTCTTGTTCATAGGTTTGTTTTAATATGTCTAGTCCTGAAATATGGCTACAGGTTAAAAATTGATTTACGCTGTTTTTAAATATACCATATTTGGTGTTTTATAGTCTAAAGATACATGTAATCTAATTTGGTTGTATAGATTGATTGCA
>NZ_VDCS01000069.1 GCF_006265225.1 Allotamlana fucoidanivorans | reverse complement strand
ACGCCAATAATAAATTATGCCTCGCTCTAATAATATTGTTCTTGTTGGAGCCTCTAGATTATTAAAACTATGTGTTATCTGAGTAAAAGTATCATTTCTTGATACTTCTATAGTATACTTTATAGCATCTCCTTCTGCATCGGTTGAAGCATTCCATGTAAAACTTAAATTATTATCTATACATAACTGACCATTGGTTGGAGTACCTAAAGTAGGAACCGTTGGGGCCGTATTTGTTGATGGCCCTGGATCTGGCCCCGGATCTGGCCCCGGATCTACAGGATCATCGCCACCTCCACTACATGATAATACTATTAGTCCTATGAATATATATATATACTTTTTCATTTTTATTCCTTTATTATTTTTAAAACCTTCGGCTTATCGCCTCCTAATTGCAGTACAGCAAAGTAAATACCC
>NZ_VDCS01000068.1 GCF_006265225.1 Allotamlana fucoidanivorans | reverse complement strand
CAGTTTATGGGACTTAGGAAAGTCAATACCATTGGCATTAAGCAAGCTAATAAGTGTATGCAGCTCTCGGCCATAGCCTACAACCTTAAAAAGTACTTGAAATTCATAGAAAAACACAGTAAAAGTGGGGCGGCAAGTCTGCAAACTCATTTTTGCATGTATAAAGGCATAATAGGACTTGTTATTAGCCCCAGAAAGCATCTTGATTTTAGATGGTGAAAACTACCAAAAACAACAAACGCCCTGAAAATAGGCGTTTGTAATTCAAGTTTTTATAAAATTATGGGCTCGTGCAACGGCTACCATTGTTGGCAATAGTGTTTTAATATATTTTACTGGGTCAATTAATTTAATAATTTGTTTTTATTTTAATTTCTAAATAAGAATTCAGATGATTATTGACATTGGTTATTGTAAAATTCGATTA
>NZ_VDCS01000067.1 GCF_006265225.1 Allotamlana fucoidanivorans | reverse complement strand
ATTTGGTCATAAGTTTCTGCATTCCCACAGGCATCGGTAATGGTATAAGTTCTGGTAACGACAATAGGACAGGTACCAGAGGCACTATCAGAGCTAGTTACTATTAAATCAGTATCATTGGTACAGGCATCCGCAATAGAAAGTCCGAGGGCTTCAAGAGCGGCTACGGTGTTAACTGGCGCTGTGGCATCAGTAGCTAGACATCCTTCCACGGTAGACTCAGCAATAGTTCCCGATATGGTAGGCGGGGTATCATCATCTACATTTATGATTTGGTCATAAGTTTCTGCATTCCCACAGGCATCGGTAATGGTATAAGTTCTGGTAACGACAATAGGACAGGTACCAGAGGCACTATCAGAGCTAGTTACTATTAAATCAGTATCATTGGTACAGGCATCCGCAATAGAAAGTCCGAGGGCTTCAAGAGCGGCTACGGTGTTAACTGG
>NZ_VDCS01000066.1 GCF_006265225.1 Allotamlana fucoidanivorans | reverse complement strand
CCATAGCCGTTACGGGTATTGCTATTATCGGACTGCTGATGCTTCTCATAGTCTAAATGAGCGTCAAGTTCTCCTTCTAGCATCTTTTCAATACCTCGCTTTTGGATGGATTTTAGAAAGGAGGTTAGTTCGTCCCCTGTTTTGAACTGTTTTAAAAAATCGTCGTTTAGAAAATCTTCTTTCTTCATAAGTGTGTAAATTTTAAAATTAAACAAAAAAATATCGAGGGTTGCAACCCTCGATATTTAATCTTTACACAGTTTATGAGATACTGCCTTTTTTGATCTCCTCCCAAATTAAGAACCAGTTAAAAGTAGAGGATCCGAGCTATTTTTATTCATTTCGATGTATTCATTGGGAGGGATATCTCCCAAGGAACTGTGAGGTCTAAAGTTGTTATATTCTTCTCTCCACATATCTAGTTTTTCTTGCGCATCTTCCATTGACAGAAACCAATTTA
>NZ_VDCS01000065.1 GCF_006265225.1 Allotamlana fucoidanivorans | reverse complement strand
ACCGTTGGTTACAATAACTCCGAACAAACTTCACGTTGGATTTTAAAATTAATTCTGACCTTTATTATTAACTCAAATCTTATCTGACTTTACTTAATCGGAACGCTGATTTTGAGATTCAAATTTTGGATAGAACAAATAATACGCTTTCTAACAAAACTCAAATTTTTAAATTCTCACTCAAACGTATTTCGGACTTTACTCTTGCGTAAAAAATATATGCTCACTCTTGTGTTTTACGGACTTCACTCAGACGCAAACAACACGGATTAAAAAGCTTACTCAAAACCAAAAACTCGGACATTTTTCAACTCGTGCTCACTCAAATGTGTCGTTACGGTAACCAACAATGGCTAAAATTAATTGCTTCGGAATTTTCTGCCGAAAATTCCTCTTTCTTTGCTATATTTGGTTCATGGCGGAAAGAATCCTGCGGATTTTTCCGCAACATAATCTTAGCCAAGGCCGTT
>NZ_VDCS01000064.1 GCF_006265225.1 Allotamlana fucoidanivorans | reverse complement strand
ATCAGCATGAACTTTGCTGAGAGAAACCGACTTTTTTGGCATTTAGGTTGCAACACAAAATTGAGCACGAACACCTTTTTTGAAATCAGAACGAATCAGAACGCCAGCCAGAAAAAGGGCAAAAAGAAAACTGCTTAAAAATCCGATTAGATTGAGATAAATAAATTATCGATGCCTTAGAAATGACCTTTTAAAGCACCTGAAAGATTTTAAAAAAACCGAAAAAGAGCAAAAGAGAAAACAACACATTGGCGTTTAGTTCTCAAAAAAGGACTTGAGCCGAAACTTTGAAAATTAGAACTGATTTTTAGGCAAAAAACCAATATTTTAAACAAGCACCGAATATCGCTCTTGCACTATGTCTAGTCCTGAAATATGGCTACAGGTTAAAAATTGATTTACGCTGTTTTTAAATATACCATATTTGGTGTTTTATAGTCTAAAGATACATGTAATCTAATTTGGTTGTATAGATTGATTGC
>NZ_VDCS01000063.1 GCF_006265225.1 Allotamlana fucoidanivorans | reverse complement strand
AGTAAGCTATGATGCGCCTAGCGATGATAGTGCTATTGCTGCTGAATTTGATGATCCTAATCCTGCTACAGCACAAGCCAACCTAGATGCTGATATCGCGGCTTGGGTAACGACGCAAACTAATAGTATTAATAGCAGTTTAGCGGGTGGGTGTTCACCTAACGTATCACATAATTTTGTAGATCAGTCTATTTCTTTTTGTGCGTCTGGTTCTATAACTATTACGTGGACAGTGGAAGATATCTGTGGGACTACTAATCCAACAGCTACCTATACATTCACTCAGCCTGATGGTATTAATTTCACACCGCCATCAAACGACAATGCTGATGCCTGTGAGTTTGATAATGCGGATCCTACTGCAGCTCAAAATGCACTGGATGCTGATATTGCAGCTTGGGTAGCGGCCCAAACTACCATTATCAATAATAGTTTAACAGGTGGATCTCCAACTGTATCTCATAACTTTACTAATCAGTCTAT
>NZ_VDCS01000062.1 GCF_006265225.1 Allotamlana fucoidanivorans | reverse complement strand
TTGATTAAAACTTAAGGTGTTATCTTGAGTGAAATTGCTTTCATTGTCAAATCTAAAAATATTTTTTGGTTTCCAAAATTTCAAAAATACAGTCGTAACTGCTAAAGAAACCACAGCTGAAATAATATCAGGTAATTCCGCTCCTAGGTGATTTGAGCTTAAAAATTGAGTAGTTGTAAAACTTAGCGCCGCAACTAAAATAGCTGGAAAAGTTTCTTTAATACCTTTAAATCCATCCATTAAAAAAACTATGAAAAAAGGTATAGTAAGGCTTAAAGGAACTAGCATTCTACCTACCATGGCAGAAACTGAATGCTGTTCTATGCCGACAAGATTTGCCATAGCAATAATAGGAATTCCCACCGCACCAAAAGCAACAGGAGCGGTATTTGCGATAAGACAAAGCCCTGCAGCTTGTAAAGGACGCAAGCCAAGTCCTACTAAAAGTGCAGCGGTTATAGCCACAGGGCCACCAAAACCTATAGCACCCT
>NZ_VDCS01000061.1 GCF_006265225.1 Allotamlana fucoidanivorans | reverse complement strand
AAGATAAAAATAAATCTAAGTATTTAGAGTTTATATTTTATATTTAATCTATTTTATATACTTGCTTTAGATTTTAAAGCTTCTTTATTCAAATCTTTTTTATGGTGGGCCTAACAAGACTTGAACTTGTGACCTCACCCTTATCAGGGGTGCACTCTAACCAGCTGAGCTATAGGCCCTTAATAAATGGTGGAGAATAGCGGGATCGAACCGCTGACCTCCTGCGTGCAAAGCAGGCGCTCTCCCAGCTGAGCTAATTCCCCATAAACAATTAGCTTTATCATCAATCTTTGAAATCTAAACAAGAATCAATTGAGTTTATATATTGAAGTAATAGTTGTGAGACTTATTACTTTGTACTCTAGAAAGGAGGTGATCCAACCGCAGGTTCTCCTACGGTTACCTTGTTACGACTTCACCCCAGTCGCTGATTCCACTGTGGACGGTAACTAGTTTAGTATTCCGGCTTCGAGTGAAATCAACTCCCATGGTGTGACGGGCGGTGAGTACAAGACCC
>NZ_VDCS01000060.1 GCF_006265225.1 Allotamlana fucoidanivorans | reverse complement strand
GTTGGCAAACATTATGAGAAATGACTGAAAAAAGACCAATTTATAGTACTTTTTCGTGGATACGCTTTGTAAAGGACATAATTTTTGTATTAATAATCCTCTATTTCGTAATAAATATATTTATTGGACTAAATAAAGAAATAAGTATTAATGCCATTGCAATAGGAATTTTTTTATTAGCCTTCATAATAATGATTGACTCAAAAGAATTGGAGGTATATAACAATATTTTAAGGATTAAAAGCAATCACCTTTTTGGATTATTCTCACGTAAAACTGACATCAAATTATCCAATATTAAAGACATAACTTGTGCTGGAAAACATTCTCAGAAAACTGATTTAACACAGGACATTTTGCGCTTAGTTGCACCTGTCTATGACTTTAAAAACACGCTGACAATTAAAACTTTTGACAATAAGACTTTTGTGTATGACGTATATATTTACAAGGAAAAACTTGACAAAGTAATCAGCATAATAAAAAAAACGTTTGCCAACACCGTGTAAAAATAATTGCTTGATTCTAGCCTACTCGGAAAATCCTACGGATTTTCCTCTGGTTCGTTTCATTTTTAGTAAGTTAGTTGCTTGCACACGCAACTATCCTTACACCAACACGTTG
>NZ_VDCS01000006.1 GCF_006265225.1 Allotamlana fucoidanivorans | reverse complement strand
ATATCGGTTTCTCAAGTGGTAAAACCATTACTGCCATTTTTGCTAATCATGGTATTGGTACTCCTTTTAATAACCTATATCCCTGAAATTTCTATGTATTTACCAAATTTGTTTGGGCTTTAAGAGGGTAGGTTATTGGATAATTGAATTTAATTTATAGTTTTAATTTATGGTATTGGGATATTTGTAATATTACCATAAAAATTACTGCACATACTGGGTAAATATGGTTGAACATCATCATGGTTTTACGGAGGTATCAAATGAACGTTCTTCGGGTTAAAAATAATACTTAAAAACCCCAAGTAAAGCAGCTAGATGCTCTATAAGCAGTTAGTTGTGCTACTTTTTTTAATGGGAAAATAATATTTATTGATTAAAAAGAATATCTATTTCTCAATGAAATCTGTAATATGGGCCTATTTACCTCAAAGGTTACAGGCTAGTGTATCTTAAATACTTTGAATACCACAAAGCAAAAAAAACAATATAACAGTATAGTACAGGATAGAGAAGCAAATAGTGATTAGTAATATTGTTTAACATAATATTATGAATCTATAATTGAGGTGATTCATGATAAGAACTAACTAGTAAAACTTATATTATATGTTAAAACTAAAACTCAAAATGAAACAAAAATTTGAAAGTCGCTGTTTTGTTTCTTTATTGACATTAACTATGGTGTTAATCCTTTCCAGTTTTACAGCTCAAAATTTACAGGCTCAAAACAAGATTTCAGGAACTGTAAAAGATGCTACAGGAATGCCTTTACCCGGGGTTAATGTTATTCAAAAAGGGACCACTAACGGGACCGTTACCGACTTTGATGGAAACTACTCTTTATTATTAAAAGAAGGAAAACAGACCATGGTGTTTTCTTTTATTGGTTTTCAAACCAAAGAAATTGCTGTTGGGAGTAACTCAACACTTGATGTGCTTTTAGAGGAAGATGTAGAGAGTCTTGATGAAGTGGTAATTGTAGGGTATGGTACTCAGAAAAAAGAGAGTGTAGTAGGTGCAATTTCTCAGATTAAAGGTGAAGATCTGGTTGAACGTGTTGCAGGTATCACCAACGTTGAGGAAGCCTTACAAGGAAACTTGCCTGGTGTTACGGCTATTCAAGGTAGTGGTGTGCCCGGTAGAAACGATATGCAAATCTACATTCGTGGTCAGGCTTCTTGGAATGGATCAGGGCAACCTCTTATATTGGTTGATGGTGTTCAAAGATCTATTGATAATCTTGATTTTAATGATATTGAAAACATCTCTGTACTTAAAGATGCTTCTGCTACGGCGGTTTTTGGTGTACAAGGCGCTGATGGTGTAATATTAGTAACTACAAAAAGGGGGCAAAAGGGTAAGGCGCAGTTGTCATTGACGGCCAATACTACCTTAAAGACCATTTCTAAGTTACCAGAAAAATTAGATGCGTTTGATGCTATCATGCAGGCCAATTCATCTGTATTACGCGAACTTGCTCAAGATGAAGCGTCTTGGGATTTATTTCGTCCTTACGCTATAGCTGATAAATATCGAAATCCAGCAAATGAACAGGAACGTTTTATATACCCTAATGTTAATTGGCAGGATCAAATTACAAAAGATATGGCTTTTGATTATCGTGTTAATTTATCTGTGCGTGGAGGTGGTAATGATGCAAAGTATTTTGGTAGTTTAGCCTATCAAAAAGTATCTGATATTTTTGATGGAAAAAGATATAATAATGGTAAAGGTTATGAAAGTGAGTTTAGTTATGACAGATTTAACTTCCGTAGTAACATCGATTTCAATATCACAAAAACTACAGAACTATCTGTAAATCTTGGAGGCTTCTTGGGGATACAACAAACACCAGGTAGCTTAAACTTAGTAACAAATAGTATTTATGAGTTGGCGCCAAATGCGTATACGCCTTTATATCCAGATGGATTATTTGGTAGAGATGAGAGAGATATTTTTGCTAATACAAATCCCATTGTAACATTAACCAACACAGGTTATGATACAAATACTACCTTTCAGGTAAATACCGATTTTATTTTAAAACAAGATTTAGCGTTTATAACTAAAGGCTTGACATTTCAGGGCCGTTTTTCTTTAGATAACCAATCAACAAGTAGACAACGTTTACGTGATCCAGGTGCAGATGGTCAAGAAAACGTGGTATATCGTATTTATGATAGGGATTTTAATGAACTTTTTGATTCTCCAGATGGTGTTAATGATTTTAGTTTTGTGCCTTCACCATGGGATTTAGAAGCGGCAACTATATTCGAAGGTAATGAGGGGTCATCTAGTCAACGTATAGTGCGTAATCTACTGTATGACGCCTCAATAAATTATAGTGCTACTTTTAACGATAAGCATAGTGTAACAGGGTTAATCCTTGCAAGACGCCAACAACGGGCAACTGGTAGTCAATTCCCAATATATCGTGAAGATTGGGTGTCACGGGTTACTTATGATTATGATAAGCGTTACTTCCTTGATATTAGTGGGGCCTATAACGGGTCTGAAAAATTTGGTCCAGGCTTTCGTTTTGATTTGTTTCCGGCACTGGCAGCAGGTTGGACTGCTTCCAATGAAGCTTTCATGGAAAATGCCGACTGGTTAGATAAACTTAAGTTTAGAGGCTCTTATGGTAAAATTGGTAATGATAGAGGAGGGGCAAGATTTGAATATCAATCCTCATGGGAATCGGGAGGTGGAGCCTTTTTACAATCAGGGTCTGGTCAAGGGAATCAACGCTCACCTTATGTATTCTTTAAGGAAGGAAATGTAGGTAATCCTGATCTTCAGTGGGAAACAGCCTTAAAATATAATGTTGGGGTTGAGTTAGGTGTGTTTAAAAACCTTATTACTGCGGAGTTTGATTATTTTGGTGAAGATCGTACTAATATTTTTATTCCTAGTGACGATAGAGCTGTGCCAGATTGGTTCGGTGCTAAGCCACCAGCATTTAATGGCGGTGAAGTAGAAGTAAAAGGTTATGAAATTGTTTTAGGAGTGAATCATACCTTTAGTAGTGGATTAAATCTTTTTGGTAATTATAACTTTACCTATGCAAAAGATAAGGTAATTAAAAGAGAAGATCCAGAGTTGCGTCCGTTTTATCAAAAGCGAGAAGGGTATCCTATTGGTCAACCTAGATCTGCTATTCCAGGTAACATACTTACCAGTTGGGATGATGTTTACAGCTCAACACCACAAGTTAACGGGCAAGAATTTACACGATTAGGTTATTATAACTTACATGATTATGATGGTGATGGTGTATATAACAGTCAATTTGATAATGTACCATTTGGTTACCCAACGCGTCCGTTTAAAACTTGGGCTGCTACGGTGGGAGCAAAATATAAAGGATGGAGTTTGAGTGTGCAATTATATGGTACTCAAAATACAAACAGAAATTATACTAGTAGAACCTTTACCAATCAAACAGATACGTTTTTTGCGCATGAGTTAGATTATTGGACCAAATACAATCCAACAGCTACACGTACACAACCAGCTTTTTCTGTTAATCAGGGAGCTACAGATCCTAGAAGAAACTTTTTTGATGGTTCTTTAACAAGAGTACGAAGTGTAGCATTAGGGTATAGTGTACCTAAAGCTGCATGTGAAAAAATGGGAGTTAAAGGGTTACGATTTTTTGCTAATGGTAATAACTTGTTTTTATGGACAGATTTACCAGATGATAGAGAGTTTAACAGTAGTCAAACCCAAGATTCTAGCTTTAGAGGAGATTATCCAACGCTAATACGATTTAACTTCGGTTTTAATTTAGATTTTTAAAAAAAAGAAATATGAAAAATTTTAAAGTAAAAATAGTTTTATTTCTTGGGCTCATGTTATCAGCATTGGCTTGCGAGGAATACCTAGACGTAGCTCCAGAATCTGTGTTAACAGAAGAGGAAGTGTTTTCAAACTTTGATAATGCGCAAGGGTTTGTTGATGAAATGTATGCCTTGGTAGTTTCATATGGATTCTCTGGTCACTCCTTTATGGAATACCTAATGGGAGATGATGCCTATAACAGCGGTACACAATCTTTTAAATATAGTGTAAGATTAGATCGTGGAGAGTTAGAGAATTGGATTAATAATAAATACTGTTATTTAGGTAAAGATGATCATCGTGGCCAAGATGGTAGTACTAACGATGCGCAACCTAGACGTAGACCAAGAGTATGGCGCGCCAGTATGCAAGGTATACGAAAAGCTAATATTGTAATAAGGAATAGAGATTTAATGGTAGGTTTAACCGAAGATGAAAGAAATGTTATTCTGGGGCAAGCTTATTTTTTTAGAGCCTATTTTCATAATGAGATTATGAAATTTTGGGGGCGTTTCCCATACATCACCCGAGTATTTGATGGATCAGAAGTTATTGATGTTCAGCGCCCTGACACCTATGAGGAGTGTGCTTTAGCAGCTAACAAAGATTATGAGGAGGCCATTAAGAGATTGCCTGTAGATTGGGATAATGAATCTTATGGGAAAAAAACACTTGGAAATAATGCTGGCAGAATAACAAAAGGCACGGCATATGCCTTTAAAGGTAAAAACTTACTGTTTGCTGCTAGTCCGTTAATGCATTTTAACAACCAACCAGGTATTGATACTTATACTTATAATACAGAGTTAGCCGCCATGGCTGTTGATGCTTTTGCAGAAGTACTTAAATTAGATGGAAGTGTGTATAGTTTTGCACAAAATTTAGAAGATTACAAAACGGTATTTTGGAATGTGCCTAGAAACACGTGGCCAGGTTTAGAACCTGGTGCTAAAGAGTTAATTTTCGCGGCGCCTGCGGTATCACATACAGGTTCTACAATTAGTTTTATGAGTGATGGTGTACCAAGAGATCTTGCGCGTACTAGTACACAATGTACCAGTGCAACCCATAATTTTATATATCATAATTTTGGTATGGCCAATGGCTTATCTATTGAAGATGACATTAGTGAAAAGTATGGTCCAAAAACCTACGATGAAACTAACCCATTTGCAAACCGTGATCCACGTTTTTATGAATGGATTTTTGCTGATCGTGACGTGTTGGGAACAAGAGCAAGTATACCTGCGAAGCATAGAACAATAAGATTGTATGTTGAAGATCCAGATGATAATGGTAACCCAGGAGAGCATCGTAAGTCTAATGCTTCCCTAACTGGGTACATGCAAAAGAAATTTTATCCAGAAATTAATGGTGAATACCATTCTGGTGTAGGGAATAATATTATTAGAAGGTTTACAGGTATGCGCATACACGTGAGGCTAACCGATGTATATTTAATGTATGCTGAGGCACTTCATGTTTCTAAAGGAGCAAACACTGCGCCTGCTTCGTTTTCTATGACTGCAGAACAGGTGATTAACAAAATACGAACCAGAGCAGGACTTCCAAATATACACCCGGCCATTGTTGCAGACAACAATAAATTTATGGACGAGTTAAGACGCGAAAGATCAGTAGAGTTATCTTATGAAGGTCACAGATGGATGGATATACGTCGTTGGGGTGTGGCACATGAAGATAAATATAGAATTAAAACAGAATTGAGATTTGACAAAGCTTGGAGTTACTTTCAAGAAGCTGTGTTGGTAGATCGCGTTTGTGACTACCCAAAGCACTACTGGTTACCTTTTGAACAAAATCAAACACAATTTTATGAAGGCTTTGATCAAAATCCAGGTTGGTAATCCCAATATGAATTTGTTTTAACTAATACTTAAATTTAAAGAAATAAAAATGAAAATATATAAAATATATAAGTTGTATGCGCTTGTATGCATCGCTATGCTGTGTTTTTGTGAGGTGACTACCGCGCAATCAGATGGTGTTAAAGTGTCTGCAACCGTTGTTGATGAACAAGGAAATCCTTTAGAGGGGGTTTATATATATGGTCCCAAAGGTGTTAAATCATCAACCAATACCAACGGACTATTTGATATTACCTTACCCGATGATGAAACCGTTGTTATAGAGAAAAAAGGGTATGAATCCCAGCTTGTTAGTTTAACCAATTGGGCTGGTAACATTACCCTAAAGAAATCAGAATTTTTGGCATCAGAAGATGATGAGATAAACATGGGAGTGGGGGTTAAAAATAGACGGGATGTAGTAGGATCTATATCATCAACAAATACTAGAGACCGTTTAGTTTATGACAATACCCAGTTTGTTAGAGATTATATTAGTGGTTTAACTATGGGGGTGCGTGGCTCAGACAACATAAGAGGCCTTGATAATGCGTTATTTGTTATTGATGGTGTTTTTGGACGTGATCCCAATGTGTTAAACATGGAGGAAGTTGATCAAATTACCATATTAAGAGATGCTAATGCTGTGGCTTTATATGGTAGCCAAGGACGAAATGGTGTGATTGTAATTAATACCAAACGAGGTAAAATAAATAAAAGAGAAGTAAACGTGAATGTACGTTCTGGTATTAGAACACCTATATCACTACCTAATTATTTGGGGTCGGCAGATTATATGGAGTTATGGAATGAGGCTAGAATTAACGATGGTACTAGCCCTGATGATACTAGTTTATTCTCAATGGAAGATATTGCCAATACAAGAAACGGTATTAATCCAATAAAATACCCTGATGTTGATTTTTATGATCAGGTACAACCTTTTGTAAATACAACCAACGTAATTACAGAATTCACCGGCGGTAATGATAAGTCGCAATATTATGTTAATGTGGGCTGGCTTTACAATGAAGATTGGTTAAATATTAATGAAGATATTAATGCAGGATCTAACCGTTTTAATGTTAGAGGGAATATTGATTTTAAGGTAAACGATTGGATTACTAGTAGTATTGATGGTGTTGCCATTATAAGTACAGATAAAAGCGCTAGAGCAAACTTATTAAGTGCAGGTACCACATTTAAACCAAATGATTACGCACCATTATTACCACTAGAATATTTTGATACTGAGAATAATCCAGAACTGGCGGTTATTTTGGCTGGAGCTCGTTATTTTAATGGAGGTTTGTTAGGTTCTAACAGGCAAGTGCAAGAAAATGCGCCTGTAGCTAGAGCCATTGCAGGGGGATATCAAAATAATGTGTTCCGTGTAACGCAGTTCAACAACGCTATTAATTTTGATTTATCAGGAATAACGGAAGGCTTATCAGCCAAAACGTATTTGAGTTTTGACTTTTTTGATTCATACCAATTGTCTATTAGAAATGAGTACCGTGTGTATGAACCGTTCTGGAAAGATGATAAAATTGTAGGGTTTAGAGATATTGATAACCCAAATCTTGATGAATCAGACAATGCTATTTTTGGTAGAGATTTAAGAGATCTTACAGAAAATGTATCATCTAATGGCTTTGAATCGCGTTTAGGTATGTACGGATTGATTAATTATCAAAAAACCTTTGCCCAAAACCACTCCATTTATACTACCTTGTTAGGATACTATAATTCAGAGAAACGAGATGGTACACTTCAAACCGACAAAGATGCACACCTTGGCTTTCAGTTAACTTATGATTTCAAGAAAAAATTGTATGCAGACTTTTCAGGTGCCTATGCGCACTCTATCAAGTTACCTGAAGGTAATAGAGGTGGTTTTTCACCAACAGTTGGGGTAGCCTATATTTTAAGTGAAGAAGCATTTTTAAAAGAAAGCAATTTTATAAATTATTTAAAACTAAAAGCTTCAGGAGGAATTATAAAATCTGATCGTGGTATTGATGGGTATTATTTATATGAAGAAAATTATTCGTCAGGTTCTAGTTTTGCTTGGGCTGACGGCGTGCAGTCTAATAGAAAGCAAAATGTAACTCAAGGTGCTAATCCAGATTTAGGGTATGAA
The DNA here is from genome assembly GCF_006265225.1 of Allotamlana fucoidanivorans. Taxonomy (GTDB): domain Bacteria; phylum Bacteroidota; class Bacteroidia; order Flavobacteriales; family Flavobacteriaceae; genus Allotamlana; species Allotamlana fucoidanivorans. Next base: position 250,570 of record NZ_VDCS01000006.1, on the reverse strand, counting down.
GAACGCATAGATTTCAATGCTGGATTTGAAACGTATTTAATGAATTCATTATGGTTAGAGGCTAATTATTTTAGAACAGAACTAGATAAACAATTAGTGTTTTTGGCCGATCAATATCCGTCATATTATAATACTTTTAGACCAAGAGATAATTTCAATGCCAATTTATATACTGGTTTTGAGTTAGGTATCAATTTTAACAAAACATTTAATGACTTTACATTTGGTATTGGAGCGAATGTGTTGTACAGTCAAGCAGAAGCTTCAAAACGATCTGAGACTAATGAGTTTGCCTACCAAAACAGGCAAGGAAAAGAATTGTCTACTATTTTTGGTTTTGAAGACCAAGGGTTCTATACAGAAGCTGATTTTGTTGATTTAGTAGATTATGAGTTAATTGCCGGTTTGCCAGAGCCGCAATTTGGTACAGTGAAACCAGGCGATATAAAGTATAAAAATCAAAATGGCGATGATAAAATTGATTTAGATGATCAAGTTGCAATTGGGCAAGGTAGTAGTCCATGGACATACGGGGTTAACCTAAATATTAAATATAAAGCCTTTAACTTATTTATACTTGGTACGGGACAAACTGGAGGCTTAGGAAATAAATTAAGTGATCGCTACAATGATTATTATAGCCCTAATGGGAATCAGAAATACTCTGAAGTAGTTTTAGGACGTTGGACTCCAGAAACAGATGACACAGCCACGTTTCCAAGGTTATCTGCTGCGCAAAACCAAAATAATTTTAGAAACTCTACATTCTGGTTGTTTGATACAAGTTTCTTTAGAATTAACAGGGCTCAGCTAACCTATGAATTTGCAGACAACTTATGTGACAGACTAGGAATGGAACACTTTAGCTTAAACTTACAAGGAACTAACCTTTTTGAAATAGCTAAAAATAAGGATATTCGTCAGTTAAATATCGGTACCAACCCACAGGCTAGAACCTATACCTTAGGGGTAAGATTATCATTTTAATAAAAATTTAAATAGATAGAATGAAAAATTTAATAAAATATATGTTTATAATGTCAGTATTTGCTGGCGTTGTTAGCTGTGAAGATTTCTTAGATCCTATTGATGAAAATAGATTGGACTTTGAGTTTGTTGGTGAAACACCAGCAGCAGCAGAAGGTGTGTTATTGCAGGGCTATTCACGTTTAATAGATCAGTTTACGTTTGATGAAGCGGCCACAGATGATGCGGTTAATAATCAATTAGATAATGATTTTAAGCGTATAGCTAAAGGAGAGTTAAGTGCTCAGTTTAACCCTACATCACGTTGGAGGAACTATGAAAGCGTTTTATGGGTAAACAAATTTTTACAAATTATTAACGCTGGTGAGATTGTATGGAATACAGATGAGGAGATTAATGAAATGTTTTATATGCGTATGAAAGGAGAGGCGTTGGCATTGAGAGCATTACATCACTTTTACATACTACAGGCGCATGCTGGTTATGGAACTTCTGGACAATTACTAGGCGTGCCTTATATAAAAGGATTCATTGAGTCTGATGGCGATTTTAATTTACCACGCTTATCTTTTGAAGATACGGTTGAAGCTATCATGGCAGATTTTGATGAGGCACTTACTTTATTACCAACAGTTTATTCAGATAATCAATCCGATGTAAATCCTATTTACGAAGATTATGATTTTAATAAATATAAAGTTGCCAATGGTAGTGCCATTAATTTACGTATTTCTGGTAAAATAGTAAGTGCTTTAAAAGCCCGTTTAGCGCTTTTTGCAGCAAGTCCGGCATTTTTAAATGATCAAGGGTATTATAATATGGCAGCAACCGATGCAAGTGAAGTATTAAATACTATTGGAGGAGTTTCAGGTTTAGTACCTAATGGTCTTGAGTTTTATTTAGATAGTGATGGTTATACTGGTGGCGAAATGATTTGGAGAGGCTCAGAGCAAAATCCAAATGCAACTATTGAAAAACGTGTGTTCCCACCTTCGGTAAATGGTAGTGGCGAAATTAATCCAACACAAAATTTGGTAGATGCTTTCCCAATGCAAAGTGGATTTCCTGCAACTGAAGCGAATGGATACAATCCGCAAGATCCGTATACAAATAGAGACCCAAGGTTAGCAAAGTTTGTTGTACTAAACGGTGATAATTTTGGAGGAGGAACAATTAATACCGGAGTTGGAGGCGGAATTGACAGACGAGATTCTATTCCTGAATTTTCTACAACAACAGGGTATTACCTCAAAAAATTACTTCGTCCAGATGTAAGATTAAATGATGATGGGTCTGAAACAACGCAAAGACACTACGATGTGTTTTTTCGATATACAGAATTATTTTTAATATTTGCCGAGGCAGCTAATGAAGTGGGTGGGCCAGACCAACAAATTAATGGTATGACCGCGCGTGAAGTGATTGGAGCAATAAGACAAAGAGCGGGACTTGCTCAACCAGATGCTTACTTAGCGTCTATTACTACAAAACAAGATATGCGAGAACTCATTAGAAACGAACGACGCTTGGAACTAAGTTTTGAAGGTCATAGATTCTGGGACTTAAGAAGATGGGGCTTGTCTTTGATTGAATCAGCTGAAGGTGTTAACATTAATGGAACAAATTATAGTTATGACCAAGTTGAAGAAAGAAAATATCCTGACTTTGCTACATATATGCCAATTCCAAATGATGAAACATTAAAGTTTCCAGCCCTTGAACAAAATTCAGGTTGGTAGGATTAGGATACTAATAAAGAATTAAAAAAAAATATTTAACATGAAAATAAAATTAGTTGTAATAATAGCCTTAGCCTTTGGTCTAATGGCTTGTGAGAATCAAGATACTGAAGTCGCTGATTTTGGTTCAACTTCAGTATATTTTCCATATCAAAGACCTGCAAGAACATTAATTCAAGGTAAGTATGATTTGGGTTTTAATGATAATGATAACCAAGGTAAGTTTGAAATAGGTGTTGTAATGTCTGGAGTTTTTGAAAATAATTCTGACCGAAAAGTATATTTTGAGTTGGCTCCAGAATTAATTGACGCCAATACCTTAGGAGTAGACTCGGTAACGGTTCAGATATTGCCAGCGTCATATTATACCATAGAAAAGCCTAGCCCTGTTATTATACCTGCAGGATCAATAAATGGTCGTATTCCTATTCAGTTAGAAGAAGCTTTCTTTGATGATCCGCTTGCTTATGCTACCAAGAATAATACGCATTATGTCATTCCTTTAAAAATTGTTGATTATGAGGGTCTAGATTCATTACTTACAGGAGTACCTATTGTGTCTAATCCAATAAAAATAAAGGATGAAGATTGGAATCCCGCACCTAAAGATTACACACTTTTTGGTATAAAATTCATGAACAAGTATCAAGGCAAATACTTACGCCGAGGGGAAGATGTTATGACAAACAATTCAGGAGAGGTGACTACCTCAACCTACAGATCAGAATTTGTTGTAGACGATGAGGTTACTGAATTAATGACCAGTGGAAGGTCAAATGTAAGATATGCAAACCGTGTGCGAAGAGGTGAGCTTTCAAGCCCAGGAGATGTAAATATTGAGTTGGTATTTAATAGTGACGAAACGTGTACTGTAAATAGTTTTGGAGACGATGCTTATAATGTTTCTGGTTCAGGACGATTTGTTGAAAATGGTGATGAATGGGGAGGAGAGAAGCGCGATGTAATATATCTAGATTATTCGTATACAGATGCTGTTAATAATGAAACACATGCTGTCAAGGATACATTAGTTATAAGAAACAGAGATGTTACATTTGAACAGTTTACTGTGGAGCTAAGGGAACTTCCTTAGTTTAGAACTTCCAAAAATTTATAGATTAAACAAAAGAAGCGAGGACATGTCCTCGCTTCTTTTGTTTGTTAAAAGGTTTTCGTATCATCTTTTATTCAGATTAATCAAGATTGAGCAGTACGGCACAGGATGGTTTTTGATTTGTATAACTTTAATTTGCGTAAAGTATTTACTAAAGTTTAGATTATTTAGAAATTTTTGAGTTAGTTAAAACTCTTCATCACACACGTTAATAGGTATTATGATGGGGAGTTTTTTAGTAAAAAAATACAATTAAAATTATGATAAAAATGAAACTATTAAAATCTATTGCATTATGTTTTCTTACTGTTTTCAATATGGGGAACATTTACTCTTGTAAAGAAAAGAATGATCCAGTTCCTTGGGTGAATTTAATTAATGAAGACAATCTGGATGGTTGGACCATTTTAGGCGGTAAAGCATCTTATGAAGTTGTTAACGGTGTTATTACAGGAACCACTGCCGCCGATACTCCTAATACATTTTTAACCACCAATAAACGTTACGATGATTTTATTCTTGAGATAGCCTTTAAAGTAGACCCTGTGATGAATTCGGGTATTCAAATAAGAAGTAATAGCTTGCCATATTATCAAAATGGAAGAGTGCATGGGTATCAAATTGAAATAGATCCTTCAAAACGTGCCTGGAGCGGTGGTATTTATGATGAAGGCAGACGCAAATGGTTAAATCCTTTAGAAAACAACACTAGTGCACAGGCTGCATTTAAACAAAATGAATGGAATCACTATCGTGTTGAGGCTATTGGTGATACTATTAAAACTTGGATAAATAATGTGCCAGCAGCTTATTTGATTGATGATAAAACAGCAAGTGGATTTATAGGCTTACAAGTGCATTCCATTGGCAAAAATAAAGAAAGACTTGGTAAAACAGTGATGTGGAAAGAGGCTAAAATCTTAACAGAAAATGTATCAAAATATTCTAGAAAATCACCGTTAGAACCTGTGGTAACTAAAAACAAGTTAACTTTTCAAGAAAAAAAGGAGGGTTGGCAAATGCTTTGGGATGGTAAAACAACCAGTGGGTGGCGTGGTGCTAAATTAGACAAGTTCCCAGAGGAAGGTTGGTCCATTATAAATGGAGAGCTAATCGTAGCAGAAACTGGTGGCGCAGAATCAACAGCTGGCGGAGATATTGTAACAACGCAAGAATATAGTAATTTTGAACTACAAGTTGATTTTAAGCTAACACCAGGAGCAAATAGTGGTATAAAATATTATGTAGACACAGAACTTAATAAGGGGCCTGGGTCTTCAATTGGCTTAGAGTATCAAATTTTGGATGATGACTTGCATGAAGATGCTAAATTAGGATCTCACGAAGGGAGCAGAACTGTATGTTCACTATATGATTTGATAAAGGCCGATCCAAGTAAACCTGTAAATCCTGTTGGTGAGTGGAATACGGCTTATATAAAGTCTATCAATAATCATGTTGAACACTGGATAAATGGAGTTAAGGTTTTAGAATATGAAAGAGGAAGTGAAGCATTTTTAACATTAGTTTCAGAAAGTAAGTATGCAAAATGGCCTAAATTTGGAGTTTTAGAAAAAGGCCAAATTTTATTGCAGGATCACGGTGATCAAGTGTTTTTCAGAAATATAAAAATTCGTGTTCCAAAAAATAAAAAGAAATAAAGATGGCAAATAAAAGAAGAGATTTTTTAAAGAAAACTACGCTGGCTACTGCAGGAATCACTTTAAGTAGTGGAATCAACGCTATGTCTGCACAAAGTTATAATAATATCATAGGAGCAAATGATAGAATTAATGTAGCTATTCAAGGCTTAGGACGACGATACGGTGCATTTATCAATGGTATAGTTGCAAAAGACAATAACGCGCGTTTGTTGTATTTGTGTGATGTGATGCAAAGTCAAATGCATAAAGCAGCCGAAAAAGTTGGAAAAAAAATAAGCTATAAGCCAAAACTTGAAGAGGATATCAAAAAGATTCTGGATGATAAGAATGTTGATGCTGTTTTTATGGCTACTCCAGATCACTGGCACACCCCTGGGGCCATTATGGCCATGCAAGCAGGAAAGCATGTGTATTTAGAAAAACCATGCAGTCACAACGCCTGGGAAAACCAATTGGTGGTTACAGCGCAAAAGAAGTACAATAAAGTGGTTCAAATGGGTAACCAACAACGCTCCTCACCGCAAAGTATTAAAATCATCAAAGATATTCATGACGGTATACTTGGTGATGCATATAAAGCCATTGGGTTTTACGCGAATGGCAGGCCAAAGGTTCCAAATCCAGTGAAGGCTGACCCACCGCAAGGTTTAAACTGGGACTTATTCCAAGGGCCGTCACCAAGAAAAGACTATACTCATGATACATGGAATTATAACTGGCACTGGTATGGTTGGGATTTTGGTACTGCAGAAATGGGGAATAATGCTACACATGAATTAGATATTGCACGCTGGGCATTAGATGTAAATTATCCTAAATATGTAGATGTTTTAGCCGGAAAGAATCATTTTAAAGATGATGGTTGGGAAATGTATGACGACATGTTGGCCACCTATACATTTGGTAATGGTAAAATCATTCAATGGGATGGAGTAAGCAGAAATGCTTACAAAAAATATGGAAGAGGAAGAGGAACGCTAATAATGGGAACAGAAGGTTCTGTAATGATTGATCGTGACGGCTTTGAGCGTTTTGATAGAAAAGGAAAACTTGTTGAGGAGATGAAGTCGGGTAAAGCAGAAGGCGGTGTAGCCTTAGGCGGTGGCGGTGATTTGTCAACACGTCATACGGTGAACTTCTTGAACGGAATTAGAGGTAAAGAAGAATTGACTTCTCCAATTGAAATTGGAGCAAAATCACAAATGCTTACACATTATGCAAATATTGCGTATAGAATAGATAAAGGATTTGACGTAGATGAGAATTCAGGTACAATATTTGATAGAGAAGCTATGGCACTATGGAAAAGAACATACGAACCTGGTTGGGAACCTAAATTATAAAAATTGAAAAGACGCGTATTTATTAAAAAAACAGGAATGGCCTCTGCGGCGTTAGCAAGTTCATCATTGCTATACGGAAATGTATTATCTAAATTCAATAGTAGTAACACCTTAAATATTGGTGTTATTGGTACCGGTGATAGAGGAGGAGGATTAACGTCCATAATTAATTCAATTGACAATATTAATGTTATTGCCTCTTGTGATATTTTGCCTTTTCGGTTGGAGCAGGGGTTGGCAAAAGCCAAAACAACTCCAGTTGGTTACAATGATTACAGAAAGTTATTAGATAATAAGGATATTGACGCTGTTATAATAGCTACGCCATTTAGTACCCACTCCAAAATAGCCATTGATGCATTAGATGCTGGGAAACATGTATATTGTGAAAAAACCTTAGCTAAAGGCTACGATGGGATTAATAATTTGTTGAATAAGGCAAATGCATCTTCGCAAATAGTTCAAACTGGACATCAATACCACAGCTCAAGATTGTATACACATGTAGTTGAGTTAATTAAACAAGGCAAAGTAGGTAAGATTAGTGCCTTTGAATGTCAATGGAACAGACATGGTAATTGGAGAAGACCTGTGCCTCAACCTGAATATGAACGTGCCGTAAATTGGAGAATGTATCGGGAGTTCTCAGGAGGATTAACGGCTGAATTATGTTCACATCAAATTGACTTTACCAATTGGGTACTTGATGAAGTGCCTGAAAAAGTAATGGGCGTTGGCGGAGTTGACTATTGGAAAGACGGCAGAGAAACATTTGATAATGTACATCTTACTTACCGCTATGCCAGTGGTGTTACAGCTAAATTTACCTGTTTAACTAGTAATGCAAAAGACGGTTATGAAATTAAGGTAATTGGAGATAAAGGAACCATCATTATTGATACAAAGAACGCCTGGTTTTTTCCTGAAGGAGAAAAACGTGAGGTAATGGGTGATGTTGATGGTGTAAGTGGAGCTACTGCGCAATACAATCCAAAAAAAGGATATCCAATTAACGTTGAGCATCTTAATCCAAGTAAACAAGCTTTGTTAGATTTCAGACAGGCCATTGTAGATAACAAACAACCCTTGTCAAACGTAATATCGGGAGCAAAAGCGGCCTTTTGCGTACAAATGGGAATTGACGCCATGGTCAATAATGAAATTGTAAAATGGAATCAAACCATTTAATGTGGTACTTTATAGTTAAAAAATAGCATGTTTTTCTTTTGGTTAAAACCTTTCTGTTGTATTGCAGTTAACAGGTTGTTGTTTAGTCAAAAAACTATCGCTAGTCAATAATGATTATTTATATTCCAAAGCAGCTAATTATGTTAGCTGCTTTTTTTAGTGTTACGGGACAGAGCAGGATACAATTTAGAGTATTAAATTTTATTTTTAACCACTATGGAGGTGTGACAAATATTTTCTTAACTAAAAAATATAAAATCAAAAACTAAAATGCTTAAAAACAGTTTTTTATTAGTGCTATTAACTGCTGTATACAGTTTGAATGTTATTCAGGCGCAGCAAGGAAGTAATTCAGAAAAACCCAATATCATTTTTATTTTAACTGATGATCAACGGTTTGATGCCATAGGTTATGCGGGAAATAAATTTGTACAAACTCCAGAGATGGATAATTTGGCCAATGCAGGAACCTATTTCCATAATGCTATTGTAACAACGCCAATTTGTGCGGCAAGTAGAGCCTCATTGTGGACAGGTTTACATGAACGCGCTCATAATTTTAATTTTCAAACGGGTAATGTTCGCGAGGAATATATGGCACAATCTTATCCAACCTTACTTAAAAACAACGGATACTATACAGGTTTTTTTGGAAAATACGGTGTAAGATATGACGGTTTAGATAAGCAATTTGATGAATACGAAGATTACGATAGAAACAACCGATACAAAGACAGAAGAGGATATTATTACAAAACAATTGATAATGATACAGTTCATTTAACACGTTATACAGGACAAAAAGCACTTGATTTTATTGATAAAAATGCAACCAATGATAAACCTTTTTGTTTGTCGCTTAGCTTTAGTGCACCGCATGCCCACGATAGTGCCGTTGAGCAATACTTCTGGCAAGAAGAAATGAATAGCATGCTTGAGGATGAAACCATTCCTGAACCTAAATTGGCCGACGAAAAATACTTTTTGGCGCAACCAAAGGCAGTACGAGATGGGTTTAATAGATTACGCTGGACATGGCGTTATGATACACCTGAGAAATACCAACATAGTTTAAAGGGCTATTTCAGAATGATTGCTGGTGTTGATAAAGAAATCACAAAAATACGTGAGAAATTAAAAGAAAAAGGATTAGATAAAAATACAGTTATTATTCTTATGGGTGATAATGGGTATTTTTTAGGAGAGCGTCAAATGGCTGGCAAATGGTTAATGTATGACAACTCTATTCGTGTACCATTAATTGTTTTTGATCCAAGAGTAAACAAGCATCAAGATTTTACAGATATGGTACTTAATATTGATGTACCTTATACTATTGCTGATATAGCAGGCGTAAAAGCTCCACAGTCTTGGCAGGGTAAAAGTTTACTGCCAATTACAAAGCAAGAAACCAATTCTATAGATAGAGATACTATTTTGATAGAACACCTTTGGGATTTTAAAAATATTCCGCCAAGTGAAGGGGTGCGTACAGAAGAATGGAAGTATTTTAGGTATGTGAATGATAAAACCATCGAAGAGCTTTACAACCTTAAGAAAGATCCGTTAGAGGTTAAGAATTTAATAGGAAAGAAAAAGTACAAAGTTATAGCTGATAATCTTCGTGCTAAACTTGAAGAATTAATAAAGAAAAATAGTAACGAATTTAGAGCGGCACCAACCGATTTAACGGTTGAACTTATAAGAGAACCAGGTGAAGATGTTGAGATTTTTGATTTAAAGCCTGAATTTGGTTGGACGGTGCCATTAGGCTCTAAATATCAAGGTGCTTATCAAATTTTAGTCGCTTCAAACAAAAAGAGCATCGATAATAATAATGGTGATATTTGGGATAGCGGAAGAGTGGCCTCAACACAATCTACAAATGTAGAGTATGAAGGCGCTCCATTAGAAATTGGAAAAACATATTTTTGGAAGGTTCGAATTTGGGAAGAAGAAAACAGACTTGTTGATTATGCTGAAGCACAACAATTCACAACAGGAAAGAGTGATTCATATATTATTTCTACTGAGAATAAATTTGAAACATCTAAAATAAAACCTCAAAAATTTGAGAAACGCGATGCCGTGTATTTCATGGATTTTGGTAAGGCAGCCTTTGCTACCATGGAGTTTACTTATAACGCGAAAACACCACATACGCTTACTGTAAGAGTTGGTGAAATGATTGATGATCAGGGCAATGTGAATAGAACACCTCCGGCAAAAAGCAATATTCGGTATCAAGAAATTAAGGTTGATGTAAAACCAGGCCAAACAACATATCAGATTAAAGTTCATGAAGACGAGCGAAATACAAGAGCTAACAAAGCTGTGCCATTGCCAAAAGGTTTTCCTCCGCTTGTTCCTTTCAGATATGCTGAGTTGGAGGGCGCTCAAGAAACACTTGCTGCTGATGATTTTACACAATTGGCTTTCCATACCTATTGGGATGAAAATGCAAGTAGTTTTAAAAGTAACAATGATATTTTGAACCAAGTTTGGGATTTATCCAAATACTCAATAAAAGCGACAACGTTTAACGGATTGTACGTTGATGGTGACAGAGAGCGTATTCCTTATGAGGCAGACGCTTATTTAAATCAATTGAGTCATTATACCGCTGATAGAGAGTATGCTATGGCCAGACGCACCATTGAATACTTCATGAAAAACCCTACGTGGCCAACAGAGTGGCAACAGCATGTGCCTTTGTTAATTTATGCAGATTACATGTATACTGGTAACACTGAATTGGTAGAGCGTTATTATGAGTCATTAAAGCATAAATCGCTATATGAATTATCAAATGAAGACGGTTTGATTACCTCTACAAAAGTAGACGCTGCATTTATGAAAAAACTTGGTTTTCCTGAAGGCTATAAAAAACCATTAACAGATATTGTGGATTGGCCAGGTGCAAATTTTGCAGGTAGTAAAACCAAAGGAGAACGTGACGGATTCGTCTTTAAGCCATACAGTACCGTAATTAATGCCTTCTTTTACGAGAATATGAAAATTATGGCAGAGTTTGCAAAAATTTTAGGAAAGACGGAAGAAGCATTAGATTTTGAATATAGAGCTATTAAAGCAAAAAAGGCAGTTAATGAACAAATGTTTGATAAAGAAAGAGGTGTTTATGTAGATGGTATAGGTACAGATCATGCATCTTTACATGCCAATATGATGCCATTAGCCTTTGGATTAGTGCCTCAAGAGCATTATCAATCTGTTGTAGATTATGTGAAATCAAGAGGAATGGCCTGTAGTGTTTATGGCGCCCAGTTTTTAATAGACGGTCTTTATAATGCAGGAGAGGCTGACTATGCTTTAGAGTTATTAGCGAGCAAAGCAAAAAGAAGTTGGTATAATATGATTAGAGTAGGGTCAACAATTACTTTAGAGGCTTGGGATTACGATTATAAAGTAAATTTAGATTGGAATCACGCTTGGGGAGCTGTGCCAGCAAATGCAATACCAAGAGGACTATGGGGAATTAAACCTAAAACTCCCGGATTTGGTATTGCTACTATAAAGCCTCAAATGAGTAAGTTAAAATCGAGTGAAATTGAAGTGCCTACCGTAAGAGGTCCAATTAAAGCTTCATATCAACATAATGGTCCTAGGCTTCAAACCTATCAAATTGAAATACCAGGAAACATGATGGCAGAGTTTAGCTTGAATGGCTTAGATGGTAAAGACCTTATTCATAATGGAGAAAAGGTGCCGTCTGCATTTGAATCTATAAGACTCGCTCCAGGAAAACATATCATACAGTTGAAGATTAATTCTTTTTAGACTAAAAAAAAGCCATGTTAATGACTATTATTAATATGGCTTTTTTCTTTTATATTAGATGGTAAGAATATAAATCTCTAAAGTTATAGCCCACGTTTAAAAGGCTTTTCTGTTTTAGAGTGAATGTGCCTATTCAATATATTCAACCAAAAACAAACAGAGGCATAAAAAACAGTGCTTAGTTACCGCACAGTGCAGGACAGGTATCAGGACTTCTTAATGTATCTTTAGCAATTCATAGAAGAGTTTTTAACGCTATTGAATAAAGCATGAAACTAATTAATTGGGGTATTATTGGCTGTGGTGATGTTGCCGAAGTAAAAAGTGGTCCGGCATTTCAAAAAGTAGAAAATTCTGCTTTGACCGCCGTAATGAGACGAAATGAAGAAAAAGTAAAAGATTTTGCCAAACGGCATAAAGTACCAAATTATACTACAAGTGCTTCTGAATTAATTAATGATAAAAAGGTGAATGCCGTTTATATTGCAACACCACCTTCTTCACATTTAAATTATGCGAAACAGGCTATTAAAGCTGGAAAGAACATATATTTAGAAAAACCCATGGTGCTTAATAGTAAGGAAGCTGACGACCTTTTAGATGCATTGAACCGTAGTAATGTAAAAGTTACCGTGGCTCATTATCGTAGAAATTTACCTTTATTCATTAAGGTCAAAGAGTTGTTAGATGCTAATGTAATCGGTAAAGTATTTTCAGCAGAAATTGATATTGCACAATCTCAAGACGCCAATATAATTGCCAAAACAGATGAAAATTGGAGATTAAATCCTGAAGTTTCAGGAGGAGGGTACTTTCATGATATTGCACCGCACCAAATAGATTTAATGTGTTATTATTTTGGTGAAGTTGCCAAAGTTAAAAAAGGAAACATGTTAGGTAACGCAGCTTCAAAAGATTTGGTTAAGGGTGAATTGGAATTTAAAAATGGTGTTGACTTTAAAGGAAGTTGGAATTTTAATGCTCCAGAAGATAATGACAAATGTATCATTAAAGGAGAAAAAGGTACCATTACGTTTTCATTTTACAATGAAGAGATAAGGGTTGAAACTACAGCGAAAAGTGAATTTTTTAAGTTTGAAAATCCAAGGCATGTACAGCAGCCTATGATAGAGGAAGTGGTGGGGTATTTTTTGGGAAAAAATCAAAACCCATGTTCTGTTGAAGAGGCCACAGTGGTAACTAAAATTATGGATATCTTTTGTGGAACAAACTAAACCTATGAAGAATAATTTTATAATATTAAGAAGTATTGTATTCTGCATGACATTACTGAATATATCTTATTCTTTTGCTCAAAATCCTATTGTTTCAAATGTAGGGTTAAATGATCCGCACATTCACATTTTTAATGATACCGCTTACGTTTATGCTTCGCATGATAAATCTATCAATAATGGCAAGTTTATTATGGAAGATTGGTGGGTGTGGTCGTCGCCAGATTTGGTGAATTGGACTAAGCGTTCTGTCTTAAATCCTAAAGACACCTATATCGGTAAAGAATTTTCAAGATGTTGGGCTACCGATGCGGCCTATAGAAATGGTAAATACTATTGGTACTTTTCTGAAGGTAATGAACAAGCAGGAGTTGTAGCTGGTGATACACCTGTTGGTCCCTGGACAAATGTGTTAAACCAACCGCTATTAAGTGCTGATTTAACACCAACCCATGAATATGACATGGCCGTTTTTGAAGATAATGGAGAACATTACATTATTTTTGGTGTTTGGGATTACTACATTGCCAAACTAAATTATGATATGGTAAGTTTGGCTGAAAAACCCAAAAAAATCATCATCAATAACCCGCACGGGCCATATAACTTAGATGGCGAAAACAAAGAAAAACCAACAGATGATAAGCCTTTTGTGCACAAATATAAGGGGAAGTATTACCTGTCTTGGGGGTGTTTTTATGCCATTTCTAACAACCTTTATGGGCCATATGATTACAAAGATTCTGTGATAAAAGCAGAGAGTTTTGCCGAAGGTTTCGATGCTCCAACTTGGCCAACAGGCTTTATGCAAGGACGACATGGTTCATTTTTTGAATGGCATAACCAGTGGTATTACATCTACTGTGATATTAGTCAAACAGGTAACAGGTATTTTAGAGATAGTTTTATAAGCTATGTGCATTATAAGGAAAACGGAGAAATGGCAACCCTAAAAGTTGATGGCATTGGTGTTGGTAATTATCAAGCAAAACAAGGTAAAATAGAAGCAGAAAATTACTTTAGAGCAGAGGGAATAACTAAGCAAGAATATATATCGGGGTTTGTGATTAAAACAACTGCAAAAAAGAGCTATTTAAATTTTCCCAATGTTAAAGGATTAAATGGGAAATCTAAAATAGAGTTTCAAGTTTATGCGCCTCAAGGCGGAGCATTTTCTTTTGATATAAAAAAAGATAGCTTGAACGGAAATCAAATTGGAACTCAGAAGGTTTCGTTAAAGCCAACAAAACAGATACAAACCATAACAATAAATCTATCATCTATTAATAGTACAGAAAATCTCTATATATTGTTAGAGGAATTCAGTGAAAATCAGCTGTTAATTGATAGTTTTTCATTTTTAAACTAAATTCAAAAGACATCAAATGAAGAAATTATGTTTTTTAGCCCTTGTGGTAGTCGGGTTACTTTTTAATGCATGTGGCAGCAAAGAGGCTTCGTTAAAAGATTATAAAGACGCCTCGTTATCCATTGAAGAACGCGTAGAGGCTTTATTGCCATTACTTTCGTTAGAAGAAAAAGTGGCGCAAATGCGAATTTTCCACGCCAATATTGGAGTAAAACACGATGAAAACGGAAAATTAAAACTTTCCGAAAAGGTTATTAAAAAGTTAAAATTGGGCATTGCGGGTATAAAAAATCCAGGAGAGCACGTTGATGCGATTACGGCTGCAAAATTGAACAATGAACTTCAAAAATATATTATTGAACATAACCGTTGGGGTATTCCTGCGTTATTTGTCACAGAGTCGTACAATGGTGTTGACGCAACAGGTTGTACAAAATTTGGTCGCCCTATGACCTCGGCAGCATCATTTAACCCAGAATTGGTGCAAAGACAATGGGATGTTGTTGGCCGTGAAGCACGCTTACGCGGTATGCATATGTGCCATTCACCGGAAGCTGATTTAGTGCGGGACCCGCGTTTTGGACGTATGAGCGAGGCCTTTGGTGAAGACACCTATTTAACCACACAAATGGTTAAAAATGCTGTTATTGGTGTGCAAGGTAATTACGAAGGGTTAGGTAATGGTACGCATATTGGTGCAGTGACAAAACATTTTGCAGCTTACGGACAAGTGTTAGGTGGCTCTAACTTTGCAGCTATCGAAATTTCTCCAAGAACATTAATAGATGAAATATACCCACCTTTTGAAGCCGCGGTTAAGGAAGCTAAAACTTTAGGTATAATGGCATCGCATGGTGATATAAATGGCGTGGCATCACATGGTAATCCAGAGTTGCTCACCGGTGTTTTAAGAGACCAATGGGGGTTTGAAGGATATGTGGTTTCTGATTCTAACGATATTGCCCGTTTGCATTATTTTATGAATGTAGCCGAAACTCCTGAGGATGCCGCACAAATGGGATTGGAGGCAGGAATAGATATCGATTTATATGCGGAGGATTCTTATGCCTATCTTCCGGAAATGGTAAAGAAAAATCCAGAACTTGAAAAACTAATTGATAGATCCGTAAGACGTGTTTTAAGAACAAAATTTATTTTAGGACTTTTTGATAATCCTTATATTAATATAGAAGATGTAGAGAAAGGAAACAGAGCAGAATCGTCTTTAGAATTAGCGAAAGAATCAGATTTAGAGTCTATTATTCTTCTAAAAAACGAAGCTAACACGTTGCCACTTGATGCTAAAAAAACCACTAAAATTGCACTTTTAGGTCCTCTTGTAACAGAGAATACTAAAGCTATGTTTGAATCTGTAGCAGGCGACAATATTAAATTTGTAGCAGAAAAAGGGTTTCATTTAACAGATGAAACAGGTGGTGAACCAAAATTGTTGCCAAGAGATGGAAGAGCCTTAGATAAATTGGTATCCATTGCTAGAAGCTCTAATGTTGTAGTTTTATTTATGGGAGGTGATGAGTTTACATCAAAAGAGGCTTTCTTTACCCATGCCTTAGGTGATAGAGCAACCATAGATCCTGTAGGGCCACAAGACGAATTGATTGAGCGTATAAAAGCTTTAGGTAGGCCAGTTATTGTGGTATTAAAGCATAGAAGAACGCTTTCTATTAATGCCATTGCGGAACATGCTGATGCTATTCTAGATACTTGGGATTTAAGTGAGTTTGGAGACGAATCTACCGCAAGAATTATTTTTGGTGAGGTGTCGCCATCGGGGAAATCACCTGTAACAATTCCAAGGTCTATTGGGCAAATTCCATTTCATTATAGTATGAAGGAAATCAATTATAAGAAGGAATATTTATTCTTAGGAAAGGGACCATTATTTCCATTTGGTCATGGTTTGAACTATGGCGATTTTGAATATTCAGACATTTCAATTTCTAAGGGAGAAATTACACCAGATACAGAACTGGAGGTAAGTGTGAAGGTTACTAATAACGGTAGTATGAAAGCCAAAGAAGTGGTTCAAATGTATATTAAAGACGAAATAGGGTCTGTTACTAGACCAGATAAAGAGCTCAAAGGATTCCAAAAGATAGAATTTGATGCAGGAGAAAGTAAAACGGTTTCATTTAAAATTACACCTCAAATGCTCGAGTTCACCCGTCTGGATATGCAAAAAGGACTAGAAGCTGGAGATTACACCGTTATGCTTGGTACTTCTTCAAAGGACTATTTAGAAACTAAATTTAAACTTGTAAAATAAAAACATCATGAGTAAATCCATTGTAACACTAATAACGGTTATGCTATTGTTCAACTGTTCCACTGCACAAAAAGTAGCAGAAGTACAGGCTATAAATAAAGAGGAAGTAAAGGCCTCTATGATTAAGGCTTTAGAGTGGCAAGAAGCGCATCCAATTTTTGCTATTTCTCCTACAGATTGGACAGAAGGTGCTTATTATACAGGTGTGGCACGTGCCCACAAAACTACAAAGGATATGATATACATGGCAGCTCTTAAAAATCAAGGTTATTGGAATAATTGGCAAACGTATAAACGTTTACATCATGCCGATGATGTTGCCATTTCATACAGCTATTTATATATTGATATGAATGGTGGTAGAAAGAATTTTGTTGATTTAGAACCCACTAAAAACTTCTTAGATGCACATTTGTATGAAGATGATGTATGGAAAGCAGGGAATAAAAAGAATGATATGGGGCAAACCATTTTATGGTGGTGGTGTGATGCATTATTTATGGCGCCTCCAGTGTTAAACTTATATGCAAAGCATACCAAGCAACCTAAGTATTTAGATGAGATGCATAAGTTTTATATGCAAACCTATAATCAATTGTATGATAAAGAAGAGCAACTATTCGCTAGAGATATGCGTTTTGTTTGGGAAGGCAATGATAATCCTACTAAAGAGCCAAACGGTAAAAAAGTATTTTGGTCCAGAGGTAACGGTTGGGTAATTGCTGGCTTAGCATTAATACTTGATGATATGCCAGCTGATTATGAGCACCGTCCTTTCTATGAGCAATTATTTAAAGAATTATCTGAAACCATGTTGAAAATACAACCTGAAGATGGGCTATGGCGTACAAGTTTATTATGTCCAGAATCTTATGATCATGGTGAAGTAAGTGGTAGTGGTTTCCACACATTTGCGTTGGCTTGGGGAATAAATAATGGATTGATTGATAAAAAACATACTCCTGCTGTTCTTAAAGCTTGGAATGCTATAAAAGCTTGTCAGCATGACGATGGTCGTGTGGGTTGGGTACAAGATATAGGAGCTTTTCCAGAGCCAGCATCGGCAGATAGCTGGCAAAACTTTGGTACTGGCGCTTTTTTATTAGCAGGTAGTGAGATTTTAAATTTAGAATAATTTAATAATTTTAAAATTTAAGGCGGGGACATTATGTTCCCGTTTTTTGACTGTACACAGTTTTGAAACTATTTAAACTTAAAAATATTGTTTTTTTGTTTGTTTTATGTTCAGTCTATTATGGGCATGCCCAATATATAGATTATAACTTTAACCATATAACTGATGCAAATGGATTGTCTCAAAACTCCGTTATGGCTATACATCAAGATAAACTTGGTCAGATTTGGATTGGTACGAAAGATGGACTGAATAAATATGATGGCACAGAATTTACAGTGTATCGTCATGAAAAAGATAACCCTGACACTATCAGCAATAATGGCATTGAGTGTATAGAGCAGGATAGTTCTGGTTTTATCTGGGTAGGAACTTCTTTTGGATTGAATAAATTTAATCCTAAAACCAATAGTTTTAAATCATATTTTTTAAATACTAACCAATCCGGTTTGGGGAATAATATGATTAAGGGGATCAAAGTACTTGCTAATCAAGATGTTTTGGTAAGCCATTTTGGGGGTGTTTCATTTTATGATGCTGTTAATGATGTATTTAAAAAGGTAGGGAACATACACATACCGTCATCAATATTAGAAACCAAAAATGGAGACATTTTTATAGGTAGTTCTAACGGCTTGTATCAATGTAAGCCTATTGAAAATAAATTATTTGAATTTAAGTTAATACATCAAACAGAGGGTTTAGATATTAATGACCTTGTGGAGTCTGAAAATGGAAATATACTTTTGGCTACAAAAACCAATAGTATTGTTGAATATAGTATGCAAACAAAGGCAATTCTTCCTTTTTTCTCAGAAACTGAATTAATTGGAAAAAGTAGAAATGCGAGAAAATTAGTTTATGATGATAAAGGCCTCTTATGGGTGGCTACGTACCACGGCATTCATCTTGTTAATAAACAAAGATCCATTAAGGCCTTATATAGTAATGATAACAATCCAAAATCGTTAAATGATGATTTTATAAAAACCCTCTTTAAAGATAATGTTGGTACTATTTGGGTGGGGACTTATTATGGAGGATTAAATTTACATCATAACTTCAATAATAATTTTAAAAATATTACCCAGAATTCTTATCAAAGAGGTTTAAATTTTAAAGTTGTAAGCTCAATAGTTAACTATAAAAACTTACTGTTGTTTGGCACAGAGGGAGGAGGTGTTTCGGTATTAAATCAGGATACGAATATAATTCAACATATAACTTCCAACGATTATAAAGATTTAAAAAGTGATAATATTAAATCGCTATGTGTAACTAAGGATGGTAAGTTGTGGATTGGAACTTTTGATAAAGGTGTTTTTGTGTATAACTTAAAAACAAAACAATTCATTAATAATGCTTTTCCAGATAATTTAAAAGACTTTATTAGTGATGCCGGGATTTTAAAAATTGTACAATATTCTGATGATACTATTTTAATAGGAACTAATGGTAAAGGACTAATTAAATACAATTTTTTAAAGAAAGTCTTCTTCATATACAACGCCAAATCTCAACCTGTTGGTCTAACTAATAGTAATATAAAAACCATATGGGTTGATACTTCTAAAAATATTTGGTTGGGTACATTACGTGGCTTAAATTCTATTACAACTGAAAATGAAGTCAAGACGTTTGTATATAGTAATTCCTCTAATTTTAAGTTTGAAATAAATACCATTTATGAAGATGCTCAAAAAAATTTATGGATAGGTACTTTTGAAGATGGTCTTTTTAAATTGACTAACGGTGTATTGGAATATGTTCCACTAAATGTTGGTAATAAACCCATAGATGGTATTCGGTGTATTTTAGAGGGGGATGATAAAAGCTTTTGGGTAAGTACTTTTACACAAGGGATTTTGAAGTATAACTATATAGAAAAAACAATTGAAGAATATTTTACTAAAAAAGATGGTTTGTCAAGCAACGAGTTTAATAGAGATGCAGGTTTGCGGTTAGGTGATGATTACTATTTTGGAGGACCTTCTGGAGTAACAATATTTAACGAAGATAAAATTGTTAAAAACCATTATGCCCCACAAGTTATACTAACCGACTTCAAAATTAATAATCATTCAGTTTTGGTTAATGATACCGATAAGGTGCTTCAAACGACAATGAGTTTTACCAAAGAAATTGAATTACGGCACAATCAGGGAAACTTTAATTTGTCTTTTTCCATTCCAAATTTTATAAATTCGAAAAGTAATAGTTATAAATACCGTCTTAAAGGTTTAGAAACAAATTGGGTTGAATCTTCAAATAATATTGCAGCTTACACCATTCAAAAGCCCGGAGACTATGTTTTTGAAGTTAAAGGTATAAATAGCGATGGAGTTACTAATGAAATACCAACTGTCTTAAATATTAAAGTAAAGCCTGCGCCTTGGTTGACTTGGTGGGCATATACTTTTTATTTTTTAATAATTATTTCAATAATTTACTATTTGTTTAAGGTTTCGAAATCTAAAACCCAATTAAAACATGCTTTAGAATTAGAGCATTTAGAAGCAGAACAAATTAAAAAGGTAAATCAAGCCAAACTTGATTTTTTTACCAATATATCTCATGAGTTTAGAACTCCTCTAACCTTAATACTGGGACCACTGCAGCAAATTATAAATAATTATAAGGGGAGTAGTAGTATGTTTAAAAAGCTTAAACTTATTGAAATTAATGGTAATCACTTGCTTCAACTTATTAATCGATTAATGGATTTTAGGAAATATGAAAGCAATCAAATGCGTTTGCAGGTAGCCAAATATAATATTGTAAGTACCATAAAGGACGTTTATCAGTCTTTTTCAGATTATTCAGAAAACCAAGGATATCAATATGGTTTTGAATCATCATCACCTGAAATATCGCTATATTTTGATGAAAAAAAGTTAGAACAGGTCTTCTTTAATTTGATTTCCAATGCCTTTAAGTACACCCCTAGTCCTGGAAAAATAACAATACAAATAAAGGAAGAAGATGACACCGTGATTATTCTGGTTAAAGATGATGGAATAGGAATTCCCGAAGTATATAGAGACAGAGTATTTGATCGTTTTTTCGAAATAACTCCTACGGATAACATGAGTAAGGATATAAAAAAAGGGACTGGAATTGGTTTAGCAATTGTAAAAAATATAATAGAGTTGCACACAGGAAAAATTAGTGTTAACCCTAATGATGGAGGTAAAGGTTCAATTTTTAAGGTAGAATTATTAAAAGGGAAGTTGCATTTCAATGCTCAGGATTTTGTAGATGATAATCTCATTTTAAATGATGTAAATCATTATTTAAATCAGCCCGAAAACACTAAGATTAAATTTGAAGAAAATTTCTCTTCAAAAATCTCTTCCGATAAAAAAAAGTCGCTTCTATTGGTAGAGGACAATGAAGAGCTTAGAACGTTTATGCGCAATATTTTATTAGATGATTATAACGTATTTGAGGCTGAAAATGGAAAAACAGGATTTAAAAAGGCTATACAAGAACCAATAGATTTGATTGTGAGCGATGTAGTAATGCCCATAGCAACAGGTATCGAGTTATGTAAATTAATAAAAGAGGATATTAGAACCAGTCATATCCCTATTATTCTATTAACAGCAAAATCAGATATGACACAAAAAATAGAAGGGCTGGAAAGTGGTGCCGACGATTATATTAGTAAGCCTTTCAATATTAAAGAGTTAAAGTTACGCATTAGTAATAACTTAAAAACGTTACAGCAATTAAAATCTAAACTAAACAAGCACGAAGTTTTTAGTGTAGAAGATATAAAAATGTCTTCTCTGGATGAAACTTTATATAAAAAAGCATTAGATATTATTGAGCAAAATATAAGTAATTATGATTTCGATATTCCTTTCTTTTGTGAAGCATTGGGTGTTAGTAAATCGGTATTATTTACAAAGGTAAAAGCTTGGACAGATTTTACACCTAAACAATTTATTCAGCATTTAAGACTAATTCGTGCGGCTCAACTTTTAGAAAAAGGAAAAGCCAATATTAATCAAGTTAGTGCCAAAGTAGGTTTTAAAGACCAAAAATACTTTAGTAAAAGTTTTAAAGCTAAGTTTGGTAAATCGCCTCGAGAATATGCGCAATCTTTTATGGCATAATGCGTTGTAATTTTTCATATTTGAGCCGATAACAAGTGAAGGTGAAAAGAATTACAATAAAAAAGGATATG
Organism: Allotamlana fucoidanivorans; assembly: GCF_006265225.1. Taxonomy (GTDB): domain Bacteria; phylum Bacteroidota; class Bacteroidia; order Flavobacteriales; family Flavobacteriaceae; genus Allotamlana; species Allotamlana fucoidanivorans. The sequence continues at coordinate 228,519 of NZ_VDCS01000006.1, read as the reverse complement.
CACTTTTATCCAAGTTGGCATTCAATAGAACAATAGAATCTAAATAACAGAATTTAGAGCCTAGATTCACAGTCAAAATATAACTGTAAGTATACACGGTTAGCGTACTTTAGGCTGGTTGACTTGAAAAAACATTTTTATGTGATTTTTTATAATGAAAAAGGAATTCTCTGCACCTTTTTAGGAATTCTACACCCTGAATCGCTATTATATTTGAGGTATCAATTTAATGAAAAGCTAAAAACACGTATTTATGAAAAAAATTACTTTTATTCTATTTCTATTAAGTGCAACATTTACGTATGCACAGTTTACCGGAGCAGGTGAATATTATTTATTAAACAATTTCACCACTAACGGTGTTGTTTATTTATCGCACGATGGCGACAAGGCTGTCAGAGCAACAAGCAATTCTGCCGATGCCACAAAATTTACATTTGTATCAACAGGAAATACTAATGAATACAACATTGTGGTACATACTAACGATGGTATTTTGAGAGCAAATAGTACTTCTGAAATACCCGTTGTAAGTTATACCCCGGGATCACCATCCACATCAAACCCTAATGTATGGGATGTTCAGTTGGTGCCTGGAACAGAGTCAGATCCAACTTATAACATAATAACACCAAAAACCAGTACCCCAAGGTATTTAGTTTATAACAATAACACTGATGCAATTGGTTACTCTGGAAGTAATTTTACTAGGACCCAATGGATTATTACATCTACCAATCCATTGAGTAATGAGGAGTTTGATCAAAGTTCAATTTTTGTGTCAAATCCAATTAACAATTCCATTAATATTAAAGGGTTATCTTCAAATATTAATAAAGTTGAGGTGTTTAATATAGTTGGTAAATCTTTAATTAGTGCAGAAACTAAAGGTTTGTCAGTATTAAATTTAGATGCTACATCCTTATCAAGCGGTATTTACATTCTTAAATTTATTGGGGCAAATACATTTGCAACAAGGAAAATTGTAAAAAGATAAAATATAAAGGTACTGAGTGTAGTCTTTTTTTAACTAACTAGGTCAACTCGGATTAATAATGATGAAAAGTCTGATTCTTTGGGATCAGGCTTTTTCTTTCTTTAATAGTAATTCATGCACTATTTTAAAGTGCCACGAGATTTAATAAAAATGTTAAAAAAATAGAGGTTGATTAATGAAATAATAAGCTATGAAAATTGAAAATTTAAAATTCGTTATGGTGTTTTTAGTTTCATGTATTGGATTACATAAACTAGATGCACAAGTGTTATGGTATGGTGACCCCAACTTATCGGTTAATGATAATTTTAGACGCCTCGATCCAAATGGTAATAGTAACCCAAGTGGTGATGATTGTGTTGACGATCCTAATAGCCCGCCTTTTGTTACCACACCTACAGATATTGACTTTGGTAAATTTTGGCGTATTACTAAACCCGTGTCTAGGAAACGAGCTGAATTTGCCAGAACTACGGGTGACGTAAATACATTTACCCCTCAAAAGGGTGGAACTTATTATTACGGTTGGCGCTGGAGATTTAATTCTGAACCAGATTTGAATGCTGGTATTGCAGTTTTTCAATGGAAAACTGCTGATGGTGGAGATATAGATACGAATAAGCAAAATTACCCTTATACGATGTCTTATGATGGTACAACTTTAAATTTAAACGCTTTCGGTCCAGCTGAGCCCAATTGGAACAGGCCAGGGTCTATAACCCAACGAAGAACAACATTATGGCAACGTTCAATTCCCGAGGATGAATGGGTAACTTTTGTTATAAAGGTTAAGGTTGATGATAATTTTGACATGGTTAATAATAGATATGTAGGGTATTTGGAGTTCTGGTTTAATGGAGTACAGCAAACACTTTCAAATCTTAATTTTAATGAATATCAAGTGGTTTTGGCAGATTCTGATAAAAGAGCCTATCATAAAACATTTGATGGTGTTGAAGTTTACCCAAAGTGGGGTTCTTATAATGAAAACGCATGTAATTTTGAGGTGATAACGGATTTTGATGATATGCGTGTTGCTTTAACATATTCCGATGCACTTCCTAGTGATTCAAATGATGGAAACTCTTCTGGCCTAGAGGGGTTTTATAAGATAAAGCATAGCATAACTGGTAAGTATTGGACTGTAGCTCCAGAGTTATCTCCAAATCAAAATATAATCACGGCAGATGAGATTTTACCAGATAGTAATAAACAGATTTTTGAGATAAAATCTGTTGGAACTGATGGTTACTACAACATTTCATGTTTAGATACAAATTGGGATGCTGTAAGATTTGAAGGTCAAAATGTGTATCCTACTACAACTTCAACACCAACTACTGTAACAGATAATACAAGAATTTTTGAATTTATTTCTAATGGTTCTGGAATCTATGATATCCATACTCCTCAGACAACCACTCCAAGAATTTCCTTTGATGATTCTGGTGATGTTAGGTATATAACTTCATTTGGAACTAACACAAAATGGCTTTTAGAAAGTGTTAACTCCCTTAGTAGTTTGGAGTTTGATAAAAGTTCAATTTTTGTATCTAATCCAATTAACAATACAATTGAAATTAAGGGGTTATCATCAAATATTAGCAGAGTTGAAGTATTTAACTTGATTGGCAAATCGCTTATTGTTAGAGAAACAAAAGGTTTATCATCTCTAAATCTAGACGCTACTTCATTATCAAGTGGAATGTATTTAGTGAAATTTTATGGAGATAAAACTTTTTCAACAAAGAAAATTGTAAAGAGATAAAATATAAATGTACTGGGAGTAGTCTGTTCAAGTAATTAAGCCACTTGGAATAATAGATGGTGAAAAAGTCTGATTTATGATAGTCAGACGTTCTTATATTTTAGTAAACTAATCAGGACAATGCAGGACAGTGGTTTGAGGCAATAGAGCTAATTTTAAAAAATTAAAAAAATGTGATGAATACTGTTAAATTGACTCTTGTTTTTTTAGGTATGCTGCTATTAAGTTGTGGTAATACATCAAAAAAGGATACTAGTTTTGAGGCTAGCAAACCTATTTTAAATCTTCCCGAGCGCCCAAATATACTATGGTTGGTTACCGAAGATATGGGGGCTTATATTTCACCGTTTGGTGACTCTACGGTAGTGACGCCCAACCTGAGTAAATTGGCCAATGAAGGCGTTATTTATCCAAATCTATATTCTACCTCAGGGGTTTGTGCACCTAGTCGTGCGGCCATTGCCACGGGGATGTATCCATCTGGGATTGGGGCTAACCATATGCGAGTGAATTCATATACCGATGTAACGGGATTACCTCCTTATGAAGCTGTTCCGCCTTCCGAAGTAAAAATGATAAGTGAATGGCTGCGCATGCAAGGGTACTATTGCACTAATAATTATAAAACAGACTATCAATTTAAAGAACCGGTAACCGCCTGGGATGAAAGTAGTCCCTATGCGCATTGGCGGAATAGAAAGGATAATCAGCCTTTTTTTGCAGTCTTTAATTTTACAGATACGCATGAGTCCGGTTTGTTTGAACCCTATGGTTTAAGAGAAATTGAAACAAGACTATATCAAGCTGGAGACAGAAATTACAATTGGAAAAACAAAGGCCAGTCTCATGCAAAAAACAGGATGACAGAGGCCGAGACACCTGAACACTTACCAAAGGATACAAAATTTGATATTCCACCATATTTACCAGATAACAATGTAACACGTAGAGATATGTGGAAGTTGTACAACAATATTGGCGAAATGGATAGTCAAGTAGGTGCGGTTTTAAAACAACTAGAAGACGATGGGTTGTTAGAAAACACCATAATCTTTTTCTATGGCGATCACGGCGGGCCATTACCCAGGGAAAAACGATTGATTTACGACTCGGGTTTAAACACCCCCATGATTATTCGTTTTCCAAATAAATTAAAAGCAGGTACGAAAGACGACCAACTTATCAGTTTTGTTGATTTTGCACCAACATTATTGTCTTTAACTGGTGAAGCACCAAAACCCTATATGCAAGGTCAAGCTTTTTTAGGCAAGTACAAGGCAGAAGAACGAACATATATTCATGCGGCAGCCGACAGGTTTGATGGATTTACCGATGCCATACGAGCCGTAAGGGATGGTAGATTTAAATATATTCGTAATTACAGACCAGAACAAGGCTATTATTTACCTGTAGCATATCGAGAACGCATTCCAACCATGCAGGAGTTGTTAAAATTGAAAGCAGAAGGGGAATTAAACGATATTCAAATGCAATGGTTTAGAGAACAAAAACCGAAAGAAGAATTGTTTGATTGCCAAACAGATCCGTATGAACTCAATAATCTTGCAGCAAACCCAGAAAATCAAGAAAAACTTAAAGAATTAAGTGCTGAAATGGATCGATGGTTAGAAACCATTGATGACAATCCAGATTTGCCCGAATCTGAACTTATAAAAAAACTATGGTCAGGTAAAGACGCTAAACCAGTGACATTGCAACCCACTATTACTGCTAAAGATGACTTAGTGCAAATAACTTGTGAAACCAAAGGCGCTTCTATTGGCTTTAAAATTATGGATCAGGATGGCAACACGCCACAATCGTGGGAGGTGTATCAGGGGTCAATTCAGTTGCCCGAAGGATCTAAATTAATGGTTCAAGCCCATCGAATAGGTTATGAGCCTAGTGAAGTTGTTGAACTTCATTAAATTAGAGAATACCAAACTAGCAGAAAGTACAACAACGATATTTTTAACCTTTATGTTTAACTTATTTACTAGTAGTATGTCTGAGGAACAGGTTAGATATATTGAGAAGAAGGAGTTGTTTGGAACCTTTATTGTTTTGTTGTTTTTGGATTTTTTTAAAAAAAAGTGTTGAATTAGTATATGCTAGCATCATATAAAACATTTATTCTATTATATAGTAGGTATACTAATTTTTAGTAATGCCTTTTGGTGGACTTGCAATATAAAAGTGGACAATTAATTACAATATTTAAACGGCTACATTTTGGTTATATTATACCTTCTTGGGCATGCTGACCTATATGGAGCTCATGTACAGAGCGTTGTCAAATAAATTTGGGACATTTCCAGCGGCCTTATTTAAGTCCTCTAAAGTTAAAATACTATGCCATGTCTTATGATATCCCTTATAATTACTGTTTCTATTTTGTTAGCTCTTGAATGAATAATGCCTTTAATTGCTTTTAAATAGTTTGTTTGAGTTTGAACGGAAACCAACCTAGTAAAAATATTTTTAGCCTAATTTAGAAAAGTTAGCCTTGAAAGGCAAAACGTTAATACCTGACTTTATTGAGTCTCATGCTCACCCAATTTTCATAGGTGCTTTTTTTAGTAAATGACATTATAGCGCCAAATGATTAATTTATGCTACCTAAAATATACAAACGGGTTGCAAACAAAGAAAACTGTGTTCGATTATTAAATATTATAACCGCTACTGGTGCTGACTGATAATTAAATTGGAAGCACAGTAGTTTATTCAATTGTTTAACGTATCCATAGATAAAGAGTTTTAGTGCTTTTTTTAATATTCTTTTTTAATAATTGGATTTCGTATTGGTTGTCCGGCATAAACGCCCTCTAGTACTTTTGAATCTTTTACTACAATGGTTCCATTAACTAAAACGTATGGTATACCTGTTGATGGTAATCCTGCTTTAACCATGGTAGAGTTGTCTTTTACCGTTTCTGCGTTAAAAATGGTAATATCGGCATCTGCTCCTTCTTGTATGCGTCCTTTGTTCTTCATTTGAGAAACACCATTGTTTTCAAGAAATTGAGCAGGCATATAAGACATTTTTGAAATAGCAAGCATTAATGGCATGAGATTTTTTTCTCGTGTTAAACGTAGTACTTTAGCATGTGTGCCAGCTCCACGAGGGTGGCCTTGTACGCTATCAAAAGGAACATTGAAATCTACGGCCATTTCTCCCGTTGAAGAAATGGTTAAAGGCATCATATCGCTACCTATTACAACTTTTGGGTCGGCAATGGCACTCAATAAGCCTTCTTCGGAAATACCTCCGAAAATTACAGAAGCAGCAGGATCTGTTTTAACAAGTTCTTCATAACGCTCTTTTGTAAGAGGCTTCATGGTGGCTACTTCTATAATATCTTCATAGCTACGCCCCATATTGGGACCATAGTTTGAAGGTACCAAATAATCTGCACCAACAATAGTAGCGCCTTGATAATACGGGTAAACTTCAGGAATTATTTTAAGTCCCTTTTCTTGAGCCGAAGCTATCATTTCTAATGCTTCTGGTGTCTCACCAAGAGATTGTTGATGGATATGGTGAATGTATAAACCACCTCCATAGATGCCAACACTTGCAATCATTTCTTGAAAGCCCAAAATACCTGAAGTAGGTGGTTGCTGACTGGAAAATCTGCCATGAAGAAATGTGGCTAGGCCGTACTTTCCGGCCAGCTCTTGCCATGTTCTAAGTTCTGCTGATTTTGTTCCAGTTGACATATAACCTACAGGAACTGCAATACCAAGGGCACCTAAATTAATACTCTCTTCTACTAAGGTATTAATTTGTTCTACTTGTTCTTTGTTAGGGGCAAAAGCAGCAACATCCATGGTTGCAAAAGCATCTTCATGTTTATCAAAAAGATCTTTAACTAAAGACCCAGATTTGGAATCATAAGAAGGGTGTACAATTTTCTCTCGAATACCCCCTGTGCCTACGGTAGCTCCATAATTGGTATATGACTTACCTTCTAGACTATTGTAATAAGTATCAACAGGGTAAGCGCCCACTTCCAACTCTAAAGGAGTGGTAACACCATCTCTTAAATGTAACCTTTGACCGAATGCTGTATTTGAAGCATGCGAGTGGTAATCAATAAAACCGGGAGAAACCACGTGTCCTGTTGCATCTATTGTCTCTTTTCCAGAAATCTTTTCTTCTGTTATTATACCAATTTTACCATCTTTAATACCCACATTTCTCACGGCGTCTAGATTTGTTTCTGGATCCATGACGCGCCCGTTTAAAATGACCACATCAAATGCTGTAGATAAGGGTATTTTATCTGTTGGTAATTCATTTGCTGATTCCTTACAGCTCGTAATAAACACCAAATTAATTGCTAAAAAAGTGCAGATAAAAATTAGATTTTTCATAATTATTAATTGAATTTAAACTTTACCATAAATTGAACTCGAGATGCTGTACCTTCTACGCCATTTTTGTTTTCTCTAACGCCCCACATATACTCAATACCTGTAGATACCATCTTATATGGGAAATAAATAAGGTTGGCATGAACAGATCCTGCTTTTTTAATAGTTTCGTCTGCTTGAAAATCTGCTAGGCTAGTACCGCTCCAAGCGGCTGAAATATTTGAGTTTAACTTTTTAGACCAATAGTGATTATAACCAGCATAAGCAAACCAAGCAGGAGATGTGGTTAAATCATTTGGGCCAAGAGCTCCTGAAGCTTTGCCATCCTATGAAAGTGATATAATTTTATGAGCCTGCCCTTCGCCATAGCCAGCTCCCCAAACTAAGGCATCTTGATATTCGGTTACTTTGAGTACAACTCTACTTCCAACTGTTATGGCATACCCCGTTTTATTTACGTTTGGTGCGGTAGACGGTCCAACCCAACTCACAGGGAAAACATCAAGTCCTAGTTGAATGCTAGATCCATTTAACGCTTTAGCTTTTATCATTCCCGCAATATTAGGCCAAAGCGGTCTAGAGGCGCCTTCAAAATTTAAAGGGTTGTCAATTTGTGGTGCAAAATCTTCCAATGCAATAGCATATGAGAACCTTTTGTTTATGTTATCCTGCCACCTAATTTGGGTGGTTCTTCCGCCATAAAGTGCATCACCATTTGCAAAATCAATTGTCCCTGGTAATGTAGATAAATCACCTGAAGTGGTCCAAGTTCTACCAACCAATAATCTACCAATAACGCCATAGGCATGTCGTAAACGGGTGTTTAAACGATTTGATTCTCCATCAAAAAACCAGTCCAACTCCAAAAAGACCTGTAGAGGAAATTCTTTTCCTGTTTTACCCCATTTCGCTTTTGAACGAAAATCAAAATTAATGCGAGTTTGTTTGGCATGAAAAGTAGTGATGCCTCCCAATTCCCTTTCAGGAGAACCTTCAACAGCAATACTCCCTAATTCAAATTCATATCTATCTCCTATGTAGTCAAAATCTCTAATAAAATCTGCTTTTACGTAGCCTAACATCCGAGCCAAAAAGCGGCCATGAACTTGGAAAAGAATCGTCTAAAAGATTATCACCAGTGTGCACAGGCCTGTTATCTGTTAAAGGATTGATAGAACCTTGTACTCCAGCAGGAATGGTGTCTGTAGATACTGCCTGTTCGGCAGCCTCTTGAGCAAAAAGCTGAAAATGACTTAGAAATAAACAGAATAGTAAAAGTTTTTTCATATAAATTGATTGTTTGTAAAGTTTTGAACGTAACAATTGATCTTCCGATTCTCAAAAATCAATGATTCAAAATCATTTTTTTTAATAATGATGGAGCAGGTAATGCAGGTTGTGATGAGGCTAATCGATTTTTTTATTCAACGAATTTCATTAATAGCTTTACCAAGTTAGTAAATTCAGTAAGACAAAATATTAAAAATTGGGTTTATTAACAATTTGATAATATGTATAGTCCATTTTGTTTATGCTGTTTTATGTTTTTTATTAGAAAGCAGGATAAAACAGGACAGTTTTAAAGAAGTGTAGTTTTAATTTAACAGTTTTATAAAAATTGCTTTTGAGTGAAGTTTTGCATCTCCATACTGCGGTATTGATTTTAGACTTGGTAGTGTTAAGTTGTCTGCACATTCATAGTACAATGGTAGCTGGACGTAATACGTTTTAACAAAATACACAGGCATATTTAGTAACTATCAAAAACTCATTTTCAAAACAGAATATTTCATGAGGAAAGAAATAACATGTTGGTTTTCGGTGAAATATATTTTTGTGTTTTTTGTTTGCCATTGTATAGCAACAACAGTTCACGCTCAAATTGTTTTGCAAACCGACTTTACCGATTCCGCCAATGCAAAACAAATAATTGTGTATCATTTAAATGTTTTCAATAGAATTACACCAATAAATGGAGTAAATGTTACTAACGCTACTAGTAAAACAAAACTTTGTATTGTTAGGCCATTAGGCGGTATTGCAAAAAAAGGAAAAGCCGATTTAACCATGGATTCTTATAAATGGGATGCTGTTTCTAAAACATTTTATACTGATTTTACGCAGTTAAAGAGACAAATTGATGGAGTCTATGATGAGGGATTAGAAATTCATCAAATTGTGCTAGATAATCCTTCATGGGCATTTCAACGCAATGCAAAAGGAGCACTTCTTGGTGATTCTTTAAGAGTTTCAACCTACGGGAACGCAGAGCCTCCAAAAGACTATAATGTCTGGGCCAATTATTTAAAAGATGTCATGAGTTTTCTTGTTGACACCTATGGTAAAGACGAGGTATTAAAAATACAATTTGATATAGGTAGAGAAATAGGTACTCCAACCCATTGGTCTGGTACAAAAGAACAGTTTTTTGAATTTTATAAGGTATCTGTTAAAGCTATAAAGCAAGAACTTCCCAAAGCTAAGGTAGGCACACATTTTCTTTGGGGTTCGTCCCAAAAAGCATGGGGAACCAATTTTGTAAAATGGTGTAAAACCAATAAGGTGCATTATGATTTTGTGGGGGTTTCATTTTATCCATTTTACCACATGGAAAACAGAACCAATTTTAACCAAGTGTATCTTAAAGATTTTGCTGTAATTAAAGATATACCTGAATGGAATGAAAATGCAAAGCTAGAAATGCATGAATTTGCTTTAATAAAAAGCTTAAGTAAAGCGGGAAATGCTTTTGAAAACGCACCAGTGGCACATCAAAATTCATTTATAATAGGCCTGATGAAAATGTTTTACCAAAATAACATGTACAATGTTTTTCAGTGGGGTGATGGTAAAAAGTATGAAGGCGCAAGAAACATGCTTTTAACCTTAGAGGGTAACACATACTATAATTCAAACAAAAGTGGTGTACAGCGCTCTGAAAAAAATTATGTGGATGCCATTTTTTCAAGAGACAGCAAACAGGATAGCTATCATATTGTTGCTTATAATTATAGTGCAAATCTAGAATCTAAAGACACTGAAAGTTTAAGAATAACAGCAAAACTGAATGTACCTCCATGGACTAAGATCATGGTGCGGTCGGCAGTTTATATTTCAAAAGAGGATGCTTTTACTTGGTATGAATGGCATGAAGTCATGACTAAAGGAAACGAAAGTTCTAAATCTATGATGTCTTTTGATACACAGTTACCAGTATATTCTTTTCTGAAATATGAAATAAAGTTACCATAAAACCATTAAATACAAGCAAAACTACTATTACCAATTAAAAGCATTTGAATATGAATTACAGAATTCTATTGTTACTAACAATGATGTCAATTTTAGGATGTCAAAGTAAAAATGAAAAACCTTTAAGTGTATCCTCAGAAGTAAGTTTTGAAGAGTTGAGTGAAAGCTTTAAAGCGCCTTCTAAAAAGTATTACCCTGAAACTTGGTTTCACCTTAATGGCAATAATATCAGTAAAGAAGGCTTGACTTTAGATTTAGAAGCTATAAAAGAAGCTGGTTTACAGGGGATTCACTTATTTAATAAAGCGGGTAGACCTTACCCAAATGTTGATCCAATAAAAATATTATCTCCAGAGTGGGAAGATATGATTCGGCATGCAGCGGATGAATGTAAGCGTTTAGGCTTAAAATTTACCATGCAAAACTGTCCTGGTTGGTCCATGACAGGTGGGCCATGGGTGCCAGTAGAGGAGGCGCAACGTGAAGTTGTAGAAACGGTTTATCATGTGTCAGGAAAAAAAATATTTAATGAGGTTTTGGAAATAGATTCCCTATACCACACTTCAGATTATGATTATAAAGACATCCAAGTTCTGGCATTTCCAACACCTGAAGGTGATGATTTTTTACCCATATATCCTTCAAAGATTGAAACAAATAATACGGTAGTGCCTTGGGAAGACATTTTTAATCCCAACTCTAAACTTACGGTCACACGAACTACAACTCAATTAAATAAACCATTAGAGGCCTATAGGGCCAATGGTATTTCCAAAGTAAATAACAGTGATACTTGGGTTAAAGTGGCGTTTGATGCACCTGTTACTTTGCGTACTCTTACATTTCCGCAAACAAGGCATATGGTAATGGGAACAGAGTACCCACAAATAAAGGTAAATATTAAAATTGAAGCCTTGATTAATGGCGTGTTAAAAACCATAACTACGGTTAAAATACCTGATGCAAATTGGAATGATAGGCGTAAACATCTTACTCTGAGTATTCCTGAAACTATCTCTAATCAATTTGTATTTACTTTTGAAGGAGATCATGCAATTGCTCCGGAGTTTATCAGGTTGAGTTCTAAACCAAAATTCCATAACCATGAGGCCAAGGCAGCAAAAGTACTGCGCCGATTAGAAAAAGATGTGGATATTAATTATTCAGAAAGTGTGATAATTAAATCAAAGGCTATTGTAAATCTCACAGATAAAATGACAGATGAAGGGCAGTTAACTTGGGAGGTGCCTCAAGGTGATTGGACAGTAGTTCGTTTTGGACATATTAATATGCGCTTAACCAATAAACCGGCTGTGCCAGAAGCTACAGGTTGGGAATCGAGTAAGTTGGATAAAGTGGCTATTGAGAACCATTTGCGAAATGGTATGATAGGCAACTTAATAAAAGATGGCGGGCCCATAGGCAATGGGAAATTGCATGGTTTGTTAATTGATAGTTGGGAAAGTCATGTGCCTACATGGACCATGAACTCTGAGGATATGTTTAAGGAATTTGAAACCAGGCGTGGTTACAGTATGAAAAATTACCTACCTGCAACCATAGGGTACATTATTGAAAGTCCTGAAATTACTACTAAATTTTTAAGAGATTTACGTCATACTATGGATGAGGTATTTATAGATAATTTCTTCACCCATTTTGCAACCGTTGCGCACGATATGGGCGCTGAAGTGTATACCGAAGGAGCAGGAGGCGAAGTACTTCCTATAGATCCTATGCGTTATTACGGTGTTAGTGACATTCCCATGACCGAATTTTGGTATCCTAGTGCTCCTTCTGCTCAAAACGAGTATGCGAAACCGATTTATAATGCGGCCTCTGCAACGCACTTGTACAATAAACCTGTTTTAGCTGCTGAGGCTTGCACACAGGTTGGGGTAAAATGGAATGAACATCCGTTTTTGGTTAAATATTTAATAGATTACAATTTTACAAAAGGCGTAAATCATTTAGTGTTTCATACCTTTTCTCATACACCGCAAACCAATGTATATCCTGGGTCTAGTTTTGGAGGGCATATTGGATTTCCTTTGTTAAGGGAACAAACTTGGTGGCCCTATATGAAAGATTGGACGGATTACCTAGCTCGTAACCAATATGTGTTGCAACAGGGCGAGTACGTAGCCGATGTGCTTTGGTATTATGGAGACCATTACGAACGTCCTCCATTTGATTTGGATGAATTCCCAGAAGGCTATCGTTTTGATTATTTGAATGCGGAAATTTTACACGATAAATTAACCATGAAAAATAACAAGATACATGTTGAAGATGCTGGCGATTATCGCATAATTATGCTCAGGGATTCCGAAAAAATGCTGCTTTCTACCTTAAAGAAATTAGAAGCATTGGTTGAAGCAGGAGCAGTGGTCTTAGGTAACAAACCCATAGATTCTCCAAGTTTAATGGATGATGAAAATGATTTAAAAACACTTAAATCTATTTCTAATAAATTATGGGCAAGCTCTAAAAGTGGCGTAAAGCAAGTTGGTAAAGGAAAAGTGTATTGGGGTAAAACATTAGAAGAAGTTTTGCATGAAGAAGAAATTGCAAAAGATGTGATTGTTTCAGAAGGTCTTAATATCAATTGGATTCATCGTGAAACTGAGGACGCCGATATTTATTTTGTAGCGTCAAGGGAGCCATATCCTATTGATGTTGCTTTAAGTTTTAGGGTTGATGGTAAAAGACCTGAAATTTGGGATGCTTTTACAGGGAATCGGCATGATGCCAAAATTTGGAAAAATGAAGACGCTAGAACCAATGTGGCTTTGTCTTTGCCGGCAAGTGGAAGTGCAATTGTTGTGTTTTCTAAAAACAGTAAAAAAGCACTTGCTTCAAAAATTACTTTAAATGATTCAATTATTTTAAACACGAAAACAGGTTGGTTTAACATGCATAAAACAAAGCGTTTTCCAAAGGTGTTTTGGGTTGATGATACATTGGTAGCTTCTAGTTCTGGAGATTATATTTTTCATAAAGATGAAAAAGCAATGACAAAACAAAAGGTTGCCATTAGTGAAATACGGCTTCAAAATAATTGGAATTTGACCTTTGAAGACGGTTGGGGTACTCCAAAAATTATAGAAGCCACAGTATTAAAATCCTTGTCAGAATTTGAAAACGATGCCGTACAGCACTATTCAGGAACTACCACCTATACCAAGACTATAAATTTTAATGAAATTGGGACACAAACCATTTTAGAATTGGGAGAAGTAGCCAATATTGCAGAACTGTGGTGCAATGGTAAAAAGGTAGGTGTAAAGTGGGCGCCACCTTTTGATTTCAATATTAGTAAATATGTGAAAATAGGTAAAAACACCTTTGAGATTAAAGTCACCAATACTTGGAGGAATCAGCTCATTTACGATAACTCAAGACCAAAAGGCCAAAAGAAAACATGGACCACAAATCCGCCTAAAAAGAATGAAACCCAATTGGAGAATACTGGTTTAATCGGCCCTGTGGTTTTGAAGTCCACCATATAAAAGCTAAATACGCATTATATAATAGTCAGTTTTGGTTAGATTCTTATGTTTTAACAATAATTGTTTTTTTTAGTTCAAAATCAGGATAGGTCAGGATAGATTTTTGTTAATGTTATAGGATTTTTAGGTACGCTAATAAACTAAATACGTATCAAATTCTATGAAACTACTTTTTCAAAAAAAGAATGAAATAAATTTTCAACTAATTTTAATTTTTCTGTTTATACTAAATGTATGTTCTAATAACATAGCTGCGCAGGTTACTTTTCTCGAAAATACAGTGATTACCAATGAAGCATTTTATTTTTGGAAAGTCGATGATCCTAAGCCGTATCATTATGGTGCGAGTATAAACCCACATGGTAATTGCTTGAAAGTATCAAATGGTTATATGTTCTATACTTGGTATAGAGGAGGATGGGCAGACCGCACTTTAATGGTGTCTCGAAAAAAAATAGGAGAAGGTAATTGGGTGCATGTGGGGCTGCCAGCTAAATTGAGTTTGGTTGGAGGTAAAGGCGATACGCATTTAACAACAAATATTGGTATTTGTCCTATTGATGGTACTATTCATCTCATGTTTGATCATCATAACGAAGATTTGAACTATATAAGATCTAAGAAAAATATAGCTTTTGGTCCTGATAGTGATTTTACCGCAGATAACTTCTTGCCGCAGCAGGATTACCTAATACCAGGAAAAAAAATAACAAGTGTAACTTATCCCGATTTATTTAATAACGATTTAGGTGAAATGTACTTTGAAAGAAGGTTGGGCTCTGCTGTTGGTGGTGATATTATTATGACCTATTATAACGGGGACACCTGGTCTCAAGAGGTTACAATTATTAAAGGTAGAGGAAGCGAAGTTACACAAGGAGAAAGAGGCTTTAGTTATGGCAGTGCATATTTTATAAATGGTAAATTTTACTATGCTTATTCGCCACGTTGGGCAGAATCTCCTACCAGACTAAATGAGGGTGTTTATGTCATGGAACTGGGTTCGCGTATGGATAGCCAAGCAACAACCGTAAATGGAAAAAGTTATGATTTACCTATTGTTGATCACACACCTTTTTTAATTGCAGACCCCAGAAGCGTTCCTGATGATGCAGGTTGGGCCGGAGGACCACAATTGGCTATTTCTCCTAAAAATGATATGTATACCTATATTAAACCTAAGGGAACAAACCCATATAATTACCTCAGAAAACAAAACGAAACTGAGTTTTCTGAGGATAGAAACAAAGGCTCTTTAGGAGTGTTTTATGGTAACCGTATGTATAAGTTTAATTTAGCAGGTGGTGATTTTGTAGTAACAAGTGCGTTGGCAGGGACTTATACGTGGCGCGAAGATTTTAGAACTAGTATAGGAATAAATGATAGAAAAAGTATTACTGTAATGGATAACGGAATAATTGCAGTGGTATTTAGTGAAGCTGTAAATAGTGCTACGGTGCCAATTCATTGTTTTGTATTTCAATTGCAAAAGGAAGAATATATAGCACAAACCATCAATTTTGGTGCTTTAGCTCAAAAAACAGAAGGAGATCCGAGTTTTACATTAAATGCCACAGCAAGTTCAGGCTTACCTGTGTCTTACACATCTTCAAATACAAATATAGCACGCATCATAAACGGCAACGAGGTGCAAATTATGGGTGTAGGCTCTTGCGATATTATGGCAAGTCAAAAAGGTGATGGTACTTATAATGAAGCTTCTGAGGTGTCTCAAACCTTAGTGGTTAGTGCTGATGCATCAAAATCAAATCAAACCATTACGTTTAGTTTGTCTCCAAATACATATACTTGGGGGAGTCCAGATCAAGTTTTAAATGCCACAGCAAGTTCTGGTTTAGCAGTTCAATATGAAAGTACAAATACCGATGTAGCTAGTATTGTAAATGGAAAAATACAAGTTAAACGGGCAGGAACAACAACCATAAACGCTTTACAGCCTGGTGATGCTACCTATAATGCGGCGCCTATTGTGGGGCATGAATATTCAGTGCCAATACGTCAACAGGTGATTGATTTTTCAGCTATTCCAGAAGTAACCTCAGGAGACCCGGCTTTTACACTTCAAGCGACAAGCAATAATCCAGATGCTAATTTAAGGTTTCTTTGTCCAAACAATCAAGTAGCTGTGGTATGGGATGACCAAGTAAGACAAATTTTAGGAGCAGGTACTGCTACAATAACGGTTTCAGATACAGGGAATGACTATTTTACAGCTGCACAAGCTTCTAAGACGCTGACTGTTAATCCTAAGATACATCAAATTCCTTCTACCATTGAGGCTGAATATTATACCTCAAAAAGTGGTGTGAGCGTAACTCGATGGAGTAATACAGTTTTTTATCTTAATTCTTGGAATACCGGTGATTTTGCAGAATACACTATAAATGCACCTGAAGATGGTGATTACGAGGTTGAGGTCTTTGCTGCATCACCTGGCAGTACTAAAAAACTTAAAATTGTGAGTGGTACTACCACGCTAGCTTCAATAGCCCTTACTACAACACCTAGTTTGACCAACTTTAAAGGGACTAAAGCGACTATTTCACTCCAAAAAGGCGTACAAAATATAAAAGTGGTAGGTGAAGTAGGAGGTTTTAACTACGATAAAATGAAGATTTCTGCGACCTCAGGTGGAGGTTCTGGAGGTGATGATGAAGGTGTTTATCAATTAGTAAATGTTGCTACGGGTCAATTTTTAATTGCTAATCCTACTGCTGGTCAACCTGTGTCTATGAATGACTCAGGTGATGGTCAGGATAGAAAGTGGGAGTTTATTAAAACAAGTGTAGATGGTCAGGAGTATTATAACATTGATAGTAGGCTCAATGGAATACTGAGAGCAACAGGAGCTAATTTTTCACCTGGGGCATACTTAGTTGTTAGTACGGGTAAAGCACCTCCAGCAGGAGATACAGATAAAATATGGACCATTCATTACGATGAATTTGAAGATACATACAGATTTGAAGCTAGAAGCACGGGTAGATTTTTATATCATCACCCCGATGGTAATTGTTATAACTATATTGTTGATGAAACAGATGAGAGAAGCCAGTGGCAAGTGGTGGGTTCCGGCGGGCCATTGCTAAGTGTGGAAAATAACGAATTAAAAACTCCTTCTTTAAAAGTATATCCTAATCCCTCACAAGATAAATTTACAATAGCATTTAAAAACATAAATGTTGTAAAAGTTACTATTTATAATATTTTGGGTAAGGCGGTATATGAAAAACTGACTAACAACTATGGTAAGCTTGAAGTTAAGGAAAATTTTGAATCAGGTATTTACTTAGTGAAAGCCTTTTCTGGAGATAACCGAGTGTTTCATGCTAAGTTAATTGTAAAATAAGTGGTTACATTTGTTTAAGGCGGTTCGTGGCATGATATTTTTCATGAAATAGTGTGTGGTTCAGCATAGTTCAGGATAGTCTATTGCGCTATATTTAATACATATAGAAGCTATTTGTTTTAATATCAACAAACTAAATATTAATACTGCTATGAAAAAAATTACTCTTAAATCCATCTTATTTTTCGTTTTAGCGTTATGCTCAATGAGTATAACAGCGCAAGGCGTACTCCCTTCTAGTGACATTTTCAGATTGAGAAATGTAGCAACAGGGCTATTTTTAACCGATGCAGGTGCGAGTGCACAAGCTGTTACCATGACAAATTTAGATGAAGACGATATAACTACCCATTGGACGTTTGTAGAAAGTGGGGCATTTTATAATATAGATAATAAAGATGACAATGCTGGGATATTGCGTGCACCAGGTGCTGGTGGTCCAGCAGGCCCTTTTGTAGTAGTTAGCACAAATACAGATCCGCCAGCAAGCGATACCGATAAAATTTGGACTGTACATCATAATGCAACGGATGACACTTATAGATTTCAATATAGTACTCTTAACAGATATATGTATCATGATGCCAATGGAACAGTAACCAATGTTCCGCTTGATGCAATGGACGATAGATTTAATTGGGAACTCGTTCCCTATGTACAAACTCCTGTAGTAGTGCCACCAGATGAAGATACAAGACCTATTGTTGTATGTACTCCGGAGGGGCAAGGCGGACAATTCGACGATATACCGGATCCTCAAAATGTTGGTAGCATCGATGACCGAAGTTGTTATGCAGATTACACAAAATTTGATCTTTATGGTAAAACTTGGGGCGTTTATAATATTACTGAGGGTTCAAATCCTTTGCCCGAGACTTTGCAACCTAGAATAGAACGTTTTTTGCCTAGATCACAGGAAACTGGTGTTGGGAGTTATGCAAGGTTTACGGGAACATTTAGGATATTAGAGGTAGGCGATGATGGTAATTTTAATGCAGATGGGACTTACATCGCACAAGCCAAAGGGAAACATACAGGGGGTGGAGGTTCTGCGGATCCAGCTATTTGTTTATATAGAGCACATCCTGTTTATGGCACAGGAATAAATGCAGGTAAGCAAGTGGCGTTTGATATTTATGCCGAACGTATCACAGAACGCGGTGGAGAAGGAGTAGGTACCGGTAGAGAAGTTGTATTTTTAAAGCAGGTAGATAAAGATGAAGTAGTTAGCTTTGAGCTTGAGGTAGGTTTTAGAGAAGATCCAAGCGATCCTACAAAAAAAATACATTATTGTGATGCAGTAATTGGAGGTGACCTTTTTGAATTTAATATTCCAGATCCAGAAAGAGGATTAGAATCTGGTATTAGATACGGCGCATATAGAGTTAGAGGTGGTAGAGCACAAATTAGATGGGCAGATACCACGTACGAGAAAGTGGAGGTTGTAGACTCAGGAGGTGCGCCAGAAGGTGTTTATAGGTTCAAAAATGTTGCTACTGGAGAATATTTAAAGGCTGTAGCTGGTGGTGGGGCAGCAGTTACAATGACTAGTTCTGGTGAAGCTCAAGACACGCATTGGACTTTTCTTAATAGTGGAGCTGCAGGATTTCATAACATAAATAATGGAACATACGGAATACTTCGTGCGCCAAATACACATCCTTTTGAGATATTATGTACAAGTAGCAGCACAGCCACTTCAAGTGGAGATAAAATATGGGCAATAGAATACAACGCATTGGAAGATACTTATAGATTTGAAAGAGGTACCAATGGGAGTTATTTGTATCAAGAAGTAGATGGAACCGTAATCCATATTTCAGCACCGGATACAGATGACAGAAGTAAATGGATTTTAGAATCTACTACTTTAAGTAGTTCTAATCCAGAATTAAAAACATCTTCAATAAAAGTATATCCAAATCCAGCGCAAGACAAATTTACTATAACATTTAACAATATTAATGGAGTTAAAGATGTCGAGATTTATAGTGTGCTTGGAAAACGGGTTTATAAAAACGCAACGAATAGTAGTAACATAACTATCACTAAAACCAATAATATGCCTTCAGGTATTTATTTGGTAAAAGCAAAGGCGGCAGATAACCGAATTTATCATTCTAAGTTGGTGGTAAAGTAAGGTTGTAAGAATTACACAAATGATTAAAAAGCCAGAAGATAATTTATCTTCTGGTTTTTTTTAGTAAACAGGACAAAACAGGATGGTTTACAAAGGGTATCTTTTTAAATTTAAAAAGCATAAAAATATACTAAATGAAACGACGAAACTTTATACAATTATCTACGCTTGCCGGTGTTGGTTTATCATTGCCAATAGCAGGATTGCTAAAGGCTTGTGAGAGTCACCCAGAGCACTCTTTAGAATTTAAAAACTTAATTGCAAGTTTGTTAAAAGATTGGAGTGATGGCATGTTAAAAGTGCAAATTAACAATCCGTCAAATATAGAGGAACATGGTGCTTTAGGTTGCCCTTCATGTTCACATATTCACGGGCGCTGTATGGATGCCGTGTATCCATTTTTGTATATGGCCGATAAAACTGGCGATGGAAAATATATAGAAGGTGCAAAATTGGTAATGATTTGGGCAGAAAATAATGTCTCACAAGAAGATGGTTCATGGACGGTTATCAAAAACCCAAAATCATGGAAAGGCATTACCGTGTTTGGAGCCATCGCTTTAGCAGAAGCACTGCACTATCATGGTCATGTTTTGGATGATGAAACTCGAGAGGCCTGGACAAAACGTCTTGAAAGAGCAGGACAGTATATTCATGACACATTTACTATCGATTTTACAAATATCAATTACCCTGGAACCGCGGTATATGGATTAAATTTAATTGGAAACGTTCTAAAAAGGGAGGATTTTAAAGCAAAAAGTAAAACATTAGCTTCAGAGGTAAAAGCCTATTTTACACCAAACGAAGGCTTGTTATTTGGAGAGTGCAAAAAAAGTTCCAGTAAATTAAGTGAAAAAGGGTTGCACGGCGTAGATTTAGGATATAATGTAGAGGAAACCTTAAATAGCTTGGTAATGTATGCCCTTAAGGAAAAAGATGAAGAGCTCTTGCAGATCTTAACAAAATCCCTAAATAGCCATTTAGAGTTTATGTTGCCAGATGGGGGTTGGGATAATAGTTGGGGTAACCGCATGTACAAATGGACGTATTGGGGAAGCAGAACCTGTGATGGCAGTCAACCAGCATTTGGAATGATGGCACATATCAACCCTGCCTTTGGAACAGCTGCGATAAAAAACACCGAATTGTTGAAATCATGTACGGCCAACGGATTAATTCATGGAGGTCCTCATTTTATATCGGCAGGAATACCACCTTGCGTGCATCATACCTTTACACATGCTAAACCATTAGCGGCATTATTAGATCATTGGGAGCACCTGCCTGAAATTAATGCCAAAACCGAATTGCCAAGGGTTACTGCAGATGGCGTTAAACATTTTAGGGATTTAGATGTATATCTTTTTGCCAGAGGCGATTGGCGAGGAACGGTAAGTGCTTACGATGCAGAGTACCATTATAAAGAAGATTTTCGTCAGGCTTCAGGGGGTGCTTTAGGGGTCTTGTATCATAATAAAGTAGGGTTATTATGTGCCGCAAGTATGGCAAAATATGAAATGGTTGAGAAGAATAACCAACAAGAACAACCGGGAAAAGATATTTGCTTAACCCCTCGAATTGAAGTCTTTAAAGACGATGTTTGGTACACTAATTTATACGATTTACCTGCCACAGTTACTTCAAAAGATGAAAACGGGACTATTGAGTTATTAGCAGATGTAAGACTAAAAAATGTAGATAGAGAAGAGGTTACAGAAACTGCCTCTGCATTTAATATTGCTTATAATTGTACAGTTGATAAAACAGAAATTAATGTAAGTTCAAAACAAGATATTATAGAGCAAACGGCTTTTGTGTTGCCAATTGTTTCGCCATCTAGTGAAGTTGTTGCAGTGGTTAGTGAAAAGAAAATCACGATTCAAAAACCTGAAGGGCTTGTAACTATTGAGGCTAATACCCCAATAAAGACCAAGACAATAGAAGGTGAGAGAACCTTTAATATGGTTCCTGGAGTTGAAGCTTTTCCTGTTGAGGTGTTTTTTGAAGAAGGTCATAATGAACTTATAGTTTCCCTAACTGTAAGTTCATTATGAAGAACTTAAATTATTAACACCAATGTTTCTAAATTTACCTGGAGACATCCCTGTTTTTCGTTTGAAAAGTCTATTAAAATACACATCAGAATCAAAACCCAGTTGAAAAGCAATTTCTTTCTGAGTTTTATGGGTATTTAATAAAAGCTCTTTTGATTTTTCAATTTTCAATAATAGGTAATATTGTAAAGGAGAAATACCTGTTTGCTTTTTAAAATCTAATCTAAATTTAGAATAACCAACGCCTAAATCGTAAGCCATGTGTTTCAAATTTATGGCGTTATCAATTTGTGCGTACATCATACCTTTGGCTTTTGAAACCATAGAATTAAGATGTTCAATATTATTACCACCCGTTTTAATATTATGAATATCGGCCATTAGTTGAAGACACACACCAGATGCTAGCTTTTGAAAACCGAAAGATTCTTTATCAAATAATTCAAAAAGCGTATTGAAATGATTGACTATTGAAGTTTGATTGCATTTAGGAATAATTGGGTGTTTCTCGTTGAAAAATCCGTTGGATAAAAACTGATGTGCAATTTTGCCAGAAAAGCCTACCCATCGTTCGGTCCAGCCTGTTTTTTGTAAAGGTTTATAACGGTGCCACATACCAGGGAAAAGTAAAAATATGTCGCCATCTGAAACTTTTATTTTCCCCGTAGTTTTACTTTCAAAAACACCTTCACCTTTGGTAATAAGTACCACATGAAATTCATTTAAAACACGTCCTTTTTCCCAAGTGAAAACATATTGGTCGGGGTGGTCTTTAGACGGGTATTCCGTATATTTTTCAATAACATTTCGTCCTAAATTATTTATATAAAATCCCCATGATTTATCTTTATTACTAATTATTAGGTATTTTCTATAAGAGTTTTTCATATCATATTGTGCAACTAATATATCAATTTGTCAATTGAAAATACAATATTTTATATGGAATTTTACAACATATTGTCATTGCATATGAGCTTAAAATAGACCATGATAATACAGGATGGCAATACAGATGTTAAAAAATATATTTATAGTTAAATCATCAACATGAGAACGCAATTAAGTATCACATTTTCAAGAAAGTTATTTTTTTCAATTCAACTCCTAGCTGTGTTAGTTTTATTTGCCAGCTGTAGCGATTTTTCAGAAGTATTTGTTTCAGAATTAAAATGTGAATATCGTACGAATCCTTTAGGTATTGATAATACGGCTCCAAGATTAAGTTGGAAGCTAGTTGAGGTTAATTCAACAAGAGGTCAGAAACAAACAGCTTATCAAATATTAGTTGCCAGTAGTTTGAATGTTTTGAACAAAAATATTGGAGATGTTTGGGATTCGGGAAAAGTAAACTCCAATCAATCCGTTAATAATACCTACCAAGGTCAAACACTAGAATCTACTAAACAATACTTCTGGAAGGTCAAAGTTTGGGATGTTTCAGGCGGTGAATCTAACTGGAGTGAGTATGGGAAATTCTCTACGGGACTATTGGGTAATGCCGATTGGAAAGGCGAATGGATTCATAAAATTGATCAGAAGAAAACCGACCATAATTGGTATAGAAAAACCTTTAGTTTAACAGAAGAAGTATCGTCGGCCTTTGTTTATGTAGGATCCTTTGGGTATCATGAATTGTATGTGAACGGAAAAAAAGTAACTGATAATGTGATGAATCCGGTATCATCTTATATGAAAAAAAGGATTCCCTATTTGACCTATGATATCACTGATTTTCTTAAAATTGGGAACAATGTGATAGCCATTTGGCATGCTGCTGGCTGGGCTCGGTGGGACCGCATTACAGAATATCGAAATCCGCCCTTTGTGTTTAAGGCACAGGCTGAAATTCAAACCCATTCAAATCGTATGTCTTTTGGTACGGACGAAACTTGGAAATGCAAAAAAAGCCACAGTTCTTATTATGGTGATTGGGATATTCTTGATTTTGGAGGTGAAACCATTGATGATAGAAGGCAGGAAAATGACTGGAATACGGCAGACTATGATGATAGCCTTTGGATGAATGCTAGTGTTTATAATCCACAAGAACTTAATGCTCAACTGGATAGAATCAATGAAAACGTTGAAGTAAAAGAAGATGAGTTAATTGGAAAAAATAAATTTAAAAACAGAAAATATAGTAGAATTACAGCACAGTTAAGTGCGCAAAGGGTTGAGCCACAAGTTAAATATAAGGAAGTAACCCCTATTGGAATTAAGGATAATCAAGATGGTACTTACCGCATTGATATGGGCGAGAACTACACTGGTTTTTTTGAAATGAATTTATATAGAGGTGTTGAAGGCGATTCTATTCTGTTTGAAATTAGTGATCAAACAGAAAAAATAATGAATTGGAATCAGAAGAGTAAATACATTTATGGTAAATCTGGTAAAGGCAAATTTACTAACAGGTTTAATGTTTCAGGAGGAAGATGGGTTACCGTTTATGGGTTAAATTATAAGCCAAAACTTGAAGATATAAAAGGCTATGTAGTTACTAATGACCGAAAAATTATTAGCAAGTTTGATTCGTCAAGTGAGCAATTAAACAAAATTTATCAAATCAACTTAGACACGTACATTGCCAATACTATGGATGGTATTCTAGTAGATTGTCCCCATAGGGAGCGTCGTGGTTGGGGAGAAGTGACGGTTGCAGCTATGTATGGCGATGCGCTTCCAAATTTTGAGAGTGGGGCTTATATGGATCAATATCTTCAATATACTCGTGATGCCCAATTGCCTGATGGTCAAATTCGTGGTATCGTTAATGAAAATGACCGACCATTTTTAATGTGGAAGGCAAATAATCCTTTAACGGTTTGGGAAACCTATAATATGTTAGGCGACAAAAAAGTGCTTCAAGATAATTATACGTCTATGCAAAAATGGATGGCATGGATGTATGAACATTCAAATTATGAAACAGGTGGAGCACTTAAAACTGGCGAGCGCGGGGCAAGAGAATTCCCTGGTTTAGGTGATTGGTGTACGCCTCGAGGTAATTTTTGGACAAGTAGTAATTCACCTGAAGCCATTCATTTCAATAATTGTATATATGCTTATATGTTAGATAATGCAGTTAAGATGGCTTCAGCTCTCGGAAAAACCGACGATGTGAAATTATATTCCGATAGGTTAAACATTCAACGAAAAGCAACACATAAATTATCCTATAATAAAGAAACTGGAAAATATGTGAACGGACAACAAGTAGACCAAGCCTTTGCGCTGTTAACGGGTGTAACACCCGAATCTGAACGCCAAAAAGTGTATGATAATTTGGTAGATAATGTTTTGTATAAATTTCCGTATTATGATACAGGAAGTTCTGGGCAAGCCCTTTATACGCGTTATTTTACGGATTCAGGGGAGCGTATGGATTTAATTTATGAATTACTGCAAGACAAGCATCATCCCAGTTATGGCTATTTTATTGAACAGGGTAAAACCGTATGGCCAGAGCGTTGGTCGGCAGTTGGGGTTAGTCAGATCCATACTTGTTATACAGGTATAGGTGGTTATTTTATTAAAGGTTTTGGGGGTATTCGTCCCGACCCTGAAAGTCCTGGAATGCAATACATGTTGATTAAACCTGCTGTTGTTGGTGACTTGACTTTTGCTAATACAACCTACAAATCCATGTATGGTAATGTGGTTGTGAATTGGGCAAAAAAAGACAATAACAGTGCAACCTTTCATATTCAAATCCCAGCCAATACAACAGCTAAAGTATATCTGCCAGCTATGAGTAAAGAAGTAGTAAAAGAAGGCAGTGATCTAGCGGATAGCTCAGAAGGAATAACCTATATAGGAACTGAAAAAAACGATGCGGTAGGGAATTATGTCATTTATAATGTCATGTCGGGTGTTTATGATTTCCATGTGGAAGCCTTACCAAAAGTATCCTTTCCCAATCCGATAAAGGAATCTCAGAATCTAGCCACTTTGGGCCGAATGAATGCCTCTTCAATGTTTATAGAAACTGAAAAGCTGCCAGGCTTTGAAGCTTTTAAAGCCAATGATGAAAATAATGAAACACGTTGGTTGGCTGGAGAATTTAAAAATCAATATTTAGAAGTAGAGTGGGTAAAACCACAAATATTCAATCAAATTATTATTGATGAATTTGAGAACAATATAACTTCTTACAAATTGCAGTATTGGGATAATGGCCGATGGAAGGATCTTGTAAATGGAACCTATTGTGGTGTAAATAAAACACATCAATTTGATGTGGTACAATCTACAAAATGCAGATTATTTATAGTGGATGCCAAACAAGCGCCATCAATAAAAGAATTAAAAATTTTTAATGATGAAAATCAGAAATAGCAAGAATAGTCTAAGACTAATTTTAGTGTGTATTACATATCTTCTTATTGGGTGCAATGATTCTCAAAACTATGAACGCGTTCAATCTGATTTTATAAATCTTAAAGAGGAAAATAATCTATGGTGCTATTGGTATTGGATTAATGATGATATCTCGAAAGATGGTATTACCAAAGATTTATTGGCCATGAAAAAAGCAGGTATTGGTGGTGCGCTCATTGGCAATATAAACCCGGCTCATAAAGATGGAAAAGTACCCATGTTGAGTGAAGATTGGTGGAGTCATATGGTGCATGCAGTAGAAGAAGGCAAACGTATTGGTGTAGATATTGGTATTTTCAATTGTCCTGGTTGGAGTCAAAGTGGTGGTCCTTGGGTAGATTATACCAAGGCTATGCGTTATTTGACTTACGGTGAAACCAAGGTTTCAGGTGGTAAAACATTGACGTTACGATTAGAAAAACCAAAAGAAAGGTTTCAAGACACACATACCTTTGCGTTCAAATCTTCAGATTTTGAAAAACGAAGTACACAACTTATTCCCACAAAAATCACTTCCAATTTGAACGATGTTGATGTAAGCGTTTTGTCTGATGGCATTAAGGAAGCAGATACCAGCTTTGAACCAAAAAAAGGAGAAACTTTAGAAATTAGTTTTGATCTTGCTGAACCTATTACAGCACGTTCTATAACTATTATTCCAAGTAGAGCGTTCAAATGTAATATGAGTTTATTTGCAGTTGTAAATGGTAAAGAAGAACTTGTAAAAGAGTTTCAGTTCGACCGTTTTCGAATTACGCCAAATGTGGCATCTATTGAAACAGGTGATTTCGCTACTGTTTTGCCAGAAACTAAAGCCAGTAAATTTATACTTAAATGCACCAGTTTTAGAACCAAAGGTAAGGGTTATGGATTTGCAGAAATAAACATTTCGGAAGCTCCTGTATTGGATAAATACATTGAAAAGCAATTGGGTAAAATGCATTCTACACCAAAGCCTGATTGGGATACCTACATTTTTGGAAGACAAGAAGGATTGAAAAACAAGAGTTTTACCGTTAACCCAGATGAGGTTATAGATTTGAGTGATAAATTAGATGAAGCTGGTGTTCTCAATTGGGATGCACCTGAGGGGAATTGGACAATTATGCGCATGGGAATGACACCAACAGGTACAAAAAATGCGCCAGCTGCACCGCAGGGTGTAGGTTATGAAATCGATAAAATGAATAGTGGTTTGGCACAATATCATTTTGATAATTTTGTAGGTGAATTTTTAAAACGTATTCCCGAAGAAAGCAAATCTGCTTTTAAATATGTTGTGGCAGATAGCTACGAACAAGGCTCTCAAAACTGGACAGATGGTTATGAAGTGAAGTTCAAAGAAAAATACGGATACGACCCTATGCCATTTTTACCGGTGCTGTCTGGTAGAATTGTTGGAAGCGTGGAATTATCCGAACGTTTTCTGTGGGATTTACGTCGTTCTATTGCAGATGATGTGGCGTACCAATATGTAGGAGGCCTTAAAGAAGCAAGTAATAAGCATAATTTAAAAACCTGGTTAGAGAATTATGGTCATTGGGGTTTTACTAGTGAATTTATGATGTATGGTGGCCAATCGGATTTGATCTCTGGTGAGTTTTGGAACGAAGGAACGTTAGGTAATATAGAATGTAAAGCCTCTTCATCAACATCTCACACCTACGGAAAACCGATAACTTCTGCAGAAGCATTTACAGCTTCTCGAAAAACATATCTTAGGCATCCAGCCCTATTAAAAAAACGAGGCGATTGGGCTTTAACAGAAGGCATCAATCATTTTGTATTGCATCTTTACATTCAACAGCCAGACGATAATCGTAAACCAGGAATGAATGCTTGGTTTGGTACAGAATTTAACCGTCACAACACTTGGTTTAGTCAAGCAGACACTTATTTTGATTATTTACGTCGTTGTCAACATTTATTACAACAAGGTAAATATGTAGCAGATGTGTGTTATTTTATTGGAGAAGATGCACCAATAATGACGGGTGGGCGTGTTCCTGAAATTCCAAAAGGATATTCGTATGATTATATCAATGCCGAAGTAATTCTAAACAGATTGTCTGTAAAAGATGGACGCTTTGTGTTGCCAGATGGTATGTCTTATAACGTAATGGTTTTACCACCATTCATAACAATGCGTCCAGAGTTGCTAAAAAAGATAGAAGAGTTGGTCCAGCAGGGTGGCGTAATTTTAGGACCAAAACCAGAGAAATCGCCAAGTTTACAAAATTATCCAGAAAGTGACAAAATCGTTAAAACCATTGCCAGTAAGATGTGGAATGGAAATTACAAAAATCAAAAAATGTTCAAACCCTATGGGCAGGGTAAAGTGTTTGATGGTTACGAATTATCAGAAGTGTTTGCAGATTTAAATTTGGCGAAAGACGTTGAAGTTCCTGAGGATGCACCTGTATTATGGACACACAGAGCTACGCCAGAAATGGATATTTATTTTATCACAAACCAAAGTGATGTAGCAATAGAATTGTCTCCAGTTTTTAGAGTAAATAAAGATTTGAAACCACAACTTTGGGATGCAGTTTCTGGTAAAATTAGAAGATTACCTGATTTTGAAATGATGAAAACGGGACTAAAATTACCTTTAAAATTAGAAGCTTCTCAAAGCTGGTTTATTGTGTTTGCTAAAGACAATAAGTTGTTGGCCGAACCCGCTCATACTGAAAATTTTCCTGCATTTGAAAAATTATGTAATTTAAAAAATCCTTTTAAAGTGGATTTCTCAAATAAAGAAATCGGTCCTAAAGAACCTGTTGTTTTTAGTACTCTTGAAGATTGGGCTAAATCAGAAAACGAGCAAATTAAATACTATTCAGGTACAGCGACCTATACGACTAGTTTCAGTGTGGGTAAACTTCCTAAAAATCAGGAGGTATTTATCAATTTAGGAAAGCTTTCTGTAATGGCTAAGGTAAAATTAAATGGAAAAGACCTTGGAGGTCTTTGGGTAGCTCCTTATCGTTTAAATATATCAGAAACACTAAAAAACGGCGAAAATCAATTGGAGATAGAAGTTGTTAATTTATGGCGAAACCAATTGATAAAAGACAAACAACGACCAGAAAATGAAAAATATACTTGGTTAGTTACTGATGATATTAAACCAAAATCAAAATTACAGTCTTCAGGCTTATTGGGGCCAGTAAGTATCGAGTTTGTAGCGTATTGATTTTAGTTTTCAAAACGTAAAACCAGTATGTGAATAATAAAATACTTTAATTAGGTAAAAATGGGGTATAAAAAGATTTTAGTGAAAAAAGAAAACACAAGAAATTTAATATATCTATTATTCTTTTTGTTGATTTTAAGTTCTTGTAGGGCTCAAAATGATGGAAAGTTTATCCAGGATCTATACAGTGGTTTTCAAAATCCACCTGCAGAAGCACGTCCTTTTGTGCGTTGGTGGTGGAACGGAAATAAAGTTAAGGCAAGTGAACTAGATAGAGAATTAAAGTCTTTGCATAGTGTTGGTTTTGGTGGTGTAGAAATTAATCCTATAGCAATGCCTGTAGGTCCTGATAACGGTGATGAATCCTTAGTTTGGATGAGTGATGAATGGATTGATATGGTAGTTCATGCTTGTAAAAAAACCAAAGATTTAGGAATGATCGTCGACATCATTGCTGGAACAGGTTGGCCTTTTGGAGGTGAATTTCTGAAAGATGATGAAACGTCTCAACGTATGGTTTCAGATTATATCTCATATAAATATGGAGAAACTATAGATGTTGATGAAGCTGGGTTGATACAATTATATAAAGAAAAGTATAAAAATACGAGAGCTCAAAAGCACATTAGTAAAAGAACAACATACAGATTGTCTTATATAAAATTAGTGCCTGAAAATTGTAAAGATATAAATCAAATAATCGATTTAAAAAACCACATAGATGCCAACGGAAAAATCTTTTATGAGATAAAACAAAAAGGTAATTATGTTTTGTCTTATGGTTTAATTCAGCAAAACTTTCGAGATGTTACTTTGGGTGCTCTGGGTGGAGCTGGTCCTGTAATGGACCATTATAAAAAGGAAATGACCTTGGCGTATTTAAATCGCATGAAGAAAATATCTGAACGTTCAGGTATTCCGCTTAGTGGTTTAATTCGAGCCATACTTTGTGATAGTATTGAAGTATCTGGAGCAAACTGGACCAATGGTTTTGAACATCTGTTTTTTGAGGCCTATGGCTATAAATTAGATAATTGGTTGCCCTTTGTTTTTTATCAGGCTAATGGCAACTACGCACAAGGGACGTATTCTAAAAATTTCACTCCTGAGTTTAAAGATAAGTTAAAGCGCGTGCGCCATGATTATAATAAATTATTGGTTGAAGTATTCTTAAAAAATTTCACCCAAACCTATAAAGATTTTTGTAAAGAAAATAACATTCTATGCCGCTATCAGGCTTATGGTACGCCTTTTTTAATGGGCATGTTAGATGGTTACATGATACCAGATATACCCGAGAGCAACAATTGGATATATACTGTTGAGATGAAAGATTCTATTTGGGATTGGAAACAATCACACGGCTATATGATTTGGAATATGTATGCTTCAGCGGGAGCGCATCTAACAGATAAAAAGATTACAAGTTGTGAAACCATGACCAATCTGGGAGGTGTATTTAAAGCGACACTTGAAGAAATAAAGCAGCATGATGATATGAATTTCATAACCGGAATTAACCATTCCGTATTACATGGTTATAATTATTCACCGCCAGAAGTGCCTTTTCCTGGTTGGATACGTTATGGTACTTATTTTAGTGAGCAAAACACTTGGTGGAAACACTTGCCTAATTGGATAGATTATAATTCCAGATTATCCTACATATTTCAAAATTCTCAAGCTGATAAATCTATTGCTATTTTAGGGCCAACTGCAGATCTTTGGGGAGATAAAGGTTTAGCAAGAATGCCTTTCCATATGGAACCTGAGTACTTGTATAGATTATGGCAACCCATAAGTCAATTAGGATATTCTGCTGAATATATAAATCAAGGTGTTCTTGAAAGGGCTACTATAAATGAAAAGGGAATTACCTATGGTAGTATGATTTACAAATTATTAGTGCTTGCTAGTTTAAAATCATTAAGTCCGAAGGCAGCAGAGAATATCAAGCTATTTGTAGAATTCGGTGGTAAAATTATTGTCATAGATCAATTGCCATTGAAGTCTTTACATTTTTCAGAATATGAAAAGAATGACAATTTAGTTAATAATACCATGACAGGTTTATTGAGAAATTATCCTGAATCACTCATCCAGGTGAAACAACCGGACTCTATTGAAGTATTATTTAACTGGACGAAAGCTATTCTGAAAACAACTCAATTAGCAGCTGATGTGGAAATAAGTCACCCTTCTGAAAATGTGTATCAAATACATCAATATACCAATGATAAAGATATTTATTTCTTTACCAATGTACACCGTTATAGTACAACATCATTTGACGCTAAATTTCCTGTAAATGGCAAATATCCATATGTTTGGAATCCTGAAACAGGAGAGAAAACACCCTATTATTTTGTGTCAAATTCAAATGAGTTAGGTGTCATTTTGAATCCTTTGGAATCTCTTCTGTTGGTTTTTGAAGATAAAAGGCCTTTAGAAAAAGCCATTGAAGTTGTGACTAAAATAAAAGAATCAAAAGTACTTGATGTTCATTGGAAAGTCATTGGTAAACGAAAAGATGAGAAAGTATTTATTTGGGATATGCCCACGCTTACTGATTTTAGTAAATCAACAGATAGTACTCAAAATACGTTTGGAGGTGAGATTGTTTACAAAACAACTATTAATAACGCAGAAGGTTTTACGCATTTAGATTTAGGAAATGTAAACGAAGGTGTAACTGAATTATATATAAATGGGGAAAACATTGGAAAGCGCTGGTACGGAAAAGCAGTCTATTCAATTTCAGATTACCTCAAGAAGGGAGAGAATGAGATTGAAATTCATTATACAACTGTTTTAGCAAATTATGCCAAATCACTTAAAAATAATGAAATGGCAAAAACTTGGACAAGGCGCTATAAAGATTTAGTGCCAACAGGTATTGAAGGCCCAATTACATTAGTTAAGAAATAGGGCATTATTAACGGCCATGAACGTTGCTTGATAAAAACAAAAGTTATGAAAACAAATAGACGCAAGTTTATAAAAAGTATATCGGCTCTAGGTATCGCAGGAGCTACATATCCATGGTTGTCATCTTATGTAGGGAAAACTAGAAATGAGTATTTAAATGAAAAAATAACAAAAATCGAAATCTTTCGATACGATATCAATATACCTCGGTATTTTTCATGGGGCACATGGCATAACCGTCAGCATTTCTTTATCAAGATTTCTTCAGGAGATTTTTATGGTTGGACAGAAACTCCAGCTTCAAAAAACAACCCTGATTTTACACCAACGGATTGGGTTAAATATTTAAAACAATTTAAAGGATTAACGCTAAGAGAAGCCCAAAAATTATTAGCATCAGAGCAAGTATTGGGTTCAAAACGATCTTTAAAAATGTTAGAGTCTTTAGATATGGGGCTTTTAGATCTATCAGGAAGACTTCAAAATAAATCTGCTACAGAATTATTAGGCTTATCAGGACGAAGTCCTGTTCCAGGTCTGTATTGTATACTAGATAAAGACGAAAAAAAAGTTAGAGAAGAAGCAGAAAAAAGTATCGAACAACACCTAGGGCATCACATGAAATTTAAAATGTATGGCAATCAAGAGGTCGATTTAAAATTACTAAATAGTGTTAGAGATGTTTTAGGTGAAGAAGCTACTGTGATTTCGGATGTTAATAAAGGTTACAAAAATAAAACCTTAAAGCAACTTGGAGCTATTTTAAATACCTTTAGAAATAATGGGTTAAATGCTATTGAAGACCCTGCACATTTAAATGTTAATCAATGGATAGAATTACAAAAACTATCTGGAAACTTAGATTTAATTCCTGATGCACCATTACGTCCAGCTTGGAAAGGCCTACAAGTAATTAAATCAGGCATGGGAAGAATTTACAATTTGCATCCTTCTACCATGGGAAGCTTTAAACACACGGTTCAATTGGTTCATAAAGTACAAGAAATGAATGCAAAAGTTATGATAGGCGATGATAGTTTGGTAGGACCAGCTTGTTCAGCATGGCAACAAATAGCTGTTGGTGCTGGAGCTACTTGGGTAGAAGCCATTGAGAAAAAGGAAGACTCAAAAAAGTATTTAGATTGTTTGATACATAAACCCACTAAAAAAGAATCGCATGGTTATTATTCATTTAAGCCAAAGGCAGGTTTTGGCGTAGAATTAGATACGGATCGTTTAAAAAAAGTAAGTGAATTATATGTTGAAGTTTAGTGTAAATATAAATTTTTAGTAGACTGTTTAAAATGATAAAAAATAGAATAGTGATAGAAAAAAAAATAGCACCTATTTTTTTTGTAATGTTATTTTTTTTCTTCTTGACGAATTGTCAACAAGAAAAAATTGATCAAAAACCTAATATACTACTCATTTGTGTAGATGACCTTCGCCCAGAGTTAAAGAGTTTTGGAGCAAAGTATATTAGTTCTCCTAATATCGATGCTTTAGCGGAAAAAGGCATTAGATTCCAAAAGCATTTCGTGAACTCTCCAAGTTGTGGACCATCTAGATACACTTTGTTAACAGGACAATATGGGCCAGCAGGAAATAATGCACTTTTTCAAAGAGCAAAAAAAATAAACGAAGGTATACAGGAATTAGATAGAAGTATGCCAGAGTGGTTCAAATCGCATGGCTATACAACTGTTTCTGTAGGGAAAGTATCTCATCATCCAGGAGGAAGAGGTGGTAAGAATTGGAATGATAGCACTAAAATTGAAATGCCCAATGCCTGGGATAAACATTTGATACCAGTTGCAGAATGGAAACATCCACGTGGTATGATGCATGGCTTGGCTAATGGACAAATTAGAGTGAAATCGGGAGATATGGATGTGTTTGAGACCATAGAAGGAGATGATAATATTTATCCAGACGGAGCCATTACAGATGAAACTATCCATCAATTAAAAACACTTGCCAATAGTAGGAAGGGGCCATTTTTTCTAGCTGTTGGAATTATAAAACCACACTTGCCTTTTGGTGCACCAAAAAAGTACTATGATCAATATGATGGCGTGGATTTTCCAGATATAAAGCATCCTCAAAAACCAAAAGGAAAAACCACCTGGCATGGTTCGGGTGAATTTATGAAGTACAATAGTTGGGGAAAAAATCCAAACAGAGATGCCAATTTTGCCAATGAAGTACGTCGTCATTATGCTGCATGTGTAAGTTATGCAGATGCTCAAGTAGGAAAAATTCTTGCAGAATTGAAAAGAACGGGAGCTGATAAAAACACTATAGTTGTCCTTTGGGGAGATCATGGCTGGCACTTAGGCGAACATGCCATTTGGGGAAAACACAGTTTGTTTGAGGAATCGTTACATGCTCCTTTAGTAATTCATTATCCAACAATGATAAATAAAGGTGCAAATACAAATGCTATTGTGGAAACAGTAGACATCTTCCCAACTTTATGTGATCTAGCTGGAATTGAAATTCCGGGGTATTGTCACGGTGTGTCGCTAAAAAATATATTAGAATCACCGAATACTCTTGGGCACGACGTTATAGCTTACAATAATAATGCTTCAACGATTAGAACATTAACGCATAGAATGACGCTCCATAAAGATGGATTTGTAGAGTTATATGATCATACAACAGCAGAAAAAGAAACCAAAAATGTAGCTGAGGAACATATAGAGTTAGTCAATGAGTTAAAGAATGAGTTACATTCTAAGTTAGACGCATCTAATAAAAAATAGATTATTCTATTAGCTGTATTATTAGTATATAATACTGATATAACACTTAGGAGTAGGTTAATTACATTTAGATAAAAAAAATGTAGATAAAGTTTTAAATAATAAATAAATGATAAAAGTAGGATTATTTGGTATTGGTTTAGACACCTATTGGCCACAGTTTGAAGGTTTATTAGAACGATTGGAGGGCTATCAGCAACAAATAGCAGATAAGATGGAAGGTTTTGGTGCCGAAGTAATTAATGTAGGTTTGGTAGATGCACCTCAAGTAGCAAGGGATAAAGCGGAAATTCTAAAAAAAGAAGATATCGACATATTGTTTTTGTATGTGTCTACCTATGCCTTATCATCAACGGTGTTACCTGTAGTTCAAAAATTAAAATGTCCGACCATTATTTTAAATATTCAGCCGGTTGCCGCTATTGACTACGAGAGTTTCAACAAACTGGGAGATAGAGGAGTGATGACCGGAGAATGGCTAGCCCATTGTCAAGCCTGTTCAGTGCCAGAGTTGGCCAACGTGTTCAACCGTTCAGGAATAGATTATGAATTTGTTACTGGGTATTTAGATGAATCAGCTGTTTGGGATGATATTCAAGATTGGATTGATGCAGCAAATGTTGCTAAGGTAATGGCAAATAATAGGCTAGGGGTTTTAGGACATTATTACTGTGGTATGTTAGATGTATATTCAGATTTAACAAAGCAATCAGCTGCTTTTGGCACACATATCGAAATTTTAGAAATGTGTGAGGTAAAGAAATATCGTGATGCTGTGACCGATGCTGACGTGGAAGAGAAAATAAAGGAATTCCAAAGCACCTTCCAGGTTATAGATGCTTGTGAACAATCCGAATTAGTTCGAGCAGCAAAAACATCAATAGCTCTAGACAAATTGGTTGAAAACCATAATTTGGGCTCTATGGCTTATTATTATGAAGGCGAAACGGCTAACGAATATGAAAATATAGTAACATCTGTCATCGCAGGAAATACGTTGCTTACCGGAAAAAATGTGCCTGTTGCTGGTGAGTATGAAGTAAAAAATGCCCAAGCCATGAAAATCATGGATGCTTTTGGTGTTGGTGGTTCGTTCTCTGAATTTTATGCCATGGATTTTAATGATGATATTGTTATGCTTGGTCATGATGGCCCTGCACATTTTGCTATTGCCGAAGGCAATGTACAGTTAGTACCATTACCGGTGTATCACGGTAAACCCGGAAAAGGCTTATCCATTCAAATGACTGTGAAGCATGGCCCTGTAACCTTATTATCAGTTGTAGAAGGAAAAGACGATGTGTTCTTACTAGTAGCTGAAGGCGAATCTGTTGAAGGGCCTGTTCTACATATTGGAAATACTAATAGTCGTTACCGCTTTTCAATTGGGGCTAGAGCTTTTATGAACGAATGGTCCAAACAAGGACCATCCCATCATTGTGCTATCGGTGTGGGGCATATTGCTAATAAAATTGAGAAATTGGGGAGTTTACTTAACTTAAGAGTAGTTAGGATTTGCTAGGGTTAATAAACAGTCTCAGTTTTAGGTTGAATAATTACCTGTTTTAACTAAAACTGAGAAGCTTTGGTATAGTTTTATATCAGTCTTAAGTTTAGATTTATGTGCAGTTTAAAGTAGGATTATTGTGGCATTACATCTAAAAAGAACAGAGCTATTGGAAGGCTAAATTCCTATAATAAATAGTAAATTTTTACACTATTCCATGACAACACAGGATAAGTATCATGGAAGGGATACGTATTTTTCCGTTTCCTTTAAAAACATAAATTAATTAACAACAAACCTCTAAATAATGTCGATTAAACTTCAACAAAATCAATGGTTATCAAACATTTTTAAACTCCTTATTTTAATCATCAGTACAACAACTTTTGCTACGAATCCTAACTGGGATAATGCCCAATGGATTTGGCAACAAGAAGATAGTCCTTCAAATACTTGGATGAGTTTTAGAAAGACTATTTCTATCGATGAAATTCCAGAAAAAGTTGAAGCTCATATTTCTGTAGATAGCAAATTTTGGCTTTGGGTAAATGGAGAAATGGTAATTTTTGAGGGCGGATTATCAAGAGGACCAAGTCAAGCTGGCGAATGGAACCGAAAAGAAAAAATAACGCCAGCAAATTCATGGTACGAAACCGTAAATATTCAACCGTATTTAAAAAAAGGAAAAAATACCATTGCTGTTTTAGTATGGTTTTGGGGAAGAGAAACGCACAAAGGTACCCACATTGATAGTGGAAAAGGTGGTTTATTATTTTCTTCAGAAATAGGGAATCAGCATTTAGTTTCAGACGCTAGTTGGAAAGTTTTACAACATCCAGGCTATGATAATACTATAGAACCAGCTAGTAAATCTTTAGTGCAATACGCCGTAAAGTTTAATGCTTCTATAGCTTTAAACGATTGGTCAGATAAAGCTTGGTATACACCAAGTTTTAATGATACTGATTGGACGACTGCTTCAGAAAAGGGAAAAGTAGGTGTTGCACCTTGGTATAACATAGAAAAAAATATTGTACCGCATTTGGTGAATCATGGTTTAGTAAATTATGCAAATCATGCTGAGCTAAAGTTGCCATTCACAAGTGAAGGACAAACCATAAAATGTAAGTTGCCTTTTAATAAACAGGTAACGGCTTTTTTGGAAATTGAAGCCAAAGCTGGAGATACTATTTTTATTACTACAGATAATAGACTTAATAAAATACATGCCACTTATATAACTAAAGGAGGTACTCAAGCTTTTGAGAGTTTTTCTTGGTTTAATGGGCATGAAGTGCAATATACAATTCCTGCAGGTGTAAAAGTAAAAGCTTTGAAATACCGCTGGATGAGCGTAGGTGAAATGGCAGGTAGTTTTAAAGTAGACGATCCTTTTTACAACCGTTTGTGGGATATGGGGAACAATACACTTTTTGTTTGTGCTCGTGATAATTTTATGGATTGCCCAGACCGTGAGCGTGCGTTGTGGATTGGCGATGTGGCAGACCAAACAGGATATTTGTTTTACGCTATGGACAATGCCGGTCGTCAACTCTTAAAAAAAGCTATTTTACAAACGGTTTACTTTAATGAGAATGATGTAATTGGTGCTTTAGGGCCATTACGTGTGCGTGAGTTGGTATGTCAAAGTTTACAGTTTATTGCTCAAGTGGTTTGGCCATATTACTTGAATACAGGTGATAAAGAAACCCTTGAGATTGTATATCCTTATTTATTCAGGTATTTAGATTTATTTCCTATGAAGGAAAACGGACTTCCAGAATATAGAAAAAGTAAAAGTCCAGATTCTTGGAATTGGCTGGATTGGGGCGTAAAAGGTACTATTGATGAGCAACCTATTCAAATGGCATTCTATTATTTAGCTTTAAGAGAAGCCAAAAAAATGGCAGAAGTTTTAGGAGAAGATGCACATGTAAAATGGTATAAAAAACGCATGATTTCCATGAAAGGCGCTTACGAAAAAA
Source organism: Allotamlana fucoidanivorans (assembly GCF_006265225.1). Lineage (GTDB taxonomy): Bacteria > Bacteroidota > Bacteroidia > Flavobacteriales > Flavobacteriaceae > Allotamlana > Allotamlana fucoidanivorans. The sequence goes on along the minus strand of NZ_VDCS01000006.1, from coordinate 190,276 downwards.
AGTTTTGGAAAAATGGTTTCTATAGTAGCAATCCAGAAAAATTTAAGGATGATAGGGCGAATGCTATTGCCATTATCTCGGGAATTTCAAACCCAGAATATTACAATCAAATTGTAGATAATGTGTTAATTCCGAACCGTTTTTCTAGTCCGCATTTTGAATGGATGGCTGAAGAGGCCATGTTTATTGCAGGACGCCCAAAAGCTTCCTTACAACGCATGAAAGAGATGTATCAAAGTCAGGTAGACCAAGAAGGTATGACCACACTTTACGAAAAATTTGGAAACAAAGGAAGTTATAACCACGCCTGGAATGGGTCTAATACCATATTGTCAAAATATGTAGCCGGTGTTGAGACAACTAAGGAGGCTTGGAGCGAATTTCAAATTTTGCCAACATTAGTACATTTTAAATCAATAGAAAAAACAATTCCAACAGTAAAAGGAGATATTGTTATTCAAATGCATAAAACAAATCATTCCTATCAATTAGATTTAGAATCTCCGGAACAAACTTCGGCTATTATTGGCATTCCAAAAGCTGAAAAACAAATAAGTACTGTTGAAATAAATGGTAAAATTGTTTGGAAAAATGGAACATCAAAAAAGAAATTTTCAGGATTAGAATTTATTGATAATGATGCGCAATTTCTGAAATTTAAGGTGTCATCAGGTGCTTGGAATTTGAAAGCTGAGTACCAATAAATCTTTTTGTTTTAATTCTGAAGTAGGAAAAATAACTCACAATGAAACCACTAAAAATAACTTGTAAAATCCTTTTTGTGGCACTTGCCATAAGCATATTGGGTTGCAAGACTAAGCAAGTGAAAAATCAAACAGCGTTTGTTGAAAATCAAAATGTAGCTCAAAAACCAAACATTATTTTTATCCTAGCAGATGATTTGGGTTATGGAGATTTAGGTTTTAACGGTCAAGACAAAATTAAAACCCCAAACATTGATAAACTAGCCGAAAATGGCATGGTATTTACCAATCATTATACCGGGTCTTCCGTGTGCGGGCCGTCTCGTGCGGTATTGATGACAGGTAAACATACTGGGCACGCCACAGTGAGAGGAAACCCAAGATGGACAGCAAGTGGCAAACCTGTTGACATAAATAACGAAGATGTAACGGTGGCCGAAGAACTGAAGCGGGCAGGTTATACCACAGGAATTATTGGAAAATGGGGTTTGGCTGAAAATTTAGATAAAGGCCTACCAAATAAACAAGGGTTTGATTATTTCTATGGATTCAATCAACATTCTCCGGCGCATCATTATTATCCGGAATATATTTATGAAAATGATAAAAAATTAACCTTAGAGGGTAATAATCATCAAACCAAAGAAGGGCAACATATTCAGTATTTGTTCACAGAAAAGGCTACCGAATTCATAAATAAGAATCATCAAAACCCTTTCTTTTTGTATTTGGCTTATACTATTCCGCATTTTGAATTAACCATTCCTGAAGAGGAAAAGGAACAATACAAAAACTTAGGTTGGCCAAAACGACAAATGAATCCAGGTCATTACCGTCATGATGAGGATGGGCACGTTACCTATGCTGCTATGGTATCAACTTTAGATAGACATATTGGCGATTTAGTGCAACAATTAAAAGATCTTGGTATTGCTAAGAATACCCTAATTGTGTTTACCAGTGATAACGGCCATGAATACGATAATGTAAAAGACGAATTTTTTAATAGCAATGGCGATTTTCAAGGACGTAAGCGCGATCTATACGAAGGCGGCATTCATACCCCATTTGTTGCGTATTGGCCAAATACCATTAAAGCGGGCAGCACAAGCAATCACATTTCTGCCTTTTGGGATTTTTTACCCACAGCCTGCGAATTGGTTGGATTAGAACCTTCAGATGATCAAATAGATGGCGTTTCCTATGCGCCTACCTTATTGGGAGATGTTGAAAATCAAACACAACATCATTACCTGTATTGGGAATTTAATGAAAGCAAAGGGCCTATTCAAGCCGTAAGACAAAATCATTGGAAAGCGGTAAAATATCATGATAAGCCCATTGAACTCTATAATTTAAATGAAGATGTAAGTGAGATGAATAACATTGCTGAACAGCATCCTAAAAAAGCCGAAGTCTTACTAAAACTGATGAATACTTCGCGAACTGAACATGCGGAATTTCCATTGGTAAAAAGACACTAAAAAAAATAATTATTTACTTAATTTTTGAGTTTTCATGAAAAATAAATCTTTTATTTTTTTTGTAATAAGTATTGGTTTAATACAATGCCTGTTTCCATGCCAAACAGTATTGAAGTTCAGTGGTTCAGAAAATCAAGCTCTTGAAGAAAACTTCAAAAACCCACCGCACGAAGTACGACCTCAAGCTTGGTGGTGGTGGTTGCAAACACCCACCAACAAAGAAGCTATTACGCGTGATTTGGAAGAAATGAAAGCCAAAGGCTTATCCGGATGTATGGTGTTAGACGGTGGTGTAGGTCCTTTTGGCCCCCACAAATGGAAAAAGAAAACCATCATTGACACTACGAAAATCAGATACGAAGTTACAGATGAATACAAAGGCGGAAGTCTGAGTCAGCCTAATGAAAAACTAGAAACCTGGTCGAAGCCATGGCGGGATATGGTACGTTTTGCCTCGCTTGAAGCTGGAAGACTAGGGCTAGACTTTGGTGTGTTTATTGGTCCAGCAGGATGTGCTGCGCCATGGGTAACTCCCAATTATGGGCAACAAGAGTTAGTTTGGAGTGAACTATCGGTTGAAGGAGGAAATAGAATCAACCAAAAATTTCCAAAACCTAAACTTCCTGTTCAAACAAAAAGACAACGAGAAAATCAAACCGTAAAAGACGCACAAAATGCCTTCTACAATGACATTGCTATTTTGGCTTTTCTTGAGGAGAAAACACCTTCGATAAACGACATAATAAATATAACCGACAAGCTTGATGAAAACGGCCATTTAAACTGGAATGCTCCTAAAGGAAATTGGCGTATTATTCGTTTTGGTTACCGTCCAACCGGACGTAATTTAGGTGGTGTTTTTTACATCGACCATTTAAGTAAAGAAGCTTTCGATTTGCATTGGCAAAAAACCGTGGGAACCTTACTAGAGGAGATGAGTCCTGAGGAAAGACAAGCTTTTAAATACGTAGAATGTGATAGCTGGGAAGCTGGCGACCCAAACTGGACAAAACATTTCCCAGAAGAATTTGAAACTCGTCGAGGTTATGATATTGTGAAATACATGCCTGCATTAATCGGAGTAAATATTGAATCTGATAAAACAACTGAACATTTTTTAAACGATTTTCGATTGACGATTAGTGATTTAATTTCAGAAAATCATTATGGAAGACAACAAGAAGTTGCACACGAACACAAACTAGAATCTTATGCCGAAGCCGCAGGACCGCACCAATACCAAGCCGATTTAAAAAAATGTGTGAGCAAGTGTGATGTAGCTATGGGAGAATTTTGGATGCCATCGCCGCACAGAGAAAAACCAAGTGGGCGTTTCTTGGTGCGTGAAGCGGCAACAGCAGCACATACCTATGGTATTAAAAAAGTATTTGCTGAATCGTTTACTTCCGTTGGGCCGAATTGGGAAGTCTCTCCTTTTCAAATGAAAGCAGCTGCAGATCAGGCGTTTTGTGATGGTCTCAATTGGATTTGCTTTCACACGTTTTCGCATCGTCCTTCGGTTACTGATGTACCTGGTTTGACACACAGTGCAGGTACTCATTTTGATAGAACCAACACGTGGTGGAACCAGTCAAGACCCTTTGTTGATTATCTTTCACGTTGCTCTTATATGCTACAACAAGGTTTGTTTGTTGCTGATGTACTGTTTTATAACGGGCACGGTTTACGCTCAGGAGCTGATGCATTTGAATGGGAGGACGGTATGAAAAATCCACCCGAAAGTTTAGGTAAAGGTTACGATTATGATAAGTGTAACGAAGAGGTTTTGTTAAGCAGACTAGAATTCAAAAATAACGAATTGGTATTGTCAGATGGTATGAGTTATAAGGTTTTGGTTATTGACGAAAAAACGCCTGTATCACTAAAAGCACTAAAAAAAATAGTAAAACTTGCAGAACAAGGCGCAACAGTTGTGGGTAAAATAGAAACCTCGATGTTGAGTAATGTAGATAATGTTACCGAGTATCAAAATTTGACCAAACGTATTTGGGGTAATCTCGAAAAAGGTGAACATAAAATGGGCAAAGGAACCTTTGTTTGGAATAAATCCATCCGAGATGTCTTACTCAATAAAAACATCCTTCAAGATTTTGAATGTACAGGTTTAAGTGATGTAGGGGTTATCGATTATATCCACCGAAAAACTGAAGATGCAGATATCTATTACGTTGCCAGTAAATGGCAACCTATTGAAAAAGTAGCATGTACTTTTAGAGTGGTTAACAAACAACCCGAATTATGGAATCCTGTTACTGGCGAAACGCGTCTATTAACCAATTTTAAAGTTGAAAATGGCAAAACCATTATTCCTATGGAGTTTGGCCCTTGTAGTTCTTATTTTGTGGTTTTTAAGGAACCAATATCAATACAAAATTCAGTTTCAAACTGGCCTCAACTTAAAACAGTTCAAAACATTGAAGGGTCGTGGAATGTGAGTTTTGATAAAAATTGGGGAGGACCAGAATCTATCATTTTTCCAAATTTATTAGATTGGTCGAAACACGAAAACTCAGGTGTTAAATATTACTCGGGGACTGCTACATATCGAAAAACTTTTGATGTTAAAATTTTAAATACAAATCAAGAGCTTTACCTAGATTTAGGACAAATACATGAATTGGCTCGTGTTACATTGAATGGTGTTGATTTAGGCATTACTTGGTCAAAACCATACCGCGTAAACATAACATCACATGTAAAGGCAAAAGGCAACACTTTAGAAATAGACGTTGTAAACCTTTGGCCAAATCGATTGATTGGTGATGCCTTTTTGCAGGAAGAAGAACAATTTACTAAAACCAATATCAGAAAGTTTACTAAAGATACAGAGCTGTTGCCTTCTGGATTAATTGGACCTGTACAAATTTTAACAACAAAAACTGATTGAATTTTGTTAATTATGAAAAGTTTTGTTCTCAACAAAAACTAATAAATAATTACACAATATGATTAGTAATGGACGGTTCAATAACATGACTAGAAGTATGATAAGAAAGACCATTTTTGTGACGTTGTTGCTTAGCTTGTTTGTTTCAGGTCTACAAGCTCAAGATGTTTCTTTAGAACAGAACTTTAAAAATCCTCCGTCAGAAGCTAAGCCACAGACTATTTGGTTTTGGATTAATGGAAATGTAACGAAAACGGGTATAACAGCCGATTTGGAAGCCATGAAAAAGGTAGGCATTCAAGGGGCAATAATTTTTAATGTGAGTTTGGGGAATCCTGTAGGTGTGGCACCTTATTTAAGTCAGGAGTGGTTAGAACTTTTTAAGTATGCCGGATTGGAAGCTCAACGTTTAGGGCTTGACCTGGGTTTTCATAATGGGGCTGGTTGGTCATCATCAGGAGGACCTTCTATTACTCCAGAATATGCTATGCAAGAACTGGTCTATAGTGAAACGATACATCAGGGAGCCAAAATATTTAATGGTAAGTTAGAACAACCTGAAACCAAATTGGGATTCTACAAGGATATTGCTGTTCTCGCTTTTCCAAAACCCAAGACCGATGTACGTATAGATGAATTAGAAATAAAAACCCTTTCTCATAAAGTACGTAGTCATTTAGACCCAGATGATAAACTTATTTCTGATTTAGCCGTAGTTCATAAACAAGATATTTTTGACTTAACCTCTAAGTTAAAAAGTGATGGTTTTTTAGAATGGAAGGCGCCCGCAGGAGAGTGGGTTATTCTAAGAATTGGACATACGCCAACAGGTGAAATGAATCGTTTTCCCAGTGATGGTGGTCGTGGTTTAGAATGTGATAAAATGAGTAAACAAGCGGTTGATGTATTTTGGAATGGTAGCATTAAGCCCATACTAAAAAAGTTAGACACGCTAGTTGGTACCACAGTTAAAAGGTGTCATATTGATAGTTATGAAGTTGGAACTACAAACTGGACTTCCAATTTCGCTGAAGCATTCAAAACACTTCGTTCATATGATTGTCGCTCATATTTGCCCGCTTTGGCTGGTTATTACGTTGAGAGTGGAGAAGAAACCGAGCGGTTTCTCTGGGATTTCCGTCGTACTATAGGAGATTTGATAGCCGAAAATTATTACGGACGCTTTGCTGAACTCAGTCATAAAAACAACATGTTGCTTTCTATTGAGCCTTATTGGGGACCCTTTGATAATATGCAAGTTGGAGAAAAGGCAGATATGGTTATGTCTGAGTTTTGGAGCGGAAGCCTTGCCTTTTTTGACTCGCCTAAATTTGTTGCTTCTATTGCAAAATTAAATGGAAATCCGATTGCTGAGGCAGAGTCTTTTACAGGAATGGGAGGTTGGGATCAGCATCCAAGTACGCTTAAAGCCATGGGCGATTTAGCATGGGCTCAAGGGACTAATCGTTTTGTTTTTCATTGTTATGTCCATCAACCTTGGGATGTTGGTCCTGGGTTGACTTTACAGGTTTTTGGAACTGACTTTAACCGTTTAAATACCTGGTGGAATCAAAGTAAGCCCTTTGTGGATTATATCAGTAGAGGTCAGTTTTTATTACAACAAGGCACCTCTGTAGCCGATGTATTGGTGTTTACAGGAGAAGCATCTCCCAATGACGCCTTATTAATGCCAGAAATAAAAGCATTGGGATATGATTATGATGTGATTGGCTCTAACAAGATAAAGGCATTAACGGTAAAGGAAGGTTTAGTATGCACATCGGTTGGTGAAAAATATCAAGCTTTGGTGTTACCTTCAAACGAATGGATGACACCAGAAACGCTTGCTAAAATTGAAGAACTGGCGGTAAAAGGCGCTTTAGTTATTGGCTCAAAACCTAACAAATCTCCAAGTCTTAAAAAGTATTCTGAATTTGATGAAAGTGTCGAGCAAATGGCCGATATATTATGGGATACAGGACCCGTAAAAGTGCATTCAATTGTAGATGTGTTAAAGAATGGAGCATTACCTCCCGATTTTTTTATTGAAGAAGAAAGTCAGGAATCCATAGATTTTATTCACAGAAAAACAGAAGATACCGACATTTATTTTGTGGTAAATTCTAAAAAAGAAAGTCGAGAATTAGCTTGTCGTTTTCGAGTATCAGGAAAACAGCCAGAGCTTTGGAATGCCGAAACCGGTGAAATAACTAAGGCTACAATATGGCAGGAAAATGATGATGCTACCACAACAGTGTCCATTCTGTTCGAGCCAGAAGGTTCTGTATTTGTGGTTTTTAGGAATCCGATACATGAAGGTGAACACATTGTATATGCTGAGATGAAGTTGAAAAACCCGGCGGTAATACCCCTTTCAAACTTGAAAATTAGCAAAGCAGAATACGGCACATTTTTACCTGATGGTTTGGTTGATGTCACGGAGGTAGTTGTAAACAGGATTCAAAATAATGGATTACATATACAAGCTACAAGAGAACTTTCTAAAGGTGATCCTGCTCCTGGCTATAAAAAAGAATTACGCATTCAATATAAAATTGGAGAAGCGGTATTCGAAAAAAATGCCATGGAAAAAGAATGGCTAGAAATTGATGCTCCTGCCAGCGGCAAACTAAAAATATTGAAAGCTGTTTTTGGAAAGTTTGCAGGGAGTGTTGATGGCATCCCTCCAAACCAACCTGTTTTTGATGTCACTGAAGAAGTAAAGTCAATGGTAGCTTCAGGATTATATGAAATACCGGTAAAGGACAGTTTTTTTGAAGGAAAAGAGATCAAAACAAAAAAAGCCTTACGTGTAACTTACATAACTAATGATGAAGATAAAATGGTTACTGTTTTTGATGGAGGTACATTGAAATTGACCCATACAACATCAGAACCAAAATTAGTGTTTAAAGATGATAAAGTGAATTTAGTTACGCCTTTTGCTGGTGAAATGACTTATGAATCTTCAAACGGAAAGACCAAAACATTAAAAGTTAAATCTGTGCCAGAACCTATTGAATTAACAGGGAGCTGGAATGTAAGTTTTCCTCTAAAAGATAAACCCGCTTTAATAAAAACCTTCAATTATTTAACGTCATGGTCAGATGCATCAGAAGAAGATATTCGTTTTTTTTCGGGTACAGCTAGCTATAAAAAGGAGTTTCAAATCCCTGAAAAACTCATTAAATCATATTATTCTTTAGAATTAGATTTAAGTAATGTTAAGGAAATTGCTGAAGTGATTCTAAATGGGAAAAAACTAGGAATATTATGGAAAGCCCCATACATATTAAATATTGACGATGCCATTGTAAAAGGCTCCAATACACTAGAGGTGAAAATTACAAACCTTTGGCCCAATAGATTAATTGGTGATGAGCAATTATCGCTAGATTATGAACGTAAAGGGCCGCATATAAAACAATGGCCAGAGTGGCTTTTAAATAATACTGAGCGCCCAACCGAGCGTCAAACACTGGCCGCTTTTAAACATTGGCATAAGGATTCAGAATTGCTACCTTCAGGATTGTTAGGACCGGTGAAAATAGTGGTTTCTAGAATCAAGGAATTGCAATAATATTGGCATGAAGTAGGAAGAATTTTTGAAAGATAACACGTTAGCATGATGGAGCAGGACGGGGCAACAGATTTTTAGTATTAAGTTTGACCTTAAGTTTGAATTAAAATGATGAATAAAGTAGTATTTAGGTTTGGACTAATGCTCTTAAGCCTTATTTTTCAAAGTTCATGCAGTCAAGAGTCTCCAAATATTATCATTATAAATGTTGATGATTTAGGGTGGAAAGATGTTGGTTTTATGGGCAGTGAATATTATGAAACTCCCAATATAGATTATCTGTCTAGTTTAGGGATGGTATTTACAAATGGTTATGCAGCTGCATCCAATTGCGCCCCGAGTAGGGCTGGCTTAATGACAGGACAATGGTCACCGCGCCATGGTGTTTTTACGGTTAGCCCATCGGCAAGAGGAAGATCTGAAGACAGAAAACTTATTCCTATTAAAAACACACATACGCTTTCGCCAGAACATGATATTCTTCCAGAGGTTTTAAAGGATAACGGGTATGTAACTTGTCATGCAGGGAAGTGGCATTTAAGTGATAATCCTTTAGCGTATGGTTTTGATGTTAACATTGGTGGAAACCATGCAGGATTACCCAAAAGTTATTATCCACCGTATAAAAATGTAACTATTGAAGGCGGTTCAGATAAGTATTTAACAGATGCTATTATGGAAAAAGCCATAAAGTTTTTGGATACCGTGCAAAAACCGTTCTTTCTCAATTATTCACCATATGCTGTACATGTCCCAATAATGGGCATAGATAGTATTATACCTATATATGAAAAAAAATCACCATGGAAAGGTCAAGCGAACCCTGAGTATGCTTCAATGGTAGATAATTTGGATAGAAATATTGGGTTACTTATCAATAAATTGAAAGAAAGAGCGTTTTTGGATAATACGCTTATAATTTTTACATCAGATAATGGTGGTTTGTACGGTATAACCAAACAAAAACCATTACGAGCAGGAAAAGGAAGTTATTATGAAGGTGGAATTCGAGAGCCCTTTTTCTTTGTGTTAAATGGTAAGATTAAAGCAAATACTAAAAGTGATGTTCCTATAACGAATCTTGATATTTTTCCAACGGTATTGCAGTATGCGGGAGTTGATGCTAGTACGCTTCATCTAGATGGACATAGTTTAGCACCTGTTTTAGAAGAAGAAGTACAGGTATTTGAACGTGCTTTATTTTGGCATTTCCCGGTTTACTTACAGGCATATAATGTTAATGATAACGAAAATCGGGATTCCTTGTTTAGAACGCGACCTGGGTCTGTCATAAGAAAAGGAGAATGGAAATTGCATTACTATTTTGAAGATGAGGGCGTAGAATTATATAATTTATCTGAAGATATTGAAGAGCGAAATAATCTTGTAGCAACACATCTAGAGAAAAAAGATGAATTATTGAGATTACTCAAAAACTGGTGGCAGGAAACGAAAGCTCCAATACCTTCAACATTAAACCCTGAATTTAGAGATTAAAAAAACTTAAACACAACGTTTTCAATTTACAGATCTAAATAACTAGCAATTCATGCTTTTTTTTTAGTACGTTGTGCACATCTATTAAATGAAATTGTAAAATTATGAGAAAGATTAGTGCTTTAATATTTATTTTTTTGATTACGTCATGTCAAAGAAATGACCTGCCTGATGAAAACAGTGACTCCAGTAAGGATCGGGCTATTTTATTTTATACAGAAAAACTCAATGAGTATGTTTTAGTCAATGGGATTTTTCAAGATGTAGTTAATAATGTTGGCGATGCTATTTTAAAGGCTGAAAGTGAATTAAAAGGTGAGCAAATTGGATCTGAGAATGGACCTGAACTAATAATAGAGCCTTTTGATTTAGAAACCTTTCCAAAAACCATAACAGTTGATTTTGGCAGAGGGACACTTTGTGAAGATGGCATTGTACGTAGAGGTATTATTACCATTATTTCATCAGGATGGTTTGGACAGTTGGGTAGCTTTCACACCACTACATTTAATAATTTTTATCACGATATATTTAAAGTTCAAGGCACACAAGTGGTTGAAAATTGGGGTGAAAACGAAGACGGTGATGTCGTTTTTGGCGTGACTGTTGAAAACGGTAATGTAACATCTAACAATGGAATAAATATAACTTTTGATGAAGAGTCTAATAGAACGTGGATTGCTGGTTCTGAAACTGCCTCAAATATATGGGATGATGAGTATCTGTTGGAAGGAATTCAGTGGGGTATCACTTCAGATGGCACCCGTTATCTTGTAGCTTTTGAGCCACCATTACATTACGTTTTAAAGCCAAGAACTACTAAATCTGGTGTTGTTGATCTGGCAATAGATGAAATTACGGGTTTCAAAATTAATTATACCAACCAAACAATTACAGTATTGGGTGAAACTACCTCATGGAATTAAGCTTGTATAATATTACATTCAGGGGTTTTATAGCGATAGTATTAATATGGGGTTAATTAGTAAACGTATGGTCACGCTGTATAAACTATTCATCGCTAGCCTATTTTAGTTGATTGCTTGAAAATGAAGATTTCAAAAAAGCATATAAGTAATCAAAGGGCGTTGAATTGATGTACAAGTGGTAAAGGATATATGGTCAATGAAGTTGATATATCAAGGAAATTTTTCAGTTTTAGGGCGGTAGGATTTGTTGAAACTAGATTTTATAAGTTTGTTTTGTTGTCATGATAGAGCAGGATGGTTTAAAGGTTTTGAGACTTTACTTTTAGACCTTAATATTATTTAAAAAGAGAAAATATGCAAGCAATATTAGGTGTTTTATTTCATTCCTTAGGAGGAATTGCGTCAGGTAGTTTTTATATGCCATTTAACAAAGTGAAAGGATGGGCATGGGAAAGCTATTGGATGGTTGGTGGTTTAATGTCATGGCTAATTGTTCCGCCATTGGCCGCTTATTTAACTGTTCCAGGATTTTTGGATATAATAGCTTCTGGCTCCAGTACCATTGTAGGTTTTACCTTTTTAATGGGGTTACTTTGGGGTGTAGGAGGTTTATCCTATGGGCTTGGGGTTCGCTATTTAGGAATGTCTTTAGGTAATTCGGTTGTTCTCGGTTTTTGTGCAGCTTTTGGAGCTGTTGTGCCTTCGATATATTATAATTTTAGTCCAGCTGAAGGGAAAGTGTCTTTTACAGATATGTTGGGAGCAACAGGTGGACAAGTAGTTTTGTTGGGTGTTTTGGTTTGTCTTTTGGGTATTTGGCTTTGCGGAAAAGCTGGAATTATGAAAGAAAAAGAACTTTCTGATGAAGAAAAAAAGAAATCTGTTTCAGAGTTTAACTTAGTAAAAGGATTAATTGTTGCTATTCTCTCAGGTATTTTAAGTTCATTTTTTAGTTTTGGTATTGAATCAGGAAAGCCTCTGGCCGAAGCTGCAGTAGAAGCAGGTTACGACCATTTGTTTGCTAATAATGTAACCTTTGTGGTTATTCTTTGGGGTGGTTTAGTGACCAATTTAATTTGGACAACTGTTTTAAGTATTCAAAATAAATCTTATAAGGATTTCACAAATAAGAACACACCAATATCAAAAAACATCATGTTCGCTGCTTTAGCAGGAACTATATGGTTTTTACAATTCTTTTTCTATGGTATGGGTGAGAGTAAGTTGGGGAGCGGAGCAAGTTCTTGGATTTTACATATGTCTACCATTATTTTGACCGCAAACTTTTGGGGAATATATAGGAAAGAATGGAAGGGCGTTGCGAAAAAAACGAAATATACCATAACAGCTGGTATTGTTGTAATTCTTATGTCTGTAGTCCTTGTTGGTATTGGTAATTCTATTTAAGAACAACGTGCTTTATAACTGATTTGATTTATCAAGACAATTTAAACATGATATGAAATAAGTTAGAAATGATTTATTTTATATCATGTTTTTGTTTTTTAAAAACTTCAAATAGGTTGTTAAAATTTTAGAGAGGTTTTATCTTTCTATAAAAAAGAAACCTATTTTCGAAAATGCATATCAGTGTTTGCTCAAAAATAATGATTTGAGCATGTTCTATAAATAATCATCACTAAAACAATGTTCTTTGTTAAATTGTAGCCTTAGACTATTAAGATTATTTTAATAAAAAATATAAAAATGAACTGTTTTACAACGGCCTTAGTCAAAAATGAAATATATAACCAAATTCAAATAGATCATTCCCTACATAAATTAACGTCTTTAAATTCAATATGTGCAGTTACATCTCCAGTATCACTTGTGCCGTAAGCCCCATATCTCGTGTAAACTCGTTCTGTAGTATGGTTATGTGTAATATAGGTTTCAGTATCACCAACTGTTATTTTTGAAAATGCAGTACCATTAACATCGTAGCCTGTTTCATAAGCAAAAGCGTATTCTTGATTGTAATTTATTGTTTTTAAGTTTTTTACGTCCCTTTCGCCGCCTGTGTCTGTGGTATATGGATTAATGGTTACATGAGTTTCTAATTGTATTTTATCACTAGATTTCTTGGCGTAAAGTAAAAATTGTGCACTTCTATTTGTACTTCCGGCTTCTTCTCCTTTTAAAATATCACCATCTGCATGGGACTGGATAATGCAGGTATTTCCATCACTTAAATCTACAATTTTAAGTGTACCGGTTAGATTAGTGTTTTTATTCGTTCCGTGCGAAATAGTTTTAAAAAATCGTTCTACTCTAGTTCTAGTGCCATCATATCGTATTTCGCCACCAGTAATCTTATAGCTACCCCAGCCGTTAGCTAAATTTTCATAACCCCCTACAGTATTATCTGTTCTACAATCTAATGTACCTTGATTGTTGGGGGTTGAAACATCCTTACAAGATTGTGATTGTGACGCTGAAGGCCCTAAGTTCGGAAAATCTGAAACCTCATCACAAACCTGGTTAGCAGTAGTATTTGAGTTGTCGTCCTTTGATTCTTCTATTATCGTTTTTTCTTTTTCTGATTGGCTTTCAGAATTATTAGAACATGACATTAATAAGGTTAAAAATAAAATGAGTCCATTTTTACCTATTAATTGAAGTTTGTTTTTCATTATAAAATTCTTATGATTGCTTAGTGCTATTAAATATAGGGTTTCAAGATACTTACGAAACCAATTAGGAGTATCCTGTTCTATCTTGTTTTTTGGCTGTTAAGGTATCAGAGTACAGGATGATTTTAAGAGTTATTAACCTGTATTATAGCTTTGTGAGCATACTAGAAAGACTTTGTCTGAAGTATGGAAAAATGAATAATTTCTGAAATAATTGAAGTAATACAAAATTTGCAAAGTGCATGATAGTACAGGATAAGTTTTTTGAACTATTCAGGTACCTTCAACCACTAAATTTAACAGCGATAAGACGCTAACTCTAACTTTAAAAATGAAAAAACACCAACTCTTATTTGTAATAGCATGTTTTGCAGTGTTTTGTATTTCTTGTATGCAAGTTTCCACTTCAAGAAGTCAAATTAATTTTGAAACCCTATTGGTTGATAACAAGCAAAACCCATCAACAATTGAAAGCGAGCAACCCACGTTTTCTTGGGTAGTTAATGCGGATGGGTTCAATAAATCGCAATCTGCATATCAAATCTTGGTAGCGTCCTTAGAAGAAAAGTTAAATGAAAATGATGCTGATATCTGGAATTCAAATAATGTAAAAAGTGACCAAACTGCATTTGTACGGTATAAAGGGAAGCCTTTAAAAGCCATGACAGCCTATTTCTGGAAGGTTAAAATTTGGGATGAAAGTGGTAATGCCTCTACCTGGTCTAATACCCAAACATTTCAAATGGGGTTGATGGACAAGGAAAACTGGGGTGATGCAAAATGGATTACCTTGAATAAGGATACAAGAACATCACCACACCGCTATAGAAACTACCAAACCGGAAAAATGAAAAAACCAACGCCCGTTGATGGTTTCGCAGCTAGTTATTTTAGAAATGAAATAGCTATTGATAAAACTCTGAAAAATGCGCAAGCTTATATCTGTGGTTTAGGCTATTACGAAATGTATATAAACGGTAAAAAAGTAGGTGATCATGTTTTAGATCCTGCGCCTTCAAATTATGATAAACAAGCGTATTATGTGAATTATGATATTACAGAGCAGCTCCAAACAGGTAAAAATGCCTTCGGAATTATATTAGGAAATGGTTTTTACGGTCAAAATATATCTTGGAGCCGAGATCCAGAGTCGAATAAAAAAGGCGTGTCTTACGGTCCTCCAACAGTACGTTGTTTGGTTAAACTAAATTATACCGATGGGTCTTCTGAAGATTTTTATACAGACGAAAACTGGAAAGAAGCTACAGGGCCAATTGTATTTAATAATATTTATGGAGGTGATACTTATGATGCCAGTTATGAATTAGGTAATTGGACTGAATCAGGATATGATGCAGCAGCATGGGGCAATGTGAAAATAGCAACGCCAAAAATAGCAAAAGTAAGTGCGCAACAAATTCCTGCAATAAAAAAATTAAAGGAATTTGAACCTACAAATGTTTTTAAAGCGGCAGACGGCGAATGGATTGTAGATTTTGGACAAAATATTGCGGGTTGGGTAAAAATCAATGTACAAGAAAAGAAAAACCAGTTGATTGAAATCATAACAACTGAAGCTTTATTAACCAACGGAAAAGATATTTTTCAAGGTTCAACAGGTGGTGGTGCCAATGGTATGGCTCAAATTTATAAATACATATGCAAAGGTGATGCTATTGAATCTTGGGAACCAAAATTTAGTTATCACGGATTTAGATATGCCAAAATAAAAGGTATTACCAAAAAGCCAGATGCTAATATGATTAAGGCTGTTTTAGTAGCTACAGATATTCAAGAAACGGGAAGTTTTAAGTCTTCAAGTGAGCTTTTAAATAAAATGCACAGCATCAGTAAATGGACTATTGAAGACAATGTACATGGTATTCCTGAAGATTGTCCGCATCGTGAAAAATGTGGCTGGTTGGGTGATGCACATGCCTTTTGTGAGTATGCCTTGTATAATTATGATATGTATGATTTTTATAAAAAATACATGGAAGATATTCGTACTCAAATGCGACCAACAAAAGGACATAATAACCCTGAAATTAAATTTCAAGTACCTACCATGGTTGCGCCAGGAAAACGAACCTCTACTTATGCAAAAATTGATTGGGGTGTGGCTACCATGTATTTACCTTGGTATAATTACTGGTATTATGGAGATGATGCTATTGTAAAAGAGTATTATAACGAGATGAAAGGTTTAACGGATTTTTATCTGAACTATAAAGGCGAAAATGGCATTATGCAAGACGGTATGGGTGATTGGTGTCCACCACGTTGGGACAGAAGGTTAAACCCAAGTGCCATGGAATGTGATCCTATCATTTCAGCAAATGCCTATTTCTATGATGTGCTAGGCATTATGGAAACGTTTGCAAAAATGAATGCAGACGCGGAATATGAAGCAAAGATGAAAGCAGAAAAAGAGGCTTTAAAAACAGCTTTTAATAAAGCGTTTTTGGTAGACATTCCTAATACCAAGCACAAATGGTATCAAAGTCAAACCGCTACTGTTCAGGCGTTACAATTTGGTATTGTGCCTGAAACAGAAATTGAAAATGTTGTGAATGGCCTAGAGCATGATATTGTAAAAGTTAAGGGAGGGCATCACTCAACAGGAATTCATGGTAATCGTTACATTTATACGGTATTATCAAAATATGGTAAGGCCGATTTAGCTTATGCTATCTTAACCACACCCGAGTTTCCTAGTCAAACGTATGTGATGAATTCTGGATTTACCACGTGGCCTGAGCGTCAGTTTGAATGGGAGAAAATGGAAGGTCCAACCAATTCATTAAATCATCCTATGCATAGTGGTTTTGCGGCTTACTTTTTTGAGTCTTTAGGAGGTGTAAAATCTTCAAGAAACCAAACTGGTTACAAGGTGTTTACTGTTAATCCTGAGTTTCCTAGCGCTGTTACAAATACAGATATTTCTGTTCCAACATCTTATGGTGCTGTTAAAAATTCGTGGAGTTTAAAAGATGGTTTGTTAACCATGAATTTGGTTGTGCCGTTTAATACAAAAGCTACATTGGTTTTAAGTCAGAATGAGTTTCAAACTATTAAAATTAATGGTTTGAATTTTAATGTATTTAAAAATTCGTTTGAATACGAAGTAGAAGAAAATACTAACATCATTCTCGGCTCAGGTTCATATGAAATTACATATACTAAAGACTAATATTTAACACTAACTTTTGATTTAAAAAGGAACGTCAAGTATCTAATGCATTATTAATGAAAAACATAAAAAGAGTTGCTAATGTTCTAATTTTTATACTCATCAAATCGATGTCTTTAGTCGCGCAAACAGCGCCTTGTGATGGTCTGTTGCCTTTTGAAGAACAAAACGGAATTTTGACTATAGAAATGGAATCGGGTGTTATAAATCATCCAAATTGGAAAGTAGATAACAGTGTTTCCGGTTATACTGGTGATGGTTACATTTATTGGGATGGCCCTGAGTCTTTTTCTAGTCTATCTAATGCGTTTATAGTATATAATATAAAAATTAATACCCCTGGAACTTACAGGTTTGCATGGCATATGAAAATCAATAAAGGCACATCTAAGGGTGAGCATAATGACGCTTGGTTAAAAATTGACGCTGATGATTATTATGGTCTAAAAACAGGTCATAGAGTAATACCTAAACCAGCTTGTCAAACTGACCCAAATAATGATTGTCCTGTGGGCTCATCCACATTGGGTTTTTTCAAAATTTTTGGAAATACTTTAGATTGGAGGTTTGTAGCAAATACCAATGATGGCGATTCTCATCGTGTTTTTGTAACCTTTAATAATCCAGGGATTTACAAAATCACCTTAGATGCTAGATCCTCTTATTGCCTTTTAGATAGAATGGTTTTAAGGCTAAATGCTATTTCTGATAGTGTGGCCTTTAATCTTGCTAATAATGAGTCTTTATGTTACAGCGGAGTTTTATCTGTTGATAATCAAAAACAAGTAAAGCCCTTAAGTTTGTATCCTAATCCTACAACCGGTATTGTAACTGTTGCAAACCTATGTCTAGATGATGATCTTATTGTAACAAACATTCACGGTATTGTAATTCGTACTTTAAAAATGACTAAAACCAATGCAACTATTGATCTAAGTGATTTAGCAAGTGGTATCTATTTCGTTTCATTAAAAAACAATACATCAGGTTTTTCAAAAAAAATCATAAAGTTATAAATCAAAACGCCTTAAATACAATTTAAATGAAAATATCAAATCTAATTGATTTTAAAACTTTAGTAGCTGTTTTGGCTTGCACAGTTTTGGCATGTAAATCTAAAACAGAACAAATAGATGTGGCTGAAGTCAAATCAACGGTCAATCAGCCTCCTAAAACTGGCAGTTTTGGTGATCAAGGTGACGGCACCTATATCAATCCTATTTTAAATGCCGATTATCCAGACTCTGATATTGAGCAAGTAGGCGATACCTATTACATGATAACGTCCAAACAACATATGTCTCCTGGTATGCCCATTTTAGAGTCAAAAGATATGGTAAACTGGACCAATGTTGGACATGCATTTGACAGCTTATCATGGGCTCCAGAGTACAACTGGGACCGTATGAATGGCTATTCGTTTGGTGTTTGGGCTGGAGATTTAGCCTACCATGAAGGTAAATGGTATTGTTATCAAATAGATTACCAACATGGATTAATGGTTACCACGGCAAAAGATATAAAAGGCCCTTGGAGTAAACCAATCATGATGTTGCCTAAAGCTAAGGTTTTAGATGACCCTGCTGTGTTTTGGGATAAAGAAACTCATAAAGCTTATGTAATTATCAATACCGCTGGAAAGCAAAAAGATTCTGATAATAAAATAGAGGGTAACGAAAACAGAATTTATGAAATGAGTTGGGATGGTACTAAAATTCTAGATGAAGGTAAATTGGTGTATACAGGCATGGGAGCTGAAGCGGCCAAAATTTATAAAATTGACGGAACCTGGTATATCTTTTTAGCGCAGTGGACTATGGGAGATAAATCTACCAAACCAGGTGTTAAAAACCCTAAAAATGATAGAAAACAAATTGTACTTCGTTCAAAAGAAAGTATTTATGGCCCGTATGAAGTAAAAACTGTTTTAGAAAAAGGAACGGTGTTTAATAACCGCAGTGCCAGCCAAGGTGCATTAATGCAAGCTCCAGATAAATCATGGTGGTATATGCATCAGTTAATCCAAAATGATGATATTCCTTTTCAAGGGCGTCCTCAATGTCTTGAGCCTGTTAATTGGGTTGATGGATGGCCAATTATAGGTGTAGATGAAGATAACGATGGCATAGGTGAACCTGTAAAACAACATAAAAAACCTATAGACGGTTATCCAATTACAGCCCCCAGTTCAGACGATGATTTTTCATCATCTAAATTAGGATTCCAATGGGAGTGGAACCATAATCCAAGAAACACGCATTGGTCTTTAACCGAGCGCCCCGGGTGGTTACGCCTTAAAGCAACCAAAATATTACCAAACGAAAAAGGTTACGGTCCAAACATAAACGAGTGGACAAACAATGATGGCTCAGATTCTGATTTTTGGAGAGCTTGCAATACCCTAAGTCAACGTATCATGGGGATTACAACAGGTACTGCCGTTTCTAAGTTTGATATTTCTGGCATGCAACCCCATCAATTAGCTGGTTTTGTAAGATATGGCGGGGTGTTTAATTTGTTAGGTGTTGAGGTTGATCAAAACGGTAAAAAGCATTTGTTTTATATGAGTCCTATGGCTGAAAAAACCAAAGGTCCAGAGCTTACAGGATCTAATTTATACATAAGAACAACAAATAATAGTGATCAAGCTACTTATGAATATAGTTTGAATGGTAAAACCTTTACTAAATTCGGACCAACATTTACTATTGCCTTCGGAAAATGGACAGGTGACCGTTTAGGGTTCTTCTCTTGGAATGAAAAAGAAGATGCCGGTTATATTGATGTAGATTGGTTTACATATGATTACGATGGGCCTAAGGCAGCAAAGCAGTAATGCAAATTTTAAATAATTAGAGCGTTACCCACAAGGGGTCGGGCTTTCACGACTCGCTCTCTGCGAGGAGCTTAAACATGCCGTTCAATCCCTAACGCAGTAAAAATAAACAGTAAGGAAAAAAGAGTTAAATTTCGTTGAGATAAAAAAAACAGCCATGAACCAAATTACACGCATCAGTTTCAGTTTAATCTTAGTGTTCGTTTTAGGATGTCACAATAAAGAGAAAGCTTTAAAAGAAAAGACCAAACCCAATGTGTTATTTATTTTAGTAGATGATTTAGGATATCATGATTTAGGGGTAACTGGCAGCACATTTTATGAAACTCCAAATGTAGATAAATTGGCTCATGAAGGCATGATGTTCACCCAAGGCTACGCTGCTAGCAGAGTATGTAGTCCGTCGCGCGCAAGTATTATGACAGGGAAGTTTACCGCGCGTCATGGTATAACAGATTGGATTGGAGCAAAGTCAGGCGAAGATTGGCGTACAAGAAATCGCCATGATAAATTATTGCCCGCTAGCTACAAAATGCATTTGCCTAATGAAGATATTACCATTGCCGAAGCTTTTAAAACTAATGGCTACAAAACATTTTTTGCAGGAAAATGGCATTTAGGAGGTGAAGGCTCATTTCCTGAAGATCATGGATTTGATATTAATATTGGAGGCATAGACGCAGGATCTCCTCGAGGTGGTTTTTTCTCGCCTTGGAATAACCCAAAATTATCGAATAAAGAACAAGGTGAAAATTTAACACTGCGTTTAGCTAATGAAACGGCAGATTTTATTTCAAAACATAAAGATACCGCGTTTTTTGCTTTTTTGTCTTTTTATGCCGTACATGCACCAATTCAAACCACAGAAGAAAAGTGGAAAAAATTTAGACATAAAGCTGATAGTTTAGGTATCGCTGAGTCTGGATATGTGATGGAACGTGTGTTGCCTATAAGAACTGTTCAGGACAATCCTGTTTATGCTGGTTTGGTAGAAACAATGGATGATGCCGTAGGTATTGTTTTAAAAGCTTTAAAAGATAATAATATTGATGACAATACAATTGTTGTGTTTACTTCAGATAATGGGGGCGTAGCATCAGGTGATAATTATGCTACCAGTAATTTACCTTTAAGAGGAGGTAAGGGCTACCAATGGGAAGGAGGCATACGTGAACCTTATTTTATAAAAGTGCCTTGGTTGAAAAATAGAGGTGCAAAAACTGATTTTCCTGCTGTTAATACTGATTTTTATCCCACACTTTTAGATTTAGCTAATGCGCCATTAAATCCAGAACAACATGTTGATGGTTTAAGTTTAAAGCCGTTATTAGAGGGAAAAGAATTGGAAGTAACCAGACCATTATATTGGCATTATCCGCATTATGGAAATCAAGGTGGAGAACCTGCTTCAATTATTCAATACGAAGGTTGGAAACTTATACATTATTGGGAGGATGGACATGAAGAACTCTATAAATTGCCGTCTGAAGAACATGACCACCTCAATGTAATTGATACAAATACCAAATTAGCCAACCAACTTAGTGAAAAACTCATGCAGTGGTTACAATCGGTTGGAGCAAATTATCCTGTTAAGGATTCAGAATATGATGCTGAAGCTCATAAAAAATGGCATTTGAATAATGTTAGTAAAAAGCTACCATCATTAGAAACACAACGTATTGAAACACTTTCTAAAGATTTCAAGCCTAATGAAAATTGGTGGAAAAGTAAACTCACGGTAGACTAATAAAATTTACATCAAAATCAGGATAGAACAGGTCACTTATTTAATGCAATCGGTCTATTTTTATACCTACAATCAGGTGTGTTCTTGTTGATGAGAATACTTAACCCAGTTTTAGTATATGAAAAAATTAGTACAAGTAGTGTTTATTTGTTTGGTTTTGCTTCCAATTTCTATTTTGGGACAAACCATAAATCCTCCAACTGGACGCATTGCAGTGGTTGCCGATGGTAACTCACCCGATCCTGATGATTTAGGCGGAACCGCCGTAACCCTAGCGCTATTAAGAGCTTCTGGTTTACAAGATAGACTGGTACACTATTCTCATAGCTGCGATTTGGTTAGAGATGATAGAATTTCAAAACAAGCCGAAAAAGAGCGTCATTATTTAATGCAAGTGGCTTGTGATATGACTGCCAGACGCTGGGGGGGCTTCGATCATATAACCTTCTATGATGCTTTATGGCAAAAAGAGGAAACTATAAATGATTTAGCTTGGGCTATAAATGCTTCAACTGCTGAAGACCCGTTATGGATTATTGAGGCAGGAGAACCTGATATTATTGGAATGGCTTTAAAAAAGACACCAAAAGCTAAACATAAATATGTAAAAGTGGTAACACATCATCCAGCCAATGATAATGCAGGCGACTTTTATACATGGCAGCACATACTTGATTTTGGTGTTGAAGAAGTTCGAATTCCTGATCAAAATATTAACTTAAAAGTAAAGCTAGAAGAATGGGATTGGGCTAAAAATCATAAAGATCCCCGAGTACAGTTGGTTTGGACTATGGGGAAAATGGCAGAAGTAGATGATGTTGTTAAATTCCAAAAAGGAAAATGGGATTGCTCTGATGCCGGAATGGTATTGTACTGGATTACAGGAGCAAATGTAAATAACGGATTAGAAGCCGGATCTGTTAGCGTAGTTAAGTCTATACTTTTGGACTTTATTGATAATAAATAGAAGAGTAGTTTAAATAGAGTTGTTAATAATTTCGATTATTAATGTTGTTGTTTTAGTTAAAAGAAAGGTGATGTAAAAATCACCTTTTTTTATGGGATTAGTTTTCAATTAAAGTCAATAAGCATATGTCTGCACCTTAGCGTTTTTTTAGACGATCATGGTACGTGTTTGTAAAAAAAGTCTCAGTGATTCTATAAGTTGATACTCTGTATTTGAACCATAAAAAAGCCTAGAAAAATAATTATGTAAAGCTTTTTTTTATAAAATGAATAGGTGAGGAGAGAGGCCTATAACTTTTTTACAACCACGGTATACATTCTACAATCTTCTGGCGCGTCGCCATTCGTATTTCCAGCCATAATGATGCTTTCTCCAGCTTCAGCTACCTTGTACTGTTAATCTCTTTTTGAGAATTACAAGATGCAATACCAATTACTCCCATGGATATTAGAAGTGTTTTTAAGTACGTTTTAAGCATTGTATGTGTTTGGTTGTTATTGTGGAATTAATTCGATGATTTTCACGCTATGTGGCTCTAAATCTACTTTAATGGTAAATTTGTCATTTTTCTTTTCAACCATGGTGTTTGTAACCGTTTTAGTAAGTTTAGCTAATTGTTCATATTTAGAAAGATTTGAACTTAAAACCGTTTTCCAACTATCTTCAAAACGGTCTGATGGATGGTTACCATATAACACGACCATTGGTTTTTTCTCCTACGCCAGCTGCTCTAATATCTTTATATAATTCATGCATTATGATACTATGCGTTTTATCAACCGCCCATTCATTTCTTTTCATGTTGTTCCTCTTGCTATTTGCTCACCTTCTATTTGCGGATATAAAGTTCTTTTAGATGAGCTATTACGAGTCTTATTGTGGTTGTAATCATCAGGGGGCTTGTATTTCTATAGGTGCTTACTACTTTGTTTTCAACCATTTTCCATGGCACTTTACTCAATACAATTCTAAGTTTAAAGCCTGTGCTCATAAAGTTTCTAATGCTTGTTACAAGGCCACTAAAATCTGTAATAATAATGCCGGAAGCATCAACTTCTTTGTAAAGATTGATTAAGATGATCAACGCGACCGCCCATCATTTTTACTAAATTATAACTTTTAGCGTAAGACTTTATACCGTTTAAGCTAGTTATAAAGCCAGAATTGTTAAAGCGTGTCTGGTTAACCATCGTGCGTGTTGACCAAAAATTGTAAAACTGACCAACCACGTTACCAGTGTTTATAGTAACAATTTATTAAAATCTTCTGGGGAGTCTTCAGATTTTGAGCAAGCATAAAACGCAATAAACAGAGGTATAAATAATAAAGAAGCGATGTGCTTTAAGTT
Source organism: Allotamlana fucoidanivorans (assembly GCF_006265225.1). Taxonomy (GTDB): domain Bacteria; phylum Bacteroidota; class Bacteroidia; order Flavobacteriales; family Flavobacteriaceae; genus Allotamlana; species Allotamlana fucoidanivorans. The sequence continues at coordinate 166,447 of NZ_VDCS01000006.1, read as the reverse complement.
ATTAGTTTTCATAGTTTTAAACAATATGGATTATATAGGAGGGAATTGTATAAAAGTAAAGGATTTCATATTTCGAACTGAGCTGTTCTATCATGCTTAATGTTTTTAGGGTAAATAAAGCTTTCAGAAAAAACAAAGAATTGCATACTTCATGTATTTCTGAGAATATGGTATTAAATTTTAGTTTTTTTGAATTTTTGACTTTGTTATTTGAAGTCTTGGGTGTATGGTTAAACGTTATAGCATGTTGTTAGCATAACAGTACATAACGGGTAGTGCAGGATACTTTGAAAATAATTAACAAATATTTTGCGGTACTATTAATAAATTAACTAAAAGACTTATGAAATTAAAAACTAAACACAGAAAGTTTCCTGATTTCAGGAAATTGTGGATTGTTGGAGTACTGTTGCTTCTGGGGGCAGCAGCAAATGCACAATCTGTATCTGGTACCGTGTCTGCCGATGGACAGCCCTTACCAGGAGCAACGGTTCTTGTAAAAGGGACTACGAAAGGAACATCAACCGATTTTGATGGTGAATTTAAAATTGAAGCTGGAGCAGAAAACACTCTGGTAATCTCTTACGTTGGCTATGCTACTCAGGAAATTGAGGTTGGCAGTCAAACTCAAATTAATGTAATATTAGTGGCTGATAATAAACTTGACGAAGTGGTTGTTATTGGTTACGGAACACAAAGAAAGTCAGATTTAACAGGTTCTGTTTCCTCTGTGAGTTCAGAGGATATTACAGCTTTGCCAGTTTCTAGGGTAGATCAAGCATTACAGGGTAGAGCAACTGGAGTTCAGGTTACACAAACCAGTGGTGCTCCTGGAGCCGGCACGGTTATTAGAGTAAGAGGAGGTAACTCCATTACGGGTAGCAATGAACCGCTTTGGGTAATTGATGGTATTGTGGTAGGAACAAATTTTAACCTAAACAATATCAACTCAAATGATATTCAATCTATTGAAATATTAAAAGATGCTTCATCTATTGCTATTTATGGTTCTAGAGGCGCCAATGGTGTGGTTTTGGTAACTACCAAGAGTGGTAGGGGTGCTGGGACAGGAAAACCTCAGGTAAGTGTTAACCTCTACACTAGTTTTCAAAACGTTCCTGAATTACCTCACATGCTTACACAAGAAGAACAAATTGATTATACCAACGAAGACGCCACCTTTAGAGGCGTGGCCATACCATTTCCAAATGACCCTTCAACTTATCCTGACAACGATTGGTTCGATTTAATCATGCGCACGGCACCTATTTATAGTGCAGACGTTTCTATTGCCGGGTCAACAGATAATATAAATTACTATAACTCAATTAGTTATTTTAATCAAAAAGGTATAATAAAAAGTTCTGGGTTAGAAAGATTTGTTTTTAGATCTAATTTAGATTATACTTTAAGTGATAAATTAAAGGCTGGATTTAGGTTTAACTATTCTAGACTAAATCAAGATAACGGAGTTGTTGGTTTTAATAGTGCTTTTGGAACACTTAGAACACAACCTGCATATAATGATGATGGAACTTATAATGGATTTAATGAGGTTATAGGTGCCCCATTTAATAATCCATTGGCGGCTATTGAGTTAAATACTAATGAAACTTTTAATAATAACTTATTAGCAACGGCATATTTAGAGTACAGTCCGATAAAAAATTTGGTAATTCGTTCAACATTTAGTCCAGAATTTAATAATACCAAACGGAATCGATTTAATTCTAGTCAGTTACCAGGTCTTCTTGCAACCAATGTTTCTGATGGAGGAGAAGCCTCTGTGCGAACAGTGGCATCTACGGGATGGAATAATGAAAATACCGTTCAGTATTCAACAGACTTTAATGAAAATCATAGTTTAGTGGTTTTGGGAGGGGCGTCTTTTCAAAAGGTGTCTACCGAGATTGCTGAGTCACAAGCTTTCGGTATAACCAGTGATGCAACTGGTTTTAATAACTTAGGATTTTCTGATCCTACCAGATCTGTTGTAATAAGTGATTATGACGGTTTTCAAATAGCTTCTTTCTTCGGAAGAATAAATTACGCTTTTAAGGATAGATACTTATTGACTTTGGTAGGTAGAACTGACGGTAGTTCACGTTTTGCTCCAGGTAATAAATATGAGTTTTATCCATCAATAGCAGGAGCATGGAAAATTACAGAGGAGTCATTTATGCAAAACCAAAATGTATTTCAAGACTTAAAATTAAGAGCGAGTTACGGTAAATCAGGTAACCAAGCCATTGAAGCTTACAGAACATTTGGTCTATTAACCGAGGCTAATACCACCTTAGGAGGAAAAGAAGTGTCAGGTTTAACCATCGGACGACCAGCAAATCCTAATCTAAAATGGGAAACGACTAATTCTTTTGATTTAGCTTTAGAGGCTTCATTATTTGGAGGTAGAGTGTTTACAGAATTAAACTATTACTATAAGAAGACAAATGATTTACTGCTTGATGTTACCATTCCCAGACAAACTGGTTTCACAAGTCAATTACAAAATGTAGGATCACTAGAAAATAGAGGATGGGAACTTTTGATAAATTCTACCAATATTAGAAATACTAATTTTACATGGGGCTCAACATTAACCTTGTCATCTAATAAAAATAAAATTTTAGATTTGGGAGGAGCTGAATTTATTGATGTTACCGTTGATGAGATTTTAGGATCTGATAACACCCGTTTAATTGTAGGACAGCCTGTACCCGTATTTACCGGTGCTAGATATTTAGGAACTTGGAAAAGTCAGGAAGAAATTGATAATTCAGGATTTACAGGTCCAGCAGCTGTAGGTGGGGCAAGGTTTGAAGATATTAGTGGGGATGGTATCATCTCAAGCGAAGATTATGTGATTGCTGGTGACCCTACTCCAGATTTAATATTTGGTTTTGAAAACAAATTTTCTTACAAAAATTGGGATTTATCATTTTATTTTCAGGGAACCGTTGGTAACGAGGTGTTTAACTTGCTCATGCGAAACAATTATTTTAATCGAGGAGAAGCTACTAAATTTGGTGATATAGCAGATCGTTGGAAAGAAGGGGTAAATGAAACTTCAAATATTCCTAGAGCGGGAACAGATACTGTAGGTGGTATACCTCCAAACACAGAATATATAGAAGATGGTTCTCATGTACGCCTTAAAACAGCAAGATTGGCCTATAATGTACCTGTTAATGATTGGGGTTTAAAGGGAGTTAAAGACGCTACGATATATGCGTCAGGAGCCAATTTGTTATTGTTCTCAAGCACGCGATTAATTGATCCTGAGGCTAGTAGTTTTGGGAGAACTGGATTAGGTAATATAGCACAAGGATATTTAAGTGGACAATACCCCAATCCGCGTACTATAACATTTGGCCTAAATGTAACATTTTAAAAAATTAAAAATAGATTATGAAAACAAAACACATATTTGTATACTTCTTCATGATATTCTCATGTTTAGCATGTGAAGATTTTTTAGAAGAAGAGCCAAGAGCATTAGTTTCACCAGAGACATTTCTGTCTACTGCAAGTGATGCGAGAACCTTTATCAATGGATACTACGCTATTTTAAAGAATAACTCCATATATGGCCAGGTTGGGCTAGATCATTTTTATGATAATGGATGTGATATTATAGAACCAAATCGTATAGCAAACTTCGTTGCAGGAATTGGTAATTATGAGTTAAATGAAGCTAGCGCTGACAGATCTGTTCAAAAGATGAGTGTATCTGATACTTGGAAGGATTTGTATCGGGTTATTTTAAACACCAATGTTTTGATTGCTAGAATTGAGAACAACGAAAATATATCTCAGGAGCTACGCTCAGATTTTGTTGCAGATGCAAGATTTGTACGTGCTTTGTGTTATTGGCATATTACGAATCTTTGGGGAGATGCGCCCTTCTACACAGAGGTGCTTACCCTTGAAGAGATTTCGGTTTTAGGAAGAACTGATCAAGACATAATTTTAGATGCTGTTTTAGAGGACTTAGAATTTGCTCAAGTAAACCTTAAAGATGCTTATACGGGAGACGAAGCAGGTAGAGCTTCAAAATGGGCCGCTGCTTTAATAGAGGCTAAAATTCATATGCAGAAAAAGAACTGGCAAGCAGGATTGAACAAATGTTTGGAAATTATCAATCAATCACCACATCGAATATTGCTCAGTTATGGTGAAGTGTTTGATCCAAATAATGAGTATAATGCTGAAATCATATGGTCTTTAGACTTTGCAAAAGACATTAGAGGACAATTTGAAGAAGGTGTAATTAGAGCAGATGGTACACTACCAGGTTTCGCAGGTAATGGTAACTGGAGACCAAGTATGTTTAACCCAAGGTTAAGAGATGAGCCGGCAAATAATGATGATCGGGAGGCTTTAATTGCGGCGTTAGCGGCAAATGGAGAGGCAATGAATGGTACTGGTTTACAAGTAGCATCAAAAGATTTTGCTGAAAAATTTCCTCAAAATGATTTAAGACGTCCATACAATATAATGGATACCTACGAGGGCATACAATTGAATTTTCCTTACATGCCAAAATTCATGAATTTAAAACTTGATACATCTCCTCGTTTTAACCATTCAGATAACAGAATGGTATTCCGTCTAGCTGATGTATATTTAATGGCTGCTGAGTGTGAAAATGAATTAAACGGGCCAGCTAATGCTTATCAATATATTCATGAAATACGAAAAAGAGCTTATGCTACCCAAGCCGAATGGGAGTTGTCTGGATTAAGTCAGCAAGAATTTAGAGAAGCTATTTATGATGAACGAAAATGGGAGCTAGCAGGTGAAGCCTGGAGAAGATATGATCTTATCAGATGGGGTATTTTATTTGATGTAGTTGAAGATTTGGAATACCGTTTTTGGAATCCTGCAGGAAATATCCGCTCTTGGCATGTGAAGTTGCCAATACCTTTGCAAGAATTAATAAATAATCCAGCCTTACTGGATTCAGATCCAACAAATAACGGATATAGAGGAAATTAGAGTGTTAATTTGATTAATTTGAGTTAGTTTTAAAGACCAAGGCATAATTTGTTTTGGTCTTTTTTTAGATAATAAAGATAGTTAGATTTATTAGATTGCAGCACAGTACAGGATATGAAGTTGAATTTGCTCAATTATATTTGGTAAATCAATACCTAAACAAATACTGTATTAATGAAAAAAATAGTGCTTACTTGTTTTATAGCAGCTAGCATATTTAATTGTAAAGCGCAATCAAAACGTCAAAAACCTTCAAGTTATGCAAATCAGGGCATTACTGAAAAAGTAGAACAATTGCTGAGTCAAATGACTTTTGAAGAAAAAATTGCAGAGATGACACAAGATGCACCTGCTAATGAACGATTGGGTATTCCTGTTATGAAATATGGCGAAGCATTACATGGATTATGGCTTGTTCTTGATTATTATGGTAATACAACTGTCTATCCTCAGGCAGTGGCTTGTGCTTCCACATGGGAACCTGAGTTAATCAAAAAAATGGCTTCACAAACAGCCTTAGAAGCGCGTGCTTTAGGGGTTACACATTGTTATTCGCCTAATCTAGATGTTTATGCCGGAGATGCGCGCTACGGTCGTGTTGAAGAGTCGTATGGTGAAGATCCTTATCTAGTGTCACGAATGGGGGTTGCATTTATTCAAGGTTTACAAGGCACCGGTAATGAGCAATTTGATGAAAATCATGTTATAGCAACGGCTAAGCATTTTGTTGGATACCCTGAAAACCGTCGTGGTATAAATGGAGGGTTTAGCGATATGTCTGAACGTCGTTTGCGTGAAGTTTACTTGCCATCTTTTGAAGCGGCTGTAAAGGAGGCTAAGGTAGGTTCTGTTATGCCAGGACATCAGGATTTTAACGGTGTACCTTGCCATATGAATACTTGGTTGTTAAAGGATATCTTGAGAAATGAACTAGGTTTTGATGGATTTATTGTTTCTGATAATAATGACGTTGGCAGGTTGGAAACCATGCATTTTATTGCTGAAACCAGAACTAAAGCGGCTATCTTAGGATTAAAAGCAGGTGTGGACATGGATTTGGTTATAGGGAAAAACGAAAAACTAGCAACCTATCACGCTAATGTTTTGAAGGATACCGTGATGCAAGATCCTTCATTAATGAAATATATAGATAAAGCCGTATCTCGTAATTTGACCGCAAAATATAAATTAGGTTTGTTTGATTCAGAACCAAAAGACATTGATCCAGAAACCGTAAATGCTGGTCGTGATGAGCATCGGGAGTTTGCTTTGGAAATGGCCGAAAAATCTATAATCATGTTAAAAAATGACAATAATCTTTTACCTCTGGATGTATCAAAGATAAAATCACTAGCAGTTATTGGTCCGAATGCGCACGAAGAAAGACCCAAAAAGGGAACGTATAAACTATTAGGCGGGTATTCAGGATTGCCACCATACTATGTTTCGGTTCTTGATGGTTTAAAGAAAAAAGTAGGTGATAGAGTAAAAATAAACTACGCTAAAGGTTGTGATATTGATAGTTTTTCAAAAGAAGGATTTCCGGCAGCTGTATCTGCTGTAGAAGAATCTGATGCTGTAGTGTTAGTTGTGGGGAGTTCGCATAGAACATGTGGTGAAGGCGGCGACCGTTCAAATCTTGATTTGTATGGGGTTCAAAACGAATTGGTAGAAGCCATTCATAAAACAGGAAAACCTGTAATTGTGGTCTTGATTAATGGTCGTCCATTAAGTATAAATTATATCGCTGAGAATATACCATCTGTACTTGAAACATGGTATGGCGGTATGCGAGCTGGAGATGCTGTTGCTAATGTTCTTTTTGGCGATGTTAACCCCGGTGGTAAATTAACCATGTCTTTTCCGCGCTCTGTAGGACAAGTGCCTGTTACTTATTTGGAGCGTCCTGACTTTATAGGCTCTGGAAAAGGGAAGTATCGTTTTAGTGATAAATCACCCTTATATCCATTTGGCTACGGATTAAGTTATACCACATTTAGCTATGGTGAACCTAAATTAGAACAAGCTACTATTAGTGTTAAAGGTTCAACAACAGTGGCTATTGATGTTACCAACACAGGTGATAGAGAAGGTGATGAAGTAGTACAGCTATATGTGCGTGACGATTTTGCATCGGTAGGTAGATATTTAAAGTTATTGAAAGGCTTTGAGCGGATAACACTAAAGCCAGGAGAAACTAAAACGGTGCGTTTTAATTTAGGGTTTAATGAATTAAATATTTTAAACCAGCAAATGAAAAAGGTTGTGGAGCCAGGAACCTTTACCATTTCATTGGGAGGATCGTCTTTAGAAAAAGATTTAAAAAAGGTAAAACTTTCTGTTAATTAGAAATGCATCACCAGCGCAAAGAAGTCGCAATTTAGGGGCTTTTAAAAAACATATGGAGGTCAATGTAAGGTGCAAATGAATAGTTTTTATTGGTTTACAGGATACTACAGGATGCTATTTAGGGTGTTTATAATTAATATTGAGTATTAAAAACTTTAAAACTAAATACTTATGAAAAAAATTACTTTAAAAATTTCTGCATTTTTAATGTTAACTATGTTTGCTTTGCAGGTGCAAGGGCAAATTGTAAGTGGGCAACTTGTGTACATAAAAAACGTAGCCACTGGCGAGTACCTAAAGGGACCTAATACAGATACTTATGAGATGGGGGTCTATACAGGAGGCGATGATTTTAAATTTTATCTTGTTGAAAGTGGTAGTTATTGGAATATTGATAGCGAAAATAGGGGTATAATGAGAGGTGTAGGAAGTACTAGAACAACAGTTCATACCACAAAAGCACCACCTGCAGGAGACGTAGATAAAGTTTGGACAGCTGTTAGTTTAGGTTCTGATACTTATCAATTTTATCTACGAGATAATGGAGCTATGCTCATGCAGTGGAATAGTTCTGATGGTGCTCTTAAGTTGCTTAAGGATGATGCTGGTACTGATACAAGCGCTCATTGGGTTCTTGAAACCTCAGAGCCTGTTTTAAGCAACGAAAAATTTGATACCAGTTCAATTTTCATTTCTAACCCGGTAAACAACATATTAGATATTAAAGGTCTAACTGCTAGTGTAAACAAAGTATCAGTGTACTCTTTGTTGGGTAACGTAGTGCTGACGCAATCTTTACAAGGAGAGTCTGCTATTAGCTTAAACGTAAGTGGCTTAGCTTCTGGTATGTACATTGTAAAATTACAAGGAGAAAACGGAAGTTTTTCTAAGAAAATTGTAAAACAATAAGAATAATTTTTCTAAAACATAACTTAAAATCATTCTAGCTGGCAAGGTTAGAATGATTTTTTTTTAATATATAATACTAATAAATTTATACACGAAGACCATGCAAAGATTAGCCTTTAAAATGAAACTCAATCCAAGGCAAAAAGAAGCTTATAAAGCGCGACATGATGCCCTATGGCCTGAACTCAAGCAGTTACTTAAAGATGCCGGTGTGAGTGAGTATTCCATATTTTTAGATGAAGAAACTAACACATTGTTTGCATTTCAAAAGGTTTCGGGCAATGGTGGGTCTCAAGATTTAGCAGATAACCCCATTGTACAAAAATGGTGGGCGTATATGGCCGATATTATGGAAACCAATCCTGATAATTCGCCCGTTTCTGTGCCTTTGGAAGAATTGTTTTTTATGGAATAATTAGAAAGCGCAATCCAAGTGTCAATGTTTCCGTATATGAGTAAAAGGCTTTTAAATTACCTCTAAGTGCTTTAAGGTATTTGTGTTACGTGGGGCAGTATAGTACATGATAGTTTCTCGGTTTTATATTTCTATTTTTAGAGCCTCAAATTGAATAATTGCAAAAAAAAGAGTGCTTATGAAAAACAATGACGTTAAAACCTACTGGCGTAAGACTTTATTTATGGTTTTATGGCTTGCAAGTATAGCAATAGCTCAGGCTCAAGTAGTTCTTGAAAAAGAAATAAAAATCACTGATCTCGGTCTTCATTTTGACGGAAGTAAAGTTACAAGTGGCGCCTCTAACACCGGAGATAATGCCCCTTATGATTATTTTTTTGGTCGTAATATTTCAGCACATGGTGATTGTATAAAGACGTATGGTGATTATGTTTTTATGACCTGGTATAGAGGAGGTAAAGAAGATAGGCATGTGATGCTAACCCGGTATAATACCAAAACAGGTACCATGGCTACTATAGAATTTCCACATAGGCATACGGGGTACCAAAATAAGTATTGGATTGGTGAATCGCACAACACAATTGCTGTAGGTGTAAGCCCTCTTGATGGTACCATTCATTTGTTATACGATATGCATTCTTACAGTCCTGCAAGACCATCTGATGGCAGTTTAGCAAATGATTATTTTAGGTATTCTTATTCGGTGAAAAATGCGGCATTGTTGCCCGATGCCGATTTTACTTTAGATAAATTTGTTCAAAATGGTACCGGAGGATATAAGCATTTAAGCATGCCTGGATCTGCTGCTAATTCAGAATTCTTGTCATTAACCTACCCAAGATTTTTTCAAAATGAAGGTGGAGACCTTTTTATGTTGATGCGTGAAGGTGGGAATAATAATGGGATGTATAAGTTTATAAAATATGATTATAATACTGGTAATTGGGGAGACTTCACAGATTTTAATAGGTTAAATGCAAAAAGTCAACCCGGAATTGATTTTAACTGGGGACTTTACGGTGATATGAAATACGTTAACGGGAAATTGCGTATTGGTTTTCAGCGTAGATCTCAAGACAATAATGATAAATACCTATATCAAAACGGGGTGTATTACGCGTATTCTGATGACCAAACTGGAGCAACCGGTTGGAAAAACTATAAAGGAGAGGATTTTTCTGTACCCTTATGGGATGCAGATGAAATAAAGGTTATGGAGCCTGGAGATTATGTAACCACAACTCAAGCAAATAAAGTATACATTGTTGGTGGATTTGATTGGACAGTAACAGCAAATGAAGATGTGCATATTATAAGTCAGGTAAGAGATCTTGAAAATAATGTAACTAAGAATTTACATACCTATAAGCCTTCTGGAGCAACTGATTTTATTACGTCTGAAGACTTTGCCGGAGGTGCTGCATTATATACTTCAGGAAACAGTATATTTCTAATTGGGTTAACCAGTAGCAAGCGTATTTTTATAGAACAGGCTGAAGGAGGAACCAATAACTTTACTCGTGTTTATGAAGCAACCACTGGCAGAACATTTGATCATGGGGTTGTACATATAGAGAACGGTAAGGTTTACTATTATTTAATGGAAAACAAAACTGGTAATGCCCAGCCTTTATACTTACAGATTATTGATTTGGATATTGTTCCTAAGGATCCAACAAGCCCAAATAATTTTACAGTTCAATCCGTGGGTGAAACGTGTACAGGAATGAATAATGGTAAACTTGTTATTAACGCAGAGGCCAATCATGATTATGTAGCTACTATTAATGGCGTTAATTATGGGTTTACACAAAATAAAACCATTGATAACCTAAGCCCTGGCACCTATAATTTGTGTATTGATGTGGTGGGTAAAAGTTTTGAGCAATGCTTTGAGGTTAATATTCAGGCAGCAGAAAGTCTTACAGGTAAAATTAGTATTAGTAAACAATCAGCAGTGGTTTCTGTGCAATCAGGCAATGCACCTTATGTAGTGATTAAGAATGGAGAGGAAGTGTTACAAACCTACCAATCTGATTTCAGTATAGATGTCTCTCACGGTGATGATATTCAAGTAAAAACGACTAAAGATTGTCAAGGTGTTCTGTCAAAAACCATTAATTTGTTTGAAGATTTGAAGGCTTATCCTAACCCCACAAACGGCGCATTTGAGCTGTTTATGCCCAATGATATGGATTATGTAGATTTAGAAGTTTACAATATCCAATCACAGGTGATAATCTCAAAACGCTTTAAGGTTAATTCGGGAAAATTAAAGCTTAACCTAGAAGATAAACCCAGTGGTTTATATTTTGTGAAAGTGAATATAAAGAAACCAGTATTTATTAAAGTAATAAAAAATTAAAATGAAAAGATCATATTTGTATTTAGTAATTCTAACGAGTATTTTTTTATCTTGTAGTGGTGGCGGAGATGATGATCCCGGCTCAAACCCAGAGCCTGCAAACACAGCACCAACAGTTCCAGTACAAACTTACCCGTTAAACAATACGCTTTGCATTGATAACAATGTTGTATTTGAATGGAATGCTTCAACTGATAAAGAAGGAAATACCATAACGTATCGGGTTGAAGTATCTGAAAGTAATGATTTTGCTGCATTAGCATATGATGTTTCAAGTTCAGGCACGTCAAGAGTTTTAATTTTAGAAAAAGGAAAAGCCTATTACTGGAGGTTAAAAGCTAGAGATAATAAAGGAGAAGAAAGTGCCTATTCCGCAGTGAGTCAATTTTTAACCGAAGGTGATGGCGAGTCAAATCATTTGCCTTTTGCACCAGAGTTGGTGGCACCTGTATTAGATTCTGAAATTGATGGCACTAGTACCGCCTTAAGTTGGACAGCTAGTGATATAGATAATGATACTTTGAGCTATGATGTGTATTTAGATACCAACTCTGAGCCAACAACAAAAGTATCAGAAGGACAATCAGCAACAACCTATGATGCCACAGGGTTAACTGCAGCATCTACCTATTATTTCAAAATAGTTGTTAAAGATGGTAATGGTGGCGTTACAATCGGACAAGTTTGGAGTTTTACAACAAAGTAATTTTATAGCAAAGAGGATTGTAAATTAACTGTGAATTTACAATCCTCTTGTTATTATACTTCTTATTTGCACAAAAAAATATTTTTATCCACTTTTTTAGGAATTTTGTGTGCTTCCCGAATGTTAACTTTGTGTGATTTTAGAGAGTATTCGTGTTTATTGCTATAACAGTAACACGAACAAGTAAATGGTGACTATGAAAAAAATAATCTATTCTATATTTATTCTAACGGGTTTGGTATGTTATGCCCAAAACACAGAAGCACCATCTTGGGTAGATTTTGCTTCTAAAAAATTAACCGGTAAGTTGTCTGAGGCTACACTAAATGATTTCTCTTATACAGGCTATCATTTCTCAGAAAAGGAACTGCCAGATGTTTCTGGTTGGAATACTATAAGCGTCACCGATTATGGAGCAATACCGAACGATACAGGATATGACGATGCAGCCATTCAAGCCGCTATTGATGCTGCCGAGGCTAGTAACCAACCCACCGTTGTTTTTTTTCCTGCCGGTCGGTATATCGTGTCCAGTGAAACCACAAAAACCCAACCTATTACCATTAGCGGCAGTAATATTGTATTAAAAGGAGCTGGAAAGGGGGCTGGTGGCACAGAAATTTATGCCGATAAATTTAATGAAAACAAGTTTGGTAGTGGAGTAGCTCATTATAGGTTTATGTTTATACCATCAACTACAGATTCAAATGATATTACCCAAGTAACCGCAGAAATTAGAAAAGGTGACTTTGAAGTTACGGTTATGAACACAGCCAACCTATCTGTTGGACAATATGTCGATTTATATCAAAGAACCACGGCTAACCTAGAAGCTAATATGCCTGGTTTAACGCCTAACCCTAATTGGGGCGCTATTAGTAATAATGGAATTCGCCCTTATGAAAAACATCTAATTACCAAAATTTCAGGTAATAAAGTAACCTTTAAAAACCCTGTGCAACTAAACATGCCGTTATCTTCAACTACAGTTTTAAAAACGTATAACACCATAAGCGAAGTAGGGGTAGAGGATATTTTATTTACAAGTGCCTGGAAAGATTATCCAGAAATTTTTGTGCATCATGCCAATGAGATTGTTGATTCTGCATGGCAATCTGTTTATTTTGGAAATGTGGTAAACGGATGGATAAGAGATTGTGATTTTAAAGATTGGAATGAATGCATTCAGATAGAAAGAAGTACAGCTGTTACAGTAAAAGATGTGCATATATATGGGAAACGCGGGCACGCAAGTTACTATTCTAAATATAGTTACGGTGTTCTTTTTGAGAATTGCGTAGATACATGTGATCAAGGTCTTGCCGACGGTAGGAAAGGTATGTTACATGGTCCTGGTATGCGCTGGAGTACAACAAGCACTGTATTCGTTGATTGCGAGATGCAAATAGATCAATCTATAGATTGCCATGGGTATCATCCTTACTCCAATTTATTGGATAATATTCAAGGAGGAAAGCTTTTGGGTAATGGTGGTGCCGAAAATGCCTACCCTAATAGTGGACCGTATTTGACTTTTTGGAATTTTAAGCATGATGCTAATTTTACTACAAGACTTTACGACTTTTGGTTTAACTCTGGCACGACTGAACGAAGAACCCATACTTTTGCATATCCTTATTTTATAGGCTTTCAGGTAGGTGCTGGAGAGACAATTTATTTTAAAAATGAAGGGTTAGATGAGCTGCGAGATCAGCAAGTGTATCCTAATTCGCTATTTGATGCACAATTACAGTTACGCTTGTTTGGCGGTTATATGTCGGCATCATCATCAAAAGTTAGTGCTGAAGCTAAATTGGCAAATGATGGTAAGGATGTCACGTTTTGGGAATCCAATGGTGTTGGATCGGGAGAATGGTTGATGTTAGATTTGGGTATTAATAAATCTATTCAGGGAGTAACATTAAAGGAACCCTTAGCGAAAATTAAAGATTGGACATTAGAATATTGGGATAATTCAACTTGGAAGGAAGTGGCCGTAGGATCAAGAATAGGTACTGGCAATACCGTTAATTTTGATGTAATAACTTCCCGTAAGCTTCGTTTAAATGTAGTTAGCATGTTGGCAGGGCAAGAAGCCGCTTCAGCATCCATTACGGCATTTGAAATTATACCCGGACCTTTAGAGTTATCTGCTGATAATTTCACCATTGAAACAGTAGGAGAAACTTGTTTTGATAAACAAAATGGAAAAATTGTTATTAATGCTAATACAATCTATGATTATGTTGCTGCTATTAATGGAGCAACTTATAATTTCACAGATACGACCACCATTGAAAATCTTCCGTCAGGAACTTATGATTTATGTATTACTGTTGAGGGAGAAGATTTTGAGCAGTGTTATCAGGTTACTATTGCGAGTGGCATTAATTTAACCGGTAAAATTCAGGTGGTTAAACAATCTGTTCAGGTAACTGTTGATACTGGTGTTCCGCCATATAGCGTATTTAAGAATGGTACTCAGGTCTTGGAGACCTATCAATCTAGTTTTAATATAGAAGCAAATCAAGGGGATAATCTCGTTGTAAAAGGTAAAGATGCTTGCCAAGGTGAGCTAGCAAAGACAGTGGACTTTTTGAGTGATATTCAAGCATATCCAAATCCTTCAAACGGATGGTTTGAAGTTTTTATCCCTACTGATTTAAAACAGGTAGAAGTTGAACTTTATAATATGCACGGACAGTTAGTTGTAATGAATAAACAACAGCTTAATGCAGGAAAGCTTTTAATAGATATTGTTGATAAGCCCAATGGTATGTATATTTTAAAGCTAAACCTAGAGAAACCGATTTTCGTTAAATTGATAAAGTATTAAATGCTATCAGTGTCTTTATTTATTTAGACGAAATGCAATGTAAAGAGGTGGTTTAATGTATATTTAAACCACCTCTTAATATATTATATTCGTTTTAAAAAAGACTTGGGTTTTAATCTCTATACGTTAATTAACTTACTCTCAAAGTCCTATAGATATTTATAAATTGGTATCTATGTAAAAACTAAAGATCTTTTTACTTCAATTGCATTTTAACGTGTTTTATTGTGTTTTGTCGATTAATACTTTTTTGTTTTCTTTTTGTTGCTTTTTTCTTACATTATTGCTGAATCTATTGATTTTGTTTATGTAAATGGATAATATGTCATTTTTATTACACGTTTAATGTCAAAATCATCAGGATTGTACAGGATAGTTCATTTGTAATTATTTTAATACTTACTTCTATTATGCATTAGTGTAACGGCTAATGCTAGTATTAATTAACTTAAACATTAATAGCAGATGAACAAAATTACCAGAACAAATGTTTCAATTAAGAGCCACTTAAAGCTGGCTTTGGCTTTATGTATTTTTTTTAGCTCAGTAAACGTGTTTCTTGCTCAAGTACAGTTAGAACAAGAAATAAAAATTTCAGATTTAGGTCTTTATTTTGATGGAAGTAAAGTAACCGGAGGAGCTTCAAACACCGGAGAAACAGCACCGTATGATTATTTTTTTGGCAGAGTGATTACACCGCATGGTGATTGTATTAAAGCGTACAACGAGTATGTTTTTATGACCTGGTACCGAGGTGGTAAAGCAGATCGGCATGTTATGTTAACCCGTTATAATACCAATACAGGAAGTATGGTAACTATTGAGTTTCCGCATCGCCATACGGGGTATCAAAATAAATGGTGGATCGGTGAATCGCATAACACCATTGCCGTAGGCATAAGTCCACTAGATGGTACCATTCATTTATTGTATGATATGCATGCCTACAGCGCAACAAAACCTTCAGATGGAAGTTTGGCCAACGACTATTTTAGGTATTCTTATTCTATTGCCAATGCCGCTTCTTTGCCAGATGCCGATTTTACTCTGGATAAGTTTGTACAAAACGGAAGTGGCGGCTATAAACATTTAAGAATGCCTGGAAGTGCTCCGCAGTCTGAATTTGTGGCTTTAACTTATCCGAAATTCTTTTTAAATGATGGTGGAGAACTTTTTATGCTCATGCGAGAAGGAGGAAACAATAATGGTATGTACAAATTCATAAAGTATAATGCTAGCACTGGGAATTGGGGCAATTTTACCGATTTTAATGCTTTAAATGCTAAAAGCCAGCCTGGTATTACCTATAATTGGGGACTGTATGGTGAAATGAAATATATAAATGGAAAACTGCGAATTGGTTTTCAACGTCGATCGTCCAATAATACAGATAAATTCGAGTATCAAAATGGTGTTTACTATGCTTATTCGGATAATCAGGATGGCGTTGGCGGATGGAAAAATCAGCAAGGACAAAGTTTTAGTACACCCTTATATGATGCAGACTTTATTAAAGTAATGGAACCCGGAGATTATGTGCAAACCACGCAAACGAATATGGTGCGTATTGTTGATGGATTTGATTGGACCGTGACAAGTCAAGGCGATGTACATATTATTAGTAAAGTAAAAGATAATGAGTTTAATGTTACCAAGTATTTACACACCTATAAACCTAGTGGATCTTCAAATTTCGTTACTTCAGAAGATTTTTCTGGAGCCTCGGACATTTATACAGCTGGTAACAGTATTTATATTATTGGCTTAACTTCTGGGGGGAGAGTGTTTGTTGAAAAAGCTGCAGGAGGCACTAATAACTTTACGCGTATCTATGAAGCTACTGGAGGAAAAGTGTTTAACCACGGAAAAGTGCATATCGCCAATGGTAAATTGTTTTATTATTTAATGGAAAAGCAATCGGGTAATGCACAACCAATATATCTTCAAATAATAGATTTAGATATTCCTATCGAAGTGCCATCCCATTCAGTAACATTAACTACACCTGATGATAATGCCACATATCTTGTTGGCGAACCTGTTACTATAAGTGCTAGTACAGCAGTTACCGGAGGTTCTACCATAACTAAAGTTAACTTCAGAATTAATAATGTTTTTAATAAACAAGATACTACAGCACCTTATACCTATATTTGGACACCAGATACTCCGGGTACTTATACTATTGATGCAGTGGCCTATAATGCCAATAACGAGAAGGAGTATTCAAATGTAAGAACCATTACGGTAAATGCTACGATACCTCCAGAGGTTAATTTTGTGCAACCTTCGGGAGATATAGTTTTAGATGAAGGTTATAGTTTAAGCGCAGAAGTAAATGCAACGGATGCTGATGGTACAATAGAGAAGGTTGAATTGTTTATAGACGGCATATTAATACGCCAGGAAATAGTAGCGCCTTATGAGTGGGGCCAAGCAGGAACGCCTAATTCTGAAGAATTGAACGGTTTATCGGCAGGAACCTATACACTTACGGCAATAGCAACAGATAATGATGGGTTAACCGCAGAGTCGTCTATAACGCTTACAGTAAATACAGTAGTACCACCTGAGGTTAGTTTTGTGCAACCGTCAGGAGATATAGTTTTAGATGAAGGTTATAGTTTAAGCGCAGAGGTGAATGCAACGGATGCTGATGGTACAATAGAGAAGGTTGAATTGTTTATAGATGGGACATTAATACGTGAGGAAATTGTAGCACCTTATGAGTGGGGGCAATCAGGAACGCCTAATTCTGAAGAATTAAACGGTTTATCAGCAGGAACCTATACGCTTACGGCTATAGCAACAGATAATGATGGCTTAACGGCAGAGTCCTCTATTACGCTTACGGTAAATACTGTAGGTGTGAGCATTGAGTCTGTTGAAGAAGAGCAAGGAACTAATGTGGCGGCAAATTTAATAGATGGAAATACAAGTGATGATTCGAGGTGGAGCGCTAGAGGATTTCCTAAGTCTGTTGTATTTGATTTAGGTGTAAGTCGTCAAATCACAGGAACACAAATGTGGACTTATAAGAGTAGAGCTTATCAATACAGAGTAGAAACATCAAATTCACCTGATAGCGGGTTTGTTACATTTGCAGATGAAACAGGTAATACCTCAAATGCACAACCATTAACAACCAATTCTAGCGCCAATGCACGTTATGTAAAGTTAACAATTACTGGAGCTCATAATTATAATAGCAATTGGGTAAGTATTAATGAGTTTGAAATCTTGACAGGAAGTAGTGCCAAATCGGTAGCATCAAAAATTGTATCAGTTAAAGAAAAAAATGTTGAAGTTAAAGTCTATCCAAATCCAGCAAAAGAGCGTTTTACAATTCAATTAGAAGGCATAAACAGTGCTGATTTAAAGATGTATGACATGCTAGGGAAATTAGTATACACCAAAAAACTTCAAGGAGAAACAAAGGAAGAAATTACAGAACAATTCGAATCGGGTATTTATCTGTTGAGTATTTATGATGAAGAAGGAACAATGCATACGCATAGATTAATAATAAATTAAATTGTTAAGTTGCGTTCTCATAAAAAACCAGGAATAAAATTCCTGGTTTTTTTGTGTTAAAGCCTAAATGTGACGCGCATGCATAAGTTGGTTTTAAAAGTAAATAAATATAATATCAAGACAGAGCAGGACAGTTTTTTGATAAAAAAAAAAGACCTTGCTGTTTAGTTTAATCAAGTTTTATCAGAAACTAAAAAAGAAAATAGCAAGGCTGGTTTAGGCTTTATTTAATAATGAAACGTAACTTTTTTTTTGTACTGGTATTGAGTGTTTTAGCGTATTTTTTTGCATTTTCGTTCATAAACAAAAACATTCAAGCACCACATTCTTTAACCCTCTCGGAAGGGTTTAACAATCCTATTGGGTTTTATGATTCCAGTCCAACATTTTCATGGAAATTGCCGGTTTCAGAAAATATTAAAAGTCAGTCAGCTTATCGTATTGTAGTGGCAACCAGTGAAGACCTATTGCCAAATCATGCTGATTTATGGGATTCGAAAAAGCAAAATAGTTCGCAATCTACTTTTGTGAAATATCAAGGAAAAGCGCTGGAATCAAGACAAAAAGTATATTGGCAAGTGCGTTTTTGGAATCAAGATGAAAACGCTTCTGATTGGAGTGAAACCAATGTTTTTGAATTGGGGTTGTTAAATAATGCCGACTGGAATGCCCAATGGGCAGGATTAGATACCGCAAAAGATAGTATTAAAGGGGTTAGAAATTTTTTAATGCACAGACCGCAATATTTAAGAAAAGATTTTGAATTAACATCAGATGTTGCATCAGCTAGACTATACATTACGGCAAAAGGTGTTTTTGATGTGTATTTAAATGGCAAGGATGTAAGTGATGATGTCATGACTCCGGGTTGGACACCGTACAATCATCGCATTGAGACTTTAACTTATGATGTTAGTGAGTTTCTAACTTCAGGAAAAAATGCTTTAGCGGTAGAGTTAGCTTCTGGTTGGCATTCTGGAAGAATTAGTAGAAGAACTGCACTTTATGATAATTTTGAATCACCCAAAATTCTATGCCAGTTAGAAATAATAATGAAAGATGGTTCAAAACAAACCATTATTTCTGACGAATCTTGGAAAGGTACTACAAATGGACCCATACGTTTAGCGGGTATTTACGATGGCGAAGTCTATGATGCAAATTTTGAAATGCCAAATTGGAATGCTGTTGCTTTTGATTATTCTAACTGGGAATTTGTTGAAGTTGAAGCACTTGCTAAGAATGTTAAATTAGCGCCAAAAAGACATTATACCGTAAAGAATCAAATCGTTTTAAACGATGTAGAAATTGTTTCCGTAAAAGAAAACACGGCTGTTTTTAATATGAAGCAAAATATTGTAGGCGTACCAAAAATAAAAGTGCCTATGAAAAAGGGTGATACATTAAAAATTCGCTTTTCTGAAATGTTGTTAAACGATGGTACATTTTATACCATCAACTATCGTTCTGCACATTCAACTGATTATTATATAGCAGCTAAAGACGGTGTTGTAGAGTACGTTCCAAAATTTACATTTCACGGATTTCAGTTTATAGAATTAAATGGTTATGATAAAAATGCAAAACCAGATGTGTCTTGGGTACAAGGTATAGCGCAACATTCTAATTTCCAGATAAACGGAACGTTTACATCGTCTCACGATAAATTAAATCAATTACAAAGTAATATTACTTGGGGCTTACGCGATAACTTTTTTGATATACCTACAGACTGTCCGCAACGTGATGAACGTTTGGGGTGGACTGGAGACGCCCAAGTGATAGCACCTACAGCCATGTTCAACTATGATACGCATGCCTTTTGGATGGCTTGGTTACAGAGCCTTAGGGAAAATCAGTCTGAGCACAGTGATGGGATGGTCCCTTTTATAGTGCCAGATGTATTGCAAAACAAAAAAGGAAGTCCTGGCTGGGGGGATGCTGTAGTTATAATTCCTTGGAGTATCTATAATAGCACTGGAGATAAAAGTGTGTTAGAAGAAAATTATAAAGCTGCAAAAAAATGGATAGGTTATTACAAATCTAAAATTGAAGATAAAGCGCTTATTCCTAAAATGGCTTCTTTTGGAGATTGGTTACAACCCTTTCCTTCAAAAAAAGGAAAAAGTGGGAATAGTGGAGATACTTCAAAAGAATTAATTATTACAGCTTATTTTGCTCATTCATCTCATTTGATTTCTAAAATGGCAGGTGTTCTGGGTTACAATGAGGATGTAAAAGAATTCTATAATTTATATAAATCTATTTCTAAAGTTTTTGAAAGCACTTTTTTTGATAATAATGGAAAAGTAAAAAACGGTAAGGAAACACAAACAAGTTATTTATTGGCGATTTATTTTGATTTGTTAAAACCAGAAAACAAACTAAAAGCAAAAAAACACTTGCTTGAAGAAATTAAGAATACTGATTATCATTTAGGAACAGGTTTTTTAGGAACACCAATTTTACCTAAGGTTTTAGATAATATGGGCGAAATTGATTTGATGTACAAAATTCTATTTAAAGAAACTTATCCATCATGGTTTTACTCTATAAATCAAGGGGCAACCACCATGTGGGAACGTTGGAATAGTTTTAGTATATCAGGTGGTTACAACGCGCAAAGCATGAATAGCTTAAACCATTATGCATACGGCGCAATTGGCCAATGGATGTATGAGCGTATCGCTGGATTAGCTCCTTTAGAGCCGGGATATAAGAAAATTAGAATTGCACCTTTGCCAAATACAGAGTTTTTAACCTCGGCATCAGCAACAGTGAACACACCATATGGAAAGGCATCATCATCTTGGACCATCGAAAATGGTACATTTTATTTAAAAGCAATAATTCCACCCAATACATCTGCCCAAATAAGTATACCTTATGGAAATGAAGCTGGTTTACATGTAAACGGAACTGTATATAAAGAATTTTCAGATGTTCAGCATAGCAATACAGATAAAACGTCAATAACTATTTTGGTAGAGCCAGGAACTTATAATATTCAAACTAAAATTTAAGACATGCCTAAAAAATCAAATCTCTTTTATGTAGTATTCAGCATGAGTTGTTTTATTGTATTAGGATTAAGTTCTTACAAAGAAGAACAAAACATTAAAGCAGCTGAAAATCTTAGGGTTTCTGAAGGTTTTGAAAATCCTTTAGGTTTTTATGATGCTACACCAACATTTTCGTGGAAATTACCAATTTCAGAAAGAGTTTTAAGTCAGTCGGCATATCAAATCGTAGTGGCTAGCAGTCCAGATTTATTACCAAATCATGCCGATTTATGGGATTCTAGTAAGCAAATGACAGACCAGTCTGTTTGGGTGAAATACCAAGGTAAACCTTTACAATCACGTCAAAACGTATATTGGCAAGTAAAATATTGGAATCAATATGAAGAAGCTTCTAAATGGAGTAAAGTCAGTCATTTTGAGTTGGGCTTGTTAAGTAATAGCGATTGGAAAGCCAAATGGATTGGATTAAATACCAAAAAAGAAAAAGTGATGGGCAGTCAAGACAATATCATTCACAGACCACAATATTTAAGAAAAGGTTTCGAGTTGTCTAATGAGGTGGCTTCGGCGCGATTATACATAACCGCAAAAGGGGTGTTTGATGTGAGTATTAATGGCCAAGATGTTAGTGATGATGTGATGCCACCCGGTTATACACCTTACCAAGAACGCGTAGAAACCATCACTTATGATGTTACTGATTTTATCGAATCGGGGCAAAATGTGATTGGCGCAGAGTTAGCCGCTGGTTGGCATTCCGGACGTTTAGGTTGGATGAAATCCTATTGGAGTGATACCGAAACACCCAAATTACTGTGTCAGTTGGAGTTGACCATGACCGATGGCTCTAAAGAAATGATTTTATCTGATGAAACTTGGAAAGGCACCACCAA
Source organism: Allotamlana fucoidanivorans (assembly GCF_006265225.1). Lineage (GTDB taxonomy): Bacteria > Bacteroidota > Bacteroidia > Flavobacteriales > Flavobacteriaceae > Allotamlana > Allotamlana fucoidanivorans. The sequence continues at coordinate 144,416 of NZ_VDCS01000006.1, read as the reverse complement.
AGGACCTATTCGATTTTCAGAGATTTATGATGGCGAAACTTATGATGCTAATTTTGAAATGCCCGATTGGAATACGAATAATTTTAGTGATAAAACCTGGGAGAATGTTAACGCATTTCCGATAGTAGAATCCATTCGATTAGAGCCCAAAAGGCATACCACTGTAAAATCTAAAATAGAATTACCAGCAAAATCTATGATTAAAAACGATGGGACTTTAATTTTCGATTTTGAACAAAATATGGTGGGTGTACCACTGCTTAAAGTCCCGATGAAAAAAGGACAAACATTAAAAATTCGATGTGCAGAAAAACTATCGCCTGACGGTACTTTTTATACTGAAAACTACCGAAGTGCCGAATCAACTAACCATTACACGGCCTCAGAAGATGGTATCATAGACTGGATGCCCAAATTCACTTTTCATGGGTTTCAATATATTGAGTTAAGTGGTTTTGATACCTCCGTTGAGCCTTCAACTGATTGGGTTACCGGTATGGTGCAGTACTCCGATTTTGATGAAAACGGAACTTTTATATCATCACATGGAAAACTCAATCAATTACAAAGCAATATTGTTTGGGGTTTACGAGGTAATTTTTTCGATATTCCTACCGATTGTCCACAGCGTGATGAGCGTATGGGCTGGACGGCCGATGCGCAGGTATTTGCACCAGCATCTATATTTAACGCCGATGTATATCGTTTTTGGGCCAGTTGGCTTCAAAGTGTGAGAGAGTCGCAATTTGAAAATGGCGGTATTCCTTGGGTGGTGCCAGACGTGTTATTCAACAATAAAGTAAGTGCCGGTTGGGGAGATGCATGTACTATTATTCCGTGGAAAATATATTTAAGAACAGGCGATAAAACCATATTAGACGATAATTTTGAAATGATGAAAGCCTGGGTAGATTACCATGAATCCGTTTCAAAAAATTACATATCGAAAATGGGTGGTTTTGCCGATTGGTTGCAACCGCTTCCAGAAAATGGCGATAATAAAGGCGATACATCACACAGTTTAATTGGTACCGCTTTTTTCGCGCATTCGGCACGACTTACAGCCAAAACTGCGAAAGCTTTAGGTAAAATTGAAGCCTATGAAAAGTACAACGCTTTATATCAAAATGTGGCTCAAGCCTTCGAAAATCATTTCTTCGAGAATGGGAAAGTTAAAGAAGTTTCAGAAACCCAAACTTCGTATTTATTAGGAATGGCTTTTGATTTGATTTCCGAAGAAAATAAAGCGAATGCTAAAAAACACTTGTTAGAAAAAATAGCAGAAGCTGATAATCATTTGCGTACCGGATTCTTAGGAACACCATTATTATATGAAGTTTTAGATGAAACCGGAGAAATCGATTTGATGTACCAATTACTGTTCAATGAAACCTATCCGTCGTGGTTCTATTCCATCAATCAGGGAGCGACCACCATTTGGGAACGTTGGAACAGTTATAGTAAGGAAGAAGGATTCAACCCAATGAAAATGAATAGCTTAAATCATTATGCTTATGGTGCCGTTGGCGAATGGATGTATGAACGCATTGCAGGTATTGCGCCACTTGAGGCGGGTTATAAAACCATTAGAATTGCCCCAGAACCTAGACATCCACTTACTTCGGCTTCAGCATCGTTAAACACACCTTATGGTAAAGTGTCATCATCATGGGAAATAAAAGATGGAGTATTCAAGCTTAATACAACAATTCCACCAAATTCAACCGCGATAGTGACACTTCCGGGTAATGCCGATGCTGTTGAAGAATCCAGTCAGGTAAAACCTTCAGCCAATTCAAACGGTAAATCAGAATTTGTTGTGCAACCAGGGAACTACACCTTTCAATCACAATTGTAAAACATTTTAATCATGCAACAATTACATTTTACTTATACTTGGGTTTTAGTGCTATTATTTTCAGGATTTGTGGCTGTGAGTCAAAACGAAGAGAATAATCCAGTAATTCGTCATGTTCGCACCGCCGATCCGTCGGCTCATATTTGGAAGGATGGCAAGGTTTGGATGTACACCTCACAAGACATGGAAGATGCCACTTTTTATGATTCTATGGATGGTTATCATGCCTTTTCTTCAACCGATATGGTAAATTGGACAGACTACGGGGAAGTTTTGCACTCAAGAGATATCCCTTGGGGCGCTAAGGGTTGGATGTGGGCACCAACTGCCATTTACAAGAATAACAAGTATTATTTATTGTATCCGCATTCCGTAGCGGGATCAAAGGAAGATATGCGCTGTGGCGTGGCTGTTAGTGATGTTCCGGAAGGCCCTTTTAAGGATATAGGATGGATTGAAGGGGTTGAAGGACAGTGGTTAGACCCCTGTGTGTTTGAAGATGATGATGGCAAAGTGTATTTGTATTGGGGTGTTCGTGAGCCTAAAGTGGCACGATTAAAAGATAATCTTTTAGAATTAGCTGAAGCACCCAGAACTATTGAATATGGTAACACCAATTTTTTTGAAGCCAGTTATATGCATAAGCGGAATGGTGTTTACTATTTTTCGTACAATGCCGGATTAGGCGGTTTTTACGGAATGGCTGATAACCCCTATGGTCCTTTTGAATACAAAGGCGGTATAAACCCCAAACAACGACAAGATCATCACTCCATTGTTAATTATAAAGGACAGGATTATTTTTTCTACCATTGGCAAAATTGGAATGGCGGTTCAAAATTTAGCAGAAATACATGCATAGAGTATTTGTATTATAATGAAGACGGCACCATTCAGGAGATATACGCAACTAAGGAAGGTGTTAAAAAAATTACCGAATAAAACGATTCAATTCAATAATGAAAACTAAAATATTATCCGTTAGCGTTTTTATGGCTTTAGCCCTTTTAACAGGGTGCAAAAATCAGACAGAAAAGGCCGAAAACAATCAAAATCAAGAAACCAAAAAACCAAACATTGTTTATATTCTTACCGATCAATGGCGCGGTTCTGCTGTGGGATATGATGGAAACCCGGATGTTAAAACGCCAAATCTAGATAACTTCGCTCAAGAATCGGTTAATTTTACAAATGCGGTTTCGGTAACGCCCGTTTGTACGCCACACCGAGCGGCTTTGTTTACAGGAAGATTTCCTACCACTACAGGAATGATTGTCAATGACGTGTATCTACCAGCCGAAGAATTAACCATGGCAGAAATTTTTAAAGACGCTGGATACAACACCGCCTACTGGGGGAAATGGCATTTAGATGGTCACGGCCGTTCAACATACATTCCGGAGGAAAGACGTCAAGGTTTCCAGTTTTGGAAAGGTCTTGAGTGTTCACACAATTACACTAAAATGCCATATTATGATAATAACAACCCCGAACTAAAACACTGGAATAAGTATTCGCCTTTTGCCATTGTTGAAGACGCAGCAAAATACCTGAAAGCGCATGCGAATGATGAAAAACCATTCTTAGCGGTTGTATCAATTGCAACACCGCACTATCCGCATAATTCGGCTCCTAAGAAATATAAAGCTATGTATCCTAAAGATAGTTTAACGCTAAACCCGAATATTACCGAAAAATATGCAGAAAGATGCCGAGAAGAGCTTCAAGGTTATTATGCACACGCCACAGCTACCGATGAGGCGATTGGCCGTTTGCTTAAGGAAATAGATGCTTTAGGCTTAACGGAAAAAACCATCATCGTGTTTTCATCAGATCATGGCGAAATGATGGGCGCTCACGGCGTGAAACCCTTTGTGAAACAATTGGCTTGGGATGAATCTATTCGTGTGCCATTTTTAATTAAATATCCTGGTATTGATAAGCAAAAAGGAGCGGTTGTTAATGCGCCCATAAACACTCCAGATATTTTACCGTCACTACTAGGCCTTTTAAATATTAGTATTCCTGAAACCATTGAAGGCGAAGATTTATCCGAATTAATTAAAAATCCGGATCCTGAGGTCGATCGCGCTGCTTTAGTTATGAATGTAGCACCTTTTGGAGCTAATTTTAACGATGCTCCCTACAGAGCGATTCGCACCAGACAATATACCTATGCTATAACGCCCGATGGCCCAAGCATGCTGTATGATAATGTAAAAGACCCGTTTCAAATGACGAACCTGTTGGGGAAACCAGAATGGCAAGAGCTTCAAAATTCATTGGACGTAAAACTAAAAGCAGAACTAGTAAAAATAGGCGATGAGGTGCATCCAAGAGAATATTATTTAAAGAAATATAATTACACCTTTGACGAGAAAAAGCACGCTATTCCGTTCTGGGGATTTAACGAAGGCAAAGGTAAGCTCAAAAATGTTGGAAGTTCCAAACCTCGAGTACAATCGCCAAGACCAGTGTCAAATTAAATAATTATAATGATTAACGTACATTTCAAATAATAATCGATGAAAATTTGTAGTAAAATAGCATTACTAGTATTCGTTATACTAAACGGATTTAACATAAAAGCGCAAAACCAGCAACCCAATATTCTAGTTTTTTATATTGATGATTTAAGAACCGAACTGGGTTGCTACGGCAGTGACCGCAATTACACCCAATATTGATAAATTGGCTTCTGAAGGCTTACAATTCAATAAAGCCTATGCACAACAAGCCATTTGCGCGCCGTCTAGAATGAGTATGCTTACCGGTTTACGTCCAGAATCATTGGGTATATACAGTATTTTCACACCACTTCGTAAAATAAACAAAGACGTGGTAACATTACCCCAATTATTCAAACCAAACGGTTACAAAACCATAAGCACAGGTAAGGTATATCATCACACTGTCGATGATAAGGATAGTTGGTCGCAATTGGTGGTAAGACCATCAAAACGCTATTTGAAACCAGAAAGTTTACAAGCTATAGCCGAGCTTGAAGCGAGTGGAAAAAAGAATCCCAAAGGGCCAGCTTTTGAAGATGCTGATGTTGCTGATGAAGCCTACGTCGATGGCGAAATTGCCCAAAGTGCCATAAAAATGCTTCATAAATATAAAGACGATAAGTTTTTAATGTTCGTTGGGTTTACCAAACCGCATTTGCCCTTTAATGCTCCCAAAAAGTATTGGAATTTACACGAGCCAAGCAAGTTCAATATACCTTCTAAAGAAAAACCAAAGGATGTGTACAGATTGGCCTTGAGCAAATGGGGCGAGCTTAAAGGATATCATGGTATTCCTGAGGAAGATCCTTTAAACGATGATATTACCCGTAGGTTAATACACGGTTACCATGCCGCTGTGAGTTATATGGACGCTCAAGTTGGTAAAGTTTTGCAAACCCTGGAAACCTTAGAATTACGAGATAATACCATGATTATTTTTATGAGTGATCACGGTTATAAAATTGGCGAATACGGTACTTGGTGTAAGCATTCTAATATGGAAATTGATGTTCGTGTGCCTCTAATTATCAGCAGAGAGCGAAGTCATGCACAAGCTAGTCGTGGTAAAACTTCTGATGCTTTAGTGGAAAATGTTGATATTTTTCCAACCTTAACCGATTTATGTGGCATCAAAGGGCCTAAATTTGATGGGCGAAGCATTTTACCCGTTTTGCAGCAACCCAATACACCATTTGATGAGATGGCTTCAAGCGTCTATGCCAGAGGAAAAGATATCATGGGATGCACGGTTACCGATGGGCAATGGCGCTATACAGAATGGCGTAACTCTAAAACTCATGAGATTCTTAGTGCCGAATTATACGAGCATAAAAATAGCTTGCTTTCTTTTGAAAATCTATCAGGACAAGAGGCTTTTCAAGCGGTAGAAGAAAAAATGAAAGCCCTTATGGCAAAGCAATTTCCTAGAGATGCAGCACCATTTTTACAAAATGATTTACCAAGGAAATAAATAGTTTAGGGTTTAATTGTAAATCTGATAAAAAATTAGCGTGAATAAGACTTCTTTGCGAAAAGTGGAAAAATAAAAGTTTTACATGATAGTACAGGACACAACAGGATTATTTCTTTGTGTAGAACGGTTAAATTTGGTAGTATTAAATTCTATTGAACAACAAACCCATGAGAAAATCCGTAACTGTCTTATTTGTAGTAGTTTGTGTAGCCTTTGGTTATGCCCAACGCCAAGTAAAGAGTTTTAATGACAATTGGTATTTTATCCTTGAAGATGACCCATCATTTTCAGAAGAAACTTTTGATAATTCCACTTGGAAAAATTTAAATATTCCCCACGATTGGTCTTTTGAAAAAGGCGTAAGAAAAGGTGGGGATCAAGGCCAAGGTGGTGGTTACCATGATGGCGGTATTGGTTGGTATCGTAAGAATTTTGAAGTCTCAAAAGCGAGCTTATCAAAAATCACATACATTAATTTTGATGGTGTTTACATGAATAGTGATGTTTATGTAAATGGGCAGCATTTGGGCAAGCGCCCTTATGGTTATATTAGTTTTAGGTATGACATTTCAAAATATTTAAAAGAAGGCCAAAACAGCATCGCCGTTCGGGTTGATAATAGTTTAGAACCTTCAGCCAGGTGGTATCATCCATGTGGAATTTATGCGGCCGTTAAGCTCATTGAGGTAAATCCAACACATTTTAAACCGAATAGTATTTTTATTACTACGCCAACTATAGAAGCTGATAAAGCAGCGGTAAATATTGATGCTGAAGTTAACGGAAATCTTAAAAATTTAGATTATGAGGTTGAAATTTATGCGCCAGACGGAACGCTTCTAAACACAGAAAAAGCAAAGATTAAATATGCCAAAAACACCTTAGTTGTTGAGGTTGAAAATCCGAATTTATGGAGTCCAGAAACACCAACCTTATACAAAGCCATTACCAGAGTAAAAAAAGGGAAGAAAATCATTGATGAGGTTGAAACGATTTTCGGATTCAAAACCGTAGAATGGAAATCAGAAACCGGATTTTGGCTTAATGGCGAAAATGTAAAGCTGAAAGGTGTTTGTGAACACTGGGAAGGTGGCCCTGTTGGTGGGGCGTGGACTAAACCGCTTTTACGGTGGAAACTACAGTTGTTAAAAGACATGGGTATTAATACAATTCGTCCGTCGCATAACCCAACACCACCTATGTTTTACGATATCTGTGATGAAATTGGTTTACTGGTTATGGATGAAATTTTTGATGGCTGGCATAAAAAAGCAGCTGAAGATTACGGTAAACAAGCCTTTGATGAATGGTGGCAGCGTGATGTAACCGAATGGATTACCAGAGACCGTAACCACCCCAGCATTTTTGTTTGGAGTTTAGGTAATGAAACGCACAGCGATGTGGCGCCAGAATTGGTTAGCTTTGGTAAATCTCTAGACCCAACACGTTTATTTACTTCAGGAGCTGGAAATCCTGAAGATATGGATATACAAGGCGTAAATGGCGGGTCGGAAACAAAATCGTTCATAGATAGACAAAATGAAATAGAGTTAGAAAAACCATTTATTTCTACCGAAGCGCCTCATACCTGGCAAACCAGAGGTTATTACAGAACCCATACCTGGTGGCGCGATAATGAATTGCCTGGTACTTATGAATTGCCAAATCTCACAGAAAAGGAAATTTTCTTTTACGAAGGTTTAAACCCCAAGGATTGGCGAAACAGAAAACAACGTTTCAATTCTTCTTATGATAATGCTACGGTACGCGTTTCAGCAAGAAAATATTGGGAAGTGATGCGTGATACTCCATGGCATAGTGGACATTACCGTTGGACTGGTTTCGATTATTACGGCGAAGCAGGTTTAGTACATGGTGGTTTGCCTTTTAACCTCTTTATGGGTGGTGCTCTTGATGTGGCTGGTTTTGAAAAAGATTTATACTATTTCTACCAAAGCCAATGGACCACAGAACCTATGATTCACATGTTACCGCATTGGTCGCATCCAAGAATGGAGAAAGGCACAGTAATTCCGGTTTGGGTATATTCGAACACCGAAGAGGTGGAACTCTTCTTAAACGGAAAATCTTTAGGGAAAGATAAACCGGGAACCGTTTGGAATGAAATGCAATGCGAGTGGATGGTGCCTTACCAAGAAGGTAAACTTGAAGCTGTTGCTTATATTGATGGCAAAGAAGTGAAACGTACCTCGTTTAGAACAAGTGCCCAGCCTTCAAAACTGAAATCCTCTCTGGAAAAATTAGAGGCAGAAGACGGATTTAATTCATGTTTTATTATCACCTCAGAAAGTTTAGATGCTCAAAATAATTTGTATCCATACGGCGAAAACAAAGTGTATTATCATATTTCCGGCGATGTGAAAAAGATTTCAATGGAAAATGGAAATCCTATCGATCCTACAAGTCGTACCAAATCTGATTTCAGAAGTTTATTCTTCGGAAAAACACGTTTATTCCTGAGAGCTTTACCAAATGGGAAATCAGCATCCGTGTTTTCCGGTGCTATTTTAGGTGATAAATCCTTGTATACTTCCAATATGATTACTATATCTGTTAATCAGATTTCTATTTTAAAAGAAGCTAATATTTCAGATTTAGAGATTAATTATACTGTTGATGGCAGTGACCCAGAAATAACAGGAAAGCGATACAAGGGTGCTTTTAAAGTGGAAGATGGCACAACTGTAAAAGCTATTGTCAAACAAAATGGTAAAACTGTTTTGTCTATGGAAGAAACCTTTGGTAAAAGCGAAGGTTTGTTTTGGGGCGACGAACATTCTGCTGATATGTGGATTGGGAGAGGTGTGAATATTTCTGCGGAAGATGGCATTTTAACAGGAACAGCACAAGCAAGTACAGGCGCACACAGATTTAAAGGCTCAGGTTTTGTTGATTTTAAAGGCGGCGAAGGGTCTATTACCTGGTACCAAGAAAATGACGGCGAACCTGGAGATTACAGTATTCGTTTTAGATACATGCATAATAATGAACGGAAATTACACCCAATGAAATTGTATGTAAATGATGAATATGTAAGAGATATAGAATTTAAAGCAACAGGCGGTTGGGAAAAAGAATGGAAGTTTGTACCAACCATCATCGTTCTGCAATCTGGAGCAAACAATATCAAGCTAGAAACCACTGGAGAAAGTGCTCCGTTTATTGATGAGTTGTTTATAGATTAAGAGCATGTATACTATAATAACAATTATTAGCATATTGCTATTGGTTAACGTTCTATTGATGATGTTTAGTTGTAATAGAGATGGAAAGGGATAGATAGAGCTCTTCTAGAAGACGATAACAGGTTAAAAAAAGACGTGCGAATCACTTGAAAAGCTATGGAAATAAAATAAATATGAGTTTTAAATGAGGTCATACAGAACCTTTCTGTTCATGGTACTTACACTAATTACTATAAATAATTGCGATAATTTTGAAGAAAGATTTGGTTTAGACGTTCAATATCCATCTGATTTAGTACAATTCCATAACAATGTATTGGAGTATTATGTTAATGAAGAAAGAGATGACACCAATATCGAGCAGTTATTGCAAAGTTTTCAAGAAGATGTCTCATGGTCAACCATAGATTATATCATTAAAGTACGTGGTGGTTGACTAGTAAAAAATCATTTAAAACATGTTCAAACCTTAACAGTAAACTATAAAAATAAAGCCTTAAAATATTATCTAGATAAGAACCTATCAATAAAAATCCATCAAGGTTTAAATAACAATACCATAACCAACGGGTAATGAAGCAAGAAAAACAGTTCGTTTACAATTACAAAATAACATCATGAAGCAAATAGTAATCTACCTATGGTGTTTGTGCTCTGCAGCGCAAGTCATTCAAGTAAAAGATTTAAAATGTGAATTACAAAGTAACCCAACGGGAATAACTTCGGCTAGACCATTTTTTAGCTGGACTTTTATTGGGGACAGTATTAGTCAAGAACAGGGCGGTTTTCGTATTATGATGGCCACAAGTATTGAGAAATTAAAGTATCCAGATCTTTGGGATACAGGACCAACTAGCAAGTCAGAGACAGGGCCATACCAATATCTAGGTGAACCCTTAAGATCAGGACAAAAAGTATACTGGAGAGTTACTGTATGGGGCAATAATCGAGGAGTGTGTCATAGCGAACCTGCTTGGTTTGAAATGGGAGACATTGTAAATCAAGAAAAAGCCTTTGAACCTCCCGTTTTTGAGCAAGAGAATGGTGTCGTGAAAATTACTTTAAGCCCAGAAGATGAAGGGCGTACTTTTGAAGGTATTGGTGGTGTAAGTGCTGGTGCTTCAACCGATTTGTTATACGATTATAAAGACCCATACCGAGACCATATTCTCGACATGCTTTTTAAACCTAAATTTGGTGCTGGCTTTCAGCATTTAAAAGTAGAAATGGGTGGTGGTGAAAACTCTACTTGTGGTTCTGAACCATCTCATGCCATTACGCGCGAAGAATTAAAGAATCCTATTTCTAGAGGTTATGAGTTTTGGCTTATGAGAGCGGCTAAAGACAAGAACCCCAACATGATTTTGGAATATCTACCATGGAGTTTTCCAGGGTATTTAAAATCTAATATTTATACTAAAGAATCTGCGGAGTATTTTGTTACGTTCCTCGATGTAGCAAAAAGGGATTGGGATTTAGATATTGATTGGGTAGCAGCAGCAGAGAATGAAAACTATACCGATCGTGATTGGCTGGTAAATGAAGTACGTCCTTTGTTAGATGCAAGGGGTTATAAGAATGTCAAGATTCAAGGGCCTGATGATAATAGTGGTGACTGGCAAATATTTGAAGAATTGGAAAAGGACCCCGAATTTGATAAAGTTATTGAGGCTGCTGGGTATCATTACGTTACGGGCAGAGAGTTTACCGAAGATATGGTAGATGGCCGTGGGCGCCCAACAACAGCAAAGGCCAAAGCATCAGGTACGCCATTGTGGGCTAGTGAAGATTGGAGCTGGACGGGTAAGGACTGGGGCGGAGCTGGAGCTTTGAATTTAGCGCGTATATACAACAAGTTTTATATTAGAGATAAAATAACCAAAACACTAATTTGGGCGCCAATAGGCTCCATTTATAAATCGGTAACCTGGGATAAAGCAGGAGCCATGAAAGCCAACAATCCTTGGAGTGGCTATTATGAAGTGTGGCCAACAATTTGGGCTACTGCTCATACCACACAATTTGCGGAGGCTAATGATTGGCAATATTTAGATGAAGCTTGTGGATTGTTTGATGCGTCAACTTATAAAGGTAGTTGTGTTACCATGAAAAATAAAAATGGTTCAGACTGGAGTATGATTATCTGTACTGAAGAACCTGAGACTATTGAAGTAGCGATTGAAGAAGGTTTGTCTAAAACCCTTGTAAATATTTGGAAATCGAGCGAAGAAGAACAGTTTGTTCAGCTTGAAAGCATAGAGCCAAAGAACGGTTTATTCACAATTAAACTAGACCCTAAGTGTATTTATTCATTAACAACAACAACAGGTCAACAAAAAGGAGAATACAGTATACCGGAAGAAACACCATTTCCATTCCCGTATAAAGAAGATTATGAGGACCGGAAAGTTGGTGACTTACCAAAATACCATTCAGACCAAACAGGTAGTTTTGAAATTGTACAAAAAGAAGATGGAACCAATTGTTTAAAGCAAATAAATCCGGAGCAAGGTTATGATTGGATGCGCGTGTATCGCCGTTCAAACATAAAACCCAATACGTTGATTGGTGATGTAACATGGACGAATTTTACCTGTAGTGTAGATGTTTTTATAGAGGGTGGTAATGTAGAACTGGGCGGTCGTGTTCAAGGGAGTTATTTGAAAGGTTATAGATTCATGCTTGAAAAAAACGGAAATTGGACGCTAGTTTTCGATAAGCAGACCCTTGCAAAAGGGAGCATTGAAAATTTTGATGGTAATGTATGGCATCAATTGAAATTGACATTCAAGGACAAAGCAATAGAAGCTTTTGTGGATGGTCATACCATAACAAAAGTTAGCCATAACAAAAAGTCTGGTTATGTAATGTTAGGAAGCTCATATGATGGTAATTTATTCGATAATCTTGAAGTAAAGCCGTAACAGAAAGAGATATATTTTGATGAAGTTTTAATGAGAAGAGTTCTGAATCATTTGCTTTTTTCGTTAAAGTGTTAATGGGTTGCAATCCTATAGCGTTAACTTATATAAGTTTACCCAAAAAACAGGACAGTTAAGGATAGTTTTGCCGCTAAACCCAACTAAATTCGAGGTTTCTGATATTTAAGCATTCGAGGCGCATTACATTTTGTTAAAGGAGAAACTTTTTAGGTTCTAAAATGGTATGTGTAGTACTAAAAACCTTGTAGTCTTTTATGATTGACATATAATTAATCTGAAAAATGAAATTGAATAAATAAATTAAAACTAGAAAAATGAAAAATATACTCTTTGTATTATTCTTACTAAAGGTGATGTTTGTGTCTGCACAATCTTTACAACATCCTATCATTCATATAACCGCTGATGAACGTGCAGAAGTGTTAGATAAAATAAATAAATACAGTTGGGCTCAATTTGCACAAAATGAACTAAAGAAAAACGTAGATGCTAAAGTGGCTGCGCATAAATCAAATCCAGCACAAACGATTAATGCAATTATTGCTTTGGCTGTTGATGATAATCTTGCAGAAAGCGAAGTTGGAAGTGCAAATAACGAACATTTTAAAGTATTAAGTTCAGCAGCACATGCAGGGATGCTTTACTATTTAACAGAAGATGAAGATTACGCGCAATATGCAGCTGATATAATTTGGCATTATTTTCAAGAATTAGCACCTAGAACTCCTGAAACAACTGCTATTTGTGGTAATTACTTTTTCGATCCAAGAAGTACATACCCTTATTTGGCATACGCCTATGATTTTATTTATAATTTTTTAAACACTCCAGGAACTCAAGTTTATGATAAAACTGCTGGTACACGCATAGCTTACAGTAATGAAACCGCACAAAAAGCAATGAAAAATGTTGCAGGAAATGCATTGTTAGAATCTGGTGGAGTAGATAACAAGTATGGTAAATTGGTTTCCAATCACCCAATTCTTACTGCTCCTGGAGCTTTAGCAGCAATTCTATGTATAGATGACGATACTGAAAGAGAACGTCTTTTTAAAGTTTTTTGGGATACAGGAACACAAAGACAAAATTCTTTTACAAGAACAGTGATGCCAATCTTTGGCGAACAAGGTATTTGGCCAGAATCTACAAGTTATAGTTTTATGTCTCGTATTCAATTGGTGTTAAATATGGTAGATAGAATTAAACCAGAATTAGACGTAATTCCTCAATACAGGAATGTTTTGGATGGAGTATTCTTATTTGAGAACCTTCGTCATCCAAATAGGTCTTATGTGCGTTATGGCGATTCCAAACGCTATAATGATGGATCTAAATCTTTATTCAGATATGTATTAAGTATTGCAAAAAGAAAAGGATATACTGATTTACAAGATAAAGCAGAAACTGCACTAGCACAATACTATAATGTTGAAGGTGGACGAAATCAACCTTTTGGCACTTCAGCTTTTGGTGGTCTAGATCATCTTGGTTTATTTTGGGGAGAAGAATTTCCACTGAATTCAACTCAGAAATTTGACTATAAACCAACAGTTATCGTTAAGCATGCAGGTGTTGCTTTGCAACGTAATTACACAGAAACTAACAATGAGTTATATGGTTTATGTGGTATTATTGGTGGCGCACATTATGTCCATTCACATGCCACTGGTATTACAATGGAGTTATATGGCCTAGGTGATATCATGGCACCTAATGGAGGTATGCCTATTTCTGTAGCTGAACGAAAATTACCAATACACACTAATTATTTTAGAATTTATGCAGGGAATAACACTGTAATTGTCAATGGGAACTCCAAAGGAAGACAAAGTGGTTCATGGGCAAGCAATTCTTATGTATGGCAAAATACAACAGTTAATAAAGCAGCGGAACCAGCGCATCTAGAGGATCCTTTGAGTACAAATTTTAGTTTTGCTACTCAGTTTTTAGATGATAATATAAATAATTGTGATCAACAACGTACGTTAAGTACGATTAGAACTAGTCCAACAACAGCATATTATTTTGATATCTTTCGTTCAAAGTCATTAAACACAAATAATTTTCATGACTATATTTATCATAACATTGGAGATGCTACGACTATTAAAACTTTAGATGGTTCAACCCTTCCAGTTTCCGCAACGAACCGATATCAAAACGATGTAGGAGATCCAGTACAATCTCCAGGTTGGCGCTTTTTTGAAAATACAAATGTTACAGAACCAACAAATGAAGCTTTACACATTCGTTTCGATTTAGATGCAACTAATTCTTATATGAATATGTTTGCACCTGCTGGAGTTACTCGAGAATATACAAAGGCATTAGGGCCTGCAACTCGAGAAGCACTAAACGGCTATGTAAAAAAGAAAACACAAGTTTTAGCCATTAGGCAACAAGGTGAAGCTTGGGATAAACCATATGTATATGTTTTTGAACCTTCAAAATCTACAAACCCTAGTGTAAAGTCAGTTTCACACATAATGGATGGTGAGGTTATTGCAGGCGCAAAAGTCATTTCAGAAGTAAATGGTGCTAAAATAACAGATTACATATTCTCTAATGCTTCTAGTACTTCAGTTTCTCATCTTGATATTAATTTTACAGGTGAATTTGGTATCGTACGTACAGCAATAAAAGATGGAAAAACAAATGTTTCTTTGTATTTAGGAAAGGGTAGTACCCTAAAATTTTTGGATGAAATAATTACTGGAGATACACAAGATAAAGCCTTTAAGGAATTTGTATTAAATTATGAATATTTTTCTAATATACCTGAAAATAATTTTAGAATTGAAGTTAATAGTGAAACATGTTCTGGTAAGAATAATGGAAAAATAACAATAAACGCTTTAGAGAAATTTAACTATGAAGTTTCATTAAATAATGTTAATTATGAGTTTACAAATCAAACAGTAATTGAAAATTTAACTCCTGGAAGCTATGATTTTTGTATTGGTATTTCAGGGAACGAATTTAAACAATGCTATCAAGTAACTGTTGATGAAGCACCGGCCTTAACGGGTAAAATTAGTAGCACCAAAACAGGAAAAGTAGCCATTGAAATAGAAAAAGGAAACGCACCATTTAAGGTAATTAAAAATGGTGTACTCGTTTTAGAAACGGCTGCTACGCAGTTTACAATTGATGGGGAGCAAGGCGATGAGATTGTAGTAAAATCAGATGCTGAATGTCAAGGTAAAATCATGTCAACAATTGATTTCTTGTCCAACGTTCAAGTGTATCCCAACCCAACTCAAAATACATTTACTATTGTCTCAGGTAAGGCTGATTGGGCTCAGGTTAGTATTTACAATATACTTGGCTTGCAGGTATACTCAAATAATCAGGTACAAAATAAACTAGTCTTAAATGCGCAAGATCATCATATGACCAGCGGAATGTATTTTGTAAGTATTCAAAATCAAGATGGCAAAATACATACCTTTAAATTAATGATCGATTAATTCAGAATCATGAAACTTCAAATTATAACAATTGGTTTATGCTTATTTCTGGCAGCTTGTAAGTCCAATAAAAAAGACATGATTGGAGATAATAATCAAACCGAATTAGTCGATTATTTCGCTGATAACGGTTACGGTAACGCCGTGGCTGTGGTGCAACATCCAGCAGGAATTTTTCACAAAGGAGTTACATATGTCTGTTATCAAGGTCCTTTGGAAGACCCGTATGTGGCTTCATATAACCATAATACGAAAGAATGGAAAGGGCCTTACAAAGCAGGAGTTAGTGAAATGGGTAAAGATCCTAACCGTAAAACCGATAACCACGGCAAACCTTCAATGATGATAGATGATGCGGGTTATATTCACATTATGTTTGGCGGACACGGTGGTACGAAAGCTATTGGAGAAAATAAGCTTGGAAACCATCACTACGGAAAAAACAAACATGTGGTTTCTAAAAATCCTTTGGATATTTCTGGTTGGGAGGAATTAGAAAATATTTCACCATTTGGTACTTACAACCAACTTATAAAAATGGATAATGGGGATATCTACTTGTTTTACAGGCATGGTGCACACAGAAGTAATTGGGTTTATCAAAAATCCTCTGATAATGGAAGAACTTTTGAAGATCCTGTTTCGTTTTTAAAACACAAGCGCAGGACAGATATGGCAGCTGTAGATTCTTGGTATCCTTGGTTGAGTAGAGGTAATGGATACGATATTATTGTGGCGTTTGATTATCATATTTGTAGAGATAATAAAAATGCGCAAGATCCACGTGGGCATATTCCAGAAAGACATAACCTGTATTATATGGTTTTTGATACAAAGTCGGGGCAATGGAGAAATGTTAAAAATGAACCATTAGAGATGCCTTTAACCAAGGAAATGGCAGATGAAAAGGCTTTGGTTAAGCAAATACCCAATGATTGGACCTTTCAAGGGATAACCGATGTAGACCCCAATGGCAACCCACATGTTGCGGTGTTGGTTGGTCCAGACGTAGGTGAAAACAGAAGTGGTCCTAAACGTATACAACTTTTTAGATGGGATGGACAAGCGTGGTTACAAGGTAGTACCAATAATCTGCCCAAAGGTGATGCAGATATTGAATTAAAATCTGCTACAGAAGTAAGTTTGTATTTAGAAAGTCAAATCAAAAAGAGTGTTGGCGAAATAAGTAGATGGGATAGCTTTGATGGAGGGAATACGTTTAGTAAAGGCCCTGTTTTTTTAAGTCGAAAACATTCTGGATTTGTGATATCTTCTCTAATAGATAATCCACATCCGGATGCTAGAATAATTGTTGGCGAAAAAGTATCAGGAACAGATTTCAGAAAAATGTATGTGTTAGGAGATAATGGCCCGATTCAGCGTTTAAAAAGTGAAGCAAATGTTTTACAAAAAAAGTAATAAAATAAATCCAAAATAATGAATAAATTAAACAAACTAGGCTATTTAATAATCCTAGTTATTTGTTTCTCCTGTGGAAATAAAACCAAAGCATCACAAGCAGAAACCCAAAAAAGAAAAGAAGCAAATCAACCACCAAATATTGTATTCATTTTGTCAGATGATCAAGCATGGACAGATTATAGTTTTATGGGGCATGAGCATATTGATACACCACGCTTAGACCAATTTGCTTCTGAGAGTTTAACTTTTACACAATCCTATGTGCCAACACCATTGTGTTCACCATCTTTGGCAACAATAATAACGGGGTTATATCCAAAAGATCATGGTATTTTAGGAAATGATAAGGTCTATGAACGTGGAAATATCCGTGGGAAAGAAAGAACAGAAGCCTATAAACCTGTCATTTCTGCTTTTGAAAAACAAACCACACTTCCAGATATGTTGAAAGAAAAAGGGTATTTATCGTTTCAAACCGGTAAATGGTGGCATGGTAACCACAGAGTTGGTGGTTTTGATTATGGAATGACGCACGGTGACCCAGAACGTGGGGGGCGTCACGGTGATTTTGGTTTACAAATTGGTAGAAAAGGATTGGATACCATTAATAGTTATTTAAATTTAGCTGCTAAAGAAAAGAAACCCTTCTTTTTATGGTATGCACCGTTTTTACCACATCAACCACACACGCCCCCGCAACGTTTGCTAGATAAATATTTATCAAAAGCACCTACCGAATATGTAGCAAAATATTGGGCCATGTGCGAATGGTTTGATGAAACTTGCGGACAGTTATTTGATTTGATTGAAGCCAAGGGACAAATGGAAAATACCTTGTTTGTTTATGTGTGCGATAATGGTTGGGTACAAGAACCAGATAAAAATACCTATGTAAAAACATCGAAAAGGGCGCCTTACGATTTAGGAATTAGAACACCTATTATGTACAAATGGAAAGGGAAAATTGCACCAAAAATGGACAACAAGACAATAACCAGTAGTATAGATATGGTGCCCACAGTATTGGGTATTTTAGGTATTGAAAAACCAGCAAATTTACATGGAGTAAGTGTTTTAGATGAAGAAACACTGGCTGAACGTAAAGGTGTTTTTGGGGAAGTGTATGCACACGATTTTGATACGATAGAAAATAGCATGTTCTACAATATGGCGATTTTCCCGCCGTATAAAATCATTATTCCAGACCCTGTTAGAAAGAAAGACGAAGTGGTACAACTCTTTAATATTGAAGTAGACCCGTTTGAGCAACATAACCTAGCAGATGCAAATCCAGATATTGTTGCGGATTTAACAGCAAAAATTACTGCATTTAGAGCTGAATAATTCAAATTGTAATAAAGAAATATTCAGATGAAGCGTAGAGATTTTATTCAGTTGTCAACCATAACAGGTGTTGGGCTATCGCTTTCAGCAACTAGCTTGTTAAGTTCATGTACCAATGAGATAAAAGAATTTCATTCGCCTGAATACAGAAAACTAGTTTTTGATTTATTGAAGGAATGGTGTGACGGGATGATAAAAACTCAAATTATAAAGCCATCAGACCCTAAAGTTCATGGGTTATTCGATTGTCCCGCCTGCGACACAGTACATGCGCGAGTCATGGATGCTGTATATCCGTTTTTTTATATGGCCAAAGCAACAGGAGATAAAAAGTATCTCGACGCCGGTATCGCATCTTTTGAATGGGGTAAAAACGTAACAAGGGAAGATGGCGCATGGACTAATGATTTAGATCCAAAATCTTGGGATGGAACCACGGTTTTTGGAGCTATAGCCTTGGCAGACACCTTGAAATATCGCGGCGATTTATTAGATGAAAGTACTCGTAACCGATGGTACAAACGTTTAGAATCGGCAACTGAGTTTGTGTACAATAGATTCCCTGCGGTGGGTAGTGGCAATATTAATTACAGTGCCACAACAATTTACGCACTTCATTTAATTGGGAAGTTGTTAAACAACCAAAAGTATTTAGAAAGAAGTAAAGAATTAGTTTCCCAAATAAAAAGTCATTTTTCTGAACCCAACGCTTTGTTATTTGGAGAGATACAAGGAAAGAATAAAAAAGCGCTAAGCCCAAAAGGTTTGCCAGGTATAGATTTGGGCTATAACATTGAAGAATCCTTGAATAACTTGGTGCTCTATGCGTTGGATGAAAATGATGAGGAATTATTGAAGTTACTAAAAAAATCCTTGGATGCGCATTTAGATTTTATTTTACCCGATGGGGGCATAGACAATAGTTTTGGAAACAGAATGTTTAAATGGACCTATTGGGGAAGTAGAACCAGTGATGGTATGCAACCAGCCTTTAGTTTTATGGCTAATTATAATCCAGCTTTAGGTACCGCTACTTTTAAAAATACTGAACTTTTAAAGTCATGTACCCATAAAGGATTGTTACATGGAGGTCCACATTATGTGTCTCATGGTATCGAGCCTTGCGTTCATCATACCTTTGCACATGCTAAGCCTTTAGCAACTTTGCTTGACCATTGGGAACACTTACCGAAAATAGATAAATCTGAACCTCTTCCTAGAGCTGTAGCAAATGGCGAAACCTATTTTAGGGAGTTAGATGTTTCCTTATTTGGTAAAGGCGACTGGAGGGGTACAATTTCTGCGTATGATTCTATCTATAGTCAAAGAAATGATGTAAGGCAAGTCACTGGAGCTTCACTTGGAGTTTTGTATCATAATAGAGTAGGATTATTATGTACGGCAAGCGTAGCAATTTATAAAACATTGGAAGCCTATAATCAGCAACCACAGCCAGATAAAGATTTTGCACTAACACCAAGAATAGAAACCTTTAAGGAAAATGTTTGGTACAGCAATTTATTCGATTTAGAAGCCACTTTTACATCAAAAGACGATACCACTAAAATTGAATATAAAGCTAATGTTCAATTAAAAAACGAAGCTTTTGAGATAGTAAAAGAAACGGCTTCAAATTTCAATTTAGATTATACCGCAACTTCTGAAAAATTAGAAATACTCGCAACTACCAATGAGGCTATAAAAACACCTACCGCTTTTGTATTACCAATAGTATCACCAACAGGGGAAAAAGTAAATCAAGTTTCAGAACATGAAGTTACTATTGAAAAGCCAGGGGGAACAGTAAAAATCACGTCAAGTACAGCTATAAAAATAAAAGACACACCAAAAGCGAGACTATTTAATATGGTACCAGGCGTAGAAGCAGTGCCATTAATTATGCCTTTTGAAGATAAAAATCAAGTTAAAATTACAATCAAAGTTATTTAAAATCACATGAAATATATTGTTAGCATAAGTCTACTATTCATTTCAATATTCACATTTGCAAATGAACCGTTGTTGCAAAATAGCTATTTAAGAAACGGGCAAAGCCTAAATGGTAGGTGGCATTATATTGTGGATGTTTACGAAACAGGATATTATAACTACAGAATGGAGCCTCATGATGGTACAGAAAATCCTGGTTCTAGCGCCTACTTTTTAAATAAAAAACCACAAAATAAAACGGATAGGGTAGAATACGATTTTGATACAGCCCCTACTTTGATTGTTCCTGGAGATTGGAACTCACAAGAAGAAAAACTGTTTTATTACGAGGGTACCGTTTGGTATAAAAAGTCATTTAATGTTGAAGATTATGACGCTTCGAAACGTTACTATGTACACTTTGGTGCAGTTAACTACCGAACAGATGTCTATTTAAATGGAAAGAAATTAGGAGTTCATGTGGGTGGATTTACACCTTTTAATTTTGAAATGACACATCTCTTAAAAGAAAAGGATAACTTTTTAATTGTAAAAGTAGATAATAAACGAGCTGCAGATGAAGTACCTACATTAAGCACAGATTGGTGGAATTACGGGGGTATCACCAGAGATGTCACTATTTATGAGTTAGATGAAACCTTTATTGAAGATTATAAAATTCAACTCACTAAAAATAACAATAAGGAGGTTTCAGGATACATTAAATTAAATGGAGAAAATAAGGGAAATCAAAACGTTAGCCTTTCCATTCCAGAATTAAAAATAAATAAAGCCTTTATTACCGATGATGAGGGGTATGTTGAGTTTGAATTTCCTGTAAAACGTCTAAGTTATTGGAGTGATACAAATCCGAAATTATACGATGTAAACATTGCTATTTCAAAAGATAACATATCAGATAAAATTGGATTTAGAACTATTGAAACCAATGGGAAGCAAATTTTATTAAATGGCGAAAAAATATTTTTAAAAGGGATTTCTATCCATGAAGAAAACGTCATGCGTGGTGGTAGAGCATGGTCTATTGAAGATGCCAAGGTATTGTTAGGTTGGACCAAAGAATTGGGTTGTAATTATGTGCGTTTAGCACATTATCCGCATAGCGAAAACATGATTCGTTTAGCAGACGAAATGGGTATTTTAGTTTGGGAAGAAATACCTGTGTATTGGACGATTCAATGGACAAATACCGAGACCTACAAAAAGGCTGAAACTCAGCTAACAGAACTTATTCAACGCGATAAAAACAGAGCTTGTTCTATCATTTGGTCAATGGCCAACGAAACGCCTACATCTAAAGAGCGTTTAACATTTTTAACCAATTTAGCTTCAACAGCCAGAAAACTAGATGACACACGTCTCGTTAGTGCGGCTTTGGAAGACCATGGTAAAGATGAGGACAAAAATATCATGATTGTTGAAGATGAATTTGCTGAGGTTGTAGATGTGTTAAGTTTCAATCAATATTATGGTTGGTATGGCGGTAAAATTGATAACATCAAAAACATACGTTGGGAAATAGATATCGATAAACCAGTCATTATTTCCGAGTTTGGTGCTGGTGCGCTTCAAGGATATCATGCCGATAATATGACCCGTTGGAGTGAAGAGTTTCAAGAATTATTATATGAAGAAACCCTACCTACTTTGGCTAAAATTCCTGGAATTAGTGGTATTACCCCATGGACTTTGGTAGATTTTAGGTCGCCAAGACGCACTTTAATTCCATACCAAAACGGCTGGAACAGAAAAGGGCTAATTTCAGAAACAGGAAATAAGAAGAAAGCGTTTTATACGCTACAGAAGTTTTATAAAAACATTAAATAAATAACAATATTATCATGAAAAAACTTGTCTGTTTAGTAGCTGTAATTGGCTTGTTAATCAGTTCTTGTAAATCCAAAACAGCTCAGGAGCAAGCGATTTCCGAAGAACCTTCAAAACCTAATGTATTGTTTATTTCAGTAGATGACTTAAACAATATGATAGGACCCATTGACAATTTTTCAAATGTAAAAACCCCAAATTTTGATAGGTTAGCTGAAATGGGCGTAACCTTTACAAATGCACATGTTCAAGCGCCACTTTGTGGCCCTTCTAGAGCGTCCATCATGACGGGGTTGCGACCCTCTAATACTGGTATTTATGGAATGGCACCCGATAATGAAGTGCGTCGAGATGGTAATCCAGCAACAAAAGATATAACCTTTCTTCCAGAGTATTTTAACAATAACGGCTATCACACCATGGGGATTGGTAAGTTGTTTCATAATCATGCACCAGATAGTGTATTTCATGAATCAGGAGGACGCGTAAAAGGGTTTGGACCATTACCTAAAAAGCGCTTTGTATGGGATGGTTATGGAAAGGGTATTAAAGGTGTTCATGGTAGAACGAGTACAGACTGGGGTGCATTTCCTGAAAATGATAGCTTGATGCCTGATCATTCATCGGCCACCTGGGCTATTGAGCGATTACAACGCGATTATGATAAACCCTTCTTTTTAGGTGTTGGATTTTTGCGTGTACATGTGCCGTTATATGTACCTCAAAAGTGGTTCGATTTGTATCCTTTGGAAGCTATTGAAACACCACCTTATAAAGCAGATGATTTGGCTGATATTCCAGATGTTGGTTTACAAATTAACGATTTACCTATGATGCCTACCACAAATTGGGCGATTGAAAGTGGTGAGTGGAAAAAAATGGTACAAGCCTATTTGGCTTGTATCAGTTTTGTAGATAACCAATTAGGCCGTGTTTTAGATGCTTTAGAAAATAGCAAGTATGCTGATAATACGGTTATTGTGTTGTGGTCAGACCACGGGTATCGCCTCGGGGAAAAAGGCACCTTTGCTAAGCATGCCCTTTGGGAAACCGCTACGAAAGCACCGTTGATGTTTGCTGGGCCAAATTTACCAAAAGGAAAAAAGATTGATGCTCCAGTTGAAATGTTATCCATTTACCCAACCTTACTCGAGTTAAGCGGTCTCCCAGCTTATTCCAGAAATGAAGGTAAAAGTTTGGTGTCTATGATGAACAAAAATGAAGGTGTCGAAGACTCTTTTGCATTAACTACCTATGGTATGAATAATCATGCGGTGAGAACAAATCAGTTTAGATATATTCAATATGAAGATGGTACTCAAGAGTTGTATGACCATGCTAACGACCCTAACGAATGGATAAACGTAGCCGGAAATGAGGAGTACAAAGAAAAATTAGAGGAGTTGAAGCAATTATTGCCCAACACAAATGTAAAATGGGACGAAAAATCGAAATATACCTTTCAACCTTATTTTGTAGAGCAGAAAGCGCGTACTAGCGCCGAAAATTAAAACTAGTTGAGGTTTAGGGTTAATTAGTTTTCGGGTGATATTTATCTTAATCAGAATGTCTTATAAAATCCAGAAGTTTATCTCTGTTTTTTTTTGTTTTTATAATATTTTTTGCAGCATACTACAGGATAGGTAAAGCCTAAAAGTTAAGTAATTTTATTTCTTAATTCATTCTTAGAAAAATGAATATTACTTGTAAAATAATCAGAACAATAAAAATGTTATGAAAATAAAAGTACTACTGTTGTTTTTAATTCTAATTATACAAAGTAATGCACAAGATTATCCTTTCAATTTGCCCGACAATATAGAAGCCACTTTAAATTTGAAGACGGATTCTCAAGAGCCTTTCAATAATTTATTATTAGGAACAAATATCCATCATTTTAGCACGAATCAAGAAAAAGATTTTGTGAAGTTGTTTAACCCGATTTCGGTACGTTTTCCTCATGGTTTATGGGCTAATTGGTATGATTGGAGAAGAGATGTGTCTAGGCTTTTTGGAGAAGAAAAGTTTGAGTACAAACAGGGCGTTGATGACACCCCTAGAATGAAGGAGGTCGATTTTTTGGCCAATTTGTATATTTTTGATAACAATAATATTAAAGTAGGAATTGATGGTTTAACCGCATTAAATTCTGAACGTAAATCCAATACAGGAAAAGGGTTCAGTATGATGTGGACCTTTAATATGAGTGCTGATGGTACTGATTTTAATAATGGTTGTCAAGAAAGTGTTGCGCGTTATCAAGATTTAATTAATAGAGGGTTTGAAGTTAAAGATGTTGAAATGGGTAACGAGAATTTTTATCCAGGACAGAGAAGTTCAATAATACCTAATGCAGAAGATTATATTGCTAGGGCAAAATCTATGTCGGCTGCTCTAAAGGAGCTAGATCCAAATATTAGAGTATCTATACCTTTGCTACGGCGCGATAGTTGGGCTAACCCAAATTGGAATAGTGACTTAACTGTAGACCAATCTTATTTTGACGCCGTTACCATTCATACCTATGTAGGTTCAGATCCAGATGATGCTAGCAACAGCGATGAAGCGTTTAGCACAGCCTTAACTGCCAGAAAGCATTTATTAGCTTCAATTACAGATTATCCACGTAAAGTAACGAATAAGCCTATTTGGTTAACCGAATGGGGTGTAAAATCTGGAGGGCCTAACGCGGTATCTGCACTAGGAGCTGTAGATTGTTTTTTAATGATGAGCGAAAATCAGGATATTTTTGAGCGTGCCAATTGGTTTAGTACCAATGGTAAATTGAATTCAATGTTGGTTTGGGAAGAATATATAGATGGGCAAGGTAAGATCAAAGAGCGAATAAAATACCCTTTAGAGAAAACCTTATTTGGGTCGGCCTACGAAATTACCCGAAGTATTCTTGAAAATAGTACATTGATAGGTAGTGATATGCAATCTCCAAATCTTATTGAAGGTGTAAAAGCTGTGAGCGCCAGAGTAGTTTGGAAAGATGGTAAAGCTACAGTTTTGGCTTTAAATTTAACCGATAAGGATGTGGTTTTTAATGTATCAGTTGACGGTGGAAGTTTTACAGATACTTACATACATAAAGCTATGGCATTTTCTGCTGTAGATGAAGAGCGTGCCGTACCCTATAATGATAGTCCGTTATCTCTAATCAAAGAGGGAACAGGCCAAATTATTCTTCCAAAATTATCAATTAATACCATAGCCTTAAGTGGTGTTGATTTTACAGAGGTTTTACCTTCCAATAATTTCAATATTGAAACTATAAGCGAAACTTGCACAGGCAGAAATAACGGGAAACTCATTATAAATACCTTGCGCACTAGAAATTATAGTGTACAAATTGCTGGGCTTGATTATAGTTTTACAAAAGATATAACTATCGAAAATTTAAATCCTGGTAATTACAGTTTCTGTATCACAGTTGATGGAGAAGATTTTAAACAGTGTTTTAGTTTAGAAATTGAATCTGGAAATTCTATTTCTGGTAAAATAGCCCAAAATAAAGACAAGGCAACCATTACTATTGAAAGTGGCGAAGGGCCTTATGTGGTTATTAAAAATGGTAATTTGTTAATGACAACAAACCAAAAATACATAGAAATAGATGTGGCTCATGGTGATGAAATTGATGTTAAGGCCAAAGCGGACTGTCAAGGTAAATTGTCTAAAAAAATAAATATGTTAGAAAATATCTTGGCGTACCCAAATCCATCAAAGGGTGTGTTTGATATATATATTCCAAATGACTTTAAAGAGGTGAGTTTACATATGTTTAATGTTTATGGTCAGTTAATTTCAAATCAGGTTCATACTGTAAAGGAAGGTAGGGTACATATTGATATCTCTAATAAACCTGCAGGCATTTATTTTGTAAAAGTAGGTTTAGAAAATAAGGCTACGGTTAAAATTATTAAGCAGTAAAAAATTGAAATGCATAAAATAGTTATCTACGGTATTAGTTTATTAGTGCTGTTGTTGGCTTGTAAAAGCGGAAAAGGGGAAACTACAATAGAACTAAACCCACAGTGAAGTAGGGTAAAGACTTTTTTGAACTAATGAAGAATACTATTCTAACTTTCTGGATTGTCTTTTGTGTACTTATGCTAAGCGCTCAAAATACCACTAATATTAATTCTAAATTACTCCAAGAAATATGGTCGGCAAAATGGGTATCACATCCTGATATAACTGGAGATGAAACGGGGGTGTATTTATTTAAGAAAGTCTTGTCTTTTAAAACAATTCCCGAAGATTACGTGATTAATATTTCAGCGGATAACCGTTATGTGTTATACATAAATGGCAAAG
Source organism: Allotamlana fucoidanivorans (assembly GCF_006265225.1). GTDB lineage: Bacteria > Bacteroidota > Bacteroidia > Flavobacteriales > Flavobacteriaceae > Allotamlana > Allotamlana fucoidanivorans. The sequence continues at coordinate 118,090 of NZ_VDCS01000006.1, read as the reverse complement.
TGGTAACTCGCGGTCCTGCGCGTTGCGATTTAAATCGGTGGCTATTTGATACGGTAGATATTGCACCATATCTTAAAGTAGGCGAGAATCATATTGCAGCAAAAGTGTGGAATATGGCACAGCTTAAGCCAGTCGCTCAAATGTCGCTTAAAACAGGTTTAATCATTCAAGGGAATACAGAACAAGAACAAGAAATTAATACCAATACAACGTGGCGTGTAGTTATTGATGAGGCTTATTCCTTTTATAAAATTATGGACCTTAGACGTTTTTATGCTAGCGGACCCGGAGAAAAATTTAATGCCGATCTACATCCGTGGTACTGGAAAATATCAGATAATGAAATATCATGGAAAAAAGTAAAAGAAGGTAATAATGGTATGCCCATGAATTACTATAATATTACTGGAAAAACAGATAAACGCCTGTTGTGTCCGCGTTCCATTCCAATGATGGAAAAGAAAAAGCAGGACTTTGCTGAGGTAAGAAGAATGGAAGGTGTAAAAAATGCAAAGGATTTGATAGCCGGCAGTAAACCTGTTAAAATTCCTGCTAATAAGACCGCCGTTATTTTATTGGATCAAGGGCATTTAACCAATGCCTATCCGCAACTAAAGTTTAGTAAAGGGCGAAATAGTACTATTAAAATAACCTATGCTGAGAGTCTTTTTATCCCCAAAGATGGTAAGCCAACTTTTGATAAAGGCAATAGAAACGACGTTGAAGGAAAAGTCATGTGGGGGAATTATGATATCATTGAAGTAGATGGCGGAGATGATAGGTTTTTTGAACCACTTTGGTGGCGCAGTTTCCGTTATGTTGAATTAAAAATTACAACAGGAGAAGAACCATTAATTCTTGAGGGGTTTAGTAGTGAGTTTACAGGGTATCCATTTAAGTTAAAGTCCAGTTTTGAAAGTGAAGACTCCCGTATGAGTGCTATTTTTGATGTGGCTTGGAGAACCCAACGTTTATGTGCTGGTGAAATCTTTTTTGATTGTCCGTACTACGAACAACTACAATACACGGGTGATACGCGTATACAGGGACTTAATACGGCCTATGCTTCTGGTGACACGCGATTGTGGAAAGATGCCATTCAAGATTATTATGATTCTCGATTGCCGTTCGGACTAACACAATCACGCTATCCAAGTAGCACACAACAAATCATAGCGCCTTTTTCATTGGTTTGGATTACCATGGTGAATGACTATATGATGCATTGTGAGGATGTTCAATTTATAGAGAAAATGGTTCCAGCTATCCTCGATATTCTTAATTGGTATGATGCACGTGTAGCTGATAATGGCATGCTTGGTAAATTGGAAAGTTGGCTTTTTGTAGATTGGGTTGATGCATGGAAAACGGGATACCCGCCTTTAACCAAGGAAAAAAAATACTCTGCTGTTATTGGGATGCAATATGTTTATACCATTCATAAAGCCATGGAAATATTTGATGCCTACGGCATGACTGGACTCAAAAATAAATGGGCTCTAAAAGCAAAAGTTACTCAAAATTCAATATTAAAACATTGTTGGGATGAGGATAAGCAATTGTTAGCCGATACCCCAGAGAAAAATACTTTTAGTCAACATGCCAATGTTTTAGCTATATTAAGTAACACTTTTGAAGTAGCCCAAGAAAAAGAACTCATGCAGCGCGTTTTTAACAATAAGGAGATAGCACAAACCTCATTTTACTTCGATTTTTATAAGATAGCAGCGCTTAAGAAGGTAGGATTAGGTAATATGTATATATCAACTTTAGATACGTTAAGTGGCTTACTTGATAAAGGACTTACTACATTTCCTGAGAAAGCGGATCCAACGCGTTCCGATTGTCATGCTTGGAGTGCATCACCTTTGTACTATTATTTAGCGCTGGTATGCGGCATAGAACCTGCTGCTCCAGGGTTCAATTCAGTACGAATCGAACCTCATTTGGGAGATTTAAATTGGGTCAAGGGCTCAATGCCGCATAAACTAGGTGAGATTAAAGTCAACTTAAAGAAAACAAAGAGTAAAAAGATTATAGGAACTATTTTTCTTCCTGAGGGGCTTACGGGAACCTATATCCAAAATGGAAAACAGATAATTTTGAAAAGTGGAGAGAATCAAATGAATGAATAAATTGTAATAACATCTTTGTCGTTAAATTAACATGAGAATATTTTCTAAGATTATACTAATTGTATTTTTATTGGTAGCGTTTTTAGCTACCTCTCAATCAGAGATAGATACCAACCAAAAACCCAATATCATTTTTATTATGGCTGATGATTTAGGTTGGACAGATTTAAGTTCGCCTAACACAAGTCTAGGAAATGGGTCAAAGTATTATGAAAGTCCTAACATAGATAAATTGGCAGCGCAAGGTATGTCATTTACTTATGCCTACACGCAACAAAACTGTCAACCTACACGTGCGGCACTTCTTAGTGGGCAATATGCTACAGGTCCTCAAAATGGCGTGTATAATGTGGGGAGTCTAAAAAGAGCTTCAAAAGGAGTTATTACAGCTATTACGCCTCATACTCAAAATAATTATTTGAAGGAACAGTGTATTTCCATGTTTAAAACTATCAAGACTGAGGGCTATCATACGGCATGGTTTGGAAAGTTTCATGCCATAAAAGAGGGTAAGCATGCTGAGAGTTATTTAGGTGTTGACTATAATTTAGCACTTCGGAAAGAAACAAACGCCATTGTAAATGGAGTAAAAGTAAGAAATGAATTTTTTGCACAAAACGATGATGCTAAAGGTTGGATTTTTAGCCATGAAGGATTAAAAAGATTTGCTCAGCCCTACGACACTACTTACATACAAAATGTGCTAAAGCCTATACAAAATGGAAATGATCCTTGGCTATTAGAAGGTACCCCTAAGCACCTTACTGATGCTCTGGGAGATGCGGTTGTAGATTATATAAAAGATCGCTCAAAAGAAGATGCTCCATTTTTTGCTTATATCCCTTTTCACGCTGTACATGTTAGCATACTTCCGCGTCCTGATTTAGAAGCTAAATACAAAGCCAAAACATCTCAAGATTTACGTCATACACGAGCGGATTACGCTGCTTTTGTAGAACTTTTAGATCAAACTGTAGGGCGTATTTTAAATGCACTAGAAGATCCTAATGGAGATGGAAACACAACAGATGGTATTGCCGAAAACACTTTGGTAGTTTTCTATTCAGATAATGGCGGTTTTATGGGACCTACAGATAATACACCATTGCGTTTAAGAAAAGGGACGTATTATGAAGGCGGTGTTCGTGTACCCTTGATTTTTAAATACCCAGGTGTTATCAAACCTAACACTGTAAATACAACCCAAGAAGTTCATGCCATTGATTTTTACCCTACTCTAGCAGAAATTGCAGGGGCCAAATTGCCAAGCCCTGAAACGCATGAAATAGATGGAAAGTCGGTCGTTCCTGTTCTAAAAGAAGAAACAGATGCTCTTGATGATAAAAATGAATTATTTTGGCATTTCCCAGGGTATATGGATGTACGTAACATGCCGCAATCAGTCATTCATTATAGACATGTTAACAATGAGCATTATAAATTATTTTATCGTTATGAAGATGAGTCTTATGAGCTTTATAACCTGACTAATGACATTGGGGAAACCACCAATATTTTAAGCGGAAACCCAAACAAAGAGACACTTGATTTAGCATCAAAAATGAACAATAAACTACGCACATGGCTCATGAAAAGGAATACCCCAACAGGGTCTTGGGCAAAAAATGGAGAAAAAGTAGCTTTTCCATTAAAAGATGGTGTAAAGAAATATAAACATTAAGGCTACAAAGAAATGATTAAAAAACATATAAAATTAACACTTTTAGGGCTTTCAATTCTAGCTTTCGCGTCATGTTTAGGTAATAAGCATACAGATACAAAACACAAGGATTTAGCTAAGGTTGAAAGTGAAACACAGCTCCTAACCAAACCCAATCTAATTTTCTATTTAGCCGACGACCAAGATGTATATGATTACGGTTGTTATGGTAATGAAAAAGTGAACACGGCAGCAGTAGACCGTCTCGCAAAAGAAGGCATGCTTTTTAACAATGCTTTTACAGCACAGGCCATTTGTGCTCCAAGTCGATCTCAACTTTTTACGGGTAAATATCCTTTAAAAAATGGCTGTTTTGCTAATCATACCGCTACAAGACCCAATGTTGAAAGTGTAACTGCGAAAATGAAAAATCTGGGGTATGAAGTGGTTTTAGCAGGTAAAAGTCATGTAAAACCACAAAGTGTATATCAATGGGATAAAGAGTGGGAACCTGTGCCTAAAAAAGACGTGCCTAGAGATTATATTCCCTTAGATAGTATAGAACGTTATTTCAAATCAGCGAAAAAACCATTTTGTATGTTTATCACTTCAAAATACCCACATGGAAAGTATTTTGATGTTGAAAACCCGAAAGCAGAAGATATTAAGTTTTTCCCCTTTAATGAGGATAAAAAAAATGATAAAGACTATGTAAAATCTAAAGCGGGGTATTACCGAAGTATAGAAGAGGATAATACGCAAATAGAAAAGGTTTTACAATTGGTTGATACGTATTTAGATGATAATACCCTATTTATATACAGTGCAGATCATGGGGTTTCAGGTAAATTCACTGTTAAAGATATTGGTTTAAAAGTGCCATTTGTAGCGCGTTGGCCAAAAGTGATTAAGCCTGGGACTACTTCAAATCAACTCATCCATTATACCGATGTTTTGCCAACATTCCTAAATATTGCAGGAGGTAAAGCAGCAGAAGATATGGATGGGACTAGTTTTTTACCTCTATTACAAGGTGATGAAGTGGTGGTAAACAAATATGTATATGGCGTAAGAACCAATCAAAATATTTTGAATTCTGAAGTTTTCCCTTCAAGAATGATTCGTGATAAGCACTATAAATATGTTCGAAATTTTAATTCATTAGAAGTGCTTGAGCAAAATCTAACTGGAAAACCCAATGTAGATTACTTCATTAAACGAGGAGCAAATGCATTTAAAAATGAGCCTCTTGAGGAATTATACGATGTGCAAAATGACCCATTTGAGCAACATAATTTGGCTAACGACCTAGAATTACAATCGGTCAAAGAACAATTAAAAAAGGATTTATTTAAATGGATGAAGTCTCAAGGAGATATTTTAGATGAAACCCCGGGTAATATGCCAATCATAACCCCTAAAGGGAACAAGGGGTTTAAACTAGATCAAGATACGCCTAAACGAAAAATTCCTGATAGCATCAAAAACACACTGTCTTTAGACGATCATAAACTCATTGAACACTGGTAAAAATATCATAACATGAAAAGAATTTTCAAATTAATACTATGTTGTTTCGTCGTTTTTACATCTTGTAAAAATGAAAATAAAAACACCGAAATAGCACAAGAAACTAAACCTAAAAACATATTATTTATTGCCGTGGACGATTTACGTCCTGAATTAAATTTCTACGGCGCTAATCACATTCAATCGCCAAATTTAGATAAACTGGCCAGCGAGAGTTTGGTGTTTAACAGAGCCTATTGTAACGTGCCCGTTTGTGGTGCTTCCAGAGCCAGTTTGCTTACAGGGGCAAGACCAACACGCCATCGTTTTGTTGATGCGAAAACAGAAAAAGACCATGATTACCCAGAGGCCGTATCATTGCCCATGCTTTTAAAACAGAATGGATATAAAACAATATCAACTGGTAAAATATACCATGGTGGTAAAGACGATAATGCTGCTTGGGATTCGAGATGGTTTCCTAAAGGAAATATAAGAGACTATCAATTAACTGAAAGTTCAGAGCAAGCAATAGCAACAGGTTATGGGCCCCCTTTTGAAAATATGGATGTTGAAGATGGTGCTTATTTTGACGGCAAAATTGCTAAAAAAGGGATAGAAGACTTACAAAAACTAAAAGAAGGAAACCAACCATTTTTTCTGGCACTTGGTTTTATGAAACCACATTTACCGTTCAATGCACCCAAAAAGTATTGGGATTTGTACGATAGAAGTAAAATTGAACTTCCTGAAAGCTACGTGCAACCAAAAACGACACCTAAAGAGGCCTTTCATAAGTTTGGCGAACTGCGTAAATATGATAACATCCCGAAAAAAGGTGATGTTCCAGAAGATTTAGCAAAAGAAATGATTCACGGCTATTACGCTTGTGTTAGCTATGTTGATGCGCAAATTGGCTTGGTATTAGATGAATTAAAGCGATTAGAATTAGAAGAAGATACCATCGTCATTCTTTGGGGCGACCATGGTTGGAATTTAGGTGACCATAAATTATGGTGCAAGCACGTCACTTTTGAAACCGCTTTAAGAACACCACTTATCATAAAAGTTCCAGGTAAAACCAGCGGGCAACAAACAGATGCTATAACAGAATACATAGATATTTATCCAAGTTTAGCGGAGTTAGTTGGTTTGGATAGTCCTGAAACCGTTGAAGGACAAAGTTTTGTGCCCATTATAAATGGAGAAACACCAGAAAAGGATTGGGGAGTTTCTAAATTTAGGGATATGGTTACCTTAATAAAAGGCGATTTGTTTTATACGGAATGGGTTAAAGATGATGGTATTGCTTATGCCCGCATGTTGTTTGACCATAAGACCGACCCTTTAGAATTAGATAATTTAGCTGAAAAGCCAGAATACCAAGACACTGTAAATCAACTTGCTGTGGAGCTTAGAGAAAAATGGGGGAAAGATTTCTTAAGTAAATAGTGTTTATGAAGTGGAATGTATTCTTATTGGTATTTTTAGTCCTTGTAGTTTCTTGCAAAACAAACAAGCCTCTTAGCGAAAACAATAGCGATACTCAAGATGATTGGAAATTAGTTTTTCAGGATGATTGTACTGAAGACTGGACAAAACAATGGACTTTAGATGGTTTAGTTGCAACGGTTGAAAATACTCCAGAAGGCATGCATTTTAAAGCAGGTCCTGAAGCCAGAAATGATGCCCACCATGCGGTTTTATGGACGGAGGAATCATTTTCAGGAGATGTGAAAATTGAGTTTGATTACATGAAAACCGATGATGCCAACAAGTATGTAAATATACTTTACGTACAAGCAACTGGAGACGAAGAGGGTGTTTACGAAAAAGATATTTCTGAATGGACGCACTTACGAGAGGTTCCTAAAATGCGAATGTATTTCGAAAATATGAACACGTTTCATATTAGTTTTTCGGCTTTTGGTAATGATGGTGCAGGCTTACACTATGTGCGCGCAAGACGTTATCCCAAACCAAAGGTCAAACCCTTTAATAGCATTGTGGTAGAACCATCGTACGATATGCAAGGTTTATTTGAAAAAGGAAAAATCTATCATATAACGGCCATCAAAACTTCAGAAAAGCTCAGTTTTAAAATGGAGCATCAAAATGAAACACAATATTTTGAATGGGATATTACCAAAGTAGCTCCAATTTCAGAGGGAAGAATAGGGTTACGACACATGTACACACGTACAGCTATTTATAAAAACTTCAAAATCTATATGAAGTAGTGGAATGGAATAATATCTTTTAAAAAATGAATTATTAAGAAAAACTAGGCAAAAATGAGAAGCGTTTTAGGTTTATTACTTATTAGTGTTTTGTTATTGGGTTGTAAACAATCGAAGCAAACAAAACAAATTTCGAATTTGGAATCTGAAGCATTAGAGGAAAATCAGCCTGTAGTGGTGCAGTTTATTATTGATGGTTTAATGAAATATGCCGCGGAAACAGCTATTGCCGCTGGTGCTGAGCATCTGAAATATTTTTCCGAAAATGGGGTCGTTGTAGAAGATGCTTATTCTAACAGTCCTATGGGGCGAGTAAAATTACCAGATGGCTCTGAACCTTGGGGAGGTGCATCGCCACCAAATATTGGTATGCATACAGGAACGCATATTTTTGAAACTCAAGATTTAGATGATATTTTTCTTTCTGCAAGACGGAATGGTATCAAATCAGTGTATGTTGGTGGTCATACTTTGTATGACGTTTTTAAAACACCAGATGTGTATTACGCTGAAATTATGCCAGATGAAAAAGTGGTAGCGTTGGGCATAAAACATATAAAGGAAGATGGTGCAAGATTAGTAAGGTTGCATTTACAGGAAATTAGAAGCTATTGGAAAGGTCCACAAGATAAAACCAACCCAGATTCAGCATATATTAAAGCCATTTTAAATGCGGATGCACAATTAGGGAAATTGATAAATTTCTTAAAGGAGGAAAATTTATGGAAAAACGCGTTTTTTATTATTTCTGCAGATCATGGTATGGGTACATTAACTAAAAGCAATCATCTGCCAGAACAATTATCTTCATGGCAGATTTACATGAATTTTTACGGTCTAGGTGTTAAAAAAGGAACGACTATTCCTTATGCCGAATCTCCGGACGTGGCTATAATGACTAATTATTTTATGGGCTTGCCAGAACTAAAAGGTTACACTTCAAAAGTAAGTTCTTTAAAACAATTGGCTACAACAGGAACTTTTCTTAAAAATATTTTTGAAGGAAATCCTAATGATATTTCACATCCTCAATGGATTAAAAGGTATCTAGATGATAATGCTGGGTCTCCAGCTAATGATTATTTACATTATAGAGAGGGGATGCTAAAATTTATAAATAATTAATTGTCAAACTAAACAAACTCTTTAGTGAGTTGATTAAGATGTATAAAATGAATAAAGTAATATTTTTAAAAAGAGTTTTAATTTTAAGTACAAGTATCTTATTCAGTTGTAATTCTAATAATAAAACCAAAATAGATGCATTTGATATATCAACTCAAGATTTATTCTCAGGTTTTCAAAATCCACCTGCCAAAGCAAGACCATTTGTACGTTGGTGGTGGAATGGCAATAAAATAAAAAAAGAGGAACTAGACAGGCAGCTAGAATCTTTAAAAAATGTTGGTTTTGGTGGTGTTGAAATAAATCCCATTGCTATGCCAGATGCGACTCCAACGGATGAAAAATCTTTGGTTTGGATGAGTGATGAGTGGGTAGACCTTGTAGTGCATGCCTGTAAAAAAACGCAAGACTTAGGTATGATTACCGATATTATTGCAGGAACGGGTTGGCCTTTTGGTGGTGAATTTTTAAATGAAGATGAAACTTGCCAACGCATAGTTACAGATAATATATGGTACAAGACAGGTGATGTTATTGAGATAAGTGAACAGTATTTAATTAATTATTACAAGAATAAATTTAGAAATAGCCGTGACGAGAAACGCAACAGCGAACGCACCATATGGAGCCTATCAGGTGTTTCATTGATCCCTTCTAATTGTATTTCCATAGATCAAATAATTGACCTTGTCGAACACCAGGATGACTCAGGTAGTATTTTATATACCATAAAAGGAGAAGGGAAATATATGCTGTCATATCAATTACTACAACAAGATTTTAGAGATGTTACTTTAGGAGCACCTGGTGGTGCAGGGCCTGTTATAGATCATTATAAAAAGGAAATGACCTTGGCTTATTTAAATAGGATGAAAAAAATTTCAGAACGTTCGGGTACTCCTCTAAATCAATTAATTCGAGCCTTGTTTTGTGATAGTATAGAGGTCTCTGGTGCCAATTGGAGTGATGGGTTTTCAGAATTGTTTTTCAAAACATATGGCTATAAACTTGACCCTTGGATGGCTTTTGTGTTTTACTAAGGTCATCAAGATTATTCGAAAAGTAACTATACCAATAATTTTTCGGAAGAATTCAAAAATCAAATTAAGCGTGTGCGTTTTGATTATAATAAATTATTAGTTGAAACCTTTTTGGATAATTTCACCAGAACTTATAAAACATTTTGTGAAGACAATGGCATTTTGTGTCGCTATCAAGCCTATGGGACTCCATTTTTAATGGGTATGTTAGATGGGTACATGATTCCTGATATACCAGAGAGTAATAACTGGATTTATTCCGCCGAAATGAAAGATTCTACATGGCAATGGAGTCAGTCTCATGGCTACATGACATGGAATTTATACGCCTCAGCAGGAGCGCATTTATCAGGAAAAAAAATTACCAGTTGCGAAACTATGACTAATGTTAGAGGTGTTTTCAAAACCACTTTAGAAGACATTAAACAGCACGATGACATGAATTTTATCACAGGTATTAATCATTCTGTTTTGCATGGTTATAATTATTCGCCTAAAGACGCACCTTTTCCAGGCTGGATTAGATACGGCTCTTATTTTAGTGAGCAAAATACATGGTGGAAACATTTGAGTAGTTGGGTAGATTACAACGCCCGTTTGTCTTATGTATTCCAAAATTCTCAAGCAGATAAATCTATTGCTATTTTAGGACCAACATCAGATCTTTGGGGAGACAAAGGATTAAAGAGAGGACCATTTCATACAGAACCAGAATATTTATACAGAATGTGGGAACCCATAAGTCAGTTAGGATATTCTTGCGATTATATCAATCAAAATGTATTGGCTAATGCTAAAGTTAAAGATGGTGTTTTAATCTATGGCGACATGAATTTTAAACTGCTGGTTTTAGCCAATTTGGAATCAGTAGATATTAAATTAGCCAAAACATTGAAAGATTTTGTGGCTTCTGGTGGTAAGGTTGTTGTTATTGATGGTTTACCAGATAAGTCTTTAGGATATGGCGATTATCAGGCTAACGATGCAGTTATTTCACGAATTATGACTGATATTCAAAGTAATTATACGTCATCAATTATTAGCGTTAATTCACCAAATTCGATTGAGAAATTATTCTCATGGACGGAAGAAGTTTTAAAGAAATCTTAACTCTTACCAGATGTTGAAATTAGTAATCCTAGTAAAAATGTATTTCAAATTCATCAAAACACTTCAAAAGAAATTATTTATTTCTTTACCAATATCAATCGTTACGAGACTTCTAGTTTTAAGGCGAAATTCCCGTTTAAAAATAAATATCCATACCTCTGGAATCCTGAAAATGGTGAGCGTAAGCCTTATTATTTTGAAACATCTTCAAATGAATTAGACATCAGTTTAGAGCCTCTTCAATCATTATTATTAGTGTTCGAAAATGAACAACCAGAGGTGAAATCTGCGGATAAGAAAACCGAGTTGGTGTTTTCAAAAGAAATACAGGCAAATTGGACGGTAGAAGGCAAAAGGGTTGACGGTAAGAACTTTACTTGGAATATGGATGCTTTACAGGATTTTAGTGCATCAAAAGATAAAACGCAAAATACGTTTGCAGGAACTATTATCTATAAGACTAAAATTACAGTTGAAGATGCTATTACACATTTAGATTTAGGTAATGTGAATGAAGGCATTACAGAACTTTACGTAAACGGTAAAAAAGTCGCTAAACGTTGGTATGGAAGAGCGATGTATCCTGTATCTGATGTTCTAGAGGAAGGCGAAAACGCTATTGAAATTCACTATACCACAGTTCTATCAAACTATTGTTTATCTTTAGATATTCCAGCTGTAAACAGATGGACAAATAGATACAAAAATGAGCCATTAACGTCGGTAGGTCTGGAGGGGCCAATTAAACTGATAAAATATGAGTAAAAAGAATTAACAAAATAATACAGCAAATGAAACTATTAAAACAATTAAAAATAACAGGCTGTTATGTGTTATTGGCATTGATTACCATAACTCAGTTTAAGGTATGGTCTCAAGCTCCAGAACGCCCATTTATATTGGTAAAAGCTTCTGAGTGTCAACAAATACTCAATAAAATTGAAACTCAAGAATGGGCGAAAGAAATTTACGATACGTTAAAACTAGCTACAGACGTAGAGGTTGCAAAATTTTACAAAAATCCAACAGCATATATCAAACAATTGCCCTTTGATTGGTCTAAAAAACAGCAAAACCGTTTTCCGACATTTTTTAAAACAACCCATATCAGGAACGGTGTTCAAGAAAATCTGGATAATGCTACCGATGAAGATTGGAAACCTGCCGAACTTTTAATTACATATTTACAAGTAGCTTTAGATTGTGGTACCATGTACTACTTAACTCAAGATGAACAATATGCATTTGTGGCGAGTAGTATTTTATATTCATTTATAAAATCTGTTCAGCAAACTGAAGTCTCTACATGGAGAGGCAGAGGAGGATGGTTATTTCCGTATGATGGCTTTCGGGAAGTACGTGTTATAGGGTATAGATTACCGTTGATTTATGACTTCATCTATCCTTATTTAAAAAAGGAAGGGAAGGCTTTTGATATCATTGAAAATAAAAACGTGAATTTTCCTTTTGAAGATGCTCAGGAAGTGTTTAAGACCTATGCAAACATAACAGTAAATTATGGGCAATCGGGTTCAAATCATAGTGTTTTAGAAGCACCAAGTTTGGTATATAATGCCTTAGCGATGGATGATAAAATGGATCGAGAAAAGTGGTTGTCCTATTTCTTTACTGAAAGTACCGAAAACCAAGATGCCTTAAACGTCATGGTTAAGAATTATAAAGATGAAGGTGATATCTGGCCAGAAACCTCACAATATTTAAACCATACCACATCCATTTTAGCAAGATTGATGTTGGTATTAAATAAATACGATCCGTCCCTGAAATTGGGAGAAAAGCACCCCAATGTGTTACATGCCTTACCACGACTCGATTATTTTGTGTATCCCAATGAGGAAATTGTACGCTGGGGAGATGGACACAGGCATGCGCATGTGCCTTATGAAGCTTATGACGATGCCTATGCCGTGGCTAAGATGGATGGCTTAACCGAAATTCAAAATAAATTTGCACCACTTATCAATAGGGCAATGAACAAAGGGAAATATAAACGAGAAGGGGCTGAGGCATTATTTTGGTACGATGGTAGTTTTGATAATGCATCTACCAATGTAGACTTGTCGCGAACGGATAGAGTGTATCATGCCGGTATTGTTTTACAGCGTAATTTAAGTAACACAAATAACCCCAAAGATGGTTTAATGGGTTTTGTTGGCGGTGCGCACATGGTACATGGGCATGCTGAAGGCATGAATATTGAATTATACGGTGAAGGGCAAGTTTTAGGAGTAGATAACGGCAGAAATCGCTATGGTGTGGACCTTCATGAAAACTACTCCAGAATTTTTGCTGGTCATAATACGGTTATCGTAAACGGGAGTTCTCGAGGTGAAGGCGGATGGGTTGATTTGGAAATTAATAAAATTCAATTGATTTCCATGGAACCCGAAGTTGGGCAGGAAGGAGTGTCTCCTAATCATTCTTTTAGTTTAACGAGTTTTGAAGATGATAAAGGCGATAAGGCCGAAGCCACACAAGAACGCACCTTGGCTTTGATTAGGACATCGCCAACAACAGGCTACTATGTGGATGTATTTCGTTCAAAATCCAGATTGCCAAACGAATATCACGATTATGTGTATCACAATATAGGAGATAAACTCACTTTTGAAAACAAGGATTTAGATTTTCAAAAAACTCCTAAAAGATATATGGCTAACGCTGATGCACCTTGGAAGCGTAATAAAGTTTACAGGCACCCAGGATGGCATTTTTTCAAAGATGTAAAAACTTCAAAACCGTATGCAAGTGATGTAAAAGCCACGTTTCATACAAAAAAATTAGAACAAGGAAATGTTTTTATGCAATTGCATATTCCAGGATTTGAGAATAGAACTTATACCAAAGTAAAAGCACCAATAACATTTGAGTCGCCTGAGCCTTATGATAATTTACCAACACCAACCTTAGTCATTAGAAAAGAAGGTGAGGCCTGGAAAAACCCATTTGTGGTGGTTTTTGAACCCTATAATGAAACAGAAACACCATCCATTCAATCCGTTGCTAAAATTGAGCAGGATGGACTCTATAAAGGTTTGAAGGTTATTAGTAAAACACCTTCTGAATCTTTAATTCAGTATGTGATTACACAATCCAAAGATGAAGTTTTTCAAAATGAAACATTAGATATTTATTTTAAAGGCACTTTTGCAGTAATCACCTTAGATGAAAATGAGACATTGCAAAGTATTTATGTGGGAGAAGGTGAAAAACTATCTTATAAAAATGAGGGTGTTACTACCAATTCATCAAAATCATATTATAAAGAGTACACTAAATAATTCTAATAAGAAACACTATTTAAAATGAAGCAATTACTCGTCTTATTATTAATGATTACTGTTTTTGGTTGTCAAACAAATACTACCGAAACCTTGCTTTTTGTGGGCAGTTATACGGATAAACAACCAGGTGAAGGTATTCATGTTTACCAGTTTAATAACGACACCGGAGAAAGCGTTTTAAAGTTTACTTTGGATAGTATCACGAACACCTCTTTTTTAAAATTATCCGATGACGGCGAATATTTGTATTCGGTTGTAGAAAGTCAAATGCCACACCACGGTAAAGTAGCTTCATTTAAAGTGGATGCCAAAAATCAAAAAATAGAATTACTAAATATGCAAGACTGTGGAGGTCTTAACCCTGTGCATTTGCAAATTGACCACACAGGGAATTATTTAACCAATTCAAATTACTCGGATGGAAGTTTAAGCCTATTTAAAATCAATAAGGATGGAAGTCTTAATGCGCCGAGTCAAGTCCTAAAATTTAAGGATAGCAGTATTATAAAGGGGCGTCAAGATATCTCTCATATGCATTCATCGTACTTTTCACCTGATAATAAGTACTTGTTTGCTCAAGATTTGGGCGCAGATAAGATGAGAAGATTTAGCTTTTCCGATAAGGATAAAGGCAAATTAGAAAATGAAATGGATATTAAAACTAAACAAGGAAGCGGGCCAAGACATTTTGCCTTTCATCCCAATGGAAAATTTGGATATGGCATTGCTGAATTGAGTGGAAAAATAACATCCTTTAGTTATAAGGATGGAAATTTAAATTTTATAGCAGATTACGATTCTTACAAAAATAAACAGGAACTTTATAGAGCTGCAGATATTCATATTTCACAGGATGGTAAATTTTTATACGCTTCAAATCGCGGGCCAGAAGAAGATAGTATTTCTATGTTCTCTATTGATCAAAATAATGGAACCTTGCATTTGGTAGGTCATGAGCCTTCTTATGGTGAACATCCAAGAAACTTTGCTATTAGTCCGTCTGGACGTTTTGTGCTTGTAGCCAATCAGTTTACAAACACTATTACAATTTTTAAAAGAGATAGTCAAACAGGAAAGTTATCAAAATTACCTAAAGAAATAAAGGTTAATAGTCCTTCTAGTATTCAAATGTATACTTACAGACAATAGGTGTATTGAAAAGTAAAACGGGGTATTACAATGATTCTCTTTCAATCAAGTGAAAAGGTACTTTTACTTTACCTCTTGACTTATTTAATATCATATTGGCAGCTGTTTCGCCCATAACCTTAAAATCTGTTGACATTACTGTAATGCCTAATAATTCTTTTAGTGGTGTGTCATTATAAGAAATGATGCCTATATCTTTCCCCAAACGAAACTCGTCTTCTCTAACCTGTTTTACAAGGTTAACCAAATCGGCTTCTTCTATGGTAATAAATAAATCACCTGTTTTTAAAACAATGTCATCATAGACTTCATCCAATATTTCAAAATCAAGTTTATGTTCAACACAAAACTTTCTAAAACCATGCAAAATACGTCTTGGATAAGGATAAACAGAGCGTTCAGGATACACTAAAATGAGTCTTTTGTATGTTTTTATTTTTTTTAAACCGTCATTCAATGCTCCATAAATATCATTTTCAAAATCCTGATATATTTCAATCATGCCACTACCTAAATCCGGCTTAACGTTATCAAGAATAATTAGTTTTTCTTTAGGGATTTGTTTTAAAGCTTTCAAAACTTTATCAGTAAAGCTTATATGATTCAGTTTGTCTGTTTTAAAATGCGGCATGATGATATAGTAGTCATAAGCCGCTTTATTTTTATCAAGCAAGTTTAAAAATAACGTTTCATCACAGTGATAAGTGTTTAAATCTGTATGTGAATTAGCGCCAATGGTATTAATAAAGTGGTTGTATGTTCTAAGCTTATATGAACTTAGTTTATTTACCAAATAGAGTATATTAACTTTTGAAATAAGTTTTGTTCTAGAAATGTAGTAACCTTTACCTCTAATTGCTGTGATAATGTTTCGCTCTTTTAAAATACTGTATGCTTTTTCTACGGTATCTCTAGACAAATAAAATTCTTCACTAAACATATTAATAGAAGGAATTTTTTGGTCCATGGTTAAATTTCCAATCGATATATTATGTATAATTGAATCAATAATCTGTTGGTACTTAGGTACCCTAGAGTTTTCATCAATTTTAATAAGTTTTAGCATGTCCATATCAATTGTTTTAGATTAAAGAAATGTTTTTAATCAAGTAAATCACTAATAATAATTTGAGTTGAAATGTACAAAAATGGCATTAAATACACTAGTATTATGGCTTTCATTTACCCAGAATAAATAAGTATATTAGAGAATGCTTTTAAAAAAGAAGAGCTCATGGCATCATATTGAGTAAATTGATTTTAATAAAAATTTAAAAGTAGAAGTGTTTTACCTATGGAAATATGCCTATTTATGAGTTGATTTTTAACAAATGGAAGTGTTGCAGTATAGTACAGGATAGGAATGTTTTGTTAGTAATCTATTTTTGGAGGTAAATAATATATTAACAACCAACATGGAGAATATCACAAAAAATTTTAAATACGTTGATTATTTATGGGATGAAGCAAAGGCGGCGTCATTTGGGGATAATCAAGTAGAATTATTTTTATATCGTTCAAACATATTAGGGGCCGATTTACGTATAACCAATTACGGAGGGGGTAACACCAGTTGTAAGACTATAGAGAAAGATCCTCTAACTAATGAGGATGTTGAGGTCATGTGGGTAAAAGGATCTGGAGGTGATATAGGCACGCTAACGCGTTCTGGAATTGCTGGACTTTATACAGGTAGACTACGTGATTTAAAAAATGTATACCAAGGGTTACATGATGAAGACAGAATGGTAGGTCTGTTCAATCACTGTATTTATGATTTAGATAGTAAAGCGCCATCCATTGACACGCCGTTACACGGCTTATTACCATTTGCACATATAGATCACTTGCATCCAGATGCATTAATAGCGGTTGCTGCCGCCAAGGATAGTGAAAAAGTAACCAAAGAGATTTGGGGCGATACTATGGGCTGGGTACCTTGGCAAAAACCAGGATTTGATTTAGGGCTTCAGTTAGAAAAATGCTTGGCTGATAATCCAGGGATTAGAGGAATAGTTTTAGGAAGTCATGGGTTATTCACATGGGGAGATACCTCATACGAGTGTTATATGAATAGTTTAGAGGTTATAGAAATGGCTTCTGAATATATTGAGAAAAAATTAAAAGAGCAAGGCGAGGTTTTTGGTGGACAAAAAGTAGAGAGTTTACCAAAAGAAGCACGTTTAGAAAAAGCGGCGCAATTGATGCCACTGCTTAGAGGTTTATGTTCTTCTGAAAATAGAATGATTGGTCATTTTTCAGATACAGAAGTTGTGATGGAATACATCAATAGCAATGATTTAGAGCGATTAGCACCAATGGGGACTTCATGTCCAGATCATTTCTTGAGAACAAAAATACAACCCTTAGTATTAGAGTTGGATAAAAACGAAGATTTATCAGATTCAGCCGCCATACTTAAAAAATTAGAGCCTGCATTTGAAGCTTACCGTCAAGAGTATGCCGATTATTATAATACGTGTAAAAAAGACAATAGTCCAGCCATTCGTGATGCCAATCCGGTAATTATTATTTACCCAGGCGTAGGGATGTTCAGTTTTGCAAAAAACAAACAAACCACACGTGTAGCTAGTGAGTTTTACATCAATGCTATTAATGTAATGCGCGGTGCAGAGGCGATAACTGAATACACCTCACTACCAAGACAAGAAGCATTTGATATTGAGTATTGGTTATTAGAAGAGGCTAAGTTACAACGTATGCCAAAAGAAAAACCATTATCTCGCAAAGTAGCCTTAGTTACTGGAGCTGGTGGAGGTATTGGAAAAGCCATAGCAGATAAATTAGCAGCAGAAGGGGCTAACGTGGTACTCACCGATATAAATGAAGAGGCACTAAAAGAAGCAAATGGGACTTACGCAAGAGACGTATCAACTTATGCCATTTGTGATGTAACTAGTGTAGATTCCATAGCCAGCGCATATAAGAAGGCAGTGCTTGAATTTGGAGGTGTAGATATTGTTGTGCATAGTGCAGGATTAGCTATTTCAAAACCACTAGAAGATACTACGGATAAAGACTGGAATATTTTACAAAACATATTGGTAAAAGGGCAGTTTGATTTGGCTAAACAATTTGCAGCCATAGCGCGTCAACAAGGTCTTGGAGGAAATTATATTGCCATAGCTAGTAAAAATGGACTAGTGGCTGGACCAAACAATGTTGCATACGGAACAGCAAAAGCTGCTCAGCAACATATGGTACGTTTGTTAGCGGCAGAGTTAGCAAAAGATAAAGTAAGAGTCAATACAGTAAATCCAGATGGTGTAATTGTAGGCAGTAAAATATGGGAAGGTGCTTGGGCTGAAGGTCGTGCAAAAGCCAACGGCATCACCGTTGAAGAATTACCCGCATTTTATGCCAAACGTAATTTATTACATGAAATCATTACTCCTGATGATATTGCTAACGGCGTATTCTCATTAGTAGGAATTTTAGATAAATCAACAGGAAATATAATAAATGTTGATGGCGGCATGGCCAACGCATTTGTAAGATAATATAAAGTTTAGTTTAGTTTAGTTGAGAGAAACTTCCATAGATTCGTTTAGAGGTTTATGGGAGTTTATTTCTTTAAAAGCATTAGTTTAAGATGAAGATTCAAAAAGAGCAAGTAGTTGATTTTAACAAGAAAGAAATTGACAGTCACAATGAGAGCTTTGACTTTTTAGCCAACAAGCTTAGTAAAAATGGACACGATGTAAACAGCATTGTTTCTAAATTAGCAGAATTCCAAGTAGCCATTCCTAGTTGGGCATTAGGTGCTGGTGGAACGCGTTTTGGGCGATTTGGTTTCTATGGCGAGCCATCCAATTTAGAAGAAAAAATTGATGATATTGGCGTATTACATAGCTTAACACAAACCGCAGGAGCAGTATCATTACACATTCCATGGGATATTCCTTCAGATTATGCGGCGATAAAGGAAAAGGCAGATGCTTTAGGTATTAAGTTTGATGCGGTAAACTCAAATACGTTTCAAGATCAAAAAGATGCCGCCGAGACTTACAAGTATGGTTCATTAAGCAATTTAAGCCAAGCGGTAAGAGAGCAAGCCATTCAACATAATTTAGATGTTATAAAAATAGGCGATAAGTTAGGTTCAAAAGCGTTGACGGTATGGTTGGCAGATGGCTCTTGTTTTCCAGGTCAAAATAACTTCCAAACGGCTTTTCAAAACACACAAAACAGTTTAATTGATATTTATAAAGGCTTACCAGATGATTGGTCTATGTTAGTAGAGTACAAGCCTTACGAGCCCAATTTTTACAGTACTGTTATCCAAGATTGGGGGGCTTCATTAATGTTGGCCAATGGTTGTGGTGATAAAGCCTACACGCTGGTAGATTTAGGACATCATTTACCAAATTCAAATATAGAGCAAATCGTTTCTATCTTACAATTAAAAGGTAAGTTAGGCGGATTCCACTTCAACGATAGTAAATATGGTGATGATGATTTAACCGTAGGAAGTATTAAGCCCTATGCTTTATTCTTAATCTTTAACGAGTTGGTATATGGTATGGAAAACAATCCACAAAATCCAGATTTAGCATGGATGATTGATGCGAGTCACAACGTAAAAGATCCTTTAGAAGATTTAATTCAGTCTTTAGAAGCCATCCAAGAAGCTTATGCAAAGGCGCTTTTAATTGACCAAAAAGCATTAAAAGTAGCACAATTAGATAATGATGTTGTAAAATGTCAAGAAATCTTGCAAGGCGCTTACAGAACAGATGTAAGACCATTATTAGAAAAAGCAAGATTAAACGCAGGGGGAGTGCTAAGCCCAATTAATGCGTATAGAAGTTTAGATGTACGCGGACAATTAATCAAAGAACGTGGTAAACACACTGTAGCAACAGGCTTATAATCTGTGCGATATGAAAACAAATGTAACCGCGGTTTTTGATATAGGAAAAACCAACAAAAAGTTTTTCTTATTTGATAAAAACTTTAAAGAAGTACACAAAGAGTATATCTCGTTTGATGAGATTGTAGATGAAGATGGTTTTCCCACCGAGAATCTTCCAGCTTTACAAGAATGGCTAAAAGGGGTATTTGATCGTATTTTAGAAGCCAAAGAATTTAATGTTAAAGCCATTAATTTTTCAACTTACGGCGCTAGTTTTGTGCATATTGATGAAAATGGTAAGCCATTAACACCGCTTTACAACTATTTAAAGCCACTTGATCAAAACATCATAGATGACTTTTTTATGAAGTATGGTCCAAAAGAAGCGTTTTTAAAAACAACAGGTTGTGCTGATTTGAGTATGCTTAATTCTGGCTTGCAATTGTACTGGTTAAAGCACAAGCAACCAGAGGTCTTTAAGAAGATTAAATACTCCTTGCACTTACCACAATATTTAAGTTATGTGTTTGCGGGAATTCCTTTAAGTGAATATACCAGTATAGGATGTCATACAGCCTTGTGGGACTATAATAAAAAGGATTACCATCCTTGGGTTTATAAGGAGGGATTAGATCAAATATTACCACCAATCGTATCAACAGAAACCAGTATCAATATGAATTATAATGGTAAGCGCATCAAAATAGGTGTGGGTATACATGATAGTTCAGCGGCACTTCTACCATATGTAAGAAGTATTCGTAAAAAGTTTGTATTGGTATCAACAGGTACCTGGAGTATTGTATTTAATCCGTTTACACAAAACCCTATTGCCTCAGCGGATGATGACGGAGATACCATAAACTACATGCGTATCAATGGGAAACCCGTAAAAGCTACACGATTGTTTTTAGGAAACGAATACAAAGTTCAGGTAGCCAAGTTAGATAATTATTATGGTGTTAATGATGAGTATCACAGAACTGTAAAGTTTGATTATGGTATTTATAAAGACATCATTACCAACTTTAAGTATTGTTACAATTGGGAAGGTTTAAAGGATGACAACATGCCCGATACCACACAAATGCCCTATGATACTTATGAGTATGCCTACCATCAATTAATGCATGAGTTGGTATTGTTACAAATTAAATCTATTGAACAAGCAGTTGGTACAGATGACATCTCTAGAATTTATGTAGATGGTGGTTTTAGCAATAATGATGTATTTATCAAACTATTATCACATAGTTTTAGAAGTAAAAAGCTGAGTACAACCGATGCTTCATTAGGTTCAGCATTAGGGGCTGCCATTTCGATATCTGACACCAAATTAAATTCTAAGTTTTTAAAGAAGAATTACGCTTTAAAAAAACACGTGCCTTTTATTATAGGCGGGTAAAACAGTAAATACAAAACTATTTAAAATGTCAAAAAACATAAAGTTAGTACACCCTCGTGATCAAATTACGGAGGTAATAGATAGAATTTATAAACGTGGTATGACTACCACCTCAGGAGGTAATATCTCAATTATTGATGATAATGGCGATATTTGGGTAACACCTTCAGCCATTGATAAAGGGTCATTACGCGCATCAGACATCATTTGTGTAAAGAAAGATGGAACCATCATTGGGAAACACAAACCATCGTCTGAGTTTCCTTTTCACAAAGCCATTTATGAAGCCAGACCAGATATTAAATCTGTGATTCATGCGCATCCACCGGCATTAGTGTCGTTTAGTATTGTGAGACAAATACCAAATACCAATGTAATTTCACAAGCCAAACATATTTGTGGACCTATAGGATATGCAAAATACAGATTGCCAGGAAGTGAAGATTTAGGAGCTGTTATAGCCGAGGAATTTGATAAGGGGTATAAAGCCATCATCATGGAAAACCACGGTACGGTTTTAGGCGGAAGTGATTTAACCGATGCTTATGAGCGTTTTGAAGCCTTAGAATTTTGTGCAAGAACCATTTTGTACGGAACACAAATAGGAATACCAAATTATTTAACCGATGAACAAATCGATGCTTTTGAATCACAAGCCAAAGGTGTTTTACCAGAAATGGCATCGGTAGAATACACGCCAGATGAGTTAGAGAAGCGTTTAGAGATCTGTAATATCGTTAAGCGCTCGTGCCAACAAGGCTTGATGATTAGTTCTTACGGTACCGTTTCTATGCGCTTAGAAGGTGGTGACTTTTTAATAACCCCTACAGATATTAACCGTTGGGATATTGATTTAGATGATATAGTACAAGTGAAAAACGGACATCGAGAAGCTGGTAAAACACCAAGTAGAGCGGCATGGATGCACCAAGAAATTTACAATAAAAACCCAGATGTAAATTCTATCATCATGACACAATCGCCATATTTAATGGCCTTTGGAGTAACTGGAGAATATTTGAATGTAAGAACAATACCTGAGAGTTGGATCTTCCTTCAGGATATTGATTTAGCTGAATATGGCTCGCATTTTAGAGAGAGTAACAATGCAGAAATAGTTGAAAACTGTTCAACAGCCTTGATTATTAAAAATGATTCGGTAATCATTACAGGAGATAAATTATTACAAACTTTTGATTATTTAGAAGTTGCTGAGTTTAGTGCAAAATCTATAGTACTTGGAAATTCTCTAGGGGAAATGGTGCCTATCAATGATGACCAAGTTGAGGATTTAAGAAAGAAATTTTTATCATAAAAAGAGAATCAAACTTACATATTTAGTAAAATGAAACATTACAAACAGTATATTAATGGACAATTTGTAGACTCAAAAGCTACATCTGTTATTGAAATAGTAAATCCGTGTACGGAAGAAGTGATCAGTACCATTTCAACAGGAACAGTTGAAGATGCCAATAATGCCTTAGAGGCTGCACAAGCGGCACAACCAGCTTGGGAAGCTTTACCAGCAATTCAACGCGCAGCCTTTTTACATAAGATGGCTGATGTGATTAGAGAGAATCGTGTTTTTTTAGCCGAAACCTTATCAAAAGAGCAGGCTAAAGTTATAGGGTTGGCACAAGTTGAAATTGATGTAACTGCAGATTATTTTGATTATAATGCAGGTTGGGCAAGACGTATTGAAGGTGAGATCATTCAAAGTGATCGTGAGAAAGAGCATATTTATTTACACAAAGTACCCATTGGTGTAGCTGTAGGTATTTGTCCTTGGAATTTCCCGTTTTTTGTAATGGCACGTAAAGTGGCTGCTTCATTAATTACAGGTAATACCTGTGTTATTAAGCCAAGTTCTGAAGCACCAAATACTATTATGGAATTTGCTGATTTTATTCAGAAGATTAAATTACCCGCAGGTGTTTTGAATTTTGTATGTGGAGCAGGAAGAACGGTTGGAAACGCCCTTTCTAAAAGCCCTATCACTGGAATTATTAGTTTAACAGGTAGTGTAGGAGCTGGGCAAAAAGTAATTGGTGCTGCAGCAGAGAACATTACAAAAGTATCGTTAGAATTAGGAGGTAAGGCGCCTGCAATTGTTTGTGCTGATGCTAATATGGAATTAGCTTTAAATTCTATTGTATCCTCTAAAGTTATCTTTAGCGGACAGGTTTGTAATTGTGCGGAGCGTGTTTATGTTGAGGATAGTATTTATGACGAGTTTGTTGAAAAGCTAACCAAGAAAATGAGTCAAGTAACTGTTGAAGATGCTTTAACAGGAGTTAATGCCGATATGAGTAGTTTGGTGTCAAAATCACAGTTAGACAAAATTACTGAGATGGTTGAATTTGCTAAGAAAGAAGGAGCTGAAGTGCTTGTGGGAGGAAAACAACCCGATCAATTTGATAGAGGTTATTTTTATCAGCCAACAGTATTAACTAATTGTAAGCAAGATAGCCAAATTATCCAAGAAGAAGTATTTGGACCTGTATTGCCTGTAATGAAATTCAATACACTTGATGAAGCTATTGCCATGTCAAATGATACTGAATTTGGTTTAACCTCATCTATATTCTCAGAAAACTTTAACAACATCATGAAAGCTACAAACGGCCTTCATTTTGGAGAAACTTACGTGAATAGAGAGCATTTTGAAGCCATTCAAGGTTTTCACGCCGGATGGAAAAAATCTGGTGTTGGTGGTGCCGATGGAAAACACGGTATGGAAGAATATTTACACACCAAAGTAGTTTACGCTAAGTACTACTAGAGATAGCTAGTAATTAAAATAGTGTACTTGAAATAATTAAAAAACTCAGTTAAATGTTTAACTGAGTTTTTTAATTATTACGTTTTGAAAGTAGCATAAAAACGTGAGTCAATTTTGGGATTCCAGAAAATTAAAATATTTCATTTTAGAGTATGGATAATTACGGTCATGGCAGCCGCCAAAATTAATTTCATTTTTGGTTCGAGGTCTGACTTGATCCAAATGACTTTCTTGTTATTTCCCGAAATACCACGGCCACGGCATTGCACTGCCCCCAAACATTTATTATGCTCGAAAAACTCATAACCATAAGCATCTGGGGCTATTAGCGAATTATTTCGATTTTTATTGGAACTGATTGGCTTAATAAAAATGAATCGATTTTCATAAGCCAAGAAACCTTCATCAATAGATCCAATATCGCTGTTTTCAGTTTGTGCTAGGTAAAAGCTCCATACCTCACCATTACCATTTTCACTTGTTATTTCCGAAGTAAAAATTTGTGTTTTAGAATAATCATCATCTGGGCCAACGTAAAAATCGAAATTATCCAGACTGAACAATTTGAAGGATTCTACTTCTTTCATAGAAACCTCGCTTAAAGTATTTACAATAACCGAACCTATTTCTATATGGTTTAAAACAAAAGAGAATTTATGTTCCGTTCTATATTCAGATCTTGTATTCCAAAAATTTGATTTTCCTTTGGTCTTCATCCAGTCATTTTGGCTATCAACTACCCTATAATCTCCAAATTTAATCTTTGGAATTTTATTACCCCATTGTGTGTCAAGTTTAACCTTAAGTCTATCACTATTATTTTCAAGTTCTGGATTGATGGGAATAGTTTTGCTCTGACTATAAATTGTATGAATATTCAAAAATCCAATAATTATTAGAATACTGAACGAAGTTATTCTTGATTTTAAAAATGTGTTACCGTAAAGCATTTAAGAATATTTTTATTAATTTTTTACTTCGTTAGTTAAGTAGTCCTGCAATAGTTTATCACACAAAGCACATTCATTATTTTTTATTTTCATAGCTTTTTCAATATTAGAATATGCTATTTTATTTTTACCATCATAAATTTGGTATATAGACGATAGCATAAGTAAATTATAAAAATCTTGATCATTTTTAATTTGTCTACCAGCACTTTGAAGTAGAAACAGGGTCTTTAATTTCTTGCCTTTTAAAAAATTAAGATGTGCCATTAATCTTGAAGCGTCAAAGTGATTGGGATTCATTACCCTTACTTTTTTACAGGATGCTTCTGCTTTATCTAAATCATCATTGACAAAATAATTCATGGCAAGTTTCATATGGCTGTCCGAAGTATTTCTTACATTTTGAGTTCTATCAATGTGTTGTTTAAGAACTTTTCTATAATTTAAAGTGTCTGATTGTAAGGTGTATATGCTGCTCAACGCATTGTAGCTATCATCAAAATTAAATAATTTACTTAGGTTTTCATTAGGAAAAATGGCTATGGCTTTTTTGAAATACGCTTCGGCGGTATTCAAGTCTTGGAGAAAAAAATATGACATACCTAAACAATGGTTTATAGCATATTCATTGAGTTTTTTATCTTTTTCTAGTTGTTTTAAACTGAATATTATTTCATAAATCTTGTTAATTTCATAGGCATTAAAACTGTTAATTTTTAAATTATAATTTTTGATAAAATTAATATGGTGATTTTTGTAGTTTGAAATTTCATTATTCATAGTCGGATTGTTCATAGCTATTTTTACAAAAAGTCCTAGGATATCACTCATAAGCCTAGCGTTTTGAATCTCCTGATTTTCTTTGCATTTTAAGGCATATGTATTTAGGTTTTGAAAATTCAAAATATCATCATAATTAGTGGATATATGATCTATACTTTCAATGTCTAGTTCTGTACTTTTGACAATTTGAGGTGCTTTGTTAACTATTTCGCCCATAATTAACATGAAATAAGGGAAGGTTTTACATGTTGTATTAGCCTTATTTACCTCTAATGTATAAGAATCATATTCCTCTGTCTTACCTTTTTCAATTAACAAAACTGGATATGTTGCTATTGCAATAGAATCTAGGGGATTAATAGCCACTGCTTGTTTGAAATCGTTAATTGCATTTGCATGTCCTAGTTTAGTTTTTACTAGACCATTTAAAGTAAAATATCTAGCGCTATCTATATGGTGTTTTTTTCGAATCTTTTGAAGCGGCTGTTTTAAAGAATGATGAGCTTTAATATAGTATTGACGTGCCAGCTTAGTGTGTTTTATGTTTTCGTAATGTGTGCCAATATCCACCAGTATAGCTGGATTTAAGCTGTCATTTTCCAGTTTTTTTAACAGCCTATTTAAATATGTTGAATCTCGTTTTTTTTCATTCTCAATATCAGAAAAAGAGGCTTTTACCCAAATATTGGAAATATTAAAAGACAAGGATATTTCTTCTGAAAAAATTATTTTGGTTAAATCCATTAAAGGGTGTTCTTTGTCTGGTTTGGCAAAAATTGTTTGTTCTACAATTTGACTATTTACCATCAGAGAACAAGACCATAGTAGGACAAACAAAAATTCTCTGTTATATTTGTCTCTTAATTTTAGCATGGTTTTTAATTACCTAATTAATGACATAGCTTAATACACATTATCAAAGCTATAACATATACGTATTAATTAGTCCTGTAAAATATTTAGGAGAGAATGCTGGACAATTTATTCCTTTAAAGTTAATAAAAAACTAGATTATTATAAACTTTGATGTATCAATAAGTTTTACCTGAAAAAGTATCCGAAATTATCCAATGACCATATTCTTGGATAGTATTTTGAATGCATTAATATAATTTCACAGTGTTTAATTAATACATTTTGGAATAATGAAAAGAATACAAGGTATCAGTTTAAAGGTTATTTTGTTATCCTTGTTAGCGATAAGTATAACAAATTGTGTAGGAGACGGGTTGGATATTGATTTTGATAGTTGTAATTTTTACTCCTATATTTACGTGTCTACTTCATGTGAGTGCTTTGAAAAGAGTCAAGTAGATTGTTCTAAGGACTTTTATATTTTAGATGAAAAAGAGTACAAATGAATTAAACAACTATTTGACCAAACAGGAGCAAAGTGTATTGAAATTACAGGAATGGATTTTTCTGGTAAAAGTTTTAAAGGAGTAGCCGAAACACCTTTTGTAGATTATTGCCACAAATGGTTCTAAACGTTTTAAGAAATATTGGTTTTACAAATCTTCTAAAAACGAAAAAGCATCCCAATTTCAATTAATAAAAAAGGAAGGCTTTCCATTGATATATCAAGTGATTTTGTGAATTAAGAAAGCGTTATATCAATAAAACCGTCAAACTCATTGCGCCGTGCGCTCCAACAACCAAGCATTGTTCAATATCGGCTGTTTTTGAAGGTCCTGAAATAAAGACACCAAAAGTTCTGTCTCTTTTTGCTATTAGTTTGTATGCATCCAGCATATGAAGGCATATTTTTGTCTTATCTAAAAGAATAACAAGATCATTTGTTATGAAAGGAAGAGCTCTAAGAATAGAGGCCTCTCCCGTTACCCAAATAGCGCCATTCTCAGAAACCCCCAAGTCACCTTCTACAATAGCCAAATCAATGTCCTGTAATGTATGCGGATCAGTATTTGGTGATATCTGGACAGTTCCTAAAGTACTTTTATTAGTTATACTGACAATTTTGGTTTTATTAGGGTAAAGCGACTGAATTTCAGAATCAATAGAATTGGGTTCAATCTCTTTTATTTGTCCACCAACAAGCGTTACATTGCTTTTAAATGTTTCTTTTAAATCAATTTCTTCTTTAAAAGCGTTTTCATCAATAACCGGAAGCGGCAATGATTCTGGCTTATTCATTTTTACTAAACCTAAAATAGTTGCTCTACTCATTGTTTTTATTTCTTTTTTTATACCATTCTTCAAAACTATCGCCTTTCACTTCTGGTAAATCTCTTGCATTTCCCCAAGCGTTTAACTTATTATATACCATAAATCTTGGCGCGTGTTTTAATGCAAAACGAGCCGATTTTCCTGCCACTTCAAATAATTTAGGGTTTGCCAAGACCTTACCAGCCGTTTTCATTATCGTCTTTTTTATAACAGGCTGTGGTTCTTCTTTTACAATAACCTGGCGCCATTTGTATAATTGTTCGTGTATGTTGATTTTAACTGGACAAACATTTGAACATGAACCACAAAGGGTAGAGGCGAAGGGAAGCGAACTGTGTTTTTTCAAATCTTTTCCAGGAGAAAGAATTGATCCTATTGGACCAGGAATGGTGTAGTCATAACTATGTCCACCACTTCTTCTGTAAATAGGGCAAGTGTTCATACATGCTCCACAACGAATGCAGTGAAGAGAAGCTCTAAAATCTTCTCGGCTTAATTGTTCTGTTCTTCCATTATCAACAATTACAATATGCATTTCCTTGTCTTCCTCTGGCTTATTGAAATGTGAGGAATATGTGGTTATTGGTTGACCCGTTGCACTGCGGGCTAATAGTCTTAAAAACACACCTAGATGTTCCTCCCTTGGAATTATTTTTTCAATACCCATACAGGCAATATGCACTTTTGCTAGATGTACACCCATATCAGCATTACCTTCATTTGTGCACACTACAAAACCTCCTGTGTTTGCCACTGCAAAATTTACACCCGTAATGGCAACATCGGCGTTTAAAAATTTATTTCTTAGGTGTTTTCTGGCTTCACCAACCAAATACTCTGGGTTGCCTTGACTGGGTATTGTACCTAAATGTTCTTGGAATAATACATCAACATCTTCTTTAGTTTTATGAATTGCCGGAAGTACAATATGACTAGGTGGTTCTTCAGCTAATTGTACAATGCGCTCGCCTAGATCGGTATCAATGACTTCAATACCGTGTTTTTCTAAGTGAGGATTTAAGTGGCATTCTTCAGTAAGCATTGATTTACTTTTTACCACTTTTTTAGCCTTATGCTTGTTCATAATACTCAGAACAATCTCATTGTGTTCTTTGGCATCAGCAGCCCAATGCACATGAACACCATTTTTTTTGGCATTTTCTTCAAATTGCACCAAATAGGTGTCTAAGTTTGAAAGTACGTTGGCTTTTAGTGCTGAACCTAATTCTCTCAAATACTCCCAACCATGAACATTGTGAGCAGATTTATCCCGTTTTTCTCTAACGTACCAGAGGGCTTTGTCATGCCAGTTTACCTTAGCTTCGTCTTTATTAAATTCTGTTGCTCGCTTTGCGTGATTCATAATTATAAAGTACTATTTAGAATTTCGGCAATATGCATTACCCTTAGTGGTTGTTTGTTTCTGTTAATTAAACCTTCCATATGCATTAAGCACGAATGATCAGCACCGGTAAGTACTTCAACATCACTTGCAATATGATCGTTAACACGGTCTTTACCCATTTTAACTGAAATTGTCTCTTCAAAAACAGAGAAGGTTCCTCCAAATCCACAACATTCATCTTGTCTGTTTAAAGACATGAGTTGTAAGCCTTTTACATTATTTAGTAAATCTTCTTCTGTTGAATAATGTTCACCTTTTACCTCTGAACATGATCCAAGTTTTAGGCCGCGTAAACCATGACAGCTTTTATGCAGTCCAACCTTGTGAGGGAAAGAAGCTCCAAGATCTTTCTTTCCTAAAACTTTAACAATGAATTCGCAAAGTTCATAAGCATTATCTCTAACGCGTTTAACGTCCTCTGTTTGTTCAAGGATATCAAAATGATGCTTTACATGATAAATGCAGCTTCCTGATGGACCTACTATATAATCGTATGCCTTAAAGTTTTCAACAAACAGTTGGCAGATGCCTTTTGAGTCTTCTTCATAACCCGAGTTGCCAAGAGGTTGACCACAACAGGTTTGTCCTTGAGGATAATGCACATCAACACCAAGTTTTTCCAGTAATTCTAAGGTAGCAATACCTACTTGAGGATAGAGTTGATTTACATAGCAGGGAATGAATAAACCTACTTTTAAGTTTTTCTTTTTCATGTGTTTTTTAATAGACCTAATCAATTATAAAATTAAGACATTTTGGTAGAGCAGCTGTCCTGTTCTGACCTGCCGTGTCTAATGAAGTAAAAAAGAATTGGTTATAAGGTGGTTACATTGAAAATAGAGGTCTTTATTGCACTAGAAACAGGTGTTTTAATCTCAAAGTTTCCTGTCAAAATTTGATAAAAAGGGCTCAATCCCAAAAGTTGTGTGTGGATTTCAACAAGAAAGATATTTTTGTAGAAAAAAGCTAAGACCTTACATTTATCAATAGACCTACTCAAGTTATTATTGCCCGAACTGCTAATTACACATTTTGATATTGTTAGTCAATTTAAGCTAGAAGAAAAAACAAGAAGTTTTAACCGTACAAAAATCGTACATTTTTTAAATCAAAAAACCCGTAAAACACTGTTTTTTAGTGTTATTACGGGTTTTGTCTGCGGAGAAAGAGGGATTCGAACCCCCGGAGGTGTGACCCTCAACAGTTTTCAAGACTGCCGCATTCGACCACTCTGCCATTTCTCCTTGAGTGTCTCATCAGGTATTTCCCTGATTGCGGGTGCAAATATAGAACCCTTTTTCAATTCTTTCAAATAAAATTAAACTTTTTTCTGATATTTTTTTTCAACCTAATTAATTAGAGCATTTTTATTTGAGATTACAGCAAGAATCAAAAATTCAAACCTTATTTTTGCAGAAATAGAAAATACTATAATGAACACTATTGAGCAATTAAAATGGCGTTATGCAACAAAAAAATTTAACGCTAATAAAAAGCTTTCCACATCAAAATTAGAGGTTTTAAAGCAAGCATTTAATTTAACAGCTACTTCGTTTGGGTTACAAACGCTTAAGCTGGTTGTTGTTCAAAATAAAGTGTTGCGCTCCCAGCTAGTTGAACATGCCTATAACCAAAAACAAGTGTTAGACGCCTCACATCTATTTGTTATCTGTATACAAAAGGATATAAAAGAAGAAGATGTTGTTAGTTATTATAATAACATAAAACAAATAAGAAAGACCTCAGAAGATATTCTTAAACCCTACCGAGATGATCTTATTAAAATGATGAAAAGTAAGTCTTTAAAAGAGCGTCAGCAGTGGTCTGTAAAGCAAGCCTACATTGCCTTAGGTAATTTAATGACCGTTTGTGCCATAGAAGGTGTTGATGCTTGCCCCATGGAAGGGTTTGTGCCCAAAGCCTATGATGAAATTTTAAAACTTGATAGCCTAGGGTTAAAATCGGTGCTTTTGTTGCCAGTAGGCTACCGTGCCGATGACGACACGTTCTCATCATTTAAAAAAGTGAGAAAACCTATTCGAGAAGCCGTCATAGAATTATAAATAAACATAAGGGCGTTACCACAAGGGTCGGGCTTTCGCTACTCGCTCTTTTCAAGGAGCTCAGACACACCGCTCAATCCCTAACGCGCTCACAACTGCAAAAAAAATAAATATGCCAGGATTTGAATTATTTGGAGAGTTAGAAAGACAAGAAGTAAACGATGTTTTAGATAATGGCGTACTTATGCGCTATGGTTTTGATGGTATGCGCAACGGACATTGGAAGGCCAAAGCACTAGAAGCCGAACTACAAAACACCTTGCAATCAAAATATGTACAATTGGTATCAAGTGGTACGGCAGCTGTCTCGGTAGCTTTAGCTTCGGCTGGAGTAGGAGCAGGAGACGAGGTGATTATGCCCACGTTTACCTTTGTAGCAAGCTTTGAAGCTATCATGTTGCTGGGCGCCATTCCTGTTTTGGTGGATATTGATGATACGCTTGGTTTAGATCCTAAAGCTGTAGAAGAAGCAATTACACCTAAAACCAAAGCCGTTATGGTGGTACAAATGTGTGGTAGTATGGCAAATATGTCTGCTTTACAAGATATATGCCATACGCATAATTTGCTGTTGGTTGAAGATGCTTGTCAAGCCATTGGCGGAACATATCAAGGAAAACCTTTAGGCAGTATTGGTGATTTAGGTTGTTTTTCATTTGACTTTGTAAAAACCATTACAAGTGGGGAAGGAGGCGCCGTGGTAACAAATAATAAATCTTACTATTTGAATGCCGATCATTACAGTGATCATGGACACGACCATGTAGGGAATGATAGAGGCGCAGAATCGCATCCTTTTTTGGGTTATAATTTTAGAATTTCAGAATTACATGCTGCAGTTGGTCTGGCTCAAATAAAACGGCTACCTGAGTTTATCAATATTCAGAAGCGTCATTATACCATATTAAGAGAAGCCTTGTCCGTAATTCCTGAAGTTACTTTTAGAACGGTGCCGCAAGGTGGGGAAGAGAGTTATGCTTTTTTAAACTTCTTTTTGCCCAATTTAGAAATTGCTACTAAAGTTTCAGAGAGGTTTAAAGCGAATGGGGTAGATGGTTGTTTTCATTATTATAATAACAACTGGCATTATATCCGAAAATGGGAGCATTTAAAAGACCTAAAATCGTTATTCCCAATTTCTACTGAAGTTAAAGAGGGACTAAAATACTTAGCAGATAAAGCCTTCAATAAGTCAGATTATTATATAGCAAGAAACATTTCATGCCTTATAAAACTATCGTGGTCAGAAGATGAAGTAAAGGCTAGAGCTAAAAAAATGGTTGAGACTATAAAAAGTTGTTTGTAACTAGTAATTAACGTATTCAACAATTTCTAATCCATACCCGATCAAACCAACACGTTTGGTTTGTTTGGTGTTTGAAATGAGTTTTAACTTATGAATATTTAAATCATGGAGAATTTGTGCGCCAATACCAAAATCTCTATTATCCATATTAACTTTTGGTGCTTTAGCAATAATATTTGAATCTTGATGCTCTTTTAAATAGGCTAATCTATTTAAAATATTCATAGACTGTGATTCTTGATTTATAAAGATAATAGCGCCTTTTCCAGCATCATTAATCACCTTGAACATGTCATCAAGCTGCTTGTCCGCATTATTAGTTAATGTGCCTAAAATATCATTATTAAACAAGGTAGAATTAATTCTAGTAAGCACCTCCTCATTATCTTTCCACTGTCCTTTTGTTAATGCTATATGTACTTGATTGTTAGTAGTTTGTTTGTAGGCTCTTAATCTAAAACTTCCAAATCGTGTTTCTATTTGAAAATCTTCTTTTTTCTCAATTAAGGAATCGTGTTGCATTCTGTAGGCCACTAAATCTTCAATAGAAACAATCTTTAAATCTAGTTTTTCAGCCACTTCAAATAATTGAGGAAGACGTGCCATACTGCCATCTTCATTCATGATTTCAACAATAACTCCAGCGGGATTCAAACCAGCCAACCGGGCAAAATCAATGGCTGCTTCGGTATGCCCCGTTCTTCGTAACACACCACCTTCTTTGGCAACCAAAGGAAAGATATGCCCAGGACGTGCTAATTCAAAAGGCCTAGTACCATGGTCAATCAATGCTTTTATGGTTTTAGCTCTATCGCTTGCAGATATCCCTGTTGTTACACCTTTTCCACGTAAATCTACAGAAACAGTAAAGGCAGTCTCCATGGGGTCTGTATTGTTGCTAACCATCATGTTTAACTCAAGTTCTTTACATCTATTCTCAGTTAATGGCGCACAGATTAATCCACGACCATGGGTTGCCATGAAATTTATCATTTGTGGTGTAACTTTGTCTGCAGCGGCTAAAAAATCACCTTCATTTTCCCTGTTTTCATCATCAACTACTATAATTACTTTACCATTTCTTATATCGTCAATGGCTTCATGAATAGTGTTTAGTTGGTATGCTTTCGATTGCTTTTCTGCTGTCATTGTTTGTGGTGTCATAGTGCAAAGATATTGCTAATTTTAATGAATGCACAATTTTGTTATAATAGAACGAAGATATACAAATGCTAACCTTTGTTGTGTTCTCTGATGTTCAAATCTTGATTGAATTTCTTTTTAGTATAGACGTATACAATAAAATATAATGGCAGGCCAACTAATAAAAAAATAAGGCCACTATATTTGGATTCATTATCTATATGCTTGTTATAGCTTGCAAAACTTAAAAAAGATTTGGAAATAGCAAATAAGAAAATAATTCCGATGAGAATTCCTAAAATAAATAGAATATTGCCAGTTACAGGAAACTTATTGTTCTTTAAAATACTTCCAACTAAAATAAGAAGCGTCATAAAAATATATAAAACCAATGCCAAGTTAGAATCTTCTTCAAACGTATTCTTTAAGCGTAAAGAATCTTCATATTTTTGATTTTTAAAATGTCCGGCAAATTTTAGTTGTTGTTTGGTAATTCCTCTGGAATCTAAGACTGCTAAGGCCGTATTTCTATATTTTAAAGAATACTCATATTGGTTATAATTTCTAACAATATCAATTAAAGTATTGTTTTCATTTTTATTTAAACGCCTATATTCTTCACTTGATTTAGGGAAGGATGAATAATCTTCAAGCAGCGCTTTCTTTTTTATGCGAAATAGTTTTTTTAGAGGTTCTAACAAACCATCTGTTTCAAACAAACCACGATCCTCTGTGGCTCTTTTGGTTAAAAATATACCAAGCGGTAACATAACCAAGGTAGAAAACCAACTTGCTAGAATAGGGTTAATACCATCGCCCTTAGCGCTATTGGTTGCAAAAATACCTATAAAGTGATAGGTTAGAAATAGCACGATAGCAATAACCATAGGTAAACCAATACCACCTTTCCTAATTAAGGCGCCTAATGGTGCCCCAACAAAGAATAAGATAACACAAGCAAAACCTAAGGCAAATTTTTCATGTAAAGAAATAATATGCCTATTTAACCAGGCTTTAGAAAGTTTTGTTGTTTCTTCTTTTGAAGTTAATATTTGCTTAGAACTTGTAAATGCCTTTATAGCAGCATCAACCACCTGTAATTTTTGCTTTGTATTAAAAACATCAAGAATAGGACCTAGGTAAACCGAATCCTTTGCTTGTTTTTTAGGACGATATATAGAAACACCTGATCTTTGAAATAAGTTTTTTGAAAAAGATTCGTGATCGTCTTTACTTTTTACCACAAGAGAATCAATTGTTTTATTCAAATCAACCACATCTAGCATATTGTATTTGTCCGTTTGTGATTGCTCATCAAAATCAACACTATTTAATTCAGATAAATCAATATTTATAATTTTCTTTTCAAAGTAACTCTTAACAAAGGGTTTTTTATTTTTTTCAGCAGGTTTTTTGGCGGCCATATCGCTGTAATAATAACCGTCTAATAAAATCAATTTTAAAACATTTGAATCCTCTTCACTAGCAAGTTCTCCTGTTTTTGACTTTATTACTGAAGAATTGGTTCTACCATTTGATCCTTTCACATGAATGGTAACATCTTCTAAAAATTGACCGCGGTCTCCACTTTTCTTTTCTACCTTTATATTGTAAGGTGTCGATTCAATTTCATTAAACTGGCCTTCAGCAATCCCCATAGAAGGCTTTATTTTGGCAATATTTCGTCTTAAATTATAAGAATTTAATTCTGCCCAAGGGATAACATTGTTTGAAAAGAAAAAGGTTACAATGCCGAGAATAACAATAAAAATACTTAAGCCAGACATGGCGCGCTGTAACGAAATTCCTGTAGATTTCATGGCTGCAAACTCATAGTTTTCAGCAAAACTTCCAAACACCATGATGGAAGCCAGTAAAATGGTTAATGGTAAAACTAAAGGAATTAATTTAGGCATGAAATACGCTAAAAACTTAAAAATCACAATTAAATCAAGATCTTTTCCAGCTAGTTCTTTTATGTAAAGCCAAACCGTTTGTAAAACAAAAATCAGCATAAGTATGATAAACACGCTGAGAAAAGTTTTTAGGTACGTTGTTAATATATAGCGATCTAGTATCTTCACTAGTTTACTTAATCTAAGTTGTTGATGTAATAATCTTTGTATTTGCTAGCGTCAAAGGTAAACAAGCCTTTTGGTAAAGGCTGATTTGTTTCAAAAGAATTAACAGTTAAAGTGGTTTTTGTGCCGTTAATACCTACTTGAATTAAGTTATAAATATGTTTTGTTTGCGCATCTATGCCTAAAAAAAGCTCTTTAATTTCAGAGTTAGAATCAATTGGAGTAAGCTTCACATATTGAATCTTCCTACCTTTAATATCTTGCGTGATATCAAGTTTATACGTATAGCCGTCTTCATAAAACGAAAGCATTTTACTAGGTGCAATTGTTTCATTTTCATCATCGTCTGAACTCACAGTAACTTCCTCATCTTCCGTACTTATACTATAAAGTTTGGCTCCATCAAAAAGCTGAGTAATACCAAGGATGTTTAAACGGTATTTGTTACCTGCCATAACAACGTCTCCTTTAGTTTCTTGTTTTATGTTTTCAGCGGTGTTTTCTAGAACATATTTAAACTCAAGAGAAATATTGCCGTAACCTTTTACCTTGTTTGAAACCTCATTTAAAA
Organism: Allotamlana fucoidanivorans; assembly: GCF_006265225.1. GTDB lineage: Bacteria > Bacteroidota > Bacteroidia > Flavobacteriales > Flavobacteriaceae > Allotamlana > Allotamlana fucoidanivorans. The sequence continues at coordinate 81,262 of NZ_VDCS01000006.1, read as the reverse complement.
GAGTCTTAGCATCATTTTGTGCAAACACTTGAAGCGAAAAAGTGAGTATTAATAGGGTGAAAAATTTATTCATTTTTATAAAATTATATTTCATTTTCTAAATGCTGATCAAGAGCGATTAAATCGGGGATTAGTACTTGTCTGGCTTTACTGCCTTCAAATGGACCTACTATACCTGCAGCTTCTAGCTGATCTATCAATCTGCCCGCTCTGTTATAGCCTAATTTTAATTTTCGTTGTAATAAAGAAGCTGAGCCTTGTTGTGCTGTTACAATAACTATGGCAGCATCTTTGAATAGCTTATCTCTATCTGAGATATCAATATCAAGACTTGTGCCACTTTCTTCACCTACATATTCAGGAAGCATATAAGCATCAGGGTACGCTTTTTGCGAGCCAATATAATCTGTTATTTTTTCAACCTCTGGGGTATCAACAAATGCGCATTGAATTCGAATAAGATCATTGCCCTGTGTGTAGAGCATATCACCACGACCAATAAGCTGATCGGCACCAGCCCCGTCAAGAATAGTTCTAGAATCAATTTTAGAGGTTACTCTAAAAGCTATTCTAGCAGGGAAATTTGCTTTTATTATACCTGTAATTACATTAACCGAAGGCCGTTGGGTGGCAATAATTAAGTGAATACCAATGGCTCTGGCAAGTTGTGCTAAACGGGCTATTGGTGTTTCTACTTCTTTGCCTGCGGTCATGATTAAATCAGCAAACTCATCAACAACCAAAACAATATAAGGTAAAAATTGATGGCCTTCATTAGGGTTCAATTTTCTGGCCTTAAATTTAGCGTTGTACTCTGCAATGTTTCTACACATGGCATTTTTTAGTAACTCGTAGCGGTTATCCATTTCAATACATAAAGAGTTCAATGTATTGATAACTTTGGTATTATCAGTTATAATGGCGTCTTCGCTATCAGGTAACTTGGCCAAATAATGGCGTTCAATTTTATTGAAGAGTGTTAGCTCTACCTTTTTAGGATCAACTAAAACAAACTTAACTTCTGCTGGGTGTTTTTTATAGAGTAGTGAGGTTAAAACAGCATTTAAACCAACCGATTTACCTTGACCTGTTGCTCCCGCCATAAGTAAGTGTGGCATTTTTGCCAAGTCTACCACAAATGTTTCATTGCTAATGGTTTTTCCCAAGGCAATAGGAAGTTGCATTTCCGAGCTCTGAAATTTCTTTGATGCAATCACAGACCTCATAGATACAATGGTAGCATTTTTATTAGGCACTTCAATACCAATAGTCCCTTTACCAGGAATAGGGGCAATAATACGGATGCCTAACGCAGAAAGTGATAAAGCTATATCGTCTTCTAGGTTTTTAATTTTTGAAATTCTAATACCAGCATCAGGTACAATTTCATATAAGGTTACTGTAGGTCCTATTGTAGCTTTTATACTGGCAATACCAATTTTATAGTTACTAAGAGTTTCAACAATTTTGTTTTTGTTTTCTTCAAGTTCGTCCTGATTTATTTTAATACCTTCGGCATCATATTTTTTTAATAAATCGAGAGTGGGGAATTGGTATTTGGCAAGCTCTAAAGTAGGATCAAATTGCCCGAAGTCTTCAACTAATTTATTGGCGAGATTATCGGTTTCTGAAACTTCTTCTTTTACTTGCTCAACTTTTATTTCTATTTCAGATTCTTCTTCAGCTTCTGGTTTAGTAATATTGACCTCAAGTGGTTGATTAGGTTTACTTTTTGGCTCTTCTTTTAACGGTTCTGACGAGTCATCTTCCAAAGATATGTCAAAAGCAGATTTAATGGCTTCCGCTTCATCAGATAAATTATTGTCCAACGGCACAAAAACATCTTCAGAGGTGTCAGATAATTCACTTTTAATGTTACGCTTAGCTTTTTTGAAAATATTAATAAAGGTTTCAAATGTAATTTTAAAACGTAAAGCTAAGTAGGTTATTAATCCGAAGAGGAGCAGAAGTGATGTTCCTGTTTTTCCAATATAATCTTGTAGAAATGTGTTTATTTCAAATCCTATAACACCTCCTAAAATATCATTCTGTTCATTAAAAAAACCAAGTAGAATAGATAACCAAATAACGATTAGAATGCCCCAAAACCAATGTTTTCTTAGTTTTGATGCCTTTAAGTCCATAAGAACATAAACGCCAGATAAAAAAACTAACCCCGAGAAAATAAAAGCGGCAATACCAAAACCTTGTTGAATAAAAAAATGACTAATCCAAGCACCAGATTTACTTAGCCAGTTTTTTGTTTTTATCTCACGCGAAGCAAATTCTGAAAGTGCACTTTGATCGGCATCACCTGTAAATAAAAAAGAAAAAAATGCAATAAAAAGAAGTAAGCCACTAATGACTAAAAAACTACCAAATACCAATTTTTGTTGGCTAGATAATTTTAGGCTAGGCATTTTTAATCTTTTAGTAGGTGCCTTTCTAGTTTTAGGTTTTCGTTTAGCCATTAAGGGTTTGTTGATTCTATGTGTCTTACAATTATAAGGTTAAAAATAATGGTTTTCACAGTGCGACAAAAATACAAATTACTAACGTTTATCCTAAAAAGAATAGTATTTAAAAAATCTTTGGAATGTAAATAATTAAACCAGCAATGCATGCAAAAACAGAGGCAATAAATACGGCGCCGGCCGCAATATCTTTTATTAAACCAATTTTTTTGTGATGTTCTGGGTGAATGAAATTTGCCATTTCTTCAATGGCTGTATTTATGCCTTCCATGCTTATGACTAACCCAATGGCAAGACATTGTATTAACCACTCAAAAGCGGAGATTTTAAAATAAAACCCTGCAACGGTAACACAGAATCCAATGACAAATTGAACTTGAATACTAGCCTCCGTTTTAAGTAGTAATAAAGCCCCTCTAAAAGCGTAGCCAACACTTTTTAATCGGTTAATGAAAAAAGATTCCTGTTTGATCATTACAGCGCATTCAATGCGGCCTCATAATTTGGTTCCTGACCAATTTCGGGAACTTGTTCTGTGTAAATGACCTTGTTATTTTCGTTGGTTATAATAATGCATCTTGACAGCAACGCATCAAAAATACCATTTTGCATAATCAGGCCATAATCTTTTCCAAATTGCCCAGTTTTATAATCAGAAAGCATAACCACATTTTCTAATCCCTCAGCAGCACAAAATTGTTCTTGAGAAAAAGGTAGGTCTCTTGAAATGCATAACACTTTAGTATTTTCTAATTCTGAGGCTGCTTTATTAAACGCTCTTACAGACGCCGAACAAACACCAGTGTTTACACTAGGAAAGATGTTTAAAATCAATTTATAGTTTTTAAAATCACTTAATGTTTTACTTGATAAATCTGTTGCAACTAGTTCAAAGTCTTTTATTTGTGAACCAATACTTGGTAAATCACCTGAAGTTGTTACCGGGTTTCCGCCCAAAGTAATATGTGCCATAGTGTTTTTGTTTTGGATTTTAAAAGTAGTAATATTAAATAACATTTGATAATGAAAATGGATAACATCTCTTAAAATCTACAACTATTTTTATTTTCTATGAATAATGTGTTTTAAAATAAATTTTATCAATGAATAGATAATATATAAAAATGTAGTTTATCCGAAATCGATAAATAATTGATTAAATTTAGGGGAAATTAATTTATAATTTAATCACATATATAATGGACAATATTAACAATGGGGATATTAGTAAATGTCCTTTTTTTGGGGGAACCCAAAAAGAAACCGCTGGTAGCGGAACCAAAAATAGAGATTGGTGGCCAAATGAACTCAAGCTAAACATATTGAGACAACATGATGGTAGATCGAATCCGTTAGGAGAAGATTTTGATTATGCTAAAGCTTTTGAAAGTATTGATTTTGTAAAACTAAAGCAGGAAGTGATTGATTTAATGACAGATTCTCAAGAATGGTGGCCTGCAGATTATGGGCATTATGGACCTTTAATGATTAGAATGGCCTGGCATAGTGCTGGAACGTATCGTGTTGGAGATGGCAGAGGAGGTGCTAATACAGGAAATCAGCGATTTGCACCACTAAATAGTTGGCCAGATAATGGTAATTTAGATAAAGCACGATTACTCTTGTGGCCAATTAAGAAAAAATACGGTAAAGCATTATCATGGGCAGATTTAATGATATTGGCAGGAAACTGTGCTTTAGAGTCTATGGGGTTTAAAACATTTGGTTTTGCAGGTGGGAGAGTTGATGTTTGGGAACCAGAACAAGATGTATACTGGGGGTCTGAAACCGAGTGGTTAGGAAATGCAGAACGTTTTGAAAATAATGAGCTAGAAGGGCATTTAGGAGCTGCGCACATGGGATTAATTTATGTTAACCCTGAGGGACCCAATGGAAAATCAGATCCTTTGGGTTCGGCAAAATTAATGCGTGAAACTTTTGGTAGAATGGCAATGAATGATGAAGAGACTGTAGCGTTAACAGCAGGAGGGCACACTTTTGGAAAAGCCCATGGTGCGGCTAATCCAGATCAATATGTAGGTGCTGAACCTGCAGGAGCTCCTATAGAGCAAATGAGTATGGGGTGGAAAAATACATTCAAATCGGGAGTGCTTGACGATGCTATAACCAGTGGGTTAGAAGGCGCTTGGACACCGAATCCTATACAATGGGATCATGATTATTTTGATGTGTTACTTAATTATGATTGGGAGTTAACTACTAGTCCTGCTGGTGCTAGTCAATGGACGCCAACAAAGGAATCGCAGGCCAGAATGGCACCAACAGCGGGCGATTCATCAAAAAAACAAGCGTTGATGATGACGGATGCTGATATGGCTTTAAAATTAGATCCTGGGTTTTTAGAAATTTCAAAGCGGTTTCATGAAAACCCACAAGAACTTGAAGATGCCTTTGCTAGAGCATGGTTTAAATTAACACATCGAGATATGGGGCCCGTTTCTAGGTATTTAGGGCCTGAAGTTCCTCATGAAGAATTATTATGGCAAGATCCTGTTCCTAAAGTAGATTATGAGTTAAGTAAGGCCGATGTTTCTGCCTTAAAAAACCAGATTGTAGCTTCGGGGCTAACGGTTTCTGAACTTGTAAAAACAGCATGGGCTTCAGCTTCAACATATAGAGGATCTGACATGCGCGGAGGCGCAAACGGAGGACGAATAAGATTGGGCCCTCAAAAGGATTGGGAAGTGAACAACCCGAACGAGTTAGCAAAGGTTCTTAGTGTTTATGAAGGTATTCAAAAGGGATTCAATGGAGCCATTTCAATAGCAGATTTAATAGTTTTAGGAGGTTCTGTAGGTGTTGAGCTGGGAGCAAAACGGGCAGGCTATACGGTTGAAGTGCCGTTTACAGGAGGTAGAGGTGATGCGTCTCAAGAGCAGACAGATATCGAATCTTTTTCTTATTTGGAACCGCTAGGTGATGGCTTTAGAAATTATTTAAGTACAAAAGTAAACGTGGTAGCAGAAGATTTACTGGTTGATAGAGCAAATTTATTAACACTTAGTGTACCAGAAATGACTGTTTTGGTGGGTGGTTTACGTGTTTTAGGAGCTAATTATGATGGTTCTAACCTTGGTGTTTTTACAGAAAATGTAGAGTATTTAACTAATGATTTCTTTAAGAATATTCTTGACTTTACCTATACTTGGAAGGCTGTAAATGATGATGATACTATTTTTGAAGGAACCGATAGGAAAACAGGTGTTGTAACGTTTAAAGGTACACGGGCAGATTTAATTTTTGCTTCCAATACTGAGTTGCGTGCTGTAGCTGAGGTATATGGCGCAGATGATGGTGAGCCAAAGTTTGTAAATGATTTTGTTGCTGCTTGGGTTAAGGTTATGAATCTTGATAGATTTGATTTAAGATAAAGATATTTATAATCTGAAAAAAAGTAGGGAATCAATAATTAAAATGATTCCCTTTTTTAATGATTAATTTTTGTAAAACGATACACTGCCGTAATCTGATGTGATGTTAATATGATTTGAGGTAGATTGGTTTCCAAAGTACCCCATATAATGCTTATCTGAACCATCTACATCCTTTTTTGTAAAATGTAAATCTAAATCGCTTTGTAAAGCCCCGTAGTCTAATTTTAAATCAAAATTAAAATGATAGGTGGGTGCCATGCCAATTTTTATACCAACATAATCAGATTTAATAGTAATATTTTGTGCGTTTTCATTCATTCTTTTAATCTTAATGGAGCCATAGTCTGCTTTTAAAGATATGTTTTTATAAACTTCGCCTATCACCAAGGTTAAATAATCACCATTGCCATTTACATTATTTGCTTTGTCTATTTTTATGTTGCCATAGTCGCAATTGTAATTTATATTTTCTGCAATTTCAATTTTAGAATTCGTATAGTCAGCATTTATGCTTATTTCGTTAGTTTTGGCTATGGTAAAATCGCTGTAATCTGCACTTATTTTTCCTCCTTTAATATACTCAAAGTAGCATCCCTTTGAGTAATCAAAACTCAAACTATTATTGCTAGCCATTAATTCTTCTGTTACTATTTTACCATAATCACAACTTAATTGTGCTGTTCCCTCTAGTTTACCCAAGTTAATATTCCCGTAATCATTATTTAGATTAACAGAATTAGTAGTTGGAACTTTAATAAGGTAGTGAATCTCCATTTTTACTTTGCTGTTATTACTCCAGTTCCACCAGGAGCTTGATTTTTTTTTGCCAAAAAATGTTTCTGCAGAAACTAGCTCATCTGTAGCTGAGAATTCTACGTGAATATCATTTAATTTTTCAACTGTTTGTTCTTCATTGTTCCCAGAAGTTTTAATGGTTATAACAAACTCTATACGATTTTGATTCCACGTAATCACATCCAGATTTCCGTAACTATTATTTACTTTTAGCAAAGCATTTTTACTGACCGAAAACTCTCTTTTTATGGTTTTTGTCTTGGTGTGTTTAAAGTTGGTATTGACTGATGCAGAAGTTGTCTGCGGATGCATGATGAGTGCTACCAATATACTAAATAGTGCTGCTCGTTTCATTTGATGATTGTTTTAATTGTTTAACTAAATTAATTTGCTCTAGAGTGTGTTGTAAAATGTCAATTCTATTTTGAAAGTTTGAAATCATGGCGTAAATAACACGATGATCTTCACCACTTTCTTTTAAATCTGCTTTGAGATTTTCATAATCATGTTCTAAGTGTTTAATTTTGGTAAGTGCATCTTTTATTAATAACTGTGCTTCTGGGGCTGATTCTTCTTGAAGTCTTTTTAACTCAATATTTATGGTGGCTGTAAAAAAATCTTGTGTTTGTGCCATTTTTGGAGATACACTAGCCAGATCAATAGATGTTTTTTCGGGAGCCAAGGTGATGAAGACCGAAATTAATAATATAATGGATGCCGCAACAGCTACCAAAGGTTTCCAAAAATTAACTTTTGGCTTCGCAACCATTAATTTTTGATTGTTTTGTTTTGCGAGTTTATTTAGAAAACGATTTTCATGATCAGAATGAGGTGTTTCTATATCAAAATAACCTTCTAAATCTTTAAATAAGTTTTCAAATTTATTATCCATAGTAAGCTGTTTAATAGGTTATTACTTTTTCTAATTTCATTCTTAGGCTTTCTTTGGCTCTGGAAATCATTGTTCTGCTATTGGCATATGAAATGTTCATGATTTCACTAATCTCTTCATAGTCATACCCTTCAATGAGATTAAGAGTAAGACTGATTCTATAATTATCTTTTAGTGTTTTTATTAAATTCAAAATTTGATTCACTTTATTGTTGTTAGAAGATGGCTCATCAACGTTAAAACTATCGGATTGGTCTTCAATTTTATAAAGCATATCATGTATTGAAATATCTCCGTTTTTTACTTTTTTGTTATAATATTCAATACTTTTATTAACCACAATCCTTTTAAGCCAAGAGCCAAAAATAGAGGCGTCATTCAAACTGTCTAATTTTGTAAAAGCAATTAAGAAAGCCTCCTGCATGATGTCTTCTGCTTCAAAATGGTCTTTAACAATTCTTAGCGTTGTGTTATACATGGCTTTGTAATACCGATTGTAAACTTCCATTTGTGCCGTTTGGTTGTTTGTTTTACAAAGCGTTATGAGTTGTTCAATATTTAGGTTGGTTAGCGTCAAAAAAAACTCAGTTTGTTATAATATAGATGGGTTGGCTTTTTGATTGTTACAGTTTGTTTCAAAAAAAAAAATCCTACGTTCGTTTTGAATGTAGGATTTTTTAGTTAAAATAATTTTGAATTAAACTTATGATTCTGTAGGTTTTTCAGCTTTATCAATTGAAATTTTTAATTCATTTGAACTTTTATCAAGATCTATTTTTATGTTATCACCTTCTTCAAGGTGAGCAGATACAATTTCTTCTGCAAGGGCATCTTCAATATACTTTTGAATAGCACGCTTAAGCGGTCTGGCTCCATATTGTTTATCAAAACCTTTTTCTGCAATATAATCTTTGGCTTCTTTGGTTAAGGTTAAATTGTATCCTAAGTTCTTAATACGTGCAAGGAGTTTAACTAATTCAATATCAATAATTTTATTGATGTCTTCTTTTTCAAGCGGATTAAATACAACAACGTCATCTATTCTATTTAAAAATTCTGGTGCGAAAGATTTCTTAAGTGCATTTTCAATCACACTTCTGGCATTGGCATCCTCTTGGGCTTTTTGTGATGCTGTTCCAAAGCCAATTCCTGTGCCAAAATCTTTTAATTTTCTGGCTCCAATATTGGATGTCATAATAATGATTGAATTTCTAAAATCAATTTTTCTTCCCAGGCTATCTGTAAGGTAGCCGTCATCAAGAACTTGAAGTAGCATGTTAAACACGTCGGGGTGTGCTTTTTCAATTTCATCAAGTAAAATTACAGCGTATGGTTTACGTCTCACTTTTTCAGTAAGTTGTCCGCCTTCTTCATAGCCAACATATCCTGGAGGTGCTCCTACCAATCTAGAAATGGCAAATTTCTCCATGTATTCACTCATGTCAATTCTAATTAGAGAATCTTCACTATCAAATAGTTCTCTTGAAAGTACTTTGGCAAGTTGCGTTTTACCAACGCCTGTTTGGCCTAGGAAAATAAATGAACCAATAGGCTTATTAGGATCTTTTAGACCTGCTCGGTTACGTTGAATGGCTTTTACAACTTTAGAAACCGCTTCATCTTGCCCAATCACTTTGCCTTTTATTAATTCAGGCAACTGCGCTAGTTTATTAATTTCTGTTTGTGCAATTCTATTAACAGGTACACCTGTCATCATTGAAATAACATCGGCTACATTATCTTCCGTTACAATTTCACGATGCTGCTTAGTATCTTCTTCCCATTTTTCTTGGGCGATAGCTAGTTCTTTTTCTAAACGTTTTTCATCATCTCTTAACTTGGCAGCTTCTTCATATTTTTGCTTTCTAACCACGGCATTTTTAGTCTCTTTTATGGCTTCAAGCTGCTTTTCAAGTTCAATAATTTGCTTAGGAACATCAATATTTGTTATATGAACGCGTGAACCAGCTTCATCCAAAGCATCAATAGCTTTGTCCGGCAGGAAACGCTCTGTCATATATCTGTTGGTTAATTTAACACAAGCTTCAATAGCTTCAGGGGTATAATCAACATTATGATGTTCTTCGTATTTTCCTTTTATGTTATTCAAGATTTCAATAGTTTCTTCAACCGAAGTAGGCTCTACAATAACCTTTTGGAAACGGCGTTCAAGAGCACCATCTTTTTCAATGTACTGTCTGTATTCATCAAGGGTTGTAGCGCCAATACATTGAATTTCACCTCTTGCCAAGGCAGGTTTAAACATATTTGAAGCATCTAAACTTCCGGTGGCACCTCCTGCACCCACAATGGTATGGATTTCGTCAATAAAAAGAATAACATCGTCGTTCTTTTCAAGCTCATTCATAACGGCTTTCATGCGTTCTTCAAATTGGCCTCTATATTTAGTTCCAGCAACAAGGCTTGCTAAATCAAGAGTAACCACGCGTTTATTGAAAAGAATTCTAGATACTTTGCGTTTTACAATTCTAAGTGCTAACCCTTCAGCTATTGCCGATTTTCCAACACCTGGTTCTCCAATTAAAAGTGGATTGTTTTTTTTCCTTCGGCTAAGTACTTGAGAAACGCGTTCTATTTCCTTTTCTCTGCCCACAACAGGGTCTAACTTACCTTCTTCGGCTAAAGCGGTTAAATCACGTCCAAAATTATCGAGAACAGGTGTTTTCGATTTTTTATTTGATTTACCAGAAGGTGAGTTGAAAATATTTTCTTTTGAGCTGTCCTCTTGTGCTGAGGTATCATCATCCTGAAACTCAGCTTTAGGCTCTATATATTCATTGTCATTAGTTATCATAAGTTTGAATTGTTCTTTAACATTATCGTAATCAACTTTAAGCTTATTTAACAGCTTGGTAGTGGGGTCATTTTCATTCCGTAGAATACACAATAACAAGTGCGCGGTATTAATAGATGTACTTTGAAACAGCTTAGCTTCAAGAAATGTTGTTTTTAAAGCGCGTTCTGCTTGTCTGGTCAAATGTAAGTTCTTCTTCTGATTAGAAGCAATTTGTATATTTGGGTTGGCCGGACTTAGTATTTCAACTTTACGTCTTAAATGATTTAAGTCGATATCTAAAGCATTTAGTATGTTTATAGCCTTCCCGTTTCCATCGCGCAACAAGCCAAGCATTAAGTGTTCAGTGCCAATAAAATCATGACCCAAACGCAATGCCTCTTCCTTGCTATAGGCAATTACATCTTTTACTCTTGGGGAAAAATTATCATCCATTTTTATATCCTTTCTGCATTAAAAATAATAAAACATTTAACTATGGGCAAAAACTGTACCTTTAATTTATATGTAAAATGCTAATTGACAAAAAAAACTTCACAAATTCAAAATTTTACAGTGTTTACTTATCAACCAAAACAGTCGTAAAAATTGTTAATAAATAACATGAAATTTTAGTGCAGTTTTCCTAGCTAGGACTAATGAAATACCTATATTAGCATGTTTTGAAAAATGCATAAAATTAAAGAAGAATATTTATGGCAGAAGGAGAAAAATTGATCCCTATTAATATTGAAGATGAGATGAAATCGGCTTACATTGATTATTCAATGTCGGTCATTGTGTCACGTGCTTTACCTGATGTAAGAGATGGTTTGAAACCAGTGCATAGACGTGTACTTTATGGTATGCATGAGTTAGGTGTTAGAGCAAATTCGGCATATAAAAAATCCGCAAGAATAGTTGGAGAAGTTTTAGGTAAGTATCACCCACATGGAGATACCTCGGTTTATGATGCAATGGTACGCATGGCTCAAGATTGGAGTTTGCGTTACATGTTGGTTGATGGCCAAGGGAACTTTGGATCTATTGATGGTGATAGTCCCGCAGCAATGCGTTATACAGAGGCCAGAATGCGAAAGATTTCGGAAGACATGTTGGCCGATATTGAAAAAGAAACGGTAGATCACAAACTTAATTTTGATGATACCCTGCAAGAACCTACTGTATTGCCAACTAGAATTCCGGGTTTGTTGGTGAATGGAGCATCGGGTATTGCTGTAGGTATGGCCACAAATATGCCACCTCATAATTTAGCGGAGGTGGTTGATGGTACCATTGCGTATATTGAGAATAATGATATTGAAGTTGACGAGCTGATTAAATATGTAAAGGCTCCTGATTTTCCTACAGGAGGAACTATTTATGGATATGATGGCGTAAAAGAAGCTTTTCAAACGGGTAGAGGGAAAGTGGTTATGCGAGGGAAGGCCAATATTGAAGAAGTTAATGGCAGAGAATGTATCATCGTAACGGAGATTCCATATTTAGTAAATAAGGCAGATATGATTAAGAAAACTGCCGATTTGGTAAATGATAAAAAGCTAGAAGGTATTTCTACTATTCGGGATGAGTCTGATAGAAATGGTATGCGCATTGTTTATGTTTTAAAGCGCGATGCTATCCCTAATATTGTCTTGAATAAATTATTTAAGTACACTGCTCTACAGTCTTCATTTAGTGTAAATAACATTGCCTTGGTAAATGGACGCCCGCAGTTATTGAACTTAAAAGACTTAATTCATTATTTTGTTGAGCATAGACATGAAGTAGTTGTAAGACGTACCACATATGAGTTAAGAAAAGCCGAAGAACGTGCTCATATTTTAGAAGGCTTAATTATAGCCTCTGATAATATTGACGAAGTTATCGCTTTAATTAGAGCTTCAGCAAATGCTGATGAGGCTAGAGCTAAGTTAATAGAGCGTTTCAAGCTTACTGAAATACAAGCTAAGGCTATTGTTGAAATGCGTCTGCGTCAACTTACGGGTCTTGAGCAAGATAAATTACGTGCTGAGTATGACGAGTTGATGATAACTATTGAAGATCTTAAAGATATCCTAGACAAAAAGGAAAGAAGAATGGATATCATCAAAGAAGAGCTTAGTGTTGTTAAAGAAAAATATGGAGATGAACGTCGTTCTATTATTGAGTATGCGGGAGGAGATTTAAGTATTGAAGATATGATTCCTGATGAAAAAGTGGTGATTACCATTTCTCATGCAGGATACATTAAGCGTACATCACTTTCAGAATACAAAACTCAAAATAGAGGAGGAGTAGGTCAGAAAGCTTCAACTACTCGTAATGAAGATTTCCTTGAACATCTATTTGTTGGAACCAACCATCAATATATGTTATTCTTTACGCAAAAAGGAAAATGTTTCTGGATGCGCGTTTATGAAATCCCTGAAGGCTCGAAAACGTCAAAAGGAAGAGCTATACAAAATCTTATAAATATTGAACAAGATGATAAGGTGAGAGCTTTTATCTGTACGCAAGATTTAAAAGATGAAGCTTATATAAATAGCCATTATGTGATTATGGCTACTAAAAATGGTCAAGTAAAAAAGACTGCACTGGAACAGTATTCAAGACCTAGAACAAATGGTATTAATGCTATTACTATTAAAGATAATGATGAGCTATTAGAAGCTAGATTAACTACAGGTAATAGTCAAGTGATGCTAGCCTTAAAGTCTGGAAAAGCCATTCGTTTTGAAGAAGCTAAAACAAGACCAATGGGGCGTGGTGCTTCTGGAGTACGAGGCATTACATTGGCTAATAATACAGATGAGGTTATTGGTATGGTTACCATTGAAAACCCTCAGGAAGAGTCTGTTTTAGTGGTTTCTGAAAATGGTTATGGTAAACGTACTTATATTGATGACCCAGAAGATGGAGAACCGGTGTACAGAATAACCAATAGAGGAGGAAAAGGTGTTAAAACCATTTCTATTACTGAAAAAACAGGAAATTTGGTTGCCATAAAAAGTGTTACAGATAATGACGATTTGATGATTATTAATAAATCTGGTATTGCTATTAGAATGGTCATTGCAGACTTAAGAGTTATGGGAAGGGCTACTCAAGGTGTTAAGTTAATCAATTTAAAAGGTAAAGATTCTATTGCTGCTGTAGCTAAAGTTATGCATGATGAAGATAAAGTTGATGATGTTGAAAGTATTGAAAACACTGGAGATTTAGAGGATGGCACAACTCTTGATAATAATTTAGGCGAAAATATCACTGAAAATTAAATTAAATATTACTTAAAAATGAGAAAACAAGTTATTATAGCTTTAGCCTTAACGATAAGTACATTTTCTTTTGCACAGAAAAAAGAATTAAAGGTCGCAGAGAAAGCTATTAAAGCTAACAATTTTGCTGAAGCTAAAACAGCATTAAGTCAAGCGGAACCTTTGCTTGCACAAATGGATGATAAACTTAAATCTAAATTTTATTATCTTAATGCTCAGGCGTTTTATTCAAATGGTAAAGCGGGGCTTAATAATATTGATAAAGCTCTTGAGAGTTTGTCAAAAATAGAGAACGGCTATAATCAAGAGGTGTCTCAGTTAAAACAAGAGATCTCAAATGGTTTGATTAAATCTGGAAATGCTGCTTATGAAAAGAAAGATTATTCAAAATCCTCCAAGCATTTTGAAAAAGTGTATAGAGTATCTAAAAATGATACCGTATTTTTATACTATGCAGCCGCAACAGCGGTGAATGTGAAGGAGTACGATCGTGCTTTGAAACTTTATGAAGAGTTAAAAGACTTAGGGTATACTGGTATAGAAACACAGTACTTGGCGATTGATAAAAAAACCAATGAAGAGGAGGCTTTTCCAAACAAAGATATGAGAGATATCTCTGTTAAAACCAAAACTCATATCAAGCCTTTTGAAAAGAAAAGTGAATCTAAAAAACCTGAAATTGTAAAGAATATTGCTTTGATTTATGTAAGTCAAGGAAATGATGAAAAGGCTTTAGAGGCTATGAAAGATGCTAGAGCTGAAAGTCCTGATGATATTAATTTATTATTATCAGAAGCAAATGTGCACTATAAAATGGGTAATACTGAGGAGTTTAAAAACTTACTTAAAGAAGCCACTGAAATGGATCCAACAAATCCTGAGTTACAATATAATTTGGGGGTTATAGCTGCAGAATCTGATCACCCAGAAGAAGCTAAAAAGCACTATGAAAAAGTATTAGAGTTAGATCCTGAATATATCAATGCGTATATTAATTTATCAGCGTTAATTTTGTCGGCAGAACAGCCTCTAATTGAAGAAATGAATGGTTTAGGAACTTCAAAAGCGGATAACAAGCGTTATGATGAGCTTAGAGAAAAACGCCAAAATCTTTATAAAGAAGCTGTACCATATTTATCAAAAGCGTTAGAAATAGATGCTAATAATATAAATGCAGCTAAAACGTTAATGAATATTTATAGCATATTAGGAGAAACTGATAATTACAAGGCTATGAAAGAAAAAGTAGATGCCATAGAAGCAGCCCAATAAATTACTTTGATTGAAAAAATAAAAAAACCGCTTTAAGCGGTTTTTTTATTTTATATGATTTTTTTAATAACTCTCAACTTATGAGTATGAGTACGTGTATCAACGTTATAAATACCTGAATGATCCAAACGGTCAATGCGTACTTTACCGTGAGCATGAATGATATAATTATCTTGCATAATAATACCAACATGAACAATGACTCCTTCATTATTGTCAAAAAACGCTAAATCTCCAGGTTCACTCTCTTCAATAAAACTCAAGGCCTCTCCTTGTGTAGCTTGCTGAGAAGCGTCTCGTAATAATTTATAGCCATTAAGCTTATATACCATTTGTGTAAAGCCTGAACAATCAATACCAAAAGGCGTTTTTCCTCCCCATAAATAAGGCGCATTGAGATAAATGAATGCCCATTTTAAAATCTCTGATTTGTCATTTTTCTTCTCAATAAAATGCCCATCATACCTATGGTTCAAAATAGTGAGACCATTAAGAGAACAACCTATTGATACAGGAAATATTTGCTGATTTTTGTCCTCAATAAACTCAACCAAATCTGTTGCTAACTTGCAGGGTTCTTGGGTTAATTGGTTATACTGAGATTCTGTGATTTCAACATATTGTTTGTTGTCTACCCAACCTTCGTAGCCATCAAAAGCTAGTCTTATTCTACTCCAATTTTTTCGTTGTTCTAAAATCTTAAAAAGGTCACCATAAAGGACTTGAGAAACTAATTCACTAGAATCAGTAGGTTCATTTCTAAGTGGAACAATACTTAAATTACAAATACCGTATTGCATTTAGTTAACTTAGTTGCGTTCAATTATAATTGCAGATGCGCCTCCACCACCATTACAAATAGCTGCAGCACCAATTTTAGCATTATTTTGTTCTAAAACATTTAACAGTGTAATCACAATTCTTACACCAGAACAGCCTAATGGGTGTCCTAGAGAAACGGCGCCACCATTTACATTAACGTTTGAAGCATTTAATCCTAGTAATTTCATATTAGCTAAGCCCACAACAGAAAAAGCTTCATTAAACTCAAAATAATCAACATCTTTAATATTAATATTTGCTTTATCTAAAGCCTTTGGTAGGGCTTTTGCAGGAGCTGTAGTAAACCACTTAGGTTCTTGAGCGGCATCAGCGTAGCTCTTAATGGTTGCTAATGCTTTTAGACCCAGTTCATTCGCTTTTTCTCTACTCATTAAAACCATGGCACCAGCACCATCATTTATGGTTGAGGCATTGGCGGCCGTTACGGTTCCATCTTTTGTAAATGCAGGGCGTAAATGCGAAATTTTATCCATTTTAACATTGCTAAACTCTTCATCTTTATTTACAATAACAGGTTCACCTTTTCTTTGTGGCACTTCAACGGGTATAACTTCATTGTTAAATTTTCCTTTAGCCCAAGCATCAGCCGCTCTATTATATGATTGAATGGCAAATGCATCCTGTTCTTCCCTAGAAAAATTATACGTTGCAGCACATACATCAGCACAAACCCCCATAGCATTTTGATCATAGGCATCTACTAAACCATCTTTTTGCATACCATCAATAAGCATAGCTGAACCAAATTTTGTTCCAGTTCTTGCATATAGATAATGTGGGATAAGGCTCATATTTTCCATACCACCAGCAATAACAATATTGTGGTCTCCTAATGCAATAGATTGTGCAGCTTGCATAATAGCTTTCATGCCAGAGGCACACACCTTATTAACTGTAGTACAAGGTACTGTATCAGGAATTCCTGCATAAATTGCTGCTTGTCGTGCTGGAGCTTGTCCTGTGCCTGCCTGAACAACGTTACCCATTAAGACCTCTTCAACCAAATCTGGTTTTAAATTAATCTTTTCAAGTGCTCCTTTTATGGCTATAGCACCTAATTTTGGAGCAGGAATAGTTGATAAGGCGCCCAAAAAACTGCCTATGGGAGTTCTTGTAGCTGAAACAATTACAACATCTCTATTCATTAGTTAAACATTTTAGTTTAGTACTTGCGAAAATAATGATTTTTTAGGTAAAATTTGACCGATTCAGTTATTATAAAAAATGGCACAAGTCTATAATTTTATTACATTTGATTTCTAAATGAAAGACTTCGTTAATAAATTATATAGAAACCATTCTCTTATTTATAAAGGGTTATTATTTGTTTGTACTACTTTTTTTATTGTCTACTTGTTTCCTAAAAGCGGAAAATTTAAATACAACTTTGAACAAGGAAAGCCGTGGCAATCTGAAAATTTGTATGCGCCATTTGACTTTGCTGTAAAGAAAACTGATGAAGAAATTAAAAAAGAAAAGCAATTAATAATTGATAATGCTACACTTTATTTTGATGTAGATGAGTTGATTTTACCTAAAATTGTTTCAGATTTTGATGCGCATTTTGATGATTCATTTCCAGATTCAATTCCTAAGAAAATAAAAGTAAAACTTGAAGAAACAGGTAAAGCCTTGATAGAGGAATTATATCAATTTGGTGTTTTAGATGAAAAATATGATTATAAGGATGATAGAGTCGTTGAAATACTAAAAGGTAGAGAGAAAATTAGTGAAGGGTTTTATTCTGATTTAGTGTCACAAGAAGCTATTACCTTAAAAATAAATAGGGTTTTATTAGAACATGAACTATCTAAGTTTAAAACAAGTTTTGTTGCCTTGTTTTATGATCTACTTCATCCCAATCTTACGTTAAATAAAGCGTTTACAGACAAAGTTATACAGGAAGATTTAGGTAAAATTGCTTATACAAGAGGCAGTATAGCTAAAGGAACGCTTATTGTGTCAAAAGGAGAAGTGGTTGAGGGTGACAAATACCAGAGTTTAAAATCTTTACAATCAGAGTATGAATCACAAGTTTGGAACAAAACCAATTACAATTGGGTTATTTTAGCATACACGCTTCTTGTTTCCTTAGCGTTGTTAATGTTGCTCTTATTTTTAAGAAAATACAGGTTTGAAGTGTTTGAGGATAACACCAAAGTTACCTTTATTTTCTTTAATATTTCGCTAGTTGTTTTTATTACAACCTTGGTGGTCAATTACAACTCAAAATACATTTATATAGTTCCAATATGTATCTTGCCGCTTGTCTTTAAGGCGTTTTTTGATGCTAGACTTGGTTTGTTTTCGCATGTATTAACTGTATTACTAATTGGTTTTATAGTCCCTAATAGTTATGAATATATGTTTCTTCAAATTATAGCAGGTATTGTAACTATTTTGACGGTTTCTGAGCTTTATAAAAGAGCAAATTTATTTATATCTGTTGGTCAAATAACACTTATTTATATTATTGCTTATTTTGCTTTTTTTGTTATTCACGAAGGAAGTGTTGACACTTTAAAATGGGAAACATTTATTTGGTTTATTTTATGCGGTCTAGCCACTTTGTTTGTGCAGCCTCTTATTTATGTTTATGAAAAATTGTTCGGATTGGTTTCTGATGTATCACTTTTAGAGCTCTCTGATACTAATACAAAACTTTTAAAAGAATTAGCTAACAAAGCTCCAGGGACTTTTCATCATTCTTTAAATGTTGCTAATTTGGCTGAGGCATCAGCAAATGAAATAGGAGCTAACGCCATGCTGGTAAGGGTTGGTGCCTTATATCATGACATTGGAAAAATGAAGAACCCTACTTTTTTTACCGAAAATCAATCAACGGGCATAAATCCACATGACGAGTTGTCTTCTAAAGAGAGTGCAAAAATTATTATAGATCATGTGATCAACGGTATAGAAATGTCAAAAAAATATAATTTACCTGATCGGGTTATTGATTTTATTAGGACACACCATGGTACTAGTATGGTATATTATTTTTACATGAAGGAAAAAAAGAGTTTCCCAGATTTGGAAATAGATAAAGTAGATTTTTGTTACCCAGGACCAAAACCTTTTAGTAAAGAAACTGCCATTTTAATGATGTGTGATAGTATAGAAGCGGCGTCAAAAAGTTTAAAAGAACCCACGTCAACTAAAATAGAGGCATTTGTAGAAAATATAATAAATAAACAGATTGAAGAGGGACAATTTTTAAATGCAAATATCACGTTTAAAGAAATTCAATCTATAAAAAAAGTGCTAAAACACAAGCTTGCAAATATTTATCATTTACGAATAGAATATCCTGAATAAAATTTATAAAAAAGTAATTAAAATAGTTGCGTGCTTTCAGTGTTTAAGTTACATTTGCAACCGCAATTTTATTGCAATGTTCTTAATAAGAATTAGGAGAGGTGCCAGAGTGGTAATGGAGCAGATTGCTAATCTGTCAGCGCGTAAGTGCTGCCCGGGTTCGAGTCCCGGTCTCTCCGCAAATAGATAACCAAAATCGGGGTGTAGCGTAGCCCGGTTATCGCGCCGCGTTTGGGACGCGGAGGTCGCAGGTTCGAATCCTGCCACCCCGACGAACTTAGAAATAAGTTAAACTAAAACACTGTTAATCTTATGATTTTCAGTGTTTTTCATTTTTTATGCATTTGATTGATTTTATTTAAAACTAAATAATAGGTGTGCAATTCGGTGTGCAGTGGTTCGAACGAAATGTATTATCTTTAAGGAACTTTCGAGTATGATTTGACTTTTGATTTAACAGGTTATTGTTTAATTAAAGTCATTTTAAAATGAAATCAAAAAACACCTTTTTCGTTATTTTCTTTACGAGAAAATCAAGAAGCAACCCAGTAGAACTTTCTATTTATGTACGTATCACGGTTAATGGTAAGCGCTCAGAGATTAGTTTAAAGCGATCTGTTTTATTTAAAGACTGGGATTGTCATAAGAGTAGGGCTAAGGGGAGTTCTTCAAAAATAAAAACTTTGAACTTATATTTAGATGAAGTATTTGGCAAATTATTGAATTGTCATAAAGAATTACTCATTGAAGATGCTATTGTTTCTTCAGATTCGATTAAATCTCGGTATTTGGGAGAAGATAAAACCAGTAAGACTTTGAGAGATCTTATTAGTTATCATCATGATAAGATGGGAGCTGTACTTAAACCAGAACCATGAAGAATTATTACACCACAGAAAGATATTTGTATGAGTTCTTGCAAAATATACGCAGATCAAGTGACATCTATTTAAATCAACTAAATTATGAGTTTGTTACCGATTTTGAATATTTCTTACGTCATTATAAAAACTCTAAAAAGAAATTGATGTTATCGAACAATGGAGTGATGAAATATCTGGAGCGTTTCAAGAAAATGCTCAATTTAGGGGTTAAGCTTGAATGGATGCTAAAAAACCCGTTTAATCAGTTCAAGTTGAAATATAATAAGTATGACAGGCCCTGTTTAACAGATAGAGAACTTAAAATAATAGAGTGCACCGAATTTAAAAGTGAGCGTCTTGATCGGTTTAAGGATTGCTTTATTTTTCATGTTATACAGGACTATCTTATGTTGACGTCAAAGATTTGACCGAAAATAATATTGTAAGAGGTATTGATAATAATTTATGGATTAATACTAATAGAGAAAAGACAGATGAAAGTGTAAAGGTACCTGTACTTCCAAAAGCTTTGGATATTATTAAAAAGTACAGTCAAGACAAAATCCTAAGCAAAACAGGAAATTTATTACTAATGAGTTCTAATCAAAAAGTCAACAGTTATCTAAAAGAAATAGCCAAAGATTGCGGGATATATAAGAATCTTAAGTTTCATGTAGCCAGACATACCTTTGCCACAACTGTTATGCTTTCAAATGGTGTTCCTAATAGAAACAGTTTCAAAATTATTGGGACATACAAAATTAACAACTACCCAGATTTATGCACGGGTGGTGGAGAGTAAAATTAGTGAGGATATTAATAATTTGTTGGGACGCTTGGAGACTAAAGGAATTAAATCTTCTTGTCAGTAGTGATTATGTTAAAGTTGAAACAAGTTATGCTGGGTTGATCTAAAAAAAATATTTTATAGCGTAGAATTATTTATGTTAGCTTGCTGTTTAACAAAATTTATGTAGGCGTTATTTTTAAAAGCAAACCAGTTTTCTCTATGTTCAGAATGATCTATAAAATATTTGAAATTCTAGTAGGACTTATTCTTTGTTAAAATTCTCAATACTTGTGTTTTAGACTGGTCATCGGGGAGTGAATTGGCAAAATCTTGCATGACTTGATAGCTTTCAGAAGAGGTCATTTGTTCAAATCGGATATAATTGGTGGAGTCATTTTTAACGTTGTGAATGATATCTTGCAAAAGCTCTGAATTAAAGTATCAGTTGTTTATAGGCTATTATTAGTTTTTAAAATCAGAAATTGTTTCCTTAAAAGATTTTTCATAATCAGCCTCTAACAATTCAAAGTATTTTTGACAGAAATCATTATAGTTTTTCTTTGCAATTCCTTTTTTTCCTTGGTTATACAAGGACTTGCACTTTATAGAGATAGCATCTTCGTTCAAGGGAGCGTATTTTAAAATGATATTACTTAGTAAAATAAGTAATTGCGCGTCGTCTATATATTTAGCGATTCTAATAAGATTATCAATTAACATATTGTTATCATCATTCTTAAAATCTTCAATCCACTCTGTATGTACATCTGGTGAAATTTCACCTTTTGAAATTATGTTTAAGAGTTTATAGGTTTGCTCATGGTCAAGATGTTTATTTGCATTTTCGTCTAAAGCCTCTTGAACAAAAGTGAAATCACAGAAAACAGAGTTCCCTAAATTAATGTTCCAATATGTATTATCATTACTAATTTCAATATTACCTATTTTATCTAACAGCAGTCTTAATTTACTGATGTTAACGTTTCTGTTATTTCTTGCGTTACTATCAGATTTATTAGGCCATAAAAGTTCTGTTAATTGGTTTGAAGAAATACCTTTTCCGTTTTTGGCGCTTGTTAAAAGTATGATAAGAAAAAGTTGCTTTAGAGTAGGTGTAAATAAGGCAGTGATATCATTGCCTTCTTTATCATAAACCTGAAACCCTCCATATAGATAAATAGCAGATGTTTTTACTTTTTCAGGTTTTACATGTGTTAATTCTAGAATTTCTTCATTTAGAGCCGGAGCATCGGTAGTTTTAACTTTTCGATTAGGTTTATTTAATCTTTTACGGATAAGAAAAATTGAGATGAAAATTAAAATAAGACCGAACAAAGCATAAATCCAATAGTTTTTTCTTAAAACTAGAGGTTCTATTTCATTTTGATAAATATCTTCAGGGAAAAGTGGGGGATAAGTTAATGAATAAAGACTTGCTTTGCTTTCTGTAACTGTTAACGTGTGAATTTTTGAATTATTAGAATCTAAAAAAAAGTCTACGTGCGATTTAATATCAAGAAATTCATATGGTATAGAGTCCGAAAACACTGTGACTTTAGGAGATGACACCCCAATTTGAGCAAGTTTTAAATTGGTATTGTAATTGGTGTTGTTATAAGTTAGTGTGTAAAAGCTATCCGTATTTTCATCTATAATCATTGATGAAACCGGTACAAATGGAGAATAAGGTATGTTGTCCGTTTCCCAAAGCTTATTGGTTTTGTAATTGTTGTTTAAGTCTATTGAATACAAATCATAGAAATGCCTGCTTCTAACACCTTGTTTACCAGAAGGGCTACCGTACCCGCCAAATAGTAAAAGTTTGTTGTCTGATTGCAGTCCCATAGAGCTTAAGTATCTTGGCGGAACTTGACTACTCAAATCAAGAGACTGGATATTATACTTACCAAAAGAAAAATTAGAGATTTGAGATTTGTACTTATAAAACCCATATCCGCCAAAAGTAAGTAAGGTACTGTCAATGGGTGAAATGATTTTATTATGGTGAAAATAAGCCGTTTCGGGACATGAGGTTTTTGATTCTGACCATTGCTGTTTTTTGAAATCAAACTTTTGATAAAACCCTTCATCTATTGAATACGCTAAAAGCTCATTGCTTAAATGATTGAATTTATAATTAGCAGATTGACAGTTGATTGTGTTTCGTATTTGATTTAAAGTATCAATAGTGTTGTTATCTATATGGTATATATAAATAGACTTAGGGTTTATAAAATAAACTCTTTTATTTATGGGGTCGTTAGCAGTGCCAAGTAGATTGTTAAAATTAAAATCTTGAATTTTTTTCCAGAAAACATGCTGGTCTATTAGCCATTTCGGGTTTTCTACTAGAGCTTCGTCGTTTGAAATATTATCGTATACTTTGTTTTTTTTAGTGTGCTTCCCAAGTGGCCAATTTTTGATGAGCGCATTGTTGTTATCTAATATCTTAACATTTTTAATACTCATTGGGCAAACGTCTGTAGTCACAAACCCTTTATATCTGCTTTTTCCAAAAATGATATCTAACACATCCATTTTAGAAATACCTTCAATATCTTTTGAAAGTTTGTAACCATTAATGGATATGGTAATTTCTGAGTGTTTTGCGTTTATTTCAATTTTAAACTTAATCCATTTATCATATGAGCCTCTTGGGATGTCGGCCCATTTATATTTAAATAGTATTTTATCCTTTACTACAAGCCAAAAATTTTCATTCTCGTGATTTAGGTTTGCCACTAAATCAATGTTTGTTTTTTTATCTCCTATGAGCTGTACTATATTGCCGTAGTAGCCATCACCTCGTCTAAAATTAGCTTCAAACTCAACAACAAGCTTTTGGTCTATTTCTAGAGGGTAATTGGGAGTTAGGTTAAGAGAAGTTCTTTGTTCTTGGGTAACCTCATGAGATGAAAAATAAAGACCTTCATCTAAAACATCTTGAGCTGTAACACCATTAAAGAACGTTAGAAGAAATATAAATAAGATGTTTTTTTTCATAATCAGTCGATAGGGGAATGGAATCTCTGTATAACCAGTGCAATATAATTGATATTTTATTTTTTTGTTACTATTGCTAGCAAAAAATTCTTAATAACCAATCTAATCTAATGTCTGAATTATGAAATTCTAAAAAAAATAAGGGTCAAAAAAAATTAACCGAAAATTAAGTGCTTATTAAGTGTTAATTATTTACTAATTAATATTGGCCACATATATTTGGCTCAACAAAAAATAAAATTCTAACTGTATGATTTGACAAAAACAAAAACTAACAACTAATTATGATTTAACAAGCTAATTTTTATGAAAAAAAATATTTTATACCAAACTCGAGTCGACAAACAGAAAAATCCGTTTGTTGCATTATTACGTTTATTGTTCTTAATAATTTTATTCGGTACACAAGGAGCCTTGGCGCAAAACAGGGTTATTTCAGGTGCTGTAGTAGATGAAAATGGAGTGCCTCTTCCTGGTGCATCTGTATTACTGGAAAACACCTCAACCGGTACAGTAACAGATTTTGATGGGAACTATAGCATTAAAATACCAGAAACGGGGTCACAAACCTTAACTTTCAGCTACATTGGTTATTTGACAAAGTCAATTGCTGTGCAAAACCAGTCAACCATAAACGTTGCTTTAGAGTCAGATATATCTGCTCTGGATGAAGTTGTTGTAGTTGGTTATGGAACTCAAAAGAAAGAGAGTCTTACAGCATCTGTTGCTGTTATTGATAATCAAGAAATTCAAACAACAACAAACGTAAGTGTGGCTCAAAAGCTATCTGGTAAAATTGCGGGTGTTCAAATTCGTCAGCAATCAGGTCAGCCAGGTTCTTTTGATAACGATATTAATATACGTGGATTTGGGGCTCCAATCTATGTTATTGATGGTATTCGAAGAGGAGGTTCAGCTGATTTTCAACAGTTAAATGCTGATGATATTGAAAGTATCTCAATATTAAAGGATGCTGCTGCTGCTATTTATGGCCTAGGTGCTGCAAATGGTGTTATTTTAGTTACCACCAAAAAAGGAAGTAAAACTAAACCAACATTTAATTACAATTCTGTACTTAGTGTTGTAAGGCCAACTGACGTTCCTAAAATGGCTAACGCTGCTCAGTACACCCAAATGTGGAATGATACACAATTGTTTATTCCAGGAGGGGCAGGGACACCGTTTTATTCTCCAGAAGAATTAGAATTATGGAGAACAGGTGCACCTGGATATGAAAGTACAGATTGGACTGATTTGGTACTTAAAAAACAAGCGTTTACACAACAGCATAATTTCTCGGCTACTGGCGGTTCTGAAAAGACAAATTATTTTATCAGTTTCGGGTATGTAAATGAAGATGGACTTATACGTAGTAATGATATGGGGTATAAACGCTATAATTTCCGTACTAACTTAACTACAGAATTTGCTAAAAACTTAACAGGTTCAGTTTTAGTGAGTGGCAGATGGGATAAAAATTGGCAACCGGGAACAGGCTTCTTTAATATTTTTAAAGGAACACGTGTAACTTTGCCAACTGAACGTCCATATGCCAATAATAATCCTGCTTATTTAGCACCAGTATTATCAGGTTTAAATCCTGTGGCTTTTATGGAGAAGGATGTTACAGGTTATAGCAGAAGTAATACTAAAAGATTTACTTCTACATTCTCACTTGAGTATGATGCGCCTTTTGTTCAAGGCTTGTCTTTTAAAGCCGTAGCTGCGTATGATGCTAATATATTTCAGAATAAATCGCTATCACTGCCCTATAATTTATATACATATGATGAAGACACAGATAAGTATAATCCTCTTAAACAAAATGATGGGACATCTAATATAAGTAATAGAAACTCAAATAGTGATGCTCTTACACTACAAGGATACATAAATTATAAAAGAACATTTAATGATGTTCACAATATAGGTGCAACTGCGGTTATCGAGAAAAATACTTGGGAAAATAGAGAGTCTTTTATTAGAAGGTATTACAGGAAATTTTATACTAAGGATCAAATCAGATTCGCAGACGTGTTAGATCCAGATACAGATGGTATAGAAAATCAATCTGCTGATTTTTCATATATTGGCCGTTTCAACTATGACTATAAAGGGAAATATTTATTAGAATTAGCAGGTCGTTACATGGGGTCCTATCGTTATGCTCCAGAAAACAGATATGGTTTTTTTCCAACAGCTTCTTTAGGTTGGAGAGCGTCAGAAGAATCATTCTTAAAAGATGTGAGTTGGTTATCTAACTTAAAGTTTAGAGGTTCTTATGGTGTAATTGGAATGCCAGAGGGAAATCCTTTTCAATATGTAGAAGGTTTTAGTATTGGAAGTGGAGGGTCATATGAATTTGTTGATGGAGAATTGACTGAAGGTATTTCTACGCC
The DNA here is from genome assembly GCF_006265225.1 of Allotamlana fucoidanivorans. Classification (GTDB taxonomy): domain Bacteria; phylum Bacteroidota; class Bacteroidia; order Flavobacteriales; family Flavobacteriaceae; genus Allotamlana; species Allotamlana fucoidanivorans. The sequence goes on along the minus strand of NZ_VDCS01000006.1, from coordinate 55,146 downwards.
ACCAATTGCAAATGGAAACCTTTCATGGATGGAGGCGACTACAAAAAATATAGCCGTAGATATGGGCTTTTTACAAAACCGTATCAATTTCACTGCAGAGGTTTATGAACGGTTGTTAGATGGTATTCCTGCTAAGAGAAGTATAGCACTTCCAAATACTTATGGAGGTGAATTGCCTCAAGAAAATTTGAATAGTGAAGTAACCCAAGGTTTAGAGTTGTCTATAAGTTATAGAGATAAAATTGGTGAAGATTTCAATTTTGCAGTTTCTGGTAATTTTGCCCATGCTAGAACCAAAAGAAAATATGTGGAAGGCGAAGCATTTACGAATAGTTATTCTAGATGGAGAAATCAACGGTCAGATCGTTGGAACGATGTTTTTTGGGGGTATAACTATATAGGACAATTTCAAAATGAAGACCAGATAGCAAATGCGCCATTACAAAACGGAGATAGAAGTAATAGCGAAAGAGAATTGCCAGGCGATTTTGCATATGAAGATTGGAATGAAGACGGTGTAATAAACGGTTTAGACGAGCAACCGTTGTTTTACTCAGGAAAACCAAAAATGTTCTATGGTTTCACCTTAGATTTAGAGTATAAAGGATGGTATGCTAACTTATTATTACAAGGAGCTGCTAATTATACTGTTAGATTTAGAGAAGTATATGCCGAGATGTTTGCCTTTAGAGGAAATACACCTGCTTATTTCTACGATAGATGGAGAAAAGAAGATCCCTATGATATTGATAGTGCATGGATTCCTGGAAAATGGCCTGCATCCAGAACTATTGGAGATGTGGGTGGAATGTACAGAGAAAGTTCAAGATGGAGAAGAGATGCGTCTTATTTAAGATTAAAGTCTCTTGAGATTGGTTACAACCTTAAGTCTCAGTCTCTAGAACGTACCTTAGGAATAACTAATTTGAGAATTTACGGAAGTGGTTTTAACCTTTATACTTGGGCAGATGACTTTGTAAAACCGTTTGATCCAGAAAAGATAGAAGGGGCTTATTCCGCCGGATTAACATACCCTGTAACGAGCACTTTTAACTTAGGACTAAACGTTAATTTTTAAAAAATAAATATGAAAACTATAAAACAACTTTTTATCTTATTTGTTTTAGGTCTTGTGGTTGTCTCATGTGATGATGGTCTTGACTTGGAGCCAACAGATAAAATAACGGCAAATGATTTATTTGGTGATCCAGAAGGTACCAAATTGTACTTGGCAGATTTATATGATAGAATGCCTATTGAAGATCTTACCTACTTTCCTAGAGACGGATTTAACTATAATAGAAGTAACCCAAACAACGGCGGATTTACAACTGATATGTTAACACCTTGGGCACACCACAGTGAGCGAAATAGCTTTATCAATGGAGGCTATTTAAATTGGTGGGAAGATGCTTATAGGTTAATTAGAGATGTAAATATTTTTATTCAAATTATTCCAGAATTAAACATATCTGAAGAGCAACGAGCATTTTACACTGGTGAGGCTGCATTTATTAGAGCTTTTGCTTACTTCGGTCTTGCAAAGCGTTACGGGGGTGTGCCGTTAATTTTAAAACCACAAGAGTTTAATGGCGATGTTGAAGAATTAAAAGTTCCTAGAAATACAGAAATGGAAACATGGGATTTTATTCTAGCAGAGTGTGATGTAGCAGCTAATAATTTAGATGAAACTAATGGAAGAAGAGCTTCAAAATGGGCGGCTTTAGCGTTAAAGTCAAGAGCTGCATTATACGCTGCATCAGTAGCAAAATTTGGAGACCAAATCAATTTGACTGGTGAAGCAGTTAACCTAGGACTAGTTGGTCTTCCTGAAAATTCAGCTTCTAAATATTACCAAGCATGTATTGATGCCTCGGCAAATATTATAGAAAACGGACCGTTTAGTTTGTACAAGACAAACCCATCAAGTGTAGAAGAAGCGGCTGAGAATTTTAGAGCAATGTTTGCAGATCCAAATATTGCACCAGAAGAGGCTATATTGATTAAAGGACGCACCATTCCAGGTGATAATTACGGAAATAACTATAATATTTGGTTCAATCCAAACCAGTTAACCAATGGATGGCCACATCCAGGAAGATATTGTCCAACGCTTGAGTTTGTTGATTTATTTGAAAGTTATGATAACCCTGGGTCTAGTGCTCCAATTGTCACTACGGTTGATGGAGATATTAATAACTACAATGGTTATGATCCCAGTAGGGAGTATTTACACTATGAAAATCCTCTTGATATATTTGCAGGTAAAGATGCCCGTTTGCAGGGGTCTGTAATTTTACCAATGTCAGAGTGGAAAGGTGAAACCATTATTTATCAAGCAGGTTTTATAGATCCTCGTGGTAATATTAAAATTGAAACTAATGGGGTTACTCGTGCTAACGGACAGTTTTACTTTACATACGGTTCTTCCGATCCATCTCAATTTTCAGGATTTAGCCCTTTAGGTGGTAACCATACAAAAACAGGGTTTGGTTTTAAAAAATTCTTGAGCTTAGACCCTGTAGTTCCAGGTTGGAATAGAAGTACAACAGATTTTGCAGAGATAAGATATGCTGAGGTATTATTAAATTATGCAGAGGCTGTTGCAGAAAGCGGTTTGGGTGATGCCGGTATGGCTAAAGATGCTTTAAATGCAACAAGAAAACGTGCATTTCATCAAACAGAAATTCCTTTAACTGTTGAAAATGTAATGAGAGAACGTACAGTTGAATTAGCCTTTGAGAACAAGACAATATGGGATTTGATGAGAAGAAGAACGTATCATACAACATTCAATAACACAAGAAAACACGCCTTAAAGCCAGTGATTGATTTGAGAGGAGAGCCTCCTTACAAATATATCTTTATTCGAGATAGAATTAGAGGAAATGATCCTCAGACATTTGATGTAAACGAATATTACAGAAATATTCCAGGTATCGGATTGAACGGTTTAGTTCCAAACCCATAAAACCACGGTTAAATATTTCTAAAATTTAAATTAATTATGATGAAAAAAATCAGATATATTATACTACTAATGCTTTCAATAGGTGTGTTTACTTCTTGTGAGTTAGACAATTTTGATGGTCCTGATGCAGGGTTGTATGGGAGTGTTATTGATGAGCAAACAGGCCAGTTAGTTGAGCAAGATATTATCCGCGGAGGCGAAATTGAAATTTATGAACAAGCCTATGAAAATGCAACACCTCAAAGACTAATTTATAAAGTTGATGGTACTTATAAAAATAGTAAACTTTTTTCAGGTTTATATAAAATAATACCTATTAGAACTAACTTTAGAACCCTAGATACAATAGTATTAGATATTCAAGGGCAGACAAAATTAGACTTAATTGTTACCCCTTACATTAGAATTAAAGATTATTCTATTGAGAAGAACGGAACCATAGTTACCGCTAAGTTTAAGTTAGAGCAAACTGGGGTATCAAATGTTAGCAAAATTGGGCTATACGCAGGTGCTGATAAACATGTTGGAGAACCAATGCGACTTGTAAAAGCTGAACAGGATATTAATAATATTGTTGATCCTAGTCAAGAGTATGAAATTTCAATTGATACTTCTGCCGAAATAGATTTGAAAGAAGGTAAAACTTATTTTTTCAGAATAGGTGCTTTATATGATACTGCAAATGCAAGATTTAATTATGCGCCAGCTGTTGAAATAGCACTGTAATAAGTTTAGGTATTTATAAAAGTAGCCTCTTTTAATTTTAAATAGAGGCCACTTTTATTAAAATTGATTAATAGTAAAAAAAAAGAAATGATAAAGAACGAGATTTTGAAAAGGGCAGTAGTTGCCATTTTATTTTTATGCATAGGATGGTCATGCAGTAGTAGTGACGCTGCAGATATAAAGGAAGATGATGATGAGGTTATTGTGACACCTCCTCCAGTTGATGAGATTGTTTATGATGAAACAGGATGTTTGTATACATCTTATACAAACTTAGTAATGGCCGGTTACCAAGGTTGGTTTGCAGCTCAAGGCGATGACTCTAATAGAGGTTGGTACCATTATCAAAACCCTAAATGCGGTGGTTTTTTTCCGGGGTGTTCAAGTATTGATATGTGGCCAGATATGAGTGAATATACTGAGAAGTATGTGACGCCGTTTAAATATGAAGATGGTTCAGATGCCTATTTATATAGCCCATATGATGAGTCTTCAATCGATCTTCATTTTAAATGGATGAAAGAAAATAATATAGATGGCGTTCATATGCAACGATTTGTTGTAGAAATTCATTCTTCAAATCCTAAAGGGAAAAGACACTTTAATAAAGTGTTGGCAAATGCATTAAAGGCTGCAAAAAAGTATGATAGAGCTATAAGTGTGATGTATGACCTTAGTGGATGTGATAGCCAAAAAGTAGCCTATTTAGAACAAGACTGGAATGAGTTAGTACAAGAGTTTAATTTATTTGATAATGTTGAGCATCCAACCTATTTGCGTCATAACGGGAAACCATTAATGTCTATATGGGGTGTTGGGTTTAACGATAATAGAAAGTATACCACAATTGATGTTGACCGTTTGGTTGGTAAATTAAAAGGGCCTAGAAACAAAGTGTCTATTATGTTAGGTGTGCCGTATTATTGGAGAACATTTGGAAATGACACAGAAAATAATCAAGGATTACATAATTTGATAAAAAAGGTTGACATTATCATGCCATGGGCAGTAGGAAGATACAATTCACCATCTAGCTATAATGCAGACAATGTCTATCAAGATATAAGATGGGCAGAATACAATAAAGTAGATTATGTGCCATTAGTTTTTCCCGGATTTACCTGGGGTAATTTGCAACAAACGCCTGAAAAATACCATGATATTCCTAGATTAAGAGGAGACTTTTTATGGAGGCAAGTTGCTGGTGCAAAGTTATCTGGAGCTAAGAGTTTATATGTGGCCATGTTTGATGAAGTAGATGAGGGAACAGCAATTTATAAAGTAAAACGTAATAAAGAAGTACCATTAAATGGTTACGGTCCAACAAATGAAGAGAATAGATTTAAATATGTAGGGATTGAAGACGACTTAGATTCTGACTATTATTTATGGTTAACGGGGCAAGCCGCAAATTGGTTTCATGGAGAAGGTAGCTATAGCATTAATAAACCAAATCGTCAATAGTTTGAATTTTGATATTATTTTACATTTTATAAACAGTGTTTTTTACTGGTGTTAAGATGTTCATGACAGAGATTAAAATATAAAATGAAAAAATACTTAAGAAATACATTGTTTTTTGGTGGAGCAGTTGTTATGTTTCTAATAGCTTGGTCCGTCTCAGATGATACTAAAATAAATAAAACGCTAGTTGATTTTGTTAACCCCTATATAGGTAATATTAGTCATTTGTTGGTGCCTACATATCCTACTATCCATTTGCCAAATAGTATGATGCGAGTATACCCAGAGAGAACTGATTTCACTTCAGATTTGTTAGATGGACTGCCTCTTATTATTACCAGTCATAGAGGAAGTTCTGCTTTTAATTTAAGCCCGTTTCAAGGAGAAGAAAAAGACATAAAGGAAGTAGTTAGATATAGCTATGATAATGAGCAGATAACACCATACTCTTATTCAGTTTATCTTGATGAACAAAACACATCTGTTAATTTTAGTGTGTCACATCAATCTGCTATTTATGAATTGGACTTTGAAAAAGATGATCTTGTTTATCTAGTAATCAACTCAAAAAATGGCGGAATAAATTGGAATGGTAAAACGTTAACAGGTTATCAAATCATAGAGAATGATACTAAAGTGTATCTATATATGACAATTGATGAAAACCCTGAAGACATTTTAGAACTTAAAAACAATGAGTTAGTAAAGAGATCGAGTAAAAACTATGAAAACTCCAATGTTGTATTAAAATTTACAAGAAACACAAAAAAATTACATATTAAATATGGAATCTCTTTTATTGATGAACAGCAGGCAAAACAAAATTTTGAAAGAGAGCTTCTGGATGAAAATATAGCATCCTTAAGAACAAAAGGGAGAAACATTTGGAATGATGCATTAAGTAAGATTGAAGTTCAAGGAAGCAATGATGATGACAAAACCGTTTTTTACACATCTTTGTATCGAACTTTTGAACGACCAGTATGTTTGTCTGAAGATGGACGTTATTACAGCGCTTTTGACAATAGTGTTCATCAAGACCAAGGAAGACCCTTTTACACTGATGATTGGATTTGGGATTCATACAGGGCACATCATCCATTACGTATTTTAATTGACGCAAAAAAAGAAGAGGATATTATAAATTCTTTCATACTAATGGCAGAACAAATGGATGAGTTTTGGATGCCAACTTTCCCTGAGGTTACAGGAGATAGTAGAAGAATGAATTCAAATCATGGTGTAGCTTCAGTAATTGATGCCTATAAAAAGGGACTTAGAGGTTTTGATCTTGAAAAAGCATACGAAGCATGCAAAAATGGAATAGCCGAAAAAACACTAGCGCCTTGGTCAGGAATGCCTGCTGGGGAATTAGATGCCTTTTATAAAGAGAAGGGGTATTTTCCTGCATTGCATCCAGGAGAAGAAGAATCTGTCCCAGAAGTACATACATTTGAAAGCAGACAACCCGTTGCAGTTACTTTGGGTACGTCTTATGATGAATGGTGTTTAGCCCAAATAGCCAAAGAACTTGGAAAAAATGAAGATTATCGTATTTTTTTAGATAACTCTTTTAATTACAGAAACCTATTCAACCAACAAACTCATTTTTTTCACCCAAAGGATGACAAAGGTAACTTTATTGAACCCTTTGATTATAAGTTTTCTGGTGGTATGGGAGCTAGAAAGTTTTACAGTGAAAATAATGCTTGGACTTACAGATGGGATGTGCAGCATAATGTAAAAGATTTAATAGATTTAATGGGAGGAAAAGTATCTTTTGTTAAACATCTGGACAGTACATTTGCAGAGCCATTAGGAAGAAGTAAATATGCGTTTTATGCTCAGTTACCTGATCAAACAGGTAATGTTGGGCAATTTACTATGGCTAATGAGCCATCATTGCATATTCCTTATTTATATAATTATGCAGGGCAACCTTGGAAAACTCAAAAGCGTATTCGTACTCTTTTAAAACAGTGGTTTAGAGAAGATTTAATGGGCATTCCTGGAGATGAAGATGGAGGCGGAATGACGTCATTTGTAGTGTTTTCGCAACTTGGGTTTTATCCTGTTACTCCAGGTATGCCTATTTATAATATTGGAAGCCCTGTATTTGAACATGCAACAATTCATTTAGAAAATGGAAAAGATTTTACCATAATAGCCAAAAATTATAACCAGGAAAACAAATACATTCAATCAGCGAAATTGAATCAAAAAGAATGGAATAAGCCTTGGTTTTCACATGATGATATTATAGATGGAGCTGTTTTGGTTTTAACAATGGGAGATAAAGCTAATAAAATGTGGGGTAGTTCTGCAGAAATGGCACCTCCTTCTGTTGATTAAAGTTTTGAGTTAGTTTTATTTAGTTTTGAGTGTATTGTTATCCTATTATAGTAAGATAACGGTATTGTTTAGTTTATTAGTTGGAAGGGGTGAAAACCCCTTCTTTTAGTTGTAAAGTTTAAAAAAAAAATATTTTTAAAAATAATTAAGCAATAATGGATAGTTTAGTAAAAGTTAGTTTAATTGGTTTTTGCTTGTTTGTTGTGTCATGTGCTTCAAAAAAAGAACTTTTATCAAAAAAATGTATACAACGCCCAAAAAATGTTATTCTTTTAATAAGTGATGGGGCCGGTTTATCTCAAATTTCATCATCATTTTTTTTTAAGGATGATGTTCCAAATTATTCAAGGTTTAATAATATAGGACTTATTAAAACATCCTCATTAGTACAGGATGTAACAGACTCAGCGGCAGGAGCCACTGCATTTTCATGTGGTGAAAAAACTTACAATGGAGCTATAGGTGTTGCTAATGATTCTACTAACCTAGAAACAATTGTTGAGATTGTACAGAATAAGGGAGTGAAAACAGGGCTTATAGCTACTTCTTCTTTGACACATGCCACACCAGCTAGCTTTTTCGCCCATGCCGTTAGCCGTAATATGGAGGAAGAAATTGCTTTAGATTTAACGAAATCTAAAGTTGATTTTTTTGCAGGTGGTGGTGTGAAATATTTTAATAAGCGAAAGGATGGTGTAAATTTATTAGATTCTAATGGTTTGAGTGATTGCCATATAAATACGAATCAGCTAGAAGATTTTGAAAATATAAAAAGGTATAGTAGAGTGGGATACTTACTTGCATCTAACGAAATGCCAAAGGTATCAGAAGGACGAGGGAACTTTTTACAGAATGCCACAGATTTAGCTATTAAGTTTTTAAGTAAGGATAATCATCCTTTTTTTATTATGAGTGAGGGCTCACAAATTGATTGGGGAGGGCATCAAAATGATGGAGATTATCTTGTTTCAGAATTGATTGATTTTGATAACACTATAGGCAAGGCTTTAGATTATGCCGAGAAAGATGGTAACACATTGGTAGTTGTTACTTCAGATCATGAAACAGGAGGTTTTACCCTTTCTGGGAAGATAAAAAAAGGAGCTGATGGGTCTAAATATGGAGATTATTCAGAGGTTGGAATGTCTTTTTCAAACGGCGGACATTCAGCTACATTAATTCCGGTTTTCGCTTATGGGCCTGGTGCAGAAATATTTAATGGTATTTATGAGAATACAGAGGTGTTTCATAAAATCATGCAAGTTACAGGTTGGAAAAAGAAATGATATCCATAATATTTAGATATTTATGAGAAGATTACCTGTCAGTATTTTTATGCTATGGTTCTTGTCATGTCATCAAATCAAACAAGAGTCGTTTAATTTTGTTCAATTGTGTGATATACAACTAGGAATGGGAGGTTATGCGCATGATAAAAAAACATTTGAGCAAGCCGTAAAACAAATAAATCTTCTTAAACCTGATTTTGCTATAGTTTGTGGTGATTTGGTTAACAATGCCACAGATAGTTCGTATGCCGATTTTAAAACTATTGTAAATAAATTTAGAATACCGTATTATCTGGCTGCTGGAAATCATGATGTTGGTAATGTTCCTGATAAAAAAAGTTTAACTTATTATAGAAATAGGATAGGGAAAGATTATTATAAGTTTAAAAATAAAAAATCTACGTTTGTAGTGGTTAATACACAGCTATGGAACGTGGAGGTTCAAAGTGAATCAGAGCAGCATCATATTTGGTTCAAGAACACATTGGATAGTTTAGAGAAAACAAAGGAAAATATTTTTGTAGTGGGACATTATCCATTGTATATCAAGTCCCCTAATGAATCTGATGAATATTTTAATATTCCAATCCAAAAACGAGAAGAGATTCTCAATTTATTAGTAAAAAACAAGGTTAAAGCATATTTGTCAGGACACAAACATGAAACGATTATTAATACCTATAAAAACATTCAGTTAGTAACAGGAGAAACAACTTGTAAAAATTTTGATAATAGACCGTTAGGATTTAGATTTTGGACTGTATCGCAGGATTCTATATCTCATAAGTTTATCAGGTTAATAGGTTTTTAAGTACGACACTTTTTCTTAAGATGCTTTTTTTAAAGAAACTATCCCATAAAGTGACACAATATTAATTACTTGTGTAGAGAACTACATGTTTTTTCTTTTTATCCTTCAATTAAAGCAATATTAACTCTTAATTAATTGAATATTCATCATAAATTAATTAACGATTCTAATTTTGGTTGCAGTTAATTGATCATCTAAATGTGATGATTAATCTAATTTCAACTTTATAATTATGAAAAACAAGCTATGGGGCGTTCTTTTATTAGGAACGTTATTTTTTACTAGTTGTGATGAAAAAAGAGGGCATTCAGAAGCGGTCACAATTTCAAAAGATAATACAGAATATGTAAATCCTTTTATTGGAACTGGAGGACATGGCCATACTTTTCCGGGTGCAACAGTACCTAATGCTATGGTACAATTAAGTCCAGACACAAGAACAGCTGGTTGGGATGCTTGTGGTGGGTATCACTACACTGATAGATCCTTAAAGGGCTTTAGTCATACTCACCTTAGCGGAACGGGGATTGGTGATTTAGGGGATTTTCTTTTTATGCCTTTTACAGGCAAAACTAAATTAGAAGCAGGCAGTCCTGAAAATCCAGATGAAGGTTTTAGAAGCCGATTTAGTCATGACGATGAATTAGCTGAACCAGGTTATTATTCGGTAAAATTATTAGATTATCGTATTAAGGCTGAATTAACGGCATCTACAAGGGTTGGTTTTCATAAATATACATTTCCAGACCATGCCGATAAGAAGCTAATAATTGATACAGATCATACTGTTCACGACAGAAATGTGGTAAATAGTACCATAACTGTGTTGAGTGACACAGAAATTAGCGGTTATAAGCACATTAAAGGTTGGGCGCCAAACAGGCATATTTATTTTTATGCAAAATTCAACCAGGCGTTTGATGCTGAGTTGTTCAAGGATAAAATAGCTCAAGAATCGCTAAACGAAGTAACAGGTAGAAAGCTGTTAGCCGTCCTTAACTTTAAAGGCGATAAATCTGAACCTTTGTTAATAAAAGTTGGGATATCTTCTGTTGATGCTCAAGGTGCTAAAAATAACCTTGAAAAAGAAGTAAGAGATTGGGACTTCGATAGAGTAAAACAAGAGGCACATACCCTCTGGAAAAAGCATTTAGATCAAATTGAAGTAGAAGGAGGAAGTGAAGACGAAAAAACCATTTTCTATACTAGTTTATATCATACAGGAATGAGTCCCTATGTTTTTAGTGATGTTGATGGACGTTACAGAGGTATGGATCAAAAAATATATACTTCAGACAAAAATATTTACACTGTATTTTCTTTATGGGATACCTTCAGAGCCTTTCATCCATTGTTAAACATCACTCAGCCAGAGAAAAACAATGCATTCATAAATACATTATTAACCAAGTACGACCATGGAGGGGTTTTGCCAAAATGGGAATTAAATGGGAATTATACTGGTTGTATGATAGGTTACCATTCAATACCTGTAATTGTTGATGCTTACTTTAAAGGTATTAGAGATTTTGATATAGAGAAAGCCTACAAGGCTATGATACATGCTTCAACATATAATGATACTGGTATTTTGTTTCCTTCAGAAGATGTGAAGGAGAAAGTATCTCCAATGGCTAAAAAATACAATGAAGAGTTAGGATATATTCCTTCAGATTTAGAAAATGAATCTGTTTCAAAAGCATTAGAGTATGCTTATAACGACTGGTGTATTGCTCAAATGGCCAAAGACCTTGGGAAAACAGAAGATTACGAGCGTTATTTGGAGCGTTCTAAGCGTTACCTTAAGTACTTTGATAAAGAAACAGGATTTATGAGAGGGCTTCAAAGTAATGGTGAGTTTAGAGAGCCTTTTGATCCTAAATACTCTCAGCATAGAAAAGATGATTATGTAGAAGGCAACGCATGGCAGTGGACATGGTTTGTGCCCCACGATGTTAATGGCCTAGTAGAGCTAATGGGAGGTAAAGAAAAATTTATTGGAAAATTAGACGAATTATTTACCACCAGTTCTGAAATTAAAGGAGAACATGTGTCTAGTGATATTTCTGGTTTAATTGGTCAATATGCTCATGGTAATGAGCCAAGTCATCATATTACGCACATGTATAATTTTGTTGGTCAACCTTGGAAAACACAAAAGCTAACCGATGATATCATGTCTACCTTATACTTTAATCACCCTAATGGTTTATCAGGTAATGAGGATTGTGGGCAAATGTCTGCGTGGTATATTTTAAATGCTATGGGCTTCTATTCATTTAGCCCAGGAAATGACACCTATTCTATCGGTCGTCCAATCTTTGATAAAGTCACCATTAACCTGACCAATGGTAAAAAATTTACGGTAGTAGCTAAAAATAATGATCCAAAACACCTATACGTTCAATCTTTAAAATTGAATGGAGTTGATTTAGAGGCACCTTTTTTTACTCATAAAGACATTGTAGAGGGGAGTACCATCGAGTTTGAAATGGGGCCATTAGAAAACAAAACATTATTCAACTAATATTAGATTTTATGAGTTTAAGATATAATTTATGGCTAGTTTGTATGCTTGTATCTATATCATTTCAAGCACAAGATAAACATACGAGAATAAGTAAATATCCAAGTTATAAAGGCTTGGTAATGGCTGGTTACCAGGGGTGGTTTAGAGCGCCAGGTGATGGTTCTGGTTCTAAATGGGGGCATTATGGAGCTAATGGAAAATTTGATAAAGATCATAATACCATTGATTTTTGGCCAGATGTCTCTCAATATGAAAAAACATATGAAACTAGTTTTAAGTTTCCTGATGGTACCAAAGCAAGAGTGTTTAGTTCTTTTGATAAAAGCACAACAGACCTACATTTTAAATGGATGAAAGACTATGGAGTTGATGGTGTTTTTATGCAACGTTTTTTTGGGGTTGCAAAGCGTTATAATGACCCTAATAAATCTGAAGACGTTATTTTGAAGAATGCAATTAATGCAGCAGAAGTTAATAATAGAGCCGTAGCGGTAATGTATGATTTGTCTGGATTAAATCCATCTACGGATGATTGCTCTTATGTTATCGAAGACTGGAAAAAACTTGTAGATAACTTAAAAGTCACAAAAAGCGAAAACTATTTACATCACAATGGAAAACCTTTAGTAACTATTTGGGGGTTAGGTTTCCCTGATAGACCTTATGATATTAGGAAAATAGGCGTTAATAGGTTGATTGACTTCTTAAAAAATGATCCAGAGTATGGCGGTTGTTCAGTCATGCTTGGTGTGCCTACTTATTTTAGAGAGTTAGACAAAGACTGTTTGCCAGATCCTTACTTACATGAGGTAATCCGTTCTGCAGATATTGTATTGCCTTGGATGGTACAACGTTTTACGCCGCTACTACATCAAGATGAAATACGATATAGAGACCACGTAATGGCAGATATTAAATGGTGTAAAGAAAACCAAGTAGACTATGTGCCCTTAGTGTATGCAGGATTTAGCTGGCACAACTTATCAAAACGAAATCCTGGTCTGGCTAGACACACGTCATACGGCGCTATTCCTCGTGTTGGAGGAAAGTTTTTTTGGGATTTAGCTTATAATGCAATTGCAGCTGGTGGAGAGATGCTTTACATAGGCATGTTTGATGAAGTAGATGAAGGGACAGCAATTATTCCTGTACTAAATGATCCGCCAAATAGTAAAGATGCTCATTTTGTAGGTAATGACAATGTACCATCAGATCATTATTTGTTTTTAACAGGGCAGGCAGGAAAAATGCTCCGAAAAGAGATTCCATTGCGCTATAAAATGCCAACAAGAAATTAAGATTTTTAAGTGTAGTATTTAAGAAAGATTAAATCATGAGCATCCGTTTTTTTCGTTTTATACAAATAATGTGTGCATGCCTATGTTTTATAGGATGCAAGTCTCAAGACGACGGAAAAAATAGCGGAAACAGGAAGCCCAACGTCCTAATTATTTTAACAGATGATTTAGGTTACGGTGATATTTCATCTTTCGGACAAGCTATTTATAAAACACCAAATATTGACAGAATAGGAGCAGAAGGTGTTGTTGCTTCAAGTTTTTATGTGCCAACCCCATATTGTGCACCCTCAAGAGCTTCGTTGTTAACAGGTCGTTTTCCGTTACGTCATGACCTTATAAAAAACCCTACTCCAGATGCTCATATAGAAGTAGATACCATTGGTTTAGCTCCAGAAGAGGTAACCATGGCCGAAGTTTTTAAAGACGCTGGTTATGCTACTAAAGCTATAGGAAAATGGCATTTAGGGCATTACCCAAAGTTTTTTCCAGTAGCGCAAGGGTTTGATGAGTATTATGGTATTTTGTATTCAAATGATATGCGTCCCGTTCAAATTATTAGAGATAGAGATACGGTTCAGTATCCTGTAGATCAGAGACATTTAACAAAAGACTATACGGCACAAGCAATTGACTTTATAACACGGAAAAAGGAAGGGCCTTTTCTTTTGTATTTGGCTCATGCTATGCCTCATAAACCTTTAGCGGCATCAAAGGCATTTTATACACCAAACACACCAAACGATTTATATGCTGATGTGGTTCGTGAGTTAGATTGGGGTGTTGGACAGGTTTTGCATACGTTAAAAGAGCTAAAGCTATTAAATAATACAATTATAATATTTATGTCAGATAATGGGCCTTGGTACGGTGGCAGTACGGGAGGTTTTAAAGGTATGAAGGCGACCACTTGGGAAGGCGGTATTAGAGTACCTATGATGGTGAGATACCCTGAAGCATTCACAAAGGGTATGACTGTAAATGTGCCTATTTGGTCACTAGATATTTTACCAACTATATGCTCTTTAGCCAAAGTAGCAACTCCAAAAAATGTAGTTTTAGATGGACAAGATATCACAGCTCTATTACAAGGAAAAACGACAAAGCATGCTCCGGTATTTAGTATGCATGGAGATAATATAATGTCTGTTCGTAAAGGAGATTATAAATTATTTATAAGAAGGCCTCCAGGATTTGTAATTGAAGATTTTACAGGCTGGGTTGACCCTCGTGGACCAGATGGTAATACAATTATAGCACAAACAGAACAAGCTACACCTGCCAATTATCCTGGTGTTATACCTGTCTATCCCGAAAAAGATATTCAGTTATTTAATTTAAAAGAGGATCCTACTGAATCTAATAACCTATCTCAGGCTTACCCAGAATTAGTAGAAGAGTTATTAAAAATATATAACAACTTTCAAGAAAATTTGAAAAAGTAGTATGAAAAGACTAACCGTATTATTATTGTTCAGTATTGGCTTATTTTCTAAAATATGGGGACAGGAAGATTTTACAAAGTATATAGATCCTACCATAGGGAATGTATCTAGGTTTTTGGTGCCTACTTATCCAACTATGCATCAGCCCAATCAAATGCTCAGAATGTTTCCTGTTAAGAAGGATTATATTTCAGATGAAGTAGAAGCATTTCCTTTGCAAGTGATTAGTCATAGGCGCCCAGGTTCAATTCAAATGAAAGCCTTTTCTGGATATGATATTCAAAAAACGCAAAATCAAAGCATGATAATAGATCATGATTTGGAGGTATATCACCCATGGTTTTACCAAACGTATCTTATTGAAGACAATATAAAGGTGAGTTTTACCCCAGGGAAAAAAGCGGCTATTTATAAAATTGAATTCCTTGAACAAAACCTTAAAACTTTAATGTTTAAAGGTAAAGGTGCTAATAAAATGACGCTGGCAATACATGAAAATGGCACTTTTAGTATGGCTGAAACTGTTGAAGAGCTTACAAGAGGAACCAACCCTAAAAGGAAGCTAGTTAAGGTATATGCACATGCTTTATTGGTTAATGAAAACAATGAAACTATGCAATTAAATAAAGTTGATACCACTAACTCTAAATTTCTTATACAGTTTAAGGGAGATTCAATAGTGTATTTAAAATATGCAATTTCGTACATCAGCCACGAGCAAGCAAAAATCAATTTAGAAAAAGAGCTATCTGGAGTGGATTTTAATGATTTACAAGCATCAGCTAAAAAGTCATGGGATAAAGTTACTAATCAAATTCAAGTTGAAGGCGGCACAGAGGCACAAAAAAGAGCATTTTATACAGCGCTTTACAGAACCTATGAACGTATGGTTGATATTAATGAATATGGCCAATATTTTAGTGGCTACGACAATAAAACACACAAAAGTAATAGCTCTTTTTATGTTGATGATTGGGTTTGGGATACCTATAGAGCGCATCACCCCTTAAGAACCATTTTAACTCCAAGTATGGAAGAGGAAATGTTAGATTCTTATGTGAAAATGTACGAGCAAAGCGGTTGGATGCCAACATTCCCAATTGTTGATGGAAATAGTATGTGTATGAATTCATACCATTCAAGTGCATTGTTTTTAGATGCTTACAGAAAGGGTTTAAAAGATTACGATATTGAAAAAGCTTACCAAGGTATTAAGAAAAATTTAACCCAAGGTACATTTATACCATGGCGACAAGGCTATCCTAAAGAGACTATAGATGATTTTTACCATGAAAATGGTTTCTACCCCGCTTTACATCCAGGAGAAAAGGAAACTATTGCCAACATGGATGGGTTTGAGAAACGTCAAGCCGTAGCGGTGTCTTTAGGTATTAGTTTTGATTTTTGGGTGTTAAGTGAATTAGCAAAAGAATTAGGTGAAAATAAGGAAGCAAAGGCGTTTTCTGAAAAAGGAAATAATTATAAAAAATTATGGCGTGATGAATATAAACTGTTTATGCCAAAGGATGATAAAGGGAATTGGATAGATATAAATCCTAAGTCCGCAGGAGGTAGAGGTTACAGAGATTATTATGATGAAAACAATGGATGGACTTATGCTTGGGATGTGCAACAAGACATTCAAGGATTAATAAATTTATTGGGCGGTAAGGAACAAGCAGAGGCTAGATTAGACCAAATGTTTAGAGAACCCTTAGGTATGAGAAAGAATGAATTCTTTTTAGACGGTTCTAATTCCACTGGTATGGTAGGACAGTTTTCTATGGGTAATGAACCTTCATTTCACATCCCTTATTTATACAACTATTTTGGAGCGCCTTGGAAGACACAAAAGAAAACAAGGTTTTTGTTAGATGTTTGGTTTAAAGATAATGTTTTTGGTGTGCCAGGAGATGAGGATGGTGGCGGAATGTCTGCTTTTGTAGTGTTTTCTTCAATGGGATTATATCCAACCACCCCAGGACTACCTTTTTACGATATCACGAGCCCTATATTTGAAAAAACTTCGATAAAACTTGAAAACGGAAAGACTTTTACTGTTTTGGCAGAAGGTGCTAGTAAGAAAAAAAAATATATTCAAAAAGCATTTTTAAACGGTAAAGAGATTACAAGTCCCTTTATTACCCATAAGCAAATTATGGATGGCGCCACTTTAAAACTTGTGTTAGGAGCAATGCCTAATAAAGAATGGGGAAAACATACAAGCCTACCCAAATACTAATGACTTTGAACAGTTTAAATAATAGCGGAATAGAAAAAGATGTTAAAAGAATAGTATTAGCAATAGCATTACTGTTACTCTTTTTTGCAACGATTTCAGCGCAAGAAAAGGGTAATGAATTAAATGACGCTAAACAACTCTCTTTAATGACCTATAACATAAAGTTTGCAAGTGCTAACTACAATCCTCTATGGAGGGACAGGCGAGATATGCAAGTTGATTTAATTAACAAGTATCAACCAGATGTTATCGCCACCCAAGAGGGGTTAAAAGAACAAATAGACTTTTTAGAGGCGCAATTGCCAGATTATGTTATGGTAGGTGAAGGAAGACAAGGTGGAGATGATGATGAGCACATGGCTATTTTTTATAGGCGAGACAAGTTTCGTTTAAGAGAGTTAAACAGTTTTGCTTTATCAAAAACACCTGAAGTACTAGGGAGTGGGCCTGATATAAACCCTAGAATAGTGACATGGGTGAGGTTAGCTTATAAAAATATTCCAGAAGAAGAAGTAGGCTACCCGTATCCAGAAGATTATAGAGGACACTGGGAGAATAACAAAGAGTTCTACGTTTTTAATACGCATTTTTTTAATGGTCATGAGCCTTTAGGAAGGCTAAACGCAGCCATAATGATCAAAGAAAAACTTGAAGAATTGTATCAATTTGGTAGTTGGGAAAATAACAAGCCTATTTTTTTAATGGGTGATTTTAATTGTCAACCTAAAAGTGAACCACATCAAATATTTGTGGGTGAAGACAAATTTTTAAAAGACCCTAATACAATACATGATACCAAAATAGATTGGATTTTATTTAAAGGTAATGTAGAAGCTCAAAGTTATAAAGAGCTAGACTATAATATTAATGGCGTTTATCCTTCTGATCATAAACCCATCCTAGTAACCTTTAGAGTTAACAAATAATTAAACACAAACTAAAACTAAATTATAAACATGAAAAAAGTATATTTTTTAAGAGTTGTACTACTCTTCGTCATATGTCATAGCAGCCTTTCTGTATGGTCTCAAGATGAAATGCAGGGAAAACTAATGATGGGCTATCAGGGGTGGTTTTTAGCCAGAGGAGATTCTTCAGGACCAAATGAATGGCGTCATTGGTTTAGAAGCACAACAAATCCTTCTCCAGAGAATTTTACTATCGATATGTGGCCAGATATGACTGAATATACTGTAAAGTATAATACTAATATGACCTATTCAGATGGCTCAAATGCTCAATTGTTTTCTTCACATGATTTAAGTACTACAAGAACACACTTTAAATGGATGAAAGATTATAATGTTCATGGGGTACATTTGCAACGGTTTTTAGGTGAAATAGAAGATCCGCGTTTTTTTCAGGCTAGAAACAATGTATTGCAAAATGTAATGACTGCTGCGGCTGAATATGACCGTCATTTTTCTGTGATGTATGACCTTTCTGGAGTACCAGATGATGGGCAACTGTATAATAAGCTTATAACAGATTGGGAGTATTTAGTGGACACGTATGATGTTTTAAACGCACAAGGTTATGTGAAAGAAGATGACCGACCTGTAGTAGCACTTTGGGGAATTGGTTTTAGAGGAAGAGGTCTTCAAGCAGCAACATTTCAAGCAATTATAGATTATTTTCATACCAATGCAGATCCTAAATATAGAGCTTACGTAATGGGAGGTGTGCCAGATGGTTGGCGTACCTTAAGTGGCTCTTCTGAATCAGGATCAGAATGGGCAGCTATTTATAATTCTTTAGATATGATTAGCCCTTGGTCTGTGGGGAGATATGGTAGTAATAGCGGCGCAGATAATTGGAAAACCAGTAATATTGAACCTGATTTGCAGCGGTGTAATGAAAATGGAGTAGATTATATGCCTGTTATTTGGCCAGGATTTTCATGGTTAAACTTACATGACGGACCTCTAAATCAAATACCTCGTAATAAAGGTGAGTTTTATTGGAGACAAGCCTATAATGCTATTTCAGCTGGTGTAAAATATATCTATGTAGCCATGTTTGATGAGGTTGATGAAGCTACTGCGATGTTTAAAATTGCAGAAAATAAAGAGCAGTTACCTGTTGAAGCCAAAGAGATTTTAGTACCTCTTGATGCTGACGGAACAAAGTTGCCAAGTGATTGGTATTTACAGCTAGCAGATCAAACTCAGCTGATGCTAGAAGGTTCTATAGCTTTAACACCAACTATTCCTATTGAACCAACGTTTCCAAACGCTAGTGATGCTGAATTTGTATCTCAACAAAATGTGCCTCAAACTATGGAACTCGATGAAGTTGTAGAGGTGAGTGTTACAATGAAGAATACAGGTGCTACAACCTGGACAAAATCAGAAAATTTTGTTTTAGGTAGCCAAAGTCCAGAGGGTAATAATAATTGGAAAATAGCGGCTGTAGAATTGTCAGAATCTGATGCTATTCAGCCTGGTGAAGAAAAAACGTTTACTTTCAATATACAGGCACCATTAGCTTCTGGTATAATTGGGTTTCAATGGCAAATGAAACAGCTTACAAAGGGTAGTTTTGGTGATTTATCTTCACAAGTTTTTATTACTGTTGGAGGTGGCGGCGATTATGTAGATGATTGTGATTCAAAGGACGAGTGGAATCCAAATAGTTTGGTGTTAAACACTACAGATCAACTTCAGGGAGTTGGATGTTTACAACATAGTGGTTCTAGTACAGATGAATTTTCTAAAGCCTTTTCAGAACCGTATAATTCTAGTGTTATTCCTTCAGAAGCTGTATTGCAGTTTTGGTATTATGTTTCAGATATTTCAGTATTGAATTCAGAAAATCAAGTAGAATTAGGAAGTTCAGGGAGAGCAGATCAAAATGAGTATAACTGGTCTTTAACAGGTCTTCAAGTAGGGTGGAATCTTGTTCAATTAAAAATAAGTGATGCCGGAGTTATTGGAAGTCCAGATTTAAACAATATCAATTGGTTTAGATTATATAGATTTAAATCTGGTAGTAATACCACAAGAATTGATGCTATTCAAATTATTAGAGATCCAAGTTTGGGTGTAGATGATATTTCTAAGAATGTTCAGTGGAGTGTATATCCAAACCCTGCAGAAAATCTGTTTAATTTGAGTATTAATATTTCTCAAAGTACCAATGTTAAAGTAACTCTTTTGAATATGTTAGGTCAAAAAGTGTATCAATCAAATAATGAAGCAGTTAATCCTGGGAATTACACACGCAAGGTTTCTGTTAATCATTTAAAGAGTGGTACTTATTTTATGAAAATCAATGTAAATGCTACCAATTTTTATAAAAAGATAGTTGTTAAATAATTTTATAGTTAATATGTAATCAAAACAACCATCAATATCTATTTGTATTGGTGGTTTGTTGTTTTAAAATATAAGTTTTTTATGAAGGGAGTACAATGGTTGTTTTTGGTTGCTATCCTTATATCGAATATATTGGAAGCGCAATCAATTCTATTTCATCATGATTTTGCACCTCAAGAAGGTTTAATAAAACACGTAGAAAGGCCTATTAGAGATGAAATTTGTTTAAATGGTGCATGGCAGTTTATGCCTGTTAAATTGGAAAAAGGAGTGTCTTTTGAAGATATTAAAAATCAAAAATTCCCTGAATTTAAATGGGAAGAAGTACCTTTAAAAGTACCTTCCCCATGGAATGTTAATGGGTTTACTAATGGTGAGGGGGGCGATTTTAAAAGTTTTCCTAGTTATCCAGAATCGTGGAATAACACTAAATCGGGTTGGCTAAAAAAAACAATTAAGATTCCAGCAGATTGGACTAATAATCGTTTTATATTACATTTTGAAGCCGTAGCAGGTTATGCTAAAGTGTTTGTTAATGGCATAGCAGTAGGCGAACACTTTGATTCTTTTTTGCCGTTTAGTTTTGATATAACAGAGCATGTAACAACAGTAGAAACACTAGAGGTTGTGGTTTGGGTAGCTCACGGAAGTCTGTTAAATGACCCAGGAAACTATGGGAGAAGAAATTATGTAGCAGGTTCTTTTTGGGGAATTTTTATAGCAGGAATTTGGCAAGATGTATTTCTGCAAAAGATTCCTAATATATACATAGAAGATACGTTTATTAAACCATTAGTTTCAAATAACACTTTAGAAGTTGAAGTTGAAATAAAAAACACTACAGCTCAACAGGTTAAATTTTCTATTGATGCAGAGGTGAAAAGATGGGTTAATTTAGTTGGCAAGTCTAATTTAAACACCCCTTTAGTAAATTGGAAGTTAGGAGAAAAGGCATTAGACTTTGAGTCTGAAAAGTTGCATATAGGTCCTTATGAAAGTAAGGTATTTATTCTAAAAACAA
The DNA here is from genome assembly GCF_006265225.1 of Allotamlana fucoidanivorans. Lineage (GTDB taxonomy): Bacteria > Bacteroidota > Bacteroidia > Flavobacteriales > Flavobacteriaceae > Allotamlana > Allotamlana fucoidanivorans. The sequence goes on along the minus strand of NZ_VDCS01000006.1, from coordinate 33,680 downwards.
AAGTAGATGGTTCATTAGATTTATGGTCACCTGAAAGCCCAAATCTGTATGGGTTAGTACTTAAGGTAAATACTAAAAGAAAAAATATAGACATTGATTATACACGTTTTGGTTGGAGAGAATTTAAAATTGATGATACTCAATTTTTACTTAATAATAAACCAATTCAAATAAAGGGAGATTCTTGGCATTTTACAGGCGTTCCTCAAATGACTAGGCGGTACGCTTATGCATGGTATAAAATGTTGTTAGATGCAAATGCTAACGGATTGCGTTTACATGCGCAAGTATTTCCTAGGTTTTACCTTGAAATGGCTGATGAAATGGGAATTTGTGTTTTAGACGAAACTGCTATTTGGTCGAGTGATGGTGGACCAAAGATTGATTCTGAAATTTATTGGCAAGCGTGTAGACAACATGTTAAAAATTTAGTGTTAAGAGATAGAAACTACCCATCTGTAATGGGATGGAGTGTTTGTAATGAAACACTTCCAGTAACTAAGCATGTTTTTAACGCACCTCAAAAACTCATTGAAAAAAATATTGAAGAGATTAATAACTGGGTAGCAATAGTACAAGCTAATGATCCTACACGTACATGGATTTCTGGTGATGGTGAAACTCAAGAAAAAACAGATTTACCTACAGTTATAGGGCATTATGGAAATTTTAATGCTTTAAAACATTGGTCAAGCCAAAACAAACCATGGGGTATTGGAGAAACAGGAATGGCATACTATGGTACCCCAGCACAAGTAGCTAAAGTAAATGGAGATAGAGCTTATGAATCTCAATTAGGTAGAATGGAAGGTTTAGCAGGAGAAGCTTTTAATCTAATAAGTAAACAAAGAGATTATAATGCATCATATAGTTCAGTTTTTAATTTGGCTTGGTATGGTTTAAAACCCTTAGCGTTGGGATTAACAGATACTTCTATGGCTCCTACATTAAACGATGGTATAATTTTTCACCCTTATCAAGAGGGTAAACCAGGGTATCAACCAGAAAGATTAGGTCCTTATTGTACTACTTTCAATCCAGGATATGACCCAACATTACCTTTATATAAACCTTGGCCTTTATTTGAAGCTGTTAAAGCGGCCTATTCAGATAACTATAAAAGCATAGATAATAAATGGGCCGTTAAAAAGGACAATAGAGTTAAAAGAGCAACGTACAAGCCTAAAGAAGGTATTGTGTTTTTATCAGGAACTGCCAACTCAAAATTAAAGCAAAACTTAGAAAACTTGGGTCTTGAGTTTGAATCTTTAAATGCTGCAAAAAATCAATTGATTATAGTCGATGGTCAACAACCTATTGGAGCTACTAAAAAGCTTTTGTTTGAGTTAAGAACTGCAACACAGAAAGGAAGTCTTATTTACGTTTGGAGTGTATCTAAACAATCAAAAGCATTTATAGAGGCTGTTACAAATTGCAACCTAGAGTTATATAATAGAAGGGCAACAAGTTATATCATAAATCAAGACCATGCTTTGTTAAGCGGTCTAAATAATGCAAGTTTTTATTTTTCGGAAATTATAAAAGAGCCTGTTTCTAAAATTTCATTAGGAGGAAAGTTACTTGAAAATTCTCAAGTCCTTTTAAAAGCATGCGATACAGATTGGCAAAAATGGAATTACCAAGGAGAGGATATTAAAACAGCAAAAGTTTATAGAAATGAGAAAGAGTTTAAGCATCCTGGTAGCGTAATAGTTAGGAAAATTATAGGTGATGGAGAATTAATTGTTTCAACAGTTGATTTTTTTACTCTAGGAAATCAATCAAAGCATATGGTAAAAGACATGTTATTTAACTTGGGAGCTACTTTTAAAGAAGCGAAAAGCAATTTGCTAAGAGCTATTAATGAAGAGGGTATTTTACAACATGTAAACTTTTACGGAGCAGTAAAAAATGATAGTTATGAAATAGAGAAAGTATTCAAGCATTCTCCTTTAAAAGAAACAGAATTTGCTAATGTTGAAATAGGCACTATTACTAATGGTAAGCAATGGAAACTATTGTCTGCCAATAAAGAAGGAATCTTTAATTTTAAAAATGAAAATTTAAAACCTAATGTATACACAGCAGCATATATGAGTTTTTGGGTATACAGTCCTAGGTCTTTAACAGATTTATTGATAGAGCCAGATATGCCTCGTTTAGATTTACATTTTGGTGTAGATGATGCTATTGAGTTTAGTATAAATGGAAAAGTAGTAAAAACTTATTTAAGAACTGGACCATTTACTGAAAATGAATTTTATGTAGAGGGAGTTCCTTTAGAAAAGGGATGGAATCATATTTTAATAAAAGTTGGGCAACAAACAGGAGAATGGAAAACTAAACTTAAGTTTTCATCAAATAAACCGGAGTTTTTAAAGAAAATAAAATCAGTAATTGTAAGGTAGATTATAAATTTTAAAAGTATTTGCGTTAAAAACAAGCATTAAGTCATCATTAATGAGTAATTAATTTGTCTTTAATAAAAAATTAATAAAGAAAGATTTCTTTGTCTTGTACTTTGAGAAATTTAATAATCACTTTAAGACTTAAGTGTAAAGACAATCTTGTTTATAGGGACAATATGAAGTTACATTTCTTGAATGTCTTTAAACAAAAAAAGCTACCAAAACTAACTATTTATGAATATGATAAAATCAATTTTAAGCTATGCTTTACTGTTTTGTGTCTGTGCTACTCATACGGCCCAAGTGCAAGATTTAGAATACGAAGACCCTGAAATTATAGGCGCTTTAAAATATAGTATTATTAATGAGACAAGTGGCATGGGCATGTCTTATAAAACAGATAATGCTATTTGGGTGCATAATGACTCTGGTGATGGTCCAAATCTCTATTTAGTAGATACTGATGGCAATCTCTTAAATAGAGGGACGGTATCTGGAGCTTCAGCAACAGATTGGGAGGACTTATCTACATTTGAATTAAATGGAAAATCGTATATCATCATAGGAGATTTTGGTGACAATGGTAGAAATAGAAGTAATTATAGGCTTTATATCATAGAAGAGCCAGAATACAATTCTAGTCAGGTTTTTGGGCATTCGTATCCTATTTTAAGAACCATTAATTATCAATATGACAATGGAAAACAAAACTGTGAATCTGTAGGTGTTGATGTAACTTCAGGAAAAATCATTTTATTTAGTAAATCTCATGATAACGAAATTCGTTATGTTTATGAATTACCGTTATCTGTAGACGCAGGAACAGTAAGTTTAACAGCAACTCGTATAGCCTCTTTGCGTACTGATGATACTACTGCTATGGATATTTCAAAAGATGGCCATAGGGCTATTGTGCTAACATATAAAGATTTTGCTTATGAGTTTACTCGTGAAGAAAATGAGACTTGGGCGCAAGCCTTTAATAAGGGACCATTTTTTAATCAATCACAAGGGGTTAGATATCCATATAAACAAGTGACAATGCCTATAGGAAGAGCGGGAGAAGAATCTATTTGTTATGGAAAGAATAGTAGAGATCTTTACACGATGCGTGAAGGGCAAGGAGCTGAAATTTATTTTTTACGTGGGCATTATGTAGAAGATCCTAACTCTCCCAATAAAGCTGAGTTTGTAAGCCAAACTAATGTGCCAAAATATATAGGAAAAGGTGAAACAGTAACGGTAAGTGTGACTATGAAAAACATAGGGACATCTACTTGGACAAAAGCTAACTTATATAAATTAGCAAACACTGATGATGACGATATTCTAGGGGTATTGCAAGTGGAATTAGATGAGGCAGATGCCATTGCTCCTAATCAAGAAAAAACATTTACATTCGATATTATAGGGCCTACAATGCTAGGAGTTTATAATTTCCAATGGCGTATGATGGAAGAGAACAAAGAATGGTTTGGTGAGTTTACACCTAGGCAAAAAGTAGTGGTGTTATCTTCAAACGATTTTTTTGATGACTGTGATTCAAAAATAGATTGGAATCCAGGATCTGTTCAATTAATATCTAATGATGTAGCTCAAGGGGCGGGGGCATTAGAGTTTACAGGATCAGCAGAGCAAGAATATTATAAAGTGTTTGCAACACCTTATGATGCTCAAGGCACACCAAATGGAACTGTCTTACAGTTTTGGTATTATGTAGAAGATCCAACCAAGCTTGATGCTGCAAACCAAGTAGAAATAAGTAGTTCTGGTGGTCCTGACGTTAATGAATATAGCTGGTCTTTAAGTAATTTAAAAGCTGGTTGGAACTTTATCCAATTAAACGTTAGCAGCGCCTCAAAAATAGGAACCCCTAATTTAAGTGCTATTAATTGGTTTAGACTTTACAGGTTTAAAAATGGAACAACTACAACGCGAATTGATGGTATTCAGTTAATAGGAGAAAATGCTTTATCGGTTGGTGATATTGAAAAAAAAATTAATTTCAAAGTCTTTCCTAATCCAGCAACAGATAAGGTACAATTAAAGTTTTCTTTAAGAAATACTGCTTCTGTAAATATCAGTTTACTAAATATTATGGGCCAGATAGTATCTCAACAAGTTTCAGAAAAGCATCTTAATCCAGGCACCCATAGTTTTGAAATTTACACAGCGCAGTTACCTACAGGAACATATTTTGCAAAAGTAAATATAAATAATAGTGTAGTAGTAAAACAACTTATTGTAAATTGATGACTTAAAATAAGTAGTTTATATTACGTTATAATCCTACAAAAAAAGACTTTAGTATTCAATATTGACACTTTACGGGATAGTGTCCTTTAAAAAAGCCAATGAAGTATAATTTATTGGCTTTTTTACTAAAGGAACTTATGTTAAGCAGTATTTAACTTCATATTAATCGCTATTTAAGAGTTTTTTAATTGGAAAAGTTTGTTTTGTACAAAACAAACTAACCGTATGAGGCAATCACATGTTTTTTTAAGAAATATCATCTTTATTTTCATTTTTTCTCAAACCCATTCCCTCGTTTCTCAAAATTTTCAAGACAGTAGTTTGCCTCTAAAACAAAGAGTGCAGTTACTAATTAACGAATTAACCTTAGAGGAGAAAGTTTCTCTTATGGTAAATAAAGCAGCAGCTATTGATAGGTTGAATATTCCTGAATATAACTGGTGGAATGAAGGGTTACATGGTGTCGCTAGATCGGTGCCTGCAACTGTTTTTCCTCAAGCCATTGGTATGGCTGCTACTTTTAATCCCAATTTAGTATATAGAGTAGCTACGGCAATTTCAGATGAAGGTCGTGCTATTTATAATCATGCGCAAAGTAAAGGGGTTTATAGATGGTATACTGGACTAACATTTTGGTCTCCTAATGTTAATATTTTTAGAGATCCGCGCTGGGGTAGAGGTCATGAAACTTACGGAGAAGATCCATTTCTTTCTGGCGCTTTAGGTAAAGCCTTTGTACAAGGCATGCAAGGTAATGATAAGAACCATTTAAAAGTAGCGGCTTGTGCAAAGCACTTTATGGTTCATAATGGTCCTGAAGGGAATCGGTTTACTTTTAATTCTGAAACCAATAAAAAAGACTTATACGAAACCTATTTGCCTGCTTTTCAAGATTTAATTGATACTGGAGTTGCTGGGGTCATGTGTGCTTACAATAAGTATAATACAGAATCTTGTTGCGGTAGCTCTAATATTTTGTCTGATGTGTTGAGAAAAGAAATGGGATTTGATGGTTATATTGTTTCTGATTGTGGAGCTATTAATAACCTGCATGATACCCATAAAGTTACCAGAACACCAGAAGAATCAGCCGCCTTAGGCGTGTTGTCTGGTGTAAATGTGAATTGTGGCCAGGTATATTCTTTATTGTTAAAGTCCATAGAACTAGGCCTTTTAACTGAAAAAGATGTAAACAAAGCGTTGTCTAAGCAATTAGAAATACGTTTTAAGCTAGGAATGTTTGACCTAGTACCTATAAATCCATACACTACCATTTCAATAGATAAAATTAATAATCAAGCACATGTTGCTTTGGCAAGAGAAGTTGCCCAAAAATCTATGGTGTTGTTAAAAAACAGTAATAACATCTTACCTCTAAAAAAAGGAATTGGACAAATCTATGTTACAGGTAATAATGCTGCCGATGTTAATGTGTTATTAGGCAATTATTATGGTGTTAGTAAAAATATGGTGACTGTTTTAGAAGGAATTGCCAGTACTGTTTCTAAAACAACTATAGTACAATACAATCAAGGTTTTTTAGTGCAACAAGATGTAAAGGGTATGAAAACTGGCCAATCAGGGAATGCCGCCAACGCCGATGCTACCATTGCAGTTATTGGGTTAAATCCATTATTTGAAGGCGAAAATGGGGACACGCCTTTTTCAATAACAGGTGGAGATAGAAAAACCATTGAGTTGCCAGAAAATCAATTGATCTATTTAAAGAAATTAAAAGAGCAAATAAGTGATAAGCCTCTAATAGTAGTGGTTTGCTCGGGTAGCGCTATTGCCATGCCAGAGGTTCATGATATTGCAGATGCCATTGTTTGGGCATGGTATCCGGGGGAACAGGGCGGTCAAGCTGTAGCCGATGTTTTATTCGGAAATTATTCGCCTTCAGGAAAATTGCCCATTACTATATATAAAGCTACAAGTCAGCTAGGTGATTTTGAAGATTATAGTATTTCTGAAAGTAAAAAAACATACCGTTATTTTGAAGATAGTCCATTGTATCCTTTTGGCTTCGGACTAAGTTATCAACCACTAGATTTTAAGCTTGAAGGAACGTCGAAGTTGTCAATGAAATCAAAAGACACCTTAAACATTAAAATAAAAGTAAGAAATCTAGCCGATTTTGAGCAAAATGAAGTGATTCAACTATATGTAAGCAAAACAGATTTAAGTTACCCTACACCTTTATTTGCATTAAAAAACATTCAAAATGTAACACTAAAAGCTGGTCAATCAAAAAGATTAACTTTTAAATTATGCAAAACACACTTGCAACAAATCAACGATAAAGGCGAAAAAGAATTACCAAAAGGAGTGTATAAAATATGTATAGGAACCACATCACCAGCAGCTAGAAATATTGAACTGGGTGCTCAGATGCCTATTGAATTAACTATTAAATTGAAATAATAATGTTCAAGAAATATTACCCAATACTCTTGCCGTTTCTCGTAGGCTTTGTGTTTTTTTCATGCTTGGAAAAAGCACGAAGCAAAGTTATAGACATGCAACCTATAGATTTGACTTTACTTTCAGAAACAGGTATTATAACAAAGCAATTGAAAAATGCAACTCCCCTAAATGGTTGCATTCGTAAATACCGTTTGCAATTACCAGAGTTTGAAAAAGGCGTTATTAATGAAGCTAATATTTCTGGCTGGGTGTCAGGTTACCTTACAAGACCCACAACATTTACAAGTTTAGAGAGGTTTGAAAAACAAATTGAAAATACTATTCAAGACAAACGATTTGAGCATGCTTTTAACTGCGGTTATTATTTGTTATTGAAGCTGAAAAATGGTGAGTATTTGTCCATTCTACCACTAGTATCAAAAAATGTGATGTCATACGTATCATTAAATGGAGGACAATCTAGTGTTAAGTTATGTACTTTTGGAACCGATTCTTTTACTGGAGAAGCTCCTTTGTTCGCCTATAGCTATGCAAAAGACCCTTATACGGCTACTCAAAAATGTTGGGAACAAGCTATTAATTCAAAGTTTTGTAAAGATAACATACAGTGGCGTTCTAAAAAAGAGTATCCAGAGTTATACAACTATTTAGGCTGGTGTACTTGGGAGTCGTTTGGAGGTGATATTACTGAAGAAAACGTTAGTCAAAGCATAAAAGAAATTAAAGAAAACCCTGTGCCAGTGCGTTGGGTGATTATTGATGATGGTTATTTAGATGTAGAGGTGCCGAAAAATGGTTGGAAAAATCAACTGCTAAGTTTCGGTGTAAATAACAAGTTTCCTAATGGATGGAGACCTATAACCGCCTTGAAAAATGAGAATACCGTAAAATGGATGGGCATTTGGCGAAACATGAGTGGTGGTATGGGAGGTGTAAGTCGCAATCATACCATGGCTAATTTAAAAGAGCATTTAATGCCGTGGACAGCTTATAGGTTAGAAAGACCTGGTGGTAATGTGGAAATAGAAACGAATATGATTATTAGGCCTGATTATAAATCTTCTGAAGCATTCTATAATGAAATGATAAGAAATAGTATTAATGGAGGGTTTGATTTTGTAAAGGTAGATTTTCAAACCTATAATTTCTGGATGAACTATGGCTCTAAAAACGGTGTGAATGCGGCTCATCAAAATAATAAAGCCTTAGAAACGGTATGCTATGAAAATAATGTGGCACTTTTAAACTGTATCTCTCAAAGCAATGTGAATGTTTTTAATACCAAGTACAGTGTTATTTCTCGGGCTAGTGTTGATGTAAAGTTAGATAATGATAACATGTTTAGAACGGTACAGTCTTTCACAAACAACATGTGGTGGGGAGATATTTTAGTAGCCGATTTAGATATGTATCATACTAGTAATCAAAAAACAGCTCAGTATTTAACTATAGCGCGGGCTGTTTCAGGAGGACCAATTTACATTTCAGACCGTCCAATTCACTTCAATAAAAAGCTTATCGATCCCTTAATTTTCAAGGATGGAAAAATAATAAGAACACTTGCGCCTGCTGTGCCTTTAGCTGATAATTTGTTTACAAATTATAAAACGTCTTGTTATCGTGTTATAGCACCTACACGTCATAAAAGTTGTGCTATTGCAGCTTTCAACTTCACCTCAAAAGAAAGTATTGAGGGCACAATTTCAAAAAAAGATTACCAATTCGCAGCAGCTAAAGAACAACCCTATGAAGGACTTTGGCAGTTGCCTCATGAAGGATTAGTTGTATATGATTGGGAGGCTAGAAGAGGAGTGAGGTTAAATGACAGTTATAAATTTTTAGTTAATAACATGAAGGGAAGAATATTCAACCTTTCTCCAATTGAAAATGGCTGGGCCGTTATAGGTTTGATGAATAAATATGTGGGTGGTTGTACCTACACCATAAAGGAGAATACAAAAAACTATTTAAAAATTATTTTAGATGAATCAGGTCCTTTAATTGTATACCACAATTCAAAAACGCCATCAACGAAATTTGGTGAAGTTACAAGTTTAGGAAACGGTTTTTTTAAGGTTGATTTAAAAGAAGGTGATAAAAATCTAAACCTCCAGTTACAATTAAATTAGAACATGAAAAATAACAACAACACTTTATTATCTCTAATGTGTTTTTGTGCTGTCAATAAGTTGCATTATCATTCAATTCAATAAGAAATCAAATTGAACATATAATTCATTGCTGCCCTTAGAAGGGGCTATTTGTCATAATTTACAAAATGACTTAATTAAATTTCAAATTAACTATAAAACTTAAAATATTATACAATGACTAAATTATTTTCGCTTAAAGGGAAAATTCAAAATTATGCGTGGGGAGGCTCTCATTTCATTTCTAATTTACTAGGAGAGGAAACCACAGAAGCAAAATGTGCAGAGTATTGGCTGGGAGCTCATGTTAATGCACCATCTGTATTAATGACCGAGAAAGGAGAGCAAGTATTAAATACTTTTTTGGAAAGTAATTTAACCGAAAAACTTGGACATCAAATTGCAGGAAAATTTGGGCGTTTACCATTTTTATTTAAAGTGCTTGATGTAAAAGAGATGTTGTCTATTCAGGTACATCCAACAAAAACAGAAGCCGAAAAAGGGTTTAAAAAGGAAAATGAGCTAGGAATTCCTATAACCGCTCCTAACAGAAACTATAAAGACGATAACCACAAACCAGAAATTATGGTAGCTTTGAGTGAATTTTGGTTGCTGCATGGCTTCCTGATAAAACACAAGTTAGCAGCTATTCTAAAAAACACACCAGAGTTTCAAGCATTACTTCCTGTTTTTGAAAATAAAGGATACTATGGGTTATACAAAACCGTTATGGAACAGTCTCAAGATGCATGTAATGAAGCGTTGAGGCCCTTAGTTGATAGAATTTTGCCACTTTATAAAGAGGGGGAATTAAGTAAGTGCAGTCCAGATTATTGGGCAGCAAAAGCGGTCGATTCGTCCAACGATGACACCATCCTAGACAAAGGTATTTATTCCATATATTTTTTCAATATCGTAAAAGCCAATCCAGGTGAGGCAGTTTTTCAAGATGCGGGGATACCTCATGCTTACCTAGAGGGGCAAAATATGGAGCTTATGGCGAATTCAGATAATGTGTTGAGGGGAGGATTAACACCTAAATATGTTGATGTGCCAGAATTATTAAAGCATGTGACTTTTGAAGCTACCGTGCCTAATGTTTTGGATGGAGAACTTCAGAGTGATGGTATTGAAAGAATTTACAAGAGTCCAGTACCTGATTTTGAGTTAAGCCAAATAAGTATTAATAGCAATCAGGTGTATCAATCTCTATCAAAAACAGCCGAGGTGCTTATAGTAATTGAAGGTGAAGCACGTTTTATCGAAAACGGCACCACTTTACAACTGTTTAAAGGAGGAGCAGCCTTTGTAGTGGCTAATAGTAATTATAAAATCACCACTACATCAAACGCTAAATTATACAAAGCAACAGCTCCTTAAGTAGGTGTAGAGACTTTATAAAACAAACAAATCAAGTAAATATTAATTCTAACAATAGGAAATGAAAACTAAGCTAAAGCAAATGTCAAGAGGAGTTTTATCCAGTGCATTGTCGTTAATTCTTTTGAGTAATTGTGCAGAAGTGAAAAACGATGATACGCCATGGGTAAATATTTTTGATGGAAAAACATTAAAAGGTTGGACAAAAATTGGAGGTAATGCAGATTATGAAGTAAAAGAGGGAACAATTGTTGGCACCTCTAAAATAGATACACCTAATACATTTTTAAGAACAGATGAGCTTTATGGTGATTTTATTTTAGAATTAGACTATAAAGTAGATCCTAAGTTAAATTCAGGAATTCAAATAAGAAGTAACAGTTTTCCAGATTATAAAAATGGAAGAGTACATGGTTATCAAATAGAAATAGATCCTTCAGAAAGAGCTTGGAGTGCAGGTGTATATGATGAAGGAAGCAGAGGCTGGTTATATACTCTTGATAATAATCCTGAAGCTCAAAAAGCATTTAACCAAAATCAATGGAATCATTACAGAATAGAGGCAATAGGAGATAGTATAAAAACATGGATAAACAGAGTGCCCGCAGCATTTTTGGTAGATGATATGACGGCAAGAGGTTTTATAGGTTTGCAAGTTCATAGTATAGGTGATAATAAAGACAAAGAAGGCACTCAAGTAGCCTGGAAGAACATTAAAATAGTAACAAATAATGTTTCTAAATATGCACAAAAGAGTCCTTTGGATCCATTTGTAGTTGCTAATAACTTAACATTTGAGGAAAAAAAGAATGGTTGGAAAATACTTTGGGATGGTAAAACAACCAAAGGATGGAGAGGTGCTAAAATTGCTGATTTCCCTAAAGGTGGTTGGGAAATTAAAGATGGAGTACTTTCGGTATTAGCATCAGGCGGACATGAGTCTGAAAACGGAGGTGATATTGTTACCAAAGAAAAATTTTCCAATTTTGAATTAAAGGTTGATTTTAAAATAACGGAAGGAGCTAACAGTGGTATTAAGTATTATGTAGACACTGAATTGAATAAAGGGAAAGGCTCTTCAATTGGTTTAGAGTTTCAAATTTTAGATGATGAAAGACATCCTGATGCTAAATTAGGAAATCATGAAGGTAGTAGAACTGTAGCATCTCTTTATGATTTAATTCAAGCAGATACAACAAAAGTTGTAAAGCCTATTGGAGATTGGAATCAAGCATATATTGTCTCTAAAGATAATCATGTTGAGCACTGGTTAAATGGTAAAAAAGTATTAGAATATGAGAGAAAAAGCCCAGAGTATAGAAAGTTAGTAGCAGAAAGTAAATACAAAGTTTGGCCTAATTTTGGAGAAGGAGATCAGGGTAGAATTTTACTTCAAGATCACGGAGACCACGTGTCATTTAGAAATGTTAAAATCCGTCCATTAAACACAAATAAAAATCAATAATGTTATGAGTACAAATAGAAGAAGTTTTATTAAAAAAGCTGCCGCAGGAGTAGCAGGAGTAGCAATAGCAGGTAAATTTGAAAGTCACGCTATGTCAGCAAAAAGTTATTCAAATATTATTGGTGCTAATGATCGTATTAATGTTGCAATACAAGGCTTGGGTAGACGTTGCCCAGCTTATAAAACTCCTATTGTAACAAAGGAGAATAATGTGAAGCTATTGTATTTGTGTGATGTAATGAAAAGCCAAAGGGAGCGTGCAGCTAAAGATTTTGGAAGTGTATTAAACTACAAAGTGGCTTTGGAAAATGATATAAGAAAGGTTTTAGAGGATAAAGATGTTGATGCTGTTTTTATGGCAACTCCAGATCATTGGCATACACCTGGTGCTTGTATGGCAATGCAGGCAGGGAAACACGTATATTTAGAAAAACCATGTTCTCATAATATGTTTGAGAATGAGTTAGTTGTTGCTGCTCAAAAGAAGTATGGAAAGGTTGTGCAAATGGGTAACCAGCAACGTTCGTCTTTAGAGTCTAACACTATCATAAAAGATATTCATGAAGGTATTATAGGAAAAATATATAAAGCTACAGCTTTTTATATCAATAAAAGAGGGCGTGTGCCAAACCAGACTAAAACAGCCCCGCCAGAAGGGTTAGATTGGGATTTATTCCAAGGGCCAGCCCCAAGAAGAGACTATACAGACAATACCTGGAACTATAATTGGCATTGGTATGGTTGGGACTATGGTACTGCAGAGATGGGTAATAATGCAACTCATGAGTTAGATATAGCTCGTTGGGCTTTGGGAGTTAAGTATCCTATGCACGTAAATGTAAGAGCTGGGAAAAATCAATTTTTAGATGATGGTTGGGAAATGTATGATTCTATGGAAGCTCGTTTTACGTTCTCTGACGGACAAGTTATTGAGTGGGATGGACAAAGTAGAAATAATTATAATAAATATGGTAAAGGAAGAGGTACTATTGTTTATGGTTCTGAAGGTTCTGCATTTTTAGATAGAGAAGGGTTTGCATTATATAATCTTGCAGGAGAGTTGATAAGAGATAGTAAATCAGGAGGCTCAGAAGGCGGTATGGCTCTTGGTGGTGGAGGTGATTTGACTACAAGTCATGCAAAAAATTTCTTCCAAACTATAAGAGGAAAAGAAGAGCTGGCATCGCCTATTGCACAAGGGGCACTAAGTCAAGCCTTAACGCATTATGCTAATATTGCATCAAGAATTAATAAGCCTTTCGATGTTGATACAAATTCTGGCAGAATTTTTGATAGAGAAGCTATGGCGTTATGGTCAAGAACTTATGAACCAGGTTGGGAACCAAAACTATAGTAAAGATTCATGAAACGAAGAGATTTTATAGTTAAAAGTGGTTTAGTAACATCAGGTCTTGCAGTAGGTTCTTCTGTTTTATGGGGAGCAACTAATGGCTTTAGAGCCAACAATACTATAAATATAGGTGTTATTGGGACTGGAGATAGAGGTGCAGGACTTACCCCATTTTTAAATGAGATTGAAGGGGTAAATGTTATAGCTTGTTGTGATATCTTACCATTTAGGTTAGAAAATGGATTGAAAAAAGCTGGAGCAAAAGCAAAAGGATATAACGATTATAGAAAACTTTTAGATAATAAAGATATAGATGCTGTTTTGGTTTCAACTCCCTTTAATACGCACTCTAAAATCTCAATCGATGCTTTAGATGCCAATAAACATGTGTATTGTGAAAAAACCATGGCAAAAGGGTTTGAAGCAATTAATGCGCTTGTTAAAAAAGAAGCAACTAGTTCTGTTGTTTTTCAAACAGGACATCAATATCATAGTAGTAGACTTTATTCTCATGTTGTTAACCTGATAAAAGAAGGAAAAATAGGGAAGATTGTTGCTTTTGAATGTCAGTGGAATAGAAACGGAAATTGGCGTAGACCTGTTCCAGATCCATCTTTAGAGCGAGCAATTAATTGGAGAATGTATAGAGAATATTCAGGAGGTTTGGTAGCAGAGTTATGCTCACATCAAATTGATTTTGTGAATTGGGTATTAGGTGAAAATCCAGAGCAGATTCAAGGTGTTGGGGGTATAGATTATTGGAAAGATGGTAGAGAAACCTATGATAATATTCATTTGATATACAAATACCCTAGTGGTGTTAAAGCCACGTTTAGGTGTTTAACATCTAATGCCTTAGGAGACTATCAAATTAAGGTATATGGTGATAAAGGAACCATTTTGATAGATTATGTTAATGCTTGGGTTTATTATGAAAAAGGAATAGAGAAAGAATTAGGTGAAGTAGATGGCGTTTCAGGTGCTACGGTAAATTCTCAAATGCAAGGAAAGGGAATTCCAATTCATATAGAGCATAATGATCCAAGTAAACAAGCTCTAATAGATTTTAGAGACAGTATAGTTAATAATACAGAACCCATATCTAACATTCATACTGGTGCAAATACAGCTAAAGCGGTACAAATGTCTTTAGATGCTATGTATAAGGATGAAATTATTTATTGTGATAAAATAAAAATGTCCTAAATCTGTTGTAATTATATGTTTTTTAAAAAGCGAAACCAGTTAGTATTAATAACTGGTTTTGCTTTTTTTTAGGTCAAAAATGTTAAAAGAGAAAATTAATGTCAGTGTTGTTTTATTTTAATTATTAATTAATTCTTTTTTAACCTGTCAGGTTAGTTTAGCATTCAAATATTCCTGTTTAAAGGATTTGGAACTTATACAATACTAAATTAAAATGATGAGTGTAAATTTTTCAACACGTTCAAGTTTAACGTATTTGATGGTTTTGGCTGTATTTCTAACCTTTTCATCATTCGCTCAAAAAAAGAAAAATCTCTTATTTATTATGACCGATCAGCAGCAATACAAAGCATTAAGTATTGCTGGAAATACGGTGTTACAAACTCCAAATTTAGATCGTTTAGGAAAAAGTGGAGCCTATTTTAAAAACGCATATACACCAATGGCGGTATGTGGTCCTGCTAGATCTGCAATTCTTACAGGAATGACGGTTGAAAGTACTGGGGTTAATACCAATGATAAAACTTATTTTTATGATGAAGAACCTGTAATGACTACGCCAACATTCGACGAGATTTTAACAGAAAATGGCTATCACTGCGAATATTATGGAAAATGGCATGTTATGTCTCATCATGCAGCGATTTATAGAAATCCTAAAAAAGTTGCAAAAAATGGTAAATCTATTTTTGAACATGGAGGGCAAAACCATGTGTATATGGATTATATTAATGAACATTACCCTAAGCAAAAACTAGAGGGAGATGAGTTTTATGACACCTTTACAAAACGTGCTTATGTGCCGGATCCAATAGATAGTTATTATGGTCACTCTTGGGAAGACGTGAAAAAAGATGAGAGAAAAAGACGTGTGCAGCCAGATTTGCATGGAGAATTGAAAATACCAGCAGAGCATAGTTTTACCGCGTTTCAGGCAAAAGAAGCAATAAAAGCAATCAATAGACTAAAAGATACCACTTTTAGTATTACGTTATCTATTCATATGCCGCATGCTCCAATGACACCAACCAAGCCTTATTACGGTATGTATCCGGTTGATGAAATGGTTCCGCCAGCAAGTATACATGACACTATGGAAAACTCACCATACAAACACGCCAACGGAAGAATGGGAATGCCTGAATATTCAGATCCGGAGAAGATAAAGTATATGATTTCCAATTATTACGGTATCATTAAAGAAATTGATGATTGGATAGGGAAAATTTTAAAAACTTTAGATGACAACAATTTAACAGAAAACACCTTAATCATTTTTACAAGTGATCATGGTGAAATGTTAGGCGCTCATGGGCTCAGAGAAAAGAATGTGTTTTACGAAGAATCATCTCACATTCCTTTATTTGTAAGTTTGCCAGGAGAGATAGAAAAAGAAACAGTTGTAGATGGCTATGTGTCAACAATTGATTTGTTTTCTACCATTTTAGATTACCTAAATGTGAAAAAGAAATATCCTTCAGACGGTTCTAGTTTAAGAGATTTAATTGAAGGAAAAGAAACCAGTCACGGTGACTATGTGGTGACAGAATGGGATTATAGAGGACCAGTAGCGCCTAATTATATGATTGTAAAAGATGGCTGGAAACTAATAATTCCATATACTAAAGAGTCTACAGTTATTAATGCTATGTACGATTTAAATACAGATCCGCATGAAATGAATAACCTTATAGGAAACAACCCCGATAAGGCGAAGTATAGAGAAAAAGTAGAAGAATTAAGAGGGTGTTTACTTGAGTGGCTTAAAAAAAATAATTCTGCGAGATATAAGGGGGTGAAAGATAGAGAGTTGATTTAATTAAATTACTTTTATTGATTACAACACAATGGATAAGCTTTTAAAATCCAAAAAAATAGTAATACAAGTACTAACGATTTTTCTGTTAAGTTGTAATGTTTTCTCTTGTAAAAAAGAATTTTTAAAAACAGAAAACAAGCAACCTAATGTTCTTATTTTGTTCTCAGACCAACATAATAAGAATGTTATGGGGTTTGAAGGGCATCCAGATGTTCAAACACCTAATCTAGATAGATTAGCACAACAAGCATTTGTTTTTGATAGAGCTTATTGTGCTACTGGCATATGTGCTCCCTCTAGGTCTGCCCTTATGACGGGTATTTATCCAAGAACTCTTGGTATACTTTCAAACTCAGAAAACACCCAGGTCATGAGAGAGGTTAAGTCAATGGCTACAATTTTAAAAGCAAATGGATATAAAACATATGCTTTTGGGAAACGCCATACAAAAGCTGCGATAGATGAAGGTTGGGATGTTAAGAGAAGTCATCTTTGTGACGAAAGTCGTGAGAACTATGTAACCTGGATAGATAGCTTAGGATATGCGAAGGAATTTGCAAATGATTGGGCGGCTGAATTTGGAAAACCACCTTCATGCTCTATGGCACATGGACTAATTCATACTGCAGATTTGGCAACAAGAATTTCTTCACTACCTGAAGGTTATACAATGGAGGCTTATACAGCTAAAAATACCATTGATGTTATAAAAAAGCATAAAACAACTAAGACACCTTTTTTTTGTTGGGCAACATTTTATAGACCCCATCAACCCTACACGCCTTTAAAAAAGTACATGGATATGTACGATGTGTCTAAATGGGGGGATGGTATTAAAAATGGCTCGTCTATAAAGATACCTGCAAGTTTTTATGAGGCTACAAGTAATTTACCACCGTTTTTGCAAGCACAAAGAAATGGGGGCAATAAGGTTTGGAATATGGATAAAGCAGCTAAAGAAGAACAATTGTGGCGAAACTATATTGGGGCATATTACGCTTTAGTAAGTGAAGTAGATTATTATATAGGCGAGATAATAAATCAATTAGAGAAAGCAGGTTTAAAAGAAGAAACTTTAATTATCTACACAACAGACCATGGTGATTTTGTTGGTAATCATGGAATGGTTGAAAAAGCTGCTATGGGGCATAACGTATATGAAGACATTTTAAATATTCCTCTAATTATAAAATATCCTGGTCAATCTCAAGGAGAAAAGAAATATGAACTTGTTAGTCAAGTAGATATTTTACCTACAGTTTTAGAAATTTTAAATCTTCCTGAGCCAGAACTAAAGCATGATATTCAGGGTATTTCGCTTCATGGTTTAATGCAAAATAAAGAACCTATTAAAAGAGAGTATATAGTTTCAGAAAGTTGGTCACAAGCAGCTATTATAACCAAAAATTATAAGCTTGGTAAAATGCTAGATCCAACTAGTTTTAAAAAACAATTTGATTATAGAGATTATGGAGATATGTTTTTTAATCTTCAAGAAGATAGTTTAGAAGTTCAAAATCAAATTAATAACAAAGAGTACATAGACCAAATTAACAAATTAGAGGCTTACTATGAGGATTTTCAAAAACGCTACCCTGATATTGGTAAACAAGAAATAATTGCTTCTTTAAAAAAGAATAAAAATAAACTTAACTAAGATAAAATATGAAACGAATATTTATAGTGCTATGTGTTTTGGTAATCCAATGGTCTTGGGCTCAAACAATGAAAAGTATTCAAGAATTTGGAGTTAAACCAGAAAATTCAGCGGCGGTTAATAAAATAAATTTACAAAAAGCAATAGATTGGGCTTCACCAAAAGGAGCAGCTTTGTGGATAGAACCTAGTAATGAACCCTATCACATAGATGGAGGAGTTGCTTTAAAAGATAATGTCTCGTTAATAGGCGTACATGGCCCAACTCCAAGAGGTACTATTCACGAAAATTTAAAACAGCCAGTAGGAAGCGTTTTTAAGATAACCGATAAAGATCAGGTTTTTATTACCGTAAAATCTTCAACTCAAATTAAGGGTATTCAGTTTTGGTACCCAGAGCAAACTGTTAATGATCCGTCAGCTATAATAGAATACCCAGCAACAATACAGGTCTCAAAAAACAGTCTCACTCAAGGAGTCTATTTATCCTGTCTTTCTTTTTACGGTGAGTATGTTGCCTTTGATTTTAATGCAAGTAGACAATATCCTTGTGAATTGATGACATTTGAACACTGCTATGGGTTTCCTTTAAGTGGCCAGTTTATAAAAATGAATTACGTATATGATGTGCCACGTATTTTGCATTGCCATGTAAATCCAGCTTCTCAACGTTTTATTGGCGGGCAAATTACAAGAAAAGTAGTGGATGCTGTGATAGCTAAAAAAACTTATGCTTATACCATAAATAATACCGATAATGCACAAATAATAGACTTATTTACGTTTGGTACTTATGGAGGTATTTTACTGGGCGAACAGTCATATGGGCAATTAACTAACTTTAATTTTGACTGTGTTGCGGTGGGTATCTTAAAACAAGGAAGTAATACTAAAAATAGAAATTGGCAAATAGCACAAGGGTCTATTATAGCAAATACAGGAGAGAAAGTTGAGAACATACATCCTATTATTATTGAAGGGCAAGGGCATACCTCATTAACAAATGTTGAAGCGTTTTCTGGAGGGAATAGTGCTTTAACACCAGTAAAAGAACAAATGTCATGGGATTATATGTTAGTAAGAGGGGATAAAAAACTAACAGTTTCTGTTTTTGGAGCAAGAATGAGAAACTATATGAGTAAAGAGCCAGTTACTATTGAAAATGAAAAGGCTACTTTACAATTCTCAGTATGTATCGATAAAAATGAACAATTTTATAACAAAATAATAGATTAAAATTTTTTTAATGAAACTGAAGATAATAGCCGCCATTTGCATGGCATTCTTTTTACACTCATGTAAACAAACCGTTGTTTCTTATTGCAGTTCTAACGAAGAGAAAGCGTTGGTAGAGTATGTAAATCCATTAATGGGAACCGATTCAAAATTTAGTCTATCAAATGGAAATACATACCCAGCCATAGCAACACCATGGGGGATGAATTTCTGGACACCTATGACTTCTAAAATGGGTGATGGATGGACCTATAAATACAATGAAAATAAAATAAGAGGAATTAAGCAAACACATCAGCCTAGTCCTTGGATTAATGATTATGCAGCTTTTTCTTTAATGGCTGTAACTGGCGATTTAAAATTTCATGAGAATGAGCGCGCATCTTGGTTTTCTCATAAAGCAGAAACGGTAAAACCATATCATTATAAAACGTATTTAGCAGATTATGATGTGGTAGCTGAAGTGGCACCAACAGAACGAGCTGCTCATTTTAAATTTACGTTTCCAGATGGTGAGACTTCTTATATTTTAGTAGATGGCTTTTTTCAAGGATCTATGGTAAAAATTATACCTGAAGAACGAAAAATTATTGGGTATTGTAGAAATAATAGCGGTGGAGTTCCAGAGAATTTTCATAATTACTTTGTAGTAACTTTTGATAAGGACTTTGAAATAACACATACCTGGGCAGATAATTGGACCTTACTAGAGAATAGTCTAACAAGTGAAGGAGAACATGTAGGTGCTATTATTGGTTTTAAAACCACTAGAGGAGAAGAAGTACATGCCAAGGTTGCTTCCTCTTTTATAAGTTTAGATCAGGCGACTTTAAACCTTTCAAGAGAAATAGGTAATGATGATTTTGAAGTAACAAAAGAAAAAGCCAAAAATGCTTGGGAAAAAGAGTTGAATAGAATAAAAGTTGAAGACGCAAACACAGATAATTTAAAAACGTTTTATTCATGTTTATATAGGGTATTGCTTTTCCCAAGAAAATTTTATGAATTTGATGCTAATAATGATATAGTGCATTATAGCCCATATAATGGAAAAGTATTACCAGGTTACATGTTTACAGATAATGGTTTTTGGGACACTTTTAGGGCAGTATTTCCATTTTTTAATCTAATGTATCCAGAACTTAATGCCAATATTATGGAGGGTTTAGCCAATACATATAAAGAATCTGGTTGGTTACCAGAATGGGCAAGCCCTGGACATAGAAACTGTATGATAGGGTCAAACTCCGCACCAATTGTAGTAGATGCGTTTCTAAAAGGAAACATTAAAGATGATGAGGTGATAAATACGTTGTTTGAGGCAATGCTTAAAAATGCAAATGTAAATGAAGGAAGACCTCATCCATCTGTTGGGAGAGAAGGTGTAGACTACTATAATGAATTAGGATATGTGCCTTACAATGTTGGTATAAAAGAAAATACAGCAAGAACTTTAGAGTATGCTTATGCCGATTTTACTATTGCAAAAATGGCAGAAAAGCTTGGTAAAGATGATCTAGCCAAACGTTTTTATAAGCAATCCTATAATTATAAAAATGTGTTTGATACTGAATCCAATTTAATGCGTGGTAAAAATGAAGACGGTAGTTTTCAGTCGCCGTTTAATCCGCTAAAATGGGGTGACGCTTTTACTGAAGGCAATAGTTTGCATTATACTTGGTCTGTTTTTCATGATGTGCAGGGTTTAATTGATTTAATGGGAGGAAAAGAGCCTTTTGTAAAACAATTAGATGCAGTATTTACAATGCCTCCAGATTTTGATGATTCTTATTATGGACAAACCATTCATGAAATTAGAGAAATGCAGATTGTGAATATGGGTAATTATGCACACGGTAATCAACCTATTCAACACATGATTTATCTATACAATTATGCAGGGATGCCTTATAAAGCTCAAGGGCGAGTACGTGAAGTGCTTAACAAGCTATACGCGGCAACCCCAGATGGGTATTGTGGCGATGAAGATAATGGACAAACATCTGCCTGGTATGTATTTAGTGCTTTAGGTTTTTATCCTGTTACTCCTGGGGTTGATGAATATGTTATTGGTAGTCCTTTGTTTGATAGAGCTACATTAACACTTGATAACGGAAATACTTTTATAATAACTTCAGAAAATAATAGAGAAAATAATGTTTATATAAACTCTGCTAGTTTAAAAGGTAAACCATTTAACAATAATTTCATTAAGTTTGAAGAGATTCAAGAGGGAGGAACTTTGCACTTTACTCTTACAGACATACCTAATAAAAGTTGGGGGAGTAAAGATGAAGAATTACCTTATTCTTTTAGTAAGCATCAATGAAAAGTACAATTTTTATTTTCTCATGTCTGGCTGTTTTTTTTTGTAATTCGAAGGGGCAAACTCAGTCGAAATTTTATCAAGAGATGGAGGTAAATAATCAGCAGGGTAACCCTTTTTTTGTATATAATTTTGGAGGCTTAGAGTTATTAGAATCTAAAGCACAAATAGAGAAGCTTAAAACATATGGCTATGATGGTATTTCATTAAGAATGGCAAAGGCAGAGCATGTAAAACAATTACCTGAGTTTATTGCATACGCCAATAAAATTAAAGAATTTAAAATATATTCTGTTTTTATAAGATATAATTTTGCCGATAATGAAATTGATAGAACAAGGTGGCAACGCGTTGTTGATATAATTAAGAATCAAGGAATAGACTTATGGGTGATTTTTGGAAAAAAAGAACCAGGCGTTGATGATGAACATGTAGAAGGTGTTTTAAAAAATATGGTAAATTACGCTGCAAATAGAAATGTGTCTGTAACCTTATATCCTCATAGTTGGTGTTATTTTTACACAGCAGAACAATCATTGCCCATGGTGAAAAAAATAAATCATCCTAATTTAAAATTAGCTGTCCATACTTGTCATGAATTAAAAGCAGGAAATGGGAATAGGTTAGCTGAAGTAGTAGAGAATGTAAAAGATTATATTAGTTTTGTTACAATAGCTGGTGCTCAGGCAAAAGTTGATATGTCAAGTAGAAGGTCTATGGATCAAGGTACCATAATGCCACTTGAAGATGGGACTTTTGATTATAGTCATTTCTTAAAGGCTTTAAATGAAGTAAATTATAGAGGACCTATTGGGTATATTAATTTTGGCTTTGATAAAGAACCAGATATTTATTTACCTTTATCTATGCAAAAGTGGCAACAATTAAAAACTAATTATTTATCCGAATAATATGAAAACAATTTTTATTTCAGTTTTTGTATTTATAATATTTTTTTCAAGTTCTTTTTCTCAAAAAAAAGTACAGGTTTATGATGCACCAGATCAAGCTGTTTGGCATGAAAAATCAAGAACATGGTTTGTATCAAATTTGGGAGGAGGAATTTCACTAGAGAAAGATGCTAATGGCTGGGTTACTAGAACTGATGAATTTGGAAATGTGATAGCCCCCTTTTGGATAGGTAAAGAAGAAGGTATGCATGCCCCTTCTGGCATGGTGGCTACAAAGAAGTTTTTGTATGTGGTAGATAGGGAAGGAGTGTTTGAAATTAACATTAAAAATGAAAAGGTAGAAACATTTTACCCCATTCCAGAAGGTGAATTTTTAAATGATGTCGCTATTTCAGAAAGTGGAGACCTTTATATATCTGATTTTTTTGGTAATAAAATCTTCAAGATTGATGCTGTTACTAAAAAAGTTAACATTTGGTTAGAGTCCGACAGACTAGAAGCTCCTGACGGCTTATACATGGAAAAAGATAAATTGATAGTAGCTTCTTGGGGAGTATTGTTAAAACCGAGTTCTTTTGAGACTTCTAAGTTAGGCGATCTTTTAAGCATTGATTTAGAGACTAAAAACATTCAGCCTATAGCTACAGAAGCAGGAAATCTTGAAGGAATAACTAAAATTAAAAATAATTATTACATTACTGATTGGGCTGCAGGAAAATTACTTAAAATTGATCCTAAAAAACAACAGGTGGAAATAATAATGACAGGATTGAAATATCCAACAGACCCAAACTACTCAAAAAAACTCAATATTTTAGCTTTCCCACAGCATGGTACAAATCAAGTGCTATTTATAAAATTAAACTAATAAGTTTGAGTGATTATTTTACAAATAAGCTTTTAAATTAGAAAAAAAATGTTATTAATTAGATATTAATCTAAAATTAATTGAAGGTAATTATTTTGTTTGCCTAAACTAGATTAAGAAAGCCTTCATGAAAATAACTACTTATATCGTTGCTCTATGGGTAGCGATAGTTCCTGTTAATTTAATAAGCCAGAATATTGGAGAAAAAGTATTACTTCCAATAGAAGTATTAGGGGCTGAAGGAACTATAGAAGAAATAAATTTAACTCTTAGTCAAGAGCAAGCAAATCAAGCAAAGTACATTTGGTTACAGATAAATAATCTAGGTTATCAGAATAAAGCATCTGTTAAAATTAATAATGAAGATTGGTATGACTTAAACCATGATAGTTGCCGGATTCAAAGTCCAGAAAAGGAGAGAGGAGGAATGGCTCACGGTGGGCATAGTACTATTAGGTTGAGTATTCCAGCAGTAGGAATTATATCTGGGCTTAATACCATAAAATTTAGATTTAATAAGTCTGATGCCATTTCTAACGGATTTAGGATTGTGCAATTAAATCTTTTTGATGTAGGAGGTGCAAAAATCTTAGATGATAGTTTTTTTGAAGAAGACGACCCTATGCTTTGGGAAGGACCATATACAGATGCTTCAAACATTCAAGCAGGAAAGGATTTATGGTATTACGCTGAATTAAAAAGCAACTATTTAGATCCAGGAGTTGAAGGTTTTTGGTATGGTTATAAATTACCAGGACAAGGCTCCATAAAGGCAAAATGCGCATCTTGCCATACGCAAGACGGGAGAGATCTAGAAATTTTTAGCTACTCAAACAAGTCAATTATTGAACGTGCAAAATTCCACATGTTAACCGAGGAAGAAGGAAAACAAATTGCATCATATATAAGATCGCTTTCCGCAGAGCATGACAATGTTAATCGCTATGGAAGGCCTTGGAACCCGCCTTACCAACCGGGGCCAGATTTAGCTAATAAACCTATTGAACAGTGGGCTGCAGGAGCTGGGTTAGATGCGGTTTTGGAAGCAGATAAGGATATGTTAGATCATATGTTCCCTAACGGAGTAACACAAGAAACAGTATATGATAGGTTTGATTCTGATAAAATGGTTGATAGAACGTTATTGCCATTGGCTATACAATTCCCAGACTGGAAGCATTGGTTGCCAATGATTCACCCTATGGATGCCTATTCAAAAGATAACTTTTGGGAAGATCCAGTAGCTCATGGAGGGCGATATAACATTTACCCTAAAAAAGGATACCGAGATTTTAGAAATTATTTAGAGGCAGTTCCACCAGCAAACAGAACTCCAAATGATTTAATGCAAAAGAACAGAGATTTTTGGTATCATTATCGCTTTTTCTTGGCAGTGAAAAGCAATGGTGATTCTAGTCTCTCTGAGCATTGGAGAGAACCTTTAAGTTTAGCAACTTCAAAGCTAGGAGAAGGGATACCAAGAGAGTTTGCAGCTACCAGTTTAGCGCGCCTTATGGCAGTGCAGTACTTTGAACTTATGAATGAGTTTAATTTACAGGATAAAGCACATTGGTTTGCAAAACCAGAAGATCAACCGGCAACTAGACAATGGTTTGGAGAGAATTATCAGGTGTTTGAAGTACCACCTCATTTTCAAGCCTGTGTATCTGAGAGTGAACTACCAATAAATGATGGTTATAATATTGTGGGGAATTGTTTGTTTTTTCATGGGCAATCTGAAGCAACAGGAGCTTATGAGTCTACCAATTGGTACCATTTACAGTTGATTGTTAATGGAGGAAATGGTATGGTATCTCATAACTCACCAATGGATTATAATTACCATCCCGACTTTATTATGAAGGCAAGTAGTACATCGGGTATTTATGAACCACTTAGGTATTATCATTCTATGAATGCAATGTACCAATTTAGATCGTGGTCTGGAGCTACAACACCTAATAACGGAAAGGGATTTAGAATAAGAGTACAAGGTCCTTGGCATATTATAGGAAGAACAGATAGTAACCAGTTAAATAATTTTGCACCAAGTGTTTGGCCAACCTTCCTTGATAGAATAGAAGAAGGTATGTCTAAGTGGGTTTTAAATGCGCAACTAAGACAGTTTTTAACAGAGGTTAGAAAACCTGAAAATAACCTAGAAAACTGGAATAGATTGCCTAATGGAGGTAGTAATGAATTGGATTACGAAAGTAAAAAAACAGAAGACTTACAGGATATGACTTATTTTGTTGGTCTTGATTATCATGCAGATAAATTTTATTACCTATTTCCAGAATTTGCAAAATTAGGCGTTGATTGTCAAATTTTAGAAGAGATGATTGATTGGTGTTCTGAAGCTTGGCCTAATATAGATTGGGAGAGATTTAGGTCTACGGGACAACTGCAACTAGATTTTATAACAAACCAAAGCGAAGATTGTTCTTTAAATGCAACAAAAATAATTGCTCAAACCGCCAATGAAGGTGATTTTCCAGTTTTTGAATGGTGGATTGATGAGAGTAAGGTTATAAATAACTCAAGTGAGCTAGATATTACAGAGGTAAGGCCAGGGGCAAAAATTAAATGCCGAGTAACAAGTAGTAAATCCTGTATTTCAAATAGTTGGATTGAAAAAGAAATGGTGTTGGCTTCTAAAGATTATAGCATCTCAGTAAGTAAAAATGATGCAGAGTGGCAACCATTAAAGAATGCCATTGCATGTATTGGCGATGAATTGAATTTAAAAATAACACCAGAGTTGCAAAACCCTATTTTTTGGTTGGATGCTTCAGATGTTAGAAATGATGGGACAAAACCTGAAGAAGGAGAGCTTATTGCTGTTTGGAAAAATAAGTCTGCTAGTGGTTATTCAATGCCATATCAATCAAACTATAATTTAAGACCAACATATAGTAATAATGGCATGAATGGGAAGCCCGCTATTATGTTTGGTATGAATGATTCAGATGGGCTCCCATTGTTTTTAACCAATAATGATGATGTTTTGGATGGCGATTGGAGTATGGTTGTTACAGGGAAGTATTATGTAACGAGTCATGGCGATTGGAATGCGCTTTTAGGTAATGAAGATGAAAATACTGGTTTTGCGTTTTACATAGATAGACGAGGAAATGGAGGAAGAATTAGAACTAAAATAAATGGTAGTCAGGAGCATGGGAGAGTGTATGAAGATGGAAGTGCCTTTGCCACAATTATAAGTAAACAGGGCGGGAAAATAAAAGTTTATATTAATGGTAGATTAGAAGAAGAAGTAGAAGCAACTTCAAGTGCTATTACTAATCTTAGAACTTTTTATTTAGGACAAAGAGATGGTGGTAATGCCGGTGGAAGCTGGTACCATAGAGGCCCAATTTCTGAAGTTTTATTTTACGATTATGTATTATCAAATAAACAAAGGCATTATTTAGAGGGATATGTAATGCATAAATGGGATTTGGTTCAAGAAATGCCATTAGACCATGTGTATAAAGAAAACTCTCCTCTGTATCTTAATTTAAATACACCAAAAGGAGAAGAATTAGTTTTTGATTTAAAAAATCAAGAGCATCGTGTAGTGATTTCTGATGCCTCAGACTTTGGAGAATATGCTTTTAAAAGACCAAGTTGTTCAGATATTAATGCTGTGTTTAATGTAAAGGATATGGAACAGCTAAATGATGATGTCATTAAATATAGTGTTAATAATAAAAAGTTTAAAATCGGTGCATCAACCTTAATAAAAGAAGGTAGTTTTCTAGAACTAGATGTTAATTATGAGATTAATGGGGGGTATCAATGGGAGACACCCACAGGAGAACTGTTACAATTAAATACAAGCCCAGCTCCAATATTAATTTCCTTAGGTAATAATGCTGATATCTGGAAGCTGCATTTAAAACAAAATACAGAAGTCTGTATTTCAGATGATATAGTTTATGAATTTACAATATTGGTAGAAGATTTACCTCATGGAGAGAGGGATGATGATAATGATGGTGTTAAAAATGACTTAGATAAATGTCCTGAAACGCTTCCCGGAACTATTGTTGATGCTAGAGGATGTTTGATGATTAATACTAATAATTTCACTGTTGAATCTATTGGAGAATCATGTGTTGGTAAAAATAATGGCAGAATTGCTATCAATGCCATGCAGCCATTAAGCTATGCCTTATCTCTTAATAATAGCGAACCACAAGATTTCAATGAACCTCAATCCCATGTTGTTGAAGGATTAAATCCAGGCGTTTATTCGGTATGTATTTCAGTTGCAGAAGAACCATCATATCAGCAATGTTTTAATGTAGTTGTAGATGCTGCAGAAGAAATAACAGGTAAATCAGTTACCATTAAAAACGGCAGTGTAGTTACACAAAGTGTAGAAATAACATCAGGAACTGCTCCTTACACCATAGCCATAAATGGAGAAGCATTGTTGACTACCTATTCAAGCACTTTTGAAATAGATGTAGATCATGGTGACGAGGTAGCTATTACAAGTCAATTGGATTGTGAGGGAAGTATTTTAAACACAGCTGATTTAACAAGCTATTTTTCAGTTTATCCTAACCCAACGCAAGACGTGTTGAATATAGTTATTCCAAATATTGATTTAAAAGAAGTAAAAGTAGATGTATTCAATGCATTACAACAAAAAGTGGCTAGTGGTATATACAAAGTGTATTCAAACGGAATAAGAGTCTCTTTTAAAGATGTGCCTACAGGTATTTATTTTGTAAGATTAGATTTGAGAAAACCAATTAATTTAAAAGTGATTAAACAATGATGATGAGAAGAGTTTTGTTCATGGTTTTACTAGTTTTTTTATCGTGTAGTAAAGATGATTCAGCTATTGTGAATCCTAACCCTGAGAAGAATACCGCACCTGGAGTTCCTGAGCTAATTGCTCCGGCCAATAATTTAAATTGTACAGATAACATATTAGATTTTGAATGGAAAAGCTCAGTGGACAAACAAGGAGATAACATATCCTACTATATACAGATTGCTACTAATGACACTTTTTCTGAAAACATTCAGTCTTTAACAACTTTAAAAACTACTACAAGTTTTGAGGTGTTAAAAGGCGTTGTTTACTACTGGCGTGTTAGAGCTGTAGACTCCAAAAAGAAAGCAAGTGAATTTTCTTTAATAAGAAGATTTAATACTGAAGGAGATGGCTTGAGTAATCATTTACCTTATTTACCAAGTTTAGTCGCTCCTAAATTAAATCAAAAAGTACTTGAGGGTTCAGTGATGCTTCAATGGCTTGCTGAAGATAAAGACAATGATGTGTTAGTTTATGATGTTTATTTTGGTACAACAAGAACACCGGATTTAATTGCTGAAAATATTAATAAATCTTCTTATGAGGTAGCTTTAGATTTAGGAAATACATATTATTGGAAAGTTGTAGTTAGAGATAGTTTTGGCGGGGAAACCTTAGGTCAACTATGGTCTTTTCAAACAGAATAGTATGTCAAACTATTTGTCATTTAGTTATTAAGATTTAAGTAGTGTGATTGCCTCTAGTTTTATTATAAATATCGTTAAAAGTTTTTTTAATACAATTAAATTACATTTTAAGGATAAATTAATTGGTTATTATATTAAAATTAACACACCTAAGATACATTTGACAACCTAACAAATTAATCTAAATTTTATATTATGACTTCAAAAATAAGCTGGAGTAAATTGCTTCCCGTATTCATGTCTTACATTGTAATGGGGTTTGTTGATATTGTAGGAGTATCAACAGGTTATATTCAGAAAGACTTTGATTTACCAGATAATTTGGCACAATTAATACCTTCAATGGCATTCATTTGGTTTTTCTTGCTTTCTGTGCCCGTTGGTATATTTCAAGATAAGTGGGGAAAACGTAATATGCTTGTTTTGGGTATGGCATTATCTGGAGTTGGTATGCTAATTCCGTTTATAGGCTATTCTTTTTCAATCATGTTAGCAGCCTTTGTGTTTTTGGGTATAGGTAATACTATAGTGCAAGTGTCTGCAAATCCACTACTACAAGACGTCTCTCCTAGGGAGCGTTTTTCTAGTTTTATGAGTTTAACGCAATTTGTTAAGGCAATCGTGTCTTTATTAGGGCCTATCATTGCTGCAACTATGGCTACTCAGTTTGGTGATTGGAAATTGGTGTTTGCTGTTTATGCCGTAACATCTCTTTTGGCCGTAGTATGGTTGTATTTCACTCAAATAGAAGAAAGTGGAGCAGAAAAAGAACCAGCTACTTTTAAATCATGTTTTTCTTTATTAAAGAATAGTTTTATTTTAATGATGGTTTTAGGTATATTCTTAACCGTTGGTGCAGATGTTGCTATGAATTCTAATATTCAAAATTATATGATGCATTTATTTAGTTGGAGTATAGAAGAGGCTTCTTTAGGAATTAGTGTATATTTTGTAGCTTTAATGATAAGTCGTTTCTTAGGGGCTATCTTACTTAACTTTATCAAACCAAAATTATTTTTAATTATTACTACTACTATAGCATTATTGAGTGTTTTATTAATGTTTATGGCTCCAAGTCCAACGGTAGGCTTAGTAGCTATATTTTTAGTTGGATTTGGTTCAGGTAATTTATTTCCTTTAATATTCTCAATAGCTGTAGATAAAATGCCAGAACGCTCAAATGAAATTTCAGGTTTAATGATTATGGCAGTTTCAGGAGGAGCTTTTATTCCTCCAATTATGGGGGCTATTAGTGAATACTTTGGCTTTATGTCAAGTTTATCTGTATTAGTAATATGTATGGTTTACTTATTCATTTTATCAATTGCAAAAACAAAAAAAGCTTAAATAATAATGGCATATAATATTGAACAGGATGAGCGCATAGTTATGACGCTTGATGCTGGTGGAACTAACTTTGTCTTTTCTGCAATACAGGGAAAAAAACAGATTGTAGAGCCTATAAGGTTGTATCCTAATTCCGAGAATTTAACCAAATGTTTACAAACAGTAATATCTGGCTTTGAAATTGTAAAAAGTAAACTTCAAGAAGCCCCAGTAGCTATAAGTTTTGCATTTCCTGGTCCTGCAGATTATCCAAATGGTATTATAGGAGATCTTCCAAATTTGCCTTCATTTAAAGGAGGTGTACCTTTAGGACCTATGCTAGAACATCATTTTGATATTCCTGTATATATTAATAATGATGGTAATTTATTTGCATATGGAGAAGCTCTGTTTGGTTTTTTACCTGATATTAATAAAAGTTTGGAAGCTGTTGGAAGCCCAAAATGCTTTAAAAATCTTATAGGAGTTACTTTAGGTACAGGGTTTGGTGTAGGTTTAGTTGCTGATAATAAATTAATTACTGGCGATAACTCGAATGGGGGTGAAGGCTGGTTGTTACGGGATATTCTTAATCCAGAAAGTAATGTAGAGGATCATGTAAGTAGAGAAGGGATAAGACGAAGTTTTGCAGAAAAAACAGGTTTAGATTTAGAAGAGGTTGGAACCCCTCAAGAGATTTATGATATTGCTACAGGCAAAATAGAGGGAAATAGAAATGCCTCTTTAGATGCGTTTCAAGATTTTGGGGCTGTGTTAGGAGAGGCCTTATCAAATATCATTACATTATTTGATGGAATTGTAGTTCTTGGAGGTGGTGTTTCTGGAGCTTTTGAATTATTTGCGCCAGCAATGTTTGAACAAATGGAATCTAGTTTTAAAACAGCAGATGGAGATTTTTTAGATAGGCTAGTACCAAAAGTGTTTAATTTAGAAGATGCAGTTGGAAGAACGAGATTACTGGAAGGAAAGCATAAAGAATTAAAGATTCCTGGGACAGATAAAACAACTGTTTACGACCCTTTTTTAAGAACAGGTGTGGCTGTTTCTAAAAATAGTACGAGTAAAATTATTGGATTAGGAGCCTATGCTTTTGCAATAAATAAACTAAATGATTTAACTATTTAAATAAAGATAGAACAGTTGTTTTAAAAAAAGCTAGATGAATTTCATCTAGCTTTTTTATTTTTAATTATCTCAAAAAGCTTTTTAATTAATAGAGATTTTGTTTAATCATAATAATCTCAAAAAAACTAATTTTTATTAATATTAATTGTTTATTAATCGAATATTAATTTTTAATTATCTGGTTTTTAATGTGTTGAAATACTTTTGTTTCATAATTATTTAACTAATCTAAATTTTACAAATTATGAAAAAACAAGTACTATTTTTAATGACGTTGGTTTTAAGTATATCAATGACTTTCGCTCAACATAATTGGACAAACGGATCAGGGAACAATAAGTTCGAGGATGATGGCAATTGGGATGTGGGCTATTACCCTCAGTTTGGAGTTGATGAAGCTATTTTTGATGGTAATACTTCAAATGCTGATTGCGTGGTAACACAAGCACATACTTTTGGCTTATTTACGGCAGGAGTGGGATCAGATTATGGGACAATTACTATTAAAAGTGGTGGGTCTATTGAAACCACTGACGGAAGATGGGCTGCAATTGGTTGGACTACACAGGCTAACCTAGTAGTGGAGCCAAACGCAACTTTTAAGACAAAATCTCACTTATGGTTAGCATTTAATCCTGGAGCCAAGAGTTACATTGATTGTTGGGGAACAATAGAGGTTGGAGAAATGTTTGGTGTTAATTTTGAAGGGTTAGCTGATGCTAATAGTGATTGTAGATTAACAGTTAGAAATGGCGGGTTACTAAAATTAGCCCAGCTCAAGGGAGATGATAATGATCCTGCTTCAACAAAGTCGTTTAATGGCGCTGTGTCAGATGACGCTCTTGAAGTTATGGGAGGCGGTAAAGTAACTATTGTTGGAGACTTGACTGCAGTTGTAAATGACTACGTAACAAAAAATAAAATTGTTGCTCCAGGCGGAAGTGTTGTAGTGGCATATGACGCTGTTGCTGATCTTACAGAAATAACAAGTACAGCAGCACCACTAAGTGTGAAAGACTTTAGTTCATTTGATTTTCAAGTTTACCCAAACCCGTCATCAAACGTAATCTCAATTCAATCAAAATCGGCTGTTGCTAATATTAAACTTTATAACATGTTAGGACAACAAGTGTTAGAGCGTTTTGAAAGCGCTAGCATTAATGTCTCTAAATTGAACTCAGGGTATTATATTCTTAAGGCGCAGGATGAATCTGGTAATTTAGGTGTAAAAAAGGTATTAATTAAGTAAAATTGTATCGAACATCCGTATTATAAAAAAGAGAGAATACATGTGTATTCTCTTTTTTTGTTTTTAACAGTGTTTTAATGGATTTAAGTTTGTCTAAACCGTAATCAACATGAAGATAATATTGATAATTTTGGTTTTGTTAGTTTTAATAAATGTTTTGATGCTAATCTTTAGTGTTAATAATGAGGGTAAATAAGGATTTACCTATAATAGAGAAAAGGAACAGTATTTTGGATTGTTACAGGCTGTTCCGGGAAGGGGGAGTAATCTTCTGGCCATTACAACGGATGGAAAGGTCTATTATATAACTATGCATATTTGGCTACAAAATTGGAACTGGTTTAGCTCCAATCAAGGCGTGGATGACTATGAAAATATGTTAAAGAAGGTAGATGATTATTGGGAGGTACATGTTGCGGCCGCAGAAAAACTCAATAAACCAATTGTTTTGGAAGAATTTGGATTGGCCCGAGATAGTTTGAAATTTAATCCTAAATACAGCGTAGACTTAAGAAATAAATTTTACGGTCATATTTTTCAAAAAGTACTTAATTCAATTAAAAAAAATGGAAGGGTATTAGGTTTAAATTTTTGGTCTTATTCTGGTGAAGGAATACCAAATAAACCAGGCTTTTATTGGACTAAAGGAGATCATATTACTGGTGATTCTCCACATGAAAAACAGGGTTGGTATAGTGTTTATAGCACAGATATTTCAACTTTAAAAATAATAGAAACATATAGCTGGATAGGGCGGTCATAGTATACCACCCACAGCGGATAAAATTCAGCATAGCAATAATTAATAAGAATCCTTTTAATAGCTTAGACTGTAAAGAGTTTTTGTGTGGCTTAAAAAATTCCGTTTTCAGTGGTTCAGCATTTCCGTTTTTTGCACTTCAATATCAGAATTACTCATACCCTTAGCATAAAGGCTGATAATGACGTTTTCTATGCCGTCAACCATGTTAGTGCGCTTAGGAACCAGCATAGGGTTAAAAGAAGCTTCTCGGTCTCTGGGA
>NZ_VDCS01000059.1 GCF_006265225.1 Allotamlana fucoidanivorans | reverse complement strand
CTCTATGGCTATACTTTCCAGAATGTTCTGCTAAACTCAGCTCTTGCACATTGCAGTCCTACAACCCCCAGTGCAAGCACTGGGTTTGCCCTCTTGCGCTTTCGCTCGCCGCTACTGACGCAATCTCTATTGATTTCTTTTCCTGAGGGTACTAAGATGTTTCAATTCCCCTCGTTCGCTCCTATATAGGTAATGTATATCTCTATACATTGGGTTGCCCCATTCGGAAATCTACGGATCAAAGCTTCTTGACAGCTCCCCGTAGCTTATCGCAGTCTAGTACGTCCTTCATCGCCTTTACCAGTCAAGGCATCCACCATTCGCTCTTAGTAGCTTACCTTTTTTACCTTTTATTATTGATTCTAAAACGCATCACTTCCTTGTTAAAGTTTTTATGATAAGACTTCTTTATCTTAAGACGGAAAGCATTCAAACACTTAATATAAAACTAAATGATTTAGTCTCAACTAAGCAGTGAGTTTGAAACTTGTCTTTAATTTATAATCCTTAAATCTAATATTCTCTTTATTCATAGAAGAGAAGACAGCTAAAAGTTAAGTTAAACTAAAGAAAAGATAAATAGGTTTTATCCTTTAACAAGTCCTGTAAAATTGTTTTTATTAAAACTTGCTTGTGACTCTTAACAATGATAATTAAAAAGAACATTTAGGTTTAAAAC
>NZ_VDCS01000058.1 GCF_006265225.1 Allotamlana fucoidanivorans | reverse complement strand
ACGTTGCCAGTAATTTAAAATGACCTTGGAAATAACGAAAAAAGAAGTTGAAAAATTAATTAAAATAAGAGAAAATGACACTGTTAAAAATCATTTTCTTACAGTCATTTCACGTGATTTTCAGGCAAAAGGTGAAATAACTTCGAATAAAATAAAATTCTGGAAACAAGGATTTTGGAATATGTCAACTTATCCTATATTTATATTTGAATTTAACTCAGAAAATCATTTAATAAACATTACTGATAAAATAAATCCAATTGGTAAAATATTTAATCTAATAATATTAATACCTATAATTTTTTTAATTGTCATACAATTTATAAATGGCAGTAATTTAATTGATAACTGGTTACCGTTTACTCTTTTTGGTATAATTTTATTGTTACTTATTTTGATTGTTCAAAAAGTCTATAATTTTGAAAAACAAAACCAACTTGAAAAAATTTATGCCCTTTTAGATATAGAAACAGAAGAAAAGAATGCTGAAAAAGAATGGAGTTATAAAAAAATAATTACTCGGATTTTTATGTATCCTTTTTGCATTGGACTTATACTTTTGGCCATATTCTTACTTTTCCCAGATGGAAAAATAATTTATGCAATTGCCTGTCTTGCTATAGCTGGAGCTTATTTATTTAGTGACATAAAAATATTAATCGGAAAAAAAACTACTGCCAACAATGG
>NZ_VDCS01000057.1 GCF_006265225.1 Allotamlana fucoidanivorans | reverse complement strand
CCATTGTTGGCAATAGTGTTTTAATATATTTTACTGGGTCAATTAATTTAATAATTTGTTTTTATTTTAATTTCTAAATAAGAATTCAGATGATTATTGACATTGGTTATTGTAAAATTCGATTAATTCCTCTATATTATTTTTATCAAGTCTAATTTGGATTTGTTCTACCATCTCGGGGCAATCCTTGAAATAATCAGTTGCAATTTCTTTAAAATTTCTAGATTCCATCCAGTTTGTACTCGCAATACATGTTGCAATATTTTCTCCATTTCTTTTAACATAAAACCCATACGCTCCACTATTTCTAAGTTGTGGTATATAGCCCGTGTATAAATTGCATCTACCTTCGACATGGACATTCATCATATCGCCTTTATCCTCTGATATCAAAACAAATTCAGTCAAACGTTTAACGTTTCTAG
This sequence comes from Allotamlana fucoidanivorans, assembly GCF_006265225.1. Taxonomy (GTDB): domain Bacteria; phylum Bacteroidota; class Bacteroidia; order Flavobacteriales; family Flavobacteriaceae; genus Allotamlana; species Allotamlana fucoidanivorans. The sequence goes on along the minus strand of NZ_VDCS01000057.1, from coordinate 295 downwards.
GGGAAAAAACAGTATTTCTTAAATAATATAGATGCCTGTATATTTTGTTATATGGTATTTTTAGTCTTTCACCATCTTTTGTGGTCACTATTGCACATTTTCTATTTGAAGTAGTATTAACCTGCTTTGCTATTAAAACTGTACTATCTTTTAAAAACAATTTATGATCTTTATTGTTTTGAGAATATAATGACATAGTTATTAACAACATTAAAGCGGAGGTAATATTTCGCATTTTATTTTAAATTAAGGATTATCTGAATTTTATAGAATTAGGTTAACATTATTGCCAACG
>NZ_VDCS01000056.1 GCF_006265225.1 Allotamlana fucoidanivorans | reverse complement strand
TCAGAAGGACTAGTATAGCTTACTGCTTGCGGTTGTGTTAGGGTATATGTAGCTTGAGGAGTAAAAGTTTCACAAATATCATCAATAGTCCAAGTAATTGTTACCGTACCTCCCGTACAGAAGTCGATAGACTGATTGGTAAAATCATGCGATACGCTCGGTGAACATCCCCCCGCTAAACTGTTATTAATACTATTAGTTTGTGCCGTTACCCAAGCTGCGATATCAGCATCCAGTGCATTTTGAGCAGCAGTAGGATCCGCATTATCAAACTCACAGGCATCCGCACTATCATCGCTAGGCGCATCATAGCTTACTACTTGCGGTTGTGTTAGGGTATATGTAGCAGTAGGATTAGTAGAGCCACAGATATCTTCTACCGTCCAGGTAATAGTTACCGTACCTCCCGTACAGAAGTCGATAGACTGATTGGTAAAATCATGCGATACGCTCGGTGAACATCCCCCCGCTAAACTGTTATTAATACTATTAGTTTGTGCCGTTACCCAAGCTGCGATATCAGCATCCAGTGCATTTTGAGCAGCAGTAGGATCCGCATTATCAAACTCACAGGCATCCGCACTATCATCAGAAGGACTAGTATAGCTTACTGCTTGCGGTTGTGTTAGGGTATATGTAGCAGTAGGATTAGTAGAGCCACAGATATCTTCTACCGTCCAGGTAATAGTTACCGTACCTCCCGTACAGAAGTCGATAGACTGATTGGTAAAATCATGCGATAC
>NZ_VDCS01000055.1 GCF_006265225.1 Allotamlana fucoidanivorans | reverse complement strand
ATTATCGCTACTCATGCCTGCATGCTCACTTCTATTCGCTCCAGCACTCCTTACCGGTATACCTTCGACGCAAATAGAACGCTCTCCTACCACTTAGTAAACTAAGTCTACAGCTTCGGTACTTACTTTAGCCCCGTTATATTTTCCGCGCAAAATCACTAGACCAGTGAGCTATTACGCTTTCTTTAAAGGATGGCTGCTTCTAAGCCAACCTCCTGGTTGTTTAAGTAACTTCACATCGTTTTCCACTTAAGTAAGATTTAGGGACCTTAGCTGGTAGTCTGGGTTGTTTCCCTCTTGACGACGGATTTTATCACTCGCCGCCTGACTGCTGTGATTACATATAAGGTATTCGGAGTTTGATAGGGTTTGGTACATTGGTGTATGCCCTAGCCCATTCAGTGCTCTACCCCCTTATATTACGACACAACGCTATACCTAAATATATTTCGGAGAGAACCAGCTATCACGAAGTTTGATTGGCCTTTCACCCCTATCCACAAGTCATCCCGGGGCTTTTCAACGCCTATGGGTTCAGTCCTCCACTAGTTCTTACACTAGCTTCAACTTGCTCATGGATAGATCACTTCGTTTCGGGTCTGCAGCATCTGACTAAGCGCCCTATTCAGACTCGCTTTCGCTACGGCTTCGCGTTTGCTTAACCTTGCCAGACACCACAACTCGCAGGCTCATTATGCAAAAGGCAGTCCATCACCCTGTATTGCTACATAGGGCTCTGAATGATTGTAAGCAAATGGTT
>NZ_VDCS01000054.1 GCF_006265225.1 Allotamlana fucoidanivorans | reverse complement strand
TACTACAATTCAGGTGAAGTGGTTTATAAGTTAGCGCCTTGTTTAGGAGCGGTAGAAGAAGTAGGCGATGACACTTATGTATTAAAGGCAATAGGAGAGACCTGTCCAGATAAGGGCAATGGTCAATTAAAGATAGAAGCAAAAGACATAGGGAATTATAAAGCAAGCCTAAATGGAGGTGCCGATATTAATTTCACTAGTGATTGGATTATAGAAAACCTTTCTCCTGGAGATCATGAAGTATGTATCACCAATGCGTCAACAAATACAGTTCAGTGTTTTGGATTTACAATAGAAGCGGGCTCATCGGTTACAGGTAAGACCAGTGCAACCAAGCAAGGTGTGAATATAGAAATTACAGAGGGAACGGCTCCGTTTGCAGTTATGGTTAATGGTGATATGATTATGGAGACTTCTTCTCACGCATTTTTTGTAAATGCGAATTATGGTGATCTGGTAGAGGTAAGTACCAGTGTGGTTTGTGAAGGTAAAATCACAACAACCATGGATGGTATTTTAAAAGTATCACCAAATCCAACACAGGGCGAATTTGAGATACAATTATCTATGCCATTAAAAACAGTAACAGTTGGGGTTTATAATCTATATTCACAGTTAATATCATCAAAGTCATATATTGTAAACGGAGGTAGGATACAGATAGATATTACAGGCAAACCAGCGGGTATTTACTTTGCTGTACTGCAATTAGGAGGCGATAAGCCGAAGGTTTTAAAAATAATAAAGGAATAAAAATGAAAAAGTATATATATATATTCATAGGACTAATAGTATTATCATGTAGTGG
>NZ_VDCS01000053.1 GCF_006265225.1 Allotamlana fucoidanivorans | reverse complement strand
TTGTTTAGTTTTCCTGTTGTAAGTTCGTCTAAAATTTTCAGTTTAAAAGGTTCTGAATACCGTCTGATTACTTTGTCATTTTTGTACATAATGTTTGAAATTATGTAGCCTTTATTCAGGACGGGGCAATATGCTCTACAACGTGTTTGTATAAGATTAGTTGCGTGGTTTAAGCAACTAATTTAGCAAATACAAACCGAATAGAAAATCCGCGAGGATTTTCGTAAGTAGGCTCGTCCCAAGCAATTAATTTTATACGTTGTTGGCATTAGTTATTTTTATTCAGTTCGTTAATTTTTTGTTCGATAAATAATTGTTCAAAATCTTCTAATTTTAAACTCTTTATATAGTCCAAATTCTTTTTATTAACACCAGAGAAAAAACCTGATGATTGAACATAAGAAAATTTTATACTATCTAATTTCACATTTATACTGTCTTTTCCAATTTCCTCCATAAATAGCGATATTTGTATGGAAGCATTTTTATCAGGAAGTACTAAATTCGTTCTGTACTTATCAGTATCGCTCCATTGAAAAATTGCATTTTTGAACATTTTTAAATCGAGACTATCTTTTTGAATTTGTATTGGATGTTCATAATTAGATTTCAAGTTCAATTCCACTATCTCTCCTGCTAAAGTAGTCGCGATAAACGCAAAAGAACTAACTGCTATTATTAATGGTTTTGGCAGAAATTTTATTTTTTCAGTTCCGATTGAGTTTTGTTTTCTGTAACGATAGGAAAAAGGTAAAACTAATAATGCTATAAAATCGGAATAGTCAACAACTCGATTTATTCCGATTCCGACACCATTCAAATAGTCAATAACAGATT
>NZ_VDCS01000052.1 GCF_006265225.1 Allotamlana fucoidanivorans | reverse complement strand
AACAATGGCTAAAATTAATTGCTTCGGAATTTTCTGCCGAAAATTCCTCTTTCTTTGCTATATTTGGTTCATGGCGGAAAGAATCCTGCGGATTTTTCCGCAACATAATCTTAGCCAAGGCCGTTGTAGGCAAGCTGAAAACCGAACTATAATTGATAAAAAGAGCGATAATAATAACCCTAATTCTGAACTCAATAATTCTGATTGGTGTTCCTGCTGGACACGGTTACGGAATAATGGTAATGTTTGAATTTATAAGTATTCCGACTCTGATTAAAAACGGATTTGATTTTCAGAAAGAATATCCTTTTGAAAGTAGTCTGATTTTAATTGCTTTGGTTTCCTTAATTGGAAAACTGATTTCAATTTCACTATTGTTTTCAAAGAATATTTTGAACAAAAAGAACTGGATTTATATCGGACTGACTTTAATGCTGATTTCATTCCTTTTTGTTTGTTATGGAGCTTGGGAATATGATAATTTCCTATTTGCAATTACACTGGGAAGCGGAATTCCATTTTTAATGTATTTCGGCAGAATATTATATTTAATTAAAAAGGAAAATAACAAAACGGAATTAGTAGCGGAATGAAAAAAAGCCAGCGTACAACAATGTATAACCGCAATTACGGCGGATTCGACTACGTCCGAATCCACTCGGAATTGCTAACGTCTGTGCTTAACCGAAAATTAACGCATATTAACCCGTAACTGACGGTTATACGAGACGTTGGCAACAATATTGACCCGTCCTGAATAAAGGCTACATAATTTCAAACATTATGTACAAAAATGACAAAGTAATCAGACGGTATTCAGAACCTTTTAAACTGAAAATTTTAGACGAACTTACAACAGGAAAACTA
>NZ_VDCS01000051.1 GCF_006265225.1 Allotamlana fucoidanivorans | reverse complement strand
TGCAATCAATCTATACAACGAAATTAGATTACATGTATCTTTAGACTATAAAACACCAAATATGGTATATTTAAAAACAGCGTAAATCAATTTTTAACCTGTAGCCATATTTCAGGACTAGACATATGACGAAACGCAGAAATAATATTAAACGGAATCGATTTTCGATTTTATTCCCAGTTCTGACAATAATCGGAATTGGAATTATTGCTGTGCTATCTTCTGGCTATGAAAAAAGTTGGACTTATAATTGGAATGACATCAGAAAAGAAATAAAAGACTCAATTCAAGTTGCAAAAGAACAAGGAATCACAAGCGGATTTGTTGGAGTTGGCGCAAGGTCAACAGAAGATGAAATCCAAAGGAGAAAATGGATAATGAAAAATGCAACGGAATTAGAACTTCTGAAACTCACAAAATATCCAAACGGAAATGTAAAAGCTATTGCTTATGAGGGTTTGATTAAAAAAGAAACCTACAAAGAAAAAGCTGAACTGATTTCCAAAGCAATAGCCGATAATGAATATTTGGTTGATTATCAATCAGGTTGCGTTGGTGTTAGATATCAGATAAGTGAATATTTAATGATGTATGTTTTGAATTTTGACAGGACTTTTCCACCTTCGCCACTTATGGTAAATAATTATGGATTGTCGGATTTGGAAAAAGAAAAAATATTGACTGAATTTCATAATCGAAAAAAATAAATACAGTTGCCAACACCGTATATAATTTATTGCTAGTTCTAGCCTACTTACGAAAATCCTCGCGGATTTTCTATTCGGTTTTTATTTACTAAATTATGTGCTATACCACGCAACAAACCATATACAAACACGTTACCAAATATAGTGACCCGTCCTGAATAAAGGCTACATAATTTCAAACATTATGTACAAAAATGACAAAGTAATCAGACGGTATTCAGAACCTTTTAAACTGAAAATTTTAGACGAACTTACAACAGGAAAACTAAA
>NZ_VDCS01000050.1 GCF_006265225.1 Allotamlana fucoidanivorans | reverse complement strand
GGATTATCTGTAGGTTTTCCTGGTCTTGAGAAGTCTAGTTCTATCTGGTTTTCATAGGCCCATTTATCCAAAACTTTACTAATAAATTCACTTCCATTATCTACTTTGATACGCTTTGGAAGAGTGCAATTCTCCGAACTAACCTTTTCCATAACATTTACAACATCACTTCCTTTTAATGACTGTCCTGCTTCAATAGCAAGGCATTTTCTACTATAATTATCCACTACAGTTAAAGCCCTAAAGCGACTCCCATTATATAGCTGATCACTGACAAAATCCATACTCCAGCATTCATGTAAACTAGAAGAATTACCATCTGATGGTTGTCTGTGTAAGGCTGAACGATTCCTTTTAGGACGTTTGCTTCTCAAATTAAGCCCCTCTTCACAGTAAATTCTATAAACACGCTTGTGATTATCCATAAAGCCTTCTCTTCTTAGTAGGATATAAACCCTCCAAAAGCCATAACGAACGCGGGTTGATGCAATTTCTTTGATCCGCATACGCAATAAAGTATCATCTCTTTTATTTGGCTTATAATAATAAACACTTTTGTGCAAAAGAACCAGCTTCACGCAACGGTTAACAGAGATATTATATTCCATTCGTATTCCACGGACCATCTCCCGCTTTCGAGATGGCCTTAAAACTTTTTTTTAAGAACGTCCTGGAGAATTTGCTTATCAAGACTAAGATCTGCTACCAGTTTCTTTAATTGAAAATTCTCCTCTTCTAAGTTCTTGAGTCTGCGCAATTCGGAAACACCTAATCCTCCATATTTCTTCTTCCAATTGTAAAAGGTAGCTTCACTTATTCCCATCTTTCGACAAACCTCAGATACACGCGTACCTGTTTCGGCCTGCTTGATAGCAAATACGATTTGACTCTCCGTGAATTTTGATCGTTTCATATGCAAATAATTGTTTAAAGTTACACATTTATTTGCTCGGTTTTCTCTAGTTTTAAATTGTCCGGTTTAACGGGAGGAGGTCA
>NZ_VDCS01000005.1 GCF_006265225.1 Allotamlana fucoidanivorans | reverse complement strand
ATCAATCAAAAGAATAAAAGAAGTTGAAAAATTACTAAATTACAGACCTATTAGAAAGTTTAATTATAATAACCCTATTGAAGTCCTAAATAATAAGTGTGTTGCACTTATGGGTTGAACTCAGCATTTATAAGTATTTGAATAATTAGAATTACTATCAGTTGTTTTAATAATGTATGTTCCAGAAAATAAATTACTTAAATCAATCACTTTTAAATTATTTTCAAATAGTAACTTTCCTTGAAGATTGTAGATTTGTATCAAAAGAGTTTTATTACTTTTAATATTAATAAATGATGAAGCAGGGTTAGGATATATAACTAAGTCATCCACTATTTTTTCATCATTCATATTTAGCGTAATACCAGGAGCAGATGCCGTCACTTTATCCATGTTAAGGTTATTAAAGATTCCATCATAGCTTACATTATTTAAAACTTGATTAACAATAGAAGGCTCATATTTAGTCCATATATTATTAGCCAAAACTTCAATGTTTAAATTAGCTTCATCGCCTCCATTAATTTCAGAATCTTGGTAGTTTAAGGAAATCATACCATTAAATCCGTTTAATGATTTTTCCATATTATAAACTCTAGCAATTGAAGTTTTTGCTTCAGATACAGTTACTTGGGAATCAGATATAGTAAGGATGTTGTCTGTTATTACGAAGGTTGAATTTGGACTAATTTCTAAACCAAATGCATTTAGGGAGCTTCCGTTATGCAAGGTAATACTTGCAGAATTAGAAATATAAATCTGTTGGCTAAAACATAATGAACTGAAAGTGTAGAGAAATAAAAGGATTTTCTTCATGGTTTTAGTTTTGTCAAGCTGCATTCAATGTTCTAACGCAACAAAGGTTGATTTTTTTTTGTATAATACTAAGCTACATTTTTTAGTTCAGAATCCATAATTTCTTTAGGCGTTTTATAACCTATAGTTTTACGAGGCCTATTATTAAGTTTATCTTAAATTTCATGAGTAATTTTTTATCACTTTGATTAAAATCTGTTCCTTTTGGAAGGTGTCTCCTAATAAGTCCATTGGTGTTTTCATTGGTTCCTCTTTCCCAAGAAGAGTATGGGAGAGCAAAGTAAATTTTCATGCCGGTGCTTTAAGTTATTTTTTCGTGTTTAGCCATTTCAATTCCATTATCGTAAGTCATAGACTTTTTAAAAATGTTATTTAGTTGATTTAGTTTTTTAGAAAACATTTCAGAGACTTCATCGGCTTTTTTAGAGTTAATTTTTAATTATTGTATATCTAGCTTTACGTTCTACAATGGTTCCAATGGCACTTTTATGGTTTTTACCAATGATTAAATCCCCTTCCCAATGACCAATTTCAATTCTATCTTCAATATACTTAGGTCTGTTGTCTATACAGACTTGGTTGATTATTTTACTGCCAGTTCCACGTCTTTTTTTAGGAGGCCTACGTCTTGTTTTTTTACGCACCAAATTTGGATAAGCTTTTTGTTTAAACTGGTCTGAGGTCTAGTATAAATGTGTCTGTAAATGGCTTCATGAGAAATAGACATAATAGGGTCATTAGGATAAAGTTCTTTAAGTCTTCCAGAAATTTGCTCTGGTGTCCACTCAGACAAAAGACCTTTATATACAAAATGTTTTAGAGGTTTATGTGTCCTGATTTTATCTATATTTCTTTTATTTAAGTAATCATCTTTAGCGCACTAATGAGATAAATGAGCGTCATATTTATGATTGGAATTAACAACTAATTTGTTTACTTCTCTTGAGATTGTTGATCTTTATCTATTGAACTGTTTAGCGATGTCAGCTTGGGATCTATTTTCATTTAAAAGTGTCTCAATTTGGACTCTTTCTTTTAGGCTAGGTCGTATATGCTTTTTTACTTCCATTATAACAAATCTATACATCTAGATTTGTTGCGTTAAGTTATTGAATAGATCAAATAAACCACGGACTCCTTCCAGGCGGTTTAGTCTATGAAATTAATCGTCGATTTGTCTTTACTAACTGTTAATGTAATGGATCTTCCTAGTGTCAAAGCCCTGTTGTCTTTATCATGACCTGCAGGCATATTAAACGCAATGGGGAAATGGTAATCTGATAAAACATCTATAATCAACTGCTCTATACTAGTGCCCCAAGGTGTGGTATTTCGTTTAATTTTTGTCATATCCCCAATAATGACACCTTTACAATTTTCAAAATATCCTGCCCGTTTTAAGCTTTGAAACATACGATCAATATGATACTTATATTCCCCGATTTCTTCAATAAACAGAATCTTTCCTGAGGTGTCTATACTGGTTTTTGAGCCCAACATGGTATGTAATATAGTTAAATTACCACCAACAAGTTGTCCTGTAACGGTTCCTGAGTTGTTATATTTTGAACCTTCGAGTTGGAAATTTGGCTGATTTCCAAAGAGAGCTGCCCTAAATGAACTAATAGTCTGTGGAATGGTTTCAGGTGCATCCTGAAGACTAGTGCACATCATTGCGTGCATAGATTGAATACCTAAATTATGAACGGCATTATGAATAGCTGTAATATCAGAGTAGCCTATAATCCATTTGGGGTGTTGTTTAAATAATGTCCAATCTAGTTTGTCTAAAATTCTTACAGCACCGTAACCACCGCGGGCACACCAAATAGCTTTGATGTTGCGCTGGTCAAGGGCCATTTGAAAGTCTTCACAGCGTTCATAATCGGTGCCTGCAAAATGATGATTTTGATTAAAAACATGGGTACCAACCACGGCTTGTAACCCCCAGCTTTGCAACAAAGTTTTAGCATGTTCAATTTCAGCGGTACGGTTTTTTAAAATCCCTGAAGGTGCTACAATCATGACGGTATCCCCGACTTTTAAATAGGGTGGTTGTTTCAAGGTCATTGGTTTTATTTCGTTTGAATTTTGTGCCACACTACTTGGAATACTCAAAGAAAGAATGATACAAAATATGCTTAAAGTAATACGTATTTTAGACATAAGGTAAATGTACATTTTTTTCTAATACCATTTCCCACGAGGGTTTGCTGTAAAAGAAAATGATGATTTTTGTCTTTATATGAATGGGAAAAATAAAGCATAGCCTTAGCTACGGTTTCTTTTTATTATGATATAGAAAGAAAAAAGGGCGTTTTATTGCAGGAAATTCTCGAGGGAAATGGTATCATTGCCTGCTTAAATGATTACTTTTGTGGCTTTCAAATAAAAAACGCATCATAGGCGTTTCACAAGATATAATAGAAGTTTAGAGATGAGTAATCCAAAAAGATATACCGTTACTACGGCATTACCTTATACCAATGGACCTATTCACATTGGTCATTTAGCAGGTGTTTATGTGCCCGCCGATATTTATGTACGTTATTTAAGATTAACTGGAAATGATGTGGCTTTTATTGGAGGAAGTGATGAGCATGGTGTACCCATTACTATAAAGGCAAAAAATGAAGGTGTTTCGCCGCAAGATATTGTTGATAAATATCATGCCATTATCAAGCAATCTTTTGAAGAATTTGGAATTACTTATGATAATTATTCCCGTACTTCGGCGCCTATTCATCATGAAACGGCTTCATCGTTTTTTAAAACCTTGTATGATAAAGGCGAATTTATTGAAGAATCTACAGAGCAATTATACGATGAAAAAGCGAGTCAGTTTTTAGCTGATCGTTTTGTAATAGGAACCTGTCCTAAATGCGGAAATGAAGAAAGTTATGGGGATCAATGTGAAAACTGTGGCACGAGCCATAATGCTACCGATTTGATTAATCCGAAATCGGCATTAACTGGAAATACACCCACTTTAAAACAAACCAAACATTGGTTTTTGCCATTAGATAGACATGAAGCTTTTCTTAAAGAATGGATTCTTGAAGGGCATAAAAAAGATTGGAAACCTAACGTGTATGGTCAGGTAAAATCATGGATTGATGATGGATTACGTCCAAGAGCGGTAACCCGCGATTTAGATTGGGGTATTCCTGTACCTGTTGAAGGCGGTGAAGGTAAAGTGCTTTACGTGTGGTTTGATGCACCTATTGGTTACATTTCATCTACCAAAGAATGGGCACAAAGAGAAGGTAAAGATTGGGAACTGTATTGGAAAGATAAAGACACTAAATTGGTGCATTTTATAGGAAAAGATAATATTGTATTTCACTGTATCATCTTCCCATCTATGTTGAAGGCAGAAGGCAGCTATATCATGCCAAATAACGTACCTGCCAATGAGTTTTTAAATTTAGAAGGCAATAAATTATCAACATCTAAAAACTGGGCAGTTTGGTTGCCTGAATATTTAAAAGATTTTCCTGGGCAGCAAGATGTTTTACGCTATGTACTTACGGCCAATGCTCCAGAAACAAAAGATAACGATTTTACTTGGAAAGATTTTCAAGCCAGAAACAATAATGAGTTAGTAGCTATTTTTGGAAACTTCATAAATCGTGTTGTGGTGCTAACCAATAAGTATTATGATGGTGTTGTGCCAACACCTTCAGAGTTTACCCAAGAAGATACAGATGCTTTAGCTGCGGTTAAAGCCTATCCAAATGTGATTGCAAGCTCCATAGAGCGCTACCGTTTTAGGGAAGCGGGTCAAGAACTAATGAATTTAGCTCGATTGGGTAATAAATATTTGGCAGATGCTGAGCCTTGGAAAATGGTTAAAGTAGATGAAGACCGTACAAAAACTATTATGTATGTAGCACTCCAAATAGCTTCAGCTTTAGCCACATTGAGTGAACCATTTTTACCGTTTACTTCAATCAAACTTAAAAGAATTTTGGCCTATCAAGACAATAGCTGGAATGATATTTCTGAAAAAAGCGTGTTACTGCCTACAGGTCATCACATAGGAAAAGCAGAATTGCTATTCACTAAAATTGAAGATGCTACCATTCAAGCGCAATTAGATAAATTAGAGGCGAGTAAGAAAGCAAATGAAGCGGCTAATAAAGCGTTAGAACCTCAAAAAGATCCCATTACGTTTGAAGATTTTACCAAATTAGATATTCGTGTAGGCACCATTATTGGAGCCGAAAAAATGCCAAAAGCAAAAAAACTTTTAGTACTAAAGGTTGATACGGGACTTGATGTTCGTACTATAGTGTCTGGTATTGCTGAAAGTTTCACCGCTGAAGAAGTAGTGGGTAAAAAAGTAACTGTTTTGGTTAATTTGGCGCCCAGATCTTTGCGCGGCGTTGAAAGTCAGGGGATGATTTTAATGACCGAAAACACCGATGGTAAATTAGTTTTCGTCAATCCTGATGATACAAATGTAGCTAACGGATTGCCAATAAGTTAACGCATTTTATGTTTTACTTACGTTGTGTTAGTTAAGGTTTTTCAAGATTAGTAACCTTAATGAAGATTGTTAAGTCTTTGTTAAGGTGTAAACCAAGCTTGCATTCTTTTCGTAATTATTAAAGAATTAACGGACAAAAAAAGGTGACCTTCTATTAACGAAGGTGTCCTATTTATTGATTAATTTTAACTAACAAAAAACAACGTTTTATGAAAAAAATAATAATGCTATGCATGACCATAAGTCTGTTAGCTTGTGGTGGCTCAAAAACTGTAAGGACTTCAAAAAAAGTCATTAAAGGAAATTGGAATTTAAGTTCTATTACTTACAGTAAAGCAGGAACTTATAATGTTACATTGCTCAATGATGAAAATAAAGACTGTTTTGAAAACAGTACTTGGCAATTTATTCCAAACAACAATACAGGTATATATACCATAAACGGTGTAGGCTGTAGTAGTGGAGAGCGTCATTTTATTTTTACTATTGATGAGGTGGATGAAACTACAGGACTTTATGATTTTCTATTAAAACCAACCGATGCTAAAGGTAAATCTGATACCAATCGTGGATTCCGATTAAGGCTGGCAGCACTGTCAGATACTTCTATGCAATGGAAACAAACCGTTTCTGTGGATGGCTCACCGTTTGTGATTACCATGAATTTTACAAAACTGTAAAAAAGTATTTAGGAATTCAAAATAGAATATTCTCAAATTTTAAATTTATAACAACTATGAAAATATATATTAAAAAAATTTCAATGGTATTATTTAGCTTGATGATAACCGTTTCTTTGGTGAATTGTAAATCGGTTCAAAATGCTAATAATAAACAAAAAGGAGCTGTTATTGGAGCTACTGGGGGAGCTATTTTAGGAGCTATTATTGGTAATAATGTTGGGAAAGGTGGTAATGGCGAGTTAGGTGCTGTTATTGGAGGTGTCATTGGTGGAGGTGCTGGCGTGCTTATTGGAGATAAAATGGATAAGCAGGCACAAAAAATTGAAGAGGAAGTACCAGGTGCACAAGTAGAGCGTGTAGACCAAGGTATTGTTGTAACCTTTGAAGACGGTAGTGGTGTGTATTTCGCTACGAATAAATACAATATTAATACGGCTTCTCAAACCACGTTAAATAAGTTGATTGGTATTTTTAAAGAAAATACTGACACGAATATTTTAGTTGTGGGGCATACCGATAGTACAGGCGATGCGGATTATAATATGACATTGTCAAAAAACAGGGCTTATGCCGTGACTAATTATTTAAAACAAAATGGTATAAGTTCGGGTAGACTTGCTACAAACTGGTTTGGAGAAACTAAACCACTATATGATAATTCAACAGTTGAAGGAAGAGCTAAGAACCGTCGTGTAAATATTGTTATTGTGCCTAATGAAGATATGGTAGAAGCGGCCAAAAAAGAGGCTGGAAATTAGATTTAAGTCTGATTTAAAAAGAAATATTTTAAAGTCCTGCTTTTTAATTAAAGCAGGATTTTTTTTGAAAAAAGTAAAAGTATCTTGTAAAGTAAACTCAAAAAGATAGACAGATTAGCCATGCAGAAAATGTTTACCGAGTTTTCGACCAACGCTATTTTAAAAATAGGAAACGAATCGCTTTTAGAAAGTTATAAAGAAGCGAAACAACCAGATTTATTTACGTTTATTCGAACCAATGAGATTGAAGCTGAGATTATTGTTGACAGTAAACCATATACCATCAAGCCCAATAGCCTTTTAACCTTAACAACCGTTCAGTTTTTTCAGTTTGTACAGGGTGTTGATTTGGTGGTGTATCAATTCAACAGAGAGTTTTATTGTATAAAAGATCACGATCATGAGGTAAGTTGTGCTGGCTTGCTGTTTTTTGGTCATGTGCATATTCCAATTATAGATTTAACAGACGAAGAACAGCATAAATTCAACATATTGAATGAAGTGTTTTTAGATGAGTTAGAAACTAAAGATAATATTCAAGCCGAAATGCTTCGTATGCTTATGGCGCGTTTTATCATTATTAGCACACGTTTACTTAAATCGAAAGAAGGTTATGTTGAAACAGCTCAAACATCAAAAGTTGATTTGTTACGTGAATTTAATCTATTGGTTGAAGCACATTTTAAAGAAGCGCATAGGGTAGCGTTTTATGCAGAAAAGTTATTCAAGTCGCCAAAAACCTTATCTAATACTTTTGCAAAGTTAAATACCAGTCCGCTTCAAATTATTCATGAGCGTATCATGTTGGAAGCCAAACGTCTTTTAATATATACTACTAAAACGACTAAAGAAATAGCTTATGAAGTTGGTTTTGATGACGCTTCACATTTAAGCCGTTTATTCAAAAAACAAACGGGTTTATCGCCTTCAGATTTTAAAAAACAGCTTCAAAACTTCCGTTAGGGAAAAATTGACAATCAGTCAGGAAGTCTAGTCATTTTATCGCCTCTACTTATTATTCATCTTTGTACGGTATAATAAAAACAACAAAGGCATGAATATAAAACACACATCCATCTTCAATTTGATTGAAATATTTAGAGGCAAACAATCAAAATTAGTAAACACTATTAGTCCAGAAACACATTGTGAGCAACGTTGTATTCATGATTTTTATTGTGATGCAGAAAGGCCTTATGTGTCTTTTTAAATTCTTTTTGAAATTTAAAAGGGAAAAATAGACAATCTAAAAGGAAATTTAAACATGGTATAGCAAACAGAAGCCTTGCAATTTTGTACCAAGAAAATTAATAATCAAACATTTAAAAAAATTAATATTATGAGCACATTTAATGTACCAACAAGAGCAGAAGTAAGTGAAAATAATCAAGCCATTTTCGATAACTTAGAAAAAGCCATAGGATTCGTTCCTAATTTATATGCTACCTACGCACATAGTGAAACAGCCTTAGAAAATTATTTAAACTTCGCTAATGCTAAAACATCATTATCGGCAAAAGAAAAAGAAGTTGTAAACTTAGCGGTAAGTCAAGTTAACAATTGTATTTATTGTTTATCAGCACACACGGCCATTGGAAAAATGAATGGTTTTAGAGATGAACAAATTTTAGAGCTAAGAGCAGGAAAAGCTTCATTTAACAACAAACTAAATGCTTTAGCGCAATTAGCTAAAAACATCACAGAAAATAGAGGAAGAACTGATGCAGATGTCTTAGAAAATTTCTTTAGTGCAGGTTATACAAAAGCCAATTTAATAGATGTAATTTCTCAAGTAGGTGATAAAACCATCTCAAACTACATACACAGCACGACTCAAATTCCAGTAGATTTCCCAGAAGTAGCACCCTTAATTTTAGAAACTGTTTAGATATTAAAACAAACCGAGTTTATTAGGTTGTGAAAAGGTTATTCATCAATGATGGAATAACCTTTTTTTATGAAGGTTTTTGCAAAGGACACAACAAAATCTTTAACTTTACGTAAAAACAACGATTATGTTATCAAAAACAATAGAAGAAGCTTTAAATAAGCAGATAAGAATAGAAGCCGAGTCGTCTCAAATTTATTTGGCAATGGCGTGTTGGGCTGAAGTTAAAGGGTTAGAAGGTGTTGCTGGTTTTATGTATGCGCAGTCTGATGAAGAGCGTGAGCACATGCTTAAATTAGTAAAATTTGTTAATGAGCGTGGAGGGCATGCTAAAATTTCGCAGTTGTCTGAGCCTAATGTCACATTTGAATCGTTCAAAGAAATGTTCGAAAAACTTTATGATCATGAAGTGTTTGTATCTCAAAGCATCAATGAATTGGTGCACATTTCACTTCAAGAGAAAGATTATGCCACCCATAACTTTTTACAATGGTATGTGTCTGAACAGATAGAAGAAGAAGCCGTAGCACGAACGATTCTTGATAAGATTAAATTGATTGGTGATGACAAGGGTGGCCTTTATTTGTTTGATAGAGATATTGAAAATCTTACGGTTACCACAGCTGCTACAAATACCTCAGAATAAATTTTAACATTTAATCTTATTTAGATTTAATAAAAATAACATATTTTTGCCCGCAAGTTTATCAATGATACTATTCGGTGGGGAAAAAAAAGCAGAAAAAGGCAGTAAAGAAACTTAAAAAATTAGGGGTAGAACTTCCTGAAAAAGTAAAGTCTAGTTGCTGTAAAAAGTTTAAAAAAGGCGAAAACAAACGTTGTAAAAAATGTCCTTGTTTCGATTTAATTAAAAAAGTGGCTTAATTTTTTAAGATTAAATGACTTGTTGTAAAAAGACCTATTAGAAACCCATTTTCTAATAGGTCTTTTTGTTTTCATTATAAAATCCTTTATTTAGCACGACCATAACCCGTTTAAAACTTATGATTGATTATATTATTCAGCATACACAACTTCAAAAGGATGCTGTAAAAAATACCATTGCACTTTTAGAAGAAGATTGTACCATACCGTTTATTTCGCGATATCGAAAAGAACGTACTGGAAATTTAGATGAAGTTCAAATTGCAGATATTGTTAAGTATAAAGAACAATATGAAGCTTTAGAAAAGCGTAAAAAAGCAATTATAAAAACTCTGGAAGAACAAGGAGTTTTAAATTCTGAAATTGCACTAAAAATTACCGAAGCTGAAGATTTAAGAACGCTTGAAGATCTATACTTACCCTTTAAAAAAAGCCGAAAAACAAAAGCTGAAAAAGCACGACAAAATGGTTTAGAACCGTTGGCAAAAATCATTATGAGTCAAAATGCTAACGATGTGGAGTCTTTGGCTTTTAAATATGTTAAAGGTGATGTGGTATCTGCTGAAGATGCTTTAGAAGGTGCCAGACATATTATTGCAGAGTGGATTAACGAGCGTACCGATATTAGAAACAATTTGCGTTATCAATTAGAACGTTTTGCTTTAATTGAAACTAAAGTTATAAAAACAAAGCAAGATGATGAAGCTGCACAAAAGTTTAGAGATTATTTTGATTGGCAGGAAAGCTTAAGTCGTATACCATCTCACCGTTTGTTAGCGATTTTAAGGGCTGAAAAAGAAGAGCTTATCCGTGTGAAAATTACTATTGATGATGTGCGTGCTCTAGATAAAATAGAACAACGCATCATCCGTTCGCATAACGATTGCGCCAACCATATTGAAATTGCTATTAAAGACGCGTATAAGCGTTTATTATTACCGTCTTTAAGTAATGAAGCACTTCAAATAGCAAAAGAAAAAGCAGATGATGCAGCAATTACTGTCTTTGCTAAAAATTTAAAGCAACTGTTATTGGGTTCTCCACTGGGTGAAAAACGTGTTATGGGAATAGATCCAGGATTCCGAACAGGGTGTAAAGTGGTGTGTTTAGATGCTCAAGGACAATTAAAGTACAATGAGACTATTTTTCCGCATCCACCAAAAAATGATAGTGTTGGTGCTATGAAGAAGATAAGTTCTTTGGCCGATGCTTATAAAATTGAAGCTATTGCCATTGGAAATGGTACAGCATCAAGAGAAACCGAAGCACTAATTCGGAAAGTGCATTTTAAAAATGACATTCAAGTTTTTGTGGTGAGTGAAGCTGGTGCGAGTATTTATTCAGCATCTAAAATTGCAAGAGAAGAATTTCCCAATTACGATGTTACGGTTCGAGGATCAGTTTCAATAGGGAGACGTTTACAAGATCCTTTGGCCGAGCTGGTTAAAATTGATGCAAAATCGATTGGAGTAGGACAGTATCAGCATGATGTTGATCAAAATAAGCTTCAAAAGCAACTGGATATTGTTGTAGAAAACTGTGTAAATGCAGTAGGTGTAAACATTAATACTGCGAGTAAATCGTTGTTAAGTTACGTGTCTGGAATTGGACCAAAATTAGCTGAAAATATTTTTAATTTTAGAAGTGAAAATGGCCCGTTTAATTCTAGAGAAGCCATAAAAAAAGTACCCCGATTGGGTGGTAAAGCTTTTGAACAAGGGGCTGCTTTTTTAAGAATAAAATCGGCTAAAAACCCTTTAGATGATTCTTCCGTACATCCAGAAAGTTATGCTATAGTTGAGCAAATGGCTAAAGATTTGGGAAAATCGGTGCACGAGCTTATAGGGAATAAAATGCTGCTTCAAAGAATCAATTTAAAAAACTACTGTACAGATACCGTTGGTGTTTTAACTTTAAAAGATATTATACAAGAGTTAGAAAAGCCTGGGCTAGATATTCGAGAGCAAGCTAAGGTATTTACCTTTAATCAAAACATTAAAACGATAGAGGATTTAAGAGAAGGGCAACTATTACCAGGAATAGTTAATAACATTACTAATTTTGGTTGTTTTGTTGATGTGGGAATTAAAGAAAGCGGATTAATTCACGTTTCTAATTTATCGGATAGTTTTGTGAAAGATGTTAACGAACATGTGCATTTACACCAACAGGTTATTGTAAAGGTTTTAGACGTAGATATTCCTAGAAAACGTATTCAATTAAAGTTGCATAAATAACAACAAGCCATAGAGACTCTCTTATACTAGAGCAGCTATGGCTTTTCTGTTTCATAGAAATTTTAAGCAAGACTATACTGCTTATTTACAGCGTTTAAACGATTTAAGGCTACGTCTTTTATTTCTGGAATAACGGTTTTTAGTAGGTAAGGCGGGTAAGCCGAATCAATGTCTTTGCGCATTTCGTTATATAAAGATTTCATGTAAGTGGTATGAATCATAGTGCCTACATTTAATTTAGCGACTCCCATTTGGATAGATTTTTGAATGTCTTCGTCAGGGATTCCAGTGCCTCCATGAAGTACTAAAGGCACAGCAACAGCATCTGCAATCTCAGCTAATCTGTCAAAATGAATTTTGGGTGCTTTTGGAGTAAAACCATGGGCTGTACCAATACCAACAGCTAGTATGTGCGGTTGGGCTTCTTCTACAATAGCTTTTACATCATTAACGCTGGCTAGGAAATCCTTGTCTGATTTTACCACAACGTCTCTGCCCATAATCTTTCCAATTTCGGCTTCAACCATAACACCAGCAGATTCAGCATATTTCACCACTTCTTTGGTCATAGCAATATTCTCTTTTAAACTTCTTTGAGAACCATCAATCATAACCGAATCATAGCCATCATCAATAGCCTGTTTACACATAGTTATAGAGGTACTGTGATCAAGGTGCAAATAAATAGGTTGCTTGGTATTGGCTTGAATACCTTCAACCATTTTTTTACACAGGAAGCTAGAATTTAGCTCCACTACTGGTGGATAGGTCATGGCCATAACAGGGGATAGTGCTTCATCGGCAGCAAGGGCAATAGCTTTTAAATCGTAAATATCATTTATGTTAAACCCGATTAAGCATTTTTGCTCATTTCTATAAGTTTTTACTAATTCTATTAAGTCTTTTTTTTGCATGACTTCATTGTTTTGAGTGGTGTTAATAGTTTAAGTTTTTTTGAATACTTCTTCCATATAGTTTGGCTTCAGAAAAATCTAAATCATTGACTTCTGTCCAATGATTAAACTCTTTTAAGTCTTCTTGAAAATGACCACGACCAACAATCCAATGATGATCTAGTCCGTTGTTCAGTATGGTGCTTACTACAGCGGAAGCTTGAATGTTTTTAGTTTTTACCTCGCCATAAGCCCCTCTAAATTGTAGTGGAGAATCAATAATATCTCCTTCAAAAGAGAGCATGCTTGATGCATGAGGGTATTGGTATTTGGCTATAGTTACAGGGCCTTTTTCTAGCAAAAATTCTAGAAGCATACCATATGATTGTGCTTCATCAAAATTATCGAGAATGCTATGGTTCCTTACCTCATAGGTGCTGTTTGTTCGTAATAATCTGGTGGGAGATCCGCCACAGTGCCACATGCCTAATGTGTTGTTTTTGTGATCTAAAATAGACATATCCATGAGTGTGGGTAGTGCTTTGCCATTTGAAATTTCGTTCATGATAACCATTGTAATTAACCCACCCATATCAGATTCGTCAGCAACAGGGATGCCTAAATCCTGAACTAATGCACCAGCGCCATCTCCTGAAATTTGATAATTGTCAAATAACTCTGGCCAGTTTTTTAAAGCCACGCCAGCATAGTTCTCTAAGCGGGCATAATCTGCAATGGCTAAGCTAAGACGAACAGAAAGCATTAATTCACGTTTGCTAACTTGGCTATCATGGCATTTTTCATTATGAATTAATTTATAAACGATAGGTTCAATATCACCATCTTCAAATTTTTCGGCATGTTTCCAAATGGTTTCTAAATCAATGCGTTCAATGCCTATTCCAAAGTGTTTAGAAATAGATAGTTCATTGAGTTCACAGTCATAGAATCCTGGTACACGCATGCCGCCAATCATAAGCAGTTTACTGTGTTCTAATTTCTTTTTCGCTATTACCACCCTTAAAAATTGAGATAATGCGTTGTTCAATTCCTTGGATTGGGCAGTTCCAAATACCCATGAATATTTAACCTCAAGGGTATTTAAAATATTTAGAAGAAAATTTTGACCACATAATCTGTTGGCAGTGAGCCTCCCGCCTGTAACTTCGTCGTGAGACCAACTTAGTAAAGGAGTTTTATGCACACGTAACCAATTTCCCAGAGCTAAAGCCAAATCTCCTGAGATATAAGATGCTTGATAAATAATGATTCCCGCGAGTTCATGTTTTTTATAGCTGTTGAGTGCTTTAAGCAGCTCATCTTTCGTTTGAAGTGGTGTTTCAGGTGCTAACAATGTAGTACTGCCTACAATATCTTGACATTTATTTAGGGCCTGTTTGTATGACTTTTTTGCTAGTTCCCAGTCAAAATGCATCTCTAACCCAATGCCTATTAACCCTATTTTTACTGGTTTTGATTTAGGTTTGTAGCTTATTAATTGTTCCATTTCATGAGCTACAATACCTTGTCTTTCTGAAAAATCAGTTTTGCTTGTGTCACCTGAACTAAAATGATTTACATGTTGTGTGTTTAAAATATCTGCTAACATAATGTTGTGTTTTTTTGTATAACGTTTTCAACCTCTTCGGCACTAGGAAAATAACTTCTACCGCCAAAATGTTGCGCAATTATAGCGGCATAAGCTGAGGCAAATTGTAAGCGGTCTATCAATGTTTTCTTTTCTAGTAGGGCAATGGCATAAGCCGCATGAAAAGCATCGCCACACCCTGTAGTGTCAACTACCGTTGTAGGAAATGCGGGTTGATGAATAACGTTACCATGTTGCCATGCCCAGCAACCATGTGCCCCATCGGTAACAACTATTTGGCCGTCGGTTAATGAGCTTAAGGCCATTAAACAGTCTTGTGGTTTATTTAATTGGGTTATATGCTTTGCTCCTTCAAGGGGCAGTATAATATGACTGCCTAGTTTAATCATTTGTTTTAAATCATTGATGTTACCTGTTTCAATGTCTAAAACAGAAGGGATATTATATTTGTTTGCAAGTTTTAGGAGTTCTATGTTTCCTTGAATGTCATATCCATCTACAAGAAGCAGTTTTTTTTCTTTAATCCAGTCTTCGTTAATGTCTTTAACTGAAAGGGGGCTATAACCCTGTAATGAGTAAAAAACGGTTCGCTCACCATTATTTTCGTCAACTTCAACCACGGCAATTGCTGGTTGAAAATGGGTTTTATTCAGCATTAATTTAGTATTAACATTATAGCGCTCCAGCTCTTGATTAGCAATCTTGCTTAGGGTATTATTGGCCTTGTAGCCCACAAATCCTGTTTTTATACCCCATTGAGCTATAAAACAAGCGGCATTACCAGCAGGAGCACCTCCTTGTATTATTATTTTGGGTATTTCATGTTTTTCTCCTTTTTTAAAATGTGTAGGAACTTCCGCGAGAATATCAACTACCAACATGCCCGATACCAGTACATCCATTGCTTTTAAGGCTTTATAAATATTACAGGTGTAAAATTACATCACAGTTTAGGGTTTGATTAAATCCCTAATTAGTCAAAACATGTACTATTTTGTCTTTATTTAATATATTTGTTTGTGTATTATGAAAATTAGAACATAATGAAAGCCATTTTTGAACCCATTTCAAATGATTTAAATCAATCTTTTCATTATGATATTTTTGAGAAGGATGATTTTGAAACGCCTTGGCATTTTCACCCAGAGTTTGAATTGACATTTATTTGTGAGAGTTCGGGTATAAGAAGCGTTGGTAATTCTATACAGAGTTATTATCCTGAAGAATTAGTGTTATTAGGCTCTAATTTACCACATTGCTGGAAAAGTAATAGCACTAAGAAACATTTAGCAAAATCTGTTTTTATACAGTTTAATAAAGATTTACTTGGAGAAGGGTGGATGAATAAAATAGAGTTTCAGCATATTAAGAAATTGTTGAAGCATAGTGAAAATGGACTTCTTTTTAATACAACCATAGCTAAGAAAGTTGGTAAACAATTGCTAGAGATGCAGGAGTTGCCACCTATGTATAAATTGTTAAATACCGTGGAAATTCTGCATAGATTATCTTTTGAACGTTTTGAAACACTTAGTTTGGGTGGCCATTTTGAAACCAATGTAAAAACTTCATTGAGAATCCAGAAAATTATGAAGTTTGTAGAATCAAATTATCAATTAAAAATAAACTCTCAACAACTAAGTGCATTAGTTTTTATGACGCCAGTTTCGTTTTCTAAATTTTTTAAAAAGTCATTTAATAAAACCTTTACCCAATATTTAAACGAATATAGAATCAGTAAAGCATGTGAATTATTGAGAGCCTCCAATGATTCTATAGAGCAGATTGCCTTTGAGACGGGGTATGTTAATCTTTCTTTTTTTCACCGTCAGTTTAAGGCTATAACCAGATTTACTCCAGCACAATATAGAATGAATTTTTAAAATGATTATATAATAATCGAAATAAGAGGCTTAGTAAGCTCATCATATAACAAAAGCCTTGATTAAATCGCTATAACCAAGGCTTTGCATCTAATTCAAAAAAAACTAACTACTATTTACTATTCTAATTCCATTTTAAATACGTTTGCCAAATCGTTAAGTTCAACATTTGGTACTATAAATTTATATGTTCTTTCGGTTTTTTCCCATTTAACTTCTTGCCCAGATTTTAACTCTACAATACGTTTTACAGGAGAAGCAGGGCCATAACCAATGTTATTTAATTTTCCAAGAGAAACTTCTGTACCAGGTTCCGGCTTACCTAATAAGAATACATAAAGTGCTTTTTTGTCTTTTGAAGTGGTGTATCTTACATCCTCTGCAGTATACTCAACTTTTGCAGACTGCCCGCCATGTGCTCCATCAGCGGCTTTGGCATGCCCGAAGCCATATATATGAAATGGTCTAGTACCATAAACAGATTCACCATAAACGTCAAGCCAACCTCCAACTTGGGTTAAAAGGTCTCTTTGTTCTTGATTTATAGTGCCATCTGCCATTGGAGATATATTTAATAAAACCACACCATTTTTACTCCAAACATCAATCATGTTTCTAAGTAAAATTTGTGGTGTTTTGTAAACTTGTCCTTTAGTATAGCACCAACTTCCTTTGTCACTTACAGTAATATCTGTCATCCATACGGTTTCAGAGACGTCTTTCTTACCGCCTTGTTCAATATCTAAAACACTCATAGATTTAGGTAAATCATCATGTTTAGCAACCAGTACAGTTTCTTGATTGGTTTTTAAGGCATGATTAAAATAATGAGCGGCCATTTCCTGAATTTTATCTTCAGCAACATGATTAAGCCATACGTCATACCATAACATATCTGGTGAGTATTTGTCAACTACCTCATTAACTTGGTCTAACCAATATTGGTCAAATTCCGCTTGAGGTAAATTACCATAGAACTTTTTTAAATCGGGGTCTTCAGATGATGTAGGGTATTTTGGGTTGTAAGCAAAATGGCTGTTATAGGTATCCCATTTTGTAGAATCACCTTCATGTCTTTGTCTTAATCTAGCATGATGAAACGAAGTCATGGTTTTAAGACCACGTTTTTCTATGGCCTTTAAAATATCTCCCGTAATATCTTTTTTAGGTCCCATAGCTGCTGCATTCCAGGGGTTTATGTCGCTATCCCACATAGCAAAACCATCGTGGTGTTGTGCCACTGGGCCTGCAAATTTCGCTCCAGCTGTTTTAAAGAGCTCAGCCCAGTCTTCAGCATCAAATTTTTCAGCCTTAAATAGAGGAATAAAATCATGATACCCAAATTCTTCTAATGGACCATAATTTTCTTCATGATATTTAGCAAAATCAGGTTTCTCGTTTCTATATAAAAAATAAGGATACCATTCAGTACCATACGCAGGAACACTATACAATCCCCAATGGAAATAAATGCCAAATTTAGAATCTTGAAACCATTCTGGCGCCGCTGTGTGTTCTGCCAATGATTCCCAATTAGGCTCAAATGTTTTTGGGGTTTCAGCCTCGGGCTTTGATATGGTGTTATTGCATGACCAAAATAATAAGGCAACTAAAAGGTATTTAACTATATTATTCATTCAAAAAAAATTAATTATTTCTTCATTTTAATGATGTAAAGGTACAGGTAGTTATGTTTAAATAATATAACTATTGGTTAATATACAGCAACGTTTGATTTTTTTTGAATCAGAACGTGCAAAAACAGAAGATGTCAAGTTTATTTAAAGTTTTGATACAGCGTTTTGTGCGGTTCTCAGTTATGGTTTTAAAGCATAATCGCAAAAAAAAAAGCGAGCTTCAAATGAGAAGCTCGCTTTTGGTTATTTTCAAAATGAAATCTTTTTATTTATTCATGTTTTTTATTTGATCTTTGAATGTGTCAAGATCAACACCATTATTTACAAGTGTAAGTGCTTTATCCACTATATATTTCACATTTACGGCATGAAACCCTAAGCCGACACCAATTTTATTTAATAATTTATGCTCAGAGTCTCCTTTTATTTGGTCTACATGAACCATTCTTACCAAATCATAAAGACGCTCTAAACGTAGGTCATATTCAACGGGAGGGTTGATTGGGTGTGTTTTGTAGTTTTTTAAAATGTCCTTATACTGTGCTTCACTAATATCTAGGTTGTGAGCCAAACGATCTAAAAACGCTTGTTCTTCAGGGGTAATAATGCCATCATCCATGGCTACACGCACTATAGCAGCAAAATGTCCTTCATTTCGCCTTTTAAAACCTCCATCAAATAAGTTTGAAAATGACATATGTTTTGTGTTTTGTTAGTTACACAAACCTACATATTTTTTTTGTTTATTAATAGAGTTCGCATTCATAATTTTAACGCATTCATAATAAGAATTTGCCAAATTAAATACGCTAAGATGTATATTTGCAACTTAAAATGCAATTAGGTGAGTATAAGTGACCTCTCTCAAACCTATATACAGGCTTTGCAAACGCAAAATCTGCAGGATTGTCTTACCAAAAACCAAAATAAAATTCATGTAAAAGGCCTAGTCGGCTCTTCATTATCATTTGTAATATCAAGTGTTTTTAATACTATTAATAGGCCATTTTTAATGGTTTTTAATGATAAAGAAGAAGCTGCACACTATCTAAATGATTTAGAGCAATTATTAGGTGATAAAGATGTTTTGTTTTATCCAGGAAGTTACAGGCGGCCCTATGAAATTGAGGAAACTGATAATGCTAATGTGCTTCTTAGGGCTGAGGTTTTAAACAGAATTAATTCTCAAAAGAAACCAGCCATTATAGTCACCTATCCTGATGCTCTTTTTGAGCAGGTGGTCACTAGAAGAGAACTGGAACGTAACACCCTTAAAGTCTCTGTTCAGGATAATTTATCTATTGATTTTGTAAATGAAATATTATTTGAATATAAATTTAAGCGTGTCGATTTTGTTACTGAGCCAGGAGAATTTTCTGTTCGGGGTGGTATTGTTGATGTGTTTTCATTTTCGCATGATGAGCCTTATAGAATTGAGTTTTTTGGTGATGAAGTAGATAGTATTAGAACCTTTGATGTTGAAACACAACTTTCTGTAAATCAGGTTAAAAAAATCAATATTATTCCTAATGTAGCCAATAAATTGGTTGAAGAGAAAAGACAAAGTTTCCTTAAATACATTGCTCAAAAAACGGTGGTTTGCTTAAAGAATGCAGATTTATTGTTTTCAAGGATTGATGATTTTTATGCTAAAGCAGAAGAGGCTTTTGAAACCCTTTCTGAAACGATAAAGCACACCAAACCTCAGGAACTGTTTTGTAATTCAATATTGCTTAAAAAACAGCTTTTAGAGTTCTCTATATTAGAATTTGGGCCCACTTCATTGTTTTCAAATGCCTATAAAAGCATTGAAACTATTACTTATCAAACCACGCCACAGCCATCATTCAATAAACAATTTAATCTTTTAATAGAAGACTTAAATACCAACCATAATAAAGGATATGTTAATTACATAGCTTGTGTTAGTGAGCAACAAGCCAAAAGATTTCATGATATTTTTGATGACGTTGAAGTAGAGGTGGTGTACAAAACGGTTGTATTGTCCTTGCATCAAGGTTTTATTGATCATGAGGCTAAATTAGCCTGCTATACAGACCATCAAATTTTTGAAAGATATCATAAATTTCATCTAAAAAACGGCTATGCTAAAAAACAAGCCATTACACTAAAGGAGCTTACCAATTTAGATATAGGGGATTATGTAACGCATATAGACCATGGTATTGGGCGTTTTGGCGGGCTTCAAAAAATAGATGTAGAAGGAAAAAAACAAGAGGCTATTAAATTGATTTATGGAGAACGTGATGTGCTGTATTTAAGCATTCATTCGTTACATAAAATCACAAAGTTTAATGGCAAAGATGGTAAACCACCTAAAATATACAAATTAGGTAGTAATGCTTGGAAAACCTTAAAACAGAAAACAAAAGCACGTGTCAAGCATGTAGCTTTTAATCTGATTAAATTATATGCAAAGCGTAAAACAGAAAAAGGCTACCAATATAATCCGGATAGTTATATGCAGCACGAACTAGAGGCATCTTTTATCTATGAAGATACTCCTGATCAAAGTTTAGCAACGGCTGATATTAAGGCCGATATGGAAAGTGAACGCCCTATGGATCGCTTGGTATGTGGTGATGTTGGTTTTGGAAAAACTGAAGTCGCTATAAGAGCTGCTTTTAAGGCGGTTGATAATGGTAAGCAAGTGGCGGTTTTGGTGCCAACAACCATATTAGCCTATCAACATGCCAGAACCTTTAGGCAACGGTTGAAGGATTTTCCTGTTGCTGTGGATTATGTGAATAGATTCAGAACCGCAAAAGAAAAAAGAGTAACTCTTGAAGCTTTAGAGTGTGGTGAGGTTGATATTATTATAGGTACGCATCAATTAGTCAATAAAAATGTAAAATTTAAAGATTTAGGACTACTTATTGTTGATGAAGAACAAAAATTTGGCGTTGCTGTAAAAGAAAAGCTTAAAACGATTAAGGATAATGTTGATGTATTAACGCTTACAGCAACACCTATTCCAAGAACCTTACAGTTTAGTTTAATGGCAGCCAGAGATTTATCGGTCATTACCACACCTCCACCAAACAGATATCCTATAGAGAGTCATGTAATCAGATTTAATGAAGAAACCATCAGAGATGCTATTAGCTATGAAATTGAGCGGGGCGGTCAAGTCTTTTTTATTCATAATAGAATAGAGAATATCAAGGAAGTGGCTGGCATGCTACAACGCCTTATTCCTGATGCCAAAATTGGTGTGGGTCATGGACAAATGGAAGGAAAAAAACTAGAACAACTCATGCTGGCTTTTATGGATGGTGCTTTTGATGTTTTAGTAAGTACCACGATTATAGAAAGTGGCTTAGATGTGCCCAATGCCAATACCATCTTTATAAATAACGCTAATAATTTTGGGTTGAGCGATTTGCATCAAATGCGGGGTAGAGTGGGGCGTAGTAATAAAAAGGCGTTCTGTTATTTCATTACTCCAGAATATTCAGCCATGACTGATGATGCCAGAAAACGCATTACCGCCCTTGAACAGTTTACAGAGTTAGGCAGTGGATTTAATATTGCCATGAAAGATCTTGAAATAAGAGGCGCAGGTGATTTATTAGGTGGTGAACAAAGCGGGTTTATTAATGAAATAGGATTTGATACCTACCAAAAAATATTAAACGAAGCTATTGAAGAACTTAAAGAAAATGAGTTTAAAGATTTGTATAATGAACCAGAGGAAAAGAAGGTTTATGTTAAGGATGTAACTATTGATACTGATTTTGAATTGCTTTTCCCTGATAGTTACATCAATAATATAGCTGAAAGATTAAGCTTGTATACACAACTTAATGATTTAAAATCCGAAGATGAATTGCATACCTTTGAAAAGGAATTGATAGATCGTTTTGGAACCTTACCAAAACAGGTGACCGATCTGTTAAATAGTGTCCAAATTAAGTGGTTGGCTACAAAAATTGGTTTTGAAAAAGTGGTGATGAAGAAAGGAAAGTTGATAGGTTATTTTATTCATGATCAGCAAAGTAGTTTTTATCAAAGTGCTAGTTTTACTAGAGTTTTACAATACGTTCAAACCAATCCAAGAGCTTGCAAAATGAAGGAGAAACAAACAAGAAACGGACTTAGGTTAATGCTTACATTTGAAAATATAAAATCGGTAAAACAAGCGTTAGATGCTTTAAAGCCCATTATGGCTCAATAATTGTTTTTAACAGAAGTATGAAACATATCATTTTAATCCTATATCTTATTCCTAGTTTTTTGTTGGGGCAACATGTTATAAAAGGAACGTTTAGCCCAGCAGAAAGCTATAACGTTTTATTGTTGTATAAAGTAACACCAACCATTTCAGAGTATGTTGCCAATGCAAAAATTGATGATATGGGCAAGTTTGAAATAAAATTAGATTCCACCATTCAAAAAGGTGTATATCGATTAGTTTATGCTATGCCTCAAGAAGACTATAACTTTGATGTGATTTATAACGGAAAAGAGGATGTAGAACTTAAGTTTAATGCTGAAACAGGCGTAACTTATGAAAGTTCGTTTGAGAACAGGCTTCTAACCTCTTATACCAACAGCATGTCAATGGTAACGCAAAGCATTGGAAATTATTTTAGAAGAAAAAGTCGAGACACCACAGCTTTAAATACCATTTTTAAAACTCAACGCGAAACTCAGGCAAATTATGAAAATGCAGCAAAAGGGACTATAGCCTTAGAGTTTATTAAAGCAAATAAACCCTATACGCCCAAAGGATATACAGATATCGACTTGTATATAAAAAGCTTAAAAAAACATTATTTTGATTTTGTAGATTTTAGTAATCCAACCTTGCAAAGCTCTAATTTCTTAACGGAAAAAACGTTGAATTATGTGTTTGGTATGTCGTCTAAGAATGCAGATAAAATAACAACATTTAAACAAAATATTGATGTTGTTAGCCAAAAAATGAAAGTGGCTCCCATTGAAATACAGCGTATCTTATTATTTGATTTGTGGCAGCAAATGGCAGATTTAAAAATAGAACCTGTGGCAAATTATATTGCTGAAGAATATTTAATGGATATAGCCGTAAAGCTTAATGATCAGGAGTTATTACATACACTGATATTATATAAAGACCTTTCAAATGGTACAAAGGCTCCTGATTTTTCTTTGGAAGTTGATGGAAAAAATAAGGGTCTAGGAAAATTAAGTAATCTTAATGTAGCGGAACATTATGTTCTGATATTTTGGAGCAGCGGATGTTCTCATTGTTTAGATGAGGTACCACAGTTAAAAATGTTTGTTGATGAACTTCCAAAAGTAACAGTTAAGGTAGTAGCGATTGGCCTTGAAGATGAGCCCACTAAATGGAATGCTTTAATACCAAAATATTCAGATTTTATTCATGTTTATGGCCAAGGTAAATGGGAAAACCATATAGCTGCATCTTATGGTGTAAAGTCAACTCCAACGTATTTTATCCTTAATAAAGCTAAAGAAATATTGGATAAGCCTGAAGATTTTGAAGCGGTGAAAGCCTTTTTTAAGAATAAAGTGTCTAAAATTAGTTCAGAATAAAGCCTTAAAAGTGATAAAAGGCATTTTGTAGATGTTCTATGTCAAAGGTGTTGTTGCTGGTTTTCACTATGGCAATAATGTCAAAGCGAACATCAACATCTAGAGCATTGACTATAACGTATTCATTAACAGCTTTTACAAGATTTTTTATTTGATTGGGTTTAACAAAATCTTGAGGGTTGCCAAAATCTGTACCAGATCGGGTTTTCACTTCAATAATAGCTAGGGTGTTATTAATTTTAGCAATAATATCTACTTCGGCCTTATCAAACCTATAATTTCGTGCCATGATTTCGTACTGTTTATCAATAAGATAATCAACAGCTAGTTGTTCTCCTTTTTTGCCTAGATCATTGTGTTTAGCCATAACTATCCTCTAAATAAAAAGAAATCATCTTTCATGTGCTCAATTTTTGCGTCTTGATTGGTTATGATATAGTCAATGGCTTGCGATGTAAATTTTTCTCCTTTTTTGGTTAGGGAAACAATGTTTTTATCAAACTTTATCATATTATTTTTCAGGGCCAGCTCTAAAACGGTTTTTGAACGTACTTTTTGCCAATTTATATGTTCGTTAAGGTGGTTAACGTGGCGTTCTGTTTCTTCGGTGTGATTTTTTAAATGCAATAAAAAGGTAAGTAGAGATACCTCTGTACGTTGTTGTTTTTCTCTGTACAGAACAGCAATAATTCCTTTGTTTGGTGCAAATAAATAGAGCAGTAAAAACACCAGACCTAGCATGGTGGTTATGGAGCCAGCTATTGAAGCGTCTAGTGCATGGGCTACCCAATAGCCTGAAATGGCACTAAAAATACCAAAGCAAATGGCATAGAGAAGCATACGTTTTAAATCATTGGTTAGTAAATAGGCTGCTGCTGCGGGCGCAATCATTAAAGCAACCACAAGTATGGCGCCAACTGCATCAAAAGCACCCACTGTGGTAATGGAAGACATTGTCATTAGCCCATAATGAATCAGTGCTGGAGAAAAACCTAAAGAGGCTGATAACCCAGCATCAAAGGTGCTTACTTTTAATTCCTTGAAAAATGCAAAGAGTAAAATCACGGTGATAATAAGAATACAGCCAATAATCCATAACGATTTTGGACCTAAATCAAATCCCGAAACTACAAATCTGTCAAAAGGCGCAAAAGCCAGTTCCCCTAATAAAACGGCATCTACATCTAAATGTACATCATTGGCATTTTTAGCAATTAAAATAACTCCAATACTAAACAAAATAGGAAATACCAAGCCAATGGCGGTGTCTTCTTTTACCAATCCAGTTTTTTGAATGTACTCCACTAAAACTACCGTAATGATGCCAGTTATAGCCGCAAGAACAATGAGAAAGGGTGAATTTAAATCGTGAGTGATGAAAA
Source organism: Allotamlana fucoidanivorans (assembly GCF_006265225.1). Classification (GTDB taxonomy): domain Bacteria; phylum Bacteroidota; class Bacteroidia; order Flavobacteriales; family Flavobacteriaceae; genus Allotamlana; species Allotamlana fucoidanivorans. The sequence goes on along the minus strand of NZ_VDCS01000005.1, from coordinate 281,466 downwards.
ATCCAATAACTATACCAGGTAAAATAGAATGACTTATCGCGTCACTAATCATAGCCATTTTTCTAAGTACCAAGAAGGTGCCAGGAATAGCACAAGCTATGGCAACAATGCAGGCAATGAGTTGTATTTCAAATTGAGCGCTAGTCATTTGTCTTCTCTTGTTGGTTATACAAATTGGTAGCGGTTTTAAAACCTTCTTCGGTTAAGTGCCACATGTTTCCATCAATCTTCACATAATTTTTTCTCACCAGTTGTTGAAGTGTACTTTTAGTAAAACCCTGAAAATTGTTTAGTATTTTTATAGCATGCGGGTGCGAAATATTGTCATGCGTTTCAGCGATGCGAAACATAAAGGCCAAGGTTTTATGTTGTTGTAGGTCGCGTCTGTTTTTTATAAAACGAATTTGTTTAAAGAGCAATCCTCTGCTTGGTGAAAATATAAAAGAGAACAATACGAAAACCCCAGCGATAATGACTATAACAGGACCTGTGGATAAATTATTTTGAGAGGCGCTAATAGCGGTACCAAAAACGCCAGAGAACGCTCCAAAAGTTGCCGATAAAACAATCATTATACCCAGACTGTTGGTCCATTGTCTGGCAGCTGCAGCTGGAGCTAGTAGCATAGCGCTCATTAAAACAACACCAACGGTTTGTAGACCTAAAACAATGGCTAGTACAATAAATGAGGTAATGAGAACATCAATGAACTTTGTGTTAAATCCTAATGTTTTGGTATAATCGGCATCAAACAGTAGAATTTTAAACTCTTTCCAAAAAAGAAGTAGTACAAATAGACAAATGCCGGTAACTATAGCCATCATCCAAACGTCACTTTCTACTAAAGTGGCTGCCTGACCAAAAAGGTATTTATCTAAACCCGCTTGGTTGGCATTAGGTTGTTTTTGAATGAAAGTAAGTAACAACATCCCAAAACCAAAAAACAAAGACAGAATAAGTCCGAGTGCCGTATCAGACTTTAAATGGGTCTTTTTTATGATACTACGAATCCAAAAGGTGCCTATAAGACCACTTATTAAAGCCCCAAGAAGTAACACATGACTATCTTTAGTGCCTGTTAACAGAAACGCTAAGGCTATACCTGGCAAGGCTGCATGAGAGATGGCATCCCCTAAAAGACTCTGTTTTCTTAGCACCGCAAAGCTGCCTAGCATGCCAGTTACAGCACCCAAAATAGCGGTGCCCAGTGTGATGGTTCTAAGGGTGTAATCGGTAAAAACCAGTTTTATATATTCTGATACATCCATGACTTATTCTTGAATACTAACCTTGTAATTGATGCCATAGGTTTTGGTTAAATTATCATCATTGAATATGTCTTTAACCGGACCCGTAGCAATTTTTTTCACGTTTAAGAAGGTTACCCAATCAAAATACTCAGGTACCGTTTGTAAATCATGATGTACTACAATAACAGTTTTTCCTGCCTTTCTGAGTTCTTTTAGAATGTTTATTATAGCAATTTCAGTAGTGGCATCAACACCTTGAAAGGGTTCATCCATAAAATATATGGAAGCGTTTTGCACCAAGGCCCGTGCTAAAAAGATACGTTGTTGCTGTCCGCCTGAAAGTTGGCTGATTTGCCTATTTTTAAAAGGAAGCATACCTACTTTTTCAAGTGCTTCAAGAGCTGCTTTTTTTTCTTTTTGCCCTGGACGTTTTATCCAACCAAGGCTACCATAAGTTCCCATCATAACCACATCAAGTGCTGTGGTTGGAAAATCCCAGTCTACACTTCCTTTTTGAGGCACGTAAGCTACCAATGCTTGTTGTTTTTTATAGGGTTTTCCGTAAATCCTTACACTGCCAGCAATAGGTTTTAAAATACCTAAAATAGACTTGATTAAAGTAGATTTCCCAGCGCCATTGGGCCCTACAATGGCCATAAGGACACCTTCAGGAATTTCTAAATCAATATCCCAAAGTACCGGTTTGTAGTTATAAGCTACGGTAAGGTCATCTATTTGTACAGCTATTTTATTACTCATATTCTTTTTTTAGCCCTGATAGAAGCGGCATCCTTTTTTGAGGAACGAGAAAAAGATACAGCGTATAGCAGGATTTTGCTTCAAATTACATTATTTTAACGCATTAACAATGGTATTAACATTGTATTTAAACATGCCAATATAAGTGCCTTCAATTGTGCCTTTGTCACCCAAAGCATCCGAGTATAGTAATCCTCCAATAGTAACATGATGGCCTTTTGAATTCACTGCGGCCTGTAAGGCTTCAACGGTTCGTTTTGGTACCGAACTTTCCACAAAAATGGCTTTTACTTGTTTTTCTATGATAAAGTTTGATAGATTTTGAACGTCTTGTACGCCTGCTTCTGTTGCGGTTGATAAGCCCTGCAGGCCTACTACTTCAAAATCAAACGCTTTTCCAAAATAATTGAAGGCATCATGTGCTGTGACTAAAATACGTTGTTCTTGAGGCAACTCATCGATTTTATCGTATACTTCTTTTTTAAGCTTATTTAGTTTTTCAATATAGACTTTTCTATTTGATGCAAAAACGGCACTTTTCTCCGGTATTGCTTCCGAAAGGTAATACTCAACAAAAACAGCAACTTCTTTCCAATAATCAATATCAAACCAAATATGCGGATCATAATTTGAAGCAAAATAGTCAGAACCAATGAGGGTGTTCTTGTCAATAGCAGCTGAGATGGCAATGGTTTTTTTGTTTTTCATTTTTTCAAAAACTTCAACCAGTTTGCCTTCCAGATGTAAGCCATTGTAAAAAATAAGATCGGCGTTGTATAGTTTGGTAACGTCCCCTTCACTGGCTTTGTATAAATGCGGATCTACACCACTACCCATTAGGCCTTGTAGATTGACTTCATCTTGGGCAATATTTGTAACTAAATCTGTGATCATGGTGGTTGTAGTGACCACATTGAGTTTACCATTTGTTTCTTTCTCATTTTTACAATTGAGAAAGAGTAATGATATGAAAAGTATAAAGATTGATTTTTGCATGGTTAAAATTAATTTAAAGTATAGCGTAATCCAAAAAATAATCGTCTCCCTTGATTGGGGGCATAAACATAGGACGGATCAAAGGTTAGGGCATACGGGTTGTTTTCAGTGGGCATAACACCTCCAGGTTGCACTGTGATGGTTTGCCCTGTGGCAGGGCTGGTAGCCATGACAGGTTGGTCTGACTCATTGTAGTCTACTTGTCTATCAAACGGATCTTCAGATCTAGCAATAATAAACGGATTTCCTTTATTAGGTGTCCAGTTTAAAAGATTTTTAATACCAGCGTAGATTTCAAAATTATTGAATCCGTTATAGGTAAATTGAATGTTTTGAATACTCCATGTTGGTGAATATTCACTACGCGGATCAAGTTCACCAAGCAGAGGTAAGCGCATGGGTCCATAAATATTTCCTGTATAATCTACCGTTATATTTGTTGGAAAATGTTTATAAGATAAAGACCAAACCCCTGTAAACCGCTCCGTTAATATTTGTCGTGTTTTTTCGCCATCCTCTGTCTTTGAAACGTCTTGAAACGTGGCACCTAATGATCCTTTAATACCATGACCTAAAATACCATCTATATTAAAGCTAAGGCCTTTGGTGGTTGAAAAGCCATCTAAATTTCTGTAAAATATTTTATTGGGATCTGAATCATAATCGGGAATAATGGCATTGGTAAAATAGGTATACCAGGCAGAAGCATCAAAAGTGAATAGCATACCACTTTTTGTATATAATTTTTTGAGATAGTTTAAGGTGATGTTATACGATGTTTCGGGTTCAAGCTCACCTTCTATAATAACATCTCTTGCGCCTGTAAGTGCAGCATGCTCTTCTGTAAACAGGTTAACTACCCTAAAACCAGTACCGGCGTTGAGTCTAATAATATCCTCTTCTGTGGGTTTAAACCTATATGCTAGTCTTGGTGTAACAATGGAACCATGGCGTTTATCATAATCATATCTAGCACCTAAAAGTAGACGTTGTTTTGAACTTAAGGTAATTTCATCCTGTACAAACACAGAGGGTATAGTAACTTCATCGGCAGTGTTGGTAGCAGGCGTATTATCATCATAAAAATTGTAGCGTGCAGCCAAACCAAAAAGAAGGTCATTGTTTTTTAGTGATTTATCCCAAAGGAGTTGCCCAAAACCTATGCGCTGTTTTGCTAGGTAGGGTGTGTCTCCGTATACGGAATTTTGATCATGGTCTGAATATGAAAACTGAAAGGTCATTTTTTCATGAATGGGCAGTTGATAGTTTCCAATAATTTCATAACGCGAGGTGTAGATGCTTTCTCCATAAATAACATCACCGCCACGATAGGTTTTGTTCCATTGCATTTCGCCGCCCCAACGGTCTTCATAAAAATAGCGTCCTGCCAAAGAGAATAATCTGTTGTTTTTTCGTTTGAAATTCCACTTTTGAAAAACCGAAATACGATCTTGAAGGGTAACATCGGTAAAGTTATCCTGATTTTTATCAATAGGGTTGGAGTAGTTGTAGTAGTTTGCCCCGATGAGTACATCGGTTTTTCTCCCAACCTTTGCTTTAAGTCCTGCGTCAAAATTAAATTCGCCCCAATCACTTAAATAGCTATCAGCAAACACCACGGGAGCATTTTCAGGTAATTTGGTAATGATGTTTATCAGGCCGCCCACGGCTTCACTGCCATATAGTGATGATGCTGGGCCTTTAACAATTTCAACTTGTTCAATAAGGGAATTGGGTATTCCTGATAACCCATAAACGGTTGACAGTCCACTAACTATAGGCATACCGTCAATAAGAACCAATGTATATGGGCCCTCAAGACCATTAATATGAATATCGCCAGTATTACACACATTACAGTTTAATTGCGGGCGCACGCCATTTACATTTTGCAGGGCTTCAAAAATATTTGGTGTTGGATTTTTTTTAAAAAAGGCAGGTGCATAGACCTCAACGGGCACTGGGCTTTCTAACCTTGAAACGGCTTTTAACGTACCAGTAACAATAACTTCGTCAAGGCTTTCAGACTCCTCGAGTTCGAAATTTATTGTAGCTGTTTTGCCTTCTGTTACTAAAATTTGCTTTTCTACTTTTTTAAAGCCCGTAAACGAGGCTACAATGGTATACTTGCCAGGTGCAATGTTTTTTATGATATAGAAGCCGTCTTCGTTACTTGAACTTCCTTTTGAATTGTTTTTAAGGTATACATTAACAAAAGGAAGGGGAGCCCCGTTTGCACGTGTTGTGCCAGCAATATGTTGTCCGGTTGCGCTTAAACTTAAAATACTAATAAGGAGTATGATAAGGTTTTTCATGATTTAAGTTTTTGCAAATATAAAATAAAATTTAGATTAGTCTAAAAATTATTTTAATGTAATAAATATTATATCTTTGCGTAGTGACTAAATTATATTCATGATTACCCTTACAGAAGAGAACTATATCAAGGCGATTTATCACTTAGGGAAGTACGGTGCCCACAATGTGAGTACCAATGCTATTGCTAAAGAAATGGAAACTAAGGCCTCATCGGTGACCGATATGGTGAAGAAGCTTTCTGAAAAAGGGTATGCCGACTACAAGAAATACCAAGGCGTTACTTTAACCGAAGAAGGAAAGGAAATTGCTTTGAGCATTGTGAGAAAACACCGCTTATGGGAGGTGTTTTTAGTAGATCATTTAAACTTTTCTTGGGATGAGGTTCATGAGGTAGCCGAACAATTGGAACATATAAAATCTAAAAAATTGATTGAGCAGTTGGATGCTTTTTTAGGATTTCCAACGCATGATCCGCATGGAGATCCTATACCCGATAAATCTGGACATATTAAAAAAATAGATAAAATTTTGCTTTCAGAAGCCCAAGTAGGGCATCGAGGTATTTGTGTAGGTGTAAAGGATTCTTCGTCTAATTTTCTTAAATATTTAGATAAGAATAGCATTGCCTTGGGTACTGAAATTGAAATTATTCACCGCGAACCTTTTGATCATTCTATTACAATACAAGCTAACAATAAAGAACTTATTATTTCAAACTTGATAGCCAATAACTTATTTATTAGAGTTTCTTAGATTGCTTTAATATTTTTAAAATAGATTATGATTTAAATCGTACTGTCTTCTTTATGAATTTTGGAAACTCTTTTATGGGCGTTATGGTTAAATCTTTGTAGTAACACGCAGCGGCTTCTGATTGAATTTGTATTTGTCCTTCCGTTAAAGGTTTTCCTGTTTCAGGGTTTATAGCGTTTTCAACAACCATAACTATTTGTCCGTTTACCACGTGTACTGCATCATTTCCTAATACATATATTTCTAAATGATTCCATTGCCCGTGTGGCATGTCGGGTTCAATATAGGCATGAATATAGCCATTGCCTTCAAAATAGGTGTCTTGGGTTGGGTCATATTGTTTCTTTTGAGCATTGCCTCGAATTTCAACCTTTGGACCAGAAACTTTAGGAATTTCAGTGTTTCCAGAAAGCGGAATGAAATCACCAAGATCTGTTTCCTGTACTTGATATTCTAAGCTGGTTTTCCACGTTTTCCAAAACCTTCCATGAGCTCCATAGGCATGGTACAAAATACCAGAATCTCTTTTGGCGTTAAGCCGAGGTTCCCATTTTTTATCGCCCCATTTAAACTTAACACTCAAATGATAGTTGCTAAAGTTTTTTTCTGTGGTGAGTCCGCCATAAATTTCACCTGTAATTTTTAGAACAAGGCTGCCTTCTTCTTCAATAACAGAGAACACCTGTTTTGCGTCTTGGTTTAAGCCAATGGGTGTACCACTGTTTACATTGTTAGATTGATACGTGCCTTCAGGAAGTCCTTTTACCGTGGTATGCGGAACACCAAGCCATGTTTCAAATTGACTCAAATTAGCATCCAATAAGGCAATTGATTTTGATTTATTCTGGCTATATGTTAAAAGGGAAGCTGCAAAGCATAGGCATAAAAAGAGTCTTAACTTAAAATACATGTTGCGTGTTTTTTACAAGTGTACTCAAATGTAATAAAAATAGATAAGCTATAGCCTTGAAAATATTGGTATAGCACAATTTGTATTTCAGGACATTATGATAATCTGCTAGTGGCAACCACAATCTTCATTGCCACACGCTTTTTTGGGTTTTGATTTTTTCCAAAAGAACTTTTTAATTAAAAAAGCCACAGCCAGTCCAACTGCAGAAAAAGCTAATATATTTTGTACTATGGTATTCATACCTTTAAAGGTCGTAAAAAAGTGGTAATTATTTCAATAATTGGAAGGCAATTAAAGCAACAATATATGCAAAAGAAGACATCAAGGCTAATTGAAGTGAAGGCCATTTCCAAGAATTGGTCTCTCTTTTTACCACAGCCAAAGTACTCATACACTGCATAGCAAAGGCATAAAAAAGTAGCAAGGATATTCCAGAAGCAAAATTAAACAAAGGCCCTCCCAAAATAGGATTGACTTCGCCAGCCATTCTATTTTTAATCGTTTCTTCATCGTCACTTCCTACACTGTAAATTGTGGCTAATGTACCAACAAACACCTCACGAGCAGCAAACGAACTTACAATAGCAATGCCAATTTTCCAGTCGTAACCCAAAGGTCTTATAACGGGTTCAATGGCTCTTCCTGTAATTCCTATAAAAGAATGCTCTAACTTATGTGATGTTATTTTATTTTGAAGTTCTTCGTCGCTTAAATTTTGCGAGGCAAATTGGGTTTTAACAATTTCTTCAGCATTATTAAATTGTTCTCCAGGGCCATATGAAGCCAAAAACCATAATACAATAGAAATAGCCAAAATAATTTTACCAGCTCCAAAAACAAATGCTTTTGTTTTTTCAACAACGGTTAGCACTACGTTTTTAAAAAGTGGTAATTTATAGTTGGGCATTTCAACCACAAAGAAAGATTTACTTTTTATTTGAAGCACTTTATTAAGGATATAAGCTGAAATGACTGCGGTTCCAAAGCCGATTAAGTACAGTAACATTAGGGTTAACGCTTGATAGCTTAAGCCCAAGAAGCGCCCTTCTGGTATTACCAAAGCAATTATAATAAGGTATACAGGCAGTCTGGCTGAACACGTTGTGAATGGGGTGACTAAAATGGTGATTAAGCGTTCTTTCCAACTTTCAATATTTCTTGTAGCCATAATAGCTGGAATGGCACAGGCTGTACCAGAAATAAGAGGCACGACACTCTTACCACTTAAACCAAAACGCCTCATAACACGATCCATTAAAAATACCACACGGCTCATATAGCCACTTTCTTCAAGAATAGAGATGAATAGAAAGAGAAAGGCAATTTGAGGAATAAAAATAACAATACCGCCTAACCCAGGAATAATACCTTCGGTAAGCAAGCTGGTAAAGGCGCCGTCGGGGAGTAAGTTAGCTAACCACTCACTTAATGAAGCAAAAGAGGCATCAATGAAATCCATTGGCACCGTAGCCCAGTCATAAATAGCTTGAAAAATAAGAAGCAGAATGGCAAAAAATATAATATACCCCCAAAATTTATGGGTTAAAATACGGTCAAATTTGGTGCGTAAATCTTTGGCCTGTGTTACATCAATGGTTTGCCCAACTTTTAAAACGTTGTTAATAAATTGATAGCGTTTTATGGTTTCCTTTTGCTGTAAACGTTTTAAGTCGGCATTAGTTTTTGTCTTGAAATCGGCCACCGCATCCACTTCGTTACGATCTACTTTCCCAAAATTAACATCTTGTGTAATAACCAACCACAATTTGTACATGAGTTGATTTGGAAAGGTTTTTTTCAAATTTTCAAAATACGTAACGTCAATGGAAGCAATATCTAAACAAGGTTTTACAGAAACATCTTTGTAATTAGAAATAAGCTGTTTTAATTCATCAATACCTTGTTTTTTTCTGGTGCTAACCAAGGCAATTTTTGTTTGAAGCTCCTTTTCTAAATGCTCAATATCCAATGAAATACCCTTGTAGCTCATTCTGTCGGCCATGTTTATCACCAAGATGGTAGGTATTTGTAAATCTTTTATTTGTGTAAATATTAAAAGATTACGCTTTAGGTTTTCAACATCAGTAACTACAACAGCAATATCAGGAAAGTCTTTGTTATTTTGATTTAAAAGAAGTTCAATAACTACGCTTTCATCTAATGAAGAGGCGTTTAAGCTGTAGGTTCCTGGTAAATCTATAATATGAGCTTTTACGCCTCTGGGGAGCTTACAAACTCCCTCCTTTTTTTCAACAGTAATACCAGGATAGTTTCCTACTTTTTGGTTTAAACCCGTTAAAGCATTAAATACCGAGGTTTTTCCTGTGTTTGGGTTACCAATTAGTGCAACATTAATCTGTTTACTCATTAGTTACCTTTTCAATTAAAATGTGAGCTGCCGTTTCTTTTCTAATAGCAAGATGAGACCCATTTATATTTAAATACATAGGGTCTTGAAATGGCGCTACTTGAACAAGTTTTACTGAATTACCAGGTAAACATCCCATTTCTAAAAGCTTTAGCGGAATGTGAATGGATGACACATCAGTAATGATAGCGTCTTCTCCTCGTTTTAAATGTGCTAAAGTATCTTGCAATGTTATTTAGATTGATTTTAAAGAAGCAAAAATAGTGTAAAAAATTAGCCTAAAAAAATGTATTTATAAAACTATTGCTGGTATTCTTCTTTTAGAATTTTGATGTCTTTTAAAAGACGCAAAATATCTTCTGAATTTGTGCCGTCATAAAACCCACGTATTTGCCGTTTTTTGTCTATGAGCATAAAGTTTTCGGTATGAATCATGTCAAAGGGACCACCATCGCCGTTATCTTTTACGGCTAAATAGCTTTTTCTGGCAAGCTCATAAATTTGCTTTTTATCACCAGTTACTAAATTCCATTTTTCGTCATTAACTCCCTTTTTGTTTGCGTACTGTCTTAATTGTGCCACAGTATCAATATCTGGTGTTACCGAATGTGATAACAGCATCACCTCGTCATCATTTAAAATCTCTTTTTGTATATCTGCCATGTGGTTGGTCATAATAGGGCATATCGTTTGGCAGGTGGTAAAAAAGAAATCAGCCACATATATTTTATCCTTGTAAGCTTCTTGAGTTATAATGTTTCCGTTTTGATTAACCAGACTAAAATCTGCTATTTTATGGTATTTCTTTTTGTATTGTATCGTGCTGTCTACCAATTCTGTGCTTACCATAGCGGGTTGGTAAATAGGGAGCGGTTGGTAAACGTTCAGCGTATTATAAATAAGGGCTATGATGACAATAGAAATGATTGTAAAAGCAATGGCAAATTTTTTGTACGCTTTAAAAAACGATAGCATGCGAACTTATATAAAATTATAAACACAAAAATACAATGAATTACGGATTTGGTTGTTAGATTTTTAGTTTAAAATGGTGTTAAAAAGAGATGCATACCGTAATAGTTTTTTCAAAGTTGGTTTAAAACGTTACTTTTGTGCGATTATAAAAAAATGTTAGACGATATATGGAATTTGTTATAAAGATATCTCAGTTTTTATTAAGCTTATCACTACTGATTATTCTTCATGAATTAGGGCACTTTATTCCTGCCAAAGCTTTTAAAACTCGGGTAGAAAAGTTTTACTTGTTTTTTGATGTCAAGTTCTCACTGTTTAAAAAGAAAATAGGAGAAACGGTATACGGTATAGGGTGGTTGCCTTTAGGAGGGTATGTGAAAATTTCGGGCATGATTGATGAGAGTATGGATACCGAGCAAATGGCACAAGAACCACAACCTTGGGAATTTCGGTCTAAACCAGCATGGCAAAGATTAATAATTATGTTAGGTGGTGTTACCGTAAATTTCTTGTTAGCCATATTAATTTACATCGGCATGAGTTATTTTTATGGTGATATCTTTCTTCCTAATGAAAATATAAAAGACGGATTACTTATTGAAAGTTCTGTAGCTAATAAAGCAGGATTACAAACTGGTGATAAGATTATAGCTGTAGATGGTGATGAGATTGAAACTTTTTCTCAAATTACTGAAAAGGTGTTGTTTGGTAAAGTTATCACCATTGAGAGAGATGGGAGACAATCTACCATCACGATGCCAGAAGATTTCCTATCACAATTGATGGATGCCAAAGAAAAAGGGTTTATAAATTTAAGACAACCCTTTATTGTTATGAAAGTACCTGATACATCTTTTAATTATACCAGCGGTTTAAAAGAAGGCGACATGCTTGTTGGATTGAATGGTGTTTCAACAAAATATGCCGATCAAGTAAAAACACAATTAGAAGCATTTAAAGGTCAAAGCGTAACAGGAATAGTAAAAAGAGACGATCAAGAGATTGAAGTTCCTCTTAAGATTAGTGATGAAGCTAAATTAGGTTTAGTGATTGCTGGCGGATCTACTTTTGAAACCTTGGAAGCTTTAGGATATTATGATTTTGAAGTTAAAGATTATGGGGTACTAGAAGCATTTCCTGTAGGGTTGAAAAAAGCCAAAGACAAAATTGTGTCATATTGGGATCAACTAGGGGCTATTTTTACGCCCAGCACAGGTGCTTATAAAGGTGTAGGTGGCTTTAAAGCTATATATGATATTTTTCCAAGTTCATGGAGCTGGCAGGTGTTTTGGAACATTACAGCCTTTCTTTCTATCATGTTAGGTGTGTTAAACTTGTTACCTATCCCTGCGTTAGATGGCGGTCACGTCATGTTTCTATTATATGAAATGATATCAGGAAGAAAGCCAGGAGATAAGTTTATGGAGTATGCTCAAATGGTTGGGTTCTTTATTTTAATTGCGCTTGTGCTGTTTGCCAATGGAAACGATATTTATAAAGCCATTTTTGGGTAAAAAATTTTAAAAAATTATTTGCAGTAATTAAAAAACAGTTTATATTTGCACTCGCTAAAGCAAAGCACATCTTCCTCTTTAGCTCAGTTGGTTAGAGCATCTGACTGTTAATCAGAGGGTCCTTGGTTCGAGCCCAAGAAGAGGAGCTTAGCAAGCATAAGGCTTCACAGAAATGTGAGGCCTTTTTTTATGGACTTAACTAAGCTTTTAACTTACCTGTATTTTACGGATCATGATCAATTGTTGTGTTTAGGCAAAAAAAGCATTCACCTACACTAATAAGTGGATGATGTTCTAGTTGCAATGATAAATATAATCTTATCGATATAAGAATAAAACCACCTAAGAAATTAGGTAGTTTTTTTGTGTTTAATACTTTCCATTTAAAGTTCCGTATCTTTAGAAAACTAATCAATAATAATGTTATGACAAAACTATTAATAATTGTGTTAGGTGTTTTTGGGATATTAAGCATAAATGCACAAGAGGAAGGAAAGTTTAGAGTAGGTTTAGATTTGGGGTATGTTTTTGAAAATGATGGCGGTGCACTTTTTTCAGTTGAGCCAAAATATAATATCACTGATAATTCAAATATTGGTTTAAGGCTTGGTTCGGCTGCTTCTCTAGGAATTAAAGATGCCGACTATAATATAAGTATATTAGGTACTTATGACTATTACTTTAGTAGTGAAAATTCTTCAACCTCACCATTCTTAGGAATTGGTTTAGGCTATTTTGCTTTAAGTGATATAGGAGGTCCAGGGGGAGATGTTATTAATCTAGGAGAGCAATTCGGAGCCTTAGTTAGAGGAGGGGTTGAATTGGGTAAATTTAGAATGACTCTAGAATATAATATCCTACCTAAGTCAGATTTAGAGTTTGGGGAATCCATAAAAAATAGTTATTTAGGAGCCAGTATAGGCTTTTATGTTAGTGGTGGAAAATGGAAAAACTAATATCATATTAAACGTTTTTTTATTGTCAATAAATATATCCCTATTAAATAATGAAGTAAACTTCAGCAAATTATCATTACATTGATTCGATAAAACAATATCTGTGAGGAGCTAAGCAAAATCAAGACTTCACAGTAATGTGAGGTCTTTTTTTATGCTTATAAAACACCCCATTTGTTTTTTGTATCTTTAAAAGAATTAATTCCTTAAATGTATTAATTGATGGAGCAAAGGTATGTTCATATGTTAAATCTGGTCAATCGTATTTCCAAATTAGACGCCCTTGAAGAGCAATTAATCATGAATAGCTTTAAACCTTTTAACCTTGTAAAGGGAGCCTGTTTTTTAGAGTCAGGCAAAATTAATAGACATGTTGCTTTTCTTCATAGCGGTTTGGTTAGGTATTTTGTTTATAATGATGGTGATGAAGCGACCTTTGAATTTACTAAAGAAGGAGAGTTTATAGCCGATTACCAAAGCTTCAATAATAAGACACCTTCACTACAAAATATTCAAGCTATAGAGGATTGTGAAATGTTAATAATTAACTATTCCGATCTGCAAAACATATTTAAAAAAGTGTCAAATGGAAATTTAATAGGACGTATTATTATTGAACATCGTTTTGAAGTTATGGTGCGTCAGTTACTCGCCATTTATATGCAGGGGCATGTAGAACGCTATAAAAGTTTTATAGAGAACTATTCTAATCTTGCTCAAAGAATTCCACAGTATCATATAGCGTCTTATGTTGGAGTAAAACCACCCTCATTAAGTAGAATAAGACGAAAATTTGCTAATGACATTTCTTAACTCAGGTTAATGAATCTTAGGTAACAGCTCATTAATTTTGACTTAGAAGTTTGTTAAAAGAAATAGTTTGACCATGAAAAAGATGCACGCAATTAAGTTTTCTAAGGTTTTTTTAAGCTTGATATTGCTAGTTTTTATCGGCTGTAAACAAATGAGTGACATTGAAATAGATCGTTCTGCCAGGCTAAATGGAGGGTTTGAACACATCCAAAATGATTTACCTGTGAATTGGCAAATGTATACGCCTCATACAGTTCCTAACTCTGATTTCAATATTGTGATAGATCAAGAAAATTTTATTGAGGGTAAAAAATCACTTAAGTTTGAAGTCAAACATTGTAAAAGTACTGGCGGATGGGGCTCTCCTGGGTTTACTAATCAGTTTCGCGAGGTAGGAAGTTTTAAAGGAGAAGCTAGTTATAGTATTAAGTTCTGGATTATGAATCAAGGTACAAAATATAGAATTAAGGCAGGTGGTGTTAATGCCTTTGAAGGACATATGAAGGTTATATTGGAAGATAACGCAGACATACACCGGTGGAAAATGTTTGAGTTTATCATAGATGTTCCTAAAGACATGGAACTTAGATTAGAGTTGAATATTCTTGAACCAGGAACTTTCTGGATTGATAATGTCCAAATACATAAAATATAATAGCTGAACCCGTTTTGTGTTACTAAGCCGTATTGAAATGATGAAACTAATCAAAAGAATAGGTAAAGGAATAATAGTTTTTTTATTGTTAGGAAGCCTTATTATAGCATTTTTTTACAGGCAAGAAGCTTATCGTTTATACAAGGTAGTTACCTTTTTTGAACCAGAAAGCATATCGGAGAATTTTCGTGATATTGAGTCCATTTTCCCAATAAGATTAGTTCAAAAATCATCACAACCCTATGCCTTTCCTTATGCCAATAAAGCACATATTTTGCCTAAAAATTTTAGTCATAATGATTCCGTTATAAACACACAATTTTATCTTGATTATACGCTTACAGATGCTTTATTGGTTATACAAAATGATTCTATTAAGCATGAATATTATAGCAATGGATTTCAACCAACAGATACCCATATTTCATTTTCCATGGCTAAATCTGTTATCTCTACACTCATAGGAATAGCTATTGAAGAGGGCTATATTAAAAGTATAAAGAATACCGTTACCGAGTATCTTCCAGAGTTTGAAGGAACGGGGTATGATGGTGTTCAAATTAAAGACGTGTTGCAAATGTCATCAGGAGTGAAGTTTAATGAAGACTATAGTGACTTTTATTCAGATATTAATATTATGGGACGCTATTTTGCTATTGGAAAACCCATGAGAAAATTTGCTAAAACCTTAATAAGAGAACGAGAACCTGGTACTTATAATCAATATGTAAGTATAGATACGCAAGTTCTTGGTATGATTTTGACTAAAGCAACAGGTATGTCAATTTCCGAATATATGTATAAAAAATTGTGGGAACCTATTGGAGCGGAATTTGATGCTTTTTGGATTATTGATAATGAGGGGATGGAGTTTGCTTTAGGTGGCTTGAACTGTACTGCTAAAGACTATGCTAAAATGGGACAGTTATTTCTGAATTTAGGCCATTGGAAGGGTAAACAATTAGTGCCTAGCGAATGGGTAAAGGCGTCCATTACACCAGATGCGCCACATTTAATGCCAGGCAAGCGCACTAATGCTAAATTGAAAGAGGGTTATGGGTATCAATGGTGGATTCCATTAGGTGCTCTTGATGAGTTTTATGCTCAAGGTATTTATACACAATTTATATATGTAGACCCAGATAAAGATATGGTTATTGTTAAACTATCTTCAAATTATCATTTTAAAACAGATACAACCCACTTTTTTCGAGATCATGAACTAACTTTATATAGAACTATTGCTGAATCTTTATAAAGTATTCTTATCATAAAGTGAAATCAAATGTTAGCAGGTTTTCTAATTGGTTGAATGCGATATATTATTGTGTAACAGTTCTACAAACCTAAAACATCAGAACAATGAAAGGTCTTTTTTACCTTTTAAATAGTTTCCTAAGAAATAGAAACGTACTGAGTTTACTTCCAAGTTCAACACCTGTTTGTAGCCACTGTGGCAGTTTTACACTATCCTCATAGTCTTTTTTTAGATGCTTTAATTCTTCTAACGCAATTTTGCGTTCAAGATTGAGAATTTTTAAATCGCGCTCAACACTTTCAAGATTGTGATATATTTTCATCGTTACTAAAAAAGGGTTTGGATAGAGATTTAACAATACTATTGTTTATTCGTTTTCTTAACATATAAACAATCAAAGCAAACAAAAGGTATAAGAGTCCAATTAAGCTAAAACCTAAGGGATAACTCTCTAAAATCACGCTTAATTTAAAGGCTAAGGCCACGGTAAAAAAGCTTAAAGCTATTAAAATTAAGCTACCTATAGCAAGCACCTTTAAGAGCATACTTGCTGAAACAGATAGTTGTTGAAATAGTTTTAATTTATAATATGCATACGATTTATTTAAGAATCGTTCGCCAGTTTCAACCGCTTTTTTATTCGTTTCTTTTACAGAATCAATAACGCTCATTAAGCCGAAGGTTTTAAGAGTTTGTTTTATTTGAAGTCTCCTTTTGAAATTGTTTATTTCGAGCCTTTAAAATAGCTAATTTTTGTTCTAAACTCGTAATAATATCATCAGCTTTGTAACTGGCATTGTTGAGTATAGATTCCAATTGACTATCTAATGAGTCTTTCTTTTGCTTCGCTTGAGATGCTACCTTGTCCTTTACCTCATGGGCTTTTTCAGATAAGTCTGCTTTAGCAGACAAGGCTTCATCCACTAGTTTTTGTCTGGTGTTAATCCCTTTGTCTGGTGCAAATAATATACCTAGAGTTGCCCCTATAGCGCCTCCTGCCAATAAGCCTAATACTAGATTACTACTTTTACTCATCTTGCTTTTTTTTAATTAATATTCCTTTTCCTTAAAATTAACTAAAATAATTGAGATGCCTAAAAAGAGTGATTTAAAAATTAAATCTTAAGTGCGTTTGTATTAATTGGTAACATCTTGAGCAAATAAAAAGGGAATGCAATCGCATTCCCTTTATTTATAGTATATCTTAAAATGAGATTAATCAGCCAAAATAATAGCCTTATTATCTTTCATTTCTAAAGTTCCTGATTTAATATTTATAAGTAAGACTTTGTTGTCTACCATATGAGGTTTAACTTCAGGATGTAATTGGTCATAATCTAAATGGCTTTCAGTGTGTATTCTAATCTTAATAGTTCCTGCTACCAAGGTTGAAACAATTGGAGCGTGATTATTTAACATTTGAAACTCACCATTTGCACCTGGTACAGCTACAGATTCTACCTTTGAATTAAATAATGTTGCTTCAGGGGATACAATTTCTAAATACATATGTTCTAATTATGAATTATGAATTATGAATTCCGAATATATTATGTACTCATAATTCTTCATTCTTAATTCTGAATTAAAATTAAGCTTCAGCTAACATTTTATCACCAGCCTCAATAGCTTCTTCAATGGTTCCTTTAAGGTTGAATGCTGCTTCTGGTAAGTGATCTAACTCACCATCCATAATCATATTAAACCCTTTAATAGTTTCTTTAATATCAACTAATACACCAGGAATACCAGTAAACTGCTCAGCTACGTGGAATGGTTGTGATAAGAAACGTTGTACACGTCTTGCTCTACCTACAGCTAATTTATCGTCTTCCGATAATTCCTCCATACCAAGGATCGCAATAATATCTTGTAATTCTTTGTAACGTTGTAATAACTCTTTAACGCGTTGGGCACAGTTGTAGTGATCTGCTCCTAAAATGTCTGCTGTTAAAATTCTAGACGTAGAATCTAATGGGTCTACCGCAGGATAAATACCTAACTCAGCAATTTTACGAGATAATACTGTTGTTGCATCTAAGTGCGCGAACGTAGTTGCAGGCGCAGGGTCAGTTAAATCATCCGCCGGTACGTAAACCGCTTGTACAGAAGTAATAGATCCTTTTTTAGTTGAAGTAATACGCTCTTGCATAGCACCCATTTCTGTTGCTAATGTTGGTTGGTAACCTACCGCAGAAGGCATACGACCTAATAATGCAGATACCTCAGATCCAGCTTGTGTAAAACGGAAGATGTTATCTACGAAGAAAAGTACGTCTTTTCCTTGACCATCACCAGCGCCATCACGGAAATATTCAGCAATAGTTAAACCAGATAAAGCCACACGTGCACGAGCTCCTGGAGGCTCATTCATTTGTCCGAATACGAAAGTCGCTTTAGATTCTTTCATTTTAGATTTATCTACTTTCGATAAATCCCATCCACCTGCTTCCATAGAATGCATAAAGTCTTCACCATATCGGATAATACCAGACTCTAACATCTCTCTTAAAAGGTCATTTCCTTCACGTGTTCTTTCTCCTACACCAGCAAATACTGATAAACCACCGTGACCTTTTGCAATATTGTTAATCAACTCCTGAATCAATACTGTTTTACCTACACCAGCACCACCAAATAAACCAATTTTACCACCTTTTGCATAAGGCTCAATAAGGTCAATTACTTTAATACCTGTAAATAAAACTTCAGTAGAAGTTGATAAATCTTCAAATTTAGGTGCTTGTCGGTGAATTGGTAATCCCGCATTTCCTGCTTTAGGTAAATCACCAAGACCATCAATAGCATCTCCAATTACATTAAATAAACGTCCGTAAACATCATCACCAATTGGCATTTGGATAGGAGCACCAGTTGCAATAACTTCAGTTCCTCTACTTAAACCATCAGATGAATCCATAGCTATGGTACGAACGGTATCTTCACCAACGTGAGACTGTACCTCTAGTACTAATATAGAACCATCAGGTCTTTTTATTTCTAATGAATCGTAAATTTTTGGAAGCTCTGAACCTGCAGCGAATTCAACATCGATAACTGGTCCAACGATCTGTGCAACTTTTCCTGTAACTTTAGACATTACTTATTTGTTTAATTTTATGCGACTTAATTGTGAAAACACTTTTTGTTTTCGCGCTGCAAAGATATATTTTTTAATTTAAAATGAAAGTGCTTTTTCTTGGCTTTTTTATAATAAAAAAACACCCTCATTTTGAAGGTGTTTTTTGCAATTCTTTCATATTTAAATTATTGTAACAAAGGTGAGTAGTTGGTTGGGTACGCGCCAATATCAACTAAATTGCCAGAGGCTTCAAAATTAGAGCCATATTTAGCATCAATGGCTTTCATAAATTCGTTCGCAATTATGGCGTAACCACGAGAGGTTAAATGTACACCATCTAATGAAAAGGCACCTCCAGTGACCAGATCTGACGTTAAAATAAAATTATTAGACGCTATGCCTGTGTCTTTTAGTTGAGATAACAAGGTATTGGCATCTACAAAGGCCAATCCAGCTTGACCGGCAGCAGCTTCAATAGTAGCATTAAAGTTATCTACTGCGGTTTTAATTTCGGCTTGCTCACTCGGAATGAGTACAAGTTGGTCTTGCAGGGGATAGCTAATGCCATTCACGTTAACAGGTGCTGGTAAGCCCGGAGCCGGTTTTCCAATTTGCGAACCAGCTGCTAAAAGGATTAGATCATCGGGTTTGGCTTGTCTGCATTTTCCAAAAATAGCTCCGAATGCGCCAGCGGTTGGTGCGCCTAAAACAGGAGTAAGTGTGGCTGCAATTTCTGCTGATCTATCGGTTGCGGTTTCGTCATGTATCAGTAAAGGGTTGGGGCCATCAGCGGATAGTAGATTAACTCGGTCGGGTTCTCCTAATGCTGTGAAAATCTGATTTAATGGTCCATAAAGTTGCGCGTTTAAGGTCGGAATTAAAGGCAAAATACTCTCAAAATCTGGGTCTGTAGGATCTAATAGATCCCATGGAATAGTTGTGAAATTTGGTATATCTGATACATAAGGAATATTAGCAATTACGCCTTTTGCACCTCCTGAGGTTAGGGTATTTACTATTGTAGTCATAGCAAAATCAAACGTGGGCTGGTCTGTAATAGGGTTAGTGCCATCACCTCCAGTTAATGCATAGCCTAAAATATCATTACTTCCTAACCATAATGTGAAAAATGTTGGGTTTTGAGCCATAGTTAATTCCAGAATACTGGCATTGGGCGTGTTTCCTGTCATTCTTATAAAGTACGGATTGGCGAGCGGTAAGTTTGCTAAATTACCATAACCTGGTGCTATCACATGAAAACTTTTTGCTCCAGGGACTCCCATATTGTTAAAAGGCCCCGTTGGGTTGTTCAATACAATATCTGTTGTAACGGTGACTGGTCCAATGACAGACTCTAAAGGTTGGGGGGCACCTCCTGTAGTTACAAATCTGGGATTGAAACCTTCAATTCTGGTGCCGTTTAAGGCGAGTCCACCAAAATTATCGCTAACTAAAGGTTGGGTAAATGCGCCACCGCCAGCTAATTCAAATTTTTCTGAAAGTATTTTTGGGAATGCGTTTTTCTGTGCAGCCAGAAAGAGCGTTCCGTCCGACAGTCCCGCTGTAAGTGAATTTCCAACAGAGACATACTTTGAAAAATCAGCCACACCAGAGGTTAAATCGGGTAAAATAATCTCTTTAGGGACTGGAATATTATTGTCTCTTAATACATCTTCGGGTGAATTACATGCGGTAAAACCCAGTAAAAGAAATAGAACGATTATATATTTTGTATTCATGATTTTCTTTTTCATTTTATTAATTGTTAATAATCCATGAAACGTAGTACATGGAACCTATAAAGCCAGTGCCATAAGCAGTATAGTATTCTTTCCCAGTAAGGTTTGTTGCCCCTGCTTTAAAAGTAGATTTAAAACTGGGTACTTGCAAATTGATTTGAGCATCAAGAACGTGGTATTCTGGAACAAGCCCGTTTCCAAAAGTAGCCTCCCAATAATAGTTATCGCTATATCTGTAAGCTATATTAAAGCCAAAGTTTTTAAACAACTCAGTATTTCCAAATGAAGCTTTGAATTTATGTTCAGGGGTGTTAAAGTTAGTTACAAAATCAGGGTATTTCTTTCTGTCAAAATCCAGTTTGGAATAGGTATAACTTCCGCTTAAATCGAAATTACCAAATATTTTGGTTGATAACCCAAGGGATGCGCCGTAGGAGTTTACGTCTGCTTCAGAATTTGTATAAATACCATAATCTTGAAAGTCACCATTTTCAATAGCGTTGATTGATAGTGAGTTATCTCCAACAGTGCCATAAAGTGGTGCTACAACTCTGTTCTGCGAAATAAAATCTTTATAGCTATTGTAATAGGCACTAAAATCAATAGTAAGGTTGTTAAGTTTTCCTCTATATCCAACCTCGGCCGAAGTCACTTGCTCTGGTTTTATTAGGCTAGGGTTACCAATGGCGCTAGGTTCTTCAAAAACATCGGTGTTTCCGGTTTCTTCATATTCTTGAACGGCACTTCTGGTGTATGAATTGGTATACGCTGCAGCCCCTGTTTGCGTGATTGAAGCTGGTTGCCCTAACAGTTGCCCACTAGTACTAACTCTATAATCTCTAGAATATCTATCTAAGTTGTTAGGAGCTGAGCCTACCAAAATATAAGAACTAGTGTCTAGACCAATAAATAAATCTTGGGTGGTTGGATTTCTAAATCCAGTTTGAACAGATGCTCTAATGTTATGATCTCTATTTATGGTTAAGCCTGCCGATAATCTCGGAGAAAAGAATCCATCAAAAAACTCTGATTTATCATAACGAACGGAGCCCGTTAACTTTAATTCTAAGCTTTGATTTAATTCTAGGCTTTTTTGAATTTGCGTATATAGTCCGAATTCAGAATAGTCAATAGATCCATCATAATCTGTGTAAATGGTTCCAAATGAATTTAAATTATATTTTCTGTAAGAGCCACCTACTTGTATCTCGGCCCAATCCATTAAATGACTAAAGTTATAATTTCCATCTGCATGGTAGTATTTAGAGGCATCTTGAAATTTTGATCCTGTAGCTAAATTAGGATCGTTGATACTTCGGTTAAAGGCCTCATTAAACTCTGGAGATCCAGGTAAATATCTTCCCGATTCTGCTTGTGCCCTTGCAGCAGCATGCGCTTGATCTTCAGTGGCTCCGCCCAATGTGGCTCCTACATAGGTGCTTATATAATCGCCAAACCAATCTTCATCACTTTTCCAAGCTCTATTAATTTGAACGGCTGTTACAACCATATCATAAGAATCACCAGCTTTATCTGAAACTACATATCCTCTTAAAAAGAAATTATTGTTCTTAAACTCTAGTTTATGCTGTTGTTGCGTGAAACCATCTATATAGTACCTATTACTACCTTGATAGATAGTAGACCCCGTACCAACTTTTCCAACATAAGATATTTCAAAATCGTTTTCCCAAGGGCGATAGTATAAGCCCCAATCCGCTTTAACACTTTCAGCATTGTGATCGGTTAAGTATTCTTCTTCATATCCCGTTCTACTTACATAAACATTTGGGACAAGAGGTTTGATAAATTCAGGAGCTTCTGCCCTTATATTTGCTGAAGCAAGATCACCATAAACGTTTACACCGTCATAATTTATATTGCTCTCTCGAGTGCCTCCATTCGAATTTTTATCAACCTTACTATTAGCAGCCCAATCAGTACCTTTTAAATAGCCAAAATTAATTTTCCCAGCAAATTTGTTACTGAACTTATGTGCTGCTCTAAAACTTAAATCAGTATAAGCATTATCGCCAGCAGCTTTTTGTGATGTGATTCCCCGTTTTAGTGATGCACTGATACCCGGATAATCAAATGGGTTTTTACTACGCATAAATAATATACCATTAAAGGCATTAGCACCATATAATGCTGAAGATGCTCCAGGTAGTAATTCAACACTGAGCACATCGGTTTCGGTCATACCTACTAAATTACCTATTGGGAAGTTAAGGGCTGGTGTGGAATTATCCATCCCATCAACCAATTGCATAAAGCGGTTGTTTGCAAAGGTGGCAAAGCCACGGGTGTTAACCGACTTAAATGTCAAACTATTGGTATTAACATCAACGCCTTTTAAGTTTTCTAAACCATCATAAAAATCTGCTGATGCTGTATTTTTTATCTCTTTAAGCCCAAAACGCTCTACGGTTACTGGTGATTCAAAAATACGTTCGGGTGTTCTAGAGGCTGAAATAACCACTTCGTCTAAGGCCGTACCTTCAATTAAAACAAAGCTTAGTGTTTGACTGTTTGATGTTACCTCTAAGGTCATGGATTCAAAGCCTACACTACTAGCCTGGACTGAAAATGGTGGATTTTGACTATAGGTTAATGTAAAATTACCGTCAAAATCGGTCACTGTGCCCGTTGTTGTTCCTAGAACAATGATATTTGCGCCAGGGATGGGTTGACTATTGTCATCAACAACTGATCCTGAAATTGTTGTTTGAGAGTATGCAAAACTGCAAATGAACAACAGTAATAATTGATAAAATGTCTTCATGTAATGTTAAAATAGTTAAGTTTGAACTAAAATAGTATTTTGTTTTAAATAGTGCTTGCCAATAAAAATATAAAAAAATTATGCACGCATAGTATGTTTTAATAAAATATTGAGTTAAATATTGCCATATTCTAAATTTAAACATAAAATATCTAAAATAATTGATTTTAAATCTAAGTAAGATAATGTGAGGAGAAGTAATGTCCTGAATCTTATTTGAAAGAATTTTTCGGACAACCTTAAAAGCAATAAAAAAGCCTATGAGTTTTAAATTCATAGGCTTTTAATATAGGTAAAATTAATTTATTCTACGGTAACAGATTTGGCCAAATTTCGTGGTTGATCTACATTCTTTCCTAGCATGACAGCAATGTGATAAGAGAGCAACTGCAATGGAATAGTGGTTAAGAGCGGTGATAAGGACTCTAAGGTTTCAGGTACTTCAATAACGTGATCTGCTAACTCTTTCACTTGACTGTCGCCTTCAGTAACAATACCAATAATTTTGCCTTTTCTTGATTTTATTTCTTGAATATTACTAACCACTTTTTCATAATGCCCTTTTCTAGTAGCTATAACCACAATGGGCATATTCTCATCAATCAATGCTATAGGACCGTGCTTCATTTCGGCGGCAGGATAGCCTTCTGCATGGATATAAGAAATTTCCTTTAGTTTTAAAGCGCCTTCAAGTGCTACAGGGAAATTATAACCTCTTCCTAGATATAAGAAATTACGAGCATCTTTATAAACATCAGAAATAACCTGAATTAAAGCGTCAGATTCTAATGCTTTTTCTACTTTTTTAGGAATCATTTCAAGCTCTAACAAATGTGTTCTGAAATCGGAACTACTTATAGTACCTTTTGCTCTGGCTAATCGTAAAGCCATTAAAGTAAGCACAGTAATTTGCGTAGTAAATGCCTTTGTTGAAGCTACTCCAATTTCTGGTCCTGCGTGGGTATAAGCACCTGCATCCGATTCTCTAGCGATGGAAGATCCTACTACATTACACACCCCAAAAACAAAAGCGCCTTTTGATTTAGCTAGTTTAATGGCTGCCAATGTATCGGCTGTTTCACCAGATTGAGAAATAGCTATGAGAATATCGTTTTCATTTATTATGGGATTTCTGTATCTAAACTCAGAGGCATATTCTACTTCTACAGGTATGCGGGCTAAATCCTCAAAAATATACTCTGCAACCAATCCTGCGTGCCAAGAGGTGCCGCAGGCTACAATAATGATACGGTTAGCATTAAGAAACTTTTTCATGTTATCTTCAACACCTACCATTTTTATAATAGCTTCGTTTCTTAATAATCTTCCTCTGTAAGTGTCTGTGATGGCTTTGGGTTGCTCATGAATTTCCTTAAGCATAAAATGCTCATAACCCCCTTTTTCAATTTGTTCCAGATTTATTTGTAGCTCTTGAACGTAGGTGTCTACATGAGAATCATCTTTTATCTTTCTGATTTTTATTCCCTTATGGAACCTAATAATGGCCATTTCTTCATCTTCAAGATATACGGCATTTTTTGTGTATTCTAAAAAAGGAGAGGCATCACTAGCAATGAAGAATTCGTCTTCGTCTTCACCAATACCAATGGCTAACGGACTACCTAAACGCGCTACAACAACTTCTTCAGGCTTATTTCTATCAAAAACAGCAATGGCATAAGCACCAATAACTTGGTTAAGTGCTATTTGAACCGCTTTACCTAATTTAATGTTTTCTTGTTTTTTTACGTCTTCAATTAAGTTAACCAGTACTTCGGTATCTGTATCAGACTGAAAAGTATATCCTCTGGAAATTAATTCCTGTTTGAGAGCCTCATAATTTTCAATAATACCATTATGAATGATAACCAAATCGCCCGAATTAGAAACATGTGGATGCGAATTAACATCATTAGGAACACCATGTGTTGCCCAACGGGTATGGCCAATGCCTACATTACCATGTTTTGTAATTTGTGCTTCAGCTTTTTCTTCAAGATCGGCTACTTTACCCTTTGTTTTAGAAACTTTTAAGTCAGTACCATCAAAAAGTGCAATTCCTGCACTATCATAACCTCTGTATTCTAATCGTTTTAAGCCTTCAATAATAATAGGGTAAGCTTCTCTGTGTCCTAGATATCCAACAATGCCACACATAGTTTTGAATTTTGATTTTGGGTTTTATTTTCTTGCAAACAAAGATGTAAAATAAAAATTAGCTTAAGCTAATTTTTATTTGAATAGAATGATTTAACCGACGAAATTCATATTCAAAAAGAACATATTTTATTTATTATGAGACGGTTAGTCTTCTTTGCCTTTGCTTAAGAAAATTTTAAGTTGTAATTTTTTATCCTCCTTTTCTGGTATCCCTTTGCTACCATACAAAATGGTTCCTCTTGGTGAAATTATAGAAGCTGTAGGTATTGCATCAACGTTATTTGCGCTATTTAGAATTTTAGAATTATTGGTATAATTAACATTGGTAGACAATACTAAGCCAATTTTTGTATTGGTAGAGTCGTTAAGCAAAATATTATTTAAATGCTGTGTTAACCTAATTTTGAAGGTTCCTTCTGAATTTCTTTGTCCTAAACTTATTATTTTTGAATTAACAGGGTTAACTGTGTTTCCGGATTGATCTACTATATAATCTATGGTACTAGCCTTGTTCTCAAGATCATAAGCATAAATTCTATCATATTTATGGTAATCTTCATCATCACCTGTATTCATGTCTTCATCTTCATTAATAATAAGATGCGCTTCATTTATGAGTCTTTTAAGTAAAAACCTTCTGGTTAAGGGATCAAATCTGTATTCACCATTTTCATCAGTCTGTCTGTACGTTTGCTTGAAGCATTCCAGAGCATCCATATCTGGTATGCCATCTCCATCACAATCTACATCACCACTAAATAAATCAACAATAGCCATAGAACCTTCCATGCCTTTTAAATATAATTTTTCATCGCCAGAAGCGGCATCACCGTTCTCAAGATTTGTTGTAAAATTATTTATAAAGGTAGTTAATCTGTTTCCCGAAAAATTAAGCGTATAAGTTGATTCTGTTCGGGCATCTGTTGGGCCTTTTTCATAGGTTATAGTAATTGTGGCTTTTGAAGAAGCTAGATTTAATAAAATCATAGAGCCATCATCTATACCCAGTGTTTCTGCTTTAAAATATAAGCCTCTAAAATAGTTTTTAAAGTTATTAGCATTACTTAAAACAGGATCGTCTTGTTTGTCTAATATGGTTTGTTGCCAAAAATCATTATCTAATTCTACCCTAAATGCAGGCTCAGATCTACTTGTCACAGCATCATCTCCTTCTCCAGTCTCTATTACAATAGCTTCATTACTTGGAATAAATTCATTGTCAACAAAAATTGGAGTGTCTACATTAACAATGTGATTGTCAAATAAGATAGTGCTGGTTCCTGTTAGGGCTGAGTTTGAATCACTGCTTCCGTTTGAATAGTAATTTTGCGAGTTTTCGGCAACACTGTTAGGGTCAAAATCTCTTAAAAAATAATTGTTTTGGTAAATGGTGAGTTTTATAGGTTGTTCTGTGTTACCATATAGTGAGTCGAGTTTATAAGTAACATGGCCTTCGTCATCTGTTCCATTAGCCGTGCTGTAATATGGAATATTTAAAACAACACTTACTACTTGAGGGTTTTCACCAAAATCGGGGTTAAATGATGTTGGTGTAACCTGAGATATAATGCTAGCTTTTGTAAGTCCGTAGGCAGGATCATTATAAACACCCAGCAAGCTTGCTGCGGCAGCGCCTGTAGTTGAGGTAGATCCTAATCTATTTATTTGGAGTGCACTCAATTTTTGATTATAAGCCACAACTGGAAGCAAGGTGTCTCCAGTGGTGAAATTAGCATTGTCTTTTCCAAGAACATCACTTTCAATGACATTAAATTCTTTGTCACAAGCAACAAGAGCAACAAGGACTAGAAGAAAAACAAAAGGAAATTTAAGGGCATTAATTGTCTTTTTCATATAACTTAGGTGGGTAGTGAATAGTTGAATTAACCTAAAACAGTGTTGTTAAAGAATGTTGTATAGGCTTCACCAAATTCATCTTTACTTTTGTATTCTAAAACAGGTTTATCAGAAGCTTTTAAATAGCTGTCGAGTTCTTCAGGAATACTTTCAGAACCAACTATTAAAGCATCAGAATAATCAATAGCAACTTTCATTAAGTTATTGTATGAGGGTTCTTCAAGAGGTTTAATAGCGTCTTCCTCAATATTATCAAACTTAATTTTATTTACCATGTCCTTGTTTAACGTCTCACTAAAACTTTGATTGTATACTGAGGTTACAATTTTACTCTCATTAAAAAGAGGCTCATCTTTGTAGTATTCTTTAAGATAAAGTGGTAGTAAGGAAGCTAGCCAACCGTGCACATGAATAATATCTGGAGCCCAATTCAATTTTTTAACGGTTTCTATAACACCTTTGGCAAAGAAAATAGCGCGTTCATCATTATCATCAAATAATTTTCCAGCTTCATCCGTTAAGGTGGCTTTTCGTTTAAAATACTCATCATTATCAATGAAGTAAACCTGAATACGCTCTTTTGGAATGGATGCCACTTTTATAATGAGTGGCATATCTAAGTCATTAATAACTAAATTGATACCAGATAGTCTTATAACTTCGTGTAGTTGATGCCTTCTTTCATTAATATTACCATATCGTGGCATGAAAATTCTAATTTGTCCACCTTGTTGATTTACTAATCTAGGGGCTTCAAATGACATGGAAGAGATTTCAGTTTCAGGTAAATAGGGCACGACTTCAGATGATACGTACAATATCCTCTTATCTTTCATATGTTAGTTTTTGTTGACTTTAAATACATTATAAAATAAATCTTGAAATCATTTCAATACAGAGAATGAGTTAAAGAATATAATAAAGGCTGTGCTTTTGATTATTCAAAATAAAAAACACGCAAAAATACAAAAATTTATGCAAATTGCTTGTAAAATCTTAAGTTTGCACGCGTTAATTTTATATTAAATTGTGAAAGTTTACTCAAAAAAAGAAGACATAAGAACTGTTGTTGATGCTTTAAAAGACCAAAATATAAGTTTAGGGTTGGTGCCTACTATGGGGGCTTTACATGCAGGGCATTTGCAGTTGGTAAAGACTGCTTTGGCAGAAAATGATAAAGTGGTTGTGAGTATTTTTGTGAATCCTACACAATTTAATAATTCAGAGGATTTAGAAAAGTATCCACGAGCTTTAAATGCAGATGTTTCTCTGTTAGAAGCCGTTAACAAAGATGATATTTTGGTTTATGCACCTACGGTTGAAGATATGTATGGTAGTACACTAGAGTCTCAGTCATTTGATTTTGATGGATTGGAGCATGAAATGGAAGGTAAATTTAGAGCAGGACATTTTGACGGAGTTGGCACTATAGTGAAACGCTTCTTTGATATTGTAAAACCTCATAAAGCTTATTTTGGAGAGAAAGATTTTCAGCAACTCGCTATTATAAGAAAATTGGTTGAAAAGTATAGTATACCTATAGAAATTGTAGGGTGCAAAATTCATAGAGAAGCAGATGGTTTAGCTATGAGTTCTAGGAACGCAAGACTAAAACCAGCATACAGAGCGGCAGCGCCATTTATATATGATACACTAAAAGCTGCCAAAACTAAATTTGGCATAAAAAGTGTAGATAAAATAGTGGAATGGGTTGAAAATCAATTTAATAAAAATGAATTATTGAATTTAGAATATTTTGTGATTGCTGATGAAATGACCCTAAAGCCCATAAAACGAAAAACAAAAAACAAAGACTATAGAGCGTTTATTGCTGTATATGCAGATGATATTAGACTGATTGACAATATCGCATTAAATTAATTATCTTTGCCGCATGCAAATTCAAGTAGTAAAATCTAAGATTCATAGAGTTAAATGCACAGGTGCAGAACTCAATTATATAGGAAGCATTACCATTGATGAAGACTTAATGGATGCTGCCAACATTATACAAGGTGAAAAAGTTCAAATTGTAAATAATGATAATGGCGAACGATTAGAAACCTATTGTATCCCTGGTCCGAGAAATAGTGGAGAAATAACACTTAATGGAGCGGCTGCAAGAAAAGTATCGGTTGGCGATACACTCATTCTAATTACATATGCTATTCTAGATATAGAAGAAGCAAAGGTGTTTAAACCTGCGCTGGTGTTTCCTGATGAGGCCACAAACTTGCTAAAATAAACTTTGAATAGAAAGTTAAAACACACTATTAAAATTTTACTCCCATTATTATTGGGAGTTTTTTTAGTCTGGTATTCATTGTCAAAAGTATCAGTGAGTGAATTACTGGTTTATGCAAAACAGGCTGATTACACTTGGATTTTATGTGGTATGTTTTTGGGCTTGCTCAGTCATTTATCAAGAGCTTATCGGTGGCTGTTTCAATTAGAGCCTATGGGATATAAAGTAAAATTTATTAATAGTGTTATGGCGGTATTTGCTACCTATTTAATCAATTATACCATTCCTAGAGCGGGTGAAGTAGCTCGAGCATCTATATTAACAAATTATGAGAATGTACCCTTTGAAAAAGGGTTTGGAACTATTGTAGCCGAGCGCATTGCCGATCTTATTGTAATGATCGGTATCATAACAATAACCTTATTTTTACAATTTGATTTTATTTATGCCTTTCTATTAGAAAGATTTAATCCTTTAAAAATGGTTTTACTAATCATTGGGATGGTTGCAACTATTTTTGTTTTTACACAATTTATAAAAAAGAGCAAATCGACCCTAGCATTAAAGATAAAAACCTTTGTTAATGGTTTGATTGAGGGAGCTTTGAGTATCTTCAAAATGAAAAAAAAGTGGGCGTATATTTTTCATACATTATTCATATGGAGTATGTATGTCCTCATGTTTTATGTCACCTCTTTTTCACTCGAAGATTTAGAAGGTATTTCAATGGGAGCTATTCTAATTGGTTTTATTTCGGCCAGTTTTAGTATTGCTGCTACTAATGGCGGTATAGGGTCATATCCCTTGGCGGTGTATGCTGCGTTTTCAATCTTTGGGATAGCTGAAGAACCAAGTATTGCGTTTGGTTGGATTATGTGGGCGTCACAAACCTTAATGATTATTGTTTTTGGAGGAATGTCACTTATTTATTTGCCCATTTATAACCGAAGAAATAAAGAGTAATTCTTGTTTGGTCTTAACTATTCCTGTTTTGAGGCTCTTCTTTTTTTAGTACCTTGGCAGTATCAAATCATCAAACTGTGTTTCAAATGAAGAACTTACTTTTTGTTTTGTGTCTTATGCTGACACTTAATGTTACGAATGCCCAGATAAAATATGAAACGATTCAATCTTCAAAATTAGGAGAAGAAAGGCAAATCAAGATACAATTGCCAAGAGGATATGATCCGTCTGACAATAACACATATCCGTTATTTGTAGTTTTTGATGCCGATTATATGTTTGAAGCGGTTGCGGGTAATGTAGATTATTTTTCATATTGGGAAGACATGCCTAGTGCTATTGTGGTGGGAATTAATCAAATGGGAAAACGTTATGATGATTGTATGTATTCTGAACAAAATTCATTACCTATTAAAACTGGAGCTGCCTTTTTTGAATTTATTGGTCTTGAATTGATTCCGTATATAACAAAAACCTACAAATCAGGGAGTTATAGGGTAGTCGTTGGGCATGGTGAAACAGCAAATTTTATTAATTATTACCTCTTAAAACCAAATGCTTTATTTAGTAGTTATATAGCGGTTAGTCCTAATTTAGCACCCAATATGATTGACTATTTGCCAGAAACCTTAGCTAAAGTGAATAAGCAAACATTTTACTGTTTGTCAAGCACAGTGAACGCTTCAAAATCTGTGAAAGACATGGTCAATGTACTAAATTCAGATTTAGCGGTTATAGAAAATGAAAATTTCAAGTATAGCTATACACAGTTTGATGAAGCGTCGCATTATTCTCTGCCTACTTATGCTATTCCAGGCGCTATTGAACGTATTTTCAAAGTGTATCAACCCATTTCTAAAAAGGAGTATAAAGAAGTTATTCTGGAGTTAGAAATCTCACCCGTGTTATATTTACAGGAAAAGTATGCGCAAATTTTAAATTTATATGGTATAGATAAGCAAATTCTCATTAATGATTTTAAAGCCATTGCAGCGGCCATTGAAAAAAATGAAACGTTTGAGTATTATGAAGAGCTGGGTAAAATGGCAAGAAAAGCCTATCCTAATACCATGTTAGGGGGTTATTATTTAGGACGATTTTATGAAGAAACGGGTGATCCCAAGCGGGCTATGAGAACATATCAATCTGCCTATACTTTTGATGAGATTGCAGGAATTACAAAAGATGAAGTGCTTGAACGTGCCGAGTCTATTAAACAAGATTTTGGATATTAATGGCAAAAGTAAAAACCACTTTTTTTTGTCAAAATTGCGGCACACAATATGCGCAATGGCAGGGTCAGTGCAAAGCCTGTAAAGATTGGAATACTATAGTGGAAGAGCTTGTTCAAAAGCCTGAAAAACAAGTATGGAAGTCGTCGTCATCATCTAGTAAGAGGGTAGCAGTGCCTTTAAAAATAGATCAAATTGATACTTCAAAAGAACCCAGATTAAATACGTACAATGGGGAGCTAAATCGTGTTTTGGGAGGTGGTATTGTGCCTGGTTCTCTAACACTTTTAGGCGGAGAACCAGGTATTGGAAAAAGCACTTTAATGCTTCAAATTACGCTTGAACTTCCTTATAAAACCTTGTATGTTTCTGGTGAAGAAAGTCAAAAACAAATAAAGATGCGTGCTGAACGTATACATCCCAAGGGGGGAAATTGCTTTATTTTAACTGAAACTAAAACACAGAATATCTTTAAACAGATTGAAGATTTACAACCCGAAATTGTAGTGATTGATTCCATACAAACACTGCATAGCGATTATATTGAGTCGTCTTCTGGAAGTGTTTCACAAATTAAAGAATGTACAACAGAGTTGATAAAGTTTGCAAAAGAAACGGCAACACCTGTTTTGTTAATTGGTCATATTACAAAAGATGGTAGTATTGCAGGCCCAAAGATTTTGGAGCATATGGTTGATACTGTGTTACAGTTTGAAGGCGATAGAAACCATGTGTTCAGAATATTAAGAGCGCATAAAAACAGATTTGGATCCACACATGAGCTCGGTATATAT
This sequence comes from Allotamlana fucoidanivorans, assembly GCF_006265225.1. Classification (GTDB taxonomy): domain Bacteria; phylum Bacteroidota; class Bacteroidia; order Flavobacteriales; family Flavobacteriaceae; genus Allotamlana; species Allotamlana fucoidanivorans. The sequence continues at coordinate 249,080 of NZ_VDCS01000005.1, read as the reverse complement.
GAAATGCAGGGTTCAGGACTTAGAGAGGTTTCAAACCCTTCAGAAATATTAATTTCAAAGAAAGACGAAGAACTTTCAGGCAATGCTATAGCGGCTACGCTTGAGGGTATGCGCCCATTAATGATTGAAGTACAGGCTTTGGTAAGTACTGCTGTTTATGGAACACCACAGCGTAGTGCTACAGGCTTTAATGCTAAACGATTAAACATGTTACTGGCGGTTTTAGAAAAAAGGGCAGGATTCAGGCTTGGTGCTAAAGATGTTTTTTTAAATATTACAGGAGGTATTACAGTTGATGATCCTGCAATTGATTTGGCAGTTGTAGCAGCTATTCTTTCTTCTAATGAAGATGTACCTATTCAAAATGATTTTTGTTTTGCGGCCGAAGTAGGTCTTTCTGGAGAAATAAGGCCTGTGCAGCGTGTAGAGCAACGTATTCTAGAAGCTGAAAAGCTTGGGTTTTCTACCATTTTTGTTTCTAAACACAATAAGATTTCTTTAAAAACAGCTAGTATTAAAGTTCAATTAATCTCAAAAGTTGAAGATTTAATAGGTTTTGTGGTTTAGTCGACAAAGTGCGTTTTATCGTTAAAAAATACATTTAAACGATTAAAAATTGGTTTTTGTCGATATTTTGTGATAATATTGTCGCTAGTTGAGCGTAAATCATTACGCGTTATGTGACGAAAATTAGTCTTCCCTCAAGATTGGTTAAGGAAACGATTGTAGAATTGTAAATGTTTTGGTGTCTTTTTTAATCTATGTGATAGCAAATAGGTAAAAGAGGTGTTAAAATGAGCAATAAAACAATTATATTTTAATTATAAATTAATTCTGATTTCCCCAAATCTAGTAATTATGAAAACACATGCTCCTGCTTTAGGTTTAAGGTTTTTTAATCTCTGTTTTTTTGTGCTATGCTGTTCCGTAAGCCTTTATGCGCAATATTGTACTCCCATAAATGTTGATCATGCAAACAATAATTATATTTCTAATGTGTCAATTGGGAGTATTAATAATTCTAGTTCAGGTACTACAGGAAGTTATACTTATTATTCATCAGTTACATCGGCTGATATAAATGCGGGCGAGACCATTACAGGAACCGTTACCGTGAAACTTAACGGGTGGAATAAAAATAAAAACACCCTAATTGTTTGGATGAATTTTAATAATTCTGATAGTGATTTTGAAGATTCGAGGGAGCGTTTTTTGTTTACTGTAGAAGATAAATCAAAAGAAGATGGCGAAAAAACCGTTGTAGTTCCTGTAGAAATAACAATTCCTGATGATGTTGAACTTGGGGCTTCTGTGATGCGCATTGGGTTTAGAACGGGTCAAAACAATAATTTTACCTCCTGTGATTATCAATATCAGTCAGGAGAAATTGAAGATTATAATATTTCGTTTGTTGCTAGTCAAAACAGTAACATCGGATTTAATAATGGTAACTCTGCATTGAATGGCTCTTTGGTGACAGATAGTGATGGTGATGGTATTGCAGATATTACAGATCTAGATGATGATAATGACGGGATAAAAGATACTGATGAATCAGGAGGGATAGACCCTTCTGCAGATGATGATGGCGATGGGGTTTTAAATTATAAAGATTCAGATTTTTGTTCATTAGGAGCTTCAGGGATTTGTGAAGACTTAGATCAGGATGGAGATGGCATACCGAATCATTTAGATTTAGATAGTGATAATGATGGAATAACAGACGTTATTGAATCAGGTGGAACCGATGCTGACTATAATGGATTTGCTGATGGTACCATTGGCATAACAGCCACCACTATGGGAATTCCAAGCTCTGCAAATACAGGCACGGTTCCAAGAAATACAGATGGAGATAGTAATGAAAGCGGTAGTAGGTATTTAATCTATGATTTTTTAGATATTGATTCAGATGAAGATGGTATTCCAGATAATGTTGAAGCGCAATCAACGTTAGGTTATATAGCTCCTAGTGGTGGTGTATCAACAACAGGAATAGATACAAGTTACGGATTAGGTATTGTGGTTGAAGATACAGATTATGATGGCATACCAGACTATATTGATTTAGATTCAGATAATGACGGAAAACCAGATGAAGCTGAAAACGGACTGGCCACTCCCTCTACAAATCAAGATAAAGATGCTGATGGATTGATAAACCCGTTTGAGACTACAAATATTAATGATACGGTTTGGGATGTTAATGAAGCTATTGAAAATCCGTCCGATTTATCAATTCTTCCTGATGGTGATAACGATTTAAATACTGGTGGTGATTTAGATTATCGAGATGTTTTTGATACGAATCCTCCAATTTTGGCTACCATTGATTTTGATGGGGTTGATGATTTTATGGCTAGTGATTTGAATATTGGAGGCAATAATCAAACAACTATAATGGCGTGGGTGAAGTTGGATGAAAATTTTTCAAATGCAGGAACGGTTGTGAGTTTTGGAGACTTAAATATAACCGTGCAAAGCTCAAAGCAAGTCAGTTTTCAGGTGAATGGCGTGACGCTAAATATGCCAGTTTCAAATTCTTTGGTATTAAATCAGTGGGCGCATATTGGATTTGTGTATAACGGTTTAGATGCTAGCTCTAAACTACAAGTTTATCTTAATGGTGAACTGTTAAATTCTAGTAATAATGCAGCTTTGTCAGGAGGTATAAATGCTTCAAGTAACGACTTTACAATAGGGGTAAACGCGCCTTCGATGTCATATTACTTTAAAGGAAGCATTGATGAAGTGCGTGTGTTTGATGTGGCATTAACGGATGATCAATTACAGCAAATGGTGTATCAAGAGATTGAGAATAATTTGGGTAAGATACAGGGTAAAATCATCCCAAAAGATATAACAGATAGAGAAACAGATGCTACGGTGTCTTGGTCAAGTCTTATAGGGTATTATCCTATGACCGAAATTATTAACGCCAAAACTTCCGACTATTCCGATAATGATTTTGAAGCCATTTTGTATAACATCACCACGGTGCAAGATCAATCGGCACCTATGCCGTATGAAACTATTATGCAGGGTGATTGGAATAATAATACAACTTGGTTGTATGGAGATCTTTGGGATATTACCAATACTGTAACAAACAAAGCATGGAGTATTGTAAAAATAGCTAATAATGTTACTGCTGCACACAATGTGCAAACATTAGGGTTAGTTATAGATGATGCTAAAACCCTAACCATACAAGGCGATAATTTGGTAGAAAATACCTGGTATTTAGAGTTGAATGGGGCGCTAGATCTTGAAGATGATTCTCAGTTAATTCAAACCATATATAGTGATTTGGTGACTGATAATGATGGCAAGGTTTTAAGGCGTCAGGAAGGTGAAGCAAGTCCTTTTAGATACAACTATTGGGCATCGCCGGTTGGAGCCGTTGGAATTACCAGTTTAACAAATAATAACGCGGCTTTAAACAACGCTAATAACAGCTCATTCAAATTAAATACCTTAAAGGATGATGTTGGTTTGAATATGCCTTTTACGTCTAGTTATACAGGAAATGGCAGTATAAGCACCTATTGGTTGTATACATTTATAAGCGGTATTACTTACTGGGATTGGAAAAAAGTGGCACCTTCTTCTCTTATTAAACCAGGCATTGGCTACACCCAAAAAGGTACAGGAACAGCGGCGCCAAAACAACAATATATTTTTGAAGGAAAACCTAATAATGGAACTGTTTTATTGGATGTTACAGACAAAGGAGGAGCAGGTTCAGTGCCCGATGTGTCAAAAACAGAATATTTAATCGGTAATCCGTATCCATCAGCAATAGATATTCATAAATTTATTGATGATAATCAAGGGGTTATAAAAGGTGATTTGCATCTTTGGCAACAATGGAGCGGAAATTCACATTATTTAAGTGAATATCAAGGAGGTTATGCGCAGGTAAATAAAACTGGAGCTTGTAGAGCGTATCAATTTGTAGGTTTATCTGGTGGGCACAATGGGTCGCAAGATGGAACTAAAGTACCAACAAGATACCTTCCTGTTGGTCAAGGCTTTGTTGTTGAGGTTGAAGCCGATGGTCAAATTGAGTTTAATAATAATCAGCGCATTTTTATTAAAGAAGCCGATGCTAATAGCTCCTATGATAGTGGTTCTGTGTTTTTAAAGTCTAGCGGTACTAAATCAAATGGGAAAACCTTAAAAAGCAGTGGTATGGCTAAAGAAGATTCTGAAAAGATCATGCAACGCATCCGATTAGAGTTTAATACTGTTAAGGGGCCTAAAACAAGAAGAGAATTATTGTTAGGATTTGCTCATGATGCTACTGATGGTTTTGACTATGGTTATGATGCTGAATGTTTAGAAATAAATAATAATGATATGAATTTAAGTTTGGAAGGAAAAAATATGAACATTCAAGCGTATAGTCCAATATCAGACGATAAGGTCATTCCTTTAAATTTTAAATCTTCTGGGGATAATACTTTTGAAATCAAGATGACATCGGTAGAAGGCATTCCTGATGATCAAGAGATTTTCTTGAAAGATAATGTAACAGGAGATTATTTTAATCTTATAAGCGGTGAACCCTATGGGTTTAGTTCAGATCAAGGAAAATTTAATACCAGATTTGAAATTGTTTTTCAAAGTGAACAGCACTCGCTAAGTATTGAAGAGTCTGAGGCCAAGAACAACTTTATCTATTTCAAGAATAAAACGAATACACTGTTTGTAAAAAAAATGAATGGTAATAAAATAAGAAATTTACAGTTGGTAAACATGCGTGGTCAAGTAGCTTTACAAATGCCTAATTTACCAGTAGAAGCCTTAGAAAATGGATTTCAATTTTACAACCTTTCAAGTGGTGCCTATATTGTGCAAATACGTACTGAAAATAATGAAGTGCTTTCTAAAAAGATTATAGTAAATTAATTAGAGGTGTTTTTATTGAAATTCTATATACCGCTCCGCTCTTGACTGGTCTTTTTTTGCCTTATAATGACGATAAAACACATTTTATCGAACAAAAACACATTTTATCGGATTTTTATTAGTTTTTATCGGATTTTTATTTTAATATTGTCTTTAATTGAATGTAAAACCGTACGGTTTGTTTCGACGAAAATTATTCTTCCCTCAAGATTAATTTCAAAAAGTTTGTACATATTGAAGTAAAGCTGTTCTAAGGATTTAGAAGCCGATTTACTAACCTGCTTTCAAAAAACAATGATGCTTTTGAAAGTGTAATATATAACTAATTGATAATGAATTAATTTTGTTTACCCCAAAGCTATTAATCATGAAAACAAAACTATTCCTACAACGCTCTATATTGTTATTGGTTTTAAATACTTGTATAGGGCTAAAAGCTCAAACCTGTGGTCCGCATACTTGGAATCCGCCAGGGCAACCCACAACATGTACCTATACCTATACGGCTTCAGGTTGGGTTGATAGTTTAGGCAATCCAACAGGCGTACCTTCAGGACTTAGCTCTTCAGATTCTGTGTGTATTTTGGCTGATAACTCTGACGCTATTATGGCAGGAGGAGTTTTCAAGGGGACGCTATACATTGCACCAAATGTTACATACTCAGGCCAAATAGATAAAATGAATGCTGTGACCTTGATTGTTGAAGGGGTTATTGATTTTCCAACGGAAACAGGGTTTCAAGGCACCAATATGATTTATATTTATGATACAGGATCTATTACCATACCAGGACAATTCAATCCACCTTCAGCATCCATAGTATACAATATGGGTAACTTTAATGTGGCTGGAGATTTGAGTGTTGGGGGTAGTGCAACTTATGTATCGTTTTATGGCAGTAGAACAACTGTTGGGGGCGATGCAGGTATTGCAAGTGATTATTCCAATTGTGGTATATTAGAGGTATTTGGGTCTTTGTCTTCGGGAGGATCTAGTGCATTGATTAATGATTGTTCCTTATTTATTCATACTGATATGTCTCTTAATGCCGATTATGTGAATAATGGTTTGTTTGTTTTAAAAGGAGAATTGACTTTTGGTACGGCTAAGTTTTATAACAATGGTACCATGTTACTCGATAATATAAACTTAAGTAATGATGATTTGATTGGTGACGATGAAAATTCATTACTCATTGTAAGGCACAATGCTTCGCTAACAAGTGGAGCCACCGTTACAGGACATATGTATTATGACGAAGATGATGGTGGCGGATTTGATGCGGTGAGTGCAGGTTCCGTAGAGGATATTGATGTGCTTTTAGATGTGACTATTCCGCCTACTGAAGAACTTATTTTAGCAGATTGTGGAGCCAATATTACTATAAATCCCGTTTTATTTTCGTCAAAACTAGATTTTGATGGAGTTGATGATTATGTGTCTACACCAGAATTTATTAATGGAGAAAGCGATATTACATTTATGGCTTGGGTCAAGTCAGATTCAGGGAATACAACCAATATGACCATAGGCGGTGAAGATACAGGTTTTAAATTATGGTTGCAAAATGGGAACAGACCCTCTTTTACAGTAACAACCGCTGGTAACTCAGCGCAAACAATTGGGCAATGTGCTTGTTCAGCCATTAACTATGATGAATGGCATCACATTACAGGCAGTTTTTCTAGTTCAACAGGACTTATGAAACTTTATGTTGATGGCGTACTTGTCGATTCCCTTGATACGGGTATTATTGGAGTAAATATTGAAAACACCACAGATACAAATGGTAATTTTGAAATAGGAAGAACAACTAAAAATGTTTCCAATAGGGAATATTATAAAGGAGATATTGATGAAGTTAGAGTGTTTAATACCGTACTTACCGATGATCAAATTCAACGTATGGTATATCAGGAAATAAAAGATAACTCGGGTATTGTTAAAGGCGCTGTGATAGATAAAGATATTGTAGATATTACTACAAATAATACTATTCCGTGGTCAAGCTTGTTAGCTTACTATCCAATGTCTGATATTATTTCTTATGATAGAACAACAGATTATTCTTATATCGGTAGAATTACCAAATTGAATAATATAACTTCATTACAACAACAAACAGCTCCAATGCCTTATGTGTCTAATAATCCTGGGGCTTGGACTGATGAAGCTACCTGGAAAAGTGGTAATGTTTGGGATATTGAAGATGTTGCGAATAATAAAGATTGGAGCATTGTAAAAATATCAAATGATGTTACGGCCTCACATGACATTAAAACATTAGGGCTTATTATTGATGACACAAGAAGCTTATCAGTTTCGGGAGATCATGCCGTGTATAATACATGGTATTTTGAGTTGAATGGAGCTTTAGATTTAGAAGATGATTCGCAGTTAATTCAAACAGAACACAGTGATTTGGTGACCAATGAAAATGGTAAAGTATTAAGAAGGCAGGAAGGAGAGTCTAATCCGTATCGATACAATTATTGGTCATCTCCTGTTGGAGAAACTATGGCAACCACTCTTACTAACAATAATGGAGCTTCAAATAATACAAATAACACACCTTTTAAAGTAAATATGATTAAAGATGCTAGTGGGTTCAATTGTACTTTTACAACAGGTTATACTGGAAGTAATAGCATAAGTACCTATTGGATATACACTTATATGGGAGGGTTAACCTATTGGGATTGGGCACATTTATCACCATCAACCCCCTTAATTCCAGGTTTTGGTTATACCCAAAAAGGAACGGGTGTTGCCGCTTCAGAGCAGCAATATATCTATGAAGGGAAACCCAATAATGGAACCATTATTTTGGACGTGTTAGATAAAGGTGGTGCTGGTTCTATTCCAGATAAAACCAAAACCGATTACTTGCTGGGTAACCCGTATCCTTCCGCTTTAGATATGTATCAGTTTATTGATGACAATCAAGGTGTTATAAAAGGCGATATTTATCTTTGGCAACATTGGGGTGGAGACACACATTATTTAAGTCAATATGAAGGTGGTTATGCACAGGTAAATAAAACAGGATCTTGTAAAGCCTATCAGTTTGTGGGGCTTTCAGGAGATACAAATGGGTCTCAAGATGGTACCAAGTTGCCTACTCGTTATCTTCCAGTGGCTCAGGGCTTCGTAGTTGAGGTTGAGGCAGATGGACAAATTGAGTTTAATAATAATCAGCGTGTTTTTATTAAAGAATCAGATGCCGATAATATTAATGAAGAAAACGGATCGGTTTTTTTAAAAAATACGGGTGGAAAGCCTAAAAATGAATCAAAACAGCCAGACAACTCAAGTTCTGCAATGCAAAAAATAAGACTAGAAATTAATTCAGTATCTGGTCCTAAGACAAGACGTGAACTTTTAATTGGTTTTAGTGAACTTACTTCAGATGACTATGATTATGGCTATGATGCCGAATGTTCAGAAGTAAATAATAACGACCTCAATTTGAGTTTGAACGGCAAAAATATGAACATTCAGGCATATGGGCCATTGGCAAATGATAAGGTGATTCCTCTTAATTTTAAATCGTCTGGAGATAATGCGTTTGAAATTAAAATAACCAGCCTTATAAATATTGAAAAAAGTCAAAAAATTTATATCAAAGATAATCTTACAGGAGAATATTATGATTTAACTAAAAACAATGCGGCTTACACCTTTTCTTCAGAACAAGGTAAATTCAATAAAAGATTTGAAATTGTATTTCAAAATGAACAGCAAGCCTTGAGTATGGCAGAGGCTCAAGCTAGTGATAATTTTATTTATTATAAGAATACAACCAACACCTTGTATGTTAAAAAATTGAACAGTAATATAAAGCGGTTGGCTTTAGTGAATATGCGAGGCCAAATAGCTCTAGATATGCCAGATTTACCTATTTCGGCATTAGAAAATGGGTTTCAGTTTTATAATCTGTCTAGTGGCGCATATATCGTGCAATTACGTACGGAAGATAACCAAGTGCTTTCAAAAAAGATTATTGTGAATTAATTGGGGTAATAATCTTGAATAAGATATTCTAAATAGATCATTCGTTAGAGTGGTCTATTTTTGTTTTAAAATGAAAATTTTTCAAGGATAATTCCTTAAATTCGCGAACTTATAAGAAATTAGAGTAAATGAGCGTGAAATTCCCTGAATATAAAGGACTTGACCTGCCTAATGTAGCAAATGAAATTCTACAATACTGGCAGGAAAATAACATATTTGAAAAAAGTGTAACGTCAAGAGAAGATCGTGAATCCTACGTCTTTTTTGAAGGACCTCCTTCTGCAAATGGATTGCCAGGTATTCATCATGTTATGGCGCGCGCTATTAAGGATATTTTCTGTCGTTATAAAACTCAAAAAGGTTATCAGGTAAAAAGAAAAGCAGGTTGGGATACCCATGGTTTACCTATTGAATTAGGTGTAGAAAAAGAGCTTGGCATTACAAAAGAAGATATTGGGAAATCTATTTCGGTGGAAGATTATAATGCCGCTTGTAGAAAAGCGGTGATGCGTTACACTGATATTTGGAATGATTTAACCCAAAAAATGGGGTATTGGGTAGATATGGATCATCCGTACATTACCTATGAACCCAAATATATGGAAAGCGTTTGGTGGTTGCTTAAGCAAATTTATAATAAAAACCTTTTGTATAAAGGCTATACCATTCAACCATATTCCCCAAAAGCAGGTACTGGCTTAAGTTCGCATGAGTTGAATCAACCAGGAACGTATCAAGATGTTACAGATACTACGGTGGTTGCACAGTTTAAAGCGATTTCTAATACGCTACCTGACTTTTTACAAAACTTAGGTGCTATTCACTTTTTAGCATGGACAACCACACCTTGGACTTTGCCAAGCAACACAGCATTAACTGTAGGTCCTAAAATTGAGTATGTTTTGGTTGAAACGTTTAATCAATATACGTTTGAGCCTGTAAAAGTGGTGTTGGCTAAAAAACTTGTAGGATATCAATTTTCTGGCAAGTTTAAGCAGGTTGAAGAGTCCTCAGAACTTGCTTCGTATAAAGCAGGAGATAAAAAGATTCCGTTTTATATTGTAAAAGAATTTATGGGTAAAGATTTAGTTGGTATTACATATGAACAGTTATTACCATACGCTTTGCCTCATGATAACCCTGAAAATGCTTTTAGAGTGATTTCGGGCGATTTTGTAACTACTGAAGATGGTACAGGTATTGTGCATACCGCTCCTACTTTTGGTGCAGATGATGCTTTAGTGGCTAAACAGGCTGTGCCTGAAGTACCACCTATGCTGGTGAAAGATGATAATGGAAATCTTGTTCCACTTGTTGATTTACAAGGTAGATTCAGACCAGAAATGGGTGAGTTTGCAGGTAAATATGTTAAGAATGAATACTACAATGATGGTGAAGCACCAGAGCGCTCTGTTGATGTAGAACTTGCTATAAAGCTAAAGGAAGAGAATAAAGCGTTTAAAGTTGAAAAATATAAACACAGTTATCCTAATTGCTGGCGAACAGATAAACCCATTCTTTACTACCCGCTAGATTCATGGTTCGTCAAGGTGACTGATGTAAAAGACAGAATGTTTGAACTCAATGAAACCATTAATTGGAAACCAAAAGCAACCGGAACAGGGCGTTTTGGAAATTGGTTAGCTAATGCCAATGATTGGAATTTATCGCGTTCGCGTTATTGGGGTATTCCGTTGCCTATTTGGCGAACTGAAGATGGAAAAGAACAGATTTGCATTGGTTCAGTTGAAGAATTAAAAGCTGAAATGACCAAAGCTGTCGCCGCGGGCGTGCTTGAAAAAGATATTTTTGAAGATTTTGAAGTTGGTAATAATTCCGAAGAAAATTATGCTAAAATCGATTTGCATAAAAATATTGTTGATGCTATTGTTTTGGTAGCGCCATCGGGTGAAAAGATGTATCGTGAAAGCGATTTAATTGATGTTTGGTTTGATTCTGGCTCTATGCCATACGCGCAGTGGCATTACCCGTTTGAAAATAAAGAATTGATAGACAAAGGGACGTCTTATCCTGCCGATTTTATTGCTGAAGGTGTTGATCAAACAAGAGGGTGGTTTTACACGCTTCATGCTATTGGAACCATGGTTTTTGATTCAGTAGCCTATAAAAATGTCGTATCTAACGGACTGGTTTTAGATAAGAACGGACAAAAAATGTCTAAGCGTTTAGGTAATGCCGTTGATCCATTTGAAACCCTAGGGAATTATGGGGCTGATGCCACACGTTGGTATATGATTTCAAACGCTAATCCTTGGGATAATTTAAAGTTTGATAGTGATGGTATTGAAGAGGTAAAGCGTAAATTTTTTGGAACCCTTTATAACACGTACTCTTTTTTTAGTTTATATACCAATTTAGATCAATTCACTTATGCCGAGTCAGATATTCCGCTTGAGGAAAGACCAGAATTAGATCGCTGGATATTATCTGAATTACATACCTTAATCAATAAAATTGATAAGTTTTACGCTGATTATGAGCCAACAAAAGCAGCAAGAGCTATCTCAGATTTCACACAAGATTATTTGAGTAACTGGTATGTTAGATTAAGTAGAAGACGTTTCTGGAAAGGTGAGTATGAACAAGATAAAATTTCGGCCTACCAAACCTTGTACACATGCATGGTAACCTTGGCAAAACTTGGGGCTCCAATAGCACCGTTCTACATGGATAGGCTTTATTTAGACCTTAATGCAGTAACCAAGAAAGAAAATTTTGAAAGTGTACATTTAGCAGATTTTCCAAAGTTTGATGAGGCTTTTGTTGATAAAAGCTTAGAGCGTAAAATGGAAAATGCACAAACCATATCCTCATTGGTATTGTCTTTACGAGCTAAGGAAAAGATTAAGGTACGTCAGCCGCTTCAAAAAATTATGATTCCAGTAGCTAATGACCAACAAAAAGCGGAAATTTTAGCAGTATCAAATTTAATAAAACATGAGGTAAATATTAAGGAGATAGAGCTTTTAGAAGATGCTTCAGATATTTTGGTTAAGCAGATAAAACCTAATTTTAAAGTGCTAGGACCGCGCTTTGGGAGAGAGATGAAAGCCGTGGCTGAAGCAGTAATTAACTTTACACCTGAAGATATTAACAAAATAGAACAAAATGGGAGTTTAGAGGTTGATATTAACGGAAAAAATATTACATTAGAACGCTCAGATGTAGAAATCACCTCACAAGATATTGAAGGGTGGTTGGTTGCAAATGAAGGAGCTTTAACAGTGGCTCTTGATGTTACTATTTCTGATGATTTACGTAGAGAAGGTATTGCCAGAGAATTGATAAATAGAATTCAAAATTTACGTAAAGATTCAGGCTTTGAAGTTACTGATAGAATCAATGTAACGCTCCAAAAAGATGAACAGGTTGTAAATGCCGTTGATGCCAATATAACCTACATTAAGTCTGAAACATTAACAAATGAACTTGAAATAATTGATAAAGTAGAAGATGGTATAGAAATTGTATTTGATGATGTATGTACCAAATTATTTATCCAAAAAAATTAAGACTATGGGAGACAGCGTAAGATATTCTGATGCTGAATTGGAAGAATTCAAAGCATTAATTACAGAGAAGATAGAAAAAGCTCAGCATGATTTAGAGTTGATAAAAAGTGCCTATATGAATGATCATAATAACGGTACTGAAGATACATCACCGACCTTTAAAGCTTTTGATGAAGGGAGTGCCGTGATGAGTAAAGAATCAAATTCTCAATTAGCTATTCGTCAAGAAAAATTTATTCGTGATTTAAAAAATGCTCTTATTCGTATAGAGAATAAAACCTACGGTATTTGCCGTGTAACGGGTAAATTAATCAATAAAAAACGTTTAGAGCTTGTGCCACATGCTACATTAAGTATTGAAGCAAAAAATATGCAACAATAATTGTATAAAAGAGTCATTTATAAAAACGCCTCATGCCTTGAGGCGTTTTTTGTTTAGATGTTATGTCGTTAAAAAAATCTATCGTTCTTATTGTCATCGTTTTGTTGGTTGATCAAATCAGTAAAATATATGTAAAAACACATTTTATACTTCATGAAAGTATTGACGTATTTAGTTGGTTTAAAATATACTTTATAGAAAACGATGGGATGGCCTGGGGAACAAAAATAAGTGATTTTACGTCCTTTATATCAGATAGAACAGCAAAGGTAGCCTTAACCTTATTTAGAGTTTTTGCCATATTTGGCATAGGCTATTGGTTATATAACACCACTAAAAAGGGAGGATCTACAATTTTAATTATTGCTATAGCCTTGATTTTTGCAGGCGCCTTAGGTAATATTATTGATTCGGTGTTTTATGGCGTTTTATTTAATGACAGTACAAGTCAATTGGCTAGTTTTATGCCGGAAGGAGGGGGGTACGAGTCATTGCTTTATGGGCGTGTGGTAGATATGCTATACTTTCCACTAATAGAAGTTGATCTGCCTCAATGGGTGCCTTTATACGGAGGTAAGCGTTTTAATTTCTTTGAACCTGTTTTTAATATTGCCGATGTTGCTATAAGCGCTGGGTTTATTATGTTGCTTCTTTTCAATAAAAAAGCTTTTTCTAAAAAGAATATCCAATAAAAGGTTTTCCAGGTAAATATTTTCGAATTTACTTTTACTATATTTACCTATTGCTATTATTTATTTTAATCCCTCAATTAATGAAAGGTAAATACATTCCTATCATCCTTATTTTATTCTCTCAATTTTTATTCGCGCAAAATACATTTGATATTATTCTGAATGGAGACAATCGAGAAAAAGATTGTAAACAGTGTATAGAAACGTTTAGGCAGAAACCTAAAGGCGTTCGGTTTTCAATTGAACGAGAAGGTAATAATCTATATTTTCAAGTCAACGATAAAAAATGGTTTGAGACCCTATTTAACAAATCTGGTGACGGCATTGCTATTGATGTTGTATTGAAGAAAAGGTATGCCTGTGGTTTAGGTTCTGTGGCCAGTTCTCAAATAAAAGGTGAACTTCTAGAGCCCGTTTATGCTAAAGCCTTAAAAGCTGGATTGAAACCATATGCTGATGATTTATTTCGAGTAAAAATAGGAACTATTCCTGAGGCATATCTGAATCAAAAATCAGAGTTTAATATTCTATTTTTGAGTAACAAAACACTTTGTCAATACTATGTTATTTATGAGTTGGAGTCCTATCAATGGGAGTTGTTAGATATGGGCATGTATTTAGATTCCTTAACCTACAACCCTAAAAAAGTACAGTCTTCTGAGTCTAAGAGCACACTCATTAGAAACAAAATTTTAAAGTTTGATATTCCCTTCCAAAAAAATAAATCTAATTATTCGCAACAAGATATTAAACCTATTTACGATTCGTTACGGCTAACCGATTTCAATATTAAGACCATTAAGGTAAAGTCATATTCTTCAATTGAAGGTATAACAACAAGAAATTTAGAGCTTCAGGAACTTAGAGCCAACAGTATTATTTCGGCATTACAGAAATTTCAAAAGCCAACTATTCAAACAACTGTGTCTACGGCCGAGAATTGGGTAGAGTTTTTAAATGACATAAAAGGAACCAAGTACGAGTATTTATTGTCTTTAACAAAAAATGACATTAAGGATGCTATTGCTGGTAAGCTATCAAGAGACATGGAGTCCATTTTGAAACATCATAGAAAGGCTGTTTTAGAAATGGAACTTGAAAAAATTTATGAATACAAAGGGGTGTCTCCCAAAGAATTGCTTATTAATTTCAATACAGCGGTTCGTTTAAATCAAGAGGCGGCAGCAAGACGTATTCAAAACTCCATTTTTGAAAAAATAAAGTCTGGTGAAGTTACTTCCGATATTTTAAGTCAGATGGCAGTGCCTATGAGTGATAAGTATGTTCAAATTAGAAATAATAATGCAGCGTTTAGGTATATGCTTGATTTTAGGGAAGTGTTATTGGTTTATAATGAAATGCTGGAGCTTGAAAAACTCATGCCTAACAGCAAAAAAATAAAATATAATGTAGCGGTACTTAAACTTCAGCTATGGCGTTACAACGCTATTGAAATTAATGAAGATGCATTAGAGAAGCAAATTTATGATTTGAAACAATATGGTATCGGAGATGATTTAATAACTCGAATGATAGTAAACTTTAATATTATTAGGGCTGAAAATTTAATGCGAAACAGAGATTATAAGAATAAAGATAAAGCCGTAACCTTTATTAAAGACCATTATGACAAATTTTCGTTGTCGGAATATGATTATTTAAGTTTAGCTCAGTTTTTTAGCTATTATGCTAAAACAGAATTTTCTGTTGATCTTTTAGAGAACAAGGCAAGGAGTATTTATATAGATGAAAACCTATTGTTTTACTTTTTAAATCTTACTATTATTAGAAATGAGTTTGTAAAAGATGTAGATTATAGAACGATTTTGTTAAATGCGATAAACATTAATAAACCACGTTTTTGTAAATTATTTGAAGCAATAGAAGATGGTGGTGTTACTTTTCAAATATTAGACAATAATTACCTTAGGGCTGTATACTGTGAAAACTGTAATGATTAAAATTGATAAATTGTGTTTGGAGTAACGCAATAGTTTAATGGAATATCATTACTGGTAACCTCTGCAATGTGGTCTTCAGCTTCAAAAAATGAAAGCCCAATTTTTATGGTTTCTGGCTTGCATTGGGCTAAAAATTTATCATAAAATCCTTTGCCATATCCTACGCGGTTACCACGTTTGTCAAAAGCTAGAAGCGGAATAAAAACAACATCTATTTTATCATTTGAAATGGGAATACCATCCACAGGTTCTGGAATGTTATAGGCATTATTTTTAATTACGGTATTGTCTGTTAGCAAAAAATTAAACATCTCTCCTGTTTCAAAATCACTTTTTGAAATGAGGATATGTTTGTCTTTTCCAGAAAGAATGTTTAAAATATAATCTGTATTCACCTCTTTTTTGTCTTCAATAGTTAGAAAAATATGATAGAATCCATAGTTCCAAACAGGTAGTTTTAAAAGCTGATTTGAAATCGCTAGACTCAAATCTTCAATAGCATCAAAATCAAGGTTTTTTCGTTTGTCTTTATAGGTTTTTCGCAAAGTAGTTTTGGTTGCCATTTAGTCTTTTATTTTTATTGAAATATGAAATAAAGCATCACCCTGATACACAATAGGAGACTCATTTACGTTAATGATATAACCCGTATATCGGGCTCTAACAAAATAATTAAATTTCCCATAAGGATCGGTAATATTACCTAAAATATCATCTTTTTCAACATAAGCACCAATAGATGTATTGGCTTTAAACATGCCAGAATATTTAGCACGAAGCCATTTACTTTCTTCAATAAAAACACAAGCATTTTTTGGTCTGGTAGACTTAAAAACCGTTTTTAACATGCCTAAATGTTTTAGTAAGCGTTTAGAACCATTCACCCCAGAATTGGTTACTACCTCATCAATATGAAACGATTTCCCGCCTTCAAAAAGCAAAAGCGGTTTTCCTAATTTAGAACAGGTTGCTCTAAATGATTTAGAAAGATTTTTAGAATAGAGCACAAAAGGCGCTCCAAAAATTTTAGCTAAGTCATTTAGGTAGGTGTCCTTTTTTAAATAGCGTAATTGTGGTGCATTAAACCGACCCGAGCCACCTGTATGAAAGTCTACAATCAAATCAACATGCGGAATAACGTCATGAATAAGCTTGTGGGCAACTCGGCCTGCTAGAGAACCAGTCGGGCTTCCAGGAAATACCCTGTTGAGGTCTCGGCCATCAGGAAATTCACGTTTTAAGTTGATAAATCCAAACACATTAATAACAGGCATGCATATAATAGTACCAATTTTTGGTTGATTAATACCTTTAGCAATAAGTTGGCGTACAATTTCAACACCGTTTACTTCATCGCCATGAATGCCTGCCGTAAAAAGCACGGTTGGCCCTGGTTTTTTAGAACGTTCAATGATTACTGGAACATTAACAGGGGTTGAAGTATGTAGGTTAGCTACATCAAAATTCACCTCTTTACTTTGTCCTGGCATAATGGTTTCACCAAGAATATGTAATACATCTGCCTTTAGTTTAGACATTTATTTAGCGTTTTTTTCAATAAACCTTATAATAGATTTAGCAATATTGCGCCCAGTAGCAATTTCAATACCTTCTAAGCCAGGAGTAGAATTTACTTCAAGGAGTAAAGGACCTCTTGCAGATTGTAGCATATCAACACCGCAAACAGGTAGGTTTAATGCTTTTGAAGCGTTCATGGCCAATTTTAATTCGTCATGATTAAGCTTTATAATTTCGGCAGAACCACCTCGGTGTAAATTTGATCTAAACTCACCTTCTTTTCCTTGTCTTTTCATAGCACCAACTACTTGCCCATCTACAACCAGCGCTCTTAAGTCGGCACCCTTAGCTTCTTTAATGAACTCTTGAACAATAACACGGGCTTGAAGACCATTAAAGGCTTCTAAAACAGATTCAGCGGCGCTTTTAGTTTCGGCTAAAACAACACCCAGACCTTGTGTGCCTTCAAGAAGTTTAATAATAACAGGTGTACCCCCAACATGTTCAATAACTTCTTTTACATCTCTAGAGTAATTGGTAAATACGGTTTTAGGCATACCAATTCCTGCTTTGCTAAGCCGTTGTAAACTTCTTAATTTATCACGAGAACGCTGAATAGCACCAGAGGTTACAATGGTAAAAACACCCATCATTTCAAATTGACGTACTACGGCACATCCATAAAAAGTTACAGAAGCGCCAATTCTAGGAATGATGGCATCAACATAATTTAAATAGCGGTCTTTATAAAAAATAGTCGGTTTTTCCTTTTCAATAATGATATCGCATTTAAGCGGATCAATAACTTCTACTTTATGCCCGCGCTTTAAGCCTTCTTCAATAAGGCGTTCAGTAGAATATAATTGAGTGTTTCTAGATAAAATGACTATGTTCATGCTGTTTTCGTATTAAAAGAGACGTTTACTAAATCTACGTCAACAATAAATTTATGTCTTAAGAATTCCCTGCCAATTAAAACAGGAAACTTCATGTCATCTCTAGTGCTTAAAGTTAAGTTAATCTTATATGTTTTACCAAAAATTACGACTTCAGATTTTACCTTGTACCGGTTTTCTTTAAAACCATTACTACTTTTTACGTCTGTTCGGCTAAAAGCTTCAAATATAATTTCTGTTTTACCAAAATTTTTGTGCGTGCTACTATTAAAAGTGCAGAGCAGTGTATGGTCTATTTCAATAATATCAGAGCAATGAATGGCTGAAGTATAAGCTCCAGTATCAATTTTAACATCTATATTATGTAAATCGAGTTTTGGAAAATCTAAAACATCAACCCGACCTATAATTTTTTTACTCATCTGTTTTACATATTATAATTCTGTACTTTTTTGCATTCTGAAATATGTTCAAAATTAAGGTTTGGTTTTAAATAAAATCTTTTTTTAGTGTTTTAAAAAAAGTGGCGTAATGTAGATAAATATTCTATGCAAAAAACAAAACTTATAAATATTTAACACATTTTAAAAAGACAGATTTTTACTAAAAACCTTTAAAATAATTACCTTTACAATAATGAACACCCCCGATTTAGAGATACAATTAAAAACCTTACCAAGCCAACCTGGAGTTTATCAATATTATGATAAAGAAGGTACTATTATTTATGTTGGGAAAGCAAAGAATTTAAAAAAAAGAGTTAGCTCATATTTTACAAAACATCACGATAGTGGGAAAACACGAGTTTTAGTAAAAAAAATTGCCAATATTAAGCATGTTGTTGTAGATACGGAGACGGATGCGCTGTTGTTAGAAAATAATCTTATTAAAAAATACCAACCGCGCTATAATGTCATGCTAAAAGATGATAAATCATATCCGTGGATTTGTATAAAAAAAGAACGTTTTCCTAGGGTGTTTTCTACACGGCGTGTGTTTAAAGATGGAAGTGAATATTTTGGTCCGTACACTAGTGTAAAAACAGTACATACCCTGTTAGATTTAATAAAAGGTCTATACAGTTTAAGAACGTGTAACTATGATTTGGCAGAAGAAAAAATACAAGCGGGTAAATACAAAGTCTGTTTAGAATATCATTTAGGGAATTGTAAAGGTCCTTGTGAAGGTTTTGAAACAGAAGCTGCCTATAATGAAAACATAAAGGCTATAAAGGAAATTTTAAAAGGAAATTTTAAAGATTCTTTATCTCAGTTTAAAGAACAAATGGTTCAGTTTGCTGAGCAGATGCAATTTGAGGAGGCACAAAAAATAAAAGAAAAGGTTGAAGTGCTAGAAAATTATCAGGCTAAATCAACCATAGTCAATCCAAAAATCAGTAATGTTGATGTTTTTTCAATAATAAGTGATGAAAGTTATGGTTACATTAATTTTTTACAATTGTCTTATGGTTCCATAATACGATCGCATACACTTGAAGTTAAAAAAAAGCTGGATGAAACCGATAAAGAATTATTAGAATTAGCCATTACAGAAATAAGGCAACGATTTAATTCCAATTCAAAAGAGATTTTTGTGCCTTTTAAGGTCAATCTAGGCGAATCAGTTAAGGTTACAATACCCAAGTTGGGTGATAAAAAGCATATTCTGGATTTATCTTTAAGAAATGCCAAGTATTATAGGCTTGAGCGGTTTAAACAAATGAAAATTGTTAATCCAGACAGGCATGCTAATAGAATTATGGCGCAAATGAAAGCCGATTTAAGGCTTTCTGAAGAACCACGTCATATAGAGTGTTTTGATAATTCAAATATTCAGGGCACTAACCCAGTAGCAGCTTGTGTAGTGTTTAAAAATGGAAAGCCAAGTAAGAAAGATTACAGGCATTTTAATATAAAAACGGTTACAGGACCAGATGACTTTGCATCTATGGAAGAAGTGGTATACCGGCGTTATAAAAGACTGTTGGAAGAAGCACAACCATTGCCGCAACTTATTGTTATTGATGGGGGCAAAGGGCAATTATCATCGGCACTCAAAAGCTTAGATGTTTTAAACTTAAGAGGTAAAATTGCTATTATCGGAATTGCGAAACGTTTGGAAGAATTATTTTACCCAAATGACCCAATTCCCTTATATTTAGATAAAAAAAGCGAAACCTTAAAAATTATTCAGCAACTTCGAAATGAAGCCCACAGATTTGGTATTGAACACCATAGAAATAGAAGAAGTAAAAGTGCTTTAAATACAGAATTAGAAACCATTCCAGGGGTAGGTGAAAAAACCGTTGAAGATTTGTTAAAACATTTTAAATCAGCCAAACGGGTTTCTTATGCTAAGTTAGATGAGTTGGAGGGTGTTGTTGGGGTTTCAAGAGCGGCTAAGGTGTATAACCATTTTCATAGAGAGTAAAAATTTATCTCATCCTGTTTTGAATAAAAGTGTCATCATATGTAGTGTCTTTGCGATGATTTCGTTTTCTGTGAAAGCGCAAGAATTGATGGATATAACGAAACCCAAAATAGGGTTGGTTTTAAGTGGTGGAGGCGCTAAAGGCCTAGCACATATTGGTGTTTTAAAGGTTATTGATAGCCTGGGAATTCAGATAGATTATGTGGCAGGAACAAGCATGGGTGCAATAATTGGAGCTATATATGCCTCGGGTTACTCGGGCAAACAAATAGATTCTATTTTTCATGAAGTAGATTTTGATGACATCATTAGTGATGATTTACCAAGGGCTTCAAAAGCTTTTGATGAACGTGCTAATGATGAAAAGTATGCTGTTAAGTTGCCTTTTAGGAAATTTAAAATAAAACTACCCTCTGCATTATCAAAAGGGCACAACACCTATAGTTTATTTACCAAGTTGTTTCTGCATGTTAATGAGGTAGAAGATTTCAGTGAATTGCCAATTCCTTTTTTTTGTATTGCTACCAATGTCGAAACTGGTAAACAAGTGGTTTTAGATCAGGGTAATTTAATGCAGTCTTTAATGGCTAGTGGGGCGTTACCTTCCTTATTTCAACCGGTTATAATTAATAATGAGGTTTTAATTGATGGTGGTGTGGTTAATAATTATCCTGTAGATGAATTGCGTGCAAAAGGCATGGATTATATCATTGGAGTAGATGTGCAAGATGATTTGATGACTCGTAATGAGCTAACTTCAGCGCCTGATGTGTTACTTCAAATAAATAATTTCCGTACTATTAATGATATGAAATTAAAGGTTAAGAAAACAGATTTGTATATTAAACCTGATATTTCAAACTTCAACGTTGTCTCTTTTAGTCAAGGTCAGGCAATTATAGATAAAGGCGAAGATGCAGCATTTAAACAAAGGAAAGCACTAGAAGCGTTGACGGTTCTTTCAAAAGAAAGACAAGTAAAAACAAAGCCACAACACATAGACAGCTTAAAAATTAATGCTATTGATATAAATGGAAATACCCATTATACAAGATCTTATGTGTTAGGTAAGTTGAAACTAAAAAATAGCCAAACCATTAGCTATCATCAATTTGAAAAAGGGATGGATAATTTAGTAGCTACCAATAATTTTGAATCGGTAGAGTATCAATTAAAAGATTCAAAAGAACAAGAAGGGTATAATTTAAAGATAAATCTTAAAGAGAGCCAAATAAGTACGTATCTAAAATTAGGCGTGCATTATGATGATCTCTATAAAAGTGCTGCATTAGTGAATCTCACAAGAAAACGATTATTTTTCAACAATGATGTAGCTTCTTTTGATTTTGCTTTAGGAGATAATGTGCGCTATAATTTTGAGTATTTAATAGACAAAGGTTTTTATTGGAGCATTGGATTAAAATCAAGATATAATCAGTTTGATAAAGATATTAACGCCTCTCTTATTTTAACAGAGATGGAGCGTTTAACAACTGGAGTGAACAAAATTGATGTAAAATTAAGAGATTTTTCAAATTGGTTTTATGTACAAACCTTATTTAGAAAAGATTTTTCGTTAAGTATGGGTGCTGAACATAAATATCTTGAAATTGACTCAGAAACACTGTCTGGAAACAATCCTGAAAGAGTGTTTCAATTTCAGTCAAAAAACTATGTTAGTTTGTTTGGTAATTTGAAATTGGACACTTACGATAATATTTATTTTCCTAATAAAGGGGTGTATTTTGATGGAAATTTAAATATTTATCTGTACGCTTCAGAAAACAATGATGAGTTTGCAAACTTTTCAATAGCCAAAGCCACTTTTGGATATGCTTTTAGTATCACTGATAAGCTGGCTTTTAACTTACAAACGGGTGGCGGATTTAAGTTTGGAGGTAAATCTGATAAAGCTTTAGATTTTGCTTTGGGAGGGTACGGAAACCATCTTATTAACAATTTAGTGCCTTTTTTAGGGTATGATTTTGTATCCTTAGCAGGGAATAGTTATGTAAAGGCCTTTGCCATGATGGATTATGAAATTTTTAAAAAAAATCATATCACGCTTGAAGGGAATTGGGCAAATATAGATGATGATATTTTTGATACAGGCGAGTGGTTTACTCTTCCAGATTACCGTGGATATACGCTTGGTTACGGTATTGAAACGTTTATAGGTCCTATACAGGTAAAGTATAGTTATTCGCCAGAACAAAAGGCGAGTAAATGGTTTTTTAATTTAGGCTTTTGGTTTTAGTAAGTAGTAGAGGCATTTTAAAATCCAATGAAAAATTATCATATTTGTAAAACTATGACCTGTTTTTGGCAAGATTTATTATCCTTTTTACATTACCTAATCAAGAGAAATCCTGAATGAGTGTACTTTTTGTATCTTTATAATTACTAATTAGTTAGAGTGTTTTGTTGGTTTAAAACCAAAGGTTCAATTAATTATTATAAATAAAAAAGTATGCCTTTTTATCATAAACTGGGAAGTATTCCTCCTAAAAGACACATTCAATTTAGAAAACCAGATGGTAGTTTGTATTATGAACAATTGTTTGGTACTATAGGGTTTGATGGTATGTATACCAACAGCTATCATGAACAGCGCCCAACACAAGTTAAAGCGATTAAAAAGCAGTACAGTGTGTCTCCCAAAATTGCCTTTCAAAACAATATCAAATCATATCGTTTTAAAGGGTTTTTAGTAGAGCCTCAAAAAGATTATCTAGAGAGTAGAAAAACGGTGTTGGTGAATAGTGATTGCAGTATTGTGCTGGCGGCACCAACAGCATCTACTCAAGATTATTTCTATAAAAATACAGATGCAGATGAACTAATTTTTATTCATAAAGGATCAGGAAAACTAAGAACTATGTTTGGAAATATCAATTTCAAGTATGGTGATTATCTTTTAATACCTCGTGGGGTTATTTATAAAATAGATTTTGATAGTTCTGATAATAGGTTGTTTATCGTAGAGTCTCGTCGACCAATTTATACCCCTAAGCGGTACCGCAATTGGTTTGGTCAGCTATTAGAACATGCGCCTTTCTGTGAACGTGATATTAGGCGTCCTCAAGAATTAGAGACTTATAATAAATCGGGAGAGTTTCTGATTAAAGTAAAAAAGAGGGATGATATTATTGAAATGCTGTATGCTTCTCACCCTT
Organism: Allotamlana fucoidanivorans; assembly: GCF_006265225.1. GTDB lineage: Bacteria > Bacteroidota > Bacteroidia > Flavobacteriales > Flavobacteriaceae > Allotamlana > Allotamlana fucoidanivorans. The sequence continues at coordinate 225,563 of NZ_VDCS01000005.1, read as the reverse complement.
TTGATGTGATTGGATATGATGGCTACAATTATCCATATGCCTTTTCAATTCATAATTTTGAGCCAATAACAGGTAGAATTCATCAACCCCCACCAGTACATCAAACTTTTGAAACCGATGCTTTTGTGGTGTGTAGTTTTGTGCCGCGTTTGTATGACTATCATCCCCTATCTATTCCTGCGCCATATAATCACAGCAATATAGATAGCGATGAGGTGTTATATTATGTTGATGGCGATTTTATGAGTAGAAATGATGTAGAAGCTGGACATATTTCATTGCATCCGGCGGGTATACCACACGGTCCGCATCCAGGAGCCACAGAGCGCAGTATAGGCAAAACTAAAACGGAAGAACTAGCGGTAATGGTTGATACTTTTAAGCCTTTAATGATTACAGAAGAAGCTATGAAAATTGCTGATGAAACTTACTACACATCTTGGTTAGAATAATATTTAGAGGCTATTCCAAGTTTCTAGTGTATTTTAAATAGCATTTAAACAGGCTTCTATGAATATAAAATGCGTCGTTTAAGACACGAAGCATGAATATTAAAAATTTAAAAAATGAGTAAAACAATAAAATCAGTAAACTACGGTTTAGAAAAAATATTTCAGGGTGCTCAGGATTTTTTGCCCTTATTAGGAACCGATTACGTCGAGTTATATGTTGGTAATGCAAAGCAATCGGCCCATTTTTATAAAACAGCCTTTGGGTTTCAGTCGTATGCCTATAGAGGTTTAGAAACTGGCTCAAAGGAAGCCGTGAGCTATGTGCTTAAACAGGATAAAATAAAATTGGTTTTAACGACCCCTTTAAATAGTCACTCGGAAATCAACAAGCATATTGTAAAGCATGGTGATGGCGTAAAAGTAATTGCCTTATGGGTTGAAGATGCCAGAAAAGCTTTTGAGGAAACTATAAAACGTGGTGCAAAAGTTTATATGGAACCTTCGGTTGAAAAAGATGACTTTGGAGAAGTTATTAGGGCTGGTATTTATACCTACGGAGAAACGGTTCATATGTTTGTGGAACGAAAGAATTACTATGGCACATTCTTGCCAGGTTTCATATTATGGGAATCAGACTATAAGCCTGAACCAGCAGGTTTAAAATACATCGATCACATGGTGGGTAATGTAGGCTGGGGACAAATGAATACTTGGGTGAAGTGGTATGAAGATGTTATGGGGTTTGAAAATTTCTTATCTTTTGATGATAAACAGATCCATACCGAATATTCAGCATTAATGAGCAAGGTTATGAGTAATGGTAATGGCCGTATAAAATTTCCAATTAATGAGCCGGCAAAAGGAAAGAAGAAATCTCAGATTGAAGAATATCTCGATTTTTATGAAGGAGCTGGTGTGCAACACATTGCGGTTGCTACAGATGATATTATAAGTACGGTGTCGCAACTAAGAGCGCGTGGCGTTGAGTTTTTGTCAAAACCACCAGAAGCCTATTATAAAGCTGTTCCTGGACGTTTAGAAGAACATAGTCATCAACTACAAGAAAATATTGAAACCCTTAAAAATTTAGGTATCATGATTGATGCCGATGAAGAAGGGTATTTATTGCAAATTTTTACAAAACCCGTTCAAGATAGACCTACCTTGTTCTTTGAAATTATTCAGCGTATGGGCGCTAAAGGTTTTGGGGCTGGAAATTTCAAAGCCTTATTTGAGTCTATTGAACGTGAGCAAGCCAACAGAGGTACTCTATAATTTTTATAAGTGTTTATAAGACCTGCTATGCATTTTAGCAGGCTTTTTTTATTTTGTTATTGAAGAATCCTAACATAACTATAACGTTTTATAGTCTAGCTACTATAATAAAATTTATATTTTTGGAACAGTAATTGTAATTTCTAATTGAACAATAACTTGTAACAAATAGAGTTACTATGAAATTACATATTTAGCTATGAAAAAAATTATATTCATATTTTTTGTTTTAATTACCGCACAGTGTGTTGTGGCGCAGCCAGAAGAATCAGCATTTGATACGGGTGAATGGTTCAAATTCAGAATGAGCTATAGCAATTGGTTAAAAGCGGGTAATGCAACACTAACTGTAAAAGATGCGAAGTATAAAGGGAAGGATGTATATCATGTTGTAGGTAAGGGGTGGACCACTGGTATGATTAAGTGGTTTTTTAAAGTAAAAGATAGATATGAAAGTTTTTTTGATAAGAAAACCATTTTACCGTATAGGTTTATACGCGATATTGATGAAGGCGGGCATACCAAAAATTTAGAAATTGAATTTGATCAAGAGAACAACAAAGCTTTTGTAAACAATTTAAAGTATAACACACAAAAAACACTTGATACGAAGCCTAATATTCAAGATATGGTATCTACGTTTTATTACCTGAGAAATAATTTAAAAACAGATGCTTTAAAGATTGGTGATGAAGTACGTTTAGATATGTTTTTTGATGAAGAAAACTACGGGTTCAAATTAAGGTATCTTGGAGAAGAAACAATAAGCACCGAGTTTGGAAAAATTGAATCGTTAAAGTTTAGGCCATATGTTATGGCAGGCCGCGTTTTTAAAGAAGAAGAAAGTTTGACGCTATGGGTTTCAAAAGATAAAAATAAGCTACCTTTGCGTATTAAAGCAGATTTGGCGGTAGGGTCTTTAAGGGCAGATTTAGAGGCCTTTAAGGGGCTAAAGCATCCTTTTAAAATAGTAGTAAAAAATTAGTAAGTCTTTTGAACTCCAACATTTCAAAAAAATTAAAGGAAAAGTATGAAACCATTGACCAAGATGTTGATGTGCATCTAGAGGGGTTGTTGCATAGTAAGCCCATTAATTACTGGGATTACATACATACTGATGCGCTTTTAAATCTTCAAATTCAACGTACCAATTTCCCTGATGAGAAGGTATTTATCATGTATCATCAAATTTCAGAGTTACTTTTTAAGATGATTTTGAGTGAAATTGAACAAGTGGCTAGAGCAGAAATTCTTGAACCAGAGCTATTCACTGATAAAATAATGCGTATTAGTCGCTATTTTGATGTCTTGACTTCTTCATTTAGTATCATGAAAGATGGTATGGATATAGAGCAATACAACAAGTTCAGAACAACGCTCACACCGGCAAGCGGTTTTCAAAGCGCTCAGTATAGAAAAATCGAGTTTTCGTCTACAGAACTAATCAATCTAATAGATAAACGTTTTAGAGATACTATTGATAGGAATTCGTCTTATGAACATGCTTTTGAACATTTGTATTGGCAGGCTGCAGGTAAGGACTTCGAAACAGGCAAAAAAACATACACTTTAACAGCTTTTGAACAACGCTATAAAGAAGAATTTATTAGATTTACAAAATTTTATCAAAATAACAATTTGTGGAGTAAATTCAAGGGGTTATCCAAAGAAGCTCAAAGGAACAGAGCGTTGATAAAAGCCATGCGCCATTATGATTTTACGGTGAATATTAAATGGGTTATGGCACATTATAATACGGCAAATCATTATTTAAATATTGGTGGCGAAACAGCCGAAGCCACCGGAGGAAGTGAATGGGTAAAATATATGCACCCAAAATATCAAAAAAGAATATTTTTTCCAGATTTATGGACAGAGAAAGAAAAAGAAGCGTGGGGAACAAATATATAGTAGTACTGTTAGTAACGGCTGTGTTGTTTGCAGCCTGTAAGGAAGAAGTAAAACAAGAAGGCGTTAAAGAAGATATTGTTGCTGTAACCGAGAAACCAAAAGAAACCTTTGAATTTGGTTTTAAGTTAAATGATTATATTGTAAAACGAGACACTATAAAACGTGGCGATAGTTTTGGTGAGATTTTAGAACGAAATAATGTAGGTTACCCTAAAATATTTCATATTGCTGAGAGAGCCAAAGATACCTTTGATATTAGAAGGCTTCAAGTAGGGAGACCCTATACGCTTTTATGCTCTAAAGACTCCTTAGAGTTACCACAATCTTTTATTTATCAGCCTAATCTTGAGGAATATGTGGTTATAAACTTCAAAGATTCTATACATGCCTATACCAGTAGAAAGCCAATCACTTATGTTGAAAAAACGGCTACAGGTATTATAAATAGTAGTATTTCTGAAACCCTTGAGGAGAAAGGCTTAAGTCCGAGATTGGCATTTAAGTTAGCGGATGAAATTTATGCTTGGACTATTGATTTTAGACGCCTTCAAAAAGGAGATCGATTTAAGGTTATTTATACCGATAAATATATAGATGATACCATTTATACAGGAATCCATAATATAAAAGCAGCCTTTTTTGAACATAACAGTGAACCTTTTTATGCGTTTGAGTTTGAAACGGATTCAGTTAAAGGTATTGTCGACTATTTTAACGAAGAGGCTAAAAACTTACGAAGAGCCTTTTTAAAAGCTCCGGTAAAGTTTAGTCGCATTTCTTCACGTTATAACTTGAAACGCAGGATTGCGGTTTATGGGTATCGGGTAAGAGCTCACAAAGGAACCGATTTTGCGGCACCTATTGGCACGCCAATTATGGCTACAGCAAATGGCACCGTAACAAAGTCTGAACGCCGAGGCGGTAATGGTAATTATGTGAAAATTCGCCATAATGCCACCTACGAAACCCAATACCTTCACATGAAAAAGCGTAAGGTTAAAGTGGGAGAGTTTGTAAAACAAGGTGATGTGATAGGCTGGGTTGGTATGACAGGTAATACAGGAGGCCCTCATGTATGTTATCGTTTTTGGGTAAATGGCAGACAGGTAGACCCGTTTAAGCAAAAATTGCCAGAAGCTAAACCTATTTCAGATTCTTTAAAACTAGAATATTTAAATTTCATTCAACCTATAAAAAAACAGTTAGATAGCATTCCTTTTGATTCTATAGATGTTATAGATGAATCTATAGAAGTAGCACTTGAAGAGCAGAATAATTTAATATCACAAAATACCCATTAAGCATGGCACTACCAACTATTAACCCTACAACAACTAATGCGTGGAAAAAGTTACAAGCACATTTTAAAGAAGTAAAAAATGTACACATGAAGGATTTATTTGCTCAAGATGCTTCAAGAGCAGACAAATTTACCGTGGCTTGGGACGATTTTTATGTAGATTTTTCAAAAAACAGAATTACCGAAGAAACCTTGAAGTACCTTCTGGAGTTAGCTGAAGAAATAAAGCTAAAAGAAGCTATTACAAGTCAGTTTTCAGGTGAAATTATCAATCAAACAGAGGGTAGAGCGGTGTTGCATACGGCACTAAGAGCTCCAAAATCAGCCGAATTTAAAGTCAATGGTGAGAATGTCATACCAGAGGTTTATCAGGTAAAAGAAAAAATTGAAGCCTTTACTAATCAGGTGGTGAATGGTGAACTTAAAGGGTTTACAGGAAAATCATTTACAGATGTTGTCAATATAGGTATTGGTGGTTCAGATTTAGGACCAGCTATGGTGGTTGATTCACTTCAATATTATAAAAATCATTTAACTACACATTTTGTTAGCAATGTTGATGGTGATCATGTTAATGAGGTTATAAAAAAATTAAACCCCGAAACGACTTTATTTGTAGTGGTTTCAAAAACATTTACCACCCAAGAAACGCTTTCTAATGCTAATACACTAAAAGATTGGTTTTTAAAATCAGCTAGCCAAGAAGCTATTGCTAAACATTTTGTGGCGGTATCTACAAATATTGAGAAAGTAAAAGATTTTGGAATCGATGAAAACAACATTTTCCCAATGTGGGATTGGGTTGGTGGACGTTTCTCGTTATGGAGTGCCGTTGGTTTAACCATCAGTTTAGCGGTTGGCTACACTAATTTTGCCAGTCTTCTTGAAGGGGCAAACAAAATGGATGAACATTTTAAAACAGCGAATTTCAATTCCAATATTCCAGTTATACTCGCTCTAATTAGTGTGTGGTATAATAACTTTTTTAATGCCGAAAGTGAAGCCATTATTCCGTACTCACAATATTTGAATCAGTTGGCAACCTATTTGCAGCAAGGTATTATGGAGAGCAATGGTAAAAGTGTTGATAGAAACGGACATCCTATTGATTACCAAACAGGAACTATTATTTGGGGAGAACCGGGAACCAATTCACAACATGCCTTTTTTCAATTAATTCATCAAGGAACAAAATTAATTCCAGCTGATTTTATTGGATTTGCCCAGTCATTACATGGCAACCAAGATCATCAAGATAAATTAATATCAAACTTTTTAGCGCAAACTGAAGCTTTATTAAACGGAAAAACCGAAGCTGAAGTCGTTGCAGAAGGGACGAAAGAAAGTATTATTCCATTTAAAGTTTTTAAAGGCAACAAACCTACAAACACCATTTTTATTAAGAAGCTGACACCTGAAAGTTTAGGGAAACTTATCGCTATGTATGAGCATAAAATATTTGTACAGGGTATAATTTGGAATATTTTTAGTTATGATCAGTTTGGAGTGGAGTTAGGAAAGCAATTAGCAACAAAAATTTTACAAGAATTTAATGGTAAAGTTGCAAATCAGCATGATTCTTCAACAGCTAATTTATTGAGATATTACAAAAAAATGTCTTGATGAAATATCAAATACCTTAAAAAGATATTACATTAATACTGTATTAATAAAAAGAGCGTAAATATTCAATGTTTACGCTCTTTTTGCTTTTAGATACATGTTAAATTTGTTAACGTTTGCTTAATATGTAATGCCAAATAATATGTACTTTTGCTGCGACTAATTTCAAATAATTAATTATGAAAAAAACTATTAATTTTCTTTTAATTACCGCAGTGCTAATGTTTTCGGCAGTTGCCATGGCACAAAGTACTGTTTCGGGTACAATTTTAGAGGCAGGAAGTAATATTCCACTTCCAGGTGCTAATATTATTGAAAAAGGAACTTCAAACGGGGTGACGTCTGATTTTGACGGAAACTTTACAATTAAAACAAATGAAACATCAGGAGAACTTGTTATTACCTTCATTGGGTATAACTCAGAAACCATTCCATTTTCAGGAGATGTTGCGTTAGGAAACATTGTTTTAGAATCAAGTCAGGTAGGTCTTGAAGAAGTTCAAATTATTGCATCTGTTGCGGTAGACAGATAAACGCCTGTAGCTGTTTCTACAGTTAAAGCAGCCGATATAGAGTTGAAACTTGGAACTCAAGAGTTCCCAGAGATTTTAAAGTCAACACCAGGAGTGTATGCCACAAAACAAGGTGGAGGGTACGGTGACGGAAGAATTAACCTTAGAGGTTTTAACTCGGAGAATGTGGCTGTTTTGATTAATGGTATTCCTGTAAATGATATGGAGAATGGTCGAGTGTTCTGGAGTAACTGGGCCGGATTAGGAGATGTAACCAGCCAAATGCAAGTACAAAGAGGTTTGGGGGCATCTAAATTAGCAGTTCCTTCAATTGGGGGTACCATCAATATTGTTACAAAAACTACCGATGCAGAAGAAGGAGGAAATGTTGCAACCACCATTGCAAATGATGGGTATTTGAAATATGGTATGACTTATTCAACAGGTTTAATGAAGAATGGTTTTGCGGTTACAGCGTCTGCAGCAAGTACAAAGGGAGATGGTTATGTGGATGGAACACAGTTTTCAGGAGTTTCTTATTTCATAAATATTTCAAAAGAGATTAATGATAACCATAGTTTATCTTTTTCTGCTTTTGGAGCAAAGCAACAACATGGTCAAAGACAAAACAGACATTTAATTGAGACATTTAAGAATAGTGAGCGAGGCAGAAAGTTTAACTCAGATTGGGGTTATAAAAACGGACAAGTAACCTTTCAAGAGGATAATTTTTATCACAAGCCTCAAATTTCCTTAAATCACACCTGGAATATTAATGAAAAAACCTCGTTGCTTTCATCTGCATATGTTTCATTCGGAACAGGAGGTGGCGGAGGCTGGAGAGGTGTAAATAAATTTACCTTCAACGAAGCAGATGGTAGTAGCCCTTACAGAACTGGCTTATATGGGCCTATAGATTTTGATTTGATCTCGGCTGAAAATGAAGCTAGAGGAGCCGAAGGCTCTGAAACCATATTGAGGGCGTCAAGAAATGATCATAATTGGTATGGGCTTTTGTCAACCTTAAAAACTGATTTAACGGATGACTTAGTGCTTTTAGCTGGTTTAGATTTTAGATCTTATAAAGGAATCCACTTTCAAGAAGTAACAGATTTACTAGGAGGTCGATATTTTTTAGATAATGGTAACGAAAACAATCCTAACAATCCAGCTGGAGTGGGTGATAAAATCAATTATTATAACGATGGTAAAGTAGGTTGGTTAGGACTTTTTGGTCAACTAGAATATGACATTAATGAACATTTTAATGCATTTATATCTTTAGCTGGCTCAAATACATCGTATCAACGAATAGATTACTTTAATTATTTAGATTCAGATCCGCTGCAAAAAACCGATCGCTATAATTTTGCTGGGTATAGTGTAAAAGGAGGAGCGAACTACCGTTTTGGTGGAAATCATAATGTGTTTGCTAACCTCGGGTATTTTGAAAGAGCCCCGAATTTTGATGCTGTATTTTTGAACTTTAGTAATGATAACATTAATGCCGATGCTCCTAATCAAAAGATTTCTAGTGTTGAAATTGGTTATGGTTTTAGAGGAGAAAAGTTTTCGGCTAATTTGAACTTATATAGAACATTTTGGAAAGATAGAACAGAGATTGCAAGTTTTCAGCAACCTGACGGAACGCGCGCTGCAGCCAATATCTTAGGTGTAAATGCTATTCATCAAGGAATCGAGTTAGATTTTGTATACCGAGTATCCAATAAATTTAATATTACAGGAATGGCTTCTTTAGGTGATTGGAGATGGGATAAAGATGTTTTAGGTGTTCCTATTTTTGATGAGGATCAAAACCTTATTGATGTTGTAGATATTTATATCAAAGATTTGCATGTTGCCGATGCAGCGCAAACTACAGCAGCTTTAGGTTTAGATTATAGACTAGCTCCAAAAACAAGAATTAATTTAGATTATAATTATTTTGGAGACATCTATGCGGAATTTGACCCTAGCGACCGACAAGAACCAGGGCCAGACGCATGGAAAATGCCTAATTATAACCTTTTTGATGTAGCGCTTACTCATGGTTTTAAATTTGGACCTTTTGATGCAAGTATTACTGGTAGAATAAATAACTTATTCGATTTAGAGTATATTTCAGATGCTCAAGATGGCAGAGCAGTAGGTAATCCTGGTGATCCTGACTATATTCCTGGATCTTCGGCGAGAGTAGCAAGAGTTTATTATGGTTTTGGAAGAACCTTTAGTGTAGGAGCAAGGCTTAATTTTTAAAAAAAAAGAAGATGAAAAATTTATTTAATTATGTTATGATTATTGGGTTCATTCTTGTTGGATGTAATCCAAATCAAGATATTTATGATGAAATTGCTTTAAATGCAAAGCCTATTTCTGGTGATGTTGCGTATACTTTAACTGAAGAAGATTATACCGAAGAATTAGAACTACGATTTCCAAATTTTGGTTCTGAAGATGAAGCTAAAGAGTTAATTCCAATTCTTCTAGAAGACAAATATCCTGCTTTAAAAGACGGATCAAGTGCATTCATTACCTATGCTTTATATTCACCTAAAAGAGAAGAGAGAAGTTTAATTAGATATACAGTCTCTAATGAAGATTATGCTGCTCTTGGTCATACTTTTGGGAATTTTGATAGAGAGTCAGAAATTATAGAGTTCTTAGAATATAAATACCCTAATCCAGAGGATAGAGTTTTAGTGTCTTTAACGTATGATTTTTATAATGGAAGTACAAATACATTAAATACAGGATACTTATTTATTAATGATACTTGGGAGGAAATGATTAGCTTTTCTGACGATGAGTATACCCTAATGGGAGAGCGTTTTCCAAACTTTTCAAATGAGGATGAAGCTACTTTAAAAACGGCTATTATTTTAAAAGATAAGTTAAAATTTGATGGTTATGAAGCAGGAGATATAGTGGGTACGATGTACAAACTATATACTACAGATGTAGATGACCTAGATGAAGATGGTAGAACGGATGACAGTACCACGTATAGTTATGTGAAGTATTTTATTTATGATGGTGAAAATTGGTCTGAATATAATGATGTTATCAATCAGGTATTACAATTTGGATACGATGGCGAACAGGATGCTTGGGTACCAGATAATACCATAAAATATACTCTGGTTGATGAAGATATATCTTTTATTTCAAGTACTTTTATTGATAAATATCCGGGACCAGCAGATAATGTAGGGTTTTTTGGAAGCTTTGATAGAAGATCGAGTAGTAGTAATTACTGGAATGATGATATGTTACTAGAAGCATTTTCTGCTTTGTTAAACAAAAAACAACCTGAAGCTGAGGAAGGTCAAAAATATGTTTTAACTTATGTTGTTTATACTGGTGCGACAGGTACCGAGAGCATGAGTTTAATTAAAGCAAAAAATGATTCAGGAGAATTAGTTTGGAAGGTAAATAAATAAAAAAAGTGTTCAGCATATTTAAAACCACCTTGATAAGAGGTGGTTTTTTAAATTTCAATAAATTTATTAAATGAAGTACTTTTTAGGTTTATTTAGTTTAATTTTTATTCTAGGGTGTAGTTCAGAAGGAAATGATTCAGTTCCCAAACCAGAACCTGATCCAAATGGTGTACCTATTGCTGTGGATGATACAGCAAACACTACAGAAAATGATGTAGTCGTTATAGGCGACTTACTTTCAAATGATACCGTATTGGATAACGCCCGGATTACAAGCTTTGATATAACAACAACCCAGGGCGGTACAATCACTGACAACAGAGATAATACCTATACGTATACGCCGCCAGCTAATTTTGTAGGAGAAGATACATTTACGTATACCATTTGTGATAGGGACGAAAAACCCGATTGTTCAACAGCAACAGTGACTATCACCGTTACAGATGCAGGTAGCCCTTTAGCCGAAGATGATACTGTAAAAGTGCTTGAAAATAGCACCAAAGTGCTTACTATCCTATTGGATAACGACAATTTAATGGATGGTGCCATGTTATCAGAAGTTGATGGAACTTCTTCACAAGGAACCGTTGTGCGTAATGCTGATGGAACTATAAGCTATACAGCTAAGTCTGGATTTACAGGTTCAGATACCTTTACCTATACTATTTGTGATAATGACACCCCAAATCCGTCCTGTGATACCGCTACGGTACATGTTACGGTGGTTACAGGACTAAGTTTTAATATTGCTGCCGAGGTGTCTGATTATTATAGTGGTGTTATTTTTTCTGAGGATGCAGATTTAATGTTTGAGGAATTAGAAGCCCTTACAAAAAATAAGCATACCACCATTTTGTCTTACGGAGAGCGCCATAATTATTTGTATGATGCCGACAAAGATTTAAATAATGATGATAATGTTATCTTGATGTATACAGGTGAAAGTAGGTATTGGAAAGAATATACTTCTGGTACAAATGCTTATAGCCCGCAAACATTCAATACAGAACATATATACCCACAATCAAGATTATCTGCCAATGATGCGGTAACAGATTTACATCATTTAAGATCTTGTGATGCTAATGTAAATGAAGAGCGAAGTAATTATCCCTATGTAGATGGCTCTGGGAACAATCAAAAAATTGGTGAGGTTTCCTGGTATCCTGGAGACGAATGGAAAGGTGACGTAGCAAGAATGGTTATGTATTTGAATATCAGATATGGTGAAACGTTTGTAAAAGTTGGAACGCTTGAATTATTCTTAAAATGGAATGTTGAAGACCCTGTATCTGACTTTGAAAAGCAACGTAATCAAGTTATTTTTGGTGCGCAAGGTAATAGAAACCCATTTATTGATAACCCTTATTTAGCAACATTAATTTGGGGCGGCAATACAGCTGAAAATACGTGGAAATAATCTTAGGATAACAAAACATAACAGCCGCTTTTTTTTAAGGTGGCTTTTTTTATCTTTTTAATTATTACATTTGTCAAGAATAAAAAAAGATGCTTCATGTATAACATTGTAAAAACACTTCACTCGTATTGGGCTTACTTCGTTTTAATCGTTTTAATTATTGCAACGTTTAATGCCATTATAAAAACATTTACAGATAAAGAATATGAAGCAAATGATTTCAGAAAATCGTTATTTACCTTAATCGTTTCACACATTCAGTTACTTATTGGATTAGTGTTGTATGTGGTATCACCAAGATTACAATTATTTGGCGAAGTGGGTATGGGAGGTATCATGAAAGATGCTGTAAATAGACTGTATTTGGTTGAGCATCCTGTTATTAATATTCTGGCTGTAGCTTTGATTACTATTGGGTACTCAAAACATAAAAAGAAGCTAACCTCAAATGCCAAACTAAAAACAATAGCTATATTTTATTCTATAGCCTTAGTTTTATTTTTATCAAGAATTCCTTGGAATACTTGGTTAGGCTAGGTATTAGTCGCTCACCTTTTTTATCAAATGTATGTAAACGGGAAAGTGATCACTGTACCCGTTATTAAATCCGTTATCAGAAAAACTTCTTAATGGATAGCCTTTGTAACGCCCTTGATTGTCAATAAGGTAGTTTTTATTGTATATTCCCGATTTGAAGTATTGGAAAGAACTAAAATCTTTTTCAAGTAAGGGTTTGCTTATCATAATTTGGTCAAACAGGCTCCAAGCATCTCTGTAGGCGGTAGTGCCTAGTCCGATAGTATAAAGTTTATAAAATGGATTGTATAGATGTCTTATTTTTAGATTGTTGCGATTCTTTTTTGCATTGAGTATGTTTTTTATGCTTTTGTTATTGGGGTTGTCATTGAAATCGCCCATAATAATCACTTTAGCATAAGGATCAATACTTTGAAGCGAATCCGTAAGGTGTCGAGTTAGTTTAGCGGCCGATATACGCCTTGGTTGGCTTTTAGTTTCTCCACCACGTCTCGATGGCCAATGATTCACTAAAAGATGTATCTTGTCACCATCTAATTGACCACTCACTAATAATTGATCTCTAGTATAAATTGGCTCTTGCTCATCATCATAAAGCTTAAGGGTATGATGACTAGAATGTGTTGGTGTGAAAATATGTTTTTTATATAATAAAGCTACATCAATACCTCTGGCATCTGGAGAATCAAAATGTATAATCCCATAGTTTTTATCCTTCAGAAAATCATTTGAAATTAAATCAATTAAAACATCTTTGTTTTCAATTTCGCAAACACCAATAATGCTCGGGCTATTTTTAGTAAGCTCAAAGCCAATATCAGAAATCACTTTAGCCATATTACTTGTTTTCTTTTGATAGATTTTTGAACGATTTGATTCTACCTCCATAATGGGGCTGTATTCATCAAATTTTCTGGGATCATTAATGGTGTCAAATAGGTTTTCAAGGTTGTAAAAGGCTATAGTATGAATAGAATAAGAATGATTTTGCGCTTTTAAAACGGCTGAAATACAAAAGAAAATGAGAGCGAAATAAAATTTATAACTATACATAAATAGAAACAATAGGGTGTTTTTGTCCTACAATACGCTATCAAATGTAGTATATTATTTTAAATAAATTTAATTTTGTAATTAATAACTTACTTTTTATATTGTAGCTATCTAAATCTCAATATGAAGAAAGCCTTAGTCCTTTTATTTGTTACCCTAAGTTGTGTTAAGGTTGCGGCGCAACAAACGCTTATAAAAGGGAGTGTTTTAAATGCGGTGTCTTCAAAACCTATCACAACTGTGGTTGTTGAATTGGAAGGTACCAACTTGAGCGTTACAACAAATGAACAAGGTCTGTTCGTTTTTGATATGCATGTACCCTTAGGAGAACAAGTAATTAAACTATCAAAACTTGGCTATGTAACAAAACGCTATCCTATTGTGGTAAATGAGGGAGAATTGGTCACCATTTTTGATATGATATTAGATCCAGATAGGTCAAGTACTGATGATTTGTTTGTTATAACCCTATCTGATGATGAATTGAATGATGATACTAGTGGTGCAGATAATATGGCTGGGTTACTGGCATCATCTTTGGATGTTTTTCAGAGAACAGCAGCGTTTGAATTTAGCGCATCATTTTTTAGGATGAGAGGTTTAGACTCCAGAAATGCTTCGGTTTTAATTAACGGCATTGAAATGAATAAAGGTTATAATGGACGACCGCAGTGGAGTAATTGGGGTGGGATTAATGATGTATTGCGCAACCAAGAATTAACCTTAGGGTTAGCACCATCAAATTACAATTTTGGCGGCGTTTTAGGCACCACAAATATTAATGTTAGGGCGTCTCAGGTAAAATCGGGAGGGGGCATAACCTATTCGTCTTCCAATAGAAGTTATACAAATCGAATTATGGCAACGTACGCTTCAGGATTACTAAAAAATAACTGGGCGTATACCATTTCCTTGGGCAGACGCTGGGGCAATGAAGGATATCAAGACGCTACCTCATACAGCTCAAACTCGTTTTTTACATCGGTTGAAAAGAAGTTAAGTGATCAGCATAGTTTGAATATAACAGCTATTTATACACCAAATAAACGAGGAAAGTCTTCCCCAAATACTCAGGAGGTGTATAATATAAAAGATATTAAATACAACGAATATTGGGGTTTGCAAAATGGTGAAAAGCGTAATTCTAGAATTAAAGAGGTAAATGAGCCTGTGTTTATACTTAACCATAATTGGAATTTAAATAGTAAAACATCTTTAAATACTAATGTGGCTTATCAATTTGGAAGTTTAGGTAATAGCCGACTTGATTATAATGGAACCGATTTAGTTGATGGGATTCCACAGGGGGGTGGCTCAAATCCAAGTCCAGCCTACTATCAAAAACTACCAAGCTATTTTGAAAGAAATTATCCTGATAATTTAGAATATGCTTATTTGGCACTCAAGCTATTTCAAGCAAATGGTCAGATTAATTGGGATACAATGTATAATGCCAATATTAATAATGCACAACAAGGAGGGAACGCCATATATGGGCTTTATGAAGATAGAGTTGATGATACGCAACTAACTGTTAATTCCATTTTCAATAAAGATATTAATGCAAATATCAGAGTAAATGCTGGAGTTAATTACAAATCATTACTGTCTAAAAATTATGCCCATGTATTAGATTTACTTGGTGCTTCAACCTATCTAGATATTGATACTTTTGCCAATACTATTGATGAAGCTCAAAACGATTTGCGTAACCCTAACCGATTGGTAATGGTTGGTGACAAATTTAAATACCACTATAATATTACAGCCAATAGTTTTGATGGCTATGCACAAGGCTTATTTACCTATAGTAATGTAGATTTCTATCTTTCAGGAAGTATAAACCGTACACACTATCAAAGGGAAGGGCTGTATCAAAATGGGGGTTTTCCTAATAATTCGTTTGGTCGAGGTAAAAAACTGGCGTTCACAGGTTTTGGAGGCAAGGCAGGGCTAACTTATAAATGGACTGGCAAGCATGTATTCAATGTTAATTTAGGATATATAAATCGCGCGCCAACTATTCAAAACACCTATTCAAATGCTCGAGAAAACCATAATATAGTACCAAATATTACCACTGAAAATATTTCTTCTGTTGATGGAAGTTATATTTTCAGATCGCCTTTTGTTAAAGCTAAATTAACAGGGTATTTCACAAAAATTACCAATGCCAATGATATTGCATTTTATTTCGCTGATGGCGTGGGAGGTGACAATGCTATTTTTGTTCAAGAAATTTTACAGGGTATTGATAAAAAGTATTTTGGAGCCGAATTAGGAGTAGAGGCACAAGTTACCACAACCATAAAACTTAAAGGCGTTGCAGCCCTAGGTCAGTTTACTTATAATAATAACCCTAAATTATATTTAACAACAGAACCTAGTGATGACGCTGAAGCCGCTGGCTTTGTAAATGGAATCAAAGATTTTCGAGAAACTAAGTTGAAAAATTATCGTTTGTCAAATGGTCCGCAAAATGCTTATGCTTTGGGTTTTGAGTATCGGGATCCTGAGTATTGGTGGTTTGGGGCTACTGTCAATTTTTTCACAAATACGTATTTAGATGTAAGCCCTTTGAAGCGGTCATCAAATTTTAATACTGATTTTGATGGCAATGTGTTTAATGATTATGATGAAGATCTGGCAAAACAATTGTTACAACAAGAACGGTTTGATGATTATATGGTAGTGAATCTTGTTGGAGGGAAATCATGGAAAATAGGAAAGTATTATTTGGGCTTATTTGCAAGTATAAATAATGTACTTGATGAAGTATACAAAACAGGAGGTTTTGAACAAGGTAGAACGGCAAACTATAGAGAATTAAGAGACGATAAAGCTTTAACAACGCCGGTTTTTGGACCCAAATATTGGTACGGTAGAGGAACTACCTATTTCTTGAATCTTAATCTTAGGTTTTAAAACTATGATGCTTATGAAAACATTTACATTTCAAAAGGTAGCCATCCTCATTTTTATAATGTTGGTGTCCTGTGTTAAGACTGAAGACTATGAATTACCCGACGTTTCCATCACAGAACCAGATATCCCAAAAGACAAGGTAACTACCTTCAAAACGCTTAAGTCTTTATATAATCAAGCCATTAATGATGGCAAAACTACTGTTGTACTTGATGCCGAAACCGATTTATATATTGAAGGTTACGTAGTGTCTTCAGATAAATCAGGTAACTTTTTTGAAGAGTTAATTATTCAAAATAAAGTAGACGGCAGCACATCAGATTCCGATCCAAGAATGGGCTTTAAAATAGATATTAATGCCAGTAGTTTGTCAGATATTTATCAGTTTGGTCAAAAAGTATATGTTAAATTAAACGGACTAACTATTGGAGAATCAAATGGTGTGCTTACTATAGGAAAAGGCGATGGTATAAATGTAGGACAGATTCAAGCGGCCGAATTTAAACATATTATATTGAGAACAAACCATATAGTGAACATAGTGCCTAAAGTGTCTGCTATTGAAGATTTAACTGAGTGGGATGAAAACACACTCATTCAGTTACATAAGATGCAGTTAAACCGATTTGAGTTAGGAGCTACTTTTGCAAGTGAATCATTTGACGAATTTGATGGTTTACGCCTGTTAGAATCTTGCGATTCAGGAACATCAATAATAATGCAAACAAGTACGTTTTCTGATTTTAAAGCCCTAACGGTGCCTCAAGGAAATGGGGCTATTACAGGAATTTTTAGTAGAGATTTTAGAGATAATTTCAACGTTTTAATTATTAATACATCTGAAGATGTGGTGTTTGATGATCCATCGCGCTGCGATCCTATAGAGTGGCCATGTGAACTAGGAGAATTGGTAGGTACAGGGAATCTGTTATATGAAGATTTTGAATCTCAAAAAAATAACAAACCCATAGTTATTGAGGGTTGGACTAATTACATGGAAGCGGGCTCACAAGCTTGGGAAGGCTATTCGTCAACATCTTCAAATGCGTCATTGGGGCGTTCAGCACGATTTCAATCGGCAAGCTCAGGAGATGTAAGCAACATAGGCTGGCTCATTACTCCGCCCATACATCTTGATAATCAGGAAGGCGAAACACTACGTTTTAAAACGTCAAATAGTTTGGCAGATAGTAGTTTTATGGAAGTATTGTATTCATCAGATTGGGATGGTGCCGAAGCAACCATCACAAACGCAACCTGGGGAGTGTTTTCTGCTGCTTATGTTGTGAAGGATACTGATTCTTTTGCGCCTTGGTTTGATTCTGGTATTGTTGATTTATCCTGTGAGACAGGAACCGTTTACATTGCATTTAAATTTACAGGTGGTGGGCAAGCATCTTTTGATGGGGTTTATGAGCTTGATGAGATTAGTATTGATTTTATAGAGTAGAATATATTATTCTGAGGCAATTCTGTAATAAATCCGTTGGAGTTATTATTTTAGCCAAATGACAACTTTTGATATGTTATTCTTTCATGTTTTTCAGTATTATAAAAACAAGAAAGTAAGAAAAGCAGATGCCATAGCAACATGTTATTTAACGTTTTTACAATGTGCGTTGCTTTTGCTTTTAGGCGTATTTTTTTCAAAATTTTTCAAGCAAATGCATGTAGAGACTATGTCTTCAAGTAAGGCCTGGACGTTATACGTAATTGCTGTAGTTTTTATTTATTTTAAGAATTGGATGCAATACGGTGGTAGAAAACGAAAGGTTAGAAATGCAAACATACTTAAAAACAAAAGGTTAAATTATAGTATTTGGTTAATATGGTTTGTACCCTTTAGTCTACTCGCCTTATCCTATATATTGTACCAAGCCTTTTAATAATTAGCATGATATGAGCATCCAGTATTCATGGCACAAGCTGTATTGAATGAAAAGAATATATGCTTTTTTGAAAACACCTTACAAGCAAGTAGATAAGTATTAAAATTCGTGATTTTCAATGAGGGCTCGACTCCGTTCAACCTGAAACATGGCAAAAAAATTATGTCGCGTTAAGTATATTGTCGTTGTCTATTTTTTTAAAATAAGGTAAACAGGGAAGTGGTCACTATAGCCACCCTTATACTTTTGTCCAACATAGGTTCTAAAAGGAGCTCCTTTAAATGGGCCTTTAAAAAGTTTTAGGAAGTCTTCATCAAAAATATTGGCTTTAAAAAATTCAAATTGATCTATTGAATGTTTTAAAAAATTAGAGGATAGCATAATTTGATCAAACAAAAACCATTGCCGTTTATGTTTTACAGTGCCGCGGTTGAACGACCTCAGGGTTTCAAACGGATTGTATAAAGCACTATGGTCTACCATTTGTTTTATGCTGGTATTATGCGGGTCATCATTAAAATCACCCATTACAATGATGTTAAGTTGTTCATGTTCTAATTTTAAACGAGAAATAATTTCCTGAACTTTATAAGACGAAGCCATACGTTTAACCTCGGTTTCTTGAGCGCCTTCTCGTCTGGAAGACCAATGATTAACAATAACATGTATAGGGGTGTTTTCTAGTACGCCTGATACCAACAAAATATCTCTGGTATAATCGGGGTCACCATCTTTATCAAGAAGCGAAATAGTAAATATCTCAGAATGTGTAACCTGAAATACGTCTTCATCATACAAAAGGGCTACATCAATACCGCGTTCATCCATAGAATCATAATGCACATAGTTATAGTTAAACTTGTTAAGGTGCTTGGACTCTAATAAATCGTTTAAAACCGTTTTATTTTCTACTTCAGCCAAACCAATTAAGGCAGGGTGTTTACCTGTTTCTCTTCGACCAATATTTGCCATGCAAAACCCTAACTTTCTCAGTTTGTTTTCATAGCGCTTTGGGGTCCAGTTTTTAACCGAACTTGAAATAAATTCACGGTCATTAGTGTACTTATTACTTTTTAAGTCAAATAGATTTTCAACATTATAAAAGGCCAGAGTTTGCATATCATGGCGTACCATAATATTCTCATAAAAAGGATTTGTCATAAATCAAAAATAGAGTTTAAATTAAGAAACCACCAATTATTTGGTGTGATTACCCCTGTTTTGTGGTGTTTTTTTTAAATATTAAATGCTTACAATTATGTAACTTTGTGTTATGATAGAAAAGAAAGAGATAGGTTTAGAAAAAGCGGTTCTGGTTGGTATAGTTACCAAAGATCAAGACGAAGATAAGTTGAAAGAATATTTGGATGAGCTGGAGTTTTTAACCTATACAGCGGGTGGACGAGCCATAAAACGATTTACACAAAAGATGGATATGCCAAATCCCAAAACATTCATTGGGACTGGTAAAATGGAAGACGTAAAAAACTTTGTTGAAGAGCATGACATTTCTACGGCCATTTTTGATGATGAATTATCAGCTACTCAAGAACGTAACATCAGCAAAATACTTGGCTGTAAGGTTTTAGATAGAACCAATTTAATATTAGATATTTTTGCACAAAGAGCCCAGACTAGTTATGCCCGAACACAGGTTGAATTGGCCCAATATGAGTATTTGCTCCCTAGGTTAAGAGGAATGTGGACACATCTTGAACGCCAGCGTGGTGGAATTGGTATGCGCGGACCTGGTGAAACTGAAATAGAGACTGACAGACGTATTGTACGTGATAAAATAGCCCTGTTAAAAGACAGAATTAAAACCATTGACAAGCAAATGGCTGTACAGCGTGGCAATCGCGGTAAAATGGTAAGAGTAGCTTTGGTGGGGTATACCAACGTAGGAAAATCTACCTTAATGAATGTCATTAGTAAAAGTGAGGTGTTTGCCGAAAACAAATTATTTGCTACACTTGATACTACGGTAAGAAAAGTAGTTATTCAAAATTTACCATTTTTATTAAGTGATACCGTAGGTTTTATAAGAAAATTACCCACTCAGTTGGTAGAGAGTTTTAAAAGTACACTTGATGAAGTAAGAGAAGCTGATTTATTGCTTCATGTGGTTGATATTTCGCATCCAAACTTTGAAGAACACATTGAGTCTGTGAATAAGATTTTAGGCGAAATTGAAAGTAATGACAAGCCTACCATCATGGTATTTAACAAAATTGATGCCTATCAAGCGGAACCACCTATTGAGGAAAATGATTTGGAAACAGAGCGTACAAACAAGTATTACTCTCTTGAAGAGTGGAAAAAAACCTGGATGGGTAAGGTTGGAAATAATGCTTTATTCATTTCAGCTCTTAATAAACAGAATCTTGAAGATTTTAAAAAGCGTGTTTATGATGAGGTGAGAGACATTCATATAACGCGTTTCCCTTATAACCATTTCTTATACCCAGATTACGAAGAAGAAGAAAGTCAATAAAAGTATTATAATGCTAGAAAAGGTCTTTAAAATTCTAAAAAACAAATGGATAAAAAGGTTTTTAGTGCTACTAGCCGCTGTCTTTGTTTTTTTTGTTGGCCTGTATTTTAGTATATATTTAGGTTTTTTTGGAAAAGTTGCAACTATTGAAGAGTTGAGTAGTATTAAACAAGAAGAGGCTACGCAGGTACTTGATATGGATGGTAAACTTATTGGTAAATATTACATTTATGATAGACAACCTTTAAAGTTTGAAGATTTTCCGAAGCATCTTATAGACGCTTTGTTGGCCACTGAAGATATTAGATTTTATGAACACGATGGTATTGACAATGTAAGTTTAATGCGCGTTTTTGTAAAAAGTATTTTACTTCAAGATAGATCTGCTGGTGGCGGAAGTACCATTACCTTACAATTGGCAAAAAACCTATTTGGAAGGAAGAATTTTATCTTTTTCAGTACAGTCATTAATAAATTTAAGGAATCTATTATTGCTACACGACTAGAAACCATCTATAGTAAAACGGAAATTTTAACTATGTATTTAAACACGGTTCCGTTTTCTGATAATACTTATGGTATAGAAAGTGCAGCTCGAAAGTTTTTCAATAAACCAGCATCAGAGCTTACCATTAATGAATCTGCTGCTTTGGTAGGGAGTCTTAAAGCTAACAATTACTATAACCCAAGAAAGTATCCCGAAAATTGTTTGGATAGGCGAAATGTTGTGTTGAATCAAATGGTTAAGTATCATTATTTAGAACCCGAGGCTAAAGACACTTTGGTGCTTAAAGATTTGGTTTTAGATTATCGTTCATTTAATCATGATCTTGGTGTTGCACCTTATTTTAGGGAGGAAGTAAAAAAGGAATTAGCACAAATACTCGATTCCATAAAAAAGCCAAACGGAGATAAATATGACCTGTATAAGGATGGTTTGATTGTGCATACTACTTTAAATTACAAAATGCAGCAACTTGCAGAAGATGCAATGAAATCGCATTTATCGCAATTACAAAAAGATTATGAAGCCTCCTATGGTAAATATGCTCCATGGAAAAAGGATAAACAACTTATTGAAAATGCCTATAAAAATTTACCTAAATACAAGACTTTAAAGGAGCTGGGTTTAAGTAAATCACAAATTGAAGACTCGTTATCGGTAAAGCATGATGTAGAACTGTTTAGTTGGGAGGGCGACACCATTATGCAGGTTACAGCAAAGGATAGTTTGAAACATTTTCTGAAATTTTTAAATACAGGTATGCTCGCTGTTGATCCTGCAAGCGGAGCTGTGAGAACATACATTGGTGGTATTGATTACCGATTTTTTCAATATGATCATGTGACTCAAAGTGAGCGCCAGGTAGGGTCTACTTTTAAACCATTTGTATACGCCACAGCCATAGAACAAGGTATGGATCCTTGCACCTATTTTTCATTGGCAGAAGTCACGTATTCTAATTATGACGACTGGACACCTAGTAACTCAGGTGGTAAGGAAGATGACCCTCATC
Source organism: Allotamlana fucoidanivorans (assembly GCF_006265225.1). GTDB lineage: Bacteria > Bacteroidota > Bacteroidia > Flavobacteriales > Flavobacteriaceae > Allotamlana > Allotamlana fucoidanivorans. Next base: position 203,212 of record NZ_VDCS01000005.1, on the reverse strand, counting down.
TTAACTACAATTTAGAAAAGGCTTTGAGTCATTCGGTAAATACCATTGCAGTAAAGGTGTTGAATAAAACGGGTATTACCAATGTGATTGAGCAAACTAAAAAATTAGGAATTACAAAAACATTACCAGAAGAGCCTTCTTTAGCTTTAGGTGTAGCCGAAATTAATCTGAAAGAACTTACAGGTGCTTATACAAGTTTTTCAAACAAAGGAAGGTCCGTTACGCCTTATTTAATTACCAAGATTGAAGATAGAGAAGGGCATGTTATCGCCACTTTTAATCCTGAAGTAGGAGAACAAGCCTTTAGTGAATATACCTGTGAGGTGATGCTTGAAATGATGAAATCTACTGTAAATTTTGGTACGGCATCAAGATTAAGAACCGTTTACAATTTAAAGAATGATATCGCAGGAAAAACAGGAACTACCCAAGATAATAAAGATGGGTGGTTTGTTGGGATTTCACCTAAACTGGTTACCGTAACTTGGGTAGGAAATGATAATCATGGTATAGGTTTTAAAACTACGGCTATGGGTCAAGGTGCTAATTCGGCTTTGCCTATTTTTGCAAAATTCTATCAGAAATTGAATGCTGATGCTGAGTTTAATGCCATCACACGGGCTGGCTTTTCAAAGCCATCTGAGAAGGTAGTTAACGATTTGAATTGTGAACCAGAAAAGCGCGATTCTTTTTTTCAACGTTTATTTAAAGGGAAAAAACGGACAAAAAAGTTTAAAGGAAATTAAGCATAAATGGTTATGCTGATTGTACAATGCTATCCTATTTTTTTCTTTTGTTTATAAACTAAATATATTGCTAATACTAGGTTTAAAAGCAAACACGACAGATAAAATAGCTGCCGTGTTTGATTAATATTGAATCTGGTTAAAATATCTAGAATTTATAACTAATACCTGCGGTGTAGAAGGTTTGTAATTTATTGTCAACATCATCAAATCCTGTAGCGGTAGGAGGTATTTGTTCTAAAGCATAATTAAGTGCTTCCTGCTTATTACTTCTTAAACCAAAATCAAACCCAAGACCAAAGTTTTTCCAAAGAGTATATCCTAAAGAATTGGTCCAGGTCCAGTTTGAAAAGTTGCTGCTTTTATAACTTTGAAACGCAGAAAGGTTAGATTTGATATTTAAATCGCCTATTTTTTTGGCATAATCAACCATAATTTTCGCACCCATTGAAGAATCAAAAACTAAATCCTTGTCAGCAAATACAAAATTGTAGTTTAAAGGATGAATTACAACTACTAAATCAGAAATTGGTGTCCAAGTGAAACCTACACCTAAATCTAAATACCCAGGGTTGTTGAAGTTATCTAAAAGTGTGGTTCTGTATTCCATCAATGCCGATACGGCCCACTTTTTAGATAAATTTCTACCGTACAATGAAGAAATGTTGAAAACGTCTGTAGTAGGTTCAAAACCAGCATCATCAGTCGGGTCATCTCGGTCATCTAATTTTACCCAGTTTAAGTTAGTGGTTAAAGCATTTCTCCAGAAAAATTTTGGTTGAATTAAATTAGCCGTAGCATTTACGGTAAAACCAATACTTCCAGAGGTATTGTTGGGAGCGCCTTGGGCATACCAATTGTTGAAATTTGAAAAAGTACCGCCAATAGTACCAAAAACATTGAGATGCCACCCAGGTAGGGCATCTAGTTTTGATTGTATGGCGTCAATTTCTTTTTTTAAGGCATCAGCCTCTGTTTGTTTTTCTTTTTTTTGTATTTCTAACTCTTCTTTAGTTTGTGCATGTATTGAAACAAATCCTATACACATTGCAATGATTAATAGCTGTTTTTTCATTTGCGGTTGTTTTTAAATAAGATGAATAAATATAGTTTTTTTATTTGAAAAAAGTGGCAAGTAAGTAAATAGCCCGTGCTACGGAGTTAGGGAAGAATTATGTTTCTGTTAAATGTTATTTCTTTTTATGTAAAGGCACAGAAGAGCATGCTTCCCCATACATAATAGACTTTACATGGGGTATGAGTTTACCGGTAAGCATGATATAGGCGCTTTCTGGTACTGGTTTTTTAGAACAGCCTTTTATAATAACGGGCTTGTCTTTAAACGGACCAACATCTAAGTTGCTTATAATATCTTGAAATATGGAAGTTTCTAAATCTGACAGATTTCCCGTTACAATTTTTTTGGCATATGGTTGCAGATAAACAGTAAGTAACATAAATGCCCAACCAGGCAAAATAGCATCTGTACTGCAAGTTAGTGCTACATAACAGTTTTGATACTGACTCCAATTAAAGGCTAATGCATGCGCTCTAAAATCTTTTTCACGTAAAATTAGGCCCTTATAAAGCCAATCTTTTATATCAAATAGTAGGCGCTTACCTGATGGATAGTAATCTTCCAAATCAATAGTAACTAGTTTACTATTTGCTACGCGATTTATAATCTCGTCAGCCATAAGTTCGTTTTCTTTTGAATTTTTATAAACGAAGCTGAGGTTTAGAGCATTCCTAACTCTAATTTTGCTTCTTCACTCATGAGCTCCTGTGTCCAGGGTGGATCAAAAGTAATTTCAACTTCGGCGTCTTTTACAGCATCTAATGATTTTACTTTTTCTTCAACTTCTAGTGGCAATGTTTCAGCCACAGGACAGTTAGGCGTTGTTAAGGTCATCAAGATTTTTACATCGTTGTCTTCATTGACAAAAACGTCATAAATTAAACCTAATTCGTATATATCAACAGGAATTTCAGGATCGTAAATGGTCTTTAATACATTTACAATTTTTTCTCCTAACTCGGCGGTATCTATTGTTTCACTCATTTTAATTCAATTGTGTTTGGTATGCAATGGCATACATTTTTAATTGTTTTACCATACTCACTAAACCGTTGGCGCGCGTTGGTGATAAGTGTTCTTTTAAGCCTATTTTGTCAATAAAGCTAGTATCTGCATCTATAATGTCTTTTGGACGCTGATTTGAAAATGCTCTTATTAAAATAGCTATAATGCCTTTTGTAATAATGGCATCACTATCAGCCGTAAAAACGACTTTGTCATTTTCCATTTCTGCATGAACCCATACTTTACTTTGGCAGCCTTTTATAATATTTCGGTCTGTTTTGTATTGGTCGTCAATAAGGGGTAAATCTTTCCCTAAATCTATCATATATTGGTAACGTTCTTCCCAATCATCAAACATTGAGAATTCGTCTATTATTTCGTTTTGGATCTCTTCAATACTCACAATCATAAAATTTTAAACAAAAATACAATAAGATATTTTGCTATTCAATGTTTTGAGCTACGGATAAAATAACTTCAACTAATTTTTTAATGTCTTGAGGAGGGTTGCCATGATCAAAACTTGATGTTTGATACGTTTTATCACTTGTCACTAGTTTTAATTGCGCCATGGCAGCGCCGTCATGCTGAAAAGCTTGACTTGGTGGATTAATAGTTTCAAAGTCATCTAATTCAATAGATTTAATGGCGCTGATTATTTGTTGCCAATCAGTATCAGTACAATTGAAATACTCGCCAGTGCTTCCTTTTTTTTGCCTTTTTATTAGTGTGTTTTTGTCTATAATGATTTGTTGGTAAAAGCCTCTAGACACCATGGTATATTCAACGGATAGAATAGCTTGAGATTGATTTGTTTGGCAACTTCCTTGAGTAACGAAAGTTATTAGAAGTAAGAGTATGGCTTTCATGAAATAATAGATGTTTAGAAGAAATAAAAAAAGCGAACCGAATATGGTTCACTTTTTTTATACATAAAAAGTATTGGGTTTAATTCATGGCTACCAAATCACCACTAGCATCTTTAGAAGGTAAGTTTGATTTACCCATTAAATAAATATCTACTTGTCTGGCTGCTTCTCTACCTTCCGAAATGGCCCAAACAATTAATGATTGTCCGCGGCGCATATCACCAGCCGTAAATATATTAGGGATATTTGTTTGATATTTTCCGTATTCTGCTTTGTAATTAGAACGGGCATCTCTTTCAATACCTAGCTTGTCTGCAAGCGTACTTTCAGGACCTGTAAACCCTAGAGCTAATAAGGCCAAATCACAGGGCCATGTTTTTTCTGTGCCAGGAATTTCTACTAACTGCGGACGTTCTCCAGGAACCATTTTCCACTCTACATTTACCGTTCTTAAAGCTGTTAATTTCCCGTTTTGATCTTTAACAAATTCTTTGGTATTAATTAACCAGTTACGTTCTACACCTTCTTGGTGAGAAGAAGATGTTTTTAATTGTAACGGCCAATAGGGCCAAGGTGTTGTAGGCGAACGATGTCCTGGTGGTTTTGGCATAATTTCAAAGTTAACCACAGATTTTGCACCATGACGATTTGAAGTACCAATACAATCGGAACCTGTATCACCACCTCCAATAACAATAACGTGTTTATCCGTTGCTAAAACTTGATTTTCAACTTTCTTTCCAAATAGAACCTTAGTTTGTTGTGTTAGGAAATCCATGGCTTGAACAACCCCATCAGCATCAATACCAGGTGTTGGTAAACTACGTCTTTCAGTAGCACCACCACAAAGTACAACAGCATCAAAGGCTTTCAACTCTTCGGTATCATAATTAACACCCACATTTACGTTCGTTTCAAAGGAGATACCTTCAGCTTCAAGAATAGCTAATCTACGGTCAATAATTTCTTTTTCCATTTTAAAATTAGGAATACCGTAACGTAATAGGCCTCCAATTTCATCATCACGCTCAAAAACAGTCACCGTATGTCCTGCTCTATTTAATTGTTGCGCTGCTGCTAAACCAGCAGGTCCAGAACCAACAATGGCAATTGTTTTACCTGTTCTTGTTTTTGGTGGTTGGGGTTTAATCCAGCCTTCTTTAAAGGCACGTTCAACAATGTTTTTTTCTATATTTTCAATAGAAATAGGATCTTCAATAATACCCAATACACAAGATTTTTCACATGGTGCCGGACATAACCTACCAGTAAATTCAGGAAAGTTATTGGTAGAATGTAATAACCAAGAAGCTTTTTGCCATTCTTCTTGATGTACCATATGGTTAAAATCAGGAATTAGGTTACCTAGCGGGCAGCCACTGTGGCAAAAAGGAATACCACAATCCATACAACGAGATCCTTGCTTTACAAGTTCAGGTTCACTTAATGGAACCGTAAATTCTTTATAATGTTTTATACGCTCCTGAACAGGTTTGTACGACTCGTCTTGTCTTTCAAATTCTTTAAATCCAGTTACTTTACCCATAACACTATACTATTTCTAATTCTTCAACCATTACTTCTCCTTTTGCTAAACGCTCAAGAGCTTTCTTATATTCTATAGGCATTACTTTTACAAAGTTTGCTAAACTCGTGTCCCAATTGGCCAATAATTCTTTAGCTCTGTTACTATTTGTATATAATGCGTGTTTTTCTATTGATGCTTTTAACTCGGCAGCATCCTCAGTGCTAATATCTTCAAACTCTATAGTTTCTGTATTACACAGACCGTTTACAAATTTATTTTCAGGATCAAAAACATAAGCAATACCACCACTCATTCCGGCAGCGAAGTTTCTTCCGGTGTTACCTAAAACAATAACTCTACCTCCGGTCATATACTCACAGCAGTGATCTCCAACCCCTTCAACAACGGCAGAAGCTCCTGAGTTTCTTACTGCAAAACGTTCCCCTGCAATACCATTAATATAAGCCTCACCTTGAACGGCTCCAAACAAACACACGTTACCAACAATGATATTTTCTTCAGCAATAAAATCTGCAGATGCTGGTTTTTTAACGATTAATTTGGCGCCAGATAAGCCTTTGCCTAGATAATCGTTGGTGTTACCTTCAACTGTAAATGTTAATCCGTGAGCTCCGAAAGCCCCAAAACTCTGACCCGCAGATCCGGTGAAATTAATATTTAAGGTGTCTTCAGGTAAGCCTTGATGACCATATATTTTTGATATCTCATTACTCACTATTGCACCCACTGTTCTATCAATATTTTTGATAGGGTATGCCAAGTTCATTTTTTCTTTTCTATAAAGCGCTCGGTGAGAATCTTTAAGTATGGTAAAGTCTAATACGTTCTCAAGATTGTGATCTTGAGCTTCTGTATTTCTTACCGTCAATTGGCTATACGCCGTTGGTCTGTGAAGTATACTTGACAAATCAAGACCTCTGGCTTTGTAGTGTTTAATGGCTTTATTCGCATTAATTTTATGCGTTTGCCCTACCATTTCAGCTACCGTTCTAAATCCTAGTTGTGCCATAATACCTCTTAATTCCTCTGCAATGTAGTAGAAGAAATTAATAACGTGTTCTGGGGTGCCTTTAAAGTTCTTGCGTAGCTCTTTGTCTTGAGTGGCAATACCCACTGGACATGTGTTTAAATGACATTTACGCATCATAATACATCCTGAAGCTACAAGCGGTGCTGTAGCAAAACCAAATTCTTCTGCTCCTAGCAAGGCTGCTATGGCTACGTCACGACCTGTTTTTAACTGCCCGTCACATTCTACAACAATACGACTACGTAAGTTATTAAGAACCAAAGTTTGTTGCGCTTCTGATAGACCAAGTTCCCAAGGTAAACCAGCATGTTTTAAAGAGGTAAGTGGAGAGGCTCCTGTTCCACCGTCATATCCTGAAATAAGAACCACATCGGCTTTAGCTTTGGCCACACCAGCAGCAATAGTTCCTACCCCAACTTCAGATACTAATTTCACGTTAATTCTAGCATCTCTATTAGCATTTTTTAAATCGAAAATAAGTTGTGCTAAATCTTCAATAGAATAAATATCATGATGGGGTGGTGGTGAAATTAACCCTACAAAAGGTGTTGAGTTACGCGCATTGGCAATCCATGGTAATACTTTTTCTCCAGGCAGCTGACCACCTTCACCAGGTTTAGCACCTTGAGCCATTTTAATTTGGATTTCTTTGGCATTGGTTAAGTAATGCGATGTTACTCCAAATCGGCCAGAAGCCACTTGCTTAATAGCAGAGTTTCTACTGTCACCATTTACATCTTTTTGAAAACGACGACGGTCTTCTCCTCCTTCACCCGAATTAGATTTACCACCTATACGGTTCATGGCAATGGCTAAGTTTTCATGGGCTTCACGAGAAATAGACCCGTAAGACATGGCGCCCGTTTTAAAGCGTTTCACAATGTCAGTCCATGGTTCTACTTCATCTAAAGGAATAGGGTCTAAATTATCAAACTCAAATAAACCACGAATGGTCATTAAGTTTTCAGACTGCTCGTTAATGGCTTTTGAATACACATCATAACTAGCCTGATCACTCAATCTTACCGCTTGTTGTAATTTAGCAACGGTAGTTGGGTTGAATAAATGGCGCTCACCGTTACGTCTCCAACGGTAATCCCCTCCTATGTTTAATCCTAGCTTTCGGTCTATTCTATTATCTGGATAGGCTTGTTTATAACGCTCATTAATTTCTTTTTCAATTTCATATAAACCGATGCCTTCTACTCTTGATGCTGTGTAAGGGAAGTATTTTTCAACAAATTGTGAGTTAAAACCAACAATTTCAAAAATTTGAGAACCCCTATACGAGTGTAAGGTAGAGATTCCAATTTTGTTCATAATTTTTAAGATACCTTTTCCAATTGCTTTGTTGAAATTTTCAACTGCTTTTTCTTCATCCATACCAGTAATGAAGCCTTCTTTTACTTGCATTCTGATTATTTCATTCACCATATATGGGTTTATGGCACTAGCGCCATAACCAAATAAAGTAGCAAAATGATGCGGCTCACGAGGTTCTGCAGATTCAATAATGATATCAAAATAAGAACGTTTACGTAAGCGGTTTAACTGGTGGTTTACATAGGAGCAAGCTAATAGAGCTGGAATAGGGGCAAACTCTTGGTTAACACCTCTATCAGAAAGAATAATGATATTTGTTTTTCTTTCTAGCGCTTTTTCAACTTGTAAAATAATATCTTCTAAAGCATCTTCAAGACCGTTGAGTCCTTGAGCTTTAGGGTATAGCATTTGAATGGTTTCAGCTTTGAAGCTTTCAATTTTTATGGTTCTAATTTTTTCTAAATCGGCGTTTGAAATTACCGGATTTTGAATTCTTAGTTTTCTACACTGTCTTTCAGTAATACTGAAAATATTACGGTCTTTACCAAGATTTAAACTAATGTCGGTTACAATTTCTTCACGAATTCCATCTAATGGCGGATTGGTTACCTGTGCAAATAATTGTTTGAAATAGTTTGAAATGAGTTGAGGTCTATCTGATAAAACGGCAAGTGGGGTATCAATACCCATAGAGCCTAAAGCTTCTTTTCCGTTTACCGCCATAGGAGTAATTACCTCTTGAATATCTTCAAAGGTGTAATTGAATAAACGCTGCCGTGTTTTTATGTCAATCGTTTCAATTGGGCAGGTTTCATTGGTGTAGGGTACGTCTCTTAAATGTAAGCGCGTTTTATCTAACCATTTTTTGTATGGTCTTTCAGAAACTATTTTGGTTTTAATCTCTTCGTCTTCAATGATGCGACCTTCGTTCATATCCACCAAGAACATTTTACCAGGCTCTAATCTACCATGTTCTAAAACATCTTCAGGAGCAACATCAACCACTCCAATTTCAGAAGACATAATTAATTTACCACTTTTAGTAACGGTATATCTTGAAGGTCTTAACCCGTTTCTATCTAATAAAGCACCAATATAGTCTCCATCTGTAAACGGTACTGAAGCAGGGCCATCCCAAGGCTCCATAATACAACCATTGTATTCATAAAAGGCCTTTTTATCGGTACTCATGGTTTTGTGTTTTTCCCATGCCTCAGGAATCATCATCATCATGATTTCGGGTAATGATCTATCAGTATGCGTTAACAATTCAACCACCATATCCATAGAAGCAGAATCTGATTTTCCAGGCAGAATAATAGGGAAAAGTTTGTCTATTTGCGGACCAAACACATCACTTTTCATAATTTCCTCACGTACGCGCATTCTACTCACATTACCTCTTAGGGTGTTGATTTCACCATTCTGACACATAAAGCGGAACGGTTGCGCCAATTCCCAAGTTGGCATGGTGTTGGTTGAAAAGCGTTGGTGTACAAGTGCTAAACGTGTTACCAAATCAATTTGTTGTAAATCGGTGTAATATGGACCAATATCTTCTGGCATGATAATACCTTTGTAGATAATGGTTGTATTTGATAAGCTGGGTACGTAAAAATAATGACTCTCAGAGATTTTTGATTCTCTTATAGTATGTTCAGTAATTTTTCTAGCAGCATATAATTTAGCTTTAAAAGTAGCGTCATCAATTGCTTCGGTTTTGCCAATAAAAAGTTGCTCAATATTAGGTTCTGAAGCTAAGGCTATTTGGCCTAACTGTGTCGAATCAACAGGTACTTCTCTCCAACCTAAAATAGAAAGACCTTGTGCTTTAACTTCGTTTTCAAAGGTTGATTTACAAAAATTATATTGGTTCTTTACTTTTGGAAGAAACACCATCCCAACCGCATACTCTCGTGGTTCAGGTAAAGAGAACTCACAAACACGTTTAAAATAATCATGAGGGATATCAATCAATAAACCAGCCCCATCACCAGTTTTCCCATCAGCACTGACACCTCCGCGGTGTTCTAATTTTACCAGAATTTCTAAGGCATCATGTATGATTTGATTTGTTTTCTCTCCTTTAAGATTACAAATAAAACCAGCGCCGCAATTTTCGTGCTCAAATTCTGGGTAATAAAGTCCTTGTTTCTTCAACATAATCAACAAATAATTGGTTTAAAAACTCGAGTTGAAGCGCTAAGATACGTGCTAGTTTTTGAATTACAATAGGTGCTAATTCATTATTTCGATTTTAGGACTGAACTTCTAATAATAATAATGATATATCAATATTAAACGCATTTTTTAATAAATATTCAAAGTATATAATATAGGGTGTAAAATGATGAAATGTGAATTTCTGCTAAGGTTTTTATTGTTTAATGAAAATTATATCAGTAAAACAATGAAAATACTGACAATTATTCAAATAATTAAGTTGTTGAAAAATCAAAAAATCTAACAATCTTGATAATACCCTTAAAAAAATAGGGGTAAAATTGGAAAAATGATAAAAGTTAAACAATTACCCCTATTTTTTATGGGGGTTAAAACTTTTTAACATAAGTTTGGCTCGTTCTTAAGGAAAAATAGATCATTTAAAACAACCAAAAACTAAAACAAATTACACGATCTATTTAATAATTAACTAAAAGAAAACAATTATGAAAAAATTACTTACACTTTCAATGCTTTTTGTAGCAACGGCTTTATTTGCACAGGAAGAAGCGTCAGAAAAGAAATTCACAATCAGCGGTTCTATTGATGCTTATTATAGAACTAACTTTAATGGTCCAAATGATGCAGAAAACTGGACTGCTCCGGGATCTTCTTTTGCTAACCTGCCAGGTTTTGCATTAGGTATGGCAAATGTTATTGCTAGTTACGAAGGTGAGAAAGTTGGTTTTGTGGCTGATCTTGTATTTGGACCAAGAGGTACAGATGCGATTTTTGCTTCTCCAATGTATTCAGCTACTGGTAATATTGTAAACCAATTATACGCTTACTGGAATGTTAGTGAGTCAATCACTTTAACCATGGGTAATTTCAATACGTTCTTAGGGTATGAGGTTATTTCTCCAACGGGTAACTTTAACTACAGTACTTCTTATTTATTTTCTTACGGACCTTTTTCTCATACTGGTTTAAAGGCTGATATCGCTTTAACTGATGATTTGAGTTTAATGGTAGGTGTAATGAATGATACTGATTTAACTGAGTTCAATCCAACAGGTGATTACGCTTTTGGTGCTCAATTGGGGTATGCAGGTCAATACTTAAACTTTTTACTAGACCCTTCTTTTACTGAAATTGACTTCACAGGAGGGTTCGATATTACAGAATCGTTTTATTTAGGAATCAACGCAGCGTATTTGTCTCTTGAAGATGATGCGGGTGGATTCTATGGAGGGGCTTTATATCCTCAAGTTGGTATAACTGATACTTTTACTCTTGGTTTGAGAGCTGAATATTTCCAAGAAGAGAAAGACTTTGGTGCAATTGGAACTGGAGTAGAAGATTCAAGTGTTTTTGCAGCAACTTTAACAGGTAGCTTCGAAATTGAAAACTTAACTATCAAACCAGAACTTAGATTAGATAGTACTTCTGATGATGCTTTCTTGGATAATGACAAGATGCCATCAAAAAGCTTAGGTTCATTTGTTTTAGCTGCAATCTACGCATTCTAAGCTTTGAAGCAATACAAAATTTAATATAAGGAGAATAAAGACGAGTTCTCTAATCAATTTAGAAGGCTCGTCTTTTCTTCAATTAACTAACCCTAAAAATTATTTATTATGTCATTATTAAACATGCCACTTATAATGCAAGACACCGCCGCCATTGAAGGCGATATGGGAATGTTGTGGATGCTTATTTCAGGTATCTTAGTATTCTTAATGCAAGCAGGATTTACATTAGTTGAGTCTGGTTTTACACGTTCAAAAAACGTGGTAAACATTGCTATGAAAAATGTACTTGATATTGCAGTAGGATCATTAGTGTTCTGGTTTATTGGGTATTCACTTATGTATGGAGATACCAACGGATGGATTGGTTGGAGTGGTCTTATGTATAATCAAGGTCCTGCCGATTTGTTTTTCCAAACGGTATTCTGTGCTACAGCTGCAACTATTGTATCTGGAGCTATAGCGGGTAGAACAAAATATACTACATATATTATTTTCTCTTTGATTATGACAGCGGTTATCTATCCAATTGCTGGTGGATGGCAATGGAATGGCGATGGATGGTTGGCTCAAATGGGCTTCATAGATTTTGCTGGTTCTTCAATTGTACATGCTGTAGGTGGATGGGCTGCCCTAGTGGGTGCTGCTTTAGTAGGTCCTAGACTTGGTAAGTATATGGATGGTAAAGCGGTTAATATTCCAGGTCATAACAAATTATTAGCTACCCTAGGGGTATTCATCTTATGGTTCGGATGGTTCGGATTTAACGGTGGTTCTCAATTAGCTTGGGGTGGTGATGATGCTGTAGGTGCCTCTATGGTAGTTTTAGTAACTAACCTTGCTGCTTCTGCCGGTGCTGTTGGTGCTCTTTTCTTATCATGGTTCAAATATAAAAAGCCAAATCTAGATATGACCTTAAATGGAGCTTTGGCTGGTTTAGTAGGTATAACTGCCGGTTGTGGAAATATGACAGAAGGTGGTGCCATCATAGCTGGTTTTATAGCAGGTCTTATCGTAGTGTTCTCTATGGAGTTTGTAGAGCAAAAGTTAAAGATTGATGATGCTGTTGGAGCATTTTCTGTACATGGAATAGCTGGTTTTTGGGGAACGATTGTAATAGGTCTTTGGGGTGTTGACGGAGACACTGGTATTGGACTATTAAACGGTGGTGGATCAGCGCAGTTTATAACCCAATTAATTGGAGCTTTGGCATATGCTGTATGGGCATTGGTAACTTCGTTTATTTTCTTTTATGTGCTAAAGAAAACATTAGGTTTAAGAGTAACTGAAAAAGAAGAAATAGAAGGATTAGATCTTTCTGAGCACGGCGCATTAGCTTACCCTGGTAAGAGACAAAGAGAAATTGAAGATTAATTTTTCGAAAAAAAACATAAAGATTTCAAAGTGTTAGTAACTTTAAATGTTTAGTTTATATAGTGTAATAACTACAAAGGATGCCTAAACTTTATTAGGCATCCTTTTGTTATAATTTTTTAAGGCACCACTTGTCTTATTCTATGCTAAATAGGAAGCTGCACTAAAAGTTAAATATTTTTATATTTTTGAAATCTAACGATTAATACTGAAAGACATTATGAAAAAAATTGAAGCAATTATTAGAAAATCCAAATATCGTGTAGTGAAAGAAGCGCTTCATGAGGTTGGTGTAAATTTCTTTTCTTACTGGGATGTTACTGGTTTAGGAAACGAAAAAGAAGGGCACGTATACAGAGGCGTGTCTTATAGTACAAGTGATATTCAGCGTAGGTATTTATCTATCGTTGTTAATGATGATTTTGAAGAGGTAACTATTCAAGCTCTTTTAAATTCAGCGGCCACAGGCGAAGTTGGTGATGGTAAAATATTTGTATCGGATATTACCGAGTGTTACAGAATACGAACAGGAGAAAAAGGTGGTGATACACTAAAATAAATTTAAAATAAATACAACTTAATTATAATGGAAGGATTATTTACAGCGAATAATGTATGGATGATGATTTGTACAGCACTTGTATTTTTTATGCATACAGGTTTCGCATTTTTAGAAATTGGACTAACAAGACAAAAGAACACAATAAACATATTATTTAAAAATATATTCATAATTACGGTAGGTCTATTACTGTACTACATTGCTGGGTTTAATTTAATGTACCCAGGTTTTGCAGAAGGGTCTTCTGGAATTCTTGATTTTGCAGGCTTTGGTATTGCGGCGCCAGAAAATGGTATGACCCCGGAATATGCTGATGGTGGTTATACTTGGTGGACTGACTTTTTATTTCAAGGTATGTTTGCTGCAACGGCCGCTACTATAGTGTCTGGTGCGGTTGCTGAACGCATCAAAATAGGACCATTCATGATTTTTACGGTTATATACGTAGGTGTTGTTTATCCTATTGCCGGTTCATGGAAATGGGGTGGTGGATTTTTAGATCAAATGGGATTCTATGATTTTGCAGGGTCTACATTAGTGCACTCAGTTGGTGGATGGGCTGCTCTAGTAGCTGTTTACCTTTTAGGTTCTAGAATTGGAAAATTCGATAAAGAAGGTAAGCCACAAGCTATTCCTGGTCACAGTATTCCATTAGCTACGGCAGGTGTTTTAATTCTTTGGTTAGGCTGGTTTGGTTTTAATGGAGGTTCAGTGCTTTCTGCTGATCCAGAATTAACTTCATTAACTCTTGTTACTACTTGCTTGGCAGCTGCAGCAGGTGGTGTTGTTGCCGCTTTTGTGTCGTTCTTAAAGTATAAAAACTTAGATTTAACTATGTTTTTAAATGGTATTTTAGGTGGTTTAGTAGGTATTACTGCTGGTGCCGACGTGATGACGCCAGAAAGTGCTATTATTATTGGTGCTATTGCAGGTGCTTTAATTGTATTTGCTGTTAGTTGTGTGGATGCTATTCGTTTAGACGATCCTGTTGGAGCCATTGCGGTACACTTGGTATGTGGTATTTGGGGAACGTTGGCAGTTGGTATATTTTCAACTAATCCAGAGCATAGCTTTGTAACACAATTAATAGGGGTGTTATGTTACGCAGGGTTTTGTTTGGTAACTTCATTCTTAATTATTTTTACTCTAAAGAAAACCGTAGGAATCAGAGTGTCAGAAAGAGAAGAATTAGAAGGTTTAGATGCGCATGAGCATGGTATGGATGCTTACCCTGACTTTCGTTTGAATGAACACTAATTTTTAGGTACTATATATTTTTGAAAATGCCTCGCAAAAGCGAGGCATTTTTTTGTTTTTAACCAACGGTTGCTTCTCATTAGTACCTTATTATATTTTTGATTTTTGAAATTTAAATGATTATTTCAAGTCGAGCGGTTCCGAGACCTAGTTAGAAAGCACAAATTTTAAGAATTCTCAACAGTACTTGAAGTTTTTGTTTGACTTTTTTATGGAAACGTAGGTTAATGATTTTTTGGGAGTTATGTGTTATTAAAGAACTAAAGTAGTATCATATTAAAGCAACAAAATAAATTTATTGCAGAGGATTGTAATATGAAATGAGCAATGGATTTTAACCATTTCGTGGTTACTTTATCTTTAGGTGTTAAAAACAAAAAAGCCCTCAAGAATGAAGGGCTTTTTAATATTAAGAGTGTTAATGTATAATCTAAGCAGAGTTTCTGCTCGCATTAATATTACCAAATAACGATCTGGTTACAATCTTTTCAAAGATTTTCTTTTCTTCGTCATCATCAGGAACACCCGCTTTTTGCAGTTCTTGAACCTTTTTAAGTGCAAATTGTTGAATGGTTAATAATGGTAAAACAATTGATTCTCTTACTTGAATTGAGGCTTTTCCCGTTGGCTCATTTTCCATGAGTTCGGTATAACCAGTTAGCTTTAAAAGTAATCGTTTTGTGGTTTCATATTCGGTAAAAATAATTTTCCAGAACTCACCAAACTCTTCGTCTTTTGCCATGTACTTTGTTAAATCAAAGAATGATTTGGTTAAGGACATCATACTGTTCTCTAATAATGTTTTAAAGAATTTAGAGTTTTTGTAAAGTTGTTCTACTTTATCAAATTCACCACGATTTTCATATTGTTTTAATGCGGTTCCTACACCAAAGAAACCTGGTACATTCTGTTTTAATTGGCTCCATGATCCTACAAATGGAATGGCTCTTAAATCTGAAAACACGAGTTTGTCTGAAGTGCCTCGTTTTGAAGGTCTACTACCAATATTCGTTTTGGCATAGTACTTTAAAGTACTCATACGTTCTAAATAAGGAATAAACATGGGGTGGGCTTTAAAGTTTTTATAAGCCTCATAACTCGTTTCGGCCAAATCAGTCATTACCTCACGGTCTTCATCAGAAAGTCTATTTTTATCGGTGTCTATACGGTTTTTAATACCAGAACTTATAAGTTGTTCTAGGTTGTACTGTGAGGAATCTAGGGTTCCAAAATTAGAACTAACCGTTTGTCCTTGAATGGTTAATTGTACTTCTTTATCTTCAATAGTAGGGCCTAGAGAGGAGTAGAAGTTATGTGTTTTTCCGCCGCCACGTGCTGGTGGTCCGCCACGACCGTCAAAGAATATCGCGGTAACATCATATTTTCTAGATATTTCAGTGAGTAGTTCTTTGGCTTTGTAAATTCCCCAATTGGCCATTAAATACCCCCCATCTTTGGTACCGTCAGAGAAACCTAACATAATGGTTTGTTTGCTACCTCTTAATCTTAAATGAGCCATGTATTCTGGATTTTGGTAAAGTTGTTCCATTACGTCTGGAGCATGTTCTAAATCAGGAATGGTCTCAAAAAGAGGGCCTATGTCAACCGTTAATTCATCTTGGAAAGCAACCATTTTTAGCATAGCAAATAGCTGCATCACGTTTAATGCCGTTTGGTTATTGCTTATAATATAGCGGTTAGCACCACGCTCCCCATTCATGGCTTGAATTTCTTTGATGACGCTCATGGTTTCTAGCGTATTTCTAACCATCTCATCTTCAAAAACAGTCAAATCATCAATAGTATCGTTGGCAGTGGCAAGTATTTTAATTTGCTGGTCTTCGTTTAAGTCGTGGTAATTACTTGGGAAACAAGAATTACCTCTACTAATTAAGTAATCAACCAAGGTGGTGAACACGGAGTGGTGAATTCGGCTATCCTGCCTAATGTCTAAAGAGGCAAATCGGTAATCAAATAAATGTACTCTGTTTATTAACTTGTTAAGGTCATTGACATAGAGCGATTGGTGTTGTTCAACCACTATATTTCTAATGCTTAGTAGTTCTTTTCTTAATTCTTTAGCACTAATTCTTTTCTTGTAATCAAGGTCAATGCTGTTTTTGTAAAGAATAGTTTCTAGTTTAATAACGCGTTCTTCTACCCCTCTAAAGGTGAGTTTGCGCCTTAAATCTTTTAGATCTTGGTAGTATTTTTTTAGAATTGATTTTTTAAGTTTCTTGGCTACTTTTAATGTGGTTTCAGGTTTAACAAACGGATTGCCATCTCTGTCTCCTCCTGGCCAGAAACCAATGTTTATAATTTCATTGTGCTTTTTACCATCATTATAAATATTGGTTTGAATGTAATTATATATTTCTCCAAAGGTATGGTAAAATACATTTTCTAAATACCAAACAAGGCTTTTAGCTTCATCATATGGTGTAGGTTTTTTGTGCTTGAAAAATGGTGTTTTTCCTAATTGACCAAATAAATTATTGATTTTGGTTAGGTCATTGTCTTCAATGGCTGTTTTCAACTCAGTTATAATACCTAAAACAGACCCTGGATAAAATTGTGTTGGGTGGGCTGTAAGTACAATTCTTACCTTAAATTCTTCAAGGTAGTTTTGAAGTTCCTGCATGCTATCTTCAGATTTAGCCGAATCTTTTAAGTGCCTTAACGTACCAATGCCGTCCATATTATTTACAATAGGGAAAGCGGCATCTTCAATGGCATCAAAAAGTACCACTTGGCGCTCTATATATTGAATAAACCTAAACAATAAGTTTATTTGACTTTGTTTGTTTCGTCGTGCTTGGTATTTTTCAAAAAATGTTTCTACAATAGTAGTTGGGTCGTCGCCTTTCTCAAATCCTTTTTTACAGGTTTCATGAAATAATGGTAATAATACGCCCGTTTTGGTAACAGCGTCAAAAGGTAATGTCATAAAGATACTGTTGAATATCTGATATTTTGACAAAACATTTTGGTTAAATCGAATTAATTTCGGCTCTACTGACATGGTATCCTTATCTATTAAAATTGAAGCATAAAAATAGTGAAGCTTTAACAGAACACATAGTCTTTTAAAAGTTTTATCAAATTTTCCCGATAAGCGAATTCTATTTATGAATAATTAAATAAATGCTTAGGATGCTTGGTTTTTTCTAATGTGAATTTGTTTAGAAATTAAATTTTATAGCTTAAAAAAACGTTTTGTTGTGCTGAAAATAAATATTCCAGGCATGCAGAGCATGATATTTGTCATGTTCTTGTGTTCTATGTCGCTCTATCTTTGTCGATTAATAAAACAGTTATGAAAAAAGCGCATTCGTTTCATATTCCAGTAATGGGGATTGGATTTACTATTGATACGCCTCTAAAAG
The DNA here is from genome assembly GCF_006265225.1 of Allotamlana fucoidanivorans. Classification (GTDB taxonomy): domain Bacteria; phylum Bacteroidota; class Bacteroidia; order Flavobacteriales; family Flavobacteriaceae; genus Allotamlana; species Allotamlana fucoidanivorans. The sequence continues at coordinate 185,341 of NZ_VDCS01000005.1, read as the reverse complement.
TGGCACAGTACGGTATGGATTCTGTGATTTCTCTTGTTGACGATATTTTACTAGAGAAATTAAGAAAAATGTATAGTGAGAAGTTTGAGATTCCTTATCAGGAGATTACCGATAAAATTGAAGATTTTAGAGCAAAGCGAATCACCTCATACCTTAATTTAATAAGTGATTTAGCTGAAAAAAAATTCGAATCTTTAAAAGAATTAACTTCTAAAACCAGTGATGATTTGTTGGCATATATTAATATGTTACCCAATAATTCTCAGCTAAAAGCAGAATTTACGAAGCTTACATCAAGGGGGTTTAATTTTTCTGAAATAAAGGCTTGGGCTTCTAAGAATTTAGTGATGGGATCTATTGACGTTAACATCATGACTAAAGTTGATAAGGACAATTATAATAAAGACGAAAAATTAAGTGTAGAGTACAATGATGCTCATGCTGCCCTACGTGGTTTTGCACAGAGTAAATTGAATTCATCGGTAGTTTTATCGGCTGGGATGAATCCTAGATTGTACAGTTACATGTCTCAATTTGATGACTTTTTCCCAGATGCTCAAGGTAACTTTAATAAGCGTATCATTTTAAAGGTAAGTGATTACAGATCAGCATTAATTCAGGGAAAATTTCTTGCCAAAAAAGGCCTTTGGGTGTCAGAATATAGAATTGAATCAGGACTTAATTGTGGCGGGCATGCTTTTGCTACAGATGGGTATTTATTAGGGCCTGTTTTAGCCGAATTTAAAGATAAGCGTTGCGAGCTTCAAGAGGCTATTTATAAAGTACTTGTTCAGGAGCTTGAAAAACAAAACAGACCGTTGCCAACAACAAATTTAAGTTTTCAGATAACCGCTCAGGGTGGCGTGGGAACAGAGGAAGAACACAATTTTCTACTAGAACATTATGCGCTAGATTCTGTAGGTTGGGGTAGTCCGTTTTTGCTTGTTCCTGAAGCAACAACCGTTGATGATAAGACCTTGAGGGAGTTGGCGGAAGCTAAAGAAAAGGATTTGTATTTAAGTGGTATTTCTCCGTTAGGTGTGCCTTTTAATAATTTAAAAGGAAATACAAAAGATGTTGAGAAACAACGATTAATTGATAAAAATCGCCCTGGGAGTTCCTGCCCTAAAAAGTTTGTAGCCTTAAATAAAGAATTTAAAGAAACAGGCATTTGTACGGCATCACGCGAGTATCAATATTTAAAGTTAAAAGAACTGGATGAACAAAACCTGACTTCTGAAGCTTATAATAAAGCCTTCAATGCTATTACCGAAAAGTCTTGTACCTGTGTTGGTCTAGGAACTTCTGCCTTATTAAAGTATAATTTAGATACCAAAGTTGAAGGCGAAGGGGTGTCTATATGTCCAGGGCCAAATATGGCATACTATTCAAAAATTATGAGTCTTAAAAATATAACAGATCATATTTATGGTCGCGATAATATGGTATCAAGAGCAGATCGGCCTAATTTATTTATAAAGGAACTTCATATATATACAGACTACTTAAAGAATAAACTGGAAGAGACTAAAACTTTCATGAATCAAAAGGAAGAAAAGTATTTAAAAACATTTACTAGTAATATGAAAGCTGGCGTTCAGTACTATCAATATTTATTTCAAAATGTAAAAGATAGTTTTGAAGATATTAAAGTAAATGTTCAAAAGGAACTAAAAAAGAGTGAAGTATTACTAGATCAGATACAGTTAGAGATTCAAAATCTTTCAGTTAAGGCTTAGTTTTCTGTGATTTACTGCTGAATGCTTTTTGGTTTTTTTGATTTTTTCAACGTTTGCTTAACAAAACTTTAAAGATTTTATAAAAAGATTACGGGTAATTAATTCCTGCATTTTTTTTAAAAGAAAGGACTTCCTTTAAGCGTATTAATTAAGATATTTGTAACTTTATTGGTGGCACAATTTGTGCTGCCTGTTTTTTAGCAATAATTCACAGAAACTTGCGATGGATTTAGTAAAAGAAATACAGCGTCTTAAAAAGGAGAAAAATGCCGTTATTTTAGCGCATTATTATCAGATAGGGGAAATTCAAGATATAGCCGATTATGTTGGTGATAGTTTAGGGCTTTCTCAAAAAGCAGCCGAAACAGATGCGGATATTATTGTGTTTGCAGGGGTGCATTTTATGGCCGAAACGGCTAAAATTTTAAATCCATCAAAAAAGGTTGTACTGCCTGATGTCAATGCAGGGTGTTCCTTAGCAGATTCTTGTCCGCCAGATGCCTTTGAAGCATTTACCAAAGCACACCCAGATCATGTGGTGATTACTTATGTGAATTGCTCGGCCGAAATTAAAGCATTAAGTGACATTGTTTGTACTTCATCAAATGCCTTAAAAATAGTAGAGTCGGTTCCTAAAGATACGCCTATTATTTTTGCGCCAGATAAGAATTTAGGGCGATATATTATCAATGAAACTGGTAGAGATATGTTGTTGTGGGATGGTAGCTGTGTGGTACATGAAGCGTTTTCTATGGATAAATTAATTGCACTGCATAAAAAGTATCCAGATTATAAAATCATAGCACATCCTGAATCTGAAACACATATTTTGAATACGGCCACCTATATTGGGTCTACATCAGGAATGATTAATTATGTGAAAGAACATCAGGATCAAAAATTTATTGTGGCTACTGAAGCAGGGATTTTACATAAAATGCAATTAGAGATGCCAAATACTGAGTTGGTGCCAGCACCCGCAAAAGAAGACAATACTTGTGCTTGCAGCGAGTGTCATTTTATGAAAATGAATACCATGCAAAAACTTTATGATTGTTTAAAAAATGAATCACCACAAATTGAAGTTGACCCTGCTATAATTGATCGCGCGCTATTACCTATAGAGCGTATGTTAGAGTTGTCAAAATAATAGAATGACTACAGATTATTTAGTAATAGGTTCTGGTGTTGCTGGTCTCACGTTTGCAGTTAAATTGGCCGAAAAATTCTCGGATAAGAAGGTGGTTATTGTTACTAAAGCCAGTGAGGATGAATCTAATACAAAATATGCCCAAGGAGGTGTGGCTGTTGTATTAAATAAAGAAGAAGATTCGTTTAGAAAACACATTAATGATACCTTAGTGGCTGGAGATGGACTCTGCGACACTGATGTTGTAAAAATGGTGATTTCTGAAGGGCCAGATCGTTTGAAAGAACTATTGCTTTGGGGAGCCAATTTTGATATTAATGATGCTGGTAAGTTTGATTTAGGAAAGGAAGGGGGGCATTCAGAGTACAGAATAGTTCATCATAAAGATATTACGGGCTATGAAATTGAGCGCGCTTTATTAGCTAAAGCACATGAATTACAAAATATTACCATATTACCGCATCATTTCGCTATTGATTTAGTCACTAACCACCATATTGAAGGTGCTAACCCCAATGAGCTTGTTTGTTATGGGGCTTATGTGTTTAATCAAAAAGAAGAAGAAATTTTTACCATAAGAGCAAACAGTACACTTTTGGCTTCAGGGGGCATTGGTTGTGTTTATGGTCATACTACCAATCCTAAAGTGGCAACAGGTGATGGTATTGCTATGGCTTATAGAGCGAAGGCTAAAATAAAAGATATGGAATTTGTACAGTTCCATCCAACCGCTTTATATGATTCTAGTGTAGGATCAGCATTCTTAATCTCTGAAGCTGTACGAGGGTTTGGAGCCTATTTGAGAAATAAAAGCGGACATAGATTTATGCCAGATTATGACGATCGGGCTGAGTTGGCATCCCGTGATATTGTATCACAATGTATTGATACAGAGTTAAAAAAAACGGGAGATACCCATGTTTATTTAGATTGTACCCATTTAGATATGGAAGCCTTTATAAAACACTTTCCAAATATCTATGAAAAATGTTTAGAGTATCATATAGACATAAAGACCGATTGGATTCCTGTAGTGCCAGCGTCTCATTATTTGTGTGGCGGTATAGAAGTAGATAAGAATGGAAAAACTACAATAAAAAACCTCTTTGCTTGTGGTGAATGTACCAGAACAGGTTTGCACGGTGCTAATAGATTGGCATCAAACTCATTATTAGAAGCATTGGTATATGCTCATAATATTTACAAATACGCATTAGAAGGTACAAATCAATCAACAAATGTAATCATACCAGACTGGGATGATAAGGGTACAGTAATACCCAAAGAGCATATTCTAGTTCAACATAACTTGAAACAAGTACAGGCCATAATGAGGGATTATGTGGGTATTGTTAGAAGTCATAAGCGCCTTAAATTGGCGGTGAAACATTTAGATGTTATTTATGAAGAGGTTGAAGCTTTATATAAAACCTCAAAGATTAGTACATCGCTTTGCGAATTACGTAATATGCTCAATGTAGCGCATTTAATTGTTAAACAATCACTACAGAGAACTGAAAATAAGGGAGGGTATTACAATATAGATAATCTTGATTAAGTTTTCCAGAAGAAACACAAACCGTCCTAATAATTTGTTTTAAAACATCAAGAGTTTTTTTGAATATTTTTACTACATGTCTGTGCGTCATAAACTTACACGTTTCTAAATCAAAATTTATTAATTTCGTTTTTACATTTTGCTGTGTTATAGGAGGCTTACAAATTAATGAAAAAGACAAATTTTATGATTAGGAATTATTGGAATGAAAAGTGGAAAGACATTCAATTTGATGATGGTATAGCGACGAATGAGAAATTTAAAATTTCAAACTACGGACGAATACTTAACTGTAAAGGAGACCAGCCTTTTTTGGTAAAAGAATCATTCATTAATGGATATCAAAATCTTCCTCTCAAACAAAAACTCAATGGCAAATCAACAAGCAGGTATGTTCATAAATTGGTGGCTCAACATTTCTTAGAACAAAATGATGGTGTTTATGTGGTACATCTCAATTATGATAAGACTGATAACAAGGTTTCAAATTTAAAGTGGGCTACAAAACGTGAAAAAGAAGTGCATCAGTTTAGCAATCCAGAATACAAGAATACACCTAGAAAAAGAACCTATTCTAAACTAACGGAAACCAAAGTAAAACTTATTAAAAGAAAGATTAATGATCCCAACAGAAGAACACGTTTAAAAATGATAGCCAGACAGTTTGGTATTTCTGAAATGCAGCTCTATCGTATAAAAACTGGCGAAAACTGGGGGTCAGTCACTGAATATTAAAAGCCATTTACTAGCGCCTTATTCATTACTTATGCCCTTGATGAGATGCGATGTAATCTCGCATATTCTTTTGGGTTTATTGTTTTATACTTTTTAAACTGCCTGTTAAAATAACTTAAGCTGTTAAATCCTGATTCAAAACATATTTGTGACACTGTTAAATCAGATTCTGATAAAAGTTTAGAGGCATGAGCAATACGTAACTTATTTACGTATTCAGTAAACGTTTTTTTGGTACGCTTTTTAAAGTATTTACAGAATGTAGATTTGCTCATATGTACTTTTGAAGCGATTTCAGATAGTGAAATGTCATGATGCAGATTATCAAAAATATAGTTCAAAATTTTCTGAAAGGTTATACTATCTTTAGCTTGGTAAAATTGAGACACCTGTGTGGTAGAGAGCAACCGTTGACAAGAATCATGACTCAGTTCTTCTATAAGTTTATAAAAGGATAACAATCTAGGCATGCCTGTTAATGAGGAAAGTGATGTAAGTTGTTTTGCATATTTTTCACTGTTTAAAAATTGAACACCACTTGAGGCTTTTTTTAAGAGTAAATGAATATGTTTCATTTCGGGAAGTTCGTTTTGAAAGAATAAATCATCTTTAAATTGAACAACATGACTTTCGGCTACCAGCCCTTTTCTGTCATAAAAATCATTATCGCATCGCCAATAGTGCGGCACTTGAGAGCCAATTAAAACTAAATCTCCAGCCTTAAAGAGTTCGGCACTTGCGCCAACAAATCGGGTACCGTAACCAGATTTTATATAAGTAAGCTCATATTCTACATGAAAATGCCATGATGAATCAAAGTAGTCTTGTTTAAATTGAGTAGCTATAAAAGACTGTTGATATGGATAAAATACCTGTTCATTTATAGCTTTCATGGTCGTATATGTTCTGTTTTGAATGTAAAATTATATTATTTGGAAATATAGTTCAAAAAATTGACAATATGCGTCTGTGATGAAAAAAGTATATGTAACATTTTTGCAAGAAATAAATAAAGCTATTATGGAAAAATCTAAATTTACAGACCCATTTAAGCAGGCGCGAGAAGGAAAAGGGTATGGTGAAATGAATGATCAAAACGATCCTGTAACCATGATTTTGGGTCATAAAGACGTGCGTAAATGTGCCCACAATTGGAAAACCTTTCAATCTGGTGGAGAAGAAGTTGGACGTATTGTGGTGCCTTCTGAAGTACATATTAGAGAAACACGGCAAATACCTTTTGAGGTTGATCCGCCAGAACATAAAGATTATAGAGATTTATTGAATCCTTGGTTCAAACGCCCGCTGGAGTCAGACTATCAAGCTAAATTAACGGATATAATAAACCAAGTTGTGAATGAAGCTTTAGAAAAAGGCAGCTTAGAGGTTGTTGAAGAGTTCTCTTTAAAATTACAATCACGAGCACTTACCCTTTTACTAAATATACCTTTTGAAGAATCAGAACGTTGGATTTCTTGGGGTACCCATGTGTTTAGAAGTGAAGACACCGCTTTAGATGCCGATAAAGCCAATATTCTTTATGATTATATAGACCGCGAAATAGACAAAGCGATTGCCAATCCGGGTGATGATTTATATTCTGTATTACTAGCTTCAGAGGTGAACGGAAAAAAAATGACAAAAGAAGAAGTTAAAGGTGTTTTAGTATTAACCTTTGCAGGTGGTAGAGATACTGTAATTAATGCAGTTACTAATTCCATCGCTTATTTTGCGGATCATCCAGAATCTTTACAACGCTTACGTGATGAACCCGAAATAATGAATACGGCTATTGAAGAATTAATCCGTTATTTTTCACCCTTAACTCAAATGGGACGTGTAGCTACAGAGGATACTCAAGTTTGTGAGCATGCCATAAAAGCGCAAAGTAGAATTTCTATGTGTTGGGCATCAGCCAATAGAGATGAGCGCGTTTTTGAAAATGCTAATGAAGTGATTTTAGACCGAAAAGTGAATCCGCACGTAGCATTTGGTTTCGGGACTCACAACTGTTTAGGGGCTACTCATGCGCGTCAAATCATGAAAATTTTATTAAGCACGCTAACTGAAAAAGTAGGTTCTATGAAAATTTTAGAGGCTAAAGAAAACATAGAAGACCTTGATGAGTTTAAACGGAAAGTAGGTTTTGATAGCCTCCATGTAACATTCAACAAACTTTAAAAAATAAACACTAAAAAAAGATAAAAATGGCGAAAATCACATTTATAACTAGCGATGGAAAGGCTACTACCGTAGAAGGCACAAGTGGTACTGTAATGGAGTTGGCAGTACAAAACAAAATTAAGGGTATTGATGGCGATTGTGGCGGTGTTTGCTCTTGTGCTACCTGTCACGTTCATGTGAACCCAGAACAGTGGGGTATCACAGGTGAGCCAGACGAACTGGAGAGTGACATGTTAGAGTTTGATGACAACGTTAGCGAATACAGCCGATTGTCTTGCCAGTTAAAAGTAAGTGATGCGCTTGATGGTCTTGAATTGACGGTTGCAAATTAAATTTGACATGACAACAACTAAGAGTCAGGTATGTGTTGTTATTGGTGCCAGTCACGCAGGCGTAAATTTCGCTTTTAACCTACGTAGAGAAGGTTGGGAAGGCGAAATTATCCTTTATGATATAGATACAGAATTCCCGTATCATCGTCCGCCATTATCAAAAGCCTATTTAACCAGTAAAGACGAAACAGATCAAAGTTTACTGTTTCCAAAAGAGAATTATACAACCGATAATATTACTCTAAAACTGGGAGTTGGGGTTGAACGTTTTAATCGGGAAGAGCAATCAATTTTGTTAAGCAATGGATCTATTCAATCTTATGATAAATTAATCATTGCCACAGGTGCAAGACCTTTCATGCCACCAATTAAAGGCATTGAAACCGCTAAAAACCTGTTCCCGATGCGAACCGCTGAAGATGCCATTAACATTAGAAAGGCCTTTAAGGGCTCTAAAGAAAAACGCGTGGTAGTTATTGGTGGTGGTTACATTGGTCTAGAAACAGCTGCTTCGCTTAAAAAATTAGGTGCCTCTGTGGTTGTTTTAGAGCGTGAAGCTCGTATTTTAGCTAGAGTTACAGCTCCAGTTATGTCTCAGTTTTTCACACAATTACATCAAAACAATGGTGTTGAAATTCTAACAACTAAAAATGTTGTTTCTATTGAACCAAATGGCGGTTGTAATATGGTTGTCTGTGATGACGGCTCGCAATTTGAAGCTGATCTAATCGTAGTTGGGGTAGGTATTCAGGTAAATACTGAATTAGCTCAAGAGGCTGGTTTAGTTATTGAAAATGGCATCAAAGTTGACGAAACGGCCAGAACCAATGACGAAAATATTTACGCCATAGGCGATTGTACCTATCATTATAACCCACATTATAATTGTTGTCTTCGATTAGAATCCGTTCAAAATGCTGTAGATCAAGGAAAAACCGCTGCTAAAGCCATTTGTGGAGAAGCGGTTATTTATGATGCTATTCCTTGGTTTTGGTCAGACCAGTTTGATGTAAAACTTCAAATGGTAGGGCTGTCAATTGGCTATAATAACATAGTTGTTAGAGATGAAGAAGCTGAAAATAGTTTTTCAGCATGGTATTTCAAAGATGATGAATTATTAGCGGTTGATGCCGTAAATTTTGCAAAGGCCTATGTTTTAGGTACTAAATTTATTAAGTCTGGACAGAAATTGGATAAATCGAAAATATCCGATATATCCATCCCATTCAAACCTAATAGCTTTTTAGCTGAATAAAAAACAAACGATGTCAATACAATCAAAATCAGCCATTGCAACAGGAGATGGTACATTTATAATAGATACAGTCACTATTGCTCAACCCAAAGCAGATGAGGTTATAGTAAAAATAAAAGCAGCCGGACTGTGTCATACAGATCATGATTCTTTAAATTGGGGAAAACCTATTGTGTTGGGTCATGAAGGAGCTGGAATAGTAGAACAAGTAGGGTCAGAAGTTACTGATTATAAATCTGGTGATAAAGTTATCTTAAACTGGGCTACACCATGTATGAAATGTTTTCAGTGCCAGGAAGGGAATCAGCATATTTGTGAAAACAATTCACCTGTTACCGCAGGAGGCAATGGCTACACGCCAGGGCATGCCCATTTAGAAGGTACCCTTTGGAACAATAAACCCATTGAGCGTTCTTTTAATATTGGAACTCTTGCAGAATATGCTCTAGTTAAAGCTTCGGCTTGCGTAAAGTTGGATAGTGATATGCCTATGCCTTCAGCAAGTATTATTAGCTGTGGTGTGATGACGGGTTATGGTTCGGCGGTAAATACGGCAAAAGTAACGGCAGGAAGTTCCGCTGTTATTTTAGGCACAGGCGGTGTTGGTTTAAATGTGATTCAAGGCGCAAGAATTTCTGGAGCTTCTAAAATTATCGCCATAGATATTAATCCTGAGCGATTAAAAATGGCGAAACAGTTTGGTGCCACACATACTATTTTAGCCGATAAAAATGATATTGGTTTAATGCAGGCTTCAAAACACGTAAAGGAAATGACCGATGGAAGAGGTGCCGATTTTGCCTTTGAGTGTACCGCTATTCCAGCCTTAGGAGCTGCCCCTTTAGCTATGGTAAGAAATGCTGGAATTGCTGTTCAGGTGAGTGGTATTGAAGAAAAAATTACTATTGACATGAATTTGTTTGAATGGGATAAGATTTATATCAACCCCTTATATGGAAAATGTCGTCCACAAATAGATTTTCCAAAACTAGTTTCTTTATATGATAAAGGTGATTTAATGCTAGACGAAATGATTACTAGAACCTACCCGTTGGAGAACCTTCAACAAGCCTTTGAGGATATGTTAGCTGGCAGAAATGCAAAAGGAGTCATTACTTTTTAAATTAAAAAATAATTAAACAATAAATACCTATCATAAAAAATGGTAAAAAACATATCAAAAATTGGTTCGCTTCTACTGCTGTTCTGGGGTATTCATATTCAAGGGCAATCTATAAATATTGAATTATTAAAAAACTGGAAATTTACCAATTACGATTATGGTGCTGCCTTTCAAGAAAATTTTGATGATTCCAACTGGGAAAGTGTTACCATTCCTCATGATTGGGCAGTAAAACAGGATTTTAATTTTACACACGATATCCAACTTACCATGGTGGTTCAAGATGGTGAAACACAACCAAGATATAGAACTGGAAGAACAGGTGCTTTACCATATGTTGGCATAGGATGGTATAGAACTTCTTATAATATAACCGCCGAGGAATTAAATGAAGATGTTCAGCTTATGTTTGATGGAGCTATGAGCAATGCAAAGGTGTATGTAAATGGACAATACGTTGGTGAACGCCCATTTGGATATATATCCTTCTATTTTAATATCACCAAATTCTTAAAGCCCGGTAGTAATAGTGTCGCTGTCAGGTTAGAGAATTTTAATAGTCAATCTAGATGGTATCCTGGAGCGGGTTTATACAGAAAAGTTTCTATTATTAAATCAAACAAAACACGTGTTAAAACATGGGGGACTTTTGTAACCACACCAGTTATCACAAAGAAAAAGGCTCAGGTTAATTTGGAACTGGAGCTTGTTGGCGACGGAAAATGCACTGTTGTAAATGAAATTATAGCTCCTGACGGAAAGCAAATAGAGCAAAAATCACGCGAAATTACGCTTGAAAGTGCATCAAAACTATCTGAAAATTTTACGGTTTCCAAACCAAAGCTATGGGATATTAAAACGCCACATCTTTATAATATAAAAACAACTATTTTAAAATCAGGTAAAGTTATAAACACCTATAACACCCCGTTTGGTATAAGAAGTATCCGATTTGAATTGGATGGTTTTTATTTAAATAATAAACGTGTAAAATTTAAAGGCGTAAACATGCATCATGATTTTGGTCCTGTAGGTGCAGCCTTTCATAAGGAGCTTTTTGTTCGTCAAATGAAAAAGATGAAAGATATGGGGGTAAATGCTATTAGATTTTCTCACAACCCGCCAGCGCCTGAAGCTTTAGATATTTGTGACCAAATGGGTATGCTAGCCATTGATGAAGCATTTGATGAGTGGCAAATAGGAAAGGTGTTAAACGGATATTCAAAACAATTTGATTTGTGGGCTAAAACAGATTTAACTGATATGATTTTGAGAGACCGAAACCACCCAAGTATCATCATGTGGAGTATTGGTAACGAAATTATGGAACAATATCATCACGACCCCAACAATATCACCGGGTATTTAAACAATATTGTAAAATCGTTAGATACAACTAGAGCCACTACAGCAGGATTTAACTCGGCTAACAATGCTTTAGAAAGTGGTATGGCATCAACCGTAGATGTTGCCGGATTCAACTACAAACCAGGTATCTATCATAAAATAAGAGAAAAATATCCTAACTTAAAATTCTATGCCAGCGAAACAGGAGGTGCCTTAAGTACAAGAAATTCTTATAAATTCCCAGTTGTTTTTGATACACTTCAAAATACTAGGGGTACTTCTGTGAACGTGCATCTATACCCCGACGGGCAACCCGGAAATTACGAAAACACCAATGTACCTTGGGGCTATGCACCATTTAAAGAGTTTGCTGCACAAGAATACAGCGATTTTGTTTATGGTGAATTTGTATGGACAGGTTATGATTATCTAGGTGAACCATCGCCTTACCACACTGCTAAATCAAGAAGTTCATACTTTGCTCCTGTTGATATGGTTGGCTTAGAAAAAGACAAATTCTATCTCTATCAAAGCGAATGGCATGAAGACAAAGATGTTTTGCATGTATTTCCGCATTGGACTTTACCTGAAATGACAGGAAAAACACTTCCAGTGGTTTGTTACTCTACTTACGAACACGCAGAATTATTTGTTAATGGAAAAAGCTATGGTATTAGCAAAAAGGTTAAACAGGAAGTTCCAGATTTTTTAGCAAATAACATAAAAAAAGAAGCTTCCGGAGGAACGTCTATGGTACAATTAAAGGCTTATGCCATGGTTTGGGAGGATGTCGCCTATGAATCTGGCGAGCTAAAAGTGGTGGCCTATAACTCTAAAGGAAAACCAATTGCTGAAACTGTGCGCTATACTTCTGGAAATCCTCATACTATAAAAATAGAGCCCGAAATTGATATAATAAATAAAGGAGAAGTAGGCGTTTATGTGGTTTCAGTATTAGATAAAGATGGAAATTTATGTGTTAACTACAACAGAAACATGCAGATGGAAGTTAATGGTGCAGCAGAATTTTTGGCTTCTGGTAATGGAGATCCAACCAATGTACAAAACCTGTCTAAACCAAAACGGAAGCTATTCAACGGTCAGGCAGTTATTTATGTAAAAGGCACTAAAGCTGGTCAGGTAACTGTGCGTGTAACTTCAGAAGATTTTAAAGGAGAGAACCGTCAATTAATAGTTAATTAAAATGGCATCAAAATTTAGAACTACTGAACTATCAAATCCGGAATTTGAATCGGATAATTTACGTTTCATTACGGTAAAAACGCCAAATCTTAAAGGGCGAGGTGATATTTGTTTGTATGTTCCAAGTGTTAATATTTCTGAGGATATACCATTAGTCATTTTGCTTCATGGTGTTTATGGAAGTGCCTGGATATGGAGTCAAAAAGCTGGAGTTCATAGAACTGCCGAGAAATTAATTCTGGAAGAGAGCATTTCTCCCATGTTAATTGCGATGCCTTCAGACGGATTGTTAGGTGATGGTACAGCCTATTTGCCTCATCATAGTTTAAATTTTGAAAAATGGATTGTTGAAGATGTCATTGCTGCGGTTCAGGAAAATATACCAGAGATGACCCAAAAATCTAGTGTCTATATTGCTGGCTTATCTATGGGTGGTTATGGGGCGTTACGGTTAGGTGCTAAATACCCGAGTATATTTAGCGGTATATCGGGGCACAGTTCAATTACTGCATTGGCTCAAATGAGGTTGTTTGTAGAAGAACCGTTAGAAAGTTTTGAACAGGATAACGAAGATGATGTATCCGTGTTGTCAACCATTATAAAAAACAGAGATACTTTGCCACCTTTGCGTTTTGATTGTGGTGTTGGTGATGAGCTGATTGATTATAATAGAACGCTACATCAAAGATTAAAGCAGGCGCATATTAAGCATGATTATCAAGAGTTTTCAGGAAAACATGAGTGGGTGTATTGGGAACACCATGTTAAAGATTCTTTGAAATTTTTCAGTGTAATAGAGCAAAAAAAAGAGATTTCTAGTTAAAGAAATCTCTTTTTAGGTTACGGACAAAAAAAGGTTTATTTGCTGAGCATTAATAGCTCATTGCATACAATTTCAGTGATATAACGTTTGTTGCCATCTTTATCGTCATAACTTCTTGATGTGAGTTTGCCTTCAATAGCAACCTCCTTACCTTTGCTTACATATTTTTCAATAATTTGAGCCGTTTTGCCCCAGGCAATCACATTATGCCATTGGGTATCTGTAATGCGCTCACCATGATTATTGGTATAGCTTTCGTTGGTTGCAATATTAAATTTTGCAAGGGTTTTTCCTGATTCAAGATTGATGATTTCGGGATCATTTCCAAGGTTACCAATCAATTGTACTTTGTTTCTTAGTGTACTCATTTTTATAAATTTAATAGTTAAACAATTGATACTATCGAGTTCTTATGTTTCGACAAGGCAAAGATCATCAAGGTTTCAAGAGTTATTCGGGTGTTACTTGTTTAAATTCGTTTGTAAGTGTTTGTAGTCGTTTGTAAACGAATAATATTTTGTATATTAGGCATTATATACAGAAGGCGACAAGAAAAATGCGAATACGACAAGAAACTAAATACGACTATAAAGAAGTCTTTAATGTAATTGAATATGCATTTAAACATGTAGAATTTACAGACCATACAGAACAATTTCTAGTTGAAAGGTTAAGAAAGTCTGACGCTTTTATACCTAAACTATCAATTGTTGCCGAAATTTACGGAAAAATAGTTGGACATATTCTATTGACAAAGCTGAAAATCAGGAATAAAACGAATGATTTTGATTCTTTGGCTTTAGCACCTGTTTCTGTCTTACCTGAATTTCAAGGAAAGGGAATTGGTGGAAAATTGATACTAGAATCCCATAAAAGAGCGAAAGAATTAGGTCATGCGTCAATCGTTCTGATTGGACACGAAAATTATTATCCAAAATTCGGTTATGAACAAGCAGATAAATACGGCATTGAATTACCGTTTCAAGTTCCTAAAGAGAATTGTATGGTAATTGAACTGATTGAAAATGGATTGAAAGGGGTTAATGGCATGGTTGAATATCCAAAAGAATTTTACGAATAAAATAGAGCTAATGGATAAAAATCTTAGTAAAATAAAAACAGAAATTTATGACACATGCTGTCTTGACATTTCGAGTTTTCAAACTGAAGTGGAAAGCAAAGCATATAGTGCCTGTCGTTTTCAACTCAATGGTTTAAATATTTTGAGTAGAAATGCCAAAATAACACCAAAAAAAGCTGGACAATTTGTTACGTTTTGGAAACGAATAGGAAATGGATCAATTGAACCATTTAATGAGAATGACCGAATTGATTTTTGTACGGTAAATGTGCAGACTGAAAATAAGTTTGGACAATTTGTCTTCCCTAAATCTGTACTGATTAAAAAAGGAATTTTGTCAACCAAAAAGAAAGAAGGTAAAAGAGCTTTTAGAGTATATCCAAATTGGGATATTGTAAATAGTAAACAAGCTAAACGGACTCAAAAATGGCAACTTAAATATTTTTATGAAATAAACGGTGCCACCAACTTACAACATGTGATTGAATTGTATAATGAAAAATAAAGCTTGCTAATGAAAACTCCAATAAAAATAGGGGAAAGCAAATTTCCATCGAAAAAAGCAGCTCTTGAATTTTATAAAGAAATTTTAAATTCTTACGAGATTGGCGAAACTTTAAATACGTCAGATTTTGATAATCTTTTCTGTCTTCTTAAAATTCATTCAAGAAAGAAAGAAAAAATTGGTTGCGGAATTGACCATTTTTGTATTGGACTGGCAAAATTTAATACTAAAAGTTTTGAGCTAGTTAGAACGGATGAAACTTCCGAATTTATATCGTATACAAAACGCATAAATAAACCGAAAAATAAATTTGCAAACTTTAGGGCTGCCTGCCGACAAGCAATTCAAGCCGATTTAATAAACGTGAAGCAAAATTATTTTAGAGACCATTACAAAAATGGAAAAGTAAAATGCCAAGAAACAGGAAAGTTTTTAACCTATGAAGAGCTAAGTGTTGACCACAGACAACCAAATACTTTTTCTGTTATCGTTGACCGATTTATTGAAATTAAGAAACTTGACCTTGAAAAAATTGAATATTTGCAAATAAATGGAGGGCCGAACGAGTTGGTAAAACAAAAGCTAAAAACTGAATTTAGAAATTATCATAAAGAAAAAGCGATTTTACGAATAGTAAAAAGAGAGTTAAATTTAAGTAAAGCACATCAAGCACGGATTGAGAAAACAAAAATGGATTTGACAATTGAATAAAAATATTGCATAACAACTTAAATCTTGTATTCCAAGATAATATTTAAACCCCTATGAAATTTCACATAGAAACAGAGCGATTAGTTTTAAGAGAAATAAGGGAAACCGATTTAGAAGATATGTTTGAACTGGATACCGATCCTGAAGTACAGCGATATTTGGGAAATAAGCCGATAAAGGAGAAAGATGAAGCTTTAAAGCGTATACAAGCTGTTATCAAGCAATATGAAGAACTCGGTATTGGCAGATGGGCCGCGATTGAAAAGGCAACAGGGCATTTTATAGGTTGGTCTGGATTAAAATTGAATACCGAAATCACCATGAACGGATTTTCTAATTTTTACGATATTGGTTATCGCTTAAAGAAGCGCTTTTGGGGAAAAGGTTATGCTACAGAATCGGCCAAGGCTGCAATACAATATGCGTTTAAAGACATGAATCTTGAACAGCTCTATGGAATTACGGAAAAAGGAAATCAAGCATCTCATAGGGTTTTGCTGAAAATTGGATTAAACTATGTGGAAGACTTTTATTTTGAGAATGAAGGTTTAAATTTAAGATGGTATCATATTAAAAATAAGGGATTATGGACAAACAATGCTTAGAGTGTGGCAATAAAATAGTAGGTAGAATAGATAAAAAATTTTGTGATGATGCCTGCAGAAATGCCTATAACAACAGAGTAAATAAGGACAGCAAAAACTTAATACGCAACACCAATAACAGACTGCGTAAAAATTACAGAATTTTAGAATCTCTTAATGTTGAAAGAAAGACGAAAACATCAAGAGCAAAATTAATAGAAGCAGGTTTTGATTTTAACTACTTTACTAGCATTTATACAACTAAGGCTGGTGCTACTTATTATTTTGTCTATGACCAAGGGTATTTGCCTCTTGAAAATGACTATTATATTTTAGTAAAACGCGAAAACTAGTCAGCTAGTTGTTTAATTACTCTTCAAAATACATATAAGCAATACCCTGCATATTAGCTTACCAATTCATGTTCTATGCGTTTTATCGAGTTATGCGCAGACTCAATAGCATCGCGTTGTTTTAAAAGTTTTTTACAAACGGAGAGCGGTAATCCAGGTTCACTAATAGCCAAATTATATTTGTTTACGCTCCATTGCATCACGTAAAACATTTCACTTAATAGTTCGTCAATTTGATTGTTAGACAGTAAAAATTTAAACTTTCTCCATATAGGCCTGAAACCAGCATATTCTGAATGTGGCATTTGCGGCTCAATACCTAGTTTCAACATTTCTACCCTTAATCCTTGGGCATATTCTTGTCTTTCGATGGCTCTTTCTTTAAATAATATTTCTAATTCAGCACCGTTAACATGATAACTAGCATTGGTATATAACTTTTCAACCTGATAATTCAACGCCAGTAAATCTTTCAAAACAAATAAAACCTTTTCTTTGTTTCTCATATCACAAATTTTATCGACCACAATTTACTTAATACTTACATGCTATTAACAACCTCGATAAACAAGTTAAATTATATTTATTAACAAATTTTAATTGTTTTTTTGTTTTTTTAACAATGCCGTCATAAAAAAACGGCTAAAGCATGAAAACTTAGCCGTTAAATATATACTCAATATAAATTACATTTATGAAATAAATTCGGCTTGTCTTTTCATGTTACCCATTTCATTTTGAATCACATCTACTTGCTTTAATAATAGTTTGCAAGTAGAAAGAGGCATATTAATTTCACTCAGTGCCTCATTATATTTTTTAACACATATAGCTTTTAAATTAAAAATTTCATCTAATAAACCGTCATCTTTGCTATAGATTAATAGGGTTTTAAATTTCATCCAAAACTCAGAAGAGGATTTTTCAAGCGCAACAGGGGCACCTCCAATTTTTATAATTTCAAGCTTTAAGGCTGCTACAAATTGTCTTCTTTTATAAGCGCGCCTTTTTAAAAATGCTTTTTGCTCTGCAACGACGAGCTCATGAGCTACTTCTAAATAAATCTTTTCTATAGTATTATTCATGACCATAAGGTCATTTAATTTTTTCAACATTCTCTCTGCGTGCTTCATAATCACAAAACTTAAATAAAAAGTAAACGCACAAAATTACAGATGAATTAGCTGATTATTAGATTTTTAACAGAGTTTAATACGCTTTTTATAAATTTTGTCAGTTTTTTAACAATAAACTCTTAAATTTTTAACAATTAAGAGTCTATTTATCTAGAAGTAGAGAACATGACCCACTAATTAGCAGGGCGCAAAACGGTGTCAAATAAAACGCCTTTTAATTTAATGGCTCTTAAACTTCCTGCTAAAATGTTTTTTTGATTGGTAAGTAATTGAACAAGTTCTTCAGAGAAACGATGCTGTTTTAATACCTCAGTATATTTATCAATACTCCACGTTTTAATTCTGATTAATTGTTCCACCAAATCGTTATAATCATTGTTTAACCTATTGTTTTTAAAGTTAAGGGACAATATATTAGAATCATTTTTTGTAATACTAGGGTATTTGGGGTGACCACCCAATTGTATTATTTCAGCACCAATGAACCTACAAAACTCATTGCGTTCAAAGGCCATGGCTCGAAAAAAGTGCTTCAAGTCTTCATGCTCAACCTCATTTAATGCATCTAAATATAGTTTTTCGGCATAGTGATTAATAGATAAGAGCTCATTTAATGGTGTTGTGTTTAGTTTAGCTTTTTTCATGGCTTAAAGTTTTAAGTATGAAACAAGAATCATATAAGAAGTTAATCTTGCAAAATTCAACTCTTAAGATACAAAATAAACAGCAAAAACCCTAACCAAGTTCAAACAAAAATCAAATATAAACTACTATCTTTATCATAAAGATGTAATTTTTTAGTGGTTTATCTCAACCAAAATATTTAGTAAGTTTACATCCTAAAATTTACAAATACACTTGAGCCCTTTCGTCTTCAAACAGTTTGAAATACACCAAGATCAATGTGCCATGAAAATAGGGACAGATAGTGTTATTCTTGGTGCATGGACACAATTAAAACAACAACCCTTTTCAATATTAGATATTGGTGCAGGAACAGGAGTCTTGTCACTGATGCTTGCTCAAAGGAGTCATTCTGAACTAATTGACGCGATTGAAATAGATGATAAAGCTTATGAGCAATGTGTAGATAATTTTGAATCATCGCCTTGGGGAGATCGGTTATTTTGTTATCACGCCTCGCTTGATGAATTTACGGAAGAAATTGAAGATACATATGATCTTATTATTTGCAATCCGCCTTTTTATGCTGAGCACTATAAAACTAATGATTTGCAACGGGATTTGGCACGATTTCAAGATGCTTTACCTTTTGATACGTTACTTTTTAGTGTATCAAAACTTTTACAAGAAAACGGGCTGTTTTCGGTAGTTATCCCATTTCATGAAGAAGCTAATTTTATTGGGCTGGCTCAAGATTATCAACTCTATCCCAACCGAATACTTCAGGTTAAAGGGAATCCAAATTCTGAAATTAAGCGCTCGTGTATTGAATTTTCATTTCAAAATAAAAACGTTGAAATAGATGTGTTGGTTATTGAAACTGAAAGACATAAATACACGCCTAAGTATATAGATCTTACAAAAGATTTTTATTTAAAAATGTAATTGAACTCGCTAATAATAATGTAAATTTGAGAAGCAGAAAGGTTTTATTGTTATAATTTTAATAGTTTTTCTGTTTTTTATTATTAAACATTAGTTAAAGTGATTTTGATATGCGACCCGATTTATTTGAATCTCCAGATTATTATAACCTAGACGAACTCCTTACTGAAGAACATAAATTAGTAAGAACTGCGGCTCGTGAATGGGTAAAGCGTGAGGTGTCTCCAATAATTGAAGACTACGCCCAAAAAGCAACGTTTCCAAAACAATTATTAATGGGGCTGGCTAATATAGGCGCATTTGGCCCATATATTCCTGAAGAATATGGTGGGGCTGGTCTTGATCAAATTTCATACGGTTTAATCATGCAGGAAATAGAACGCGGTGACTCAGGAATAAGAAGTACGGCTTCTGTACAATCCTCATTGGTGATGTATCCCATATGGAAATATGGTACAGAAGCGCAATGCAAAAAATACTTGCCCAAATTGGCCTCAGGAGAATGGATAGGCTGCTTTGGTTTAACTGAACCCGATTATGGCAGCAATCCTGCCGGAATGATGACGCATTTTGAAGATAAAGGTGACCATTATTTGCTCAATGGTGCTAAAATGTGGATAAGTAATGCGCCTTTTGCCAATATTGCTGTGGTTTGGGCTAAAAATGAAGAAGGTCGTATTCATGGGCTCATTGTTGAACGTGGTATGACTGGTTTTTCAACCCCTGAAACCCATAATAAATGGTCGTTAAGAGCTTCAGCTACTGGAGAGCTTATTTTTGATAATGTAAAAATCCCTAAGGAAAATCTACTGCCTAAAAAATCTGGACTTGGTGCCCCTTTGGGGTGTCTTGACTCAGCACGATATGGCATTGCTTGGGGCGCTATAGGTGCGGCTATGGATTGCTATGACACCGCCTTGCGCTACAGTAAGGAACGTGAACAATTTGGGAAACCTATTGGGCAGTTTCAACTTCAGCAAAAAAAGTTAGCAGAAATGATTACCGAAATTACAAAAGCTCAACTGCTAACCTGGCGATTAGGCGTGTTGAGGAATGAAGGAAAAGCCACGTCTGCGCAAATCTCAATGGCAAAACGAAATAATGTAGACATGGCCATAACTATTGCGCGCGAAGCCCGACAAGTATTAGGCGGTATGGGTATTACCGGAGAATACAGCATCATGCGCCATATGATGAATTTAGAAAGTGTGATTACCTATGAAGGCACACATGACATCCACTTATTAATCACAGGATTAGATGTTACGGGTTTAAATGCGTTTAAGTAGTAACATTCGGTTGCTATAAGTGACTATTTGTAATCCAGAAGTAATGTTGGCTTATTAAAAAAGTTTTCGTATTTAATACCTATAGGATAGTTGTCCTCGTTATAAGTGTATGTATAATAGTAATCGCTACTAGAATTGGAGGTAAAATATTTTACCACATTATTTTTACTGAAAAAAGGAAGATGGTATTCTCGTGGTTCCCAGTAGTTATCATGAAAGGCCAAAGACTCCACTACATTAAGGGTTAATCCATTAGGTAAGTCGGTGTCCAGAGATAAATAGGGATTTTCAGCATTATCAAATTCATAATTATATTCAACAATATTTGCGTGTTCCGATGATTGCACTATAATTTTATAGGCATTACCCGCTTCATTATAAAAGTACTGCTTCCCTTTGTAGAATGCGTTGGAACTACTCTTTTTAAACAGAACCTCTTTAATTCTGTTTTTGGAATCTAAATTAGCAATGATACTTGCCTCCTGTTCATTATTTACCCTTATTAAAATCTGACTCCCTTGATATGAGAAATACTGGTTAGATATATCATACGTATAACTCGCTGATCTATTGATTGTTTTAAGGTTCCCGTTAGTGTAATAAGTATAATCCTTTACAAAACTCGGATCTGTGCTAGAAGAATGCATATATGAAACCTTAAGCAACTGTCCTGTATCATTACGCGTATAAAACGTATTGTAATCCACAAAATCAGATCCAACATATTCTTTCTTAAGAACTAATCTGCCTTTTTCATAGAACAGACTATCAATATTGGTTTCATCATCAAATGATATAGAATTAAGTAGTTTCTGTGGGGGTTCGGGAATAACTATTCCATCATCAGAGTTGTTATCACATGACATAAATAGAATCAATAATAAAAACAGTCTTTTCATTTAATTTATCAATTTGAAAATTTAAACAAAAGTAGCGGAATTTTATTACAAATATATAAGTGACAGCGCATAATTTCTAAAGCCTCTCTATGGCGAAGCGCAACAATGTAGACAAGGCCATAACTGTTGCGCGCGAAGTCCGACAAGTATTAGGCAGTATGGGTATTACAGGAGAATACAGTATCATGCGCCATATGATGAATTTTGAAAACGTGATTACCTATGAAGGCACACATGACATTCATTTGTTAATCACAGGATTAGATGTTACAGGTTTAAATGTTTCTAAATAAACTATCACTTCTTTTTTTACGCAAACGTTTTCTTTAAAAAATATTGGTAAGACTGACTTTTGACAGGTTTTTTACTTTTTCTGGTTGGTAAATTTGTAGAGTAATTCTAATTACAGAGTTTCTGTAAGTAATTTTTATATCATGGAAGAATCAAGAAAAGACATTATTCAGTTCGTCAATTTGCAACTTGCTGCTTTAGGACAGCCAACTTTTAAAGATAAAGCCAGTAGTGACCAAAAATTTTGTGATCCTGAATTTGAAAAATCCACAAGAGCTTTAATTATGAGTCTTAGAGAAAAATCTAGACTCTTGTCAGAACACCAAGCTCCTGCAGATTTAAGGATTCAAAATTTTATTGATGACTACCTAAAAGACGTTTCTGTTGATAAATCATATAAATTACCAAATAACACGTTAATCTTATCGAAAAAAGGACAAGCTAGAGAAATTAGCTTACCGCCAGATGGAAATTCGTTTAAAAGTGATTTAGTAACATCTAGCCGTTTAAAACAAGGAATTTTAAACAATCCCTTACATGACAAGAGAACAACAAAAGGCACATTTCATATTGTAGAAGGTCCTTTGCCTGTTCCTCTAGACAAAAAAGAAGTACCAAGAGTGGTGCTTGCACACTTTTTGAATGCAGCTTTTAATCCTTCTGATGAGATGAATACCTTACCATTCACTTCAAGTCAAGAAGACAAAGCAAAAACTATGGTCTCTATGTTATTACGACCTGTGGTTTGTCCAGAAGTAAAAGGTGTTGTTTCAGAAAAATCATTAGAGGTTCGTTTTTTTGCTCCGGGCAACTTAGTGAGTAATCTTGATTTTGTGGAGAATATTTTTGGTAACGCTGGTGATCCTAATTTAGCTCATAATGATGCAGCTCTAGACCCAGAACACTGGACTGGCCATACAGGTTGTATTATTTTAGCACCACAACTTTTAAAACTAAAAAAGAAAGATGTTGGTCTGCCACATTTTGATGTTGCTACAGAACGCCAAAGAAAAGATGGTATGTGCTGGCAGGATGAAAATGAGTACTACAATGATGGTTCTGCGTTCAAACTAACCTGTAGAGATGAACGTGGTGTTGTTGTTACGCTCATTGCTGACAACTACTATGGCTATTCTAAAAAAGAGATAAAGACCCAGATTAGCTACTCTGCAAACCTTTATGGTTTATTAGAAGAAGAACATGCTGGAGGTGCCATAGCTTACGCAAGACGTATTATGGGTGACACGGTAAATGGTGCTGATTATTCTGAAGTTTATGGACTCAACCACTCCTTTGAAGATGTAAAAAGACTGTTAGCGGATCGCATTGAAATAAAACCTGAAAACTATGCGGTTGATAAAAAGTATACGAACATTGTTTATTTACCAGAATCAGCGTATTTTAATATTAACACTAACAATATTACCTGGGAATACAATGGTGAAACACAAGCGTTGACCTTATCGCCTTTTAAAACCTATGTACATCCTTCTGGTAATAAACTAAAGCTTGAAAAGCATAAGACCATCAATTTATGGCGTATTGTTGAAACTTTTCCAGAAGGGGTATTTTGCCACAAACCTTGTACCGTTTCTGGTGGTGGAAAATCAGAGATTTCAAAATCTATGCAAAACGCTATCACTTACAGTACATTTAATATTCATAATATAGAAGAAGACTTTAAAAAAGCGGATGAAATTATTGAATTTGATTATTCTACACGTTGGAGAGTAAAAGATCCTAACAGAAAAAAATCAAGATCGTTCCTAAGTGAAGATAGAACTTTAGGTTCTGTTGTAAAACTCTTAACACCTTCAGAAGAAAACTCTGATGAATTTAACGAATGGCTAGAGAATATTCCTGTCCATATCCGTTCATTAGTTTTGTTTGTAAAACGATTATTCAGACAAGCACATGGTGGAAACTTAAACTGGAAAGATATGATGTCTGTTGAAATTGTTAACGGAGTAAAAGGAACATCATTGATTTATAATAACAATCCTGTAGTTGGTAGTTATGTGCGTATTGGGTTTAATCAACAAGGCACTTGGATGCTAAACAAGTTGCGTTCAGACTTTGCTGCCAGTGAAAAAATTCAAACAGAAGATGATATTTCTGCCTCAATAACCTTACCAAGACAACAGTTAAAAGATTTAAACCCAGAGTATACAAACCCTAGCGTAAAAGTACTTACAAACTGTGAGGCACATTTGTTCCAAAGACCAGATGAAGCTATTGTAAGAGGCTATGATAAAGGTGCAGAATTAGATATAATTTCAAATGGAAGGTTCTTGACAAACTATGAGATGTTGACCAAACAAGATGCTATTGACATCTATGAAGACACGATTAATTTTGATAAATATACACAGCCTGTTAAGGACTTCATTCTAGATATCATCAATAATGAAAGTGATGACATTCAATTTGTGTTACCGTCACACCCAAGAATTATTGAAGATGGTTTGCCAACTAAAAATCCACGTTATTTAGAGCCAAATAGATTCTATGAAGAAACCGAAGCTTCTTATATTGCAGATATTGGTGTAAGGCTTCATAGAAAAATTGAACCAGAAAACCCAGTCGTTCATGTTGTAAATGCCGTTTTACCTGGCAGAAGAAACAACCCTGTTGATAAAGCAAATGGTATTAGACCTCTTGCCGTGTACAACCCTATTCACTACCAAGAAACCCCTGAATTGTTCATGGACTTTATTTGTAGTTTAACGGGAAAATCGCCTTCAACAACTGGTGCTGGTTCTGAAGGAGCTTTAACCAAAGCACCATTTAATATGCTAACACCAACAACAGACTTAAATAATGCACTGTTATCACATATCTTAACAGAATCTAACGGCTTTAGTACGGCTGCCGGTTATGTTGGTGCTGAAAACAAAATTGACCATGATGTGAGTTTATTAATTCCTGAAATCTGGGCAAGAATGACACCTGATGACAGAGATCCTAAAAACCTTATGAACAACGGATCTTTGGAAAAACTTGAAGATTTTGAATACGAAGGGCAAAAAGTATTGGCTAGTCGATTAGGATATAGAATTACCAGAATGTTTAACTTATTATGCTTAAACCGCATATTTGATGAACCTACAGCGGTATTTAGTGAGCGTATGCTCAAGCCAGAACTTCAAGGCATGGAAGACTATGTTGATGGTATTAACAATATTGTTGAAGCCCAAACTAAAGTAGCACGAAATTATTTCGAAGATGGAAGTGTTGAGGCTGCAATTCCTCCACTTCAAATCTTATTACACATTATGGCTTATGGGCATTTTGAGGGTAAAGATATTAGCGATCCTGAATTACGCCAGCAATTTACACGCGAAGCTGTATTGAATAGTGATTGGTATAAAGAGCGTTTAGCAATAAAACAGCAAAAAGACATTAAATTCCATGAATCTCAAATCGCATACCTTGAAGGTTTCATATCAAATTCTGTAAATAGCGAATTGGTTAAGGAAATGGATATTGAAAGTCGTCTGAATAGTGTAAAGGCTTCATATGAAAAAGTAAAATCTGACGCCTATCTAAGTGAATTGGTTGGAACCATTGGTGCTGACCCACTATTTAAAAAAGCGAGTTAAATTTGTGTTTAGCTATATAGTGTTTATAAAAGAAGCAGGGTTTTTAATCCTGCTTTTTTGTTGTTTTAAATTAAAGTTGTGTTGTAAAACAAGACGTGTCATGTTCAGAAAAATTAGTAATTTTCTGGAAAATTTTTACTCGTAAATGATTGATCAGCTTCTAAAAGACAATGTTCGTAGAAATATTCAGATTGATGCTAAAGACCTTGAGACGTTTTGTAAGCACTTTTCTTTGACCACTATTAAGAAGAAGGATTTTCTAATATCACAAGGTGAGATTTGCAAGTTTGAAGGATTTGTTCTAGAGGGTTGCTTTAGAGTATTTACAATAGATAAAAAAGGAAACGAAAACACCTTATACTTTGCAGCCAAAGACTGGTGGCTCATGGATATTGATAGCTTCATGAATCAAAATCCTTCCCAATTAAATATTCAAGCTTTAGAAGACAGTCAGGTACTTCTCATAGATAGGCAAGATAAACTATCATTATATGAGTCACTTCCTGTTATAGAAAAGTTATTTAGGGTGATGTCTCAAAAGGCTTTGGTAGCGTGGCAACGGCGCTTAATTCGTAATCATTGCTTAACCGCGAAAGAACGCTATCAGTATTTTATTAACACTTATCCTCATATTGCTTCAAAACTGACGGATAAACAAATTGCACGCTATTTGGGGGTAACCCATGAATTTTTAAGTAAATTTAAAAAGAGTACTTAAAAAAGACAGCTTATACACACTGTTGAACAAGTTCAACTATTTTATCAATTTCATTTGTAAACTTTGCACTGAAATTATAAATCAATTAATTATGAACGTACTAAAACAATTCAAAATGTTGGTGCTTATTGTGGCACTCATCGGTTTAACAAACGTAACCTATGGTCAAATAAGTAGTGATATTTCTCATGAAGAAGCTTTAAAAGTTCTTTTAGAAGCAAAGAAAATGGCCGAAACCGATAATGTTTTGGTTAATATTGCAGTAGTCGATGCTGGAGCGAATTTAAAAGCGTTTATTAGAATGGATGACTCCTACTTAGGTAGTATTGATGTTGCCATAAAAAAAGCAAAAACAGCACGGTATTTTAATATTGATACAGGAAAGCTAGGAGAATTAACCCAACCCGGGGGTATTATTTATAACATAGAGCATTCAAATGGTGGGTTAATGACCTTTCCGGGAGGGTTGCCTATCAAAAATAAAGAAGGTAAGGTTATTGGAGCTATAGGTGTTAGTGGCGGTACTATTGAACAAGATAGAGCAATTGCTACAGCTGGGGCACAAGTGATTTTAGATTAACAGACTACATTTAAGAAAGACATATATTATGAATAGCATTAAAAAAGCAATCTTATTGGCTGTAATAGTATTAACTCACTTGTGTTTTGGGCAAGATGCCGACAATTTGATGCTTTACAGAAAAGATTTTAAAAGTATTTCTGGTACCAATACCGTTTCCGTTACCAGTTATGAAAAAGGAGGCGTTCATTACGTTTATGCAGGTGGCATTGGCGACGTTGATGTTTACAGAATAGATAAGGAGGGTATACTTACCCCAATTAGCAAACACGAACTGTACAAGCAAAAAGGGCCGGCGCGAGGCATGGTAGCAGATAATATTAATGGTACCGATTTTCTTTTTGTAGCCAATAAATATGGTAATGTTATTGAAACATTCAAGATTTTAGATAACGGCTCCTTAGAGCGTGTAGCTTTGGTTGAAGATACTGATGAAACCCATCTTGCCGTTGCCATAACCTTACAGGTTATTCATATGAAATCTGATTCATACCTATTTGTAGGAGGTTTAGAGGATACGCCAGGACTAAGTTCATTTAAAATTGAAGATGATGGAAAATTAACCCATGTACAATCCATGAAGGATGACGACACCATATTTACCGATGGTATTATTGGGATGTACGTGCACAACATAAAAGGAAAAACGTATCTATATACTGGCGGATTTCAAGATAATGGTATAAGTAGTTTTAGAGTGTACAACAATGGCACCTTTAAAAATATTAACAATATTGGAGATAATACTACAAACAGGTATTTAACAGGTACGTATCCTGTTACTGGAGCCAAGCTTGGAGATAATTACTATGTGGTGGTTGGCCACAGACACCATAAGTATTATAAGCGTAATGGTTTTATAAAAAGACCAAATTTTGTTTATCATGGTGATGCCGTAACTGTATTTAAGGTCGATAACAAAGGAGCATTGGTGGAACATACTATTTTAAAGGATGACGAAACAACCAGGCTTCAGGGACAAACAAGAATTGAAATGGTTTCAAACAACGGTGAAGAAGCTGTTTTTGCGGTAGGAACTAGAGATGATGCAAGCATCCAACTTTGTAAACTTGATAAAGCCGGAAATCTTACACCTATTAACTACTTAGAAACAGGTTTTTCTATATACTATGGCTTAAAATCCCATAGCATCGGAGAAGACAATTTTTTAATTGCAGGGTCTTTTCGATCTGATTTAAGAAAAGTTGTAAGTTATAAAGTGTCCCCTAAAATTGATAGAACAGGTCAGGAACTAAAACATATTGTTCATCTTAAATATAAGGAAGATGCTCCGAAGGAAAAAGTAGAAGAAGCAGTGCAAGCCTTTGTTGATCTTAAGAATAAAATACCAGCAATAGCTAAATTTGAATGGGGAGTGAATGATAGTACTGAAGGTCATGATAAAGGATTAACACATTCTTTTGTGATTACTTTTAAAGATGAACATGCCAGAGAGCAATATTTGTTTCACGAAGCCCATATAGCCTTAATTAATAATTATGCGCCTTTTTTTGCTGATGCTGTTGTGATGGATTATTGGACCGAAAAATAATAAAGTGTCTATTCGTATTTAATATAAATTCAATGAACAATTTAAAAAATAAAAAAGCCATCATCACTGGGGGTGGTAAAGGCTTAGGAAAAGCTACAGCACTAGCTTTCGCTAAAGAAGGTGTTGATGTAGCCATCACAGGGCGACATGAAGCTGTTTTAAAAGAAACAGTTTCAGAGATAGAGGCTTTAGGGGTAAAGGCTATGTATTCGGTATTTGATGTTGGTCATTATGATCAGGTTAAATCTAGTATAGAGCATATCGTTGATACTTTAGGCGGTGTTGATATTTTGGTTAACAATGCTGGTATTGCGGGTATTGGCTCTTTTTTAGACATGTCGGTAAAAGATTGGAGTGCCATGATACAAACCAATCTTATGGGGATGTATTATGTAACTAAAGAGGTCCTTCCTTATCTTGTCAGCCAGAACGAAGGTGATATTGTCAATATTTCCTCAACTGCCGGATTAAGTGGTAATCCTAATATTTCAGCCTATTGCGCATCAAAATTTGGTGTTATAGGTATGTCTGAATCCTTAATGAAGGAAGTTCGTAAAAATAATATTCGGGTGGTGACGCTAACTCCTAGTACTATTGAAACCGAAATGACTATTGACTTGGGGATGCTTGAAAAAGGTTCTGAAAATGTACTGCAACCAGAAGATTTTGCAGAATTAATTGTTTCAGGTTTAAAGTTGCCTAGACGGGCTATGTTGAAAAGTGCTGCGTTATGGACTACTAATCCTTAGTCGACATTGTTTAAAAATAATATAAAAAAAGCGTTTCTTGGTGAAACGCTTTTTTCTTTACATTTACTTTATGTTTTCATCAAAAAAACGATTAGATCGGGCTTATAAAAATGCTAAAGTTATTGAATTCAATGACGATAGTAAGTTCATTCTGTTTAGTGATTGTCATCGAGGTGATAACAGTTTTGCCGATGATTTTGCTAATAACAGGAATATATATTACCATGCCTTAAAATATTATTATACAGAGGGTTTTACGTATTGCGAATTAGGTGATGGTGATGAACTTTGGGAAAACCTATCCTTCAATTCTATTTTTAATGCGCACAAAAATGTGTATTTACTTATGAAGCTTTTTCACACTGCGGGTAGATTACACATGATTTGGGGTAATCATGATATGGTTTACAGAGATGCAAATTATGTTAAGGAACACTTGTCTACTTATTTTGAACCGAAAACAGGAGAAGACGTTTCGCTTTTTAAAAACATAACATATCACGAGGGGCTTGTTTTAAAACATAAAAAGACACAGCAGGAGGTGTTTTTAACGCATGGTCATCAAGCCGATTGGTGGAACTATACGTTTTGGAAATGGAGCCGATTTATGGTGAGAATTTTATGGAAACCTTTAAACCTTATGGGTGTTGCAGATCCTACCAGTCCTGCAAAAAACTACAAAGAACTTATAAAAGTTGAGCGTAGAACCAAAAAGTGGATTGCAGATCACAACAATTTGCTCACAATAGTAGGCCATACACATAGACCACGATTTCCGGAACCAGGAGATATTTCTTTTTTTAACGATGGAAGTTGTGTGCACCCTAGAAGTATTACAGGTATAGAAATAGAAAATAGTTCAATTTCCTTAATAAAATGGCAGATTTCTACCAAAGAAGATGGAACCCTTCAAATAGTAAGAACATTATTAGAGGGGCCACGAAAACTTGAAGATTATAAAACAGATTGACAGGTTATGATTCAAAGGCACTACAAAGGGTTTGTCAATACACCTGTTTTATGGCAAAAAAATACGGTTTTTGATTTAGCTCAGTTTGAAATTGAGACAACCATAAGTCAAATAAACATACATCTTGATAAAACCTTAAGGCTAGGGAAATATGTAGAGCGTTTGGTTTCTTTTCAACTACATCAAAACCCCAATATTACTATTGTAGCAGAAAATGTTCAAATTCAAAAGGGCAAAGAAACACTTGGTGAATTGGATTTTTTATTGGTCCAAAAAGAAACTCCTATGCATTTAGAAGTTATCTATAAGTTTTACGTCTATGACCCAACGGTAGGTGAAACAGAAATAGATCATTTTATTGGGCCGAACCGAAAAGATGCATTAAAAACAAAGTTGATAAAACTAAAAAAGAAACAGTTACCGCTTCTATATTCTGAAGCTTGTGCGCCCTATTTAGAAACTTTTAATCTAGATGTTAACCTTATGGAACAGCGGGTATACTTTAAAGCACAATTGTTTCTTCCTTTTTTTGGTCAACATATCCAGCTGCAATTGCTAAACAATAATTGTATTAAAGGATTTTATATTAATAGCAACCAGTTAAGACACCTTGAAGACGGCAAGTTCTATGTGCCTAAGAAAAAAGATTGGTTAACAGAGCCCTGTACCCAAGTAAATTGGCTTAGCTTTCAAAATTTTAAAACCTTAGCCCAAACATTTATTGCAGAGCAGTATGCAGCATTATTTTGGGTTAAGTTTAAAAATGGGGTGATTCAAAAGGCCTTTTTTGTTTGGTGGTAGTCAATTACTCCGGTAAGCTAGAAGTCAATACCCTTTATTTTTTTATAGTCTAAAATTGCTTTACTATCAGAGAGCAGAGACACGTAATAACAAACACTTGACAAACGCTTGTATAAACTGGGTTCTGTTACATGAATAGTGTCTGGCAATCCTTTCAAAATTAGGGAGTCATAATTTGAAGCGGTATTATTAAAACCGTTATTTATGGCTCTGGTATAGGTGGTTAAAAGGGTATTGATAACGCCATATCCTGCAATTTCTTTATCAATAACCTCTGTTGATTGATAAATGTTTTCCACACTAATTTTAATAATATCTTTTATTTGAGCCTCGTACTGACTTTTATCTAACAAAGCGCAATCAAACGTTCCGTTTAAAATAGCATCTTCGTGTTTCATAAATATGTCTACCGCTTCATTGATTAAGCTTCCAATAGCCAAAGCGCGTAAATAGCCTATCCGATCTTGTTTCGTAGACAACGCATAGTAATTTTCAGGTTTTATGGTATTTCTAATGATTTTTGATAAATATTCAAGAGCGTATTCTTCCTGAATCAAACCTAGATTAATACCATCTTCAAAATCAATGATGGTGTAGCAAATATCATCTGCAGCTTCTACCAAATAAGCCAAAGGATGTCTTGAAAAGCTCACACTTTCAGTACTTCGTTTTATTAATCCTAATTCAGAAGCAACCTCTAAAAAAATCTCCTTTTCAGACTGAAAAAAACCATACTTTTTATCAGCAATATGTGGTGATGGCTTTTTAGGTAAGGATTCTTTTGGATATTTCATAAAAGCGCCGAGTGTGGCGTAACTTAAACGTAATCCCCCTAGGCGCCCTTTCCTGTGTTCGGTTAAAATTTTAAACCCGTTGGCATTACCCTCAAAATCACATAAATCTTGATATTCTTTATCGGTTAATTGATCTTTAAATGCTTTGCCAGAACCGTTTATAAAAAACTCGCCAATAGCTTTTTCACCAGAGTGTCCAAATGGCGGGTTTCCAATGTCATGAGCTAATGCTGCGGCCGCAACAATAGCACCAAAATCATTGGCTTGATAACCGTGTACCTTTTGCAAATGCGGGTGCTTTTCTAAGAGCTTTTGGCCTACACGTCGGCCAAGGGAGCGTCCTACAACACTTACCTCCAAACTATGTGTTAAACGGGTATGAACAAAATCTGTTTCAGAGAGCGGGATGACCTGTGTTTTGTCTTGAAGACTTCTAAATTCTGAAGAAAAAATGATTCTGTCATAATCTACTTCAAAGCCCAGTCGGGTTTCATCTTGTTCTTTTCTTATACGTTTATTGGTGTCGCCAAAGCGCTTTAAGGATAGTAACTGTTCCCAATTCATTGTCGTCATTTAAGTGCAGGCAATATACTAAAGTATTTGAAAAAATTAGTGTAAAACACGCTTTTCAAAGGGTGTTTTAAATTTAAAATAGATTTCAAATATATCTTTTAAATGGCGTCTTTGGGATTTAAAAAGAGAATGCTGTTAACATTAAGATAACATTTTAATCATGGATGTTTAAACTTGTGGTAACACTTAAATTGTTTTGAGCTCGTTTCTTTGCATAAAAATTAGACTGTAACTAATGAAACAATATATATATTTAGTAGCCTTTTTTATTTCAGCCTTCGGTTTTGCACAAAATACGGGTACTATACAAGGTAACCTTCAAGATTTAGAGGCAAATAACGCGCCGCTTATATTTGGAAAAATTTCTATTAAAGAAACAGGTGCTGAAGTGCTTTCAGATGAAAACGGGCACTTTGCAATTAATGATATCAAAGCAGGAGAGTATACTTTGGTGTACAGTTTTGTAGGATACGAAACGAAAGAAACCAAAATTCAAGTTACTAACAACAAAAGCACTTATGTAACCTTACAACTTGCTGCAAGCACTATATCATTAGACGATTTAGTGTCAGCCTTAGCAAGTAATAATTCTAAAAGCAATACTGTAAATAACTAAATTCTAGTTGGTTTAGAATAAGAAATTAGAATAAAATTAGATAAAAGCAATTTCCAACTATACGGAAGTTGCTTTTTTATTATAAAGCATCTTGTTATTCTCAAATATATTGATGTTAACTTATTGTAATGAAATTTGACTTTTAAGAGAAAGTCTTAACGTTTAGCTAACACTTTTATTACCGTTCTTTAACCAAGAGGTAACGCTATGTTTACAAAACGGTAGTTCCTTTGCGCCAAGAAATCTAGACAAAAATTATGAGAAAAATAACGATATTGTTAATACTGTTTATCACAGGTTTCACCTATGCGCAAACAGGATCTGTAGTTGGTAAGCTTACAGATAAAGAGTATAACAACGAGCCACTAGCTTTTGCTAACGTACTTATAAAAGGTACGACCAAAGGAACCACTTCAGATTTTGATGGTCTTTACGCCTTTAATGATCTTCAAGTAGGTGATTATGTGTTGGTTTTTAGCTTTGTAGGGTATGAAACTCAAGAAATTCCTGTAACAATAACGGCTGGAAATGTTAGCGAATTGAATGTAACCATGAGTGCAAGTGCAGCTTCTCTTGATGAAGTTGTGATAACAACTACTACCAAACGCGAGAGTGAAACTGCTTTATTACTTGAACAGAAAAAGGCAGTTACTATCAAGCAAGCTATTGGTGCACAAGAATTGGAAAAGAAAGCCGTTTCTGATGCGGCCGATGCTACATTGAAAGTAACAGGTGTTAACAGAAAGGAAGGTTCAAGTAAAATTTATGTTAGAGGTTTAGGAGATAGATATAATAGTACTTCTTTAAATGGTTTGCCTCTTCCATCAAACGACCCTAGAAACAAAAACATTGATTTGTCTCTTTTTAGTTCAGGAATAATACAGAATGTTGGAATTTCAAAATCCTTCAATTCTAGTATTTCTTCAGATGTTGCTGGAGCTAACGTTGATATAGTGAGTAAAGAAATGTCGGGAAAATCATTCTTTAAAATAGGTGTCTCAACGGGTATGAATACGCAGACTACATTTAAAGATTTTAAAACTATAGATGGTTCAAACTGGTTCGGAACCGTAAAAAACACCCATCACCAAGTTAGAGATTTAACGGTTTATAGTTTTGATAATAGTTATTCGCCCAACAAAATAAAAGCGAATCCTAATTTCGGATTAAGCTTAAACTACGGAACCAAAATTAACATTTCTGATGAAAGCAATATCAGCATCTTTCTTGTTGGTTCAACCAGTAATGCATATAACTATCAGGAAGGTAGATCAGAAAATATAGTTGATGTAGGTAACGTAGGAACACAATTTGACACTCAAACGTATGACTATGGTGTAACCAACATGCTGATGGGAAGTTTAGCTTATAAAATTAATAACAACAACAAGATTAGCTATAACCATTTATTCATACACTCTAATAGTCAAACGATAGAAGATTTCATTGGAACTACACCTGATATTGGGCGTGATGAAGATGATAACCGTTTGGTAAATTTAATCCTTCAAACAGAAGTACAAAACAAACTTTTTGTTAATCAGTTGCTATCTGAACATAAAATAGGAGAATCTTTTGACATCAATGCTGGTGTTAGTTATAATGCTATTTATAATGATGAACCAGACAGAAGAAAAAATACGTTCATTATTGAAAATGACTTTAACAGAACCAGAATTTCACAAAACGCAGTAAGAGATAATAGTAGATTTTATGGTAATTTATTTGAAGAAGATATCGCTGGAAATTTGAATTTTATTAAATACATAGGTGAGAGTAGATTAGAAAATAAAGGGCAAGTAGCTTTTGGTTATAACGGAAGATACACAAAAAGAAAGTTTGATGGTATCTATTTTGATCACAACTTCACCAGTCCAAGAACTACATTTGTAGATGTAGATAATCTTGATGCAACTTTCAATCAAACAAACTTAAATGATGGTGTGTTTGGTGTAGAAACCTCAAGAGGAAGAAATAATGAGGACCCAGAAACTTATTTGCCTCAGCTTTATGATGCAGATAAAACGATTCATGCTGGATATGGAGATTTGGTTTACAGGTTTGGAGAAAAATTTACTGCAAATGTTGGTGTTAGAGCTGAAAACGTAAAAATGAACGTGTCATGGGATACAAACATAGACTTTCCAGGCTTTTCAAACAACAGTGAAATTGCTTTAAATAAACAATATATTTTACCTGCTTTAAATTTAAAATATCAGTTAAATGATAAGATTAATTTAAGAGCATCTGGTAGTGTAACATACACGTACCCACAGTTTAAAGAAATAGCTCCTTTTACCTATGAAGGTATCAACTATCAAGAATCTGGTAATCCAGGTTTATTACCATCAGATAATTACAATGCTGAAATTAAGTTTGAATTATTTCCAAAGAAAACAGAATTAATTGCAGTTGGGTTGTTTGGTAAAATAATTGAAAATTCAATTAACCGTTTAGAAAGAAATTCGGCTGTTGAACGTGATTTTACTTTTGATAACTCTGGTGATGCTACCGTTTTTGGTGCTGAAATTGAAGCTAAAGTAGATATTTTAGATAATGAAATTGATGAAAATAAAGCTCAGATTTTAAGTGTTGGATCAAACGCCACTATCATGCACACAGATCTTAAGTTTAATACAAATAATACGCTGTTTAATTACACAGGGACAAATTCACAATTAGAAGGGGCATCACCTTTTACTATTAATGCCGATGTATCATACAAGTTTACTAACAATGATAAAGAAACTATTTCAACATTAGTTTTCAACTATCAAAGTGATAAAGTATTTAGTATTGGTACAAACTTTAAAGAAAATATTATAGAAAAAGCGGTACCAATAATAGACTTTGTGTTTAGCCATAAGTTCAATAAAAAAATTGGAGTTAAATTCAACGCTAAAAATTTACTGAATCCAAGTTTTGAACGCTATAGGGATATTCCTGAAAAACTGACTATGAACACTTATAAAAAAGGTGTTACCATTTCAGCAGGACTCTCTGTTAATTTATAAAACTTAGCCTTCCAATTTGGAAGGCTTTTTTTATATTAAATCATGGACTATAATCTATAAACATAGGCTTAACATTGGCCTGTATACTTAACATAATCCTAATATACCGATAAAACTCTAGTTAAAACTAATAACTTCTTTTGCATTGAAATAATAAATAAAACAAATTAGAATAATAAAAATGAAAAATTTAAAAACATTATTAATACTTGTATTAACGGCTTCAATTATTTCTTGTTCATCTGATGATGATAATAGAACTATTACCCCTCCAGGAGAAGGTGGAGAAATTATTGAGAATGAAATTAAAGGAGAAATATCTGCTGATAGCAAATTACTGTCTTCTATTGAGTATACCTTAACAGGATCATTAACAGTAAAATCAGGTGCTACTTTAACCATTGAGCCAGGAACTCTAATTAAAGCCAAAAGTGGTAGAACTGATGTTTTTTTAGCCGTAGAAAGAGGCGCTAAATTAATTGCAAAAGGAACGGCCTCTCAACCTATTAAATTTACTTCTGATGCAAGCTCTCCAAAAGCAGGAGATTGGGGTGGCTTAGTATTGGCTGGTAGAGCACCTTCAAACAAAGGTACCGATGTACAGTCAGAAGTTGCAGGATTACTATACGGTGGTACTGAGGCTGATGATAACTCTGGCGAGCTAAGCTATGTAATCGCTGAATATACGGGTGCGAAAATTAACGGTGAGCAAGAGTTTAATGGTATTTCTTTCTTTGGTGTTGGTAATAAAACTGTGGTAAATAACATTGTGGTAAATAATGGAAATGATGATGGTATTGAATTTTTTGGAGGCACGGTAAATGTAACTAACGTGTATTGCTCAAATATTGCAGATGATATGTTTGATTGGACTGGTGGTTATACAGGAACAATAACAAACGCTTTTGGTGTTCGTAATGATGGTTTTGATGCTGCAACTGATGACCCAAGAGGAATTGAAGGGGATAGCAACAGTTCAGACGCTACGGCTACTCCAATTTCTACGCCAACGTTAAAAAATGTAACCATTCTTAACTTAAATCCAGATGTACAGCTTAAAGCAGGAGCAGAAATAAGAAGAGGTACAGTAGCTACTATTAACAATATCTTATTTGCAGCTTATGGAACTGCGTCATTTGGAAATAGAATTGACACAAAAGATGATAAAGGAGACGGAGAGTTAACTATTACAAATGCTTATGCTCAAGGAACAGTTGGTGATGATAAAATTGGTGGAACACTTACAGGAGTTGTTTCTGAAATCACTGATGGTATCACAGTTCCTGCTAATAATACAGTGCAAACAAAGGCAGGTGTAGGTGCTGATTTATCAGCTTTTGCTTGGGCAAATCCAAGTTTTGTTGTAACAAAATAAGAGATAACATAGCTTTTCAAACGCTATCAAATAAAAAAGCATCCTAAATTTAGGATGCTTTTTTATTTAAATAAACACGATCGCTTTATAACGAAGCAACATTTTTACTATAATCTACTACTTTTTTTTCACCGTTTACCCAGTGTATCCATTTGCCGACTTTCTTCCCATTATCATAATTTGCAGAAACGATTTTTTTGCCTTCTGTGTCATAACTTAGCCACACACCATGTAATTTACCATCTGCTGTATAAGTTCCAGTTTGACTTACTACACCATTGTCATGATAATAAACTACCTCAATAAGATTGGTGTCTTTGTTATGCTTTAATACTCTTTTTTGTTGAGCAAAAGAAACCACAGTTATTAATAAGGCAAAAAGAAATGAAATTGATTTCTTCATAATTATGGGGATTTTAATATTATAAAGTAAAGATATAAATTTGTTAACTTTCAAACAACAATTACATAACATTAATTTAACATTGAAATTATTAAATATTGTCTTTCATCATTTTGCAATATTATTAAATACGAGATAACCTTAATAATTAGTTAATATTAAGGTTACATTAACATCAATTTAAACAGTGATATTTGCTCTTGTCTTAAGACAATAATTAGTATTTCATATAATCTATTAGTTTTTGTCGACTACATTATCATGATTTCTAATGAGACTGCCTGTGGCCGAGGCAGTCTTTTTTATATCCCTTATTTAACATTAAGGAAACATTAAGTTAACATTATTGTTGGTTCTTTGCAGCGACAAAAACTGATACATTAATGAAAACAAAATCTACCCTATTTGGGGTGATTCTGCTTACTTGCGCAACTGTATTTGCACAGGAGGTAAAAACTGCCGAATTTGGCAAAGGACTTTTTAATATTATTGGTAAAGACAGTACCTTTACCATGAATTTTGCCTTTAGGTTTCAATTACTCGGCGTTTCCACGTGGCAAGAAAATGGGCCTAATGATTTAAATTTCTTAGTGCGCCGTTCAAGATTGAAACTTAAAGGTTTTATCTATTCTCCAAAATTACGTTATAAATTTGAGGCAGGCTTATCAAACAGAGATATGTCTGGAGGATCTTCGGAGTTTACCTCAGGATCTCCAAGGTTTATTATGGATGCTCGTGTGGAATGGAATTTTTTCCAAAACTTTGAATTATGGGTGGGGCAAGGCAAACTTCCTGGAAATAGAGAACGTGTTATTTCTTCAGGAAATCTACAGTTAGTAGACCGATCTATTTTAAACAGACGCTTCAATATAGACCGTGATATTGGTTTCCAACTGCGACATCATATTAATCTCACAGATAAATTCATTTTAAGAGAAATATTTTCTCTGTCACAAGGTGAAGGTCGTAATGTAACGAGTGGAAACCTTGGTGGTCACCAATATGTGGGCAGACTAGAGCTCCTTCCTTTTGGGAATTTTCAAAGCAAAGGTGATTACAAAGGTTCCGATTTAAAAAGGGAACAAACACCTAAACTTTCGGTAGCAGCCAGTTATGAATATCATAACAACGCAGTAAAAACTAGAAGTAATCAAGGAAGTTACATGCGTATAGATGGTGATACTGGTTTTTATGAAACCAATATTAACACTGTTTTTATTGATGGTATGTTTAAGTACAAGGGGTATTCTTTGATGTTTGAATACGCTGACAGAATTGCCGATGACCCCATTGCTAAGAACTCTGATGGTACAGAAACAGGTCAGATTGTGCAAATTGGTCAGGGTCTTAACATACAATCTGGATATTTGTTTCCATCAAATTGGGAAGTTACAGGTAGGTACTCAAATATTAAAATGGATGAGATAACAAAAGTGAATTCAAGCGCTATGTATACACTTGGGTTTTCTAAGTTTTTGGTGGGGCATAAGCTAAAAGTGCAAAGTGATATTAGCTATACAGATATTCAAGGTAAAGCCAATGAATTTATGGCGCGTTTACAAATGGATATACACTTTTAAAATATAACAATTACATAACACATTACTCAATAATACTCATGATATTTGCAAACTTAATTCAACAAAATCCTATGGATAACATTTATTTGTACATGATTATAGCCTTAGCCATTTTAGCGATTGCTGATTTGGTGGTTGGGGTTAGTAATGATGCAGTAAACTTTTTGAATTCGG
This sequence comes from Allotamlana fucoidanivorans, assembly GCF_006265225.1. Lineage (GTDB taxonomy): Bacteria > Bacteroidota > Bacteroidia > Flavobacteriales > Flavobacteriaceae > Allotamlana > Allotamlana fucoidanivorans. Next base: position 145,973 of record NZ_VDCS01000005.1, on the reverse strand, counting down.
CCATTGGGTCTAAAGCTATTTCTTTTAAAACCATCATGATTGTTGCCAGTTTAGGGGTAGCAGTTGGCGCCGTTTTTTCAAGCGGTATGATGGAAGTTGCCAGAAAAGGTATTTTTAATCCAGGAGAATTTATGTTTGATGAAATCATGATCATTTTTATGGCGGTCATGATAACCGATATTCTTCTGCTCGATTTTTTCAATTCGGTGGGTATGCCAACCTCAACAACGGTTTCTATTGTATTTGAATTATTGGGAGCTGCGGTAGCCATAGCCTTAATAAAAATTGGTCATGATGGTGGAAATTTTAGTGATGTTATTAACTACATAAATACCTCAAAAGCCTCTCAAATTATTTTTGGTATTTTACTCTCGGTAGTGGTTGCCTTTTCCATTGGGGCTATTGTACAATGGGTTTGTAGATTGCTATTATCATACAATTTTGAAAAGAAAGCCACTTGGGTAGGTGCTTTGTTTGGTGGTTTTGCCTTAACTGCAATCACCTATTTTATTTTTATGAAAGGCTTAAAAGGAACATCTTATGCAAGCCAGTCTTTTGATATTCTTGGCGGCGGTACCATGAAAGATTTTTTAGAACAGCAAGTACTCTCCATTGTTGTGGTATCTTCTGTATTTTGGTCTTTGCTTTCGTATGTGTTTATTTCCTTTGCTAAAACAAATATTTACAAGTTAATCATTGTGGTTGGCACATTTGCTTTAGCGCTTGCATTTGCTGGTAATGATTTGGTAAACTTTATTGGTGTTCCTGTAGCGGCTTATAATGCGTTTCAAGAATGGACTGCCTCAGGGTTGGCGGCTGGTGAATTTTCTATGGAAGTTTTAGCCAAAAAAGTTCCAACAAATAACTGGCTATTATTTATAGCAGGTATGGTAATGGTGCTTACTTTATGGTTCTCTACTAAGGCCAAAAATGTGGTTAAAACGTCATTAGATTTATCTAGCCAAGGAGAAACTAAAGAGCGTTTTCAACCTAACTTTTTATCTCGTGGTTTTGTAAGATCTGCCATGCTAATGTCTCAAATGACGGCATATATGCTACCGGAATCTTGGCAGCAAAAAATTGACAAGCAATTTGAAGTTCCTACTTTGGCTATTGCTAAAAACAAAAAAGTAGACTTACCCGCTTTTGACTTGGTTAGGGCGGCAGTTAACCTTATGGTTGCAGCTGTGTTAATCTCAATTGCAACGTCGTATAAACTACCTCTATCTACTACTTATGTAACGTTTATGGTAGCTATGGGGTCATCATTAGCAGACCGCGCATGGGGAGCAGAAAGTGCGGTGTACCGTGTGGCTGGTGTAATTAATGTAATTGGCGGATGGTTTTTTACAGCCATTAGCGCCTTTACAGCAGCTGCTTTAGTGGCTTATCTATTAAACTTGAACGTTAATGTAATGTTCCCTATTTTACTACTGACAGCCTTTTCACTCTTGATTAGGAGTTCTATGGTGCATAGCAAAAAGTCAAAAGAAATTAAGGCAGAAGATAGTTTAATAAAAGCTGAGAGTAGTTCTGTTCAAGGCGTTATTCATGAAAGTGCTGGTAATATAGCCAATGTTGTAAAACGTGGAAATAAGATTTATACAAACTCCATTAACGGACTTGCTAAACAAGATTTAGCCTTGTTAAAAAAGAATAACAAGCAAATACTTAAGCTATCTCAAGAGGTGGAAGGCTTACGTGATAATATTTTCTATTTTATTAAAAATTTAGACGACTCTAGTGTTGGAGCAAGTAATTTTTATATAAATATTTTAGGATACTTACAAGATATGACACAATCTTTGGAGTACATTTCAAAGGTAAGTCATAAGCATGTTCATAACAATCATAAAAAATTAAAATTCAACCAAATAAAAGAGTTGAAAGAAGTTGATGATGCTCTTGAAAAATTATTCAATGACACCAAAGAGGCCTATGAAGCACATTCCTTTGATGTGATTGGTGATATTTTAAATGAAAAAGATGAGTTGTTCAACATGTTAACAGAAAAGATTCAAAAACAAGTAGAGCGTACAAGAACAGAAGAATCTAGCCCGAAGAACACCACACTTTATTTTGGTCTATTGCTAGAAACTAAAGATTTACTGGTGGCTACAATGAATCTGTTAGAAGAGTATCATGATGCTCATGATGGTTCGGTAAAACCTGCCACGCTTGATGTAGTTGATGCCATTACTGTTGTTGAAGGAAAAGATAAAAAAGAAAGTTAAGTTTAAATAAAACTACTGAACAAAAAGTCATTATTTTTATTAGAAATAATGGCTTTTGTTTTAATGCCCATTTTCATCAAGTAGAGAGTCGATTTTACCATAAAGTAATTCGGCTACATCAATGAGTTTTTTAATGATAGCATTTACATTTGTGTAATCATTAAATAAAGACGAAGCTTCTTCGGCGGAAATTAAATTTTTCCTAATGAGTTTGTCAATAGACTTGTTGCTTGATCTTATTTTGTGTTTTGCTTCTTTTTTGAGGTCTTTTAATTTTAAGGTGTATTTTGTTTCATCGCTTTCTGTTCTTGACAAATAGATAATGCGCAGCACGTTGATGATTTTTTTTCGATAGCCATCATATTCTTTTTGCAAATGCTCATTATCAGTTCCCATGGCGAAAGAAATGTTTTTATTTAATTCTCTGCTGTCTTTTATAATTTCAACCATTTTTCTATTGGCTATTTTAATATTTGTAATGGCCTTAATTTGGTTGGTGTTTAATTTCAATTTACTTTGGGCTATAGAGGCATATTTAATAATCTCACTATAGATTATTTTAACTTTTGAGTAGTATAAATCGTTAATATCTATCTTAAAATCTATATCAGATTTATCTATTATTGAATTTAATTTTTCAAAAGATTTCACATCGATTCTGTGAATGTTTAAAGCGTGCGATACAATTTCAAATATGCTATTTTCAAAAAGAAACGTTGATTCTTTAAGCAATGCTGATATTACGGTGCTAGGAAATTTCAATACCGCAGAATTAAGATATTTGGGCTCGTTGACATCCTTAGATGTTCCTTTATCTTTTATAAACCGCATTAATAATGCTTCTAATTGCTTTATAAAAGGAATCATCAAAACAACACCTAATACGTTAAAAATAGTGTGAAATATGGCAAGTTTTAAGGTGTAGTTTGTAGCCGATATATGGGTAAAATCGGCAATGTTATTAACTAAACGAGCCAAGGGAAAAATTAATAGTATGGCAACAATACCCGTAATACTATTAAAAATAAAGTGAGCAGCTGCTAATCGTTTTCCCGCAATATTAGCTCCTAAAGCTCCCAAAACAGCGGTAACAGTAGTGCCTATATTGGCGCCTATAGCCAACGCCAGTGCATTCTCATATTCAATTTGACCAGCAGACAAAGCGGTTAATATCAAGGCTAATGTGGCACTGCTCGACTGTAATATAGTCGTAATTAAAACGCCTAAACCTGTATATACAATCACGCCTAAAAACCCAGAAATAGCATATTCAGATAAATCAATATGGGTTTTAAACACCTCAAAACCTTCTTTCATATAATGAATGCCTAGAAAGAAAAAACCTAAACCAGCAAGTACATGTCCAACACCTTTTAAGGTGATATTTTTTTGAAATGTGAATACCACACCAAATACCAACATAGGCATGGCTAATGCCGAAATTTGAATTTTAATACCAAAACCTGCTACTAACCAGGCCGTTGCTGTGGTGCCTATGTTAGCGCCAAAAATGAGTCCTAACCCGCCTGCCAGAGATATTAAACCAGCACTAATAAATGAAATAGTTATAACAGAAACTAAAGAACTTGATTGAATAAGGGCGGTGACTATAGCTCCCGCAGAAATGCTTTTGTAAAGTTTGTCTGTGGCTTTTTTTAATATAAGTTGTAGAGGTCCTTTTGTAAAAACCCTAAAGCCTTCTTCAAGCATCACCATACCAAAAAGTAAAATGGCAATACCTGCTGAAATGGTTCTAAAATTAGGATTCAGGTATAAAATAATGCCTAATACAACCAGACCCACAAAAAAAATTGATTTCTTTAGCATGTATCAGGAAAAAATCATAAAACATCCATGTCTTTACCAATATCATCTAAGGCTGAAAGCGCGTCCTGCTTTGCATGAAACCGCTCAATATCTACCACAAATGTTTTAGAAAGGGTGTCATGCCAACCACGACCTCCTGCCCCCAAAAAAGAAAGCGCTTCAAAAGGAATAATTCTTGAAAAACTTCTTTTTAAAAAGTCTATGGGTTCTGGATTGGACCCATCCAACATAACCACTTTTGTTTTTGTAATATACTTTCCAATCGTCCTGCCTTTCAACAACCATTCACTAAAAAAGTATAGTAAAGCGAGCATGCTTCCTGTAACTAATCTGTCTAAAAACGGATTTACATGTTCTAAGCCATCAACAAAATTTTCAAATCCAGTAACATCATCAACAAACGTATAAACGAGGACAGAAATTAATATGATGACACCATAGAACAACCCAATAAAAAGAAGTAGGTCAATAATATAATTGGTAAAACGACTTCCTTTACTGGCATATAAATCTGGCGTTACAGAAAATTGAGCATCCATATGCTATATATTTGATTAGTATCCCTAAAATAATGTGAGTTCGACATAATATTTTTTGCTACATTTCTGATTTTAACAATTTAAATGGTAAATCGATTAGAATCGAGACCTAATGAAAAGCATAAATTTAAGGCTACTCGAGTCTACTCGAAGTGACATCATCCATATTTAATGGTAATGAAGCCATAAATAATGGATTCTTATATCGAATTCACATTAAATATATAACTTTCTTATTCATGTAAGTGTTTTTGATGACTGTTTTTATAGGTGAATACAGAATGTTTTTTTATTAAGATGACTAAATTTGCCAAAAAACTTAACTTTATGATATCTACAAACGAATATTTTGGTGGGCAAGTAAAATCTTTAGGATACACCACAACTGAAGGAAAATCTACTATTGGTGTTATGGAAGCAGGTTCTTATGAATTTGGTACCACAACGCATGAAACCATGACCGTTATTGAAGGCGAAATGTTGGTACAACTACCTGAAAGTACAGATTGGGAAACGTACCAATCTGGTGAGTCCTATAAAATTGATGCGAATAAAAGTTTTAAGGTTAAAGTGACAAAACAGGTTTCTTATCTGTGTCAGTATAAATAAGCCTTCAGCTAAAAAAAATACAATTTCATAATCTGAATGTGGGTTATTTACGTAAATGAAGTAAACCTAAAATTATTATTATGAAAAAAATTTCAATTTTACTCCTTACCGTGCTTACACTTTCGTGCGTTTCAAAAAAGAAGTATGTAGCGCTTCAACAAGAAAATGGCGAAATAAGAAGTGAGTTGCAAAAAACCAGAGTTGAAAAAGAAGATTTAGAAGCAAAATTTGCACAAATTCAAGAACGAGTTGATCGTTACAACACAAAAATTGCTTCATTAAAAGAGGAAAACGATGCTAAATTAGATGTTGTTGAGAATGTTGCTGTAATATCTGAAGATACTAAGGCTAAAATGCGTGAAACTTTGAAGCATGTTGATGCTGAGAAATTAGCTCAGGCAAAAACATTAAAAGATTCTATGAATTTAGCGGTTGCTTATAACCTTGAAAAAGTTATTGATAAAAGCAACTTAAATGAAGATGAAGACTTTGCTGTAAATATTGATGGTACCGTTGTTATGATTTCTATTGCAGATAACATGTTGTTTAATACAGGAAGTTATAGATTAAGTTCAAAAGCTGATCCTATTTTACAAAAATTAGCTGATGTTATCAATTCTGAAGCTAGTTTAGATGTTATGATTGAAGGACATACAGATTCAAGAACTATAAATACGGTAAACATTGCTGATAATTGGGATTTAAGTGTTTTAAGAGCAACATCAGTAGTTAGAAAGCTTCAAAACAAATACAATGTAGCACCTGAAAAATTAATTGCCGCTGGTCGTAGTAGTTACCAACCAGTTGCTGAAAATGATTCAGATGAAAATAGAGCAAAAAATAGAAGAACAAGAATTATTATTCTTCCAAACTTAGATAAGTTTTTTGCTTTAATGGCTGATGAAAGCTAGGAGTTAAACGAAAGGAATATAATAAAAAAGCATCTCAAATTTTTGAGATGCTTTTTTTGATTAACAACTTTTTGTTGTAGCAATTATCCTTCGCAACTAGCGCACTCTTTCTTTTGTTTAAATTTTTGAGCGGCATTCATACTGTGTTGATAATAGAGAGATTTTAAGCCAAGTTTCCAAGCGGTAACATAAATTTTATTAATGTCTTTTACAGGCATATCTGGGTGCACAATAATATTTACAGACTGGCCTTGATCAATATGATTTTGTCTGTTTGCCGCATGATATATAATAGTCAATTGGTCAATTTCAGAATAGGTTTTAAATACATCGCGTTCATGCTCTGTTAAAAACTCTAAATGTTGTACCGATCCATCATGATCACGAATACTACGCCATACCTCTGGAGTATTCATGCCTTTTTCTTCCAACAAGTTTTGTAAGTACGGATTCTTAATAGTGGTTTTTATTTTGGCAATATCTTTTACGTAGATATTAGACCAAATAGGCTCAATACCTTGCGATACCTGTCCTAAAATAAAGGCTGAAGATGTTGTAGGTGCAATAGCATTTAACGTGGCATTTCGTCTGCCATAGCCTTTTAAAACTTCTGGTTCTCCATATAGTTTTGCTAATTCTTCAGAAGCTTTATAGGATTTCTCCTGAATAAGCTTAAATATTTCACTGTTTAAGTTATATGCCTCTTGACTATCAAATCCTAACATTTTAGATTGCAGTAAAGAATGCCAGCCTAAGGCACCTAAACCAAGTGCTCTATTTGATTTAGCAAAATTATAAGCCCGCTCCATAAACATGAAGGTTTGCCTGTCATCTAAATCTTCAGAATCTCTATATTCTTCCAGCTTTTCAACAAACTCAGTGATTACAGCATCTAAGAAATACACCATAGTTTCAACGGCATCGGTATCTTTCCATTTATCATAATGCAATAAATTCACTGAAGATAACACACATACAAAAGACCATTTGTCATTAGAAGGTAACATGATTTCCGTACATAAATTACTGGCAACAATTTGATGTTTGTTGTCTTTATAGACATCGGCCGCTTGATTGTTGGCGTGATCTTTAAAGAAAATATATGGATACCCTATTTCACCTCTTCGTTGAATGACTTTTGCCCAAATAGAACGTTTATCAACATCACCTTCAATCATCTCTTCCATCCATTTGTCAGTAACAGTCACACCGTGAGTTAACTCCTGAATGGCATTTCCTTCGGTCCCAATTTCTAAAAACTCATGAATATCTGGGTGCTCCACTGGTAAATATGGAGAAAAACGACCGCGTCTTACAGACCCTTGGCTTACAACATCAACCATTTTTTCGAAAAGTTGCATGATATGTACCGCTCCAGATGAGGATCCGTTGTTTTTTACAGGCGCTCCTCTATGCCTTAAGTTACCAAAATAGCCAGAAGTACCACCACCTAACTTAGACATCATGCCAACTTCTGATTGCGTATAGAGAATGTTACCCATATCATCAGCAATGTTAGACCCAAAACAACTTATTGGCAATCCTCTTTTCTTTCCAAAATTAGACCAAACGGGTGAGGCTAAAGAGAAAAAACCCTCAGACATATACTTGTAAAACTTGTTTGCATAACCGTCAATTTTCAAAATCTGTTCTGCACGTTCAGCAATTTCACGAATGCGCTCTTCAGGGGTTGTATTGTCTGTTAAATAGCCTGATTGTAAAAATTTGCGACTATTTTCAGTTAGCCATTCAAATTTTAATTCAGCTACTTGTTTTTGATGAGCACTCTTAATTTGCTCTTTTCTTGCTTTAAGAAGTTGTTCTTTGCTAGACTGTTGTTCTGTTTGTGTTTCTGGTTGGTGTGTGTTAATTTTCATGTTTTAAAAAAGGTCGTCACTGGTTATACTTTTGGTTCTTTTGCTATAATTAATGGATCGTTTCACAAAGAAATCGCCATGCTTGGTGCCTATTATTTCATCATCAAACCACTCAGTTTGAGCTAATAATTCATCGTTTACTTCAAATACTTTATCAATACCTATGCTTTCTAATGAATTATTAAATCGGTTTTTAATAAACTCATTAACCACTTCTTTTGGTAAGAAATCCAATTCGCCATCCTCAAAAATCCAATCTACAATATCGCTTTCTGCTTTATATGCCGCTTTGCATATGGTTTGAATTTTATCATTATAGTCAGATCCGAACCAATCTGGATTTTCTTTTTTAATGATTTTTATAACATCAATACCAAAATCACCGTGAATTTGTTCTTCTTTTGATGTAGCTTCAACCACATTTGAAATACCTTTTAGCATGTTTTTATGCTTGTTAAAGGCCATGATGATTAAGAACTGTGAAAACAAAGACACATGCTCAATAAAAAGTGAGAACAGTAAAATAGACTCGGCATACTCTTGAATATTTTCACTTTTTGAGTTTTTAAGCGCTGTTTCTAAATAGTGAACACGTCGCATAATAACGGGCTTCTTTTTAAGGGCTTTAAACTCTGCATTAAGGCCTAAAATTTCAAGTAAATGCGAGTATGCATCATGGTGGCGTACTTCACTTTCTGCAAAGGTGGCGCCTACAGACCCTATTTCTGGTTTTGGCATTTTTTGATAAATGTCTCCCCAAAATGTTTTTACAGCAACTTCAATTTGCGAAATAGCTAACATGGTATTTTTAATAGCAGATTTTTCTGTTGTTGTAAGCTCTGCCTTAAAATCTTGAATGTCACTAGTAAAATTAAACTCAGTATGAATCCAGTAGGAATGTCTGATGGCATTTACATACTCATATAAATCTGGGTATTCATAAGGTTTTAAATTAATACGCTTTTCAAATATGTTTGTTTTACGTTTTCTGGCCTGTTCATCTCTATACAAAATATAGGCCTTAGCTGCATCATGAAAAGCACTGTCCATTAATTTGTCTTCAACAATGTCTTGTACCTGTTCTACAGTAGGTATGTATCTTGAATCAACAGCCTTTCTAGCTAAAAGCGCTTCAAATACGCGATCAGAAATAGTTTCCGCATCTGCTCTCGAACCATGGTTTACTGAACTCATCGCTTTTTCTATGGCGTTGGTAATTTTTTCAAGTAAAAACGGCGTAGTCTCGTAGTCTCGTTTTATAATATGTGATATTCCCATAAAACTGGTATTAGTTATAATTATTTTGCATTAGGCACAGGTTGGTTGTTAAAAACACATCAAATTAGGTGATACGCTTTAAAATAATTTTGTTTTAAAGTCACTTTAAATGGATGACATTAATAAACATGTATTAAACTAAAATGGTATTTTTAATCAGATTTGGGTTTAACAAATATTGCAAAATGATTGATACAATTTTCAAGGGAGGATAAAACGTTTTCAACAAGTTTTTAACAAATAATAAAAACACTAAAGATCGAGAAGTTTACACAAAAAAACTATTAATATTCTGGTTTTAAGTGTATTAAGTTTTTGTGAAATAAAAAAAGTTTACAAAAAAGATAACTCTTTAAAAAACAAAAACCCTTTTAAAATAAGGGTTTTTCAATGTTATTAATAGGTTAATTTAATGTTGTTAAAAAGTTTTGGCAACCTTTTCTAGCTCCGCATACCAATCTTCGCCAAATTTTCTTATTAAGGCTTCTTTAACAAATTTATAAACAGGAATTTGTAATTCTTTTCCAAGGGTACAAGCGTCATCACAAATTTGCCATTTATGATAATTAACAGCCGAAAATTCACTGTAATCTTGAACACGAACAGGGTATAAATGACAGGATACAGGTTTTTTCCAGTCTACTTCACCTTGATTATAAGCTTCTTCTATCGCGCAAAGCGCTGTTTGCTTTTCATCAAATATAACGTAAGCACAATCGGCACCATGAATTAAAGGAGTTTCTAATTCACCTTCTTCTGTCTTGATATACGCACCTTGCTCTTCAATAGCTTCAATACCCTCTTTTCTTAAAAAAGGTTTTACTTTAGGATAGATAGTTTCTAAAATTTCAGCTTCGGCTTCGTCTAAGGGAGCACCTGCATCACCATCAATACAACATGCCCCTTTACAGGTGCTTAAATTGCATAAAAAATCCTTCTCAATTATATCTTCAGATATGATGGTTTTACCTAACTGAAACATAAGTATACATATTAAAAACAGGCCACAAAAATAGACAAACTTTATCATTAAAATTTAAGATAATTCAAGAATAATGGTATACTTTTGCCGAAAATTTAAAAATCAATACTTATGTCGTTTAATTTTAAAGAAATATTCACTGCATTTATGGTGTTGTTTGCTGTTATTGATATTGTTGGAAACATTCCAATAGTGATTGATTTACGAAAAAAAGCAGGTCATATACAAAGTGAAAAAGCAGCTGTGATAGCAGGAGTTATTCTTGTCGTTTTTCTGTTTTTAGGAAAAAGTATTTTAAACCTTATTGGTATAGATGTTAATTCCTTTGCAGTTGCTGGTGCATTTATTTTGTTTTTTATAGCACTTGAAATGATTTTAGGTATTACCCTATACAAGCAAGAAGATCATGATGCCATGACCACAGCAGTGTTTCCTTTGGCTTTTCCGTTAATTGCTGGACCTGGAAGTTTAACCACATTGCTGTCACTTAGGGCAGAATTTAGTACCGAGAACATTGTGGTAGCTGTAATTATGAACGTTGTTATTATTTATATGGTTCTGAAAACGTCAGCACGAATTGAACGACTTATTGGGCAAAATGGCATCAACATTATTAGAAAAGTATTTGGAGTGGTATTACTAGCTATTGCTGTAAAACTCTTTGCACACAATATAAAAGCTTTATTTGATATTGCTTAAATTTGCATCAAACAGGTTTTTTATGAAATATTTTATCTTTTTTATCATTATTGCGGCCGCAAGTTTGGGAGTTTATAACGCTACAAAAATTAGTATGACAGCACCTTTTGAAGGCGAAAGTATGATTGGTATGATTACATTATTAGCATCCCTTTGTGCCATCGTATTAATGGTTATTCTTCTTGTTTCAAAACGCATAGAGAAAAAAGTAAAAGATCACCGTAACAATGTATGATGCTTTAATTATTGGTGGCGGAGCTGCTGGTATGTCTTGCGCTTTGGTGCTAGGTTCTGCCAAGAATAAACCGTTTGCTAAAAACAAGCATGTTGGTATTATCATTCATCAAAAAGCATCACATTTGCAGACCGCTCTTTTTAATAATGTTTTGGGGCTACCTCCAAACACTACAGGCGCTTCTGTTCTTGAGCGTGGCAAACAACAACTTTCTGAGTTATATCCCCATGTTACTCAAATTGAATATGAAAAGGTGTTAGAAATTTCACGACAAAAAGAACGTTTTTTAATAAAAACAAATAAGAATGCTTATACCACAAAACTTGTGGTAGTTGCGGTAGGTTACACCAGTTTAATGCGTATTAAAGGTTTAGAACAATACGTTGAACCACACCCAAGAGCTGCTATTGAAAAAGATCGTATCTGGTTAAAAAACAATGATCATCTTATAGAAGAGAATCTTTATGTTGCGGGTACATTAGCAGGATGGCGCAGTCAATTTTCAATCGCTTCGGGAAGTGGCGCCCATGTAGCTACAGATATTTTAACGCTTTGGAATAGTGGTAGGCATACAAAGGTACATGATAAAATTGAAAACTAATTTATTCGCCTTGACTTAACTTAATCACCTCATCAATCATGATGTCTCTTTGATTAAATACTTCGTAAAACGCACCACCACCAAATAACTGATCGGCAAGCGTTGCCTTGATGTATTGTTTAACCTCATCATGATAAGCTACAAAAGTCACTTTTGAATCTGATCGTATGTTTAGGTAATCTTGAAAAGCATAAACCAAATCATCACCAACCTTAAACTTATTTATAAACTCAGCTTTTGAAAAGGCATCATAAGCATGTCTATCGTTTTCCAGTGTTTCAAATACAAAGTTTCCAAAAAAACCTCTACGTTGTAAAAAGGCTAATGTTTCATTCTCCATGCTATTATCAATAGGGACAAAAACATCAGGTATAATACCGCCGCCGCCATAAACTACTTTGCCGCCAGGTGTGGTAAACTTTAATGAATCGTCTACTTTAATTTTTTCAGGATCTAAAAGCTCGCCACTGTTCAATCTGTCAAAATACTCATCGTAATAATCCTTATGGCCTTTGCTATATGGTTTTTGAATAGAGCGCCCCGTAGGGGTGTAGTATCTGGAAACAGTTAAGCGAACAGCGCTACCATCTCCCAAGTCCATTTCACGCTGTACCAATCCTTTGCCATAAGATCGCCTACCAACTATGGTGCCCTTGTCATTATCTTGTAAAGCCCCTGCTACAATTTCACTGGCCGAAGCCGAATTTTCATCAATAAGCACATATACCTTGCCGTCTTCAAAATCACCTTTGCTGGTGGCGTAACTTTCATCAATATCACCACGCTTATTCTTTGTAAACAAAATAAGTTTATCATTTTCAAGAAATTCATCTACCATTTGCTCGGCAATGCCTAAAAACCCACCTGGATTTCCACGCAAATCTAAGGCTATTTCAGTGGCACCTAAGTCTTCTAATTGACTTAAAGCCTTTTTAAACTCTTTGTAGGTAGATTCGGCAAATCGATTAACTTTAATATAGCCTAATTTGTCTGTAATCATATAGGCGGCATCAACACTTTTTAGTGGGATTTTGCCACGTTTTACTGTGAATTTTAATAGTTTGGGTACTCCTTTTCTGTAAACTGTGAGTTTAACTTTTGAATTAATAGGGCCTTTCAGTTTTTTTACCAAATCATTATCATCAATCTTGTCGCCATAAAGTGTATCGCCATCTGCTAAAAGGATTCTATCTCCTCCTTTTATACCGGCTTTGTCACTTGGTCCGTTTTCAATGGCTCTTATCACCGCAATGGAATCTTTATAAGTATAAAAACTAACCCCAATTCCAACAAAGTCGCCTTTCATTTCTTCAGCAACGCGCGACATGTCTTCTTTAGGAATGTAAACCGAATGAGGATCTAGATTTTCTAAAATACCATTTACCGTAACATCAACAATACTATCGGTATTAATGTCATCTACATAATCATATTCAATATAATCAATAAGTCTGTTTAGCTTGTCTTTTTTACTATTGGTTGAAAATAATCTGTCTGGCGCATCTGTAAAACTTAATTTACCACCAATAAAAATACCTGCGGCTATAGCCACTCCTAATACTAAAGGCAAATATTTTTTTTGATATGACATTACGCTTTTAAATCTTCAATTTGTTCAAGTACAATTCCTGCTTTTTCTAAAAACTTCAGACCCGAATCGTCTTTATAAGCCTCGTGATAAACCACTTTTACTATACCTGCTTGATGCACTAATTTACTACATTCTTTACAGGGCGACATCGTGATATATAAGGTAGCTCCCTTGCAAGATTGAGTCGATGAGGCTACTTTTAAAATGGCATTGGCTTCTGCGTGCAACACATACCATTTAGTGTAACCTGCTTCATCTTCACAAAAATTTTCAAACCCCGACGGTGTTCCATTGTAACCGTCTGAAATAATCATTCTATCTTTTACAATAATGGCGCCTACTTGTCTGCGATTGCAATAAGATAGTTTTCCCCATTCTTTAGCTATTCTCAAATAAGCTTTATCGTACTTTAGCTGTTTATGTTTAGGCATTCCTTTTTTTTAATTATGGCGTTACCCTCATAATTAGTTGCAAAATATATTGAAAGTTTACAACCATTCGGGTCAGGCTTTCCGCTACAATCTTTGGCGAAAAAGCAAAAGGATTTTCACTTCAATCCTTAACGCGAAATAATATAACGAATATACTCTGTTCGTATTTTAATTACAATGCCAGACAGGAAAGTTTTTAGGAAAGTTTAACTAATTTTTGAATTAAACCGTTTAAGTATGTTAAAAAAGTATTTTAATTTTACTGCTTAACAATTTCGCTACTACTACATTTTAATGTGAATAGCGTGTTCTAAATAAAATCACTGTTTAAAATCATAGGAATTACCAAGCCAACAACAATGGCTGAGATTACCATAATCCAGTCCCGTTTTGAAAATCTGAATATAGTTTGCACCATATAACCTAAAAACAATACAATAAACACAATGATGATTTGAGCAATCTCAATACCTAAAGCAAATTCTAGTAACAGCATGAGCTTGCTATCCTGTTCTCCTAGTAAAATTTGAAATTCACGCGCAAAGCCTAAACCGTGAATCAATCCAAAAAATAACGTAGATAAAAATAGAACACCAACTTTCTCTTTTTGTGCACCTTTGCCTGCGGTAAACACATTAAAAAGAGCTACAACCAATATCGTTATTGGAATTAAAAATTCTACTAACGAAGCATTTACGCTTACTATACCGTAAGTTGATAGTACCAATGACAGGGTATGCCCTAAAGTAAACATAGAAACTAGTAAAAGTACACGTTTCCAATCTTTAAACACATAGGGTATGGTTAATACTATGAGAAATAAAACATGATCGTAGGCATTAATATCAAGAACATGATTGATGCCATACTCTACATTAAACCAAAAATTTTCAAGCATAATAATTAAGATTTAGGGAGCGCCAAAGATACAAATTATTTATACTTCTTGTTTAGCTGGAATAGCATCTCCTCTGTGACTTCATCTAATGAAAATCTGTGTTTCCAATTCCAATCTTGTCTGGCGTATGAATCATTGATACTTTTAGGCCAGCTATTAGCAATGGCTTGTCTGTAATCAGGAGCATAGGTCATTTTAAACTCTGGCATATGCTTCTGTATAGACGCTTCAATATCACTTGGAGTGAAGCTTATGGCCGCTAAATTATATGACGATCGTATTTTAATGGCTTTGCTGTCGGCTTTCATAATATTCACCGTAGCGTTGATGGCATCATCCATAAACATCATAGGTAATTTAGTATCCTGTTTTAAAAAACATTCATACGACTTATGTTTTATAGCTTCATGATAAACTTCTACGGCATAATCTGTTGTGCCTCCACCAGGTAAGGTCTTCCAGCTAATAATACCCGGATATCTAATACTTCGTACATCAACACCATATTTATTGTGATAGTATTCACACCAACGTTCACCAACCTGTTTTGTAATGCCATAAACGGTTGATGGTTCCATAATAGTATACTGCGGCGTATAATCAGTAGGTGTTGTAGTGCCAAACGCGGCAATGCTTGAGGGCCAAAACACCTTGTGTATAAAGTTAGATTTGGCTAAATTTAATACATTAAACAGAGATATCATGTTTAAATCCCAAGCTTCCATTGGGAATTTTTCGCCCGTAGCACTCAGCATAGCAGCCATAAGATATACAGTGTTTATGTTAAACTTTTCAATACATGTTTTTACACTTGTATAGTCTTTAGCGTCAACAATCTCAAAAATACCAGAATTAACCACATCTAAATTGCTGTAACTAATGTCGCTCGCAACAACGTTATCGGCTCCGTAGAGATCGCGCAGTTTAAATGTGAGTTCAGAACCAATTTGTCCACATGCCCCAATGATTAGTATTTTAGGATCCATATACTACCGTATTAATATAGAATTTTCAAAAATAATAAGTTTAAAATGATAATAATGTATTTTTTTCTTAGAAAATTTATAATTTGATGATATTGAATTATGATTGAAAAAACAATGATTACTCTATATTTGCAGTACATTATTTAAAGTCAACATGGTCATGCGTATAACAGGTATAACTTTCTTTTGTTTATTTGTTTTGGTTTTTAGCTGTAAGCAAAATCAAGATGAAAATGTAACAAACCCAACTAAAACAGAAAAGGTTGCATTAATTTCAGAAAAAGAAGTTGCTGCTTTAAAGTATACCGATTACGAATTAGATGATAAAACACGACAAGTTGTAAGAGACTGGACACCTTTTGTTCAGCTTCAAAATGATGTTGTAAATAAGGTGAAGGTTGCCGATTTAAGTTTTTTCAATGATAATAATAAGGCGATTGTTCTGCTCATAAAAGACTTAAAAAAAGATATTCCCGAGGCTGCTAAATCTCCCTCTATTGATGCCAGAATTTTGGTGGTTGAAACTAAAATTTATGAGCTAGAAAGTATTTCAAACTTATCAACTACAACAAAAGATGAATTGCTTGTAGCGATTAAAGATTTCCTTGTTTCGTTTTCAAATTTAAAACTTCAATTAAATAAAAAAATAGAGTTCGATACGCGTACCATTGAAAAACCTTAGTGGTCTTACGTTCATTTGAAGTGATTTTTTATTTCCTAGTTATAAAATTTTGCTAAATTTTTGTTAACAAGAAACAAATATTAATCTTATCACAGATTAATATTAGTAATTTGTAATCTGATTATAATAAATCATAAAAAACTAAAACACATCATTTTGCCGTCAACAAAGCAATTTGATAATTAACTTAATGATTCAGTAAATGAAAAACTACGTAAAACTACTTGCTTTTTTAGGTGTTCTGGCTATGGTTAGTCTGCAATCTTGTAAGAAAGACACCGAAAAAGAAATCGCAAAAACAGAGGTTGTGCCAGGGATCAATCTAGATTTTATGGATAGCACGACAACTCCTAACAATGATTTTTTTCGATATACTAATGGGAAATGGCTAGACCAGACAGATATTCCCGATGATAGAACGAGCTGGGGTTCTTTTCATGAGTTACTAAAGAAAACAGATGATGATGTGTTAGCCATATTAAGTGCTGCCATGAGTGAAGATAAAGATATGATGTCTATTAATATCAGGCCTGGGTCAGATCAAGAGAAAGCCGTAAAGCTTTTCAAAACCATAATGGACACCACGAGTAGAAACGAATTGGGGGTTAAACCATTGAAGCCTTATTTAAGTAAAATTGAGTCGATATCTAATATCAACGATCTTCAAAATTATTTAATTGAAATGGAACCGCTAGGTGGGGGTGGTTTTTTTAGTTTTTACGTATACGCCCATACTAAAAACAGTAATATTAATGCGGGTTACCTTGCTCCTGACGGATTAGGTCTTCCCGATAGAGATTACTATGTAAAAGAAGATGAAGACTCTAAGGAAAAAAGAAAAAAGTATGTAGCACATATAACCAGAATGTTACAGTTTTTAGGGTATACTGAAGCTGAATCTTCTGAGCAGGCTACTGATATATTGGCTTTTGAAACAAGTTTGGCTGAACCTAGAATGGACAAAGTAGACAGACGTGATGCTAGAAAAAGATACAATCCAAGATCTATTGATGAACTTCAAAATATGGTGCCTGCTATCCAATGGAATGCGTATTTTGAAGGTATTGGTGTAAAACAAATGGATACCGTTATTGTAAATGAGGTGAACTATATGAAGGCGCTTCAAACGGTATTGTCTCAAAATAATGTAGAGACATGGAAGTCGTATTTACGTTGGAATGCCTTTAACTCTGCCGCTTCTTTACTTAGTACAGAAATAGCAACGGCCAACTGGGAGTTTTATAGTAGAACGCTACGAGGCGCAAAAAAACAAAGACCACTTGATGAAAGAGCGCTTCAAACAGTAAATGGTACTATTGGTGAAGCTTTGGGTAAACTTTATGTTGATAAAAAGTTTCCGCCAGAAGCTAAAGAGAAGGCTGAAAAAATGATTCAAAATGTCATTAAGGCTTATGAACTAAGAATTAAGAATTTAACCTGGATGACCGAAGCAACAAAACAAAAGGCTATAGAAAAGCTTTTAGCGCTAAAAGTAAAAATTGCTTATCCAGATAAGTGGAGAGATTACTCAGAATTAAATGTAGCTGGTGTTGATGAAGGAGGTTCTTACTTGCAAAACATGCTCAATGCTAGTCGGTGGAATCACCAGCAAAACCTCAAAGATCTTGGTAACCCTGTTGATAAAAGCCGATGGAGTATGTCGCCTCAAATGGTTAATGCCTATTTTAGTCCTGCGTTCAATGAAATTGTTTTCCCTGCTGCCATTTTACAACCTCCATTTTATAATTATCAGGCAGATGACGCGGTTAACTATGGTGGCATTGGAGCGGTAATTGGACATGAGATTTCACATTGTTTTGACGATTCTGGTTCTCGATATGATAAGAATGGTAACTTGAATAATTGGTGGACCGATGAAGATTTAAAACAGTTTGAAGCCTTAGGAAAAGATTTGGCAGACCAGTACAGTAAAATTGAAGTATTGCCAGAAACCTTCATAAATGGTCCTTTTACCTTAGGAGAAAATATTGGTGATTTAGGAGGTGTAACTGCAGCTTATGAAGCTTTACAACTTAGTTTTAAAGACAATGGACGTCCTGAAAATATTGATGGATTCACACCAGAACAACGGTTTTTCTTGTCGTGGTGTACTATTTGGAGAACAAAATCACGTGATAATGCTTTAAAAACCCAGATAAAAACAGATCCGCATTCACCAGGTATGGTAAGAGCGGTGCAACCGCTTTTAAATATTGATGCTTTTTATAATGCATTTAATATTAAGGAAGGTGACAATATGTATTTAAACCCTGAAGAGCGCGTTAAGATTTGGTAAATTAAACATCTAAGGGTTTATAAAATAAAAAGGCACATTCATAATTTTATAAATGTGCCTTTTTTATGTTAAGTGTTTCTTATTGTTTTGGCTACTCGGTTTGTGTTTGAGATTGCATCACTTGTTTTTGTCTTAATAATTCATTTTTTGTTAATTGAAGCATATTGAAATTAGGTGCTATTTTAAAGGCTGCATCAAGTTCATCAACTGCCAAATCAATGTTTGCTTTTTTGTCTTTATTATATATAGACAAGGCATTTAAATACATGAATCCTGCTTTAAGCGGTACTTCATAAGGGGTTTGTCTTTCATAATAAGCACGTTTCATATCATCTTTGGCATTGGCTAAACCAAAAGCTATATGCTTATCGGCTTCATCAAATTTTTGAAGTTGCATGGCAATTTCGGCTAATTCATAAGCAATCATAGGGTCAGATTCCCGTTTAAATAACTCTGTAAAATGTGAATAGGCCATTTTAGGCTGACCAACAGCTTTCAAAGAAATAGCTTTTACTTCTACAGCTATATCTGAGTCTTCGGGGTTAGTGACAATACCTATTGTGTTTAACGCCTGAACATATTTGCCTTCACTCATATAGATATAAGCTAGAGTGTCTTGTCTTGCTACCGATGGCTGTAAAACATTTAAATGTGTCATAGCATTGATAATGCCTTGTACATCCCCTTGGGTTTTCATTTGTTTATAATACGCATCAAAATGCGAAATTAATTCTGAGTTAGTTTGTGCATTCAACATAAAACTACTTGTCAATAAAACCAATCCAACTAATTTTTTCATCTTTTTTAATTTACTTTATTTAGAACGCTAAATCTATAAAAATTTAACAGTTAATTTCTTAAAACTACGCTAATTATTTTTGTTTGTTTACAAAATGACTGGCAGTCTTAATTATTTTATTTGTTTGAAATATAAGGTGTTAAGTGAATTTGTTTTCAAAAAATAAGTCATAAAAAATTCTAAAGAGATGCTATAACACTAAAAAAGAGCTAGGAAAATTAGAAAAAAACAGCTATATTTCAGTTTACTAAATTTACTAGTTATGGGGATAAAGAGTTTTCAAGGCGCAAGAAGGCAGCAGGCATCAAATACAGAATCACAATCATTAACCGTTAGTGATTATATGACAACGAGCTTAATTACATTTAAGCCCGATCAGCCTATAGAAATTGTAATGCAAGCTTTAATAAAACACAGAATTTCTGGTGGGCCAGTGGTAAATGATAAAAATGAATTGGTAGGTATTATTTCCGAGGGTGATTGTATTAAACAAATTAGTGAGAGCCGCTATTACAATATGCCTATGCAAGATCAAACTATAGAAAAGCACATGGTGTCAAATGTTGAAACCATTGATGGAAATATGAATATTTTTGATGCTGCTAAGAAGTTTTTAGAATCTAAACGCAGACGTTTTCCAATTGTAGAGAACGGTAAATTGGTTGGGCAAATTAGTCAGAAAGACATCTTAAAAGCGGCCATGACCATAAAAGGTCAAACTTGGAAATAAAATAATCGTTTTAAGAAGCACAAAGGTCTCTTTATAAATATAAATTTATGAGACCTTCAGGTGTGTCTACCAAAATAAGGTGGTTGATTCTGTCTACCTTTAAGATAAATTCATCGTTCATAGGGATTAAAATTTCAATACCATCTCTATCTACTTCGAATAAAGCTTGGGCGGTTGAATCGTTAACAGATTTAATGATTCCTACGTCTCCAAAGTTTTTGTCAACGATTTTGAAACCAATAATTTCATGAAAATAGAACTGATTACCTTCTAGCTTTGGAAGCAGGTCTAAAGGCAGGTAGAGCTCACATTTCATAATAGCATCTGCGTCAGCTTCAGAATCTACATCCTCAAATTTTATACGAAGTAATTCAGATTTGTGTAATTGAGCGTGTTCAACAAAAAATGGCACTAAATTATTTCGAAGCTCCAAAAAAATAGCATCTAAATGCTCATAAAGCTCAGGCTGATCGGTATCAAGTTTTACCAATACTTCGCCTTTAAAGCTGTATTTTTTCACAATTTTTCCTAGGTAAAAACAGTCGTCCTTTTTCATGGTATAAAAATAAAAAACTCCGATAGTATGCTATCGGAGTTTAAAAGTATAAAAAATAATTTTTTTATTCTTCTTCGTTTGTTGCTTCAGCTGTTTCTTCTTCTACTACAGGAGCAGCGGCAGCAATTCTTGCTTCGTTTACAGCTTTCTCAGCCGCCAATGCTTCAGCTTTCGCTTTTGCTTGAGCTTCTGATAAACCTTCTGCTTTCGCTTCAACCTTTGCATTTTTTTCTTCCAACCAAGCATTGAATTTTTCTTCAGCTTGCTCTTCAGTTAAAGCTCCTTTTTTAACGCCACCAACAAGGTGATTTTTCAATAAGGCTCCTTTGTAAGATAAAAGGTTTTTAGCAGTGTCTGTTGGTTGAGCTCCATTTTGTAACCATTGCACAGCCCCATCAATATTCAATTCAACGGTTGCAGGGTTAGTGTTTGGGTTGTAAATACCTAATTTTTCTAAGAATTTACCATCTCTTTTTGCTCTTGAGTCAGCTGCTACGATCCAGTAAAAAGGTTTCCCTTTTTTACCATGTCTTTGTAATCTAATTTTTACAGGCATAATAATTAATTATTTGAGGTTCTCGACCTCGGTTATTAATGAGGGCGCAAAGATACTATATTTTTTTAATTATCAAGCTTTTATTGATGGTGAATTTAAAATAATAGGCAAACAGGTGTAGGTACTTTAACATCATGTAAAAAAGTAAGTTGCCCGCTGTTTTTGTCAATGGAATACACAGCAATATTTTCACTTAACTTATTAGCGACTAAAAGGAAGTTTCCTGTAGGGTCTAGGGTGAAATTTCTAGGCCAGTCACCATGAACTGAAATACTTTGAATCTTGTCTATTTCCCCCGTTTTTGTGTCTCTTTTAAACACAGCTATGGTGTTTTCGCCACGGTTTGAACCATATAAAAAGCGTTCGTCATGTGATAAGTGAATGTCGGCACATTTGTTTTTACCTTTAAAATCAGGGTCAAGGGTACTATCATAATCAATCATTTTAAATCCGTTCCCTATTTTTTTTATGGAAGTAATAGAGCCGCCATACTCATTTATAATATAAATAAATTGACCGTCTTTTGTTATTTCAAAATGACGTGGGCCAGGATTTCCTGTGGTTTCAATAAGACTATCTGATTTAAGCTGATACTTTGTGTCTTTTAACTGGTATTGATACAGGGCATTTCTTCCTAAATCGGCAACATAGATATCGTTCTTAAAAAATTTTGCCGAATGAGCATGAGCCTTTTCTGTTTCAGTATTATGATTGAATACTTGCGAGGCTTCACTAAGAGCACCGTTGGTATTTATGGGTAAGAATGATACCGTACCGCCACCATAGTTTGATACAACTGCTAAATTTCCCTCTTGGTTGATAGAAATATGGCAAGGCCCTTTTCCTTCACTATTTTCCGTGTTTATATGTTGTAAATATCCGTCGGGTTTCATTTTAAACGCCATAACCGCACTGGTTTGTCCTTCACCCACAGCATATAAATAATTTTTTTTAGGGGAAAATGCCAGAAAAGAGGGGTTTTCTGCTTTAACGGCCAATTGTAAATCATGAAGTACTCCTGTTTTTGTGTTAAACGTCATTTTATAGATGCCTTCGCTGTTTCCTGAGGTATAAGTGCCAATATAAAGGGGAATATCTTGAGAGTTACTCGTCAAGAAAACGAATGATAAGATAAAAGAATGTACTAATTTGGTCGTCATTTTATTTTGAATTGAAAATCCAATTTATGATAAATTAACTTAAATCTCGATAAGAGGTGTTAATTTTTCAAAATTAAATTTTAAACTAAGTTAAATGGTTTGATGTAAGTAAATTATGAATTTATCTTAGCTAAACAGATCTGTTATAGATGTGAAACAATACGCATCTCTAAAAGAATTTATTGGAATTAAAATGTAATTATTATGAAAGCTACAGAAAGAATTTCAAACAAATTGAATGAATTGTTAGTTAAGAATTATGATGCCGAAAAGGGGTATTTGAATGCCGCTGAATCGGTTGAAAGTCCTGATTTAAAACTATTTTTTAAAAGACGGGCTTTTGAACGAAGTGAATTTGCTAATGAGTTAAGAAAAGAGATTTTGAGGTATGATGAGCATCCTAAAGATTCAGGTAGTTTTAAAGGAGTAGTATACAGAAATTGGGTAAGCTTAAAAAACCTGTTTACATCAAACAATGAGGAGGCGATTTTAGAAGAGGTAATTAAAGGCGAGGAAAGAAACTTAGAGGAATATCTCGAGGTTTTAGAGGATAGAGTATTGCCTTCAAGTATTGTAACGTTATTGCTGAATCAAAAAAATGCTATCCAAAATGCTATTGATGCTTCAAAGAAAAAAGAGATTTTAGTAACCTAAGGGTTGAGCGGAGTTTAGCAATGTGAGAAGAGCTATCTATATAGGTAGCTCTTCTTTTTGTTTAAAACTCTTTATAACTTCACTTTAAAAAAGTGTAAATTCTACCTATTTTTATAGACTTATTATTTTGTTAATAGCAGAAACAAAACCTGGATAAAATTTATGTACTTAATCTTCGATACAGAAACTACTGGCTTACCAAAACGTTGGGATGCTCCAATTACAGATGTTGATAATTGGCCAAGATGTATTCAAATAGCTTGGCAGCTGCATGATGCCATGGGAAACTGTATTGATAGTCAAGATTATTTGGTGCGCCCAGACGGATTTAATATCCCTTATGATGCAGAAAAAATCCACGGAATTTCTACTGATTTAGCCCAAGAAGAAGGCGTGCCATTGTCAGAGGTTTTAGAAAAATTTAATGCCGTACTAGGCAAATCAAAATTTGTTGTTGGGCAAAATGTGCAGTTTGATCTGAATATCATGGGGGCAGAGTTTGTACGTGAACAGGTAGATAACAATTTGCAAGAACTTCCAGTTTTAGATACCTGTACAGAGCATACGGCCGAATTGTGTCAAATTCCTGGTGGGCGTTACGGAAAATTTAAATTACCTACTTTAACAGAACTGCACGAGTTTTTGTTTAATGAGCCCTTTGCTGAAGCACATAATGCCACTGCCGATGTTGAAGCCACAACACGCTGTTTCCTAGAATTGGTGCGTTTAGAAGAATACACAAAAGAGCAGCTTGATGTTCAGCCCGATTATTTTGAGAAATTCAAGGAAGCCAATCCAGAGCCTATACAGCTTATAGGTTTAAAGCATATCAACCTCAAAAAAGCGAGTGCCAAGTTAAGAGAACGCCTAAAAAAAGCTGAGTCTAGTATCTCATCAGAGGCTATAAAACAGAATATTTCAGATTTAGCCGATGTTGATTTTGTGCATCTTCACAACCATTCACAATTTTCGGTGTTACAATCTACTATGGGGGTTGCAGATATTGTTTCGGCTGCCGCTCAATATAATATGCCAGCAGTAGCTCTTACAGATCATGCTAATATGATGGGGGCATTTCACTTTATCAATGCTGTAAATAGACACAATAGTGGTGTTAAGACCAAGATTGCAGAGGCAGAAGCCTCTGGAGAAGCGGTTGAAGCTAAGGAAATAAAACCGATTGTGGGTTGTGAATTTTTTGTGTGTAGTGATCATTTAGACAAGTCAAGAAAAGATAATGGTTACCAAATAGTACTGATTGCAAAGAATAAAAACGGCTATCATAATTTAGCAAAGTTATCATCGCATGCCTTTGTTGATGGGTTTTATTATGTACCTAGAATTGATAAAAAACTTATTCAGCAATATAAAGAAGATCTAATAGTTTTAACAGGGAACTTGTATGGGGAAGTGCCAAGTAAAGTGCTTAATGTTGGTGAGAACCAAGCTGAAGAAGCGCTTATTTGGTGGAAAAATGAATTTGGAGATGATTTATACGTAGAAGTGATGCGTCACAATCAGGAGGATGAAAATCGGGTTAATCCTACTTTGATAAAATTAGCTAAAAAACATGATTTAAAAATAGTTGCATCCAATAACACCTACTATCAAAAACAAGAAGATGCTAATGCGCATGATATTTTATTATGTGTAAGAGATGGAGAAAAGCAAGCCACACCAATAGGTCGCGGCCGTGGCTATCGTTATGGTTTACCAAATCAGGAGTACTATTTTAAGTCTTCTGAGGCCATGAAAGAATTGTTTAAGGATATTCCTGAAGCAATATTGAATATTCAAGGCTTAGTTGATAAAATAGAAGCTTTTCAGCTGGCACGAGATGTGCTTTTACCTGCCTTTGATATTCCTGAGGAGTTTAAACATGAGGAAGATTTAGTTGATGGTGGTAAACGTGGTGAAAATGCCTTTTTGAGACACCTAACTTACGAAGGCGCGAAAAAACGTTATGGCGAACCACTTGGTGAAGAAGTGATTGAGCGCCTTGATTTTGAACTTAACGTTATCGAGAAAACAGGCTATCCAGGCTATTTCTTGATTGTTGAAGACTTTATTCGTGAAGCACGAAATATGGATGTGTCGGTTGGTCCTGGGCGTGGTTCTGCTGCTGGTTCCGTGGTGGCTTATTGCCTATGGATTACCAACATAGATCCTATGAAGTACGATTTGCTTTTTGAGCGTTTCTTAAATCCAGATCGTGTGAGTATGCCCGACATTGATATCGATTTTGATGACGAAGGCCGAAGTCGAGTTATGGATTACGTTATTGAAAAGTATGGTGCCAATCAGGTAGCGCAAATTATTACTTACGGAACCATGGCCGCGAAGTCCTCCATTCGTGATACCGCTCGTGTGCTTGATTTGCCATTGTTTGATGCGGATAGAATTGCCAAGCTTATCCCTAATATGTCTAAATTAAATAAGATTTTTGGTTTAGATGAGAAAGCTTTAGCTTCTAAATTTAGGTCTGAAGAATTAGAAAAAGTTAATGAGCTTTTAAATATTGCAGATGGTTCAGATTTACAAGCCGAAACTTTAAATCTGGCAAGAACCCTAGAAGGCTCCGTTAGAAATACTGGTATTCATGCTTGTGGGGTAATCATCACTCCAGATGATATTACCAAGTTTGTACCAGTGTCTGTGGCCAAAGACTCCGATTTGTACGTAACGCAGTTTGACAACTCTGTTGTAGAATCGGCGGGTCTGTTAAAAATGGATTTTTTAGGGTTAAAAACCTTAACTCTTATAAAAGATACGGTTAAAATTGTAAAGGCTAAACATGGGATTCAGCTTGATCCGGAAAATTTTCCTTTAGATGATGAGGAAACTTATGCTTTATTCCAAAGGGGAGAAACCGTAGGGGTGTTTCAATACGAATCTCCTGGGATGCAAAAACATCTTAGAGATTTAAAGCCTACTGTTTTTGAAGATTTAATTGCCATGAATGCCTTGTATCGTCCTGGCCCTATGGAGTATATTCCAAGTTTCGTACGCAGAAAACATGGTGATGAAGAGATAGAGTACGATTTGCCTGCCATGGAAGAATACCTTAAAGAAACGTACGGTATTACGGTTTACCAAGAGCAGGTGATGTTGCTGTCTCAAAAACTTGCCGATTTTACCAAAGGTGAAGCTGATGTACTGCGTAAGGCCATGGGTAAAAAACAGATTGCAGTGCTGGATAAAATGAAGCCAAAATTCATTGAACAGGCAAGTGCTAATGGTCATGACGCTAAAATTTTAGAGAAAGTTTGGAAAGACTGGGAGGCCTTTGCGAGCTATGCGTTTAATAAGTCGCACTCTACCTGTTACGCTTGGATTGCCTATCAAACAGCTTATTTAAAAGCGCATTATCCTGCCGAGTATATGGCTGCGGTGCTTTCCAATAACATGAATGACATAAAACAGGTTACGTTCTTTATGGAAGAGTGTAAACGTATGAAGTTAGATGTATTAGGCCCAGATGTTAACGAAAGTTACTATAAATTTTCAGTAAATAAAGATGGCGCGGTTCGTTTTGGTATGGGGGCTATTAAAGGGGTTGGTCATGGTGCGGTAAAAACTATTGTAGAACATAGAAAAGAGGATGGGCCGTATAGATCTATTTTTGATTTAGCCAAACGCATTGATTTGCGCGCAGCTAATAAAAAGGCTTTTGAAAATTTGGCTTTAGCTGGAGGCTTTGATGGATTGGGTAGTACACACCGAGCGCAATATTTTCATGATGATGGCAGTGGAATTACTTTTTTAGAAAAAGCCATAAAATACGCTCAGAAATACAAAGAAAATGAGAATTCAGCTCAGGTGAGTTTGTTTGGAGAAGCCAGTGATGTTCAAATTCCAGAACCTGAAGTGCCACCTTGTGAAGAATGGGGCACCATGGAAAAACTGAGTAAAGAACGTGAGGTGGTTGGGGTTTATATTTCTGGTCATCCGTTAGATGATTTTAAAACCGAAATGAATACCTTTTGCAATGCCGTGGTGGGTATGTTTAATAATCTTGAGCCTTATGTAAATAGAGAGTTGGTTTTTGGTGGCGTGGTTACCGATGTACAACACCGTGTAAGCAAACAAGGTAAAGGTTGGGCTCTTTTTACTATTGAAGATTATAATGATAGTTATGAATTCAGAATTTTTGGCGAGGAGTATCTAAAATACAGGCACTTCTTGTTGCAGAATAATTTTGTGTTTGTAAAGACCTTTGTAAGAGAAGGGTGGACGAATAAGGACACTGGGAAAAAGAGTGACCCTAGGTTGCAGTTTAACAGTTTTCAGTTACTGCATGATGTGATGGAACAATATGCCAAGAAACTGTCTATTCAGCTGGATATAAATGATTTGAATGAGCAAAAAATTACAGACTTAAAAGAGTTAATTCATATGCATCCAGGAAATCAAGCGCTTAATTTTGTGGTTTATGACGCCAAAGAAAAAATGAAGCTTAATATGCCAAGTAGAAGGCAAAAGGTAAAAGTTTGTCAGGAGTTACTTGATGAACTGCAATCTCAGGATGTTAAATTTAAGTTGAATTAGTCCGTTAATTCAAATTCAGGACAATCAATGCGAATTTCAACAGTTTGTAGCTGTTTTTCTAATAAATTGCAGTAGTGTTGGTCTTTATTTTTTTGATAATATCTGCACCTATAACAAGTACGCTGTACGGTAAGTATCCCTAGTTTGTTAAGTTTGAAAATGAGTTCGCTTAGTATTTTAAATGTTTGTTCTAAGCTATAAGCATCACTGTTTGATAATTGTTTCTTTAAGGGTTCAGCATAGTGTTCTGTTTCCTTTACAATAGCGTGTCCTGTATGAGATAATTGTATGCTATAACTTCTACTATCAGTGGTTGAGTGCGCTTTGTTAATGAGTTCTTTTTTAATCAAAACACGAACCGCATCACTAATGGTTGGTTTAGTTAAGTTAAATTCTTTAGCTAAGTGACTAACATTGCAAAAATTTAATGTATGGTGTTTTATAAAAATCAGAATTTGAATTTGAATAGGACTCAAGCCTAGTGTTTTAGCTTTTTCCCATAGTAGCACTTTAAAAGCTTCAGATATGCGCTCTAAACCGGCAACAATTTTACTTGAAATGTCCTCTTCTTGGGTGTATGGATTAAATATACTCATAAAAAAACCTGTCGAATTTCTTTTCGACAGGCTAAGTTAGTAATCCTAACTAATAAAAGCAAAAATTAAGCTTTTACATCTTCCATAGAAGCCCCAAAGTTGATATGCAAAACATTGCCGGTTGGGGTGACTAGAGCTGGTACAGATTTTACGCCTGCGTTTTCGGCTTCAGGAATTCTAGAAGCATCTTCACCAAAGTGAACGATTTCAACATTATCTTTTCCTATAAGTTTAATGATGTCATGCTCTGCACTAATGCATACTGGACACCCTGCGTGATAAAAAACGGATTTACTCATAATGATTAGTTTTAAAATTTATACACTATAAAAGTAATAAGGAATCCTAACTAAAACAAATAGTCTGTGTCTTTTTTGTTGTTTTCAAATGTTACGTGTTTTTTTCGTCTAAATAGAGGCTTAAATTATTTAATTTGTCAGTCCAGAATTGTTCATAGAATTTCAACCAGCTAGTGATTTCTTTCAATGCTTTTGGGTTGGCATTGCAATAGCGTTCACGACCTTGTGATTCAATATACACTAATCCAGCCTGTTCTAACGTTTTAATATGCTTTGTAATCCCTTGTCTTGTTATGTCAAATTGATTTGAAATTTGCGTGATAGACAAAGCAGAAGTGGCAATAACCAAGGCATGAAAAATATCACGCCTTGTTGGGTCTGCAATAGCTTTAAATAGTTTAGTGATTTTATCCTGCATTCACTTCTTCTTTTAAGTAGTTAGACAATTGAGAAAGACAATTTTCCCAGCCTCCATTAAAGCTTTCAAACATAGCAATAGCTGTTTCGCCTGCATAATTTCTAATTCCCGAATGTTCTAAGTTTAGCTTTGTGCCGTTTGGGGTTTCTTCCAATAACCAAGATACAGTCGTTTCTGTTTTTGTATCTGCAACAATCCAGGTATAAACCAAACGATAGGGGTTTGCGTACTTAATTTCACCATGTATTACAGTGCACCCTTTGTCATTGGGTTCAGCAGTAAACGTATATTTGTAGCCTTTTTCTGGTTTAAAATCTGCTTTTATAAACCATGTAGATAGTGCTTCGCCCTGTGAAATGGCCTGCCATACTTGATTAATATCATGCTTAAACAGGACTTCTTTTTTAATAACATCTTTCATTGTAATTCGTTTTTTGATTAATACGCAACTTTACGGTTGCTAAATTAATGTAAAATTTTCTATTAAGCAACTAAAAGGTTGCTTAATTTGTTTCACTTATAAAATTGTTATCTTTGCGCAAAGGATAGTAACGGTTTTTATTGCACAAAAAAGGGAGTTTAATAAGCAGTATGCTTTTTGTGAAACTGACTTGATTTTATACGAATAAACTTCTTGCTAGCAAAAAAGATAGCGCTGATAGCCTGGTTTATGCACCCTTACACAAAATACATAGTTCCTGTTAATTTAACTATAAGTAAAACAAATTGACAGATTGTAAGCTTAAGTGTTTTTTTTGACTAATTTTGTGTTATAAAAATAGAAACAGATTAAAATATAAATATTATGGCATTAGAAATTACAGATGCAACGTTTGAAGAAACGGTATTAAAAAGTGATAAGCCAGTTTTGGTGGATTTTTGGGCAGCATGGTGTGGACCTTGTAGAATGGTTGGACCAATCATTGAGCAAATTAGTGAGGAATATGATGGTAAAGCAGTAGTTGGAAAGGTTGATGTTGATGCTAACCAAGAGTTTGCTGCAAAGTATGGTGTACGTAATATACCAACAGTTTTGGTTTTTCAAAATGGAGAGGTAGTTGGCAGACAAGTTGGGGTTGCACCAAAGAATGCTTATACAGATGCCATTGATGGTCTTTTGTAAAAGATAATATAACGAAAAAGAAAAAGTAAAAGGTTTGTCATTATGGCAAACCTTTTTTTATTTTAGACACATTCAAAATATAAAACAATGAGCAAATTAAAGATACAAGATGCTATTGATGAAAAATTAATAGCACAGCGTAAAGTGTTTCTATGGGGGCAGGTAGATGACAAATCGGCCAAGCACGTTATAGATAGGTTGTTATACCTTGATGCTTTAGAGACGCAAGATATTCATTTATATATTAATAGTCCTGGTGGTTATGTAACTTCAGGGTTTGCTATATATGATACCATAAAGGCTTTAAATAGTGATGTGTCAACCATATGTACGGGGCTTGCTGCGTCAATGGGGTCTATATTACTTTCGGTAGGTACAAAAGGTAAACGTTTTATTCAGCCACATGCGCGGGTTATGATTCACCAGCCTAGCGGTGGCGCCAGAGGGCAAGCCAGTGATATTGAAATTACTGCTCAAGAAATTTTAAAAACTAAAGAATTAAGTGCGAAAATTTTGGCCGATAATTGTGGGCAAGATTTTGAGAAAGTGATGAAAGACTTTAATAGAGATCATTGGATGGGAGCCGAAGAATCTGTGGCTTATGGTATAGTTGATAAAGTGATTTAATTGAATTTACAATCAGAATTAAATAAAGCTGAAGGGTTTAAAAATCTTGAATTACTTGCTAAACAAGTGGTTGAAGGTTTTGTGGCGGGTATGCATAAAAGTCCGTTTCATGGGTTTTCTGCTGAGTTTGCCGAACATAAAATTTATAATCAAGGTGAAAGCACGCGGCATATCGACTGGAAGTTGTTCGCGAAAACCGATAAGCTTTATACCAAGCGCTATGATGATGAAACCAATTTACGTTGTCATATCATTATAGATAATAGTAGCTCAATGCATTATCCAGAGTTAAAAGCCTTTTCAATAGATCACTTAAATAAAATTGCTTTTTCGGCTTTGGCGGCAGCTTCTATGATGCATATACTAAAGAAGCAACGGGATGCGGTAGGATTGAGTATTTATAGTGATAGCTATGATTATTATGCGCCCGAAAAAGGCAGTGAACGCCACCATCAGATGCTTATAAATCATTTGAGTGAAGCCGTGGTGTCAAAGCCTAAAATGCGGCGAACAGAAACCTATAAGTATCTTCATGAAATTGCCGAAAAAATCCATAGACGCTCTATGATTTTTTTGTTTACTGATATGTTTCAAACCGTTGAAGATGACATTAAACTTTTTGAAGCTTTAAGACATTTAAAGTATAATAAACACGAGGTCATTTTGTTTCATGTGTTTGATGGTGAAAAAGAAGTAAACTTTCAATTTGATAATCAACCCAAACGATTTATTGATGTTGAAACGGGTGAGTCTATTAATTTGTATGCTGATTCAATAAAAGACAGTTATAGCCATGCGGTTAACACCTATTTTGAAGCGATAAAATTAAAATGTGCACAGTATAAAATTACTTATGTCGAAGCAGATATTCATAAAAAATTTAATAATATACTGACAACGTATTTGTTAGAACGTCAAAAATTTGCTTAGAGTTTAAATGAAAATGTTTAAGGCGGTTGTAAAAAGAAACTTTTTAAAAAAATATGTAAAAAAGTTAAAAAAAGGTTTGACAAATTAAAAAAGCCGTGTATATTTGCAACCGCAATAAAGCAACGGTCTGGTAGTTCAGTTGGTTAGAATGTCGCCCTGTCACGGCGAAGGTCGCGGGTTCGAGTCCCGTCCAGACCGCCAAATTGCTAAAAGCTCTAAGAGATTAGGGCTTTTTTTGGCAATATAAAGAAGTTGTGTTGTTCCTAGAGAAATCTAGGATGTAGTTTGCCAAAGTGATTTGGTAACCAATGGAAAGCTTTCCTTTTTTCTTTATTGAAAATGGGGATGCTTTTTTGTTTTAAGTGAGATTATATTAAAAAAGCTCTATATACAAAATAGCAAATGCTATAAATAAAACCATCCATCCAAAGGACTTTTTGAGGTTTGAGCCTTTAATGTAGGAAGAAAGGTAATGGCCAAAGAATATACCTGAGATTGATATAGTCGTAAAAATCAAAAGAAATCCCCAGTTTATTTCAGTATTTCCAAGGTCGCCCAAAAAACCAACCAACGATTTTATGGCAATAATAAACAATGTTGTAGCAACGGCCTTCTTCATTTCAATTTTCAACAATAGAACCAGAGCAGGAATAATGATAAAACCACCTCCAATACCAATAACACCAGTTAACAAACCAATTATAATCCCTATAATAACAATCAAGAGGTAGTTATGGTGAATTGGATTATAATTTGATTCAATTATTTTTTTCTTTTTAATCATAGAAGTGGCAGAAAATATCATAATTACTGCGAAAAATACCATAATGGCTATATCCTTTGTAATTACAAAGTCATTCACGGTGATTATCTCCATCGGAATTAGAGGCATTAAATACTTACGAACAACATAAACAGCCAAAAATGCTGGAATAGCAAAAACAACAGCTAGTTTATATTCTATCAATCCTTTCTTCCAATTATTTAGAGTTCCTATTGAAGAGGACGTCCCAACTACAAATAATGAGTATGCCGTGGTGGTTATTGGATTGATGTGGAACAAATAGGTTAAAATTGGAATGGCGATTATAGAACCTCCACCTCCCATTAAACCTAATGTCACACCAACAATCAGTGCTCCAATATATCCAAAAATTTCTATTAATTCCATTTTAAAATTCTTTGTTTAATAGTATTATATGCATTTTGCATGCCATGTATTGTAAGTTTCATAATATCAGTTACTTACAGTATTCGATTAAAAAAAAAGGTCATGATATTTAGTGAATTGACGATATTTCGTCATTGTTTTTATGATTTCTCGTGAATTTCCAAAAAGGTCGGCAAAGTATTATTTTAGATGAAGGATGCAAAAACACTGATTTTCGGGAAAGCATAGCAGACCCAATCAGAATACCAAATTGCTAAAAACTCTAAGAAATTAGGCTTTTTTTGGAATAGTAAGAAGTTGTGTTGTTTCTGGAGAAAGCCAGGGTGTAGTGTGCCAAAGTGATTTGGTATCAATGGAGAGCTTCCCTTTTCTTTACAGAAAATGGATGCTTTTTCTTATGTATACAAGCGAAAGGTAATGGGTTTACAGTTAATCATATCGTTAATTTTTGTGGTTAGCTTTTAGGTTGAAGAGTGAGAAACTAATGCTTCAAACCTTAGTAAAATGTGATGTTATATAAACCAAAATGAAAATATAATCGTACATATTGTGATTACCCTAAATCAAAATATTATGAAACATTTACTTTTGTTAATTCTACTTTTTAGTGTTTATACGGCTTCGGCACAAATTTCGTTTAGAACGGGAAGTGTAACTCTTGATGCCGATTTGAATATAGTAAACACCCAAGGGCGTTCAAACTTAAACGCTTTTTATAGCGATATGAGATTGTTTTACAATATCTCAGAAAACAAACTTAATTACATGGGAGCAACGTTGAACATGGTGCCGGGTGAAATCTTTTTGTCTCTAGAGATTTCTAGGGTGGCAAGAGTCTCAATAGATAGGGTTTTAACAGTTTATAAAGGACATAAATCTCAAGGGTGGGGAGCTATTGCCAAACAGTTGGGCATAAAACCAGGTTCAGCTGAGTTTCATGAATTGAAAAAAGGCACTGGAAAAAAAACAAATAGAGGACAGGGAAGAAAACAAAAAAAAGATAAGCACAAAGGCAAGCATTAAGAGATATAATGTGCTTTTTATAATAGAGAATCTGTTCTTTTATTAGAAACATAAATTTTATTAATTTAGTGAATACTAATCAAATACAAATTTTATGTTTGATTCCTATCAACATTTTTTGCAAACACCTGGCTATAACAAAATAATTGGAGAAGATTATTTAATTGTAGAGTTTAAGTGTCCTATAAAGGAAGAATTGTTTACAGCTTGGTCTGAATGCCACAGTGTGGTTTATGTATTGAGTGGCCAAAAAAAATGGATAACTCCTGCAAACGACTATCTGGTAAAAGAAAATCAATCCATTTTTGTTAGAAAAGGAGCGTTTAAAAATCAGCAATATTTTGAGGAAGGTTTTTGCGTGCTCATGTTTTTTATGAAAGATGATTTTATTAGAAGATGTGTAAAAGAAGATATTAGTAGCGAAATAAAAACGTTAAAACAAATAAGCCATCCAAATTTTATTTATAGAATTCATGTTTCTGAAAGCTTAGAAACCTTATACCATTCCTTTTTTTCTTATTTGAAAGAAGGTAAGCAAATTTCACAAAAAATAATTGAATTAAAATTCAGGGAAATGTTGCTTAATATTTGTTCAAGTCAAAGTAATAGTGATATTAAGAACGTTTTTTATACCATTGCCCAAAATGTTGATGGAACCATAGAACGCGTTATGGAAGAACAATTTATCTATAATCTAAAAGTAGATGAATTTGCTAGGTTGTGTGGAAAAAGTATGTCTTCGTTTAAAAGAGAATTTCAAAAAATATACAATACAACACCAGGAAAATGGCTTTTAGCAAAACGACTAAATTTGGCAAGCAACTTAATGTTGAGTACAGACTTTACTATTCAACAGATATGTTATGATTGCGGTTTTGAAAGCGATTCTCATTTTATACGAAGTTTTAAAAATGAGTTTGGGGTAACACCTAAGCAATGGAAAAATTCAAAAAAAGCACGTCTTAATGATGCCGTTTAACCATTAAAATTTTGTTTCATTAAATAATACCCTTTTAGTTTTTCGCTGTTTTTTCTGTTCCTGAAAGTTGTTCCAATCAGACCTTTTTAGCCTGATAAAAATGGTGTGAATCAATAGCGTTGTGCCACTAAAAAAAGCTCCAGAAAACAAATAGGTAAAGAAAGTACTTAATAGAGGATGGCATCCCTCACAAGTAACTTTAACAGGAGTTTCTGTAAGTAATGACACCAATATGCCAACCCAAAAAGGTAAACATTGCATACAACTGGTTAAATGTTTCCAGAAATTCGGACTATGTTTTTCGGCCAAATCTCGTAAAGGTTCAAATAGCTTGCCTATTGTGATAATGGCTGATATGCCATAAACGGTGAATATGATTATTAATATATCCATGTGATTTATTTTAAGATTACTAGAAAATCTAATTAAAAATGCAAGTCTTCCTTTTTGGAATTCACTTTATTCTTTTAGAAAACTTGCATTTTGATTTTATTAAGTAGTGATATTAGGATGGCTTAAATATTGCATTTAAGTATTTTTTAGCTTTAGCCAAGCCGCATGACCGCCTTCTAAGTTATGTACATTATTAACGCCTTTTTCTTGAGCTTTTAAAGCCGCCATATAAGACATAACACCTCCTGTGCAGCAAAATAAAAAGGGGCCATCATTCTCAAAAAGCGGATTGTAATCTTGGTGTTCTTTGTTGATCACGTTTTCAATAGTCTCGAAAGGAATATTAATAGCACCTGGAATACCACCTTGGGTGTCAATACCTTTGGCGTTTCTTACATCTATAATGTTAAATCGACCTTCGGCTATAATCGCATCTAAATCTTTAGCACTTACTTGGGGAATGGCTTCGTTGAATGTTTTTACGTTGGAATGATTCATGATTTTTAGTTTTAAATTGAAATCACTTCGGCACCTTCTAATATTAATTGGTGTAAGGCGCCTGAGCCTATAAGTTCAATGCCATCAATAAGATTATCAACAGAATACCCTCTTACTTCGGCACATGGAGGACATACCATAATTCTACATTTGTTATGAACTACGGCGTCAATCATTTCTTTCATTGTAGGATCTTTAGGGTTGAGGTGTACATTGTCGGCTGCTCCTTTTCTAACCCAGTCAACTCCTGCACTAACAAGAAAAATGCTTACGTCTAATCCAGATTTGATGCCTCCATTTGCAATGCTCCATGCTACAGATGCTCTTTCGTCATCTAACCCGTAGCTTATTAATACGACTAATTTTTGTTTTGTACTCATGATTGTTTTATTTAATTGATTAATAATTGTTTATGGTACAAATGTATAGGCGATTTGTGAGTGTGAGTTGATTCAAAAGTTCAAAAAATAACCTGACTAGTCCATATTAAAAAAATGACCTTTAAACAGGATAAAATATGAGGCGTAGTATATAGAAGATATGAAAAGGAGCTCATAGTAGATGAAGGTTAAAATGATTTCCAAGCCTATACCATGCTAATAGTAAAGATTATTGGTTTTAAATTTACAACTGATGTGGTTGTTGAACTTGCTTATTCAAGC
Organism: Allotamlana fucoidanivorans; assembly: GCF_006265225.1. Taxonomy (GTDB): domain Bacteria; phylum Bacteroidota; class Bacteroidia; order Flavobacteriales; family Flavobacteriaceae; genus Allotamlana; species Allotamlana fucoidanivorans. Next base: position 109,575 of record NZ_VDCS01000005.1, on the reverse strand, counting down.
GGGCGGATGATAGTAGGAAACCATATTCATGTAAAAGAGACTGTCTAAAAAAATTGATGTCATGTAAATATAATGAAGGCATCTTTAGCATTCTGGTTGGTTACTATAAGATTACTTCATCCCTAAACTATGGGATTTAAATGACATCAATTTTTTCAGACAGCCTCTTAGAATTAAAAGAGATTAAAACTAAAACGATGAACTATGAAAACCTTTTTAATTCATTTTAATGCGTTTTTTGTTCATTAATCACAAGCTTCCCAATTATGAATGGTGTTGTTACTGCCAAGATTTCTAACCATGTCGCAAACAGTTAATCTGGCTGGAAACTTCATCTCATGTACATAATTATTAGAAGATCCAGGGTTCATAAATACGGCTCCAGGGCCATTGCTGTTTTCAGTCCATCCTGGTAAACCATTGTCCCTGTAATCGTTTTGAATAATGTTGCAATGGGTTGAGTTATTTATAACTATAGCTGCATTTCCAGGTTGACAATCAACAAAGCTAGTGTTGGTAATCGTCGCATTTTGAGAAGCAACTATTAAGATTTGCCACCACCAGTTGGAATTTTTTATCATACAATCGGTAATGGTTGGCGCCGAGGCCATTTCCCAAAAGACCATACCACGGGCGAGACCCCTTCCTTGAGGATTGGTGGCATCATGACAATTTATCTCAACATTGGATATCATGATATCTGAGTCATTTGCTCTTCCTCCAGCTACACCTGTGCCTACTTTTTTAGCAGAGATCTGATCTATTAGTACTTTAGAGGCATCCCCAAAATCCATAAAGCTGATGGCATTCCAAGCTAAGTTTTCAAAATCAATATTTTTAATGGTAAGGGAGCTGCCTTGAGTTCTTGGTGGTGGTCCTGGTTGTCCTGGATTAAAATCACCCCAGGGCATTACATGGATGCCCCAGTTGAGATTGTAGCCAATTAAATTGCCACTAGCTTGAGATGCTTTTCCTTCTATCCTAATGTTATTAATATGAGCATTAAAGGAGCCTCCAATAAGTTCAAGAGCAACTCCTATAAAGGAAGGCCCGGAACCAGTCCCTCTTGGTGCATCATCTTTAATCAAAATTGCCAGATTTTTAATGGTTACATCTCCTGTTGGTTTGTCAAACTGAAATACATTTGGAACAAATCCACCCCAACCAGTCGAATGAACACCTGTAAAGCCTTCTGTATCCGATTTTCTACCAACATGGATCAAGGTTTTGTTTTTGCCTTCTCCTAAAAAGGCTCCGTTAAAGCCTTCAGTCCTAACACTTCTGCTTAGGTAATAATGATCTTTTGTGTTCATAAGGCCGTCCGATAAATACACGGTGCTTCCAGAAGCTTTAGCCAATTCTAGAGCAGCCTCAATGTTATTGGCATCTTCAACGCCTGACATGTCATTACTCGGCGCTACAATAATAGCATCAGACAAAGCATTGTAAGACAGATCTGCGTTACTAAGGTTTTGTTCATGTTCAAACATAATGTCTTCTTTATTACAAGAAATCAATACTAAAATTGATATTGTCAGTATGTAAATATTTTTTTTCATGGTTCAAATAGTTTTGATTAGTAAAAGTGAATAATACAATTGTAGATGTAGCTGTTTTTATAACCTGTAAGATTATAGACTTGTGCTTAAAGTCTTCCCAGTGATAAGTAATGCGCTCAAATTAATAGTTTTAGCCGTGTTTAAGTAGAAGGAGGCTTTTTTTTAAGGTCTGAAATGTTATTTAAATTAGTACGATTAGCGCTTCAAAACCTATTAAATATGTTGTATTTGCTTGTGGTTTTTTAACTTATTGTTACAATTATTTGTTGAAAATAATGGTGCCTTCCCAGGTGTGGTCAGTGCCTGTATCATCGTTTCTTACCAGACCATGCCATGTAAATTCACCATAGGCATTTTCAAATCTTCCAGTCCCTCCTGTAATAACCCATTTATCAAAGAACTCAAAAATATAATGCTCATGTTGGATTGGGATAAGTTTCCCATCAGATGTTGCCGATATATATAAAAGATCTCCATTAGCAGATTGCAATGGAATTGGTTCATTGTCTCCGCTGTATTCACCAAATCCACCTTCAAAATCAGGCATGCCATTTTGGTTTAAAACAACATGGAAACAAAATTTTAAGTCAATAGTAAATTCACCAACATGCGTGGCACTACCGTCACCTACTTGATGCTCCAATCCCCAAAAATCAGTTGGAGAAGTAGCAGAGCATATTACAGTAAGTGCATCTTCTGCCTGAGCTGTATGCAATTTGGATTTAAAAGGTACTTCCACGTGTTTGGAGGTTTTGGAATTCATTTCAGTTAAGTGGTCTTCAGTTATAAGGTCTTGGTTGTCTTGACAAGTCATTAAAGAATAGGTTAAACTGCCCAGTACAAATAATAATTTTAAAGTTTTCATAAGATGTTAGTTTAATTAAACAATGGCTTTATGGCTAAGGTTACTAGCCTTCTTAAAGTTAGTTTTTATTGAAATTAATGTCATTTGTGGTGTTGCAATGCTTAAAACATATGTTGCGAATCCTGTAAAATATGTTGATTGTGTTTGTATTGTATTGAATATATTGCTGTTAAGCGTTAATTTTTGTTGTGGGTTTATTTTTTGCGTATCTTAAAAGGACGTAAATTTTGGTGTGTTTTAGGTTATGAATTCTCAATCATCTTTAGGGCAATCCTTTGTTGAAAGGCTGAATAATATTTTAGAAGAAAATTATCATGACGAAAACTTTGGGGTGAACGATCTGGCTTCTAATATAGGGGTGAGCCGGTCTCAGCTTCATCGAAAATTAAAACGGTTAAATGGTGTTTCAACAAGTCAATATATTAAAATCTTTCGATTGCAAAAGGGTTATGAACTCTTAAAAGATTATGAAAAAAATGTTTCAGAAGTAGCCTATGCTGTTGGCTTTAATAGTCCTTCATATTTCACCAAGTGCTTTCAGCAGCATTATAAATGTTCGCCAGGCGAATTGAAGCATAAAACAGAAAATATTCATACAAATGCTGAGATTAATTTAAATCGAAATACCAAAAAAGCATATTTTCAGTTAGGAACTTTAAAATTACGTTCAGTTCATTTAGGTGTATTATTTTTTATCGCCTTAGGTATAGGTGTGTTTTATTTTTATGCAGGCAATACAAAAACCCAAAAACCCAAATCTATTGCCATACTGCCTTTAAAGGTAAATTCAAATTTAATGGATTCAGATGTTTTGTCTGAAGGCATTCATGACGGACTTACAAAATCATTAGGACAAATAAACCAGTTCAATGTATTGTCAAGAGCCACCACAGTAAAGTATAAGAATAGTAGCAAAACAAAAGCGAAGATTATAAAAGAGCTTGGTGTAGATTTTATAGTTTCTGGTGAGGTATATTATTCAGATAATGATAGTATGCGTTTAAATATAACCATTAATAAGGTTGATGGTGTAAATGCAGGGTCTATAAATTATAACACCTCATTAGAGCATATCGTTTCTATTCAAAATTTGGTGGCTCAAAAAATTGCAAAGCTTACGGGCATGCCCTATGTGTCCGAAAATCAATTTCATAGTGCTAACCATAGAGTAGTCAATACCAGTGCCTATAAGAATTATATTCGTGGTATGTATTATCTCCATAAATCATCTCAAGAAGATTTTGATAAAGGGCTACAATTTTTATATAAAGCATTAGATGATGATCCTGCCGAACCCTTGGCATATGCAGGATTGGCTTATGGTTACGTAATTTTGGGGCACAGTGCTTCACAGAATAAAGATGTTTTTGAAAAAGCATTAATGGCTGCAAATAGGGCTATAGAATTAGATACGTCGTTATTAGAAGCCTATGCTGCCATTGCAAGTATTCATATTTATCATGATAGAAACTGGTATGAAGCCGAAAAATTGTTTGATTATTTATTGACTAAAAACCCCAGTATGGCTAATGTGCATTATGATTATTCATGGTATTGTTTGCTAGTAGGCGATCGGGCAAAGGCTTTACAACATCATGAGTTGGCTGAAAAATTAGACCCATTAAACGCTAAGTATATAGCATGGTCAGGCTGGATGTTAGCTTATTATGGAGATTATAAAGGAGCCATGGAAAAAGTAGAAAGAGCATTAGAAATTGCACCCAATAATGCTATTGCTTATTTAGCTAAGGGTTTTATTTATAGACAACAAAATGATTTTTTGAATGCTAAAGAAGCCTATGGAAAGCTTTATGAAAACAGCCCAGGAATGGTAGCTTCTTTAGGAGGGATTTATGCAGAAATGGGCGATTTTGAAAAAGCCAATGAAATTATTGAACAAGTAAATAACTGGCCAAATTCACCATGGAAAAATTGGTCGTTAGCTGTGTTATATGCGCAATCTAATCAAGCTGAAATGGCTGTTAAGATGTTAGAAAAGGAACCAAAGCATGCCTTTGTAGCATGGGCTGCTGTAGTGCCTGCTTTTGATAAAATAAAAGATCATAAAGATTTTAAAACATTTGCGTCTAACCTCAAAATACCCGTTAGAAACAATCAAAACTTGTTGGTTCAAAAATAGGAAGCTGTTTATGAATTAAGGCTTCCTGAAATTCGAACTCCAATTTCCAGAATGGCGTTCACCAATAGATCAAAATCCTCATAACGTGTTCTATGGTTTGCAATAGCTACCCTCAGGCAATAGGTGCTTTGCAGACTGGTATACCCTATCATAGCCAATCCTTGTTCCTCTATTTGCAGTTTAATTTCCCTGTTTATGGCGTTCAGTTTTTCTTCAGATAAATAATTTACATGATATCTGAAACAAACAATATCAAGCCCAATAGGAGCAAGGAGTTCAAGTTGATTATGGTCTTTAATAAGACGGCCTAAATAATGTGCTTGATTGATGTTTTTGGTAATCATTCGGCCAAACTTTTTTGCACCATGTTCCTTTAGTGACATCCAAATTTTCAGAGCATTGAATCGTCTGGAGAGTTGTAAACCGTATTCGCTAAACCAATCTGAACCAGATCCGAGACCTCTGTCATGTTTTTCTAAATACTCAGGAATAACGGAAAAGGTGTTTTTGTGAGCCTCATGATTTTTTATTAACACACAACCTGCTTCAAAAGGCATGTGTAACCATTTGTGTAAATCTAAAGCTATAGAATCAGCCAGTTCAATGCCTGCTAATTGGGGTTTTGCTATGTCTGATAACACAGCAACAGCACCTATGGCTCCATCTACGTGAAACCATAGGGATTCTCTTTTGCAAATGTTAGAAAGCGCTTTTAAGTCATCAATAGCGCCCGTATTTATGGTGCCTGATGTACCAATAATGGCAAAAGGTACCAATCCTTTGTTTTTGTCTTTTGTAATCTGATCTTCCAACGTTGCTAAGTTTATGGTGTAGTCAGCGTTAACAGGAATTTTATGTAGACTTTCAGCTCCCAATCCTAATATTTCAAGTGCTTTTTGATTGCAACTATGAATTTCACTGGACCCATATATAACAAACTTATTTGCAGTTTCTTTTGTGATGCCTTTTTGCCGAACATCGTACCCTAGTTTTATATTTCGGGCAACGGTTAATGCTGTGAAATTGGCCATAGATCCGCCACTAACTAAAAGGCCACTCGAACTAGGGGGAAAGCGCATCATTTCTTTAATCCAATTAATTACCTGTTCTTCAACTTTATGACCTGCATGATTTCCTCCCCCTAAATTAGGATTCATCACCGAGGCCCAAAAGTCGCCTAAAAACCCAGAAACCGTGCCGCTACCCATATACCACGCCCAAAATCTGGGGTGAATATTTCCCATAGGAAAAGGTAGAATAGTGTTTTTAAACTGATGATAAACCTGTTCTAAGTTTGTTGACTCTTGTGGTAAAGGTGTTTCTAACTGCTTTATTTTCTCTAAAGGCATTTGTTCCCAAACGTGTCGTTGTCTTAAATTAGAAGTATAATCTATGGCATCATCAATCATTTGATGCATGAGTTTTCTTGTGGTTTCCCAATTTGTGGGATCTAAGGTTTCTTGTGATACGTCTTGTTGTTCTGCACCCATTTGATAAATTGTATTTAAAGAAATTTATTTAATTAAATCATGTTAATCAACAAACACACACGCTATGTGGTTTATTACTAGATGTTTTAAAGTTAGTATATTTATCAAGTAATTCAGATAAAATAAGCTAAGGAGTTTGTGTTTTCTTGTAGTTATGTAACATTTGTTACACAGCTTCATTTATATAAATTGTAATATGCAATCCTTAATTCTAACTTCGGATTAGGGAATTAATAGCTAAGTAAGCGCTTGCATTTATGTAGGCGCTTTTTTATATTATTTAATTGAACAGAAGAAGGATGAAATGAAATACGGTAAATAGCCTTAGTTACTAGAAAGGCTTAAAACATGGGTAAGTATTTGATGTACGTGATTATTCATTTTAAGTCCGCTCTTTTTGCGTTTGCTGTTAACCAGAATATCGATGGTAATACGTTTAGAATGCGTTTGACGTACTGAAATTTTAAACCAACCATTAGGAAAGAATACAGTAAATTGAGAGTGATTATCTTGAAGAAAAAGATCAAACTCACCACTTAGCCAGTTGATAAGTTTATAATACAAATCTGTATGAGAAATTTTAACGATCTCATGCCATACATAATAGTTTGTCTCTTGGTGGCTTGATTTTAACTGTTTTATCTCATTAGGCATGACCGATACTGTGCACATGATTATGATTTCAATTTAAAGATATTTAGGGTACTGTTTTTGTTTAGAATAAGCATATGAGTCTGACCTTTAATAGTGATTTTTTTAATGGCTTTAGCTTCAAAATCATTGAAAAAACTTAGGTCTTTTAGGCAGGTGAATTTACCCGAAGAATTACCTAAAAGGATATAGCCTTTTGAGGCGTCATAGCGTATGGTTTCCACTTCGGCATCATACACATTGCCCACGCCCAAAACATCGATAAAACCATCATGATTTATGTCGTGGAGCGCAAAACTTAATGTTGGACTAAATTGGGTTTCTATTGGCAGATTTTCCACACTAAAAGAAACGCCTTTATTGTTTTTAAGTATTAAAGAGCTAAACGTGGTTGCTTGGTAATGCAAGGCATGGGCAAGCTTATCTGCGCCATAAATGTCTGGAAGTGTAGAATTAGAAAAGGCTTTGTATGTTTTAAGCTTATCATTTATAAAAGGTGTTTGTTGTGATGAGCACTCTTTACCGCGTACGGGTAGTAAATCACCCGTTTTAGAGACTTTACTTAAAACCACATCAAAGGAGTTGTTATCATCAAGATAATCGGCATAGATGTGAAGCGGTTTTGTTTCAGAAGGATGAAATTTGTTATTATTGCCCCAATTACCAACTAAATATTCAGGAAACCCATCGTTATTTGCATCTATTTCTTTTATGGTTTGATACCACCCTGAAACATCTGAGTTTAACAGTGTTTTGTTCGCTTCAAACACATTGTTTTTATTTTCAAAAAAGACAATACCCATCCATTCGCCAACGGCAATAATATCAAGATCACCATCTTGGTCATAATCTGAAAAAATAGCATCATTAACCATAGCTAGTTCGGCAATTGGAAATATATTTGTACCAACAGCTGTTAATGTGCCATTTTCATTGCTTAATAATTTTGAAGGGTATGCTTGTGGATATTTACCATGTATAACACCGCCTGCAATAAATGCGTCTTGGTCACCATCGTTGTCCCAATCTGCAAAAACCACTTTTTTACTATTCATAAGATTTGGTGAAACATCCTGTTTTGAAAAGAGTCCTTTTCCATTATTCAGATATATGCGGTCTTGTAGCAGTGGACTTTCTTCTTCTATTTCATAACCACCAGACGCTACATATAAGTCTAAATCGCCATCAGCATCTATATCCACAAATTGAGCATCGGTATCTTCAAATACTTTATCGGTATTAAATATAGACACGCTGCTGCTAAAAAAAGTGCCATCAGAATTTTGAATATAAAGTGCTGCGGCGGCGTTTTGGGCGTTGCCAATAAAAAGGTCATCTAAGGTGTCGCCATTCACATCGCCAACAGCAATGGGGGTGCCTTTTTCAGATTGTTTTTGAGGAAGCAATAACTGATGTTGAAAATCATCATATTGGTTTTCTTTTTGCCTGTAGTTAATACCTAAAGATTCTGAATTGATAGGTGCAAACCATTCTGGTGGGTTTTGATTTGAATCAGAATGCGATTTACTTGCATCACCTTGCTTTACCACAAAAGTTTGATTTATTTCTATATGCTCAAGCCGTTGCTTTAATTGGTTAGGCCATTGTATAATAACACTATCAATGCCTGTGTTTTTGCCTAAGCCGAAGTGCAATTTATTGGTAACCGAAGATTGATAGCCTCTGCTTGGGAAGAGTGTTTTTGATTGCTGTAAGTCTTGAGAAAATACCGAAACCGTACAGCCTAATCCATTTGTGTTTTTGTCAGAGCCTTCAAATTTAAAACTAATATAATTGGAGTTTGCGTTATTTCTGTAAATAGAAACTGCGTCACTTTGGTTATTTAAAACTAAATCTAAATCTCCGTCATTATCTAAATCGGTGTAAATAGCTCCGCAAGAATTTACTTTCTGGTCAATCCCCCAGTCTGTTGTTTTGTTTTCAAAAGTTAGGTTCTGATTATTTCGATACATGTAGTTGCTCAGTTTTTCTGAAGGCATCATGCTAATAGCTTCTTCAAGTGAAACTTTTTTACGATTCCTGATATTCTCTCGCATTTGATTTCTGAAATCTTGATTAGAAAGATCATTTTCAATACCATTACTTACAAATAAATCATTATAACCATCATTATCAAAATCAGCTATAAGAGGCGCCCAACTCCAGTCTGTTTTAGCAATACCCGCTAACTGACCTATTTCACTATACGTGCCATTTCCGTTATTGAGCTGAAGCATATTAGACATATATTGATGATGATATCCACTATTTACAATCAAATTGAAATTTTCTGTACTCATGGTGGCCATATTTTGCTTACCTCGTATATGGTCTTCGGCCATCATATCTAAAACAATTAAATCTGGTTTTAAATCATTATTAATATCGGCGTAATCAGACCCCATACTATTTGCGGCTATATGTTTAAAGCGTTTTAAAATCTCATCCTTAAAGGTGCCATCACCTTGATTGATATAAAGAAAATCGGGTTCTAAAAAATCATTGGCTACATAAATGTCTGGCAGGTTATCATTATTAAAATCTCCAATACTAGCGCTTAATCCCCAAGCTTTATTTTCTACGCCTGCTGTTTTGGTAACATTGGTGAATGTAGTACCGTCATTTCTAAAAAGTTGATCAGAATGATAGGGTTCTTTATGCGCTTGAATTTTTGCATTAATAACCGTATTGTTTTGAAAGTCTGCACGGTGATTAACCAAATACATATCTAAATCTGAATCTTTGTCGTAATCAAAGAAATAGGCTTGTACAGAAAAGCCAAAATGATCTAATCCGTATTTGGCAGCTTCTTCTTTAAAGGTGTTATCTTTTTGATTGATAAAGAGTTTATTTTTTCTAAGCTCATGGCTTTGTAGTGCACCAGATTTACATACATAAATATCCAACCAACCGTCATTGTTGATATCAATCATGGTGACTCCTGTTGTCCAACCTGCTTTATCTTCAATTTGAGCTTTTGCGCTAATGTCTTCAAAGGTAAAATCTCCTTGGTTGAGGTATAGTTTATTTGAATTTTGGTTTGAAGTAAAAAACAAATCTTCAAGACCGTCATTATTTATATCGCCCACAGCTACACCCGCACCGTTATAGATGTAAGCGTAGTTGATGAAATTAAAATAGAGGGTTTCTTTTACTGTATTTTTAAAATGAATACCACTGTGGTTGTTGTCTACTAACGTAAATTGCTTGGTGTTTGTAGTAGTTGGCTTGTTTTCGGTGGAACAGCTATGAAGTACTAAGGTAAGAATAGCATAAAGACCTATAATTAATAGAATACGTAATGTTGCTTTTTGTCTTAATACCATAACGAAGTGGTTTGATTGCATTAAGATAATTCAGTTTGCTGACTAATAATACTTTCCATAGGACTTTTTACAAATTTTCCGGCCTTTATACCGCGTTCCTGAAGTGCTTGTTTGATATAATCTTGTGCGTAATAAGCAATAGAACCCACAAAATGAATAGGTACTTCTTTTAGGGTTTCCCGGTACTTTAGAACATGGTTTTCAATAAATGCATTTATACCATTAAATAGCATACGCTGAATGAATGGATGCGATTCACATTTAAACAAAAAAGGAGCAAAAGCAGCTAGATACTTATTAGGTGTTTTTGATTTATACAACCCTTTTATAATTGCTTTTTCTTTTACGTTAAAAGTACTTTCAAAAATAGACCTTAAATCACTGGGCATGCGTTCGTAGAAATACGATTGTAATAACAGTTTGCCAAAATAGTTTCCACTGCCCTCATCCATCAAAATGTAACCAAATGAAGGCGTTTTTAAGTGTATATGTTTTCCATCAAAATAGCAGCAATTAGAACCTGTACCTAAAATACAAACTACAGCAGGTGTTTTTGTGGTAGCCATAATAGCGGCCATAGTATCTTCATTAGTAATAACCTCTGCGTTTTCAAAATAGAGTTTAAGAATACTATTTACTTTTTTCTGACTCCTTTTTGAACCACAACCTGCTCCAAAAAATTTAATTTGGGTAATGTCATTTTTATAGGTTTTAAGGTCTTGGTTGTCTGCGATAATTTTGATGAATTGTTTCTTATTGAGGATAGCAGGATTGAGTCCTTTGGTTTTTATTCTTAATGGTTCTGAGGAAGCATTTTCATAGAGTATCCAATCGCATTTGGTAGACCCGCTGTCTGCTATAAGTATCATGTTTAGTTAGTTTTTAGGTTTGTTTTACAATAGGAAACAAGTTTGTTTAAAGCGTCTATAATAACAACTTCTGTGTCCATAAACTCCTGACTTAAAATGTCAATATTCGATTGAATTTGATCGATAGTGGTTTCTGAAATATCTTCATTTTGTAGTACTTCTGATAAACCTTTTGAAGCGTTTGACAAACTTTTTGATAAGGTGTTTAATGCGCTTATCTTAGGATTCATTCTAAGCTTTGAAAATTGGGCATCATTTGCAGCCCATTTATAGAGACAATTTAGTACAGCAGTTTGATTGTTGTTATTGGGTGTTTTTATAAAGGCAGTAACATGTTGATTAAAAATAAGAGCATCTGGCGCATCAACAATACAGGCATCTGCAAATAAATTAAAAGGAGAATAGGTTTTGTACTCAACCCCATCTTTATTTCTGGCATAAACTTTTAAGGGTTCACAAATGTTTGTAAGTGTTTCAAGCGATGAAATATCTTGATTATTTGTCATACCTCTTAAAATGACCGCTTTGTTTTTTATGTGGGTAAGTTCTAATTCTTCTAGCCGAAAAGAAACGGTTTTAAGGCGTTTTCTCATGTTTTCAACGTCATTTACGTCTTTGCTTGACCAAAAACGTTCTGCTATAGCTGCTGTTCTTGGCCATATTCTAGAATCGATAGTTTGTGAGGTTACTAATTCGCTCCACATGGTGGCTTCACCTCCCAAAATTCTGGAGCGTTCTTCAGGGGTTAATTCAATATTTTTAATAGGATCATTTGAGTAATGATGTTCCACAGAAAGCATTCTATCAATGTAATAACCGTTTGAGAGTACGGTTTGGTAGCCTTTTTTAGCCGCCGCTATTAAGGAGCCGCCATTAGGTAGACCTTCATTTTCGCCACGCCATGAATGAATCACAGCAGATGTTGGCATATCGGGTGTCATGATTTCATCCCATCCCATAAGTTTTTTGCCCAGTTTATTTAATATTTTTTCAAGTTTTATATTGAAGTAAGTTTGTAGATCGTGATTGGTTTTAAGCTTATGTTTCTTTTTAAATTTTTGAATCTCTTGATTTTCATTCCAGTGTTTACCTTCGTTTTCATCACCACCAATATGAAAGTATTTATCAGGAAAAAGTGGTGTTATTTCGGCAAATAGCGTTTCAAGAAATACATAAGTGGTGTCAAGGGTAGGATTTAAGGTAGGGTCAAACACTCCAGAAAAGCGTTCTATGGCATAGTGATAATCTGCTTTACTACCTAGCTCAGGGTAGGCTGTTAATATGGCTGACGCATGACCAGGAACATCAATTTCAGGAATCACTCTAATTCCTAAATGATCAGCATAGGTTACTACTTCTTTTATTTGTTCTTGTGTGTAAAATAAACCATCAGAAGCTAGTTCTTGTAGTTTTGGGTATGCTTTTGATTCTATTCTAAAACCTTGATCATCTGTAAGGTGCCAATGAAATACATTCATTTTCATTGAAGCCATAGCATCTAGGTTGCGTTTAATAACGTTTACCGGATGAAAATGACGCGATACATCAATCATTAAGCCGCGCCATACAAATCGGGGCGCATCAAAAATGCTGATTCCAGGAAAAAAGTATGTTGACGAGTTGTGGTCTGTGAGTTGTAATAAGGTTTGTAACCCTCTTAAAGCACCAAGATCTGTTTGAGCCTTAATCTCAATAAGGGAGTCGTTGGTATTTAAAGTGTAAGATTCATCGGCTTTTAAATTGAGTGTTACAACCTCATCATACGATATTTGAATGGTTCCTTTTTTGTTTTCTAACGGAAAGCCTTCGTTGAAAAAAACACCAGTACGAGCGCTTAGACGTCTAATAAAATTAACAGCGGCATTACGAACTCGCTCAGAATGCTCTGAGTGTATTGAGATCGTAACGTCGCTATTAATCAAAAACTTAGCAGGTTTTTCTTTGATTTCTTTTGGCCAGGGCATTAAATCATATTTGTTTGATAGTGGGTTTTGAGCCATTGTCATTTGACTTATTCCCAAAACAAGTAAAATATATAATATGATTTGATTCATCTGTTGGGTCTTTTTGTCTAATTAATTCTGATGTACTTTTCAGTAATCGTTCTGTTAATTCCAGCCGTTTCAATTTGCTCTACTCCCGATTGAACTAGAGTATCACCAATAAACTGAACCTTGAATATGAACTTCTGAGATTTCAGGTGATTATCGGTTGTATAATCAAGAGTTTCTGTATAGGTGTTGTCTTCTAAAACATAGGTGCCAGCCCCACTGTAAAAAAGATCATTGCCATGTTCACTCTGATTAAAAAAAGCAAAATGCGTTTGATTTATAATTTTTATAAAAGCCGTATGCGTTAAATCTTTTGTCTGTATGGAATCGTCTTCTAAAACATCTGCATAAACCATTTTCCAAGAACCAATCATGTGGGTTGATACTTGTTTTTGGTGGCAGCTATATAGTGCTATACTTAAAAGAAATAACATAAGTACTTTCATAGTCGTTTTAAAAATAATACCGTTTAAAGGCTTCAATAGCGGCATACTCTGCCAGTCCTAAATCATTGTATTTTTTTGCTGTTAATCTGTTTCTGTCTTCTGCACGTACCCAAAATTCTCGCGAATCTCCCCCTTGAAACATAACGCCATCTTTTTGAGACTGGTGGTAGAAAATAGCATGGCGTTTTCGCAGTACTTGATCTGGACTCATAGGAACAGCCATCTCAATTTGGTAAGACTCCCATTCATGCCAAGCACCTCTGTACAGCCATACCCAACAATCATTCATGTAGGTGTTAGGTTTTAAAACTTTTAGAGCTTCAAATAGTGTATCTAAGCAGACCTTATGCGTGCCATGCGGATCGGCTAAGTCTCCAGCGGCATAAATTTGATGAGGTTTAATAGTCTCTATTAAGTTGCACATGATTTCAATATCTGCTTGTGAGATGTTATTCTTTTTGATAGTACCCGTTTCGTAAAATGGGAGGTCCAAAAAATGTACATTCTCATCTTTCAACCCTAAGTATCTTGTAGCACCCAGCGATTCACTTCTTCTGATTAATCCTTTTAATTGACGTACCTCAACCGAGTCAATATCATTATCGGTTTTTATTTTAAGAAAATTTATAATGCTTTGGGTTTCTTCGCAATCGGGACAAAGAGCTTGTGTGATTTCAGCAAACTTCAAAGCTTCTTCATCTGAAACAGCTATGTTTCCAGAGGTTTGGTAAGCAATATGTACCTCATGGCCTTGCTCCACTAATCGGTCAAAAGTACCTCCCATTGAAATAACATCATCATCGGGATGCGGGCTAAAAATTATGACACGTTTTTTGGGAATACTAGCACGTTCGGGTCTGTTAGAATCATCAGCATTGGGTTTGCCTCCTGGCCACCCCGTAATGGTATGCTGAAGCTTGTTAAACATTTTAATGTTTAAATCATAGGCTGTGCCTTCCTCAGTTAAAAGGCCAGACATGCCATTGTTATTATAGTCTTTGTCGGTAAGTTTTAAAATAGGCTTTTCGGTGCGTTCACTGAGCCATACAACGGCTTTAAGTTTTAATGATTCTTCCCAAACACAGTTTGTTACTAGCCAAGGGGTTTTTACTCTGGTAAGTTCAGCAGCTGCTGCTTCATCGATGACAAACGTGGTATTATCATGATTCTGTAAATAGGTAGCCGGAACTTCAGAAGTAATTTCACCTTCAATTGTTTTTTTAAGAATTTCAGCTTTATTACCTCCCCAGCCTAAAAGAATGATACGTTTTGCACCCATCACGGTACCAATTCCCATAGTTATGGCCTTTCTAGGAACGTTTTCAATACCCAAAAAAGCTGGTGCGGCATCCACACGGGTAATATGATCTAGAGTGATACTTCTGGTGCCTGAATTGTAATGAGAACCAGGTTCATTAAATCCAATATGTCCTGTTCGTCCTATCCCTAGTAATTGAAAATCAAGACCGCCGTAAGATTTGATTTTCATTTCGTAATCAATACAATATTGGTATAAGTCTTCTGAGCTTACTGTGCCGTTAGGGATGTTTACATTTTCAGGAAGAATATCAATATGATTAAATAGATGTTCATGCATGAAATAGAAGTAACTTTGAATATTGCCTTTGTCCATGGGGTAATATTCATCTAAGTTGAAAGTAACTACGTTGGCAAAACTCAGACCTTCTTCTTTATGCATTCTTACTAATTCTTCATACACTTTTATGGGAGAAGAACCTGTGGCTAAACCTAAAACGCAAGGTTGATTTTGTTGTTCTTTTTCACGAATTAAAGTGGCTATTTCTTGAGCAACAAGAATGGACGCTTCTTTTGATTCTTTGAAAATAACATTATGTATTTTTTCAAAGCGAGTCTCTTCAAACATACCAGCTTTTGTATATGCTATATTTTTATTGTCGGTAATTTTCACGGCTACAGTTTTTTCTTTTTTATCTCTTGTTTTAGTTTAAGCAAGCGAAAAACCGAAGTCTTCCGCTTGCACAACCACAAACTAAACTCTATTTACAATTCAACTTAAACTAAAAGTTTGATGCTCCAGTGTCCCACCAAAGACGTGTGCCTCCAGTATCTGGACCATTTAAGAAACCAATGGCTTCTTCAACATTTTCTCCGTTGGTGTTTTTTTCGTTTTGAACAAAATTGATTCTTCTAATTTGAGTATTAGTATCAATAGTTCCTCCACTATTATTCACAACCACAGGAAAGATTCTTGGGTAGCCTGTACGTCTAAATTCAGACCAAGCTTCTTGTCCGTCAGGGAACATAGCAATCCATTTCTGTGTAATGATTTGTTCTAGTTGCTCTTCAAGTGTGCCAGCATCGTTATAAGCAATTTTTACATCACTGGCGTACGCAATATCATTTGTTGCATTTAAGGCATCAACAAAATCGGCAGGTGTACTGGTGTTATCGGCTAAATAATCAGCAATACCTGAAACACCGTGTTGTGCGAAGGATGCCGTAACTCCAGCTTCATAATTTGCTTTGGCGTCTCCAGCACCAGCCCAACCTCTTAGGGCAGCTTCAGCTTTCAAGAAATGCACTTCGGCAGCGGTCATCCAGGTCATAGTTTCACCATCAATAACACCGCCAATAGCCGCATGATCACCATATTGCCCTTTAGCGTCAATATCAATACCCATTCTAATACCTTTGTAATCACCAGCCAAACTTTCATCCTCAGATGGAGTGAAATACGTTTCAATTCTTCCGTCATTATATCCTGTTAAAATAGATTCCATTTCGGCGCCCATTCTAATATCTCCCCATGAACCACTAATAACCGTAAGTGGATGTGGAAATCCAGTGTTGATTACCATATTGTTTGATTCCATTAAACCAGCGTCACTAGCTAAAGCTAATTCGCCTTGTGTTTTAGCTAAAGCAGGATTTACCTTAGATACGCGGATGGCTAAGCGCAATCTGATACTGTTAGCAAATTGTCTCCAAGAAGCAATATCCCCTTCGAAGTCAGACATGTCAAAAGGGATAAATTGCACATCCCCTTCATAGGCTTTTAAGCCATCAATGGCTTCTGTTAAATCATTAAAGAACGCATTGTATGCCACTTCCTGAGAGTCGTATTCACCAGTTGTAGCAAAATCATCAAACTTAGTGTATCTAATAGGGCCGTAGATGTCTGATACACGATGCATAGCAGTCACCTTTATAATGTTTGCTAAATACACAAACTTAATACCGTCAGGATCACCTCCTAATGCTACGGCATTTTTTACATTTAGAGCTTGTGGCATAATGCTTCCATAGGCGTCACTCCAAGGAAATCCATTCCAACCATCAACTAAGGCATAGGTCATGTTATTTACATTTCCAGCAAATGGTGTGGGAGGGGTCATATACCCTGAGTATACATCACCTATTAAGTTTTGTTGCAACTGGAAATTCCATGCTGGAGTTACATTAAACACATTTAAAAACATGGGGCCAAACTCATTGCCAACATTGTTATTCATTTGTGTTAAGCTCTCTTCGCTAATACCGTGAGGATCGGTGTTTATCTTTTCAAAATCACTAGTACAACTTGTAAAGTTGATTATAATTACAGAAGCTAGTAGGTATTTATATATATTCTTCATTTTTCTTAGAAATTTACGTTAATGTTTAATCCTATACTTCTTGTAGAAGGTTGGCCATAGATGTCAACACCTTGTAATCCTATACCTGTACTGGATGCAATGTTTGGATCAAAAGGAGCATCTTTATAGATGAAAAACAAGTTGTTTGCAATGAGTGATAACTTGATAGATTCAAAAAAGTCACTAAACTTTGGTAAGGTGTATCCTATTGATAATTCTCTTAAACTTACGTTAGTTGCATCATACACATATTCACCAAGTAAACCAGCTCTGCCAGCTGTTTTAGTATAGTAGTCTTGTGCTGTCATTGTAGTTGCATTACCATCGGTAGTCACTACATTGATTAGGCCACCATTGTTGTTTCTGGCGTCAGCTGTTGCTTGAGATACACCATAAAAATCATTTACCGCTTCGGTGACACTCACTACATTACCTCCAAATTTTCCATCAACTAAAAAATTGATTGTAAAGTTTTTGATATCAAATGAGTTATTCCAGCCTAAGGTGAAATCAGGTTGTGCGTGAGCTATGGTTTGAAATTCTGTAGCTTCAATAGTTAAGTTTCCGTTTCCGTCATCAGTCACTACAGGTAATCCATTCTCATTTCTTACCACAGAACGTCCTTTGATGCTACCGAAATCTTCACCTTCAACAAGTGAATAACCATAACCATTTACACCAGGAGCGGTTAAAATAGCTTCGCCATTTTCAAGTGATGGATGAACGGATACTACTTTGTTCGTGTTTTGAGCAAAGTTTAAGGCTGTATTCCATTTAAAGTTGTCATTAACAATAGGTTTTCCGTTAAGGACTAACTCAATACCTTTGTTTGAAATCTCACCGGCGTTTACAATATTTTGAACATATCCTTCAATGTTTGGTTGTGCATCAATATAGAATATTTGATTTTCAGTAGAAGAATCATAGTACGTGAAATCTATACCAAGTCTGTTTCCTAAGAAACGCCATTCTGTACCTATTTCAAAAGACTTTTGTCTTTCAGGTTTAAGTGTTTCGCCTTCTCTAGGTGCAAATGTAGCTTGATTTGCAGATCCTATGGTACCTCCTGAATTGGTTGTTCCAATAGTTCTTCTAGGTACTGTAGCATATACCGGAATATCTTTTCCTACTTCAGCATAAGACAATCTTACCTTAGCAAAAGATACTGATTCTGGCATTTTAAATGTCTCTGTTATTATGTTAGTTAAACCAACAGATGGGTAAAAGAACGATTTAGAGTCTGTATTAACCAGTGTTGAAGACCAGTCTGTTCTACCCGTAATATCTAAGAATAACATGCCTTTGTAACCAATGTTTGCGGCTCCAAAAACAGATTGTACTTCTCTGTTGCCTACTTGCTGCATGATGCCATTTGAAGATTCAAAATTTGCAATAGTAAACTCATTAGGGAATTTTAAGCCTTCAGGCCCTGAGTCTAATGATATTTGATCTCCAATTTTATATTTGGTAAGACTTGTTCCTAAGGTTAAACCAAAATCGAAATCTTCTGAAATAGCACGGTTATAAGTAGCAATTAAGTCTAAATATTGTTGTGTGTTTTCAGTTTTTTCAAGTTGGTATCTTCCTGTGTTAGGAACAAAAGTAGGATCACTACCAGCATATAATCTTTTGTCATAAGTAAAGAAAGATTTGTCATAACTACCTCTTGATTGTAAGGCGAACGCATCTGTAATTTGATATTTTACACTAACACTTGCCAATGCACGTTGCACAATATCTTTACTTGGATTTCTGTAAATTAACCAGTAAGGGTTTTGCTGAATATTTTCATCAAATGACGTAGCATATTGATCCATCATATTGGTTGCTGTATTGAAATATTCAAAGTTTTTGTAATTGTTTAAATCAATACCCACAGGGTTAAGATACAAACCTGTTAGTGGGTTTGAGTATAAACCATTCCCAGGCCTGTTCCAGATTCTTTGGTCAGATAAGGTGATGTTTGCAGATACGTTAATTTTTTCATTTAAAAAGCTAGCCGTTTCTCTTAAGTTTAACACATTTCTGTTTAAACGATTTTCTGGCATGACTCCAGTAGCTGACGTATTGGCGTAAGAGAAATAGGTCTGTGCCTTTTTATTTCCAGCACTTAACGATAGAGAATTAATGGTTGTAATACCTGTTTCAAAGAAGTCATCAACAGTATTTGATAAACCACTTGCTTTTGTCCCCCATGATTTAGGATCTGATACATTGCCATTTTCGTCAATGGGTTGTCCTACTGAATTTGATTGGTATTCAGTTTGTAATTTAGGTAAGGAAACCACATTGTCAACAGTAAAGGTTGAATTGAAATTTACACTCAATTTTCCTTCTTTTCCGCTTTTAGTATTAATTAGAATAACACCGTTAGCACCTTGACTACCATATAGTGCAGCAGCAGAAGCACCTTTTAAAACAGTCATACTTTCAACATCATCAGGGTTAATTAAAGAGGTGATATCACCTCCATCACGATTTCCTGTTTGACTACCAAATATGTTGGTTCCTGGGGTTTCTCCGTTTTGGCCATTACCATTATTCAACATAGGCACACCATCAATAACATAGAGCGGGTCATTATTAGTGGTTGAAGAGTTACCTCTTAAAACAACTTTTGTTGCCCCACCAGCACCCGATGAACTTCTTGTAATGGTTAAGCCAGCAGACTTACCAGATAAGCTATTTATAGGGTTTACCTGTTTTACCTTGGTAAGATCATCGCCTTTTACATCTTGAGCAGAATAGGTGAGCGTTTTTCTTTCCTTTTTTATACCAAGGGCAGTTACAACAACTTCGTTTAGTTGTTCAGCATCTTCTTCAAGCATTACATCAATGGTGTTTGATGCTCCAACTGTTACGTCTACAGAAGTCATTCCTAAGTAAGAAAAGTGCAATACATCACCTACATTAACGGTAAGTGTATAATTGCCATCAAAATCTGTTTGAGCCCCATTGGTTGTGCCTTGCACGGTCACATTAACTCCGGGAAGGGGAAAACCGTCACTTTTTGAAGTTACTGTTCCCTTAATCTCTTTTTCCTGTCCGAATGAAAACTGAACAGTCAATAGTAAGAAAGAAAACAAGAAAAGTGTTTGTAAGTTTTGTTTCATAATTTGATTATTTTGTTTTTTTAGTTGAGCCAAACTATCTATAAATAAATTTGTTTTAAAAAAAATTATATAAACGACATCGTTTTACACATAGACAACATTTAATTTTCGATGAGTGATTTTTACGAAATAAACTATTGCTATTTTTATTGCTAATTAATGAATATATCACTAAAATTGCTGTGTATTGTTATAAAATTTATACGTAAAACCTTTAAAATTTAAGAATTATTCTGTTTTCAAAACAAAAAATAGGAACTACTATACCCATTAAATATCATGTGATATTTTGGTTGGCATACTTCATTTTTAACGTGTTACGTTGGGGGAGTTACTTTAATGATTATGTATATTCATTCAAATCCAATGTTGTAGAATTCGCCATACATATTATTATTGTTTATGGAAACATCTTTTATTTAATACCAAAATTCATTCTTAGGAAACGCTATAAAAGGTATGTTTTTATCATGTTAGTGATTTTAGCATTGGTTTATGTTATTAGAACAGCATTAAATTATGTATTAGTTACAGAAGAAGTTTTTCCAGAGTCTCAATTACCATCTAGTTTTTTTGATATCAATTATATTATTGCCGTTATTTTAGGTGAGTTGTATGTGATATCATTTGTAACAGCAATAAAATTTGTGGTTGAATGGTTTTTAGAAAAAAAGAAGAATGAAGATTTGGCACAGTTGCAGTTAAGTACAGAGCTTAAATATTTACATACTCAAATACAGCCTCATTTCTTTTTCAATACATTAAATAATTTGTACGCTTTAACCCTTCAAAAATCTGAAGATGCTCCTAAATTGGTGATTAAGCTATCTGAAATGATGCAGTATGTACTCTATAATATTGATGGCTCTAAAGTAGATTTGATTAATGAAATTACGCATATCAATAATTATATAGACATAGAGCATTTAAGGTTTAAAGATAGGGTTGAAACCAATATGGATATTACAGGAAATATTGAAGATGTTCAAGTGCCTCCACTTTTGATACTCTCATTTGTTGAAAATTGTTTTAAGCATGGCATGAAGGCCAATGACTGTTTAAAAATCGATATGAGTTTTAATGTGTTAAAGGGATATCTTGAATTCTCCTTAGAGAATAATTTTAATCCTGACGTAGCTCAAGACTCATTCTCGGGAATAGGAAATGAAAATGCCATGCGAAGACTAAATTTGCTTTACTCAAACAATTTTATTCTTAATTCAAAAGTGGAAGGAGATATGTATAAACTTTACTTAAAAATCCCAATATAATGAAGATAAAGTGCCTTATTATTGATGACGAACCTTTAGCAATAACGGTTATTGAAGATCATTTAAAGAACTTTGATCATATTGAGGTGGTTGAAACATTTAATAATCCGTTAAAAGCCTATCGTGTTTTAGAACAGGAAAAAATAGATGTTATTTTTCTAGACATCAATATGCCACAAATGACGGGTTTTTCATTCATTGACAATTTGAGTTATAAGCCACTTATTGTAATAACTACAGCGTACAGAGAATATGCGGTGAAAAGCTTTGAAATGAATGTTTTAGATTATTTGGTAAAACCTATTCCGTTTAATCGATTTTTAAAAACAGTCAATAAAATATACCAACAGGTATATGTTAATAGCACCGCCTCTGATGCGAGTTTACATCAAGAACCGCACATTTTCTTGAAGGTTAATAAAAAACTAGTAAAAGTAAATCTAAATGATATACGGTACATAGAAAGTTTAAAGGATTATATAAAGGTGATTACAACGCTTGGAGATTATGTTGTGCACAAATCATTATCGGCCATTACAGAAGAGTTACCACAATCTAACTTTATGAGAATTCATAGGTCTTACACGGTTTCTATTAATAAAGTAAGCGCTTTGGAAGGCAATACCGTTGAAATTGCTAACCGAAAAATACCAATTGGCAGAAACTATGTAAAACATGCTAAAGAACGCATTTTCAATATAAATGAAGATAAAGAAAACTAACATTAACTAGAACAAATTAATACTATGAATACTGATCAATCAACTAAAAAACCTGCACAGAATACTTTAGTGCCTATAATTATAATTGCTGGTTTGTTTTTTATTTTCGGCTTTGTAACTTGGATTAATGGAGCCTTGATTCCTTTTATGAAAACCATAAACGAATTGACCGATGCACAATCTTATTTAGTGGCATCAGCGTCATATATTTCCTTTGTGGTTATGGCATTACCTTCCTCATATATCATTAATAAAATAGGCTATAAAAAAGGCATGTCCTTAGGGTTAATTATTATGGCTTTAGGGGCATTAATATTTATTCCAGCAGCTGAAGCTAGAACTTATTGGATGTTTTTATTGGCTATTTTTATACAAGGAGCTGGTATGACCCTACTTCAAACGGCATCAAATCCATACATTACTATTTTAGGACCAATTGAAAGTGCCGCAAAACGCATAGCTATTATGGGTATTGCCAACAAAGTGGCAGGTGCTTTAGGCTCAGTTATTTTTGGAGCTATATTGTTGGCTGGCATTGACGAAATTAAAGCGAAATTAAGTTTAGTTGATGATTCTGAAAAAGCAAGTCTGTTAAATACAATGGCCGATAGCGTGGTTACACCGTACATAGCCATGGCAGTGGTGCTTGTTTTACTGGGTTTATTGATAAGAAAAGCACCTTTACCTCATGTGGAAGCAAAACCGATTGAAGAAACCGTGTCTGGAGAAAAAACAAAGTCTAGTATCTTTCAATTTCCACATTTGTGGTTAGGGGTATTGGCTCTATTTGTGTATGTAGGTGTTGAGGTGGTAGCGGGTGATACAATAATTGCATATGGTATTTCTTTAGATATTCCAGCGAGCGAGGCCAAGTTTTTTACGCTCTTTACGCTTATGGCTATGGTAGCAACGTATGCGCTTGGCGTATTTTTAATTCCTAAGTATATCAGTCAGTCCTTTGCCTTAAAATGCAGTGCCATTTTAGGTATTTTCTTTTCTTTTTGTATTGTTTTTACAAGTGGATTTACTTCAGTGCTTTTTGTAGCGTCACTCGGTATCGCTAATGCATTGGTTTGGCCGGCTATTTGGCCGCTAGCATTAAATGGACTGGGGCAGTTTACAAAAACGGCATCAGCGTTACTTATCATGGCAATTTCCGGGGGAGCTATTATTCCTCCGCTTTATGGCGCTTTGGTTGATAGTAAAAAAACGCAATTGATGGTAACTGGTTTAGAGGAGGTTACAGCTACATCTCAAGCAGCCTCATTTGGGTATTGGATACTTTTGCCTTGTTATATCATTATTTTGTATTATGCATTTTACGGACATAAAGTAGGCTTGAAGCAGAAGTAAGTTATGGTTGGAAAAAAGCGTATTCAATCTGTCGACATTCTCAGAGGGTTTACTATTATAGCTATGATTTTGGTCAATACACCTGGCGACTGGGATCATGTATATGCGCCATTATTGCATGCACCTTGGCATGGTTTAACCCCAACAGATTTAATATTTCCCTTCTTTCTTTTTATTGTAGGAATTTCTATTTATTTCGCTTACAAGAATAAAAAGACTGGTGGTTCTGTTTACAAAAAGATAGGCATAAGGAGTTTAAAGTTAGTAGGTTTAGGACTGTTTTTAAACCTCTTTACTCCTTATTTTCCTTTTGTAGTTGATATAGAAACATTACGATTTCCTGGTGTGCTTCAGCGTATAGGGGTGGTGTTTTTTATAGCATCAGTGTTGTACTTAAATTTTAATTGGAAAGTACTACTGGGAATTTGTGTATCTATTTTGCTTGGGTATTGGTTGTTTCTTGGGTTTATGCCTTTACCAGATGGAACAGCTCCAACCTTTGAAAGAGCCACCCATAATTGGGTGAATTATATAGATCTAAAAGTTTTGAGGTATCACATGTGGCAACCCGATTATGATCCCGAAGGGTTGTTGAGTACCTTACCCTCAATAGTAAGTTGTCTTTTTGGGGTTTTAATAGGTAGACTTTTAGATCGGTTTGGGCAGCTAAGTATATTATTCATAATAGCTGTTTTGCTGTTGATTTTGGGATATAGTTTTAACGTGGTATTCCCTATAAATAAAGCCATTTGGAGTAGTAGTTTTGTATTGGTTAGTACAGGTTGGGGCTGTCTGTTCTTGGCTTTGATTTATTATTTAAGTGATGTTAAAAATATTCAATTCCCACCTATATTTAAATATGTTGGTATGAATGCTATTACCTTATATTTTTTATCCAGTTTCATTTCAAAGTGTATGTATCTTATTAAAATTGATGAAACATACAACTTACATGGATGGCTTTATCACAACCTATTTATGTATAAGTTTATAGACTTGAGGACCTCTTCCTTGCTTTACGCATTTTCGGTTTGTGTATTTTATAGTTTGCTAGCTTATTTTATGTTTAAAAAGAAGATTTTTATTAAGGTATAGTGTTTTTGTCTACCACTACCATTTACTTTTTAAGAGTTATTTTTAAGTGTTGAGTGATGAATGAAAAAGGGAAGTAAACTTAATCACTTCCCTTTTTCTATGTTTTAAAATTCTTTTTTACCGAATTCACTATCAATGAATTTCGATTTGTTTTTTGTGTTTTTGAAGGTGTAAGACAGATTGAGCATGACAACATCTACCTCATAAACATAATTGGTGGTGGTAAAAAACTCACCAGGTTCCCAAGTGGTGATACGTTGCTCATTGGTGCTTAACAGCCCCATATCTATGTTTTGCCATTGTGCGGTTAGTACCAGTTGATTATCTAAAAAGCTTTTTTTAAAGCTTAAATTGGGCGAATAGAACCGAGCATCCTCACCTTGAGCTGTTTTTCTTTCAGATAAATAATTGAATGTAAACTGAAGCGAAGCGGTGTCAGAAAGATCATAGGTGCTATTGGCATTTATGGAAAATTGCGTGGCTTTAGTGTCTATTTTTTTACCATTATATGCGCCATCAATGGTGTAATGGTAAACGTTGGCGCCAAGGAAATTATTCCAATTGTCCCCCACATTAATATTGGTTCCAAGATCAACTCCTAAAGAACGGCCTGTGCCTACATTAGAGTAAATCCTATCTAAAACAACATTATCAAATCTTGGGTCGTTCGGGTCAATAGGAGGACCGTCATAAATTTTATTAACACGGTTTACTAAGTTTTGTACATTTCTAAAGTAACCTGTTATAAAAAAAGAACTAGACTCTTTAAATTTTTTGGTAAAACCGACTTCAACTAAGTCAATAAACTCAGGTAGTAAAGTTTTATCACCTTGCTCTAAGGTTTCAGAATGCTCACGCTCCCTAAACGGATTTAGTTTAAAGGCTGAAGGTCTTTCAACACGCTTACTGTACGACGCTTTTAAAGAAGACTTTTCAGTGAAATTGTATTTTAAAGTGGCTGAGGGAAATAGTTTTTCATAGCTATAGTTTAATTCTTCTTCGGTGGTGCCTGCTTTATCTGCTAAAAATAATTCTCTATCTAATAACTCTAATCTTAACCCAGCTGAATATTCCCAGTTATCGTCAGAGCCATCTAGTTGTCCGTAAACAGAATGGATGTTTCGTTTTAGTTTAATATCGCTAGAAAATAGATCTACTCGTTCAAAATCGTCATTGTAGTCATAACGTCTACCATAAAAGAAATCCCCTCGGTTGTTAAGTGTTCTAAATTGGTATCCCGTTTGAAGGGTTCCAAAGTCAAAAGGTTTTAAAACATAATCTAGCTGTCCTCTAAACCCATTTAAAGGGTTGTCATTAGTATTATATTCATCTTGAATTACATTTTCAGTATCCGGATAATTCAAATTTTTGTTTGTTGTTGGGGCGCCTAGCTGTGTATACTCGTATAAAATTGATGATGATAGTTTAGACTCGTTTTTAAATGTATGTGCATAATCAAAACTTCCTAAAATAAAATCTCCTTTTCTTATTCTTAAGTTTTCATTAAAATATGTGAGTTCAAATATTTTGTTGTCTTCATCGTCTACGGGATACGCTTGATTGTGATATAGAATGTCGGCCGTCCTTGCTTTTTCACGTTTTCCGGCGTAAAAACCAAAAGAAAAGGCATTGTTGTCATTGGGTGTATAATCAACAGTAAAACGTCCAGAATAGTTTTCTTCATCAAAGCTGCGTTCACCATCAGAAGGGAATTCTGTAAATACATCATCTACAATGGTATACACATAACCTTCACGTCTTCCGCTAATGTCCTTACGCTGGTAATTGGCTCCTAAAGAAATATTCCAGAGTTCTTTTCTAATATTGTAAATACCATCAAAGCCATAACGCTGAGCGGCCTCTTTATTATCGTAATCTTCAATAGAAGGCAGACCCGCACTAATATTGATTTGAGCAAAATTGCCATTAAGAGCACCTTTTTTAGAGATGATATTTAAAATTCCAGCTTTTCCTTCAGGGTCATATTTTGCAGATGGTGCTGTAATCATTTCAACACGTTCTATGGCGTTTGCAGGAATTTGATTAAGAAAAACCGAAGCTTCGCCTTGAATGGGCTTTCCATCAATAAGCAATACAAATCCTTGGCTTCCTCGTACACTAATTTCACCTAAGCTATTAACACTTACAGAAGGTAAATTTTTAATGATATCTGTTGCAGAACCCCCTTTGGTATTTTGAAACGCGTTGGAATTGTATACTTGTCTATCTATTTTATTAACTACGGTATTTCGTTTGGATTTCACCAAAACCTCATCAAGTTCATCACTGTTTAAGGCAAGTTTGATCGTTCCTAAATTAATATCTAGATTTTTATTAGTTATTTCAATGTTATTAATCGTTTTGGTATCATACCCCATAAACGAAAGTTGCAAATAATAACTCCCCCTTTTTATATTGTCAATGTTAAAACGACCATCCTCTTGACTAATAACTCCCGTAGTTAAAGATTTATCTTTATTAGAATACAGGGCTATAGTGGCGTATTCTAACGGAACATTAGTTTCGTCATCAATGATATTTCCAGAAACGCTTCCTCTCTGTGCATTTGATATGCCAATGCCTACAAAACATAAGAAGAATAAACAGATTACATTTTTAATCATGGGAGTTTAATAAAGGTTAAGTCTTTTAATTTTCAACGTGCAAAAGTATGAATAAAATATTTATAGATTTTACTATATGACTGACTATAGAATACTGCAAAGGTTTAATCTGTTTTTAGTATAATGTTTGCTTTTTACATTTTTAGGATTAGATTGAGGTATGAAATGAGGAACTAATAATATTTTTTATAAAAAAGTTAATGAAAAAACTATTTTTGTAAATTACGCAGATATAATTCACGATTACACTTTATGGTAACATTAAAACAACTGGCAAAAGAATTAAACGTTTCTATTTCTACGGTATCAAAAGCTTTAAATAATAGTGATGAAATAGGAGTGGAAACAGCCAGACGCGTAAAAGAATTGGCAGAGTTATATAACTACAAGCCAAATAAAGTTGCGCTTAGTTTAAAACAAAATAAAACCAAAACCATAGGAGTAATTATTCCTAATATACTAAATCACTTTTTAGCCAAAGTACTTTACGGTATAGAAAGGGAGGCCACCAAACAAGGTTATAATATCATAACTTGTATATCAAATGAATCTTTAGATAAGGAAAAAGAAAGTTTACAGCTATTAGCTAACGGAAGTGTTGATGGTTTTATACTATCAATAGCAGAAGAATCGCAAGCAAGTAACGCGATTGATCATTTTAAAAGAACCATTAATCAAGGACTTCCTGTTGTTATGTTTGATCGTGTAGCTAATGATGTGTTATGCGATAAAGTCATAGTTGACGATTTTGAGTCTACTTACAATGCCACAAAAGCGTTAATTGCCGAGAAGCGAAAAAAAATTGCGTTTATTACGAACATCAATGGCTTAAGTGTTGGCAAATTAAGGCGTCATGGATACTCAAAGGCCATACTTGAAGAAGGTGTTATGGAACCTTTGGTTTTAAAAATTAAGAATAAGGATGATAAGCAAAAAAAGATTAAATCCTTTTTTAAGAAACATAAATCAATTGATGGTATTGTAGCAGCAGATAGTTCTGCTGGTATTATAGCACTTAATACTGCTATAAATTTCGGATTAAAAGTGCCAAAGGATATTTCAGTAATTGCTTATGCTAGTAAGAGTGATTCGTTTCATACCTTGCCTAGATTAACAACCATTCGTCAGCACGCCAAAGCTATTGGTGCGAAAGCTGCTGAAATGCTAATCAATAGAATTCAAAGTGTGCACCCAACAGAGAATTATAAAACTACAATAGTTAAAACCAGTTTGGTTAAAAATAAGTCTACACTTTAGTCAATCGTTTCGTCGATAATATGTATTTCATCGATTAAAAAAGTATTTTATCGATGAAAATTTTACAACAATAGCTTTTTGTCATATATTAGTTGCTCTTAAACGAGCGACCCCAAATTATATCCCTAAGTTGGTTTAAGAAAGTTAATCCATTCAATTTTTTGACCTTTGGTCAAATTCCCTCAAAACATATTGAAAAAGTTGGTGCGCTTTAGTGTATTCAATTTTTAAAGTTAATTATCCATTTTTTCCCTCGTTTGTGGTTTTGTATTTCAAAGCCAGAATCATATTGTATTTAAATGATTTAAAAAACATAAAGAAAAACTGTATTAACCTTAAAAACCGAATTATCATGAAAGCCCTAAAAGTTACTTTAATTTTAGCCGTATTATTTGCATCATTAACCTCTTGTACCAAACAAGATTTAACTGAAGATGATGTACTTGTTGAACCAGACACACAATCATACTACAAAAGTGGAGATATTGAAGAGAGATAATCTTCATGCTAAAAAATAAAAGCCAAAGCCTATATCTGCAGATATAGGCTTTGGCTTTTTAAGAAAATTAAAAAATTATAAATACATTTGAGATTCATATGGTATGGCATTGAATTTCAAATTTTTTATTTTATTCTTTTTATTGGCTGTTGTGTCTTCTGCTCAAGAAGTTGCAAATCCTGTTGTAGACAGTATTGTAGATTATTTGTTGAAAGCAGAAAGCAACACCTTAGACGCCTTTGAAACTAAGCTTGATTTTGCGCTTCGTGCAAAAAAACTATCTGAAACTTATAAAATAGACTCCTTACGTATAAAAAGTAATAGGGTTTTGTCTTCGCTTTATGGAAGTAAAAAAGACAATCGCTTATTTTTAAGATATAATCATAAAGCCTTAAAATTGGCAAAAGAGATTCAAGACTCTCTTGCATTAGCGCAGATAAGTAAAGATCTCGGGTATTACTATTATAATAAATCTACTGATAGTGCCTACTATTATGATATCAAAGCTGAGAAATTATTTAAAGCACTAGGGGATAACTTCAATACTGCAGTTATTCTTTTAGATATAGCGCTTCTTCAAAAAAATGATAAGGATTATACGGGAAGCGAGTTAACTTGTGTAAAGGCATTATCTTTATTGGATCAACTAGAAGAAACCGAAACTGTAAAAAAATACAAGTCTTATTTTTACAACAATTTAGGTTTGGTGTTTAAAGAACTTGGTCAATTTGAAGAGTCTATTGAATATAATTTAAAGGCGCTTGAAGTTAAAGATGAACTTCAAGGTGATAATAGAGCCACAATTGATAACCAAAAGAATAATTTAGCCAATGCGTATAATCATTCTGAACAATTTGATAAAGCAGATTACTATTACCAACAAATACTAAAGAATGAAAACTTAATTCATGAGCGCCCAGATTTTTATGCCGTAGTGCTAGATAATTATGCATTTAATCTGTTCTTATCTGGTGATTATAGTCAACTACCACATTTATTCCTAGAAGCTTTACATATTTCTGATAGTATTGGGAAGACTTTCAATACTATAGTCATCAATCAACATTTAGCCGAATATTATCATAAAAAGAAGCGGCCAGATTCAGCCAAATATTATGCCTATCGTGCCAAAGAGTTATCAGAACCTAATTATACAGACTATTTGCTGGAATCGTTGTTAATCCTGTCAAAAGTTGAAGTAGATAGCATAGCTGTAAAACATTACGATGCCTATGTTACGCTTTATGATAGTATTATAAAGAATGAGCGAACCATTAGAAATAAGTTTGCCCGAATTCAGTTTGAAACTGACAAAATTGAACAGGAGAATATTGAAATAGCTAGAGAGCGTACTTGGCTCTTTATCATTTCGGTGGTGGTTGTCATTGCATCGCTCCTATTATATATGGTTATTATTCAAAGGAATAAAAACAGAGAGCTTCAATTTGTTCAAAAGCAACAAGAAGCCAATGAAGAGATTTATAACCTTATGCTGTCTCAAAACGAAACCATTGAAGAAGCTCGAACACTAGAAAAAAAACGAATCTCACAAGAGTTGCATGACGGTGTGTTAGGGCGCCTTTTTGGAACGCGATTAAGTTTAGATAGTTTAAATATGAATAATAGTCCTGAAGCGGTTAAGACCAGAAGTCAGTACATTGAAGGATTAAAAGCTATTGAGGAAGATATTAGAAAAGTATCGCACGAACTTAATACTGATTTTGTTTCTGGTTCTGGGTTTATTGACATCATAAAAACCTTAGTTGAAACACAAACTTTGGCTTATGGTTTAGAATACAATTTAGTGCATGACGACGCTATTAATTGGGACAATATGTCGAACAGAGGAAAAATTCATATATATAGAATCATTCAGGAAATTCTCCACAATATCTATAAACATGCACAAGCAACCCAAGTAAGTATTAGATTTAAATTGAAAAAAAATGTAATTTGCCTAATCGTTGCAGACAATGGCTCTGGGTTTGATGTTAATAAATCTAAAAGCGGTATTGGGTTGAAAAACATGAAGGCAAGAGTTAATGAAATAGAAGGGCATATTAATATAAAATCGGAAATAAATAAAGGAACAACAGTGACCATTGAAGCTCCATTTCAATAATTTTATCATATGACTGAAAAATTAAGAATACTTATGATTGATGATCACCCCATGATTATTGAGGGGTATCAAAATACACTACAATTTACCAAGAAAGATAATCAGGAGTTGTTTATTGATATAGCTAACAATTGTGATGAGGCTGTAGCGTTTATGGATAAATCGGTTCAAAGCGAATGGCTTTATGATATTTTGTTTGTAGATATCAGTCTTCCACCATCTACAGATGGTACAATGAGTTCAGGAGAAGATTTGGCAGAGTATGCACGTAAGATTCTGCCGAGCACAAAAATTATAATTCTTACTATGTTTAATGAAGCGTTTAGAATTCATAATATCATAAAAACTATAGACCCCGAAGGGTTTTTAATAAAAAGTGATTTAACCTCAAGCGAATTAGCTAGTGCATTTCAAGCAGTGTTGAATAACCCGCCATTTTATAGCGGTACGGTGAACAGTTATATCAGAAAAACAATAACGAGTGATATTGTTATTGATGATAAAAATAGAAAGATTTTATATTTACTATCACAAGGCGTAAAAACTAAAAATTTAGCATCCCATTTAGATATTTCTCTGAGTGCCATTGAGAAGCGAAAAAAACAGCTTAGAGATATTTTTGATGTGACCGATGGTCAAGACGAAACACTACTGGATCGAGCCCGAAAACAAGGTTTTGTGTGATAGGTTGTGTTAAAGTTATGCTAAATGGAAATTAATCTACTTTTTTTGGAAGCTTGAAAGGTACGTTATATCTAGATTCTACCTTTTACCCGTAATACTGTTGCGGGTTTCCCGCAGTTCAAAAACAATCATAATAAATATATTTGTATATCAACACTTCAGAAAATTAATTAATCCCTCAATTTTTTGTTGATAATAGCAATTTACAAACCCCGTGGAGGTGAGAGACCCACGGGGTTCTTTTTTATAGGATGAACAACGCTGAGCTATGGTCTATTACAATTCCAATCCAAAGGCCAAAATAAATTATAGACACAGCAAACTTTATAAATGTTGAGGTTAAAAACCCAATGAAAGAACCAAAAGCAGCCTTTGTTGCTATTCTTGTGTTGTTGCTATTTATTAACTCGCCAATCAGAGCGCCTAAAAAGGGCCCAATAATGATACCCCCAGGTATTGGGGCTAGTAGTCCAACAATTAAGCCAATAGTAGTGCCTATTATTCCATATCTTGAGCCTCCAAAACGTTTTGTACCTATGGCAGGAATAATGTAGTCTAAAATCAAAATAAGTAGCGCTATTATTAGAGTAATAATTAAAAACGACATGTTCATTGAAATAGCCTTTGTAAAATGAAGTATGAGCAGTCCAAACCAACTGGTAAGCGGTCCAGGTAAAATAGGTAAAAAGCTACCAAGTATGCCAAGAATCATTAAAATGAAAGCAATAATTGTTAAAAGAATATCCATAGGTTAAGAAGAATTTTATTTGTATGACGTTATATGCCTAAAATAGTTACAAATACATAGTTGTCATAGTTTAAAATATTGGATTAAAATTGTACTTTTCGGTTTCAGTTTTAGTCCATGAAGAAATATCTGGTTTTTATTGTTTTTTTTACCCTGTATTCCTGTGAGAATTTCAAGGTTAAAAAGACCACTTCAGAAGCCATTTTAAAAGAAGAGTTAAAAACTTTTAATTGGAACGATGTTGATGCATATCCTAGTTTTTCTGTTTGTGATTCTTCCGCAACAAAAGCAGATAGAATAACCTGTTTTCAAACCACAATTGTAAATCAAATTACGCATCATTTGAAAAACGAAATCATTGTAGTTACTCAAGATATTGATGATACCTTACATTTAGATTTTGAGGTTTCAACTTCAGGAAAACTAACTTTATTACAAGCTGAAATGGATGACATAACACGAGAAGAAATTCCAGATATTGAAACCATTTTGAATGAAAGTTTACATGGTATGCCAAAGATATTTCCAGCTATAAAAAGAGGTCAGCATGTGAAAGCAAGATTTAGTTTGCCAGTCATCATTCAGGTGTATTAATTATTTTTTAAACGAGCGTTCTTTCCAGGTGTATGAAGAGAACAAAGAGGTTATAGCAATAAAAGAGCAAAAAATAGGATATACGCATAGGGACCACAGATAACTTTTTAAGACATGCTTTTGATTAAAAAATAGGGCTGTTTTATAAAGTAGTATAAAATCTATTGTAGTTTTTATAAGAACTGTTAAACAAAACATTTCTAAAGGGAAAAGTGATAGAACTGCCAATAAAAAAGTAATGATTATCAGCATGTTCATAAATAAAACGATAAGGGCTGTTCCTTTGCCTAATACACTAGTGTAGGCTCCGGTTTTTGACGCCCACCGTAATCTCTGGTTGATTAAACCTATTAGGGATGATTCGGCATTTGTTCGTACAATACCCGCTTTGTTTTTTAAGAACCCTATATTTTTTTGATTGTTTTGAGCCATTTTTTCTAATAAAAAGACATCATCACCACTAGCAATACGGTCATTATTTTTAAACCCTTCAACGGCATTAAATAATGTTTTTTTGTAGGCAAAATTGGCTCCGTTGCATAAAAAGGGTTGTTTAAGTCCAAAAGCCCCCATGGTAGCACCTTGAAGGCTTAGCAAGTCTAATATTTGAAACCTGTTTAACAACGTGTTTTGCTCTAAATAAGTTACGGGACCAATTACACAAGAAACACCTGTATTTTGAATATAGGTATCAAAGCTGTTTAGCCAGTATTTTGGTAAAATACAATCGGCATCTGTCGTTATAATCCAGTTGTTTTTTGCTACACTTATAGCGGTTGTAATGGCATCTTTTTTAGGTGATTTTGATTGCCTGTTGTTTGCAATAGTTTTCCAATGCAGGACAGAATCTTGTAGTAATTGGTTTATAATTCCTTCTGAGGTGTCACAAGAATCATCGTCAACCAAAATAAGTTCAAACAGCTCTTTCGGGTAGTTTAAACCTTGTATAGATGCTATGAGTTGGGGTAAGTTTTGAGCTTCATTTCTAAAAGGAATGACTATAGAAAATTTGGTTTTTGGTTGAACTTCTGGTGGATTAAATGGTTTTGTTCTATTGAAACCGTAAATCAGGCTGCCCATTAAAGCCAAATAACCCAATGTGATACTTAGGCAGAAAATAATCATATGAGTTGGCTTTTTTTAGGAAAGGTAAATTGCATAATACAGTAACTTCCAAATAAGCTGGGCAATACAAAATTAAGTAGCCACATTATGGTCGTGATACAAACAATAGGGGTTTCGGATATACCCGCAAGTGAAAATAAATAAGCGGCTACACTGCTTTTTACTACAACATCAAAAATGAAGATAGATGGTATAACAGAAGCCAATAAGTAAGTGAGTGCTATTAAACTCAAAGCATAGATGTAATCAATATTTAGGTTGAAAAGCAGTAATAAGAACAAGAATTGAGAGGTGAAGGTAATGTATCTAGCAATAGATAATACTATGGCTTTTCGCAATCTGATTTTTGAAAAATGAGTTACGTGAGTAACCCATGTTTTTAATGAAACCCCTTTGATTGAAATGTTACTTTTTTTAAGTAAAAACAATGAAAGCAAAATGATAATGAAGAGTAAAAAAGGAGCCCAAACGAACGATGCTAAATTTGTTTTAAAATTGAAATTAAAAAACAGGAGGGTAAATCCTAAAACCCCAAAACACAAGGTGACTCCCATTTGAAGGAGGTTGCCCAAAATAGAAATCAGTACAATACGCTTTCTTAAATCTGCTGTAAAATAAAGGGCTTTTGCTCCATATTCACCAATTCTGTTTGGTGTAAACAAGGATGCTGTAAGAGCGCCTAAACTTTGATGTAATGCACTACTAAAGCGCGTTTTCTTAACACCACTGACTAAGATTTTCCATTTTACTATTTCTAAAAACCAATTTAATACAGACAATCCGACAACAACGCAAATTCCAAAGAACGAAACATCCATATGGCTTATAGTTGATTCAATAAAATAGGAAAAGGGTAAGGTATTATTAGTGAGCCTGTGATAAATGAAAAATAAACAGCAGACGATAATGCCAATTTTAGTCAGCACAAAAAAGAATTGTTTAGATTTGTATGAAATGGTTACCATTAACGGGTACAAATTAAATCAAATAATAACTAATGCGCTCCACTTTTATCTTGAATACGTATTTTTTTATTGGAATTATTATATGTTTTTCCAGCCCGATAGGTTATTCACAAAGTGACACATCGACTCTAAAAGCACAGTTTGCTTTAGGTGTTAATAGTCCTTCGTCGGCTGGTTTTGTGACTGATTTTGAAGCTAATTCTGTGAATTTTCCAAGTATCAATCTAGGTTTGCAATATATGTTTTGGGAACCGTTGGGAGTGAAACTTGATTTTGGTTATAATCGATTTTCAAGTGCAAATAATTCGCCTGATTTTAAGGTGAATTATACCAGAATTAATGGACAATTGGTTTTTGATGCGTCTCATTTTACCAGTTTTTTAAACAGAATGGGAGCCTTTGTTCATGTGGGGCCTGGGGTTACAATGATAAAACCTTTAGGTAACTATGGTGAGAATAAAACTTCTTATCTGAATACCATTACTGGATTAGAATTACATTATGCCATGTCAGATAAGTTATCTGTGTATCTAGATGCTTCTTATATAGTTGGTTTTTCAGATGATTTTGATCCTGTAGAAAGCGGCTTCGGATCTTTTAACGGAAATATGTTTACCCTAACTATTGGTGCTTCAATTTCACTAAGTGGTTGTTATTATTGTGGTGATTAATGAAAGAAAGAATTATTTTAGGTATTGACCCAGGAACAACAATTATGGGGTTCGGACTCATTAAAGTTGTTGGTAAATCCATGCATTTTTTACAGCTTAATGAATTGGATTTGAAAAAATATGATGACCACTACCTTAAGTTGAAATTGATATTTGAACGCACTGTAGAACTTATTGACACCCACAACCCCGATGAAATTGCTATTGAAGCTCCTTTTTTTGGTAAAAACGTGCAAAGTATGTTAAAGTTGGGGCGTGCTCAAGGAGTGGCTATGGCAGCAGGATTGAGTAGAGAAATTCCTATCACAGAATATTTGCCTAAAAAAATAAAAATGGCCATTACAGGAAACGGCAATGCTAGTAAGGAACAAGTGGCAAAAATGCTTCAAAGTCTGCTGAAGCTAAAAAGTTTGCCAAAAAACTTAGATGCTACCGACGGTTTAGCGGCTGCTGTTTGTCATTTTTATAATTCAGGACAGGTGTCGGTGGGTAAAAGGTATACAGGGTGGGATGCTTTTATAAAACAAAACCCTGATAAGTTAGGCTAATTTCTAAATTACTTATGGCTGGAATTTACATTCATATTCCTTTTTGTAAACAAGCGTGTTTTTATTGCGACTTTCACTTTTCAACATCATTGAAGAAAAAAGAGGATATGATAGCATGTCTTGTAAAGGAAATAGTTATAAGAAAGGATGCTTTGCAAGGCCAACCCATTGAAACGATATACTTTGGTGGTGGTACACCTTCCTTATTAACCAATGAAGAATTAGCCAGTATTTTAAATGTTGTGCATCAGAATTTTACAGTGGTTGCTAATCCTGAAATAACACTTGAGGCTAATCCAGATGATCTATCATCAGAACGAATCAAAAATTTATCAGAATCAAAAATTAATAGATTAAGCATCGGTATTCAGTCTTTTTTTGATGACGATTTAAAAAGTATGAACCGCGCTCATAATGCTGAGGAGGCTGTAAATTGTTTAAAAACCGCTTCAAAATACTTTGATAATATCACTATTGATTTGATTTATGGAATCCCTAAAATGGGTGCCCATAAATGGAATAAAAACTTAGATATCGCTTTAAGTTTTAATATTAATCACATATCAAGTTATGCGTTAACTGTTGAGCCTAAAACAGCTCTAGATGCTTTTATAAAGAAAGGGGTTTATCCGCCAGTGGAGGAAGCTTTGGCTTTACAACATTTTAATCATCTAATCAATCGCTTAGAAACCGAGGGCTTTGTACAGTATGAAATATCAAATTTTGGAAGGCAAAATTACTTTTCAAAGCATAATACCAGTTACTGGCAAGGGAAACCATATCTAGGCATTGGGCCTTCGGCACATTCATTTGTAGGGAATCAGCGTAGTTGGAATGTGGCCAATAATTCAAAGTACATACTAGGTATTCAAAAAGGAACGTTACCTGAAACGGTTGAAGTGCTCTCAAAAAAAGATCGTTATAATGAGTTTGTTATGACAGGTCTAAGAACCATTTGGGGTGTGTCATTTACTGCTATTGAAGAGGTCTTTGGAGAAGCGTTTATTTTGCATTTAAAAAAAGCGTCTGAAAAGTTTGTGCTTGAAGGATTATTACAAATAGAAACTCAACATAGAGAAAAAGTACTCAAAGCTACATCGAAAGGAAAATTTTTAATTGACGGTATCGCTTCTGAATTGTTTATGATTTGATTATATTTACGTATGATCACAACAATACAGTACAATTCAAGAAAACTTAAAATTGATTTAAAACAACCTATTGACATCTCTATTCCTTTAAGAGCGTCAAACATTAATGTGAATGCTTGGTATGTTGGTCCGCCAACTATAGAACCCGAAAAGGATGGTGATTGGGTGGCAGCAGTGGCTCAAGAGGCGAGTGTCAATTTTAACAATATTTACTTTAATCCCCATGCGCATGGCACACACACAGAATGTGTGGGGCATATTACCAAAAAAGTACATTCTATAAATGCACATTTAAAACAGTTTTTTTTTCTGGCCGAAGTCATTACTGTTGCTCCAGAAACATTTTTAGAAGATAAAGTGATTTCAAAAAAACAGTTACAATTCATGCTGGGTAATAAAAAAAGAGACGCCTTGGTGATACGGACCATGCCCAACACAAAACTTAAAAAAAACAAGCAGTATTCAAACACCAATTGGCCTTATTTACTTGAAGACGCGGTTGCTTATCTGGTAGAAAAAGGCATAAAACATTTGCTAATTGACTTGCCAAGCATTGACCGAGAGAAAGATGAGGGTGCTATGCTAGGACATAATGTGTTCTGGAATACCAAAGGGGAGTTGCGCATGGATGCCACCATTACAGAACTTATTTATGTGCCTAATAGTGTTGAAGACGGCGAGTATTTTTTAAATTTACAAATAGCACCCTTTGAAAATGATGCTACACCAAGTAAACCTATTTTATATAAAATTATAAGCTAAATGAAGACATCATTAAAAATAGAAGAACTTTTTATGTTTTTTTTAGGGGTTTATCTTTTTAGCGCCTTAAACTATAGTTGGTGGTGGTTTGTTGGCTTATTTTTATTGCCAGATTTAGGAATGCTTGGTTACGTTGTTAATTCAAAAGTAGGAGCTATCACGTATAATATGTGTCACCATAAGGGTATTGCTATTTTTATGTTGTTGCTAGGGTATTACTTAAATAAAGAGCTCTTGCAATTAGCTGGTATTATTTTGTTTTCTCATGCGTCTTTCGATAGAGTTTTTGGGTATGGCTTAAAATATTACAGCCATTTTAAACAAACACATTTGGGAGCAATTGGTAAAGTGTAGGGTATGGATGTTGTTTTAGGAATTTTAATAGGGCTGTTGCTATGTTGGGGAATTATCGCTTATTTTCAATCCATAAAAAATAAACAGATAGTTGAATCACAATCGGCCATCTTGCTAGATAAAATTAATAAAGTATGTAAGCTCATTACTGTAGAAGGCGATTTTGCCGAAATTTATCATTATCAAGATGTAAAAGAGCGGTTTTTAAAATTGGTCTCTAGTAGAAAAAAAGCGTTAGTAGTTATTAAGGCTAAAGCGCATGTTGGTTTTGATTTGTCAAAAATCGCCATTCGTACAGATATTAAAACCCGAACGGTTATTTTAGAGCGATTTCCTCAGCCCGAAGTATTGTCAATTGAAACCAATTTGAATTACTATGATAAAACGGATGGTTTGTTCAATAAGTTTGAAGCAGCCGATTTAACAGGGCTTCATAATGAAGCAAAACAACATATTAAAGATAAAATTCCTAATAGTGGTTTGTTGGAAGCCGCGAAGCAGGAAGCCAAGGAAGCCGTTTTAATTATTGAAGCTATAGTTGAAACCATTGGGTGGAAACTAGACTATTCTGATTTAAAAATAGAATCTTATAAAACGCCTAAACTTGAAGCGTGAACATAGAAGCAATCCGAACATACTGCCTCGGTAAAAAGGGAACTTCTGAAAGTTTTCCATTTGATGAAGATATACTAGTGTTTAAAGTGCTAGATAAAATGTTTGCGCTAATTTCATTAAAAAAATGGGAAAGTGGACAGGCGGCAATAAACCTTAAAGCCGATCCAGATTATTCAGAAAGGTTAAGAGCCCAGTATAGTAATATTCGACCAGGGTATCATATGAGTAAAAAACATTGGAATACCCTTTACCTTCATGAAGGCCAGTTAGCACTAGAGCTTATAACGCATCTTATTGATCATTCCTATGATATGGTTGTAAAAGGTATGACAAAAAAAATGCGTGATAATCTGAATAATCTTTAGTATTCCACAGTTTTTTGTTGTACATTTATAAGGCATTGTCTCTCAAACATTTGTTATTAGCATAATCGAATTGCCTTAAATCCTAAAGTAGTATTTAATCAACCTATTATATTAACTTTAATTTTTAACAGATTATGAAAACAACCAATCAAATTTTACTGCTGTTATCATTTTTATTAGTGAGCTCTACAAGTTTTGTAATGGCTCAAGATGATGCGCCCAAACGACCAAAGTATATCACCGTAACCACAATGCACTGGAATATGGATTACGAAGATTTCGATATGGACACTTGGAAATCGGTAGAAAAAGAGTATTTAGAAAAAGTAACCATGAAAAACGAGTATGTTATGAACTCGTCATTCTATTTACATCAAATGACTCCTGATAATACAGAGCTGATTTATGTAAGAACTTATGAAAATTGGGCAGATATAGAGAAAGCTGGAGAAAGAGATAATGAATTAACTAAAGAAGCTTGGCCAGAAGAAGAAGATCGTGACGCCTTTTTAAATAAACAAAGAGCTTATTATTCAAATCAACACGCTGATGAGATTTACAACACAATGTCGTTCGTGAAACCATTAAAAGATGTGTCAAAAGATCTTATTTGTTATGTGCGAACAAATCATATGGCATTTCCAGAAGATGGTGATATTGAGGAAATAAGAGCATTAATGACTAGTAATTTTGAAAAACTAATCAAGGATAATGATTTGATAAA
This sequence comes from Allotamlana fucoidanivorans, assembly GCF_006265225.1. Lineage (GTDB taxonomy): Bacteria > Bacteroidota > Bacteroidia > Flavobacteriales > Flavobacteriaceae > Allotamlana > Allotamlana fucoidanivorans. Next base: position 69,199 of record NZ_VDCS01000005.1, on the reverse strand, counting down.
AGGGTATTATACCCACAGACATGCTTGGGGGCATGATGCTACCGAAATGATGGAAGCCTATTTTTTAGATTCTATGGCAGACTTAGAAAAAATGTTTGATGGTTTACCTGAACTTATGAAAGAAGCATGGCCAGATGAGGCTGAAAGAAAAGAACGTTGGAAAACATTTAACAAATATTTTAATGGCGTTCATGGTGATGCTGTTTACCAGTTTGTAGCTGGGTTAAGTAAGTAAACAAAGAAGCAAATACTGAAAAAAGACGTCAAAGAGGCGTCTTTTTTTGTGATAGCTAAACTTGTAAGCAGTTGCATTTAAACGTACTTTTGCAGTCATAAAAGTCACACCACTATGAGCGTTCTACAAACTTTAAAAGAAAGAAGTAACAATACCTGTGAATTATGTAAATCAGAGAAAGATTTGGCTCAATATACCATTCCACCATCCTTAAATGAAAATGTAGCTAATGATGTATTGGTTTGTAAAACGTGTCTTGATCAAATTGATGGACATGAAGCAATGAATCCAAATCATTGGCGATGTTTAAATGATAGCATGTGGAGTGAGCACGTTGCAGTGCAAATTATGGCTTGGCGTATGCTTCAAAGATTACGCAACCAAGGATGGCCTAAGGATTTATTAGATATGATGTATCTAGATGACGAAGCCTTAACTTTGGCAAGAGCCACAGGAGAAGATAAAGACGATAGTGAGAAAGTTATTCATCGAGATATTAACGGGGTGGTGCTTCAAAATGGTGATGCTGTAGTGCTGGTAAAAGACCTTAAAGTAAAAGGGTCAAGTATGGTGGCTAAACAGGGTACAGCTGTTAGAAACATTCGTTTAGATCGGGATAATGACAAGTATATTGAAGGTAAAGTAGGGGCGCAACAAATAGTAATAGTTACAGATTACGTGAAAAAAATATAATTTTGAGATTCTTGCCCTAATCTTGATTTTCATTTTAAATTAGCTTGTACTTAAGGTTTTATAACTAAAATTGTTTTTGTAAGATAGAAGTTACCGCACTATGGTATGAACTTCCAAATAGGTTTAAATGTACCAAGAGGTAATACAGCAGGTATATTTCCAATCTATCACTGCTTTCAGGCGTAATTGGAAAATAGGAATGATACGAATTGTAGAATGACGTATCAAAACCACCAAACAGTTTTGTCATAGCAATATCCACTTCATGATGTCCATAATAAATGGCTGGGTCTATCAAATAAGGCGTGCCGTCTTCAGAAATTAAATAATTACCGCTCCATAAGTCCCCGTGAAGTAAGGAAGGTCTGACCGCTTTTAATAACTCTTTTAAGCGCGTTTCTATTTGTTTTTCGTTAGGACATTCAGCATTTTTTAACAAACCTTTTTGTTTGGCTAAATTTATTTGTGGTAAAAGACGTTCGTTAAAATAAAAGCTAGCCCAATCATTATAATGTTTGTTGCTTTGGGGTAAACATCCAATAAAATTATCGAGTTTTAATCCAAAAGTATCTGAAGTGCAGCCATGCAGTTGAGCTAATTGAGTGCCTAAGCGCTTAAAATCATTCCCTGAAGACGGTTTTGAATTAATATATTCCAATAACAAAAATGCTGTGTTGTGAAACCTGTCACAGACCAAAACCTCTGGTGTTTTTATAGTGTTTGTGTGTGCAATACTATTTAGACCATAAGCCTCCGCTTGAAATAGTGCTTTGGCATCTGGCCTGTTATTGAGTTTTAAAAAATAACTATTGGTAGCCGTATCAATCTTAAAAGCTTTTGAGATATCACCGCCATGAATAGGTGATATCTGCGTGATGTTTTCGTTGAAGTGTTTGGTAAGGTAAGTCTTAAAACTATTAGGAATCATGTATTAAAAATACAAAGTATTCTTAACATGGTTAAACCTATTTATAACTTCCCGTGGTAGAAATGCTCTATTATTTTATTTAAAAAATATCGTCTTTAAAAGCTGTTTTAATTAAGGTTTTCGTTCTAAAAGTGCCATGTAAAATCCATCAAAACCAGATTCATGAGCGAATACTTTTTTGTCTTTAACAAACTTAAATTGAGCACCAGCTTCAGTTTTTAAAAAGGCATTAACTTGATTTTGATTTTCAGAAGGCAACACTGAACAGGTGGCATAAACTAATTTACCACCAGGTTTTACCATTTTTGAATATTGTTGCAGTACCTCTTGCTGTGTTACTCTAATACGATCTAAAAATTCTGGCTCTAGTTTCCATTTAGCATCAGGATTTCTTCGTAATACTCCCAAACCAGAACAGGGTGCATCAATTAAAACACGGTCGGCCTTATTGTATAATTTTTTTATAGGTTTTGTAGAATCTATAACTTTTAAATCTACATTGTGTACTCCATTTCTGCGAGCTCTTACCTTAAGCTTTTTGAGTTTACTTTCGTAAATATCCATGGCTGTAATTTGTCCTTTGTTTTCCATCAAAGAAGCAATGTGTAATGTTTTACCTCCAGCACCAGCACAGGTATCTATGACCTTCATGCCAGGTTTCACATCAAGAAAATCAGCTACCAATTGAGAAGAAGCATCCTGAACTTCAAAAAGACCATTTTTAAAGGCGTCGGTGACAAATACATTGGCACGTTCGGTCAATCTAAGAGCCGAAGGATAGCCTTTTAAAAATTCGGTTTCAATATTTTGATCCGCAAGCACATTCTGTAGCTTGTCTTTTGTTGTTTTTAGCGTATTCACTCTAAGAATAACATCGGCTTGCTCATTTTGCATAGCAATTTCCTTAGTCCATTTATTCTCTCCCAATTCTTGCACACCAACTTCGTCAATCCAATCTGGGATAGACTCTCTGAATTTTCTAATTTTTGAAAGTTCATCAAATCGTCCTTTTATTTTTCGGGTAGGTGTGTTTTCAAAATATTTCCAATCGGGAAGTCTTATGCCTTTTAAGGTGGCCCAAACCGCAAACATGCGCCATAGGTTATCTCGATGAAATGGTTCTTTAACTTCGGCTATTTCAGCATAAAGACGTTTCCATCTTACTATGTCATAAGTGGTTTCGGCAACAAAAGCTCTGTCTCTAGCCCCCCAACGTTTATCGCGTTTTAATAATTGCTGAATCACTTTATCGGCATATTGCCCTTCATTAAAGATTAATGTTAATCCATCAATGACCGCAAAACAAAGGTTTCTGTGTAATCTCATCTTGATTTATTGAAGCGCAAAGGTACGTTTAAATTGTTTACATTACTATTTGTGATAAATAGGATTTATTACAACTTTAAGAGTGGTTGGCTAAGGCTATAGTGTAAACCTGAATCTAAGCCACAAGTGAGAAAAAAAGTTATCAAGCACAAGTTTTTTTGTTCTTTATCATCTAAACTTGCATAAGTTAATTAGCATATTTGACCGAAGACGAATTTATAGAAAAGTTAAAGCGCCACAACGCCAGCGCTTATGCGCGATTGTTGGATGATTTTCAGCAAAAGGTGTTTGCTACTTGTATCTCTTTTGTGCCTAGTAAAGAGGATGCCGAAGATATTGCACAAGAAGTGTTTGTTGAGGTCTTTAATTCCATTGGAACATTCAAAGGTAATTCTAAATTATCAACCTGGATTTATAGAATTACCACCAATAAATGTTTGGAATTTATTAGAAAGCGAAATACTAAAAAACGATTTGGGTTTATGCAGTCGTTATTAGGACATGAAATGCCTTTAGATAAAAGCCATTACTTTACAGAAGTAAACCATCCAGGGGTAATTCTTGAAAACAAGGAGAAAAGTGATATCTTGTTTTATGCTATTAATCAGTTACCAAATGCCCAGAAAGTGGTGTTTATTTTGCACAAAATTGACGGGAAAAGTTACCAGGAAATAAGCGATATTATAGAAAAAAGTTTTTCTTCAGTAGAGTCTCTTATGTTTCGTGCCAAAAAGAATTTGAGAACGCTTCTAGAGAATTTTTATAAAAACAATAAATAACGCAAGTTTTTTAAATGTATTGCATCTAAATATTTGATATGGATAGAGATAAGAACATACAAAACCAGATTGATGAAACTATAAATGTTTCAGAGCGTATTCAGAAAGTGTCTGTATCTGCATTTTTTAAAGATAAAACCATGCAGGTTTTATTTGCTGATAAAAAAGAAGAAGAGAGCCGCATTTGGTTGTGGTTTACGCCAAAATTACAATTGGCGTCATTAGTTTGTATTATTATTCTAAATGTGATTGCTTATACAAGAATGCAACAAGCCACTTATGATCATCATGTGTCTCAATTTGCTGAATCTTATGGGTTATCAACTCCCAATCAATTTTCATTATTAAAATAACTATGAAAAAGAATATCGTTTTATACATACTGTTCCTTTTTTTAGTGATAGCTAATGGGTTCTTTTTATATAATTATGTAGGGAATAATATTGATAGAAAGGGGAAAGATATGGTTAGGCCAGGTGATTTTATATTAAAAGAACTACAGTTCAGTGAAGAACAAATGGAGGCGTTAAGAATGTCAAGTGTGGGGCATCATGAACGTATGAAAAGGTGTTCTGAGGAGTTAAAACGATTGAAAGATTTATTGTTCAATACCTTATCAGAGCAAGAGACTAATGAGACTAAAACAGACTCTATTATTTCTTTAATAGGTCAAGTTGAAATGGAAAAAGAGAAGGAAGCGTTTTCGCATTTTAAAACGATTCAAACGCTATGTAACAACAAACAAAAGGAACGTTTTAAGAGAATAATTAATGATGCGCTGCACAAACACGGTAGGCAAGAGCAGAGGCCTCCAAGTAGAGCAACGTTTCAGGGAGCTCACCCACCGCATCCTCAAAGAATGGATTCGAATAGACATTTGCCGCAGCAAGAGTAAAAAAATGTTTAAAAAGTGAGACCTTCATATTTGTGAAGGTCTTTTTGTTAGTAGTTGCACCAGTTTTTTGTTCAAGAAACATCTAAAAACTAAATGTTAAAAGGAATACAGATGATAAATAAAAATTTACCTAAGGTGCTAATCCTCATAATGCTGTGCTTACATATTATAGGCACTGCACAAAACGATTCAATTGAAACCGGTCGGTCATCCCATGTTAATCATCAGCATACAGACTATTTTGGAGCGTATCAATTGAATGACCCTGTATTTGGTACTAAAACTTCAGTAATCATTAAAGGTGCTAAAAGAATTATGACTACTAACGCTTTACCAAATCATGAAACAGGCCAGTTTCCTACTCGAGGCAATCCTAATACCATTTCTGAACAACATAGAATTTATTCTTTTCCAGTTCGTCCAAAATATACGGGACAACCTAAATGGGTGAGAGAACCCGGTGTGGCGCTTAATGGTGTTAAGTTTGAGCCAGGTACCGCCGAAGTGGTTGTTTGTGATACGGGAGAGAATTATCGGGTAGAAGCTTTTCAAGATTTGATTAATTTAGGTCTGGATTTTAATCATGCGCATGTGCAACCCACAGGTGCCTATCATTATCATGGTACACCAACTTCTGTTATTAAGACCTTTGATACTGGTGGTGATTTGGTTCATATTGGATTTGCTAAAGATGGGTTTCCTATCTATTTTTCTAAAAGTGAACGTTATAAACCAAGCTATAAGTTAGCAATAGGAAATCGCGTAGGTGATGGATGTACATATACCAATCCTAAACAAATACTTAGTATTTTAGTAAAGGGTAATCATGATGGTACTTTTACGTCAGATTATGAATATATTGAAGGTTCTGGTGATTTAGATGAATGCAATGGTGTTATGGTAAATGGTGCCTATATGTATTTTGTTACTACTACATTTCCTTATGTTGGCAGGTGCTTAATGGGAGCATTTGAGGAGGACGAACTACGACGCGGCAGATTTGGCTCACGCCACCATAAATCTAGAAACTAACGATGTCTTTTAAGAAAAGTAGTGTCGCCAAAGTATTCTAACCAAAGATTTGATAAATCAGGAGAAATTATTTTTTCATCAAGACGCAAGTTTTTTTTAAAAGACGCATCAAAATACCTAAACAAATCTCAATACATGAACTTTAAGAGAAACCAAATTGTTGCCATTTTTGTTGTTGTTATTGTAACCATTGTAGCATTAAATATCATCATGATAAGCAATGGTTTTAATCAAAGGGAATCTAGTAAAAAAGTAACAGCAACTATTGGTGAACATGCACATTAAATCTATAATTTAATGGAGGTATATTCAATTATTAAGGGTTCTGTATGGAAGTTTTTTTAAGGGAGGTATAAAAAAAGGAGAGCGGTTAATGGCTCTCCTTTTTACGTTTTTTAAGTTCTTCAAACATATGCCTTTTAAACTCTTCTTCAACTAATTTTAGGAGCACTATTTTTTTTGATGAAATAACAGGAGCCAGTTTGTTTGGTAGTTCCATTCTTAAGGCGTGTAGTTTACGCTCTGCAGTTTTAATTCTATTTATCAGATTTTCAGCTTCAGCTTCAGACATCGTTTCAGCGTGATCTTTTATTTCATTACGCAGGGCACGCATTTCTTTGTGTTTAATTTGAAATGTTTCTTTTTCAAAATCGTTATAAATAGGCCAAAAATTTTGGGCTTCACTTTTACTGAGATTTAGTTTTTCAGTAATAAAAGATACTTTAAGCGCCCTAATTTGCTCTCTGCTAGTCCCATTCTTATTTTGGGCCGATAATATTGGAGTTACCACTAATAAAAGTACGGCAATTAATTTTTTCATCTTTATGTATTTATTCAATCATTAAAGTTTCAATGTCAGCATGCTCTAGTAAATAAGCTTCAAGCGCGTCATCATCCACATTAAGCGTCATACCTGTTTCAAGTTCTTCTTCTAATAATAAGGATGCAATTTCATAAGAACTCACATTTTCATCAATGAGATAATCTTCAACCGTTTCAGTGGTTAAAGTATCAAATGTTGGCGTTTTATCAAATATGGAAAGGTTAAGTAATAATATGATGGTAGCAGCGATGCTGGATGCATAAAACACGGCTTTTTTTGTAAAAAGTGATCTTACTTTAGTTGCGGGTTTATCCTCAATACGTGATATAACTGCTTGTTCAATAGTTTCAAAGTACTGCTTTGGAACAGTGAACCCAGAATCATGGCCACTAAGAATACTTGGTTGACCTGTTTTACTGAACACTTTGCTTTCTAGAGATTCAAAATAGTCCTCAGGTATTTTAAACCCCGTTGATTTTATATGATGTAATTTTTTATTTTTCATTTTTTTCTACTTACAGTGTTTTGACTCATTAATTTTACAAAGGTTTAATTATTAGTCAAATAAGCTTCAATTTTTTTTACAGCAATATGATAGGAGGCTTTTAGTCCGCCTTCAGTTATTTCTAGAATTTCAGAGATTTCTTTATATTTTAAATCCTGAAAATATTTCATGTTAAATATCAATTGTTGTTTTTCAGGTAAGGTAGCAATCGCTTTCTGCAACTTTAATTGAATGGTCTTGCCTTCAAAGTAAACATCAGCAGATAAATTAGTAATAGCTAGTTTTTTTACTTCCTCACTACTCACCTGTAATTGTTTGGCACGTTTATTTATAAATGTAATAGATTCATTTGTAGCTATTCTATACATCCACGAGAACAGTTTGCTATCTCCCTTAAAATGATTAATATTCCTATACACCTTAATAAAGGTGTTTTGTAGCACATCATCTGTATCATCATGTGATTTTACTATATGCCTGATGTGCCAATATAGACGCTCTTTGTATAACGACATAAGTGTGCCGAAAGCTTTATCCTTGTGTTGTTCAGATTTTAATTGTTCTACTAGTTCGGCTTCCTTAATCACAAACAATTGTTTACATGTATGACCACGAAATATACAAAAAGTTTAAAATAAATTTTTCATAAACTTGAATAATGTATTATGTTGATATACAGTGTTTTAAATAAAATATTATCGATAAAAAGCATCATAATATCGATAAAGTGTAAATTTTTCTTGTCAGAAACAATTTTCTAACTTATATTTGTCTCAGAAACCTACTTAATATGTTAGTCGTCCCCAAATCTAACATAAACTAAAAAAAGGATAGAAGCCCCCAAAACTCTATCCTTTTTTCATTTTATTTAACTCTTTAAGGGTTATTCAAAACTTTGCATTTCCACTAGCTTTTGGTATACCCCTTTTTTAGCAATGAGTGCCTCGTGTTTTCCTTGCTCTACTATTTCTCCTTTGTGTAGTACAACAATCTCATCGGCGTTTTGAATAGTAGAAAGTCTGTGTGCAATAACTATAGAGGTTCTGTTTTTCATCATGTTTTCAAGTGCCACCTGAACTAGACGTTCACTTTCTGTATCTAAGGCTGAGGTTGCCTCATCTAACACCATAATGGGCGGACTTTTTAAAACGGCTCGCGCAATACTTAAGCGTTGTTTTTGGCCTCCAGAAAGTTTATTGCCAGAGTCTCCTATGTTCGTTTCAATACCTTGAGGTAAGTCTTTTACAAATTCCCAGGCATTGGCCACTTTCAAAGCTTCAATAACTTCAGTGTCAGTGGCGTCGTCTTTGCCAAGTTTTAAGTTATTCTTAATGCTTTCATTGAATAAAATAGCATCTTGGGTTACAATACCAAGTTGATTTCTCAATGAGGCTGTGGTAAGGTCTCTAATATCTGTACCATCAATTTTTATAGCTCCTTTGTTAACATCATAAAATCGGGTAATAAGATTTGCTATAGTGGATTTGCCACTGCCAGATTGGCCAACAAGTGCCACTTTTTTCCCTTTTGGGATAGTAAGCGAAAAATCCTTTAAAACATAATCGTTTTCATACTTAAACCAAATGTTTTCAAAAGAGATGTTTTTGTTAAAGCCTGTTTTAACAACAGCATTATCCTTATCTTTTAAAGGGTTTTTAGCATCGATTATTTCTTGAATCCGTTCCGCAGCAGCATTACCTTGCTTGATATTATACAGCCCTCTTGAAATGGCTTTGGCAGGAACCATAATGTTATAGGCTAATCCCATATAGGCAATAAAGGAACTACCATCAAGAGATTGATCTACTAAAACAAGCTGACCACCATACCACAGTAAGATTGAAATTACTAAAATACCAAGAAACTCACTGGTTGGTGAGGCTAAATTTTGGCGGTTTAATAATTTATTTGAAAAGTGATAAAATCGGTCACTTGATTCTTGAAAACGGTTGTAAAATTTCTCCTGGGCATTAAAACCTTTAATGATTCTTAATCCAGTTAATGTTTCTTCAAGCGTAGAAAGAATAGACCCTTGTTCCTTTTGAACCCGATCTGATTTTCGCTTTAAACTTTTGCCAATTATAGAAATAATCCATCCTGAAAGCGGTATAAAAACAAAAACAAAAATGGTTAGCTTCATACTAATTAGAAGCATCATGATGAGTGTGAAAATAATCATTAAGGGTTCTCTGGCAATAAGCTCTAAAACAGGTAGCATAGAGTATTGAAGGGTGGCTACATCGGTAGTTACTCTGGCCATTACATCTCCTTTTTTCTGATCTGAAAAATAAGATAAAGGGAGCTCTATGGTTTTTTTATACACAGTATTTCTTAAGTCTCTAACAACACCATTCCTTAAAAATACCATAAAGTAATATGCCAAATAGCTAAATATATTCTTTAATAAGAATAGAACGATAATGAGACTTACAACAAAAATTAAGGCTTTTTGGGGATCGTCTTGAGCATATTGATTAACATGATACGCCAAGAAATCCTTATAAAAATCTTTAATATTATTTATACCTTGGTAAACGGGTGCTTCAGTTGGTACAACGGCATCCTTTTGAAACAAAATATCTAGCATAGGAATGAGCGCTACAAAAGAGAGCGCTCCAAAAAGGGCGTAAAAAATATTTGAAACAATGTGTCCTAAAGCATAAGCCTTATAGGGTTTAGCATATTTTAAAATATTGGTAAAGTGACTCATTAAATTAGCTTCATGTCTTTTAAAATCGTTTCAGCTTTAGCGTCTAATTGCGCTTCCACCTTATCGAAATTTTCTATTGAATTTAATGGGGTGTTTACACTAACGTAAAATTTAATTTTAGGCTCTGTGCCGCTTGGTCTTAATGCTACTTGTGACCCATCTTCAGTATAATAAATAATTACATTTGATTTTGGAATATCAATGTCTGATACTTCGCCAGTAAGCCCGTTTTTAGCTACCGATAACTCATAATCTTCAATGCGTACAACTTTTGAACCGTTGATTTCTGATAATGGATTCTCTCTGGCATCAACCATCATTTGTTTGATTTCTTCAGCACCTTCAATACCCTTTTTAGTTAGAGAAACTAGTTTTTCTTTATAACATCCCAGTTCTACATAAAGTTTTATGAGTTCGTTGTAGAAAGAGCTTCCTTTTGATTTGGCAATAGCCGCAATTTCACAGGCTAAAAGGGTTGAGGTTACCGCATCTTTGTCTCTCACAAAGTCGCCCACCATAAACCCGAAACTTTCTTCGCCACCACCAATAAAATCTAATTCAGGGAAATCGTGAATGAGTTTTGCAATCCATTTAAATCCTGTTAAAACAATCTTGCTGTCAACATGATAAGCCGCGGCAAGTTTTTTCAACATGGGCGTAGATACAATAGTTGATGCAATAAACTCTTTGCCTTTTATTTTATCTTCAGCTTTCCATTGTTTTAACAAGAAATCGGTCATCATAACCATGGTTTGATTTCCGTTAAGTAATTGCAATTCATTTTTGCCATTACGCACCGCAACACCTAACCTGTCGCAATCAGGGTCGGTCCCAATCACAATATCTGCATTTACCTTGTCAGCCAATTCTAAGGCCATTTTTAGGGCGGCAGGTTCTTCTGGATTTGGAGACGCCACAGTTGGGAAAGCCCCATCAGGCACTTCTTGCTCTTTTACAATATGTGCGTTTTTGTACCCTGCACGCTTTAAAGTTTCAGGAACAGCGGTTATAGATGTACCGTGAAGTGAGGTAAACACAATAGTTAAATCATCTTTAGCTTCTTGTGTAGCGCCAACGCTTCCGTTAATTACTGAGGCATTTATAAAAACATCATCTACATCTTCACCAATATATGTTATAAGATCTTTGTTTGCGTCAAATTTAATGTTAGAATACTCAACGGTATTTATTTCATTAATCACCCCTTTGTCATGTGGCGGCACTAGTTGCCCACCGTCTTGCCAATACACTTTATAACCGTTATATTCAGGTGGATTATGAGAGGCCGTTAATACAATACCACAATGACAATTTAGGTGTTTTACGGCAAATGATAATTCTGGTGTAGGCCTTAAGTCTTCAAATAAAAAAACTTCAATACCATTAGCAGAAAACACATCGGCAACGACTTTGGCTAAAGTTTTACTGTTATGTCTGCAATCATAAGCAATAACCGTTCTGGGTGTTTCGTTTGGAAACTGTTGGTGTAAATAGTTACTTAAACCCTGTGTACTTTTGCCTAGGGTGTATTTGTTAATCCTGTTTGTGCCAACGCCCATTATGCCACGCATGCCTCCTGTTCCAAACTCTAAATCTTTGTAGAAGCTCTCTTGAATATCTTTCGGACTATTAGCGATGCTTTCTTTTATAGTGGTTTGGGTTTCTTCATCAAAAGTTGGAGTTAACCACGTGTTTATTCTTTCTAAAATTTTAGGTTCAATGTGTATCATAATGCTAAAAAAAAATGGATAACAAAAGTAAGCAATTCGTTCATTTTTCGCGGAATAAATCTTGAAAACCTTCGAAATCGTTATAGCTTACCAAGTTTGATTTTTTGTATTACTTCTGTTTATTTTAAATTCAATGTTTGTTTGATAAAATATCGTTGTTTGTCAGGTCGGTTTCTTAAAATGAGCTCCCCTAAAAATCCGGCAACAAAAAACTGGGTGCCAATAATCATAGTTGCCAGTGCGATATAAAATTGAGGACGTTGGGTGATGAGCCTTCCAAACGGATTAAAATAAAGTTTATCTATGCCCAAATAAGCTGAGAAAGCAAAGCCAATGGTAAACATTATAACGCCTAAGGCTCCAAATAAATGCATAGGTCTACGGGCAAAACGAGACAAGAACCAAATGGTTATTAAATCTAAAAAACCATGGATAAAACGGTCTATACCAAACTTAGTTTCGCCGTATTTTCTAGCTTGATGCTGAACCACTTTTTCCCCAATATTTGTAAAACCAGCATTTTTTGAAAGTACCGGAATATAGCGATGCATTTCACCATTAACATCAATATTTTTTACAACATCAATGTTGTATGCTTTTAGCCCGCAATTAAAGTCATGAAGTTTGACGCCTGATGTTTTTCTGGCAGCCCAATTAAAAAGTTTAGATGGTAAATTTTTAGCAATAACAGAATCATAGCGCTTTTTTTTCCAGCCCGAAACTAAATCGAATCCTTCCTGTTTAATCATTTGGTATAATTCAGGAATCTCATCTGGGCTATCTTGAAGATCGGCATCCATGGTAATAATCACATCGCCTTGCGCTTCATCAAACCCTGCATGAAGGGCTTGAGATTTTCCAAAGTTTTTTAAAAAACGAATGCCCTTTACGTTTGGGTCTTTTGCTGATAATTGGGTGATGGTATCCCATGATTTATCGGTGCTACCATCATCAATAAAAAGAATTTCATATGAAAAATGATTGGATTTCATAACGCGCACAATCCAATCATGAAGTTCTGTTAATGAGTCTTGTTCGTTTAGTAGTGGTATAACTACAGATAGGTCCATTTAGTATTTTGTCAAAAAATAATATCCAAAAATACTGAATTTATTCGGCGTCGGGGTTACTTTTTTTCATTGCAGCTGCTACAATTAATCCTATAATACTGAAAAATACTAAATAACCAGCTAAACCTTTTGCGATATTACCTAGCGCATATTGATTTTGAGATTCAATTTGTTTAACAGCTTCATCTATTTTATCTGATGGACTGTTAAAGCCTTCCATCATTTCAACCGTAGTTTCAATGGTTTTTTCTTTTAAAATCTCGGCTGCTTCGGTATCAATTATATTAAATAGTAGATAAGAGACAAATGTGCTGATTAAAAGCCCTATTAAAACGGTAATAAAATAAGCTGTAAAAGCTTTTTTAAAAGATGCAAAACCATTTTGGGCCTGTTTTACTTTAGCGACTGAAACAATGCCTAAAACAATAATAGCAATTAAAATGAAGATGCCAATCCACATATTCGTGAGCAATTCAATGTTTATGGCATATGATAAAACGGTGATTAGAGCCAGTAAAATGCCAAGATAAAGCCCGTAATTGGTTGCAATTGACTTTAAAGATTTTTCCATAATAAAACAATTAATTTGTTGGTTGCCTAGTTAGTATTCAAAGATATGAAAACGTTACAATTAGAATTAAAATAAAAAAAATTAAAAACTATTGTGCATTTGTAAAAAAAGCTTAAATTTGCACTTCCAAAATTGAAAAGAATAAAAAGCATTTAGCGATGAGAAAAGGTATACATCCAGAAAATTATAGAGTAGTGGCATTTAAAGATATGTCAAATGATGACGTGTTTTTAACTAAATCTACTGCTGATACTAATGAAACTATTGAGGTTGATGGTGTTGAGTATCCATTAGTTAAAATGGAGATTTCTAGAACATCTCATCCATATTATACTGGTAAATCTAAATTAGTTGATACAGCTGGTAGAATTGATAAATTCAAAACTAAATACGCTAAATTTAAGAAATAAATATAGCGCAAATAATATTTTTAAAAAGCCTTTCTTCAAAAGAAAGGCTTTTTTATTTTTACATCGCTATTAATTCAATACCAACTAACGCTATTTATTATGAACTACATTCTCTTTGATGGTCCTGCAAGAAACAGTTTGTTGCCTTTTACTTATACAAGACCTGTTGCTGATATTCGTGTGGGTATCATGACTATTAGGGAAAAATGGGAGTCTTATTTAGATTATACTACCACTACGGTAACAGAAGAATATCTATCAGATAAATTCCCTATGGTAGAGATGGAGGAAAATATCATGATTAATGCCTCTTATTTGCCAAACTTTGAGTTGGTAGAAATGATAAAAGACCTAAAGGAGAATCAAGCTATTTTTAAGGACGAGAATGTTGTCGCTTTTTTTACGAAAGAAGCTCAGGAAGATATTGATTTTGAGGCTTACGAAGCTATTGAATTTCATGAAGATGTTATTGAAATTAATAATACCTGGGATATTTTTTCAAAAAATGGTGAAGCCTTGGTTGACGATTTTAATTTTTTAACACAAGGTAGACGTTCGCAACCTATGCCGTCTAGCAATAACGTTATAGCTTCCGAAAATGTGTTTATTGAAGAAGGCGCGAAACTTGAATTTGTAACACTTAATGCAAGTAAAGGTCCTATTTATATAGGAAGAAACACTGAAATTATGGAAGGTTCCATCATTCGTGGCCCCTTTGCACTTTGTGAAGGCGCTATTGTTAAAATGGGCGCTAAAATTTATGGCCCTACTACTGTAGGACCTTTTAGTAAAGTAGGCGGTGAAATTAATAATGCTGTGTTGTTTGGGTATTCAAATAAAGGTCATGATGGATTTTTGGGGAATTCTGTATTAGGTGAATGGTGTAATCTTGGCGCTGATACAAATACCTCTAATTTGAAGAACAATTATGCCGAGGTGCGTCTTTGGGATTATGAAACGGAGCGTTTTGCACGAACAGGGTTGCAATTTTGCGGACTTATGATGGGAGATCATAGCAAATGTGGTATCAATACCATGTTTAACACGGGAACCGTTGTGGGGGTTAGTGCAAATATTTTTGGAAGCGGATTTCCAAGAAACTTTATCCCTAGTTTTAGTTGGGGCGGTAGTGGCGGATTTACCACATTTTTAACCAAGAAAGCTTTTGAAGTTGCCGAAGTGGTCATGTCTAGACGTCATCTTGAGTTTTCAGATCAAGATAAAGCCATTTTAGAGCATGTCTTTGAAGAAACAAAAAAATACCGCAGAGACTAGACTAATCTTTATATCATATGAATCAGGTTGAAGTGTCTGCAATGATTTTCCATTCCCCATTTATTTTTTTGAAGACCAGCATGAAAATGCCATCTGCGTTTCCAATCTCGCGTTTAATATGATATTCTCCCAAAACAAAATAGGCGCCGTCGTTAATCTTTGAGACATCATTGATTCTAAAACTTAATTTTCCAGTGTGCTCTTCACTGGGATATGCTTTTTGGTAGCGTTCTAAGGTGTTTTTCCAGCCATAGGTTACACCACTTTGACTATAAAATTTTAGTGAATCGCTTTTCCAATAGCCTTCCATATAGGTTTCTAAGTCGTTATTTGACCAAGCTATACGTTGTTTTTTCAAAACTTTGTTTATGGCTTTTATGTCGGCTTCTTCAGAACTTTGAGCATAATTTAGGGAGGCTAAAAGGAGGCAAATTATTAGAGCATGTTTTTTCATAATAAATGCAGGTATTTAATAGGTCATGGTTTTAGTTCTAGTAAATGTAGTAAAAACTATGTTTTAATTGCAATTCATCGATGAAATCCAGTTTAATATTTCGTTGGTCTGATGTTGCAATAGATTAATCGAAAAAAATGATTATTGTTTTATTTATTTTATACTTTAGTGAAAGTCAGAATGATGAACTCCCTAAAACTTCATTTATTTAACCTTTAAAATACATTGTTATGAATTTAAAAATTACTAATTGTAATAACTACTTTAAAGTTAAGGGTATACTTGACAAAGAAAGTGTTTCGTTATTTAACAGCGAATTTGAAAACATTTTTGAAAGAACCAATGCGATAACTATTAGTGTGCAATATGTTGAAAGTATGGATAAATATGGTGTAAACGCTATTGCTAAGTTATATGAGGAGGCTACACGTAAGAACAAAAGCTTATCTATAGTGGGTTACGGCTGTAAGGAGTTGTACCAACACTTTAATACCAATACGGCTGCATAATAGCTTGTATTATAGAGCATTTTTTTGTTGATTGTAAAACGCATCGGCTTGTAGTTGCATGATGACTTGTGACTTTTTGTGTTTGTAAGCATAAAGGGTGGCATCATGCTCAATATCTTGATAGATTTTGTCATTCATGGCATGATTTGTTTTTAGCATAAGATTGCGTTGATAAATGTTTTGTTTTACATGGGTTTTTATGGCTGTTTCCGCATCTTCTAATTTTAAATCATAGGCACTTTTTGGGCTGAGAAGTTTAGCAAGAATGGGTGCTGTTTCAATGGTTAAAAATAGCAGGAAAATAAAAAACGAAGGGAGCCAAGGGAGTTGATTTAAAGCGCTGATGCGAGCCATTAAGCCGTCAAAATTATCTATAACAGGTTGTGTGTTTTTTAGTTGTTGTTTAAAAGCATCTTCTAAGTTAGAAATTTGCGATTCAATGTCTGAAATTTTTAGATGGTTCTTAGCTTTTAATTGATTAAGCTCGGCTAAAAGCGCGTCATGCTTATCACGTTTTTCTTGGTAAACAGGGCCTTTTCCTAAACGTTTGGTTCCTGCGGTGCCTTCTGCTTCGGCAATATAAGTGTTGTATAGGTTGTTTACTACAGTTTCTTTTTCACTAATCTCTTGATTTAGTGTGACAATCTTGTTTTTCAAATCGTTAATGTCAGGCGAATATTGTGTTGCGATTTGCTGTTTATTTGCCAGTGTGAGTGTATGCTGTTTTTCTAGTAAAACCTGATTGATTTCTTTTTCAAAAATTTTCAATTCTAGAGGTTTTGATATGGTTACAGCTATAATGATAGCTAATACTATTCTGGGAGAAGCTTGGATACATTCAACAGAAAAGCGTTCAGACTTTTTTAATGTAGAAACAATATAACGATCTAGATTAAAGATTAATAGGCTCCAAATGAGTCCAAAAAACATAGAGGGAAGTATAGTGTTAAACACGGTGTTAAGGGCATAGCTAGCGGCAATGCAAGCCATTATTGCGGTAAAAAATACGGTAGCTCCTATACCTGCATATTTGTTTTGCTCACCTTTAGAGCAGTGTTCCAATATATCGGTGTCAGCCCCAGAGCAAATGATGAAGAATTGCTTTAACATGATTTGTGATTTTGATTGATGAACTATTAGAACGCAAATAGCACGGAATTGTTACATAATTTGCTGTTTAATTGTTTAGATATCATGTTTTTGTGTAACCAATGTTACGGTGTAAATTTTTAATTTTAAGTAGCTTTATGGCAATTACGTTTTTTAAAAGAGGGATGTACGCATAACGTCATTACCTTGAAAAAATGATATAGTTGGTTTTGGTTTGATTATATATAAGTCAGATTTAAGTTTTTAAATCTGGCTTATTTGTTTCTAGATCTTACACTCTCAATGACTACGGTAAGTAAAATAAGTGTTCCGCCAATAAATGTGTTGGTAGTAGGCATTTCATTAAGAAATAAAAAGGCAATGATGATACCAAAAATAGGTTGTGTGCTACCAATAATACTTGCGGTACTCACAGAAAAGTGCTTTAAACTGGTAATGAATAACGAGTGGCCAATGGCTGTGGTAATCAAAGCTAAAGTAATAATATAAGGGTATTGCGTAATTATATTACTGCTGTTTAAGAAAAACATGACGGGCAGTAACAATATCGCTACTATTAAGGCTTGCTGGGTCATAAGTACTGTACCGTTATAGTTATGTACATGCCGTTTTAAAATTAGGTTGCGCAGGGCGTAGCATAGCGCTGAGAAAATTCCGAATAAAATACCTTTTAAATGGGTGTTCTCAAAATTAAACTGTGGGGCTAGAATATAAATGCCTAAAAGTACTACTAGCGCTAAAAAAACATGAATTGGGTTTAGTTTAGATTTTGTAAAAAAGGGTTCTAGTAAAGCGGTAATTACGGGGAAGGTAAACATAGATAGCATGCCCAATGCAACGTTTGAAAACTTTAAAGCATAGAAATAGGTTACCCAATGCGCTCCTAAAAAAATAGCGCCCAATAGTATAGAGGGTAGGTCTTTTGGTGATTTTATTTTAATGCTATAGTTTTTGTATTTGCAGAAAATGAGTAAAAACAATCCGCCCAATGCACTGCGCCACCAAATAATGACAGGTGCAGGTAGATCAATAAATTTACCTAAAGCGCCGGAGGTGCTAATAAAAATAGTAGCTAGGGTAAGTAATAATAATTGACTGCTATGTTGATTTTTCATATTGAATACAAAGAAAAGATATTTATTGATTTGGTTTGTGTTTTTATCATTCTACCTTAGTAAGGTAGGGTTAATATGCTTTAACAGCATATTTTATAGGATATCAAATATGTTTTATGTAAATTTAAATGAATTTCATTAGTTGCATCTTCAATACTACCCCTAATAATTATTTAGAGCAACTATCATACTATCCTGTGTTTAATTAAGCAAATTGGGTTGGTAGAATTTTAAAATAAATTATTAACCAATTAATTAAATCAATATGAGAAAAACAATTATGATGCTATTCATTATTCTGGTGAGTGGCCAATTTATTCAGGCACAAGGTGCTTCTGTACACTTACATCGAAGAGTTGCAGATACAGATATGGAAGAGGTTTTAAAACGAGAAGTAAAGTATTGGAGCAAGTTTGCTCAAAGTGAAATAGATAAAGGGAATATGTATTTTTGGGGGGTATTTACCCGTATAGGAGGAACAGATTTAGAGAATGAGCCTAATGTTCTTATTGTTAATGGATTCACTGATATTGATAATGAAATTAATTGGGGAGGTATTCAAGAGATGTTTCCAGATGTTAAAATGGAGGATATAGACACAAGAGAGTTGAGTACAACAACCGATGTGGTAATCTTAAGAGATTTAAACAATCATATCCAAGTGCCTGACGCCACAGGTGAAGATTTTAATTTTGTTAGGATAAAGTATCATAATGTAAAAGACCTTCGTTGGCATATAGATTTTGAGGTTAATAAGGTAAAGCCTTTTTTTAAAGCGGATATGGATGCTCATAAATCTAAAAGAAAAGGTTGGGGGAATGCCGTTATTTTAGAGCCAAGGTCTGAGAAGTTTCCTTATAGAGCATATTCATATAATCTGTTTTCAACATTAAGTGATGCTGTGAATCCAAGACATGAAGAAGGTACTTCGTGGCCTGATGGTTTCTTTGATGAATATCAAAAGAATGTTGCGGGGCCTGATGATTCAAGATTGTATAGAGTGATAAAAGTGGTTAGTAAATAGAGATTTAAAAAAGGGGTTGAATATGTATTCAGCCCCTTTTTTATTATTGTGATAATTCTTTAAAATATTTATAAAACCATGGGATGGTTTCTATACCTTTTAAATAGTTCCATACCCCAAAATGTTCGTTAGGCGAGTGAATGGCATCACTGTCTAAGCCAAAGCCCATTAATATGGTTTTACTTTTTAACTCTTGCTCAAAGAGCGAAACAATTGGAATACTACCGCCGCTACGTTGTGGAATAGGCGTTTTACCAAAGGTTTCTTGATATGCTTTGCTTGCGGCTTGATAACCTAAACTATCAATGGGGGTAACATACCCTTGGCCCCCATGATGTGGTGTAACCTTTACTTTTACACCTTTTGGGGCAATACGTTCAAAATGATCTTTAAAAAGTTGTGTAATGTCTTCCCAGTTTTGATTGGGTACTAAACGCATGGATATTTTAGCATAGGCTTTACTTGGAATAACTGTTTTAGCACCTTCACCAGTGTAACCACCCCAAATACCATTAACGTCAAGTGTTGGTCTTATGGAGTTACGCTCATTGGTGGTGTACCCTGATTCGCCATATACGGCCTCTATGTTTAGTGCTTTTTTATAGTTTTCTAAAGAAAATGGAGCTTTACTCATTTCAGCACGTTCTTCATTTGAAAGTTCCTCAACATGGTCATAAAACCTAGGAATGGTGATATGATTATTTTCGTCATGGAGTGAAGCAATCATTTTTGCTAGAATATTGATGGGGTTGGCCACAGCGCCACCGTATAACCCAGAATGTAAATCACGATTTGGCCCTGTAACTTCCACTTCTACATAGCTTAGGCCTCTAAGCCCAGTGGTAATAGAAGGAACATCATTGGCAATCATTCCCGTGTCAGAAATAAGAATGACATCATTTTTAAGCCTATCACGGTTGTTTTTTACAAACGTTCCTAGATGAACACTGCCTACTTCTTCTTCGCCTTCAATCATAAACTTAACATTACAAGGAAGAGTGTTTGTACGTGTCATAAGCTCAAACGCTTTTACATGCATATACATTTGACCTTTGTCATCACAAGCGCCGCGGGCAAAAATGGCGCCATCTGGATGTTTGTCTGTGGGCTTTATAACGGGCTCAAATGGCGGGGAATCCCATAGGTTTATGGGATCGGGTGGTTGTACATCATAGTGACCATAAACAAGTACGGTTGGTAAATTGTCATCAATGATGCGCTCACCGTAAACTATGGGATAGCCCTCTGTTTTATAAATTTCGGTATGATTGCAACCAGCTTGTTTCAGGCTTTCTTGAATGTTGTTTGCCGTTTTTAAAACATCATTTTTGTAGCTAGAGTCGGCACTTATAGACGGTATTTTTAGCAATTCTATAAGCTCTTGTAAAAAGCGATCTTTATGTTCTGAAATATAGGATTGAATGTGATTCATAGTATTTATAATAGGATAAATTCAAAAGTATAAAAAAGAATACTTTTTTAGGGTTTTAAAGTTTGCATTTTAAAAATCTTGTTTATATTTGCAGTCCTTATTGCGGGCGTGGTGGAATTGGTAGACACGCTAGACTTAGGATCTAGTGCCGCGAGGTGTGAGAGTTCGAGTCTCTCCGCCCGCACAATTAAGAAAAAGGCTTCTCATAATTGAGAGGCTTTTTTTTTGACTTTGGTTTTGATACCTCAGCCTATGTTTAGTATAACCACCAATACATGCAAAAAAGGTACAAATACTTATTGTAGTAAATGCTTTTGTTTGCGTTCTTTTAAGATGCCTTTTATAAGTTTAAACAATCTTAATTTGAAATTTTTGTAGTCTTTTAGAAATACATTTACTTTTGATTCTAAAAAGGAATGCTCTATTTTATAGTTGTTGTCTTCTTCTTGTTCGTTTATGCTATTTAGTAGTATAGATAATCTTTTTTCGTGTTCAACGATAAGTCTAATAAGTTTGTCAGTTTTCTTTTCGTATGCAATTAAATAATCAATAACCTCTTTACTTTCTTTAAAATGTTTAGAGTCAATGAGTTGTAAGGTGTATGACTTGATGAGATCATTAAAGAATAATTGTTCGTCATGTACAAATCGTAGTTCAGATAACCAGTTAATAGACATGTTATGCATGCTTTCAGGTGTTAACCATGCTTTATACTGTTTTATTTGCTTAGTTTTCATTTTTGTAGATTTTAAAACCAAGCAGAAATCTATATGTTTTTGATTGCTGCTTGGTTTGAATTAGTCAATAATGATAATTTTTTTATTGCTAGCTACTTCTGTAGCTTTTTCCTTCAAGAGTTTTATATGTAAAATACCTCTTGTGTATGATGCTGAAATGTTAGTGTTAACATT
Organism: Allotamlana fucoidanivorans; assembly: GCF_006265225.1. Classification (GTDB taxonomy): domain Bacteria; phylum Bacteroidota; class Bacteroidia; order Flavobacteriales; family Flavobacteriaceae; genus Allotamlana; species Allotamlana fucoidanivorans. The sequence goes on along the minus strand of NZ_VDCS01000005.1, from coordinate 47,662 downwards.
CACAGTTTTTGGAAGTACAATAGAGCGCATAAATGATTTGTAGCTAAATTCTTTTCGGGAATAGCTTGTGTTATTTGGCTCATTGGATACTGCTTTTTCACCGTGAACATGAAGCATGTTGTCTTCCATACTAATTTCAAAATCACTTTTATCAAATCCAGGTGCTGCAAATTCAATTTCAAAGTATTCTTTATCTTCTTTTACATTCATAGCAGGCATTACGCTGCCTTCTTCGTAGAAATCGTTTCTGTAAGCATCTTTGACTTTTATAAGATTGTTCAAATCTTTGAATCTAGTATGGAAAAATCGGTCATTCCAAGGCCTAGCCAGACTGCTGGTCCAAGGCGTCAGCAACCTATTGTCAGAACCAGATAATAGATTCTTTCTTCGTTGTTTTAAGCGTGTTGTCATGACATGATACATTTTGCGGTTATTTGTATAACATGCAATAAATTAAGTATATAAAATGTAATGAACAATGATATTTGTTAGGAATAGGGTTTTTTTTGTGAAAAAATCGAAGAATAAATCATCGCTATTTAGTTTTGATTGAAAATTCTATAATTTGAGTTCGTATCGTTGATTTAGCTTCGGTATGGTTATATTCCAGTGGTAGGTATGTTTTATTTTTAATCGAAAAGCATCTAGGGCTTTAGGTTCACCATGAATAAGAAAGACCTTTTCTGGAATGTTTTTAATATTACTCACCCAATTTAAAAGATCTTGCTGATCGGCGTGTGCCGATAAACTTTCTATGTTTTTGATGCTTGCTTTTACGGTATAGTATTTTCCGAAAAAGCGGATTTCATGTGTGCCTTCCTGCAATTGTCTGCCTCGAGTGCCTTCGGCTTGATAGCCAACGAGTAAAATGGTTGTAGAGACTTTATCAATAAGTTGTTGTAAATAGGTTAAAACACGACCTCCAGTCACCATACCGCTTCCAGCTATTACTATTTTAGATTGTGGGTCATCAATTGTTTCCCATGTTTCTCTGTAAGACCTAATAGTGTTCACATGATTACACATGGCATGATATTCAGAGGGTGAGAGTTTATGCCATTCAGGAAATCTATGAAAGACCTCTAAAATGTTGTTGCCCATGGGGCTATCTACAAAAATGGGAATGTTTGGAATTTTATTTTTTTGGTACAGTTGCCAAAGTAAATATATAAGTGTTTGCATGCGTTCAACAGCAAAACTTGGGATGATTAAAGTGCCTTTTTTATTTAGGGTGTCTGCTATAATTTCGGCGAGCATATTTTCGGTATCGTTATCAGGATGCCGTTTATCTCCGTAGGTGCTTTCTATAAACAAATAATCTGCCCATTCTGGTTTTTGGGGTTTGTAGAGTAAGTAATCTTGTTCTCTGCCAATATCTCCAGAAAATACAAGGCGTTTACCATGCAGTTCTATTTCAATAAAGGAAGCACCAATAATATGACCGTTGTACTGAAACCTAAAGGACACATGTTCTGAAAGGAAATGCCAATAGTCTATAGGTTTCTCATGAAAAAGGCTTATCGTTTTTTCAGCTTCAGTTTTTGTGAAAAAAGGTAAGGCAGGCACATGCTTGGTGTATTGCTCGGTATTTGCTTTTTTAGCTTCTTCTTCGTGTATTTTTGCGCTGTCTCTTAATATAATTGAAGCAATGGTCAGAGTAGGGCCTGTTCCTATTATTTTACCAGAAAAGCCTTGTTTTAAAAGTCGCGGTAAATAGCCTATATGGTCTAGGTGACCGTGAGTTAGCAATACCACATCTACAGTTGCTACATCTATGGGTAAGTCTTCCCAGTTTAATGCTCTTAATTCTTTTAAACCTTGAAACATACCACAGTCAACGAGCATGTTTATATGGGCAGTTTCTAAAAAAAACTTTGATCCAGTAACCGTTCTTGCTCCTCCCAAAAAACGAATGTAGGCCTTGCTTGTCATAATGCGGAATGATTACATAAGGTGCTAATTTCCTTAAGGATTTTTTTCTTTCTAATTTCGGATATCTCTAAGTCATCTAAATAAAGATTATCTTCTAGTAATTCTCTAGCTAAAACAATATCCCTACTTAATAAAAATTGCTTTTCTCGTTGTGATAATAAGGTAGATACCGTTATGGGATATAATCCAAGACGATCTATTCTGTCTTTTAAGCCATTGTTTGGCGGGTAATTCCAACTTAGCAAATAGAGATGCGCACATTGGCCATATGCTATGGCATCTAGTGTGAATCTGGTATTGGTAACTACCCAGCCCTTAGTGAGCTTTGTTTCATACTTTTGATTTGTATTCCAGTGTTTTTTCACGTCGTTGTATCTAGAATGAATATATAATGGGATTTTAACATTACAATTAATACCCTCTTCGCCATGAAATTTACACTCTACAAGAATGGTCTTTTGGTTTTTATGAGCCAAAATATCTATTTCATGTGTAACACACTGTCCTTGAATAATTTTACCAACTTGGGTGGTGTAGCCAGAATACTTTAAAATAGCACTAATGAATCGCTCAAAAGGAAACCCTGTAGGACCTAATTCGTAAATAGCTTTTTTTAACTTGTATTTTGAGGCAAAGCAACTTTCTTCTTGCTTAAGTAAAGAAAACGCCCTATTATATATTTCTTTAGTTGAAATGCCATTGTATAATTCGTCTTTGACCTTGTCAATAATTTCTGAAATCAACTTATGATCGGCTCCCGTTCGACTTAAGGAAGCTTTAAGTTTTTCAAGTGAAAATTTAACTTTTTCTCCTGAAGTCTTTACAATATCAAACGTGTCTGTTTTCATGTTTGGTTAGTTTCAGATATTACAAGTCTTATAACACATAACTGTTACACTTAAGTTAGTTTTAATTTCTATCTCAAGTTAAACATAAAATCACTAAAAATTTATAACAAAGATCAGTTAGAGCATTTTTGTAGCGATTAACTATTTCTAAAAAAATAGTTTAATCTTTACGTTTCTTTTGGTCACTTAAACACTTTCGTTAATTTATGTTATTTTTTTTGATTTTTTAAACGTAACCGTTTAAAGATTATATATTTGCAAAATATTAGCTTTTTTGAAGGAAATGAGATCTCAATTAAAAGCCTTTTTATAGAACATTAAACCATAATCATAATTAAAAAAATGAACAAAAGATTAGATCAACAAGCGGCAGATAACATACGTGCATTAGCGGTAGCCATGGTAGAGAAAGCGAAGTCAGGGCATCCAGGCGGACCCATGGGAGGTGCTGATTTTATGCATATTCTGTATTCAGAATTTTTTAATTATGATCCATCAGATATGACTTGGCCTTTTAGAGATCGTTTCTTTATGGATGCAGGGCATTTATCCACTTTAATGTATGCCCAATATTATCTTTTAGGAAACTATGCCAAAGAAGATGTTGCCAATTTCCGTCAATGGGGTTCTATCACACCAGGTCACCCAGAAGTAGATGTAAAACGAGGTATTGAAAACACCTCCGGTCCCTTAGGGCAAGGACACACTATGGGAGTAGGTGCTGCCATCGCTGCTAAATTTTTACAAGCACGATTTGGTGATTGGATGAACCATAAAATCTATGGGTTTATTTCAGATGGTGGTATTCAGGAAGAAATCTCACAAGGAGCAGGTAGAATAGCAGGGCATTTAGGATTGAGTAATTTCATTATGTTCTTTGATTCCAATGATATTCAGTTATCTACATCGACTGATGAGGTAACCACAGAAGATACCGCTATGAAGTACGAGGCTTGGGGCTGGAAAGTGGTAACAATAGATGGTCATAACCACGATGAAATTCGTCAGGCCTTAAAAGATGCGAATGCTGAAACAGAAAAACCAACCTTAATTATAGGTAAAACCATTATGGGTAAAGGTTGTGTAACGGCAGAAGGTGAGATGTTTGAAGGCTACTGTGAGTTACATGGACAGCCTATAGGAGCAACAGGAGCCGATTACGAAAAGACGTTATTAAACTTAGGGGCTAATCCAGCATCTCCATTTGATATTTATGACGATGTTCAGGCCTTCTACACAGATATCATTGCAGAAAAAACAGCGCAAGCAGCTCAGAAAAAAGCAGAAATTGAGGCTTGGAGACAAGAGAATAGCGCTCTAGCAGAAAAATTAGATTTCTTTTTATCAGGACAGTTACCAGTATTAGATTTTGAATCTATTGAGCATAAAGCAGGCTTAGCCTCAAGAGCTGCCTCATCAAATGTATTAGGCTATTTGGCTGAGAATGTAGAAAATATGATTGTGTCTTCAGCCGATTTATCAAACTCCGATAAAACCGATGGGTTCTTAAAGAAATCTTCAGCCTTACAGAAAGGTGATTTTAGCGGTTCGTTTTTACAGGCAGGTGTTGCCGAGTTAACCATGGCATGTATTGCTAACGGTATAGCATTACATGGTGGTATTATTCCTGTAGTAGCTACCTTCTTTGTATTCTCAGATTATATGAAGCCAGCAATCAGATTGAGTGGAATTCAAGAGTTGCCAGTAAAATACGTATGGACTCATGATGCCTTTAGAGTAGGTGAGGATGGTCCAACCCATCAACCTGTAGAGCAAGAAGCGCAAATTCGTTTGTTAGAAAAACTTAAAAACCACAGTGGGAAACCAAGTTTCTTAGCCTTACGCCCAGCAGATTCAGCCGAAACAAGTGTGGCTTGGAAAATGGCATTAGAGAACACCAGCACGCCATCGGGATTGATTTTATCAAGACAAGGTATTAAAGATATTCCTGCACAAGGCGCATCAAGATATCAAGAAGCTTTAGGCGCTGAAAAAGGCGGTTATTTAGTAAAATCTGTAGACAATCCAGATGTTGTTTTAGTAGCCAACGGATCTGAAGTTGCTACTTTATGGGCCGCAGCCGAGATACTAGAAAACAAAGAAAATTTAAAAGTAAGTATAGCTTCAGTGATTTCAGAAGGCGTGTTCAGACAACAATCAGAAGACTACCAAAATAGTGTAATTCCTAGAAATACACCATTATTTGGTTTAACAGCAGGACTTCCAGTAAACTTAGAAGGCTTAGTAGGCGCTCAAGGTAAAGTATTCGGATTAGATCATTTTGGTTACTCGGCACCAGCAGGTGTATTAGATGAGAAATTCGGATTTACCGGTGAGCAAGTAAGCCAAGAAGTTTTAGCCTATTTAAGCAAAACTGTATTAACAAAATAATAAACGAAACAATGAAATTTTTTATAGATACCGCAAATCTTGATGATATTGCAGAAGCGCAAGCCTTAGGTGTATTAGATGGTGTAACAACCAATCCGTCATTAATGGCAAAAGAAGGCATTACAGGCGAAGAAAACATTAAGAATCATTACATAAAAATATGTGATATTGTTGAAGGTGATGTAAGTGCTGAAGTAATTTCAACAAATTTTGAAGGCATGGTAAAAGAAGGTGAAGCCTTAGCTGCTTTACACCCACAGATTGTGGTGAAATTACCATTAATAGCTGACGGAATTAAAGCATGTAAGTACTTTTCGGATAAGGGTATAAGAACTAACGTAACCTTAGTGTTCTCGGCAGGACAAGCATTATTGGCAGCCAAAGCAGGAGCTACTTATGTGTCGCCATTCTTAGGGCGTTTAGATGATATCTCAACCGATGGTTTAAACCTAATAGCTGAAATCAGACAGATTTATGATAACTACGGTTTTGATACACAAATTTTAGCAGCCTCTATCCGTCATACCATGCATGTGATTGACTGTGCAAAAATTGGTAGTGATGTAATGACAGGCCCGTTATCATCTATTACAGGTTTATTAAAACATCCTTTAACAGATATAGGATTGGCTAAATTCTTAGAAGATTATAAAAAAGGGAATTCTTAAAAAAAGAATTTGAACTTTATAAAAGTAAAAAGCTTCTCGCATCAAGGTATTCTTGAGTTGAGAAGCTTTTTCGGTTTAAACAAATAAACTATAATTTCACAAGCTTAACGGTGTTAACTTGTCCGTTGTTATTTTTTGCCTTAATAAGATAAATACTTTGTGGTAAGTTGGTAACATCAAAAACAAAATTCTTTGAAAATGTTCCTTTGAAGATTTTAATTACCTTTCCTGTGATATTATAGATTTCAACATGATTTACATCGGCATTTAAGCTGAATGTTCCACGTGAAGGGTTGGGAAATATTTGGAAGCTAGGAATAAATTCAGGACTACTATTTGATAAGGTAACCCCTTTATTACCGTATATTTTAAATTCTCCAGGACCTAAGTTAATGGTGTTTGTGTTTCCATCAATTAACGTGGAATTGCTTTCATCCATTAAATCATACCAAGAACCACCATAGGGAAAGTTTGGGTTTACATTTTGTGCTGTTACTGCAAAATTTGCTATAATTACAACATTTTTTAAATCGGTACCTTGGCTATTTTCGTTACCTGTAAAGATGCTAATTCTAGGTGTTTGGGTTCCAGATGTTATATTGTAATCACCTTCAAATACGGGTTCATTAATTTTTAAAGCATTTAGCCTTGCCCAATCTTTGTAAATTTGGTTTCTATTAGTGTTGCTTAACCAATTTTCCGTCCATTGTGGTTGCGGCTTAGTGTCTAATTTACAATCTCCTGGTATGGCATCATAATCTGTGTTTACTGACCCATCGCTACAAGTAAAAATGGAATTGTTCATACCTAATGCAGCAAAGTGCCATATCATTTTTGGTCCGGGAATAGGCAAAGAAACAGCTCCAATTGCAGACATACGTTTTAATGCAATATTTAATTCTTTCACGTTGTGAGATGGGTTGGTATCAACTCCAAATTGTGTCATTTCATACATTATTCTGTCTTTGTCATGACTTTCAGGGTAACCAATAACACGTTTTCCTGTAAACCCTGTATGAGCTTTATGTCCCATGCGGTCAATATTAATAGTGTTATTTTGACCTTGGCCAAGGTTTTTAAAGGCGCCCCATTCTTCACTCCACATCATTACACCTTTACCTTCATTTATACGATAGTTGGCCCATTCTTTTTCTTCATTATCAGACCCTAAGTGTTCAAAAATCACATAGTGCGTGGCATCTAAACTCCAAGAATAATCAGCGTACTCTTTCAAAACGTCTACGCGGTCTTGTTGAAAATTATTTGTACAGGTTTCGTCACCATCAGTACAGTTTTGTGTAAACCCTTTTGTTAAATCCCATCTAAATCCATCAATATTAAAGACTTCAATCCAATGTTTTACTACGCGTTTTGTGTAAGCTTGTGTTACGTCACTTGAATGATTAAAATCAGAACCTACATTATAGGCGTGTCTTGGTGTTTCATTGAAATAAGGGTTTTCGGCGCTTGGTTCACCCCAGCCATCACCATCGGGGTCGTTCATCCACATACGTACCATAGGGTTTCTTCCAAAAGCATGATTCAAAGCGATGTCTAATATCACTGCTATGCCATTTTGGTGACAAGTGTCTATAAGTTCTTTAAATTTATCTTCGGTACCGTAAAACTTATCTAAAGCCATATGAAATGAAGTGTTATATCCCCAGCTTTCATTGCCTTCAAACTCCATAACGGGCATAAGTTGAATGGCATTAATGTTGAGATTTTTAAAGTAGTCAATGCGGTCAATGATGTTTTGGTAATTTCTATTGGCATCAAAATCTCGAATTAAGACTTCGTAAATCACTAAATCTTCTTTTTTAGGTCTATTGAAATTTGTGACCTGCCAATTATACTGAGGTTTGTTAGTTTGCAAAACGGTAACCTCACGTTCCTGTCCAGCGGGATAGGTTGGTAAATTAGGATAAGTACTTGAAGGTATTCCAGGGTCATCAAAGGGGGATAATACTAGCGTAGAATAAGGGTCGGCAGTTTTAACTAGAGCCGGTGACCCAGCAATTGGATTTTTATCATAGACCCAATATTGATATGTGTAAATCTGACTAGGAGTGAGTCCTGTTAATTCTATCCAAAATTTGTCCGATCCTGTATCTTTTTTCATAAAATCAGAATTAGACGGATTGTAGTTATTGAAGCTCCCTGCAAGTTGCACATATTCTTTACCTGGCGCGTTTAATACTAAAGTTGCTTTTGTTGCATCAGAAGTGTTGTAATTAATACCTTCAGCTAGTCCATTAGGAAGTGCTTCTTCAATGGTTGGAGGTACTATAATAATAGCTCTTGTTGCTTCGCCAATATCAGAACCACTTAAAGGCGAGCCAACAACTTTTAATGTGCCGTTTTGAGTAATATTATTTATTATGCCCTGAGCGTTTGGAAATCCCATGCCTGAAGCTTTTTCTACACCATCCAAAAAATAAGTAAACTCGCCTGGTTCAATGCTGCCCTGAAATGACAGATTAGTTTTTACGGTTAGGTTTTCTCCGGCTTCAATAAATATTGGGTTTGATGTAGGTTCAACAATATTTATAATAACAATTCCTACGGCAAAAACAAAGTCTTTACAGCCTGATGCTTTTAATTCTTGATTACCGTCAGGACTTCTAAATACCATACCTAATTGAGTGGCATTTATGCTTTGCGTATCTGTTAATCCAAAGTACGTTTTTGGTGTTATTGTAATTGACCAAATACCTCCTCCTTGGTTTTGCATTTCTCCTACGCCATCATCTTGTCCCCAATTACCTACTACTTTGAATCCAAAAGCATCAGAATTATCACCAATTCCCGAATGCATGTAGACTTTTGAAGGATTAGTCAAACCGTTACAATCCGAAGCATTACTATTAATATCTACCGTAATAGTTATAGATTGATCAACTTCAAATGCATTTGGGGAAAGCGTTACTTGAGCTTTTGAGAAATGAAAAGCAAGTGCAAAAAGTAATATGAAAGTAATTTTTTTCATAATAAGAGTTTTTATTGAAAAAAAAAGGGCTATAAAATTATAGCCCTTTTGGAATGATTAAAGCATTATTGTCTTAAATCTATTATTTTATTTACGGTGTCAACTGTGAAGTAATAAATACCTGGTGTGCCATTAAATTTAAAATTGTTGTCTCCATCTTGTGCATCTTCCAATAGGGTGTCAATAGTATACCCATCATCAGCGTAGAAAGGATAATTTTGCCCAGAATCCCAGTTTCCTTCTTCTAAAAAGAACCTAAACGCATCATTTGTTAAATTGATACTTGCACTGTAAACATTATCAGTACATGTGAATTCTATAGGACTGTCCCAATTCCATCCAGCATCAACAGCACCAGCACCTACAACCCATACAGAATCACAGTTAGGTTCTTCAGGTCTAGGAATGCCTAAGGTGATGGTTTTGTTTACAGTATCTACAGTTAGTAAGTAGGTTCCAGGGGTGCCATTAAATTTGAAGTTGTTATCTCCATCTTGAGCATCTTCTAGTAAGCTATCAATGGTATATCCATCATTAGCATAGAAAGGATAGTTTTGTCCAGAATCCCAGTTTCCTTCTTCTAAAAAGAACCTAAACGCATCATTTGTTAATTTGATGTTGGTTGAGTACACATTATCGGTACAAAAGAATTCAATAGGACTATCCCAGTTCCAACCAGCGTCAACGGCACCAGCTCCAACAACCCATACAGAGTCACAATTAGGATCTTCGGCGGCAGGAGGTCCTAGTTTAATGGTTTTGTTTACAGAATCAATAGTTAAAGAATATTTTCCAGGAGTTCCTATAAAACGGAAGTTCTCATCCCCATCCATAGCATTTTCAAAATTAGGATCAATACTGTATCCTTCGTCTACAAAATATGGAAAGTTTAATCCAGAATCCCAATTGTCTTTTTCAGTAAAAAATCTGAAACTATCATTGGCAAGATTAATATTACTAGTGTATATCTGATCTGTACATAAAAATTCTATAGGATTATCCCAATTCCATCCAGCATCAGGAGCACCAGCACCAACTACCCACCATGATGGGCAATTAGGTCCTCCAACTTCTTCTTCCCCTTCTTGAAGTTCAATGTTTAAAGCCTGAATAGCCGAAAAGGATTCGAGGTTATCTTTCCCTATGGTTGCACGTACTCTAAAGTACAATTTACCCGTATTGGGAGCAGGTGTTTCTGGGTCGTTATCTAATCCTGCTATTTTTGCCAACGCCAGAAATTGTTTAACGGTTGCGGGGATTTCGTTCCCTCCAATGTTAGTGCCAAGATTATAAGCTTTATAATTGGAATCATCAGGATCATTTGTGTAATCACTAAAGTCTTCCATGGTTGCTGCTTGAAGCTCATACGTACGTTCGGTTGGTATGCCGAAATTAGCATCACGCCAGGTAAAACGTTCCGCTAAATTGTTGCCTAAACTGTTATTTAATAAGTAGTTCTCTAAAAATGATGTGCTAAACGTAAAATCTGTGGCTTCCTGAGCTATAAACTCAGAGGTGTCTTTTTCTTCGCATGAATTTAAGGCTATAATGGTTATAACCATCATGCATATATTTAGTATTTTTTTCATTTCAATTTAGTTTTTAATTAGTATCCCTCGTTTTGTGATAAATTAGGATTAGCTTGTAAGGCTTGTAGCGGAATAGGGAATCGTTTGTAATGCTCAGGGATAGATGTGCCTTCTGCAACATTACCTTTCCATGGCCATACATAACTACCTCCAGTAAACTTTTTAAAACGAATTAAGTCACTTCTTCTATGACCTTCAAGATTTAATTCTCTTCCTCTTTCATCAAGAATAAAATCAAGAGTTAACTGGGTTGAGTTTATAGGAGTGGCATTTGAGCGTTCTCTAACGTCGTTCACATATTTTAATGCAGTGGCTTCGTCTCCACCAGAGGCTTTTTGTAATACGCATTCTGCATACATTAAATAAGCATCAGCTAACCTAAACAAGGGAAAATCTGTGCTAGAAAAACTTGTAGCAATACCAGAGCCATCAGCATTAGAGTTTCTGAATTTAATTGCAGGATAACCATCTTTCCATTCTTTATAGTCGTTCATTTCATAGTTGTGACCAGAAGTCCAAAATAATTTTGCTCTGTCATCAGTAGCGCCAGGGCCTACGTTTGACTCTCCTCCAAATAAACCATACCATCCTTTTGTAGCTCTGTGGCCTGCCCAACCATCGGTAGCACCATAATCTGCAAGAGTCATTGTTTCAGAGCTTAAACATCCGTTTACAATATAGGTAGTGTTTCCGTAACTTTGGCTTACATCAGAATCTGCAATTAGAGGGAAGATAATTTCAGTAGAAGCAAAGTTATCTGCAGAAAAAAGGCTTACAAAGTTTTCATCTAGGGTGTACCCTCCATCATCAATTACTTTTTTTATGTATATTAAGGCATCAGTATAGTGATCTTCGTTAATATATACTTCAGCGTTCATATATAATTTAGCCAATAACATTTGTGCTGCAGGTTTACTTGCTTGACCATAATTATTTGTTTGTGGTAAAGCAGCTTCGGCAGCAATTAGTTCTTTTTCTACAAAATCATATAATTCTTTACGAGAAGCTTCTGGAAGAGGTGAGGAATTACCAAAATTTTCTTCCGTGGCTAACACGCCTTTTCCAAAGGTGTCAATTAAATAATAATACGCCAAAGCTCTTAAAAAGCGTACTTCGCTAATAATGCCTTCTTTGTTTTCTACGTCAATATTAGGTAAAATTGAAAGTAGGTTGTTACATTGTGGTACGGTAAAATATACGCGGTTAAATAAATATCTAAAGAATTTATTGTTTTCATCCCAACGGCTAGTTGTAGTTAATTGGTCTAAACCATCATCACCCCACCTATTTTTCATACCATCAGCGGTAAAATCCTGTAGATTTACAATACCTCTTAAAAAAGGAGATTCTCCCGCATTATCACTAATGTCTGATTTATCAGGGCCTTGTACGCCAGATAGAGCAAATGAGGCATAAAGTCTGGATAAAATTCCTCTTACGGCGTCAGGATCTTGTTTTAATAATTCGTCAAGGGATAGCTCAACAAGGGGTTTGGTGTCTAATTCGTCGATACAGCTTACATTTGAAATAAGCATTAAGGACATAAAAAAGTATATTATTTTATTTTTCATCGTCATAGTTTTTAAAAGTCAAGATTTAATCCGAAAGAATATATTCTTGGTCTAGGATAAAAGTTATTATCAATAGCTCCGAAATTTTCAGGATCCTGACCACTATATTTTGTCACTAAAAAGGCATTATTTACAGCGCCAAATAATTTAAGATTAGTTCCTTTCAAAATTTCGTTAAATGTATATCCTAAAATGATGTTTTCACATCTTAAGAAGGCCGCATTTTCTAAGTAATAATCAGAGAAAGGAATGTTTCCTTGAATATCTGTAAAATTAGGATCAGCAGCGCCGTTAGTAAAGTTGAGCGTATTACTTAAACTTTGGGTGTTGTTTGGTAGGGCGGCTTCTAGATAACCACGGTTCAACTTAATACCGTTGTATACTTGTCCATCTATTTGTCCCCTGAAACTAGTTCCGAAATCCCAATTTTTATAATTGAAATTAAGTCCGAAACCAAAAGTCCAATTCGGTCTAAGTGCTTTATAGTAGCGATCATTATTAGTGATTATACCATCACCATCTCTATCTACAAAAGCACCTGCAATTGGTCTTCCATCTTCGTCATATATTTGCTGAAATACCCAAGCTGAATAAGCTTCTTCTCCAACTTTGTGGTAAGCAATACCAACACCTGTTCCTGTTGGAATTTCACCTCCAGCAGGAATGGTGCTTACATTTTTTAGGTTGGTAATTGTTGTTTTGGCGTATGCTATATTACCGTTTAAAGAAAGATTAGTATTCTCATTTCTTATAGCATTTAAGTTTAGGTTGAATTCAAATCCTTCACTTTTAGTCTCTCCAATATTTTGTGGAAATAGGTTGGTTAAACCTTGCCCTGGTCCAACGGGAGCGTTTACTAATAAGTCTCGTGTTTGTCTTCTAAAGATGTCAAACGCACCAGATAAAATGTTGCTTTCAAATAGCCCAAAATCAATACCAGCATTATAGGTAGTTGTTTTTTCCCAAGTTAAGTCAGGGTTAAAAGCCTTAGCATTGTAAATAGTAACACCAGGAAGGTATTGCGCAATATCAGAGCCAGGTTCAAATAAAGGAATAGAAGGGTATTGACCAACAACTCCTGTGATATCTTGTTGGCCTGTTTCACCCCAACCAACACGAACTTTTAAATCATTGAAAAAACTAGCGTCTTTTAAAAAGGATTCTTCTTTAACTTTCCATGCCAATGCACCGGCAGGGAAATAACCCCATCGGTTTGATTTTGTAAATAACGAGGAACCATCAGCTCTTAAAGAAAGAGTAACAAGATAGCGGTTGTTAAGATTGATGTTAGAGCGAGCAAAAAACGATTGCAAATTCAAAACATTATAGTATCTGTTTGTAGGATTTGCTGTGTTTGGTTGAATTTCTCTAAGTCCAGTTTCTGTGTTGTATCTGTAAATTACTTTATTCCCATCATTTTTAAAATTTTGATAAGAATACCCACCTTGAACGTCAAAGCTATTAACAAATGATTCGTCATATTCTTTTCTGTATTGCAAATAACCGTCTAAAGTAGTATTTGTTATGTCCTGATTTTCTCTATAGTTTTCACCTGGATTAAAAACAAAAACTTGATTACCAGGGGTAGAATTTGAATTGTCTAATCTGTAAGTTGCAATGGCATTTTCAGAAAAGGTTTCAACGATTTTTGCTTTAGAAGCTTCCAGTCCTGCATTAACAACAAATCGCAATTCAGGAAGAAAATGGAATTTATAATCTAACTCTATGTTTCCTAAAATTTTACTAACTTTTTCTGGTCTTCTGCGTTGTTTAAGTAATGCTAATGGGTTACTTTGACCATCAATAGCGTTTTGATCATTTAAATTGGTGTAATACCCGCCAAAGGGAGAATTATTGTTATATACAGGTTTGGTTGGGTCAAATGATAAAGAGCCACCAAGAGCACCTCCATCATCAATAGTATTTTTGTCTACAAATATACCCTTTGCATTAACATCCACTTTTAGGTGATCATCTAAAAGCATTGGCGTTAACTTTAACGAGGCTGTAATTCTTTCATAATCATTAGTTTTAACAACACCTTCTGTATTGTTGTAACCAATAGAAGCTCTAAAAGGTAAAACATCAAAAAGATTCGCTCTTGCGCTGAAGTTAAGGTCTGAAGCAAAGCTTGTTCTTAAAACAGCATCTTGCCAATCCGTATTATAGATGGCTCTTGGTCCTTGAGATGTATTAATTATTTTAGATATTGGCTCTGAAGTGTCAACCGTATTTAAAGGAACGCCCAGTCTGAAATCTTGATTAGGAAACGTGCTTTTAATAAAATCAACATATTCATTACCTCTGTAAACATCAATAGTTTCTTGTACAGTAGAAGAAGATGTGGTTGAACTAAAATTAAATTTAACTTCCCCAGAAGTCCCTTTTTTAGTGGTAATAATGATTACCCCGTTTGATGCTCTAGATCCATAAATGGCGGTTGCAGATGCATCTTTTAATACACTAAAGCTTTCAATGTCATTTGGATTAACCAGAGAAAGTGGGTTGGATACTCCCGCAGGATTAGTGTTGTCAACTGGAATACCATCAATTACAATTAAAGGATTGTTATTGGCTGATAAAGAGGCACCACCTCTAATTCTAATATTGGGTGCTGCATCTGGTTGACCACCAGCAGAAGTTATTCTTACCCCTGGAGCCTTACCATTTAACAATTGATCAGCCGAAACTACAGCTCCTTTGTTAAAATCTTTAGAAGACACAACATCTACAGATCCTGTTAAATCTTCTTTTTTAACACTGCCGTAACCAATAACCACCACTTCATCAAGTTGTGCGGTGTCTTCAATTAACTGTACATCAAGTCTCGCTTGACCCGTGTAGGTGACTTCAAGTGGCTGATAACCAATATAAGAGAATACAACAATATCACCTGTATTCACTTCCAATTCAAAATTCCCATCAAAATCTGTAGCTGCTCCCGTGGCTGTATCTTTTATTAAGACATTTACGCCAGGCAGCGGTTCAGAAGTTGATAGTTCTGTTACTGTTCCTTGCACTGTTGTTTGTCCAAACATAAAAACAGGCAGTAATAACATTAGGAACAACAATTTTTTAGTAGTCGTTTTCATTCTTACCGTTTAGTTTAAATTTTTTTTGCTTTTTTAACTATATTTTCACTTCTCCGTTCAAAACTAGTTAAAGAAATCAGAAATAAGTTATGTATTATTACGAAATTCCTAGCGAAAACGTTTTCGTGTTAACAACTTGTGGTAAAATGATTAGTAAAATTAATAATAGCATAAAGTATTTGTTTCAAATTGATATTTGTAAACTTTTAGTTTACTATTTTTACATATTCATAATTTTAGCTTATTTTATTAATGAATTGATAAAATGAAAATTTTAAGCTCATCTTTAAGATGTAATAGTTATTTGATGCGTTTTTATCTAAAAGTTTGGTCAGATTTTTAATCCATGAAAAGAAAAATAACCTTAAAACAAATCGCTAGGGAGTTAGATGTTTCTATTTCTACGGTATCTAAAGCCTTGAGTAATAGCCCTGAAATAAGTCAGGATACCACACAAAAAATTCAGGCTTTTGCTAAATTGTATAATTATAGACCCAATAATATTGCCTTAAGCTTAAAAAACAGGAAAACGAAAACTATCGGAATTCTTATCCCAGAGATTGTTCATCACTTCTTTTCTACAGTTATTAGAGGAATAGAGTTAATTGCTAACAGGAGGGGTTATAATGTTATTGTTGGGTTATCCAATGAATCGTTTACAAAAGAGGTTATTAACATGGAGCTACTGGCTAATGGAAGTATAGATGGGTTTATTCTGTCTATCTCTAAAGAAACGCTTTTAAAAAAAGATTTTCATCATTTTAATGAAACCATGAGTCAAGGCATGCCTATTGTTATGTTTGATCGGGTTGCCGATGAAGTAGATTGTGACAAAGTTATTGTTGATGACTTTAATGGTGCAGTAAAAGCTGTTGAAAAGCTAATATCAAAACAAAGTGAAAACATAGCACTGATTAGCACTATGGATTATATTAGTGTTGGGAAGCTTAGAACAGAAGGTTATATGTATGCGCTTCAAAAGAATGGGTTGCCTGTAAATCCAGATCTTGTTTTAAAAATAGATGACGGGCTAGATGTAGAGAATCATCTTGAGATATTAGAACAAGAAATAGAGCAATTCCTTAAAAGCAATATTGGTATTGATGGCATTTTTGCAGTAAATGAGTTATATGCTGTGAGTGCTATGAAAGTAGCAAAGAAATTAGGATATAGAATTCCTGATGATGTACAGGTGATTGGTTTTACTGATGGCGTATTATCTAAACACGCATCACCAAGTTTAACTACGGTTAGTCAACATGGTCAAAGAATGGGTGAACAAGCGGCTAATCTTTTAATAGATAGATTGGAAGCTCAAGAAGCGGAAATAGATCAATACATTATTAATAATGATAGAAAACCAGACTATATTAAAATGGTGATTGAAACAGAAATTATTGAAAGAGAATCAACTAAATAAAAAATAGTTAGGATAAATTAAAATCTTTTATATCTTTGTGACTTAATCAAAACTTATATTTTCTCTTCTCACTTTAAGTTTTGATAAGTATATCGCTTATCAAATAGTATTAATTTAAAATATACTATTTAATGGAAAAGCGTAGATTAAGTTTCATGGAAATCTGGAATATGAGTTTCGGATTCCTTGGAATTCAAATGGGATTTGCCCTTCAAAATGCCAATGCTAGTAGAATTCTTCAAATATTTGGGGCTGATGTGCATCATCTGTCTTGGTTTTGGATTATAGCGCCTTTAATGGGTTTAATTGTGCAACCTGTTATTGGGCATTACAGTGATAATACTTGGGGCAGGTTTGGAAGAAGAAAACCCTACTTTTTAGTTGGAGCCATTTTGGCTTCAATTGGGTTGGTTTTAATGCCACAAGCCGATATTTTTATTGCGTTCTTACCGGCCTTATGGGTTGGTGCAGGCATGCTTATGATTATGGATGCATCTTTTAATATTGCTATGGAGCCTTTTAGGGCGCTTGTTGGTGATAATTTAAGAACTGATCAAAGAACCTTAGGTTTTAGTGTGCAAACGGCTCTTATTGGTTTTGGTGCCGTAATAGGTTCGTGGTTGCCTTATGCTCTAGCAAATTGGTTTGGTGTTTCCAATGAAACCTCTCAAGGCGTTGTACCAACTAATTTAATCCTATC
The DNA here is from genome assembly GCF_006265225.1 of Allotamlana fucoidanivorans. Lineage (GTDB taxonomy): Bacteria > Bacteroidota > Bacteroidia > Flavobacteriales > Flavobacteriaceae > Allotamlana > Allotamlana fucoidanivorans. Next base: position 30,462 of record NZ_VDCS01000005.1, on the reverse strand, counting down.
CTTCATTATAGGAGCCATAATTTTGGTTATTTCAATTTTAGTAACGGTCTTAACTACAAAAGAGTATTCTCCTGAAGAATTAGCTAGTTTTGAAGATCAATCAAATGAAAATGACGAAGTACAGCAAACGGAAGAACAATCTAGTTTATTAGATATTTTTGAAGACTTCAAGAAAATGCCAGTAACTATGCGCCAACTCAGTTGGGTGCAGTTCTTTTCTTGGTTTGGTCTTTTTGGGTTGTGGGTATTTGCAACACCCGCTATTGCACAACATGTTTATGGCTTGCCACATACAGATAGTAGTAGTGCTGATTATCAAAATGCAGGTGATTGGGTGGGAATCCTTTTTGGGGTGTATAACTTGATATCCGCATTTTATGCCTTTGCACTACCCTATATAGCAAAAAAAGTAGGAAGAAAAAAAACACACTCTATATCGTTAATCATAGGAGGTTTAGGAATGCTTTCTATATACATTATGCCAGATAAAAATTGGCTAATACTTTCTATGGTTGGGGTAGGAATGGCTTGGGCTAGTATTTTAGCTATGCCCTACGCTATTTTGGCAGGATCAATTTCACCAAAAAAAATGGGTGTTTATATGGGGATCTTTAATTTTTTCATTGTGATTCCGCAAATAGTAAATGCATTAATTGGTGGTCCGTTAGTAAAATATGCATACAGTAATCACGCCATTTTTGCTCTTGTAATGAGTGGTGTAAGTTTTTTAATAGCAGCGTCTTTGGTGTTTAAAGTGAAAGACGTTGATGATGTCGTTTAATATAAATAAGAAAAATGAGTACAATAGGAGTAATTTTTGATTTGGATGGTGTGATAGTAGATACGGCAAAGTATCACTTTTTAGCATGGAAAGATTTGGCAGATGAATTAGGTTTTGAGTTTACTGAGGCTCATAATGAATTGCTTAAAGGCGTTAGTAGAGTAAGGTCTTTGGAGATTTTACTAGACATTGGCAATGTAAAACTATCTGAAGAAAAAAAGCAGGAATATCTTATCAGTAAAAATGAGGTGTATCTTGGTTATATTACTAAAATGGGGCCAGACGAAATACTTCCTGGAGCAGAAGATTTGCTTAATAACTTAGATGCGCTTGAGGTAAAATACGTTCTGGGATCTGCAAGTAAAAATGCTCCTTTAATTTTAAAACAGGTAGGATTGTTAGATCGTTTTGCAGCCATTGTTGATGGTAACAGCGTATCTAAAGCCAAACCAGACCCTGAAGTTTTTTTAATAGGCGCTGAAAAATTAGGGCTTCCTCCTGAAAAATGTATCGTTTTTGAAGATGCCATTGCAGGGGTTGAAGCGGCTAAAGCAGCCCATATGGTTTCTATAGGTATTGGTGATCAAGAAACACTAAGCCATGCAAACTTTAACTTTAACAACTTAACTGAAATACCAGAAGATTTCTTTGCTCAGTTTATTTCAGAATAAAATAGAAAATAATGAATTTAGATTATATAAAACCAAACAATTGGTCAATCATTGAAGAAGGATTTGAGCCAAGTCATGTAGAAGCTTCTGAGAGTATTTTCAGTATTGGTAATGGTGCCATGGGGCAACGTGCCAATTTTGAAGAACAATACTCTGGGGCAACATTTCAAGGAAGTTACATCGCTGGGGTGTATTATCCAGATAAAACACGCGTAGGTTGGTGGAAAAATGGTTATCCAGAATATTTTGCTAAAGTACTTAATGCACCAAGTTGGATAGGTATAAACGTAATTGTTAATGGGGAATCCTTAGATTTGAATACCTGTAAATCGGTTGATGATTTCAGAAGAGAACTCAATATGAAAGAAGGTTGGTTATCTAGAACTTTCAGAGCCACCCTTCCTAATGATATTGAAGTAGAAGTAAAATCGGTTCGCTTTTTAAGTTTAGATTTAGATGAGGTTGGTGCTATTCGCTACCAAGTAACTCCTTTAAATGTTGATGCCGAAATTACCTTTCAACCATATTTAGATTCAGGCATCATGAATGAAGATTCTAATTGGGATGATAAATTTTGGGATACAACTAAAATAAGTGAAACCAATCAACAGGCTTTTATTGAAGCCAAAACCATGAAAACAGGTTTTCACACTTGCGCGTTTATGACATCGCAATTGTTGGTTAATGGCATTTCAAAAGATTTTGAGCCTGAGACCAAAATTGAAGACCTTAAAATTACCTATAGTTATACCGCTCAAATTAAGCAGAATGAAACCTTTACCATTCATAAATTTGGTGGCTATACTGTAGACAGATATTACGATAAATCAAAATTAGTTGATACCGCTAAAGAGGTGCTTCAGAAAGCTACGGCTAAAGGGTTTGAGAAAATGTTAGCAGATCAAGCGCAAGCATGGGCTGGAATTTGGGACATGGCAGATATTGTTATTGAAGGCGATGTAAAAGCGCAACAAGGTATTCGTTTTAATATCTTTCATTTAAATCAAACCTATTTAGGTAAAGATGCCAGATTAAATATTGGTCCAAAAGGATTTACAGGAGAAAAATATGGCGGAAGCACTTATTGGGATACCGAAGCCTATTGCATACCTTTCTATATGGCCACAAAAGATCAGCAGGTGGCTAGAACACTTTTAGAGTACCGTTATCACCATTTAGATAAAGCTATTGAGAATGCAGGTAAATTAGGGTTTACCAATGGAGCTGCTTTATATCCTATGGTTACCATGAATGGTGAAGAGTGTCACAATGAATGGGAAATTACCTTTGAGGAAATCCATAGAAATGGCGCCATAGCATTTGCTATTTATAACTACCACAGATATACGGGAGATTATAGTTACATCCCTGAAAAAGGACTGGAAGTACTTATAGGTATTGCGCGTTTTTGGCACCAAAGAGCTACGTTTTCTACCGATAAGGATAAGTATGTTATTCTTGGTGTAACAGGGCCTAATGAATATGAAAATAATGTAAACAACAACTGGTATACCAATTATTTGGCAAAATGGTGTATTGAATATGCTTTAGAAAATATCGCAAAAGTAAAAACCAATTATTTTACCGATTACGACAGAATCAACGCAAAAGTAAACCTTTCTGAATCTGAATTAGAAGCGTGGAAAGCAGTTGCCCAAAACATGTATTTTCCATACTCAGAAAAGCATGGCGTATACTTACAACAAGATGGGTTTTTAGATAAAGAATTAATCACTGTGGCCGATTTACCTAAAAGTGAACGACCTATCAATCAGAAGTGGTCTTGGGATAGAATTTTACGTTCACCCTACATTAAACAGGCAGATACTTTACAAGGGTTTTACTTCTTTGAAGATGATTTTACAACAGAAGCACTTGAAAGACATTTTGATTTTTACGAACCATTTACGGTACATGAAAGTTCATTGTCACCTTGTGTACATAGTATTCAGGCGGCAAAGTTGGGTAGAATGGATCAGGCCTATACCTTTTACTTACGCACTTCTAGATTGGATCTTGACGATTATAATCATGAAGTTCATGAAGGCTTACACATTACGTCTATGGCAGGCACTTGGATGAGTATTGTTGAAGGCTTTGGAGGCATGCGTGTTAAGGATGATTTATTAGCCTTTGCACCTAAAATTCCAAAGCAATGGCAGGGGTATTCTTTTAAAGTAAACTTCAGAAATCATGTTTTAAAGGTAAATGTTACTCAGAGCAACACAAGTTTTCAAGTTGTAAAAGGCGAAGCACTAGATATTTTAGTGAATGGTAAGTTGACTAAATTGGAGTATACACCTTTAACTGTTGAACACTAAGACTAAAATCAAAGCATTTTCAAGTCTAAAAAACCTTATTAAGATTAATAGAAAATAAAAGGAATCATGAAATATGAAACAAATACGTTATTGTTAAAACGACATCCTATATGTGTTATTCTAACCTTATTTCTTTTTAGTATGACTGTAAATTCACAAATTAATCGTGTTGAACCAGCTTACTGGTGGATTGGTTTTAAAGATACCTCACTTCAGTTACTAGTGCATCATCCAGATATTTCATTGGCTACGCCAGTTATAAACCATGAGGGTGTTACTATTGAAAACATTCATAAAGCTGATAGCCCCAATTATATGTTTATCGATTTAAATATTCATGCATCTACCAAACCCGGGTTCTTTGATATTGTTTTTAATCAAAAAGGAAAAGAAACACTCACTTACAAGTATGAACTCAAACAAAGAGAACGCTTGGCTGAAGCGTATCAGGGCTTTGATAGCAGTGATGCCATTTATTTGATAACACCAGATCGATTTGCCAATGGTAATCCTGAAAACGATATTGTAGAGACTTTGCTTGAAAAAACCATTGATAGATCTGATGATTATGCGCGTCATGGGGGTGATATTCAAGGAATTATTAATCATCTTGATTATATTGATGATTTGGGTTTTACGGCCATTTGGTCTAGTCCGTTGTTAACAAATAATATGGCATCAGGGTCATATCATGGTTACGCCATTACAGATTATTATGAAATTGATCCGCGTTACGGAACATTTCAAGACTATAAGTTGCTATCAGATCAAATGGCTAAACGTGGGATGAAATTAATCATTGATCAGGTGGCCAACCATTGCGGTTTAGAGCATTGGTGGATGAAAGATTTGCCGTTTAAAGATTGGGTAAATTATCAGAAAAATTACGAAAAAAACAAGGATAACTGGAATTCAGAAATAACAAAGCGCTCTAATCATAAAAGAACAACCAATCAAGATCCGTATGCGGCAAGTTCAGATAAAGACGGTATGGTAAAAGGGTGGTTTGTTGAAACCATGCCAGATTTGAATCAGCGTAATCCGTTTATGGCCAAATATATTATTCAAAATAGCATTTGGTGGATAGAAGCATGTAACCTTGGAGGCATTCGTCAAGATACCTATCCGTATCCAGATAAGGAATTTATGAGTGTTTGGGCAGGAACCATTATGAATGAGTATCCAAACTTTAGCATTGTAGGTGAAGAATGGAGTTACAACCCGCTTATCATAGGGTATTGGCAAAGAGGTGCTAAAAACCATGATGGGTATGAGTCTAATTTAAGATCTCCAATGGATTTTGCCATGCAGGCCACTGTAGTTAGCGGTCTTAATGAAGCTGATAACTGGAATGAAGGTTTAATTAAAATATATGAAGGTTTAGCCAATGACTTCCATTATACGAGCGCCCAAGATTTGATGGTTTTTCCAGATAATCATGATATGAGTCGCATTTATACACAACTCAAAGGTGATGTAGCAAACACAAAAATGGCCGTAAGCTATTTGTTAGTCATACCAAGAATACCTCAAATTTATTATGGAACAGAGATATTGATGGATGACTTCAAAAATCCTGGAGATCATGGTTTGGTAAGAACAGATTTTCCAGGAGGATGGGATGGTGATACTGTTAATGCCTTTACCGGCGAAGGCTTAACTGAAACACAAAAAGGCATGCAATATTTTCTAAAACAAATACTGAATTATAGAAAAAACAGTAAAGCCATTCATAATGGGAAAACTGTTCATTTTTCACCTGAAAATGGTGTTTATGTGCTGTTTAGAGTTTTTGAAGACGAAATAGTTATGCATATCATTAACAAAAATGAAGCTCCTGTTTCTTTAGAGTTAAAACGTTTTAAAGAAATGAACGTATCGGGTAAAACCTTTAAAAATATAATAACTTCAGAAGAATTGGTGTGGAAAGATGTTTTAGAACTTACTCAAAAAGGAAGCGTGATTTTAACAACAAAATTGAATTAATAAAATAGATTTAAAACCATGTATAGATGGTGTGTTTTAGTATGTAGTGCTCTGTTTTTATGGTCGTGTTTTGGCAAAAAAAACGATAAAGACAATCCTATACTTGGTGATGAACTTGTAACTTTTATTGTTAAGGGCTTGCCTGAAAGTCATGATTTTAACAATGATTTGTTTATTTCAGGCAATTTTGAAGGTTGGTCAGGTGGGCGCAATCTATTTAAACTTAAAAAATTACGGAATCAGTATCAAATTACAGTACCAAAATACAAGGAACACATTAGTTTTAAGTTCACCAAAGGCGATTGGAATTCAGTAGAATGCGCGTCAGATGGTAATCCCATAGAAAATAGGGTTTATTCCTTTAATAAATTAAATGATACTGTAAATATCCATATAGTGAATTGGCAGGATTCGGGACATGTTAATTCTTCTACAGCGGCTGCAAATGTCACTGTGTTTGCTGAAAATTATAACATACCTCAATTAAAAAGAACGCGAAAAATTACTGTGTATTTACCTCCAAATTATGAAAGTTCAACCAATTACTACCCTGTGTTATATCTGCAAGACGGACAAAATGTTTTTGATATAAAAACATCTTATAGTGGGGAATGGGAAGTTGACGAAACCCTTAATAAATTATATGAAAAATTGGGTTTTGGTTTAATTGTGGTGGCTGTCGATCATGGAAATGATAAAAGACTGAGTGAGTATGCCCCTTGGGATGCAGAACGTCATGGAAAAGGTGAGGCTAAAGGCTATTTAGATTTTTTAGTAAATACACTTAAGTCAGAAATAGATCATACATTTCGAACAAAATCAAATCCTGAAAACACCGCTATTATAGGAGCTTCAATGGGTGGTTTGTTTGCACATTATGCAGCGTTTGAAAGACCCGGTGTGTTTGGTAAATCGGCTGTGTTTTCACCCTCGTTTTGGTATTTTAATCAGGTTTATGATTTTACAACCAAACGAGCTCATGCAGCTAACAAGTCTAAGGTGTATCTTTTAGGGGGTGGTAAAGAGTCTAGTGATATGGAGACCCATGTCACTAAAATGTATACGCTTTTAATTAACCAAGGTTTTAACAGGCAAAATCTAAAAATGAAAATAACTCCTGAAGGCACTCATAGTGAATCGTTTTGGAAAAATGAATTTGAAACAGCTATTAAATGGTTGTTCAATATGCCAGAAACCACCATGACATTTAAGCCGTATAGGGGCATTAATGTATCAAATGGGAGTTTAATGCGATTAGAGGGGTATACCTCAAAGTATATAGTGTCAAGACCTGTTGATGTTTGGCTTCCTGAAAACTATTCCGAAGATAAAAAATATGCGGTATTATATATGCATGATGGACAAATGCTTTTTGACCCCGCCAGTACTTGGAACAAACAAGCATGGAAAGTAGATAAGGTGGCTACAAAACTGTTGAATAAAGGGGTTGTAAAAGATTTTATTATAGTAGGCATCCATAATATAAAAAACTTGCGTTGGCAGGATTTATTTCCTCAGAAAGTCTTTAAAAACTTAAGCCCAGATATTCAAAAAAAGGCCTTGGCATTAAAAGCTGATCCCAACTCTGATAAAGCTTTACATGGTGATAACTATTTACGATTTATAGTTCAAGAACTCAAGCCACTTGTTGATGAACAATTTTCAACCTACACCAATCTTGAAAATACATTTGTAGCTGGATCAAGTATGGGTGGTTTAATGTCTATGTATGCTATCTGTGAGTATCCAAATGTATTTGGTGCGGCGGCATGTCTCTCAACGCATTGGCCTGGAGTAGTACCAGTTTCAGATACGTTTTCAACCGTGCCTCATGCCATTCTTAATTATATGGAAACGCATTTGCCCAATCCCAAAACCCATCGTCTGTATTTCGATTATGGCACAGAAACCCTTGATAAGCATTATCTGCAGTATGCTTTACAGGTTGAAAATATTTTAAAACCAAACGGCTATACCAAACCGCAATATGAAAATTTTAAGTTCCAGGGTGCAGATCATACAGAGAGCGCTTGGAACAAACGTTTACATATTCCATTAACATATTTATTAAAAAAGTAGATGAAATTAAGATTAGTTGTATTAGCCCTGTTTGTCTGTGTTTTTGGGTTTACTCAAAATGAAAATCGGGTATTTAAAAGCGCAAAGGTAAATCAAAATGAGGTTTTAGAGATTACTGTGAGTGATGGTACTTATTATGTTCAGTTTTACACACCAAAAATTGTAGAAACCACTTTTGTACCACTTTCAGAAACAAAAATTAAAAGCTCACATGCTGTTGTTATGAATCCTGAAAGGGTAAAGGTTGCCTTAGAGGAGTTTGAAAATAAACTTAGCTTTTCTTCAAAAGGCATACATGTTGCTATTCAAAAAGCACCCTTTCAAATCTCGTACCAGTATGAGGGAAAACCACTGCTTTCTGAAGAAGAAGGCTATGTGAAGACAGATGAGTTTGAAACCTTAGCCTTTAATTTGACAGACGATGAAGTATTGTATGGTGGCGGTGCCCGTGCCTTAGGTATGAATCGCCGAGGGTATCGCTTGCAGCTTTATAACCGCGCACACTATGGTTATGAAGATCACAGTGAACTCATGAATTTTACTTTACCCATTGTAATGTCTTCAAAACGATATATGGTTCATTTTGATAATGCGCCTATTGGATATTTAGATTTAGATAGTCATGACAACAATACCTTGACTTATGAAACCATTTCAGGAAGAAAGACCTACCAAATCATAGCGGGAGATTCCTGGTATGATATTACCAGTAGTTATACCAATCTTACAGGAAAACAACCCATGCTACCACGATGGGCTTTGGGGAATTTTTCTAGTCGATTTGGATATCATTCTCAAAAGGAAACAGAAATGACAATCCATAAGTTTAGAAAAGAAAAGATTCCCGTGGATGCTATTATTTTAGACTTGTATTGGTTTGGAAAAGATGTGCAAGGAACTATGGGAAATCTTGAAGTCTATAAAGATTCATTTCCTGATTTTGTTGGCATGGTAAGAAAGTTGAAACGAAACAATGTAAAAACCGTGGTTATTACAGAGCCTTTTGTTTTAACAACTTCTAAGCGATGGGATGATGCCGTGGCTAAAGAAGTTTTGGCAAAAGATTCGTTAGGGAATCCATACACCTATGACTTCTTTTTCGGGAATACGGGATTGATTGATATTTATAAACCCGAAGGCGAAAAATGGTTTTGGAATATTTATCGTGATGCTATCATTAGTAAAGGTGTAGAGGGTATTTGGGGTGATTTAGGAGAACCTGAGGTTCATCCGTCAGATTTACTTCATGCTACAGGAACGGCTGATGAGGTGCATAATATTTATGGAAGCGATTGGGCACGCCTAGTATTAGAAGGGTATCAAAGAGATTTCCCTGAAAAGCGTCCGTTTATACTCATGCGCGCTGGGTATTCTGGAGCACAGCGTTACGGTCTTGTGCCTTGGTCTGGTGATGTTAATAGAACTTGGGGAGGTTTACAAAGTCAACCAGAAATCGCTCTACAAATGAGTATGCAGGGCTTAGCCTATATGCATTCAGATTTGGGTGGATTTGCAGGCGCTAATCTAGATGATGAATTGTATACACGTTGGTTACAGTATGGTGTTTTTCAGCCTATATACAGACCACATGCTCAGGAAGAAGTGGCTAGTGAGCCTGTGTTTAGAAGTAACAGTGCTAAGGCTCTGGCTAAAGAAGCTATTGAATTACGGTATAAACTTTTGCCGTATAATTATAACTTGGTTTATGAAAATAACCAGTTTGGAAAACCACTCATGCGTCCGTTGTTTTTTGAAGAGCCTGATAATAAAGAACTTCAAGACTACTCAGAAACCTATTTGTGGGGACATGATTTTTTAGTGGCACCAATTTTAAAGCCAGGTCAGCAAGCGCAAAATGTTTATTTTCCTAAAAATAATACATGGTTTGATTTTTATACCAATACATTGTATAGCGGTGGACAAACCAAATCTATAGCAGTTCAAACAAGAAGCATTCCCACTTTTGTGCGAGCAGGCGCTTTTATTCCTATGGCATTACCAATGCAGAGTACAGAATCATATAATGCAAATACATTACAACTGCATTATTATCATGCCGATTCCGTTAAGAATAGCTCGAGAGCTTATTATAATGACGATGGAACAACACCTAATGCCTTTAAAAAAGGATTGTATGAAATAGTAACATATAAGGCAGCTTATTCAGGTGAGTTTTTAGAGTTTACATGGCATGCTGAAATCGGAAACGCTGAAAAAGCAAGTAAAAAGAAGTTAGAGTTTGTTGTGCATAATATTCAAAACGAACCAAAAGGCGTTTTTGTTGAAGGAGAAAAAAAGCGCTTTAAATGGAACGCCTCATCAAAAAGTTTGACGATGACATTGGTTTGGAAAACAAATGAAATAAAAGATATTCAAATAAAACTGTGAAAATGAAATTAGTAAAAATTATATTCGTAGTACTATTTAGCTGTTTCTTTGCTTGTAAGGAAACTAAAAATGAGTTGAACGTTAATACGAATTTAACAATGAAAGATGTTAAGAAAAAGGAAGTAGTCTATCAGGTTTTTACAAGATTATTCGGGAATACCAATACCACCAATAAACCTTGGGGCACTATTGAAGAAAATGGCGTTGGAAAGTTTAATGATTTTTCAATGAAAGCCTTAAAGGAAATTAAGAATTTAGGGGTTACTCATATTTGGTATACAGGTGTGCCACACCATGGGGTTATTAGAGATTATACTGCATATGGTATTTCAAATGATGATCCAGAGGTAGTAAAAGGAAGAGCTGGTTCACCTTATGCCGTAAAAGATTATTATAACGTAAATCCGGATTTAGCTGAGAATGTTGAAAACCGATTAGAAGAATTTCAAAGCTTAATAGAGCGTTCTCATAAAGCTGGTTTAAAGGTTATTATTGATATTGTGCCAAATCATGTGGCCAGAAATTATGCGAGTATTACGAAACCTAAAGGTGTAAAAGATTTTGGAGAAGATGATGATACTAGTGTGACTTATCATGTAGATAATAATTTTTACTACAATCCGGGCGAATCGTTTCAGTTGCCAGATTGGCACGATAACAATAAGCCCTTAGGTGGCGAAAAGCACCCTTTGATTGATGGTATATTTGAAGAGACGCCAGCTAAATGGACAGGCAATGGCTCGAGAGCCTCAAAACCAGATGTGAATGATTGGTACGAAACTATAAAAGTAAATTACGGGGTGTCTCCAGAAGGTCATAAAGATTTTGATACCTTACCAGAGGACTTTGATACTAAAGATTATAAAGCGCATTTTGAGTTTTGGAAAAATAAAAAAGTGCCGAATTCATGGATTAAATTTAGAGATATAGCACTGTATTGGGTTGCTAAGGGTGTTGATGGCTTTAGGTATGATATGGCTGAAATGGTACCTGTTGAATTTTGGAGTTTCATGAACTCGGCTATAAAAATGAAAAATCCAGAAGCCTTTTTACTGGCTGAAGTTTATAACCCGTGGTTATATAGAGACTATATAAGAAAAGGGAAAATGGATTATTTGTATGATAAAGTACAGCTTTATGATACGTTAAAACATGTCATGCAAGGTCATGGTAAAACCACTAATATTCCTCCAATTCTGAATGAGCTTGCTGATATTGAACATCATATGCTTCATTTTTTAGAAAATCATGACGAACAGCGTATTGCTAGTCCTGATTTTGCCGGTAATGCAGATAAAGGGAAACCAGCTATGGTGGTTTCTGCAACGTCTTCAACAGCGCCAACTATGATATATTTTGGTCAAGAAGTTGGTGAAGATGCTTCTGAAAATGCAGGGTTTGGTTCAGCAACCAGAACATCTATTTTTGATTATGTAGGTGTGCCAGCACATCAACGTTGGGTCAATGATAAAAAGTTTGATGGCGGTCAACTTACCAAAGAAGAAAAAGCGTTAAGAGATTTTTATAAACGATTACTAAACTTTACTATACATAGTGAAGCTTTGATGGGCAACTATGCCGATATTCAATTGTTTAATGAGCACTACACTGAGTGGTATAATGACAAAGTATTGTCTTTTGTGAGGTGGAGCGAAGATGAAAAATTAATTATTATTTCAAATTTTGACACTCATGATACATTCGGATTTGAATTAGGCTTACCAGAGGAAATTGTACAGGAGTGGCAGTTGACAGATGGTAAATATGTTCTAAAAGACCAACTTTATAAAACGTACACATCAACGTTAAAAGTTACAGGGAATCAGGCACGTGTTCGTATAGATATTAAACCGCTTGAGTCATTTATTCTTAAGCTGAGCAAATAATATGAAACGAGCTAAAATCTTCTTAGTATTATTAGGTGTTTTTATGCTTTTTAGCTGTCAACACAAGGCGCCTAAGCCAAAAATACAGCCTTTTATTTGGGAAGGCGCAAATGTCTATTTTTTATTAACCGATCGCTTTAATAATGGAGATGCGTCTAATGATGTGAACTTTAATAGAACGGACTCCACGGCTGTTTTGCGAGGTTTTGAAGGAGGCGATCTAAAAGGGGTCATTCAAAAAATAAAAGAGGGTTATTTTTCAGATTTAGGAATCAATGCTATTTGGATGACGCCTTTAGTAGAACAAATTCAAGGCGGAACAGATGAAGGCACAGGGTTAAGTTATGGGTTTCATGGCTACTGGGCAAGTGATTGGACAAGCCTTGATCCTAATTTTGGAACCAAAGAAGATTTACATGAATTGATTGATGTGGCTCATCAGCAAGGTATCAGGGTATTACTTGATGCAGTTATAAACCATACAGGACCCGTTACAGATCAAGATTCGGTGTGGCCTAATGAATGGGTACGCACCGAACCTACCTGTAATTATGAAACGTACGAAAGTACAGTAACCTGTACTTTGGTAGAAAACCTTCCAGATATTAGAACCGAAAGTAATGAAGCTGTAAACTTACCGCCGCAATTATTAGAAAAATGGAAAAAGGAAGGTAGATATGAGGAAGAACTAGAAGAGCTAGATGCTTTTTTTAAAAGGACGGGATACCCAAAGGCGCCAAGATTTTATATAATGAAATGGCTGTCTGATTATATTGTAGAGTTTGGCATTGATGGGTATAGGGTAGATACCGTTAAGCACACAGAAGATTATGTTTGGCAGGAGTTTAAAAAAGTATGTGATGCGGCGTTTGCAACATTCAAAAACAATCATCCAGAGGGTGTGCTAGATGATAATGAGTTTTTTCTTGTTGGCGAGGTTTACAACTATAACTTAAGTGATAAAAAAGCCTTTAATAATGGAGGTAAACGCATCAATTACTACGATAATGCCTTTAACAGCCTGATTAATTTTGAATTGAAATGGAAGGCGGCACAAGAAACAACGGCACATGTGTTTCAAAATTATTCAGATGTGTTACATGGCGACTTAAAAGGGTATACGGTGTTAAATTATTTAAGTTCTCATGACGATGGTTCCCCTTATGACGCTAAAAGAGAGAAACCTTATGAGTCCGCTATAAAACTATTGTTATGTCCAGGAATGTCGCAAGTTTACTACGGAGATGAGTCGGCAAGAGTGTTAGACGTTGAAGGTGCAAAAGGTGATGCAAAACTGCGTTCCTTCATGAATTGGGAGGCTATAAAGCAAGACGCTGAAACCAAACAAATACTGCAGCACTGGCAAAAACTGGGTAAGTTTAGAGCCAATCATCCAGCGGTTGGAGCAGGTATTCATAATGAATTAAGTAAGGATCCGTTTATTTTTTCAAGACAATTTTCAAAAGATAACTATAATGATTTAGTCTTGATTGGTTTAGGAATGGCTAAAGGTGAAAAGGAAGTTAATATTTCAGATGTGTTTAAACAGGGTGATGTGTTACGCGATGCCTATTCTGGAGTTGAGGTTACTGTTGATGATGACAAAATACGTTTAAATACACCATTTAACCTGATACTTTTAGAGCGTATTTAGTTTTTTGGTCTTTGAAAAAATTAAAAGAGAAAGGATTTTTCGATGAGGAAAGTCCTTTTTTTTTATGTAACAAATGCCATGTTAAGAAGTCGTACAAATATCGACTAACCCAATATTTACTAAATTTGTATTACAAGCAATTACATAACATGGATATCAACGAGTGTATTGAATCACCTTTAGAATTGAAAATAAGCTTCAAAAAACTGTTTGAAGCGTATGAGGTGTTGTTAAAAAGTGACGATGTGTTCGTAAAATCTAAGGCGAAACGTATTTTAGATATAGCACAGGTTTACCCTGAGTTAAAGGCAGGTTTTAGAGATGTAACTATTTTAAAAACAAGAAAGAAAGAAATAGAAATCATCTTACAAGATACTTTCTCTCCCTTATTAACAAAAAATGAGATAAAAGCGGCATCAGTGCCGTTTCATAATTTTGTGTTTAATAGTTCAGAGCGTTTTAAAAGTATTATAAGTCAAGCAGGTGATGGCTATGAACTTGAGATGAAAAGCTTACCAAATGATGAGTTATATATTATTGCTTGTACCGTAATTCTTAATGTGTGTTACGGGTATAATATAACGTTTAAAAGACCTTTTTATTACGAAATACCTGATGCCAATGGTGTGCTTCAGTATTATAAAATTTTATATAATGCCGATTTCTGTGAGATCGTAGCTACAAATGAGGCAAAGAAAATAACCAAGGAGGATTATTTTGAGTTACTTGATAATTTTGAAAATATAGAACTTTGGAAGGAAAAGTTTCCGCCAAACAGCTACCAGTTTAATGGGTTTGTTATTTCTAATATGTTTAGTGTAACTGATGATCAAGCTATTTCTCAAATCAAGTCGTATTTAATCGATGAAGATAGCAGCGACGAAGAACATTTTATGAATGAATTTGAAGAAGTGTTTCGTTCGCTTTTTGGTTTTAGAGATTTAAACATTGGTTTTTGCTTATATTCAAAGGAAGAAGGCATTTTTGAAGATCTTAATATCTACAATATAAAAAGTTTTCTGCTCCAAGACAAAGAACTCTTAGGATGTACCGAGGCGCTTTGTGATTGGTCATATAACAGAATTATAAATCAGCAGAAATTCTATTCTATATCAGACATAAAAGAGCAGCATAAAATAAGTAAAGGGCGTGCGCCACATATTAATGCCTTGCACAAACAAGGTTTTGGAAGTGCTATTTTAGTGCCCATATCAAATGAAGAAGGACTTATGGGGCTTCTTGAGTTAGTTTCAACAGAACCGAAACGCTTAAATAGTGTTAATGCCAATAAGTTGAATGATGTTATGCCTTTTATATCGGCTGCTTTTGAGCGCTCAATAAAAGCAAAAGAAAATTTAATTGAAGCTGTAATTCAGCAGGAATGTACCTCTATTCACACTAGTGTTTATTGGAAATTTGTTGATGCTGCTAAACAGTTTCTTAAAGATAAAGCAACATTAGGTAAAAAAGCATCTTTCCAGTCTGTTGTTTTTGAAAATGTATATCCGCTTTACGGACAAATTGATGTAAAGGGGTCTTCTGAGGCAAGGAATTTAGCAACACAAAAAGACCTGCTGCTTCAATTATCGTTATTAGAGAAAATCATGAAGGATATTGTAGATCATGAGGCATTGCCTATTTATGAGCAATTACAATTTCAGCTAAACCAATATAGTAAAGAATTGAAAACCAATTTTAAAGTAGATAGTGAACACACTGTAGTTGCTTTCTTGAAAAAGGAAATAGATCCGTTACTTAAATTTCAGCTTGGAAAAAATGTAAAATTGAAGCCTGAAATAGAAGATTATATGAGTAAGCTAGATGAAGATTTAGGCTTAATTTATTTTTATAGAAAAAACTACGACGAAACCATCATGCGGATAAATAAAAACATGTCTGCCCTTTTAGATGAAAAACAGATAGAGGCTCAAACCATGTATCCGCATTATTTTGAACGTTACAAAACAGATGGTGTTGAGCATAATATGTACATTGGTGAAAGTATAACCAAAAGAGATGGTTTTAATCAAGTGTATCTTTATAATTTAAGGCTTTGGCAGCTTCAGGTGATGTGTGAAATGGAAAATGAATACTATAACACACAGCACAAATATCCAATATCTTTAGATGTAGCGTCCATGATTTTAGTGTTTAATCAGCCACTATCCATTAGGTTTAGAATGGATGAAAAGCAGTTTGACGTTGATGGTACCTATAACGCGCGATATGAAATAGTAAAAAAGCGGGTAGATAAGGCTTTCATAAAAAACACAGAAGAGCGTGTAACACAAAAAGGTAAAATTACTATTGTGTATTCACAAAAGGCAGATGAACAAGAGTATTTAAGGTATGTGGAGTTTTTACAATCAAAACATTATTTAGATGATGATGTTGAAATTGTTGAACTTCAAGATCTTCAAGGTGTAACAGGATTAAAGGCTATTCGGGTAAGTGTACTGTATCATAGAGAAGAAGATGACAATAAATCTTTTTACACTTATGAAGACCTTATGAAAGAATTAAAACATTAAAGGTTGTAAACTTTTATGTTATTCTGTGTTAATGGTTGAAAATTATCAGATATAGGAGATTCTTCGGGTAAAACATCTTTTAATTCAGCACCGTTCTTTTTTAAAGCAATTCCAAAGGCAATAACAGATATTATCATGCCAATCATAAAAATGGTATACGTATAACGCAATATTCTGTACTTACGTTCTAAAACCTTACCTAAAAAGTACAAGTCTTTAGTGAGTGAATTATACACATAGTCTTTGTCTTGAATGAGTTCTTTAACAGCCCATTCAAACTCATTCAATTTCATTTTATGAAAGTTTCCAAAAAAAGTGAGGTTTACATCTTTATTAGCAACATCTTCTTTTGTGAACTCTCCGCTTGTTACATTAGGTCTTGTTGCTATGATGGAAAGCACCATAGATACAACGCAAGAAAAAGTAAAAATAGCTGTTGGGTATATCAGGTAAGTGTTTGAATCTAGTTTTGAAATTAAGTTAGATAAAACCAAGGATATAATAATAGCATTAACAGAAAGTAAAATATTGGCTTTGGTATCTGCAATATCACTTAGTTTTGTGTGATTTCTTAGTGCTACACGGTAAAAGGTTTGAATACCACGTTCGGGGCTTTCATTTTTGTATTGTGCTTTATACTTTGCCTTTATCTCTTCTTTTTTTAGTCTACTTTTCTTTTTCTTTTTTGATTTTAAAAGTTTGGCAAGGTTTTTTTCTTTTGTGGGCTGCCAATTTTTAAGGGCATAGTCTGTAAAATACTCGTGTTTTTTAGTGAGTACGTTTATGTTCTCATTAAGCCATTCTGTAGGGGTATAATTTGCAATGCCTTGAATTTCTAGTTCTTTTCTTAAAAACTCACTGGCTTCAGGAAAATATTTTTTTCCAAAATGAGAGGCATCAGCATCTCGCATGATTTTACCAAGTTCACTGTCTGGAACCCCCTTAAACTTGGTGGCTAAAATGCATTGTGCTACCTTGTCAATTAACGGTTTGTCTGCTTTTTGTTCTTCTAAAAATTTGGAGGCTATTTTAACACTTTCAGCTTCATGTTCTTCTATGGTTTTTGTGTAGCCTGTATCGTGAAGTAATGCGGCTAGCTCAAGAGCCTCAGCATCCTCTTTACTAATATCGGTGTTTTCAATAATCTCTCGAACACTTTTTACCACTCTTTGGGTATGCGTAAGATTGTGATAAATAAAAGAAGCATCGAGTTCGTTTTTAAACAGGTCAAACACGAAACGTTCTGTATTTTCAATCAATTTGGACATAAATAGTAGTTTATTTGGTACACATGGTCTAAAATATAACAAAATTATCAGAATTCATACTTTATGCTAAGTCATAAGGAATTTGGAAAAATAACGACTACTTTTACTATTCAAGATATTTAGGTATATTATATCTGTAATAATTTTAGTTATGTTAACTTGGAAAGATATTGTAAGATTTTCAGTAAATGGTAATGCAGAACCAGACCAACGGGTTGAAAAATCTCCTGCACAATGGAAGGCAATATTAACGCCAGAACAGTTTAGAATTACAAGGCTAAAGGGTACTGAACGCCCGCATACAGGCGCTTTGTGTTCTACCTATGATGCTGGGAAATATAATTGTATATGTTGTGATACACCTTTGTTTGATTCTAGTATAAAGTTTGGGTCAGGTACAGGTTGGCCAAGCTTTACACAACCTATAAAAGAAAACGCTATTAAATATGAAAAAGACAATTCTTATGGGATGATGCGTGTTGAAGTGATGTGTAATAGTTGTGATGCACATTTAGGGCATGTGTTTCCTGATGGACCTGAACCTAGCGGGTTGCGTTATTGTATTAATTCAAGTGCGTTGCGTTTAATAAAGGAAGATAAAGATGAGTAACAAGGTGCAAGCCACTTTTGGAGGCGGTTGTTTTTGGTGTACTGAAGCCGTTTTTCAAGAGGTAAAAGGTGTAAATAGTGTGGTTTCTGGATATTCGGGAGGTCAAGTACCAGGGCATCCCACATATAAAGAGGTTTGTTCTGGTTTAACGGGACACGCTGAGGTTGTTCAGATTACCTTTTGTCCAGACGTGATTTCATATTATGATCTTTTAGTAATTTTTATGACAACACATGACCCTACAACCTTAAACAGACAGGGTGCCGATAAAGGTACGCAGTACAGATCGGTGATTTTTTATCATGATAATGAACAAAAAGCCGTGGCTGAACATGTTCTTGAAGAGCTGAAACCTCATTTTAATGAGCCTATTGTAACAGAAATTAGTCCTCTAGAGGTTTTTTATGAAGCTGAAGATTATCATCAAAATTACTACCTAAATAATCAAACACAGGGGTATTGTAGTTTTGTTATTACACCAAAACTTGCAAAGCTTAGAAGCATGCACGCCGAAAAATTACAATCATGAAACTAAATATAAAAGATAAGTTTAATTTAGAGTTGCCTGCTGATACACATCTTGAAAATTCGAGGCGGCAGGTTTTTAATGCTTGTTTTTCATATGTAACACCAAAAAAAACGACAAGGCCAGAGTTGATTCATGTGGCACCTGAAATGCTTGAAAACTTAGGGATATCCAAAGAAGATAGTACGTCTAATCTGTTTTTAAAGGTGTTTTCTGGAAATGAAATATGGCCAAATACAAGGCCTTATGCGATGTGCTATGGCGGACATCAATTTGGAAATTGGGCAGGACAACTAGGTGACGGACGAGCTATTAATTTATTTGAAGTAGCACATGAAGCAAAAAGCTGGATGTTGCAGTTAAAGGGGGCAGGAGAAACACCGTATTCTCGCTCTGCAGATGGCTTGGCCGTATTGCGTTCTTCCATTCGAGAGTATTTGTGTAGTGAAGCCATGTATCATTTAGGGGTGCCAACAACTAGAGCATTGTCATTGGTTTTGTCTGGTGATCGGGTTTTGAGAGATGTGATGTATGATGGCAATCCAACCTATGAAAAAGGAGCTATTGTTTGTAGAGTAGCACCATCATTTTTACGTTTTGGAAACTATCAAATTTTTGCTGCAAGACAGGATGTTGAAAATTTGAGAACCTTGGTAGATTATACTATAAAGCACCATTTTTCACATTTAGGAATACCTAATAAAGAAACGTATTTGAAGTTTTTTAATGAGGTTACCCAACGCACGTTAGGTATGATTATACATTGGCAGCGTGTTGGGTTTGTTCATGGAGTTATGAATACCGATAATATGTCGGTTTTAGGCTTAACCATAGATTATGGGCCGTATGGTTGGCTAGAAGGCTTTGATTTTGGTTGGACACCCAATACTACAGATAGTCAGTATAAAAGATACCGATATGGTAATCAGCCTAACATAGGGTTGTGGAATTTGTTGCAGTTAGCCAATGCCCTATATCCATTAATTGAAGATGCTCCAGCATTGGAGGCTATTCTAAATCAATATAAGGTTGATTTTGAAGACGCTTCCTTGAAGATGATGCGGGAAAAATTAGGACTGCAAGTAGAAAGAACAAAAGATAAACTATTAGTTCAAGATTTAGAGGATATTTTGTGTCTCACAGAAACAGATATGACGATTTTTTTTAGATGTTTAGGACGTTTCAAAAAGTGTAATCCACATGAAGGGTTACCGCTCATAGAAGAAGCATTTTACACTCCTAAAGAACTTTCTCATGAGGTTAAAACAAGATGGTCAGCGTGGTTTGAGGCCTATGCTAACCGTTTGCTGGAGGAGTCTGTTTCAGATGAAGCAAGGGCTAAGGGTATGAATAAAGTGAATCCTAAGTACGTTTTAAGAAATTACATGGCGCAGTTAGCTATTGATGAAGCCGATAAAGGGAATTACGCGTTAATAGATGAGTTGTTTCAATTATTAAAGTATCCTTATGATGAGCAGTATAAACAGGAAAAATGGTTTGCGAAACGACCTGAGTGGGCCAGACATAAGGTGGGCTGTTCTATGCTTTCGTGTAGTTCATAAACGTTGTATTACAACAAAGTGCCATAGTATGATGCTATTTGTTTTAAATAAAAAAATAGAATATATTTCTAAGTAGAAATTAATAAAACATGCCATTGAAAAAAACTATACTTATTGTCATTTTAGTCTTTCTTTTTCATGCCTGTGCCACTTATACGGCTCAATATGCAGATGAAAATCATGCCGAAACAAAATTGCCTCAAAAAGAAGTTGATAAAGTGTTTTATTTAGTAGGCGATGCAGGAAAATCACTCATGGGAGGCATGTCAAAAGCATTAACGGCGTTTAATGCTTACATAAAAGAAAAAAAGACAAAAGACGACTATACTCTTTTTTTAGGAGATAATATTTACCCAGCTGGACTGCCTAAAAAACATGAAAAAGGAAGAGCTGAGGCTGAAAACGCCCTCAAAGCTCAGGCTAATGCGGTCAGCAAATTTAAAGGAAATGTTGTTTTTATTCCAGGGAATCATGATTGGTATGCTGGTGGTGTTCAGGGTCTTCGGCGCGAAGAAAAATATGTAGATAATCTTTTAGGTAAAAATACGTTTCAGCCCGAACACGGTTGCCCTTTAGAGAGTATTGACGTGAGCGAGAGTATTCAACTTCTCATCATTGATACCCAATGGTATTTAGAGAACTGGAATAATCACCCCACAATAAATGACGCATGTGAAATAAAAACTAGAGAACGCTTTTTTGAAGAAGTAGAAGGAGAACTAAAAAAGGCTCAGCATAAAACGATTGTTTTTGCTATGCATCATCCTATGTATACCAATGGGTCTCACGGTGGAAAATATGCGGCTGAAAAACACCTTTACCCATTTCAGAATAAAATACCGTTACCCGGCATAGGCTCATTAATTACTCAAATAAGAACACAAGGAGGTGTGTCCGTTCAAGACAGATATAATGAACGCTATCATAGGCTTATGAATAGGTTAGAAACATTAACGCTTGATACCGATAATGTTATTTTTGTTTCTGGGCATGAGCACACCCTTCAGTATATTGAAAACAAAGGCATAAAACAGATTGTATCGGGATCAGGTGCCAAAGAATCTTTTGCCGAAATTGGTGAAAATGGATTGTTTTCGTCGGGAGAACAGGGTTTTGCTGAGTTGACTATTTTTAAGGACGGTAGTAGTTGGGTGCGTTTTTTTGGTGCTGAAAATGGAAATCCTAAGGAGTTGTTTACTACTGAAGTCTATCCACCAAAGTTACATTATGATGTGTCACATTTGCCAGAGAGTTTTCCTCAGGAAATAGAAGTGTCTGTATATTCAAAAGAAGAAACTGAAGCGTCTGGTTTTTTTGAATCAGTTTGGGGAGATCATTACAGAGCGGTGTACAGTACAAAAATTAAGGCGAAAGTAGCGACGCTTGATACGCTTTATGGCGGACTGGAAATTGTTAGAAAAGGAGGAGGCCATCAAACACGGTCATTACGTTTAAAAACTCAAGATGGTAGAGAGTTAAATATGCGGGCGCTTAGAAAAAGTGCTACCCAATATCTGCAAGCGGTACTGTTTAAAAACACCTATATTCAGGATGAATTTGAAAGAACCGCCGTTGAAGGTTTGATTTTAGATTTTTATACAGCAGCACATCCCTATGCATTTACAGTAGTTCCAGATTTATCTGATGCAGCCAAAATATACCATACCAATCCGAAATTATATTTTATTCCTAAGCATAAATATTTAGGGGAATACAATGAAGAATATGGTGGTGAATTATATATGATTGAAGAACGCCCCGAGGAAAACTATGCAGACGACAGAAATTTTGGTTTCGCTGATGATATTGAAAGCACTCATGATATTATTGAAAAGACACGTGAAGATGAAAAACATAAAATTGATGAACACACCTTTATTAGGGCGCGTTTGTTTGATATGCTTATAGGCGACTGGGATAGGCATCAAGATCAATGGCGATGGGCTCAATTTGATCAAGACAATGGCGATAAGTATTATAAGGCTGTACCGCGTGATAGAGATCAGGTGTTTTCAAATTTTGATGGTGCCTTGTTAGATGTTATGCGTATTATTTCTGGTTCTACAAAACAACTTCAGGTGTATGATGAGGAACTAAAGCATATTGATTGGATGAACAGTGCTGGAATAAAATTAGATAGAGTTTTAATTCAGCAAGCAGGTGAAGATATTTGGATACAAGAAGCAAAATTTTTGCAGGATAATATAACTGATGAAGTTATTGAAAAAGCATTTTCAAAAGTACCCAAAGCAGTGCAAGACGAAACATTAGAAGAGATAAAAACAAAACTAACGGGAAGAAAAGCCAATCTTCAAACTATTGCCAGCAGATATTATAATTATTTAAATAAGTTGGTAATATTAACAGGTACAGATAAAGATGATTATATAGAAATTAAACGAACAAGAAACAAAGAAACGCATGTCAAAATATCAAGAATTATTGATGGTGAAAAAGGAGAGATTATTGTTGATAGAACCTTTAATCGTGATATTACAAAAGAAATTTGGATTTATGGTTTAGATGATAAAGATGTTTTTGAAGTTTCAGGAAAAGGTGATAACCCCATTTTTATAAGACTTATAGGGGGCCAAGAAAATGATTCATACATCATAAAAAAAGGAAGAAAAATTAAGGTATATGATCATGAGAGTAAACCCAATACCGTGGTTGAAAATAAAGGTGCAAAGATACGGTTTACTGATGTTTATAATTTGAATCTATTTGATTTCAACAAGCATATCGTTAAAACAAATTTGATAACGCCGGCTATAGGATTTAATCCTGATGATGGGTTTTTGCTAGGGGTCTCCTATGTGTCTACTACCAAAGGATTTCAGCGCAATCCATTTTCACAACAACATCGATTTAAGGGCGGATATTTTTTTGCAACAGAAGGCTTTGCTTTAAAGTATGATGGTGAATTTGCAAATATTATGAATGATTGGAATTTGCATATTGGGGGGCAATATACCACTGAAAATTTCGCAAACAACTTTTTTGGTTACGGGAATGAAACGAGTAATGACGCTGATGATTTAGATTATAACAGAGTAAAAACGAGTATTTATGGCCTGAAAGCAGGAATACTAAAAAAAGGAAATTTTGGTAGTGATTATGGTGTTCGGGCTATTTTTGAAGGCATAAGAATAGATGATACAGAAGATAGGTTTATTACTGAAGAGTTTGTTCCACCAACAAATGAAGCATTTTATGATAGGCGTTATTTTGGAGGTTTAGAGGCTGACTTTCATTATGCAAGTTTTGATGACGTATTAAATCCCTCAAAAGGGATGACATTTAAGTTAGAGCTTGGAGGAAAAACAGAGTTTAAGGAAACTAAAAACACCTATGGTTATCTTAATGCAGATATGGGGTTTTATAATGCATTATCTGAAAACAGGAAGTTTGTTTTGAAAACCGATATAAGAACCCAATTAAGATTTGGATCAGATCTAGTGTTTTATCAAGCGGCCAACATTGGAGGAAATAATGGGCTAAGAGGATTTAGAACAGAACGGTTTACAGGAAAAAATTCCTTGGTAGGAAGCGCCGATTTACGTTATAGTTTTCCTCAATTTAAAACCAGTGTATTACCTTTACAAATAGGATTGTTTACAGGAACCGATGTTGGTAGAGTTTGGTTACGGGGTGATTCTTCCAAAAAATGGCATAATGATTACGGTGGTGGTTTTTGGGTGACAGCCGCAGATAGTTTGTCCGGAACATTTAATTTTTTTAATAGCTCAGAAGGCTTTCGGTTTTCTTTTGGCTTTGGGCTAAAATTTTAAAATATGCTAGATACATTGTTTTCTAAATTGTACAAAAATAGATTTGAACTTTTTTTTACAGGACAGTTACTTATCCTTTTTGGAGCTTTGTTGGTTCCAAGAGAGGTTTATGGAACGTTTCTTATGCCTACTCTGTTTCTGTTTAGTATAGTTTCAGGGATTATTTTGATAGGGAAAAAGAAGTTTTATGCGCGTATATTTATTGCTATATTTTTTCTGTCATTAATTTTATTTGCTGTTGAACTGGCTAATGATAGTGAGAAAAATATCGTGTCTTTAATTAGATTTGCGGCTTATTTTGTTTTCTATATTATTGCTACTGTTGAGGTTATTTCTCAGGTTTGGAATGCCAAGTTTGTAAATAAAAATGTAGTGGTAGGGCTAATGAGTGGTTATGTGTCTTTGGGGTTGCTTGCCTTTTTTATTTTTGCAAGCATTGAGTTATCATACCCCGGAGCATTTCAAGGTTCTATAATTGATGATACCAGTTTGACAAGTAAAGGAGATACCTTACTTTATTTTGGATTCATTACCTTGTTAACTATTGGTTATGGCGATGTAGTTCCCATGATTCCAGTGGCGCAAAAGGCAACCATATTAGTGGGGCTTTGTGGGCAATTTTATATGGTTATAATTACTGCTGTTGTGGTTCAAAAATTTATGTCACATCGGGAAATGAAGCCGCCTATATAATTAGTGACTGACTAATATTTTGTTTTTAGCTTTATCATCTTACCTGCTCTTAAAACGGTGATTTCAAACGAAGTATTATAATCAATGGTATTAAAAAGGTCTGCCAATTTTAGTAAGGCTTCATCAGTAATGTCAAATGGAATATCGTTAAACGCTAAAATAATATCGCCTCCTACAATAAGTTTTTGGTTGCCTATAACAACTTCTGTGTCGCCTTCTATCACTCCCATTTTTCCAAAAATTGAAGATAAAACAACACGTTGTACCAATAAACCACTTTTTTGAGGGAGGTTAAAAAGTTTGGCTTCTTTTCCTGTTAAGGCGTGAAAATCGGCACCAAACCAAGGCATTTTATTGTTTAATAGCAATTTTTGAGCTAGGTTACTACTACAAGCAAAACCTATACCGTTTGAACCTCCTGATACTGTAGTAATATGGCTAACAATACCTATAACCTCGCCTTTCATATTGAACATAGGTCCTCCCGAATTCCCTTGATTTATGGCCGCATCTGTTTGAATAAACTCGGTGTCGGTAAAGGGGTTTGTTCCTGTTTTTTGTCGTTTAAAGCCACTGATATAGCCTGAAGACAATGAAAATCCAACCCCCAAGGGTACTCCAATAGTAAAGACCTGCTGACCAATTTTCATCTTATCGGAGTCTCCAAATTTTACAAGGGTAGGATTAGCTTTAGGTTCTGTTAATCCAATTAATGCAATATCTGCACTTTTAAAAGAGGTGATAACTTTGCCAGCTATGGTGGTACCATCAGAAAATTGAACAAAAATGTTTTGAGGAGCTCTTACCACATGGGCAGCCGTTACAACCAGTTGGTCTGTAACCATAAAACCCGAGCCTAATCCTTTGTTTGAAACACGTTGAAAATCATTGTTTTCAGTAGTTACAATGGTGTTTTCTTCGGTAATAATAGCCACAACAGAAGCACTTACTTTTTCATAAACTCCTGAGATGTCTTGAGCTGTTGTAATGTTAACGCAGAAAATAATTACAATGAGGTTATGTATAAATTTGTTCATGTTTTTAGGTTGTTTAAATCACAAAGTTAAGATTTATATTAGGAAAACCACTGAATTAAGAGTTCTTATAAAGCTGAAATAAATAGAATATTAACCACCTAAAATTCGCTTTGTGTTACCTCAATACTATTTTAAGTCGTTTTAATGGTTGTTTGGTTCAATTCACTTATAATCTAACAGATTTCAAAGTTATAGCATACTAAATTTGGGTATCCAAAATCAGGTTTGGTGTTATATAAATTTAAACATAAAAGTATGAAAGCGATAAAAACATTAATAGAAAAACAATTTTCAGTAGATTGGGAACATATTGAAGAATTAGAATTAGATGAGTCAAAAAGAGTATATTCTCAAAATGACTACAACGAATTTTCTATGTTATTTATATAGATTTAAGTAGCATAGTACAAACTGCCAAAATGATTTTTCGTTTTGGCAGTTTTTTTATGCTTGTGTTTTAAGTGTTTATAGTTTTATATGTTGCTAAATGATGTGAAATTTTGTATTTCAAATAACTGTCAGTGAGTAAAATAGATGCTTCACTGAGCCTTTAGGACGGTTCACCTAGAAACAGGGCTAGTAGGTTGAAATGAGGCTATACATTTGTGTCAGAAGTAATAACTAATAAAAATAAATAGTATGAAAAAAATGTTCAAAACAGGAGTTAGTTTATTGGTAGTTTTAGTATTGACAAGTACTACACTAAGCGCAAATAACAAATTTGATAAACCAGAATCTAAAGTGTTACCAGTTAGTGATATTAAGGTATATGAATTAGATGAAGAGGTGAATTTAGGGTTTGATACTACGGCATATTTACCTTCGGAGTTTAATTATTTTGAGGGGTTAAATCAGCATGAAATCAATCAAGCTGCAAATGCTATTCTTTTTGATTGGGAAGATATGTCCACGCATGCTTTAGAAGTTGATGATATTGAGGTGTATGAGGTTGAAGAGGTTTCAGAATTAGAGTTTGATACTTTAGAATATTTACCGGCAGACTTTAATTATTTTGAGGGTCTGAGCAAGGATGAAGAATTAGAAATAGAGGGCAGTTTGATTTATGAAATGGTTTTTGGAGAAGACCCTATAGCAACTGTTGAAGAAGTAGAACAGATAGGTTTTTATAGAGCTAAACATTCTATGTAAGGTATCCCAGCCCCTTGTGATGATTAATAGCAAGCTTTGAATTGAGACTATCTTCTAGGGGCGAGATAGTCTCTTTTCGTTTTAATGAATAATCGTTTTAAAATTGTAACTTTGGTTTTTTCGTGTTTAAATAAGTATACTATTATTTTGAAGTTTAAAAAAGCCAAACAATACTTGCTTATTGGTATTGCCGTACTAATATCTTTTCTTATCAATTTGCCTAGGTTTTTGGGATCGTACGAGGTTATTGAGAGGTTGTCAAATCCCTTTTCGGAGGTTACCGTTAAAGATATTATTTTAAGAACACTTTTTTTAATTCTATATACTTGGTTTATACTTCAAGTTAATGCAAACTGGAAATTACTCTATTCAAAAATTAATGTATATCTCAAAAACATAATTTGGGTTTTTTCAAACGTTTTTATCTACCTTATTGGGGTTTATTTGTTAATTTATTTTAGAGCTACCTTTACAGGCGAGTATTTAAGTGAACTAAATATAACCTTGATTTATATTGTTTATGCCGTTATCACCTTACTGGGTATATTTATAGCTAGAATTATACGGTATCAAATGGAGCATCAAGGTTACTTGGCCGAAAAAGAAATACTAAAACAGCAAAGTTTACGAAATGAATTAGATGCACTTAAAAATCAAATTAATCCTCATTTTTTATTCAATTCTTTAAATTCTTTAAATTCTTTAATAAGAGAAAATAAACAGGCTACAACCTTTGTGAATAAATTATCTTTTCTGTATCGCTATATTTTACAGAGTGAGAGTGGCCAGTTAGCAACTTTAAAAGAAGAATTGAAGTTTTTAGAAAGCTATATCTACCTCATAAAAACACGATATAGAAACAGATTTGATATTGATATAACACTCAATGAGTCGGTGATGGAGAAAAAGATAGCTACCTTGGCTTTGCAATTACTTGTTGAAAACGCTATAAAGCACAATGAGATTTCAGAAACAAATCCATTATTAGTGAAGGTGTATGCAAAAGATGATTATATTGTTGTTGAGAATACAGTAAGACCCAGAACAACGTTTGTTGATAGCACAGGTAATGGCCTGCCTAATTTAGATAAACGCTACCAGATTCTGTTCAAAGAAAATATTGTTGTAAGCCACGAAAACCAAACATTTAAAGTGAAACTACCTCTAAAATAAATTATATGAAAGTTGTTATTGTTGAAGATGAGATTGCTGCTAGTGAAAATCTTACGTATCTCATAAATAGTATTGACTCAAATATTGAGATTGTCAAGGTTTTAGATTCTGTAAAAGCGTCTGTTGCATTTTTTGCAACCAAACCTCAGGTAGATTTGGTATTTATGGATATTCATTTGGCCGATGGTATTTCTTTTGAAATTTTTGATCAAATAACATTAAACCTTCCAGTGGTATTTACAACGGCTTATGACCAATATGCTATGAAAGCTTTTAAGGTAAATAGTATTGATTATTTACTCAAACCTATAAGTGAAGAAGATCTTAGCGAGGCTATAAATCAGTTCAAAGCTCAACAAAAACAAGAAGCTACACTTGATGAAAGCCAGATAAGGGGTATCATGCAATTAATTCAATCAAAAAATAAAACATACAAGTCTACTTATTTAGTGCATCATCGTGATGAATTAGTTCCCTTAAAAACAGAAGATATAGCTTATTTTTATATTGAAACAGGTATTGTAAAAGCCGTTACCAACACCAATAAACCTTATATTATCGACAAAAAGCTTGAGGATATTGAAAACGAACTGGATCCCGAGTATTTTCATAGAATCAATAGGCAATTTGTAGTTAATAAAAATGCTGTAGTAAATATTAAATTTTATTTTAATGGTAAACTTATTTTAAATGTAAATCCATCATTTAAGGAACGCATAGTGGTAAGTAAAGCTAAGGCATCAGAGGTTAAAAACTGGATGAATATGTAAGTTGTAAAACTTCAGGAGAAATTAAGAACGGTTCACTAATCTATTTAGGCGGTTGGATTTCTATTTTGTTTTATTTTAAGTGATGCACAGTAATTTTGGTGTATAATAACAAACAAAACAAAAAACAATGCAAACTTTAAAAACACTTAACGTATTAATCTTATTGTTAGCTACTTCATTTATTAGTGCTCAAAATTTAACCCCAAAACAACAGGAAAGACAAGAAAACAAAGTGTATTTTCTGACTCCTGAGGAACGAGATGAGATTCAATTATGGTTTTATCAGGCCAAACAAAAAATGAATATTGATGCCGATACTTTAGCCGAATATGAGGCCATAGTGAATATGTACACGTCAAAGATGGGGCGTTTAAATGATAAAGATGTTAATTATTCAAATGACGAAATGCAAGAAGCATTTGAAAATTACATAGAAAGGTTAAACGCGAGTGCTAAAGAGTTACTTAATGATGAGCAGTATAGCTTGCACGAAAATAATGCTAAGGTATATAAAAGTTATATACTCCTTCGATTAAATAAAGATGCCTAAAAAAACTACTTTAAATCATGGGAATACCTTTAAACTGGCTATATTTAATCAAGTTTAAAGGTATAGAGCTTACCCCCATTGCTTTTATTTTTTTCATCGGTAATGTAAACCGTTGATTGGTTTTTAAACGTGATGCCCTCCTTTTGCGAATCATGCTTAAAAGGCATTTCAGAGATATCACCTTGAAAAACATCATCCGACTCGAAATGGGTGATTTTCCAAAGTTTATCGTGATTTAAAAGTACTATAGTTTTGCTATCGGCACTAATATCAGCCGATGTAATTCTATTATGCTTACCTTTTAAGTTAAATTCGGTAACCAGTTCTGCGGTATGTTTTCCTATGGTATTAGGAATTTTAACAAGAATGCTTGTTTTGTATTCCTTACTAAACACATAGAAATGGTTCTTGTAAAGAAAAAAAGCCTCAAAATCTTTTGATTTTATTTCTTTTGGAAGGACAAAGTCTATGCGCTCTGCGGTAGTGTTTTTCTTTTTTAAATCTGATATTTTATAAATAGTAAATATATCTCGGTTTTTACTGTTATTACCAAAGTCGCCAATGTATAAATTGCCTGCAGCATCTGAGGTTAAATCTTCCCAATCTTCATTAGTAGCATTACTAATATTAATGTTTTTTATTATTTCTCCTTGCGTGTTAATACCGTAAACATTGTTTTTATTACCATTGTCTTCAATAGTCCAAAGTAAA
The DNA here is from genome assembly GCF_006265225.1 of Allotamlana fucoidanivorans. Lineage (GTDB taxonomy): Bacteria > Bacteroidota > Bacteroidia > Flavobacteriales > Flavobacteriaceae > Allotamlana > Allotamlana fucoidanivorans. The sequence continues at coordinate 325 of NZ_VDCS01000005.1, read as the reverse complement.
TCAGAATTTGGTACTTTTTCAATAGCAGAAGCCTCTTTTAAGCTAGAAGGTAAATGTGCTACGAGGTCTAGCTTTCCTGTATGGCAAGCTTGTAATATAAAGGATAAAACCAGTAGTTTTTGAATTTGGTATAGCATATTTTTCTTTTGATTTCAAAATAATAAGTTTATTTGCTATTCAAAAATTTAATATCTTAAACTATTTCTAAGTTCAATTAATAAGTGCAACACGAATATTTAAAATAGATGGGGCTAGCCCCATCTATTTTAGGCTCAATATTTATATTCGTTTTGGATGAAACATTATAAACAATTGACCTTACCAC
>NZ_VDCS01000049.1 GCF_006265225.1 Allotamlana fucoidanivorans | reverse complement strand
ACTGCAGCTCAAAATGCACTGGATGCTGATATTGCAGCTTGGGTAGCGGCCCAAACTACCATTATCAATAATAGTTTAACAGGTGGATCTCCAACTGTATCTCATAACTTTACTAATCAGTCTATTGACTTCTGTACGGGAGGTACGGTAACAATTACTTGGACTATTGATGATATTTGTGAAACTTTTACTCCTCAAGCTACATATACCCTAACACAACCGCAAGCAGTAAGCTATACTAGTCCTTCTGATGATAGTGCGGATGCCTGTGAGTTTGATAATGCGGATCCTACTGCAGCTCAAAATGCACTGGATGCTGATATCGCAGCTTGGGTAACGGCACAAACTAATAGTATTAATAGCAGTTTAGCGGGGGGATGTTCACCGAGCGTATCGCATGATTTTACCAATCAGTCTATTGACTTCTGTACGGGAGGTACGGTAACTATTACCTGGACGGTAGAAGATATCTGTGGCTCTACTAATCCTACTGCTACCTATACCCTAACACAACCGCAAGCAGTAAGCTATACTAGTCCTTCTGATGATAGTGCGGATGCCTGTGAGTTTGATAATGCGGATCCTACTGCAGCTCAAAATGCACTGGATGCTGATATCACAGCTTGGGTAACTAATCAAACAGCTATTATAAATAACAGTTTAGCGGGTGGATGTTCACCGAGCGTATCACATGATTTTACCAATCAGTCTATCGACTTCTGTACGGGAGGTACGGTAACCATTACCTGGACTATTGATGATATTTGTGAAACTTTTACTCCTCAAGCTACCTATACCTTAACACAACCTCAAGTAGTAAGCTATACTAGTCCTTCTGATGATAGTGCGGATGCCTGTGAGTTTGATAATGCGGATCCTACTGCAGCTCAAAATGCACTGGATGCTGATATCGCAGCTTGGGTAACTAATCAAACAGCTATTATAAATAACAGTTTAGCGGGGGGGTGTTCACCGAGCGTATCGCATGATTTTACCAATCAGTCTATCGA
>NZ_VDCS01000048.1 GCF_006265225.1 Allotamlana fucoidanivorans | reverse complement strand
GCAATCAATCTATACAACGAAATTAGATTACATGTATCTTTAGACTATAAAACACCAAATATGGTATATTTAAAAACAGCGTAAATCAATTTTTAACCTGTAGCCATATTTCAGGACTAGACATTATCAGAAACCACTAACCAATGATTAAATTCTTTAGAAAAATTAGACAAAACTTACTTTCAGAAGGGAAAACTGGAAAATACTTAAAATATGCTATTGGTGAAATAGTGCTTGTGGTTATCGGGATTTTAATTGCTTTGCAGATTAATAATTGGAATGAAAGTCGAAAAGAATCCAATTATGAGCAAAAATTTCTCAATGAATTGAAATCTGATTTTTTATATAATAAGGAAGAGTTGAATAGAAATATTAAAAAAGCAAATAATTTGACCCATAATGGAGATAGCATTATATACATTTTGAGCTTATCAAAAAAGGATGTGGACTTGATTAAGGTTTTCAATCTTACGAGAAGATTATACGGTTATTCGACTTTTGACCCTTCAAATGGGGGGCTAAATAACCTAATGAGTTCTGGAAATCTAAACATCATTAAAAATGATTCTTTGCGAATGAATCTTTCAAAATGGCCAGCAATGGTAGAGGATGTTAAAGAAGATGAGAAGCGATTAATTGAATATGGAGACACCTATCTTGAACCTCATTATTTAAAGTATTTTTATTATGAGTCCGGTTCTAGACTAATTGACCCAACATTGTTAGAAGATGTTCAATTCGAGAATATTGTCAGAACTATAAGAGGTAGAGCAAATTACATAGTTGAAAATTACAAAATATTGGAAATAGAAATAGATAAGATTCTGACTGAAATCCAAGGAGAAGTGAGTTCCAATAAAGAATAACGAAAGCACAACAACGGCTATAATCCATTGCTTGCTAAATGCTAATCCAAAAATCGTTACCTTTAACTTGTGGACTTGCAACAAAAAATTGGACTTTAAGTTGAATGACTAAGCTGCTAGTTTTTGGTTATACATATCTAATTCAAATTCTCTTATAGTTTTGTTTCCTAAAAAGGAATGTCTCCTTTTATTATT
>NZ_VDCS01000047.1 GCF_006265225.1 Allotamlana fucoidanivorans | reverse complement strand
GCTGAGTTCAACCCATAAGTGCAACACACTTATTATTTAGGACTTCAATAGGGTTATTATAATTAAACTTTCTAATAGGTCTGTAATTTAGTAATTTTTCAACTTCTTTTATTCTTTTGATTGATACTTCTCTAAGGTCTGTTTTCTTTGGAAAAAACCTTCTTATAACGCCTATTCTATTTTCTACTGTTCCTTTATCCTGAGAGGTATATGGTCTTGTAAAGTATGTTTTTACATTTAAGTCTTTCGCTATTTTATTGTGTTGTGCAAATTCTTTTCCATTATCAAAAGTTATGGTCTTTATCCAAGATGAGTTAAAGTTTGTGAGTCTTTTACTCATTTTTTGATAGACTTCATCTGCATTTTTACTACCCAGTTTTTCTATCATAGTTATCAATGTTGTTCTATCTGTCATTACTAATAACGCTGATTTGTGGTTGCTTCCCATCATTAAATCTACTTCTATATCTCCAATGCGAGAACGTTGGTTTACGACCTGGGGACGTTTATCTATGCCTACGCGCCCTGTTATTGCACCTCGTTTATCCTTTACATTGTTCCTTTTTTGCCTTCTACCTGTATGGCGTAGGTGTTTGTAAAGGTTCTTGTAGCGTTTGTGTTTTCTATGATTGCTATGTTTTGCAGTCCATATCCATTTATAAATAGTCTCGTGACTCACGCAGGTTTCAGCTTCTTTAGCAAGTCTTTTAGCTATGAGTTCTGGGCTCCATTTCTCATATTCCATTAATCCAGCAATACGTTCTTTAAGCTGATCTGTCAACGCTATAGACTTTGTTTTGGTACAATGCCTGTCATTTGTCTTTTGATGGGCGTGTTCTGGCAAGTATTTACCAGATGTTCGGCCTCTACTTGGTGTATTCCTCTTTAATTCTCGTGATATACTACTCTTATTAAAACCTATTGTTTTAGCTATTTGAGTAATACTTATTCCTGCATCTAATAACGCAGAGATTTGATACCTTTGTGGTAAGGTCAATTGTTTATAATGTTTCATCCAAAACGAATATAAATATTGAGCCTAAAATAGATGGGGCTAGCCCCATCTATTTTAAATATTCGTGTTGCACTTATTAATTGAACTTAGA
>NZ_VDCS01000046.1 GCF_006265225.1 Allotamlana fucoidanivorans | reverse complement strand
TTAGTTTTCCTGTTGTAAGTTCGTCTAAAATTTTCAGTTTAAAAGGTTCTGAATACCGTCTGATTACTTTGTCATTTTTGTACATAATGTTTGAAATTATGTAGCCTTTATTCAGGACGGGTCAAGCTTACGCACAACGGTCTCGGCTATGAGTAGTTGCGTGGATTAGCGATTAACTTAGCAAGTACACACCAAACTGAAAATCCGCGAGGATTTTCAGAAGTAGGCGAGAACAAGCAATTACTTATAGCCATTGTTGGCAAATCGTTTTTTATAAATATTTTAGGTCAAATTCCCCTTCTCTTATTTCAATAACTTCTCCATCTTCGTTTACTGCGTCAAACTCGAAACGACCACCCAAAATATAGTTGTCAATGTCGTGATATAGAATTTCCAAAGTTCCAAAATAAATTTCGTTTGTTTTGTAAACTGAGCTGGCGGTATCAATACTATATTCTCCTTGATTTGGTTCTTCACTAAGATTATAAATATTACCAACCATTGAAGTTGTTGTGCTTATTCCAGTAATTTCTATTGTTACAAATTGGTCAATGAAATCTGGTGACTGACCTCTATTCCTAAACGAAAGGTACATACGATTTAAATCATCATAGTCAGCCATACTGAACCAAACGGATCTAGCACCTGGACTTGTTACTACAGATGGTTTTAATAGGTTACCGTTAACCTCACATTTCACGCCTCCTCGTCCGTCAAATACATAGTTTTCATCGTCTAAATCGACAGACGCTGTATCGCAAGCAATGAATGTCAATATTGATAAAATCAGAATCAATTTATTTTTCATAATTCTATTTATTTGTAGATGAGATTCCATTTATAAGGTTGCGTCAAAATGTTTGCCAACGGTTACGTATAAGAATAGTGCGGTTTTGTGTCCGAGGATTTTCCGCAGGAAAATCAGAGTGACCAAATACGCACTAACCTTTTGATTTAGGATTAAACTTAAGCATTATTTTTATACAATGTGCCTGTTGCACAACGTGATAAATATAAGATAAAATTTCATAAATTGTATTATAATTCTTATGTTTAATAATGCAAGGCAAAAAAGAGTATCAGGAGAAATTATTCAACAATTTTCAGTTAAG
>NZ_VDCS01000045.1 GCF_006265225.1 Allotamlana fucoidanivorans | reverse complement strand
GCTATCAAAGGTCTGGTCAAGATAAAACTCGTCTTTTAGGATGCCGTTTACACGTTCAGCAATAGCGTTTTCGTAGCAATGATTTTCTTCTGTCATACTAATTTTGATGTTGTTTCTCTTTAAAATTTGTGTGTATATATTGCTACAATATTGTATGCCTCTATCCGAGTGATGTATTAGGTTTTCTGTGTTTTTAGCTTGATATAATGCTTTTTTAAGAGCTCTGGTACAACCGCTAAGTTCAAGGCTATCACTAAGGTCGTAACCTATGATTTTTCTAGAATACATGTCAGTTATAAGGGCCAAGTAGCAAAATCCTTTTACAGTTCTGATGTATGTAATATCCGATACCCAAACCTGATTAGGTCTATTAACAAGTACATCTTTTATGATGTTTTTATGTTTGTAAAACCTATGAAAAGAATTGGTAGTTCTGTAGCTGGGTTTCTTTCTGGTTATAAGCATATTGTGTTTTCTAAGAATGTTGAAAAGCGTGTCTCTGCCTACTTTAAGGTTTGCTTTATCAAACTCATTTTTTAAAGATATTTTGAGTTTACGTACGCCTTCTCTAGGCAAGGACCTGCGCTTTTGGTTCACAATTTGAATGATCTGTTGTTCAAGTTTTAAACGTTTGTCAGCTCTATATTTATACTTGTAGTACGCATCACGTTTAAGCCCGAAAGCCATACAAATAGTGGTTAAAGACGCAAATCCTTTAGCTTTGTCTTTGGTTTTACTTAGCGCTCTATATTTAGCTTTTTTTTTAGTTCTGCAACAGATTTATAGCCAAGATCTTCGGCAGCAACTTCCAGGTATGAATCTTGAATCATTGCATCTAGATCTTTCTTTAACAACAATTTTTTTAGTTGTTCAATCTCTTTTTGAAGTTCTTTAATGCGTGTTATTTCGTCTTTGGTTTTCACAGTTATTCTAGTGTTCATAAGGTCTTTACGGTTGTACTTTCTTATCCATTCATTAATGGTAGTTGGTGCAATACCGTAGGCTTTCCCTAGTTGATATTTGTTTAGTTTTCCTGTTGTAAGTTCGTCTAAAATTTTCAGTTTAAAAGGTTCTGAATACCGTCTGATTACTTTGTCATTTTTGTACATAATGTTTGAAATTATGTAGCCTTTATTCAGGACGGG
>NZ_VDCS01000044.1 GCF_006265225.1 Allotamlana fucoidanivorans | reverse complement strand
TGGACTTGCAACAAAAAATTGGACTTTAAGTTGAATGACTAAGCTGCTAGTTTTTGGTTATACATATCTAATTCAAATTCTCTTATAGTTTTGTTTCCTAAAAAGGAATGTCTCCTTTTATTATTGTACCAAGTTTCTATCCATCCAAAGATGGATAACTCCGCTTCAGATCTTAATCTATAATTGTGCCTATAAACCCATTCTACCTTTAATGATTTAAAGAACGATTCTGCAACGGCATTATCCCAGCAGTTACCTTTTCTGCTCATAGATTGGTTTACTAAACCATCGTAACTTTTAATTAAAGAGGTAAACTTATGGCTGGCATATTGTATACCTCGGTCTGAATGAAAAATTAAATCTTGGGTTAGGGTTGCTTTCTTTATAGCCATATGCCAAGCTTTAATAATAGTATCCTCTGTGCTTAAATTGTCACTTAGAGCCCACCCAACAACTTTACGGTTAAACAAATCAATGATTACAGTAAGATATAACCAGCCTTGTTTGGTTTTGATTTAGGTAATGTCACTTACCCAAACTTGATTCTGCCTGCTTACTTCAAAGTTTTGGTTTAACAAATTAGGTGCTATTGGGTAATTATGTTTACTATCAGTGGTTGCTTTAAATTTACGTTTTCGTTTTGCAAACAAATAATTAGCACTCATAATACGCGCCACTCTGGGCTTTGATATTTTATAGCCTAATGTCTCCAGTTCTGTTTTTATTCTTGGCGATCCATAACTTTGAAAGCTATCTTTAAATATAGATTTTATAAGCGCAGTTACCTTTTGATTTTCTAACCATAATTTACTTGGCCCTGATTGCAGCCAATGATAATAACCGCTTTTGCTTACCTTTAATATTTTACACATCATCTCGACAGGAAACCTCATAAGATGCTGTTTTATAAACCTGTATTTTTCCTGTCGCTCTTGGAGAAGATGCTGATGGCCTTTTTTAAGATGTCACGTTCCATTTCAGCTTCTTTTAACGCTTTTTTTAAACGGAATATTTCTTTTTCTTCATCAGTCAATTTAGGCTTGCCTCGACCAGGAAAACTATTTTTGCCATAATCCTTCAACTCTTTTCGCCAACGATAAAGAACCGATGGAAATATATCTAAATCTTCACTTACTTGTTTTACGTTGCCTTTGGCATAGCTCAACTCAACTGCCTTTTGTTTAAATTCTAAAGTGTAATGTTTGGGTTTACTTCTCATAATTGCTAAGTTAATAACTAGCAAACATATTCTCTCATCTTTTTGTCCAGTCTAATATAGGAAGTCCA
>NZ_VDCS01000043.1 GCF_006265225.1 Allotamlana fucoidanivorans | reverse complement strand
TAGCTTGCTTAATGCCAATGGTATTGACTTTCCTAAGTCCCATAAACTGGGTTAAGGTTCCAAATACGGGCTCTACTGTGCTTTGTCGCTTGGCTTTCATATAGCGCCCCTGTGGACTATTTACACGCCCAATGTTTCGCTCATACTCCGCGCGGTAATACGTTACGGTGAATTTCTTTTCCTGGGCACTCTTACCTAAACACTCACGGCGGATTGGACAATCGATACACACTTTCTTTGAGGCGCGGTATTCTTTCTTCTTGGTGTGGTTCTTTGTTTCATAAAACACCTTTTTAAAAGGAATGATCTTACCTTGTGAGCAAACATAATAATCTTGGGTTTCATTATAGGTAAACCCGTCTGGGCAGCCTTTATAAGTCCCGTGTGCCGGAATAAAACTCTTTAAATTCCTCCCTTCCAGAAAGGCGTAATTCTCTCCACTGCTATACCCGGTATCGGCCACACAGTTTTCCCAGACTAATCCTGATCGGCGTAAGCGACGTTGTACGCGAACCACGATGTCTGCTAATTGTTGATTATCTTTTCCATCGGCATGATAAGCCTTAATATCACTAATCACATGATGAGCTGTATCTACCGTAAGCTGACTTTGGTAATTCAGCTTTCTGGATTTACCCGGTTTAACACTAATGCGGGCATCGGGGTCTGTTGGGCTGTAGTGGGTTTTGTTACTGGTATATCTGCTGCCTTTATTGCCCGCTCCGGGACGCTGGTCCTGTTCCTTTGCCCATTTACTGTTTCTGCTTTTTATGGCTTGTAACTCCTTAGCACTGGCCGATAAAGTTTGCTGATCAATATCCGCTTTGTTGCCTTTAGCCTGATGTAGCGGTTGGTCTTTATCACGTTTACTGATATGGCGGATTTTTCGCAGGTGGCTGTCCAAATCTGCTTCTGGGACCTTGAGTTCCAAACTGTCCATAGAAGCATTGGCCTTGACAGGGGCACTGTCGATGGCCTGAGTATGCCCACTGACCATTCCGGCCGATACACAAAGCTCAAAAACTCTGCCAAATACCGCTTCAAATACAGACTCCGGAAACAATCCTCGAGTACGACTGATGGTAGAATGCCATGGTAATTCTTCATCAATATCATAACCTAGAAAATAAAGAATATCCAAACGCATACTGCAATGCTCGATGAGCTTGCGGTCGCTGGTGATGTTTTCCAGATACCCCACCAGACAAAGTTTAAAAAACACCACAGGATCTATGCTCTTTTGACCACTGCTACCATAATATCCTTTGGTTTCTTGATACAGAAACTCTAATTGTAAAACACCCTTTAATCGGCGATAGAAATTGTGCTCTGGTACACGAACACTTAACTGAAAATTGTTGAATAATTTCTCCTGATACTCTTTTTTGCCTTGCATTATTAAACATAAGAATTATAATACAATTTATGAAATTTTATCTTATATTTATCACGTTGTGCAACAGGCAC
>NZ_VDCS01000042.1 GCF_006265225.1 Allotamlana fucoidanivorans | reverse complement strand
GCCATATTCTTACTTTTCCCAGATGGAAAAATAATTTATGCAATTGCCTGTCTTGCTATAGCTGGAGCTTATTTATTTAGTGACATAAAAATATTAATCGGAAAAAAAACTACTGCCAACAATGGCTATAAGTAATTGCTTGTTCTCGCCTACTTCTGAAAATCCTCGCGGATTTTCAGTTTGGTGTGTACTTGCTAAATTAAGTGTTAACCCACGCAACTACTCATAGCCGAGATCGTTGGCAACAAGCTAAAAAAAATACGCTGAAAAATGAACCGAATAACAAAAACCATAACATTACTTCTGATTTTTTTATGTATTTCCTGCAACCAAAAGAAATCTGACAACACTTACTTGGCGAATTATATTAATTCCGTGAAAGTCGATAATTCACTTACGGAAAATCCTTTACTGGTTATCGACGGATATGCCGTTGAATATGAAACAATGAATGACGGTTGGTTCCTATTACTTGAAGAAGATATTTCAAAGGTTGAATATTTGAAAAAAGAAAACACTGTAAATATATACGGAGAAAAAGGTAAAAACGGAGTTGTTTTATTAACGACCAAATTAAAAGAAAGAGAAATAGCAAATACAAAGTCGGACAAGAAAACTCTATATGTTCTTGACGGAGAAATAATATCTGTCGATGAATATAAAAAAATTGACCAAAGCAAGATAATCGGAATTGGAACAATAACGGAACCGAGCGCAATAAAGGAATTCACATCGGATAATTATGATGAACTGATTTACATATCGACGAAAATGCCGACTGAATAAAAAATGCCAGTTGCCAACACCGGCTATAATTCAGCGTGGCGACAGTGCAAAAACCGAGAGTAAAAACATTAAATTAGCTTGATTTCTCTGCGGAATAGTCCTGCGGACGATTCCACGCCGAAATCATACCCAAACCGTTACCTACAATATTGAAAAAACTGCTTCAAATAATAATTTTAGTATTTATCATATCATGTGATTCAAAAAAAAGCTCATCAGATTTAGCTGATAAAGAATTTGAAATCTGTATTGAATCGAAATACTCTGAACGAATTGAAAACGGACCAGCTGGAGGAAATCTGACTGACAAAAAGAATATCCATAAATTATTGGAACTAGCTTTAGTTAAAGAAGGCTATTTAACCGATATAACTAAAAATGGATATCTGAAGTTATTTGACAAAATAAAAAACAAAGACATTGATTCTGATTTTTTTGACAAGTTAAAATTGCAACTTGGATTTGACCCATTTCTCTTATTACCTTTCATAGGACAAGCGCAATTAAAATGCTACGACCAAATTGTCTTAAGAGAAAAAATTGTAGACAAAACAAGTTGGCAATATAAAGTAATGGAATCTTTATGGGAGATTGAAAAATCTGGAGACCTGAACTTCAATGATGGAAATTTAGCAAATGCTCTAAACAGTATTCCCGAAAAAAAATTTGAAAAAATGATGTATCGGAAATTATTTCTTGACGTAATATATTTTCACCATAACTATAAAAAATAAAAATACTGTAGGTAACACCGTGTATAAAAAATTGCTATTTTTAGCTTAACCAATGTTAGTTGCTTTGCTTACTAGCTTCTGATTTTCCTTCGGAAAATCCTCGCACACAAGCACGCAACTTTCCATACACAAGACCGTTGTAATGCATTTTGACCCGTCCTGAATAAAGGCTACATAATTTCAAACATTATGTACAAAAATGACAAAGTAATCAGACGGTATTCAGAACCTTTTAAACTGAAAATTTTAGACGAACTTACAACAGGAAAAC
>NZ_VDCS01000041.1 GCF_006265225.1 Allotamlana fucoidanivorans | reverse complement strand
TTAGTTTTCCTGTTGTAAGTTCGTCTAAAATTTTCAGTTTAAAAGGTTCTGAATACCGTCTGATTACTTTGTCATTTTTGTACATAATGTTTGAAATTATGTAGCCTTTATTCAGGACGGGTCAATTTTACGCCTAACGTGTTTGTATAAGATTAGTTGCGTGGTTTGAGCACTAAATTTAGCAAATACAAACCGAATAGAAAATCCGCGAGGATTTTCGTAAGTAAACCAAAACTAGCAATAAATTATATACGGTGTGCCTGTTGCATAATACTCAAATATACTTCAAAATTTTAAGATTTGCCTGAAAGTTCTTATTTTTAGGAATGCAAGGCAAACAGAATTATCAAGAGAAATTATTCAACAATTTTCAGTTAAGTGTTCGTGTTCTAGAACACAATTTATACCGTCGTTTAAAGGGCGTTTTACCATTAGACTTTCTGTATAAAGAAACCAAAAGCTATTATGGCAGCAGTGGCCAAAAGAGCATTGATCCCGTGGTGTTCTTTAAGTTGTGTCTGGTAGGGTATTTAGAGAATATTACCAATGACCGTAAACTTATAGAGCATTGCCGCATGCGTTTGGATATTCTGTATTTTTAGGTTATGATATTGATGAAGAACTGCCTTGGCACTCGGCCATCATTCGTACACGCGTGCTATTCCCTGAGTCTGTTTTTGAAGATGTGTTCACCAAAGTTTTTGAGCTGTGTGTATCGGCAGGTATGGTTAGTGGCCATACCCAAGCCATCGATAGTGCTCCTGTAAAAGCCAAGCGCCAAAGTGCAGTAGAACCTGTTTTTGGAACACTCACGCAGTTTTGGGACTTAGAAAAGTCAATACCATAGGTATAAAGCAAGCTAATAAGTGTATGCAGCTATCCGCGATTACTTACAATCTTAAAAAGTACCTGAAATTTATAGAAGAACACAGTAAAAGTGGGGCGGCAAGCCTGTCTAATGTTCGTTTTGCTTTTAAAGCTATACTACCATACATTTTACATCCTTTAAAGCCTCATAATTTTAGGGGCCAAGCATTTACACCTAAAATAAAAGCCCTTAAAAGGGCTTATTTGTATCTCGTTTTTAAAAATTAAGGGCTTGTTCAACGGCTACCATTGTTGGCAATAGTTTTCTTTTTAAACACATATCAAAAACTAATTTTATATATTAGTTCAAAAATAAAAACAAAAAAATGAAGTGCTTTTTAAAAATACTATTTATGACTCTTTTATGTTCAAGTGTAACAGCTCAAGACATAAAAAATACGTTAGGTGCCAATGGTAACTTCGTAGTTGAAGATGAAAACAATGTTAGCCTATTAAATGTTTCAAGCTTGGACGGAAGTATAACCTCTTCTAATTTAGCTGGAACAGGCAATAATTATTTGTCGGTAGATTCATCAGGGAATTTCATTAGAAGTAGCGGTAGTTTGGAATTATCTGTAAATGTGATTTCTTCAAGTACTTATTCAGCTTTATCATCAGACTATACATTAATTACTTTGACTGATACTACAATAACAATGCCGGATGCGGCTAATTCCATTGGTCGTGTTTTGGTGATTAAAAATCCGCAAAATCAGTCAATAGTTAATATTACGTCCACCGATCCTAATGATAGATTTGATGGTGCATTGGGTGTACAACTTAATAATAGTTGGGAATTTGTAATAATTCAAGCAGTTACAACCCAAGCTTGGGTTATTATTGGAGGAAACGGTTACGTTTTAACTAATTAATTATTTTAATTCTTAATTAATTTCTAAGTTCAATTAATAAGTGCAACACGAATATTTAAAATAGATGGGGCTAGCCCCATCTATTTTAGGCTCAATATTTATATTCGTTTTGGATGAAACATTATAAACAATTGACCTTACCACA
>NZ_VDCS01000040.1 GCF_006265225.1 Allotamlana fucoidanivorans | reverse complement strand
TGTTATTAGCCCCAGAAAGCATCTTGATTTTAGATGGTGAATAACTACCAAAAACAACAAACGCCCTGAAAATAGGCGTTTGTAATTCAAGTTTTTATAAAATTATGGGCTCGTGCAACGGCTACAATGGCTATAAGTAATTGCTGGTTCTCGCCTACTTCTGAAAATCCTCGCGGATTTTCAGTTTGGTGTGTACTTGCAAAGTTAGGTGCTAAAACACGCAACTACTCATAGCCGAGACCGTTGTAACCAATTTGAGAAAACCGAATGAACCAGCTTTATAATATTATAGTCAAACAATTAATCATTGGTTACATTGGTGCATTTCTTTTACTGATTTATTACAAAATTAAGGGACGTAAAATAACATATGAACAAATTCTTGATGAAATTGACCCTAAAAGCGGAATTAAGAAATATTACTACAAAGCGTTTTATTTAGGTGTCGGTTTTTTGATTTTAATAGTTCTTGCTATATCAACACTGGCTGGAGTAAACCCCAAATTATATGACCCTAACGAATAAGTTCCAAATTGACAGAACTATACAAACAAAAAAATCGGAATCGGAATTATCGGAATCATTAAAAAAATTTGATTGCAAAAAAATGGTATTTGTAAACCAAAAAATCTTGATTTCTGGAAAGGTGTTTTATGACTTTATTTGCGACTTAAACATTCCAGAGGTTAAATTAACAGTTAAACCTAAGAGAACTCTTCTGATTGCTGTACTGATTTTTTTAACATTGTGGACAATCGGATTTATATATCAAAATGGAATTTTAATCGGACTTCCATTAACAACTGCGTTCATTGTTTTTGGTGCATATGTTCACAAAAGAATGATGGAACTGAATCTTGATGAAATAATAGAATTAATAGAAAAAGAATAAAACTGGTTACAACAAAGTATAAAAATAATGCTAAATTTAATACTTAATCAAAGGCTAGTGCGTATTTGGTCACTCTGATTTTCCTACGGAAAATCCTCGGACACAAAACCGCACTATTCTTATACCAACCGTTGGCAATAATTATGAAGAAACTGAATAACCTACTATTAACCTTTTTGCTTTTTTCGAATTTCGTATTTGCTCAAAAATTTTATCTGAATTTAAAAGGAGCTGATAGTATAACAGAAAAAGAGCTAATAATTGAATATAAAGATGATTATAAACAAGTCAAAAAAGTTAAAAGTTTCGAAATCAAAAAAATAAAGCTCGAGCATCTTAAAAACTCTAAATTAAGATATATAAAACTGAAAATAAATTCAGACACATTATTTCTAAAAAGCGAGAATGTCTTGCAAAATATTGGAGTGAATATTAGTTCAGGGTTTGACGAAGTGATTAATGACACTCTAAATGTTTTTTTGGACACTTACCCATATAAACACAAAGGAAGTCCTTTTGTGGTTAATCGTTTTTCAATAGACAAATTACCTGACCATACTAGAATTATGATTATCCAAATAGACAACGATGCTTTTGTAGTAAAATGGCCTATTTTCAAACTTGACAAACATTCGGAGTATTTTGCGGACTTGATTAAAGATGATTTTTGCAACTGTATGGCTGACAAAACATTTGACAGAACAAATTTCAAAGAAGTTTTTGATTCTTGCCTTAATGAGCCAATGACTAAGACAATTCCTCTTATGGAAACAACTTTAAAAAACTATATTTATAAAAATAACAACGATATAAATTATGCGGATAGAGTTAATCAATTAATTAATGAAGTTTTATTAAAAGTGAATCTACATTACAATAAAAATTGTTTTAAAAAATAACTATTGCCAACATTGGTAGCCGTTGCACGAGCCCATAATTTTATAAAAACTTGAATTACAAACGCCTATTTTCAGGGCGTTTGTTGTTTTTGGTAGTTATTCACCATCTAAAATCAAGATGCTTTCTGGGGCTAATAA